>NZ_CM177086.1:4800000-6313111 GCF_058215535.1 Janthinobacterium sp. Bl 1 | reverse complement strand
GTATGTCTATGTGAAAAGGTGTGGGAGGGCGTATCGATTCTGCCCTGCGTTCACCGTGTTGCAAGGCCGGCGTCGCGCGAGGGCTCGCCACACGTAACGCGCTATTCTACTCCCGACTGAGAAAGTTATCCACAGGCACGACGCTTATTTTTCTGTGGCGGGGTGGGGCGCCATGTGCATAAGAGGCGACTTATCCCCCGGTTATCCCGTCACAAGCAGTGCTGGCGCGGCCTGTGGCGGGGCCTTGCAAGCAGATGGGGGCCGGCGCGCAAATTTCCAGGCGATCACGGCAATCCTTGACAAGAGGGGGGCATATGCTGAATAATTCAGGGTTCCCCGCCCGTATTCCGTGTTTATTCATTTGGAACGACAATATGGACTAAGCGTGGATTAAGCGGGCGATGAGATTGGCCAGCTTGTGCCTTGGCATAAGTGCGCGATTGTCATTGGCACCAAAAACTGACGGGACGTCAGACCCGATTTTGCATTTTTTTTGTTTTTAGCGAGACCAACATGAAACGTACTTACCAACCTTCCGTCGTTCGCCGCAAGCGTACGCACGGCTTCCGCGCTCGTATGGCTACCCGTGGTGGCCGTGATGTGCTCAACGCACGTCGCGCAAAGGGCCGCAAACGTCTGGCCGTCTAGGCTTGTCGTTGACAGCTGATCGCGTGGCTAGCTGTACTCCAGTCGGCAATCAACGCGAAGGTTCACACGACTTCGCGCGCGTTCGGCGTATCGTTAAAACGGATGAATTTTCATCCGTTTTTCGTTTGCGCCCTTCGCAAAAAACAGCGCATTTTGTGCTGTACACCCGACACAATCAATTGCCGCATGCGCGGCTGGGCGTCGTTGTGGCGAAGCGTTTCGCGCCGCGCGCGGCGACCCGCAACACGATCAAGCGCGTCACGCGCGAGCTGTTTCGCAACAGCGCGATGCCGCCGGTCGACTGCGTGGTGCGTTTGTCGCGCGCCGTCAACAGCAAGGATGGCCCGGCCACCACGACCAAGCTCAAAGCCGAGCTGCGTGAAGAATTGAGCCGCCTGTTCGCGGCGCAAATCGCCGCCCAGGCCCGTTCTGTTGCTGCGCCACCACCATCCGCGCCATGAAAACCCTGCTGCTGTTCCTGCTGCGCGCTTATCAGTTGCTGATCAGCCCCATGCTGGGACAGAATTGCCGTTTCTATCCGAGCTGTTCGCATTACGCGATGGAAGCGCTGCGAGTGCACGGTACGGCCAAGGGCAGCCTGCTGGCTGCCAAGCGCCTGTGCCGTTGCCACCCCTGGAATGAAGGGGGCGTCGACCCGGTGCCGCCGGCCGACGGTAAACAATCTTCAACGACCGCTTGCGGTTGCAACCACTCCTGACAAATACCCTAATGGATATCAATAAACGTACCATCCTGTGGATCGTGTTTTCCGTCTCGCTGGTAATTCTCTGGAACGAATGGATGATCTCGAACGGCAAGCCGTCGATGTTCTCCGCGAACACGGAACAAACCGCCAAGGCGCCTGTCACCCCGGCCAAGACGGACGCCCTGGCTGCCGCGGCTGCCGGCGCAGCCGCCGTGCCTGGCGAAGCGACCGATCCCGCCGCGTTCAAGCGCGAAGTGATTACCATCACCACCGACGTCATCAAGGTCGACATCGACACCCTGGGCGGCCAGGTCAAGCGTCTGGAATTGCTGAAGTTCAAGGGCGCGGGCAATCCGGGCTGGTTCGGCGGCTGCTTCGGCCTGTTCAAATGGTGCCAGCCTGACGATGGCAAGCAAAACGAAGTGCTGTTCGACGAAGGCGCGAACCGCACCTATCTGGCGCAGTCGGGCCTGGTCGGCGGTCCATTCCCCACCCATGCGAGCGGTTTCACCGTGCAGCCTGGCGTGCGCACCCTCGGCGACGGCAAGCAAGTGCAACTGGTGATGGAAGCGGTCGAAGGCGGCGTCAAGCTGACCAAGACGTTTACCTTCAAGCGCGGCGATTACGTCATCGACGTGCGCCACGATGTGGCCAACGTGGGCGCAGCGCCCGTGACGCCGCAGCTGTATCTGCAACTGACGCATGACGGCAACAAGCCGGTCGGCGACTCGTTCTTCAACAGCAGCTTCACGGGTCCGACCCTGTACACGCCGCAAGACAAGTACCAGAAGCTGACGTTCGAGAAAATCGAAAAAGCGGCAGTGGAAGACGAGAAGAAGGGCAACGACAACGCCATGAAGGGTCTGCATCCGGCCACGGCGAATGGCGGCTGGTTTGCGATTTCGCAACACTTCTTCGTCTCGGCTTTCGTTCCGCCTGAAAACGCCAAGCGCGACATCTTCACGAAGAAGGTCGGCACCAATTTGTACGCCATCGGCAACGTGCTGCCATTGCCTACCCTGGCGCCAGGCGCCTCGGCCAGCATGGACAGCAAGCTGTATTCGGGTCCGCAAATCGCCCACCTGCTCGAACCGGTCTCGCCGGGCCTGGAACTGGTCAAGGATTACGGCTGGCTGACCATCATCGCCAAGCCGATGTTCTGGGTCATGGAACAGATCCACAGCGTGCTGGGCAACTGGGGCTGGACCATCATCGCCTTCACGATCCTGATCAAGCTGGCCTTCTTCCCGCTGTCGGCCGCCGGCTACCGCAGCATGGCCAAGATGAAACTGGTCACGCCGAAGATGCAGGCGATTCGCGAGCGCTACAAAGGCGATCCGCAAAAGATGAACCAGGCCACGATGGAGCTGTACAAGACGGAAAAGATCAATCCGCTGGGCGGCTGCCTGCCGATCCTGATCCAGATGCCCGTCTTTATCGCCCTGTACTGGGTGCTGAACGCGTCCGTGGAAATCCGCGGCGCGCCATGGATCGGCTGGATCACCGACCTGGCCCAGCATGACCCATGGTGCATCCTGCCAGTGCTGTACGCGATCTCGATGTACATCACGACCAAGCTGAACCCGGCTCCTGCCGATCCGATGCAAGCGAAGATGATGCTGTTCATGCCACTGGCATTCTCGGTGATGTTCTTCTTCTTCCCGTCGGGCTTGGTACTCTACTGGGTCGTCAACAACGTCCTGTCGATCGGCCAGCAATGGGTGATCACCAAGAAATACGCGCCTGCCGCCAAGTAATTCCGGCCAGCGAACAGAAAGCCCGCCTAGTGCGGGCTTTTTAATTCTTGTAGGTCGGATTGGCGTGGCAAGGCCACGCGTAATCCGACACTATCGCCAGCGTGTGCTGCGTCGGCTTACACGCTGCGCGCTAAGCCGACCTACGTTGCTGCACTTCCCTTGCCGTACCTATTACAATATCCCCATGAAACTCGACTCTTCCCCTATCGCCGCCATTGCCACCGCTCCCGGTCGCGGCGGCATCGGCGTGGTACGCGCCTCCGGCAAAAACCTCGCTCCCTTAATGACGGCCCTGTTCGGCGCACAGCAATTGAAACCGCGCCACGCCACCTATCTGCCATTCACGGAAGCCGATGGCAGCATCATCGACCAGGGCATCGCCATCCACTTCAAGGGTCCGCATTCGTACACGGGCGAAGACGTGCTGGAATTGCAGGGCCACGGCGGCCCCATCGTGCTGCAGTTGCTGCTGGCGCGCGTGCTCGAAGCGGGCCGTGACAGCGGCTTGCGCCTGGCCGAGCCGGGCGAATTCACGCGCCGCGCGTTTCTCAATGACAAGCTGGACCTTGCGCAAGCGGAAGCCGTGGCCGACCTGATCGACGCATCCACGGAAGCGGCGGCCAAGTCCGCTTCGCAATCGCTGTCGGGCGCGTTCTCGAACACCATCCACGCGCTGGTCGAGCAGGTGACGGGCTTGCGCATGCTGGTCGAGGCGACCCTGGATTTCCCGGAAGAGGAAATCGACTTCCTGGAAAAATCGAATGCGCGCGGCCAATTGAAAGCCGTCATCGAAGCGTTGAACAAAGTGTTTGCCCAGGCGGCGCAGGGCGCGTTGCTGCGCGAAGGTCTCAATGTCGTGCTGGCCGGACAGCCGAACGTCGGTAAATCGTCGCTGCTGAACGCGCTGGCGGGCGCCGACGTGGCCATCGTCACGCCGATCGCCGGCACCACGCGCGACAAGGTCAGCGAAACCATCCAGATTGAAGGCATTCCGCTCAACATCATCGACACGGCCGGCATCCGCAGCGCGGGCGACACCATCGACGCCGTCGAGCGCATCGGCATCGAACGCACCTGGGGCGAAATCGGCAAGGCGGACGTGATCTTGCACCTGCTCGACGCCGACCACGGCCCGACCCTGGCCGATGAAACCATCGTCGCCGCCTTCCCCGAAGGCGTGCCCGTGGTGCGCGTGTGGAACAAGATCGATCTGTCCGGCCACAAGCCCGGCGTCGACAGCATGCCCGACGCCACCCATGTGTATCTGTCGGCGCACGAGCACATCGGCATTGACCTCTTGCGCGCCGAGCTTCTGCGCATCGCCGGCTGGCAGCAGACGGGCGAATCGCTGTACCTGGCGCGCGAACGCCATCTGATCGCCTTGAAATCGGCCGGCAAGCATCTCGATATCGCCGCCGCGCATGCGGCGCAGGACGACCAGTCGCTGGACCTGTTTGCCGAAGAGCTGCGCCTGGCGCAGGTGCAACTGTCGAGCATCACCGGCGAATTCTCGCCTGACGATCTGCTGGGCGTGATCTTCAGCCGTTTCTGCATCGGCAAATAAGGAGGTTCGATGAAGCAGCTGCTTGTTCTGCTGTTCAGTTGCCTGCCCATGCTGGCTGGCGCGCAGGAAAAGTTGCCCAAGGACGTGGCGAAGTTCGTCGAGAACGCCCAGATGTGCGAGCACTTTGCCGGCGAGTGGGATGACAACGACAAGGCGCGCCAGCGCGAGATCATCGCTGCCGTGGACGATTCTTGCGGCCAGGCGCAGCGGCAGTGGAAGCGGCTGTCCGCCAAGTATGCGGGACAGCCGGCGATCAAAAAAGTCATCGACGCGCATGCGAATGATGCGGTCAGGAGCTTTCGGAAATAAGTCCGAACGGTGAAAAAAGGTCATCGCTAACGTGCGAGGGGGTCTGACCCCAGGGTTTGTTACCCCTTCTTCGCCTTCGCCTGCTCCCTGAACTTCTGGAACGTCTCGATATGCTCGGCGCGGCGCAGCACGCGCGAGTGCGGGTCGAGCGTGTATGTGGCGCCAGCCGGCAGGGGCAGTTCGCCAAAGCCCAGCGACATGGGAACGGTATGGATTTCTTTGCCGATACGCACTTCCACCGGCATCGGGAAGGCGATGTCGGCCGGCGTCTTCCATAGCAGGCGCAAGGTGTCGCCGTCGCGCACGGCGGACAGCTCGGGCAATGCCGCCTGGTACAGATAGACCTGGAAGAACCAGTCGTAATTGCTGCCCGTGACTTTGTTGACGATGGCCATGAATTCCGTCGTGCTGCCATAGCGCGGCTGGAACTGGCCCGGCTGCGGCTGTTCCGTGCCGTAGACGAGCAGGCGCACGGCGCGGAAGAAGGCGTCGTCGCCGATCAGGCCGCGCAAGGTGTGCAGCACCAGCGCTCCTTTCACATACAGGTCGCCGCCCGGCCCGCCCTTTTTCAGGTCGTAGACTTCTTCCTCGCTTTTCGGCTTGCCCGACACCATGGGCGCCTTGTTGATGATGCCGGCGCGCATTTGCTGCAATGAAGCAAAATACTCTTGCTCGCCCCGCAGATATTGCATGTACAGCGGTTGCATATACGTGCCGAAGCCTTCGTGCAGCCACATATCGTCCCAGTTGCTGTTGGTCAGCTGGTTGCCGAACCATTCATGGGCAAATTCATGCTGCAGCAATTCATCGTAGCCATAGCTGGTCTTGGCGAATTTGTTGCCATAGGCATTGATGGTCTGGTGTTCCATGCCCTTGTGCGGGGTTTCGGCGATACCGACTTTCTCATCGGCAAACGGGTAGGGGCCGATGACGCTTTCAAAAAAGTTGAGCATGGGCGGCAATTCCGCGAACAGGGCGCCCGCCTTGGCCTCGCTTTCCGGCAGATACCAGAATTGCAGGGGGATGCGGTTGCCGTAGCGGCTCACATACTCGCCCTGCAGGCTGCGGTAGGGCGCCACGTTGAGGGCGATGCCATAGGTGCTCGGATGCTTGGCGCGCCAGTGCCAGGTGCGCCAGCCATCGGCCTCGTCCATGCCGAGCGCGATGCCATTGCCGGCGGCCACCAGCGGCGCCGGCACGATGATGTGCTGGTCGATCAGCCGGGCCTTGCCCATCGGATGGTCGATGCAGGGCCAGAACAGGTCGCAGCCTTCGCCTTGCACGGCGCTGGCGATCCATGGCGCGCCAGCGGCCGTGCTCGACCAGACCATGCCGCCATCCCACGGCGCTTTCACGGCGACGTGCGGCACGCCGTGGTAGACGACGCGGATGGTGGTGCGTGCGCCTGCCGCGAGGGTGGCAGGCAAGGTCATGCTCAGGCGCCCGTCCTGATTGGCATAGTCTTGCGGCCGCAGCGCCTTACCGTCGATTTCAATGGCATCGACGGGCAGGTTGCGGTCCAGGTCCAGCGCGAAACGCGAGATCGGCTGCGTGGCCAGGAAGGTCAGGCGCGCGTCGCCGGCAATGCTGCGGCGGGCCGGGTCGATGCGCAGGGTCAGGTCGGCGTGTTCGAACACCACCGCCAATTGTTCCGGCGTGCGTTCGGCGCCTGAATTGAGGGTGTAGGCGGTGGGCGCGCGCGTGGCGCAGGCGCTGAGCAGCAGGCAGGAGAGCAGCAGGGGAATGTGTTTCATGGCGAACGCGCAAGTGAACGGAACACTGATTGTAGTGTGAAGTGACAACGTTGTCGTTTGGAAATTTCAAGGGGCCGATGGGGCAAGCGTGGCCCCGGTTGAGAAATGTCATGGGCTTCAAACGACGCTGACGTAATCTTGCTGAGCGGCCTTGAAGTGCCGCTAGGAAAGGAAGCGCCATGGACAGCGAACAGCCGGAAGTCGTGGAATGCAGGGGGATGGTGGCGCCGCCATTGCCTTCCCTGCCGCAATTGATCGCAGCGCTGCCGCCAAAAGGCGCATGCTGGTACTGCGACAAGCCGCTCGATGCCGTGCGCCGTTTCTGTTGCAAGAGTTGTTGCGTGGCGTATGCGGAAGAGGCGCAGTACAACAGCTGAGCGCTAGCGGCGCCGCAGCAGCGCCGCCAGGGCGCCTTCGAAATCGAACTCGTGCGCGGCGGCTGCTACTTCCTGGTAGACGTTGACGCCCAGGCTGGCCGCGAGCAGGCTGGCCGAGTTTTCCAGGATATCGATGGCCGCGCCGTCGCCTTCGCGCAGGTGGCTGGCCAGGCGCGCCAGCAGCAGCTGGATGGCGGGTGCGGCCGGGTCGGGCGCCACGTCCTGCGCCGCCGTATGGGCCGCTTCCGGCGTGCCCAGCATGCTGCTGACCGCGCCGAGCAATTGATCCTGCGCCAGTTCCAGCTGCAGCATCTGCTGGGCCAGGTCGGGCGCCTGCGCACGCAGTGCCGATTCCAGGGTTTCCGCCAGGCTGTGCACGTGGCGCGCGCCGATCATGCCGGCGGCGCCTTTCAGGGTATGCGCCTTCAGGCGCGCGGAAGCGTAGTTGCCCGTGTCGAATTCGGCGCGGATCTGGCACGGCGTGGTGCCGTGGTCGTGCAGGAAGCGGCGCAGGATTTTCAGGTACAGGATGCGGTCGCCCATGATGCGGCCCAGTCCGTTCTCGACATCGAGAATACGGACCATGTCGGATGCCGCAACGGCGGCGTCATCATCGCAAGTGGCGTGTGGTTTCAGCATGCTGTACAGAGCGCCCCAAAACTTCTCAATTGCCGTAAAGCAGGAACAGCTATTCTACATCCAGTCATCTTCGACGCCGCGCCCGCTTGGCCGCCATCGACATCGCTAGCGCGTCGTGAATGACCAGCTGTGCGTGACGTCCGCGCCATTGACTTTGCCGATGAAACTCACGTCATAGCTGGTGTTCGCGTTCAAGGTCGCCAGCGGGATGATGGATGCGGCCGAGACCGGCGTATGCACATCGTTGCCGCTGGTGAGCAGGCGCACCGCCAGGTCCGTGGCGGCACCGCGCTGGCGCACGCTGAACGCCGTCACGCTGACTGGCGTGCCGTAGTTGGCATGCACGCTGATCGGGTAGCCGACCACGTCCTGGTTCGGCACGGGATCGGGCGATTCGTTATCGCTGGAAAAACTGACGGCCACCTTCTGCTGTCCGCTGAAAGGATAGGTGACGATCTGTCCCGCCGCCAGCCCGGGGCCATAGTTGCGGTTGCCGGCCATGTCGGTGGTGAAATACGCATAGCCGGAGCCGCTGACGGCCGCGCCCGCGCCACCTTCCTTGAACAGCGGCTCGAAAATGACGAAGCGGTGATAGATGGCCGTGACCAGCTCTTCGGCCAGGTAAAAGCCGGACGTGTTGCCCGCGCCGGCGATGACTTCGCCCTGCAGCGAGGTGACGACGTAGCCGGCCTTGGCCAGGCGGTCGCCCAGCTTGACGCCCGTAAAGCCGGGCTTGCCCTGCACCTGCTCGTGCGCCACCGTACTGTTGAGATTGAGATAGCTGGAATGGCCCAGGGCCGCGCTGTCGATCAGGCTATTGCGCACCATCGGCGACAGGCCGATCTGGCTGCGCCGGTAGTTGAACCAGTTAAAGCCATCGGTGGCAATATTGTTGCTGAGGACGGGAGCGCCGGGCTCCTGTGTCAGCTGCCCGGCCGGGGTCGAGGTGCTCAGCGACGTATTGCTGCCGCTATCGCCGCCGCCGCAGGCGCTCAGCAGTGCTGCACTCAGCAGGGCGGGTATCCAGTATTTCCAACGCAGTGACGAGGCAATCAAGTCGGCTCCTGTATAGGTAGGCGGACAGCGGTGGGGCCAGCGTGCTGTCCTGTAAAACGATTCTAAGGTATTTTGATACCGCGTAGCGCATCCATGAAAAGATATGTCGCGCTTGTGCGCGGACGGTGCCGCAGCGGCGCAGGGTAGAATGAGCGTAGCGCAGCGTTTGCCGCTGCATTGCCTTATTTCCGCTACTTTGATTGTCCATACATTTGAATACATTGCCCAAGTCGCGCCTGCAGCGCGCCAAATACGCCTTGCCCAGCATGGTGACTTTGCTTTCGATAGCATGCGGTTTTGCCAGCATCGTCATTTCCGTCGATAACGCCGCCGTGGGCGACGCGGATGCCTACCGCCTGGCGGCGGCACTGCTGGTGCTGGCCGGCGTGTTCGATGCGCTCGACGGCTATGTCGCGCGCCTGACGAACACCAGTTCGCAATTCGGCGTGCAGCTCGATTCCATCGCCGACGTGATGAATTTCGGCTGCGCCCCGGCCGTCCTGTTGTACTGCTATGGCTTCGTGCAGATGGGCGTGCATGATCCGCTGCTGCTGCGCTTTGGCGGCATGGCCAGCTTCTTCTTTGTCGCGTGCGGTGCCATGCGTCTGGCGCGCTTCAATGTGAACGTGGGGCGCACGGACCCCCTGTATTTCGTCGGCATGCCGATCACGGCCGGGGCCGCCTGCGTGGCGGCCGTGGTGGTGGCCTGGCCGGCGCCCATCGATTCCATGCTGCACAGCTATCTGCTGATGCTGCTGCTCGTCGGCGTGGGCAGCCTGATGGTGTCGACCTTGCGTTTCCCCAGCTCCAAGCAAAAGAAAAGCCTGGCCGCGCTGCTGGTGCTGATCGTGGCCATCGCCCTGCTCGTGTGGCTGAAGACCAGCTTCTTCGCGCTGTTCTTCGCCGTCTACATCGGCGCCACCCTGCTGCTCAACCTGGCGTGGTACCTGGGTTGGCGCGGCATTGCGCTTCCCCAGGTTTTCAACGACCCTGACGAAATCGACTAAGCCACCTCGTGCCCGCGCGCGGCGCGCAGGATGGCGAACCAGTCGCTGCGGCTGAGCGTAAATTGCGTGCCTTCCACGGCCACGCCCACGGCTTCGATGCGTCCCGTGCCCGTCAGCGGCAGGGGGCGGCATGGCAGTTGCATGATCCAGGCAAACACGACGCTGGCAAACGGACGCTGCAGCTGATCCGCGATCTGCTTGATCACATTGCGCAAGTTCTCCACATTCGCATCGCCGCCCTGGAACAGCCGGCCGCCCGCCAGCGGCGACCAGATCATCGGCGCCACTTTCAGATCCTGCAAGCCGTCGAAGGTTTCATCGAACAGGGGCGCCACGTGCAGCGGCGAAAATTCCACCTGGTTCGTCACCAGCGGGAAGCGCCGGTGCAGGCACTCGAACTGGTGGCGGCTGAAGTTCGACACGCCAAAGTGCAGCACCTTGCCTGCCGCTTTCAATTGCGTGAAGGCGCCGGCGATCTCGTCGAAATCCATCAGCGGGTCGGGACGGTGGATCAGCAGCAAGTCCAGGCGGTCCGTGTGCAGCTGGCGCAAGGTGTGTTCCACGGAGCTGGTGATGTGCGCCGCGCTCGTGTCGTAATGCTGGATGGCATGGCCGGGACGGTGCGGCGACAGCAGCTTGATGCCGCACTTGCTGACCAGCTCCATCTTGTCGCGCAAGCCCGGCTGCAGGGCCAGCGCTTCGCCAAATAGCCCTTCGGCGCTGTAATCGCCATAGATATCGGCATGATCGAAGCTCGACACGCCCAGCGCCAGGCATTGCTCGATGAAAGCGAGGCGCTGCTGCGCCGACATATTCCACTCGCCGATGCGCCACATGCCGGCGACGATGCGCGACAGTTCGGGACCGTTGCTGCTCAAACGGCTGCGCGGCGCTTGCAGGCTGGCGGGAAACACATGGCTCATGGGCTGGCTTTCTGATGGTGGAGACGAAGGTGACGCCACGATTATAGCCAGCTACGCTACAGCATGCTGTGGAGAAAGCGGCGGCGGGACAGACGAAAAAAATGCCCGCAGCATCTGCGGGCATTTTTATGGGGAATCGCTAACTGCTTATTTCATCCACAGGCGCATCGAATCCCAGGCGCGGCCGAAGATCGTTGCCTGGTTGATGGTTTCCAGCGCCACGACAGGCAGTTCCAGCAGGACCTTGTCGTCGACCATCATTTTCAGCTTGCCGACAGGGGCGTTTTCAGCCAATGGCGCGACCAGCGGGTCCTTGCGTTCCAGCACAGGTTTCATCTTGGCAGCCGTGCCTTTTGGTACTGTGACGAGCACATCGCGGGCGAAACCGATTTTCACGGTGCCTTTCGAACCCTTCCACACTTCCGGCGTGGCCACGGCCTGGCCCTTCGAGTACAGCTTGACCGTATCGAAGTTCTGGAAGCCCCAGTTCAGCAGCTTCTGGCTTTCCTGCGTGCGGGCCTGGTCCGACGAAGTGCCCAGCACCACGGAGATCAAACGGCGCTCGCCGGTGCCGCCTGGACGGCGGGCCGACGCGATCATGCAATAGCCGGCCGCTTCCGTGTGGCCCGTTTTCATGCCATCGACGGTTGGGTCCAGCCACAGCAGGCGGTTGCGGTTAGGTTGGGTGATCTTGTTGTACGTAAAGCTCTTGATGGAATCGATTTTGTAGAATTCCGGGTAGTCGGCGATCACGCGCTTGGCCAGCACGGACAGGTCTTGCGCCGTGGAATAGTTATCGGGGCTAGGCAAACCATGCGGATTGGCAAAACGCGTATTTTTCAGACCCATGCGCTGGGCTTCGCGGTTCATCAGCACGACGAACGTGCCTTCATCGCCGGCAACGGCTTCCGCCAGCGCTACGGCGGCGTCGTTACCCGATTGAATCATCAGGCCGTGCAGCAAGTCGTCGATCGAGACGGGGGTAGCGGGGTCGATGAACATCTTCGAGCTGCTCGAATCGACTTTCCATGCGCGCACGGACACGTTGACTTTCTGGTCCAGCGCCAGTTTCTTTTCGCGGATGGCGGCAAACGTCAGGTAAGCCGTCATGATCTTGGTCAACGAAGCCGGCTCGATGCGCGCGTCCGGATCTTGCGAAGCAATGATCTGGCCACTGGTGGCGTCAAGCAACAGCCAGGACTTGGCGGCGATGGTCGGGGCTGGAACGCTCTGGGCGTAGGCGGCGGAAAAGAAAAATACACTGGAGGCCAGTGCCGCTAAAAGTTTTTTCATGGAGGCTGGTCTGCGAGAAAAAGATGAAGGCTGAGGGCCATGCTGTTGCTGCTTGCATGGCCGCGTGGAAAAAACGGATCAATTATAGCCGTGGAGGCGCTAGTAAGCCCACACTTCAATGATCATCTGCTGCAATTGCGGGTTTGTCACCATGCCACAGGGCAATCACGAGGTTCTTGATGTGATTGAGCTTGCGGTGGAAAAAGTGGTCGGCGCCGGGGATCACGATCACGGGTATGTCTTGTGGACGGGCCCAGTCGAAGACGGCGGACAGGGGGATCGTGTCGTCCAGTTCGCCGTGGATCAAGATGGTGTCGGCGGGAATGTCGGCCATGGCCCACTTGCCGGCCGCGCTGCCGATCAGCGCCAGGCGCTCGACGGGCGTGCCTGCGGCGGCCAGGCGTTCCTGCAGTTTCGATTGCACGAAGGTGCCGAACGAGAAACCGGAGAGTGCGACGGGCAAGCCCGGGTACAGGCCGCGCATGTGTTCATACAGCAACTGCATGTCGTCCGTTTCGCCCACGCCATGGTCGTGCACGCCTTCGGACGCACCGACGCCGCGGAAGTTGATGCGCGCCACCACGTAACCGAGCGCGACAAACGCGCGCGCCAGGGTTTGCGTGACCTTGTTATCCATCGTGCCGCCGTACAGCGGGTGCGGATGGGCAACGAGGGCGATGCCGCGCGGAGTGTCTGCCGGGAAATCGAGCAAGCCTTCCATGCTGCCTGCATGGCCGGCGAGGGTAAATTTTTCCGAGTTTCTGTTCATGATGCTCATACTGGTGGGTAGGTCTTAATTTGAAGTTAAAACTTGAAACGTTAAATGATCTTGCCGCCCACCAGGTGCGTATCGATGATTTCATCGATATCGCTGGTGTCGACATAGGTGTACCAGGTCGCTTCCGGGTAGATGACCAGCAGCGGGCCTTCTTCGCAGCGGTCCATGCAGCCGGCCTGGTTGATGCGGATCTTGCCCGCGCCATTCATGTCGAGTTCCTTGATGCGGCGCTTGCAATGCTTTTGCGCCGCTTCCGCGCCATGGTCGCCGCAGCTGTTGCGGCCGTCTTCACGTTTATTCATGCAGAAAAAAACGTGGCGTTCAAAATACGGTGCGTCGCTCATACTATGCTCCTGCGGAATCATCAATGCGTCATGATAACGCTTATGGAGGGTCTTCGCGACGCTGGCGCTGCACATCTTCCTGCCGGTTCAGGCGGTGCGAGGGCAGGCACAGGAACCACAGGGCCATGAAGGGCCACAGCAAGGCCAAAAATTGCGCCGCGCCATTGAAGTTGAGGAACTTGCCTTGGAACCAGCCTTGCAAGGTTGACATGAAATACGGGTTGATCGGCGTCGTATTCACCATCACCAGGCTCAGCAGCAAGGTGGCGGCCGCGATGCGCCGCTGCGCAACGTGCGGCGCGAACGCCAGACCGCCCAGCATGATCAGGCCGATCAAAAAGCCGCCCTGGGCGCCCGGCGTGATCCAGACGAAGGCATTTTCCGGTGAGAACAGCAGCGCGCTGGCCATTGAGCGCACGATCAAGGCGGCGGCGATCAGGGCCAGCATCAAGATGGTGCGCGGCGCGGCGCGGCGCAGCAGGCACAGCAAGGTCAGCACGGCGCCCGTCATGCCGCAAGCCGTGATGATGGTTTCTGAAAGCCAATATTGCTCGACCGTCAAGACGACGTCGGGACGCAGATACGCGGCCAGGTCGATGTCGATGCCCGCCAGCTGCGACAGCCAGTCCGACAGGATGGGCAGCAGCTGGCCCAGGCCGAACAGATAGCCTTGCGGATAGATTTGCGCCAGCGGCCACAGGGCCACGAGCACCAGGCCCTGGCTGGCGTGCTGGGCAAACCAGCGCTGGCGCAAGCGGAACAAATGACTTTGGTCGAGCAGCTTGCGCGCCGTCAGGGCGCCGATGATGGAACCGATGCAGCAGCCGGCCGCATTTGTATAAAAGTCCAGGTTCGACGAGACGCGGCTGGGCAAATAGGTTTGCACGGCTTCCATGCTGCCCGAAATCAACATGCCGCACAGGCTGGCGACGATGACGGCAAAGAAACCGGTGATCCTCGGAAACAGCGAATACACGATCAGCGCGCCCAGCGGGATGTAGCCGACGACGTTGATGCCCACGTCAAAGCCCGTCCAGTAGCGGGGCATGCGCGTGTTTTCCAGGAAAGTCAGTGGCGACAAACCATTGCTGTGCCAGCCCGTGAACGGGAACCAGCTCGCGTACACGATCAGAAAGACGTAGGCGAGCAGGGTCGCGCGCGACACGGGCGAGGAACGGACGGGCGGCAGCGGCGCCGCCGGGCTGGCTGGGGATGCGGGGTCGGTCATTCTTTCGTGATATTCAGCGTGCCCAGCCAGGTGAGCAGGTCGGCGGCGATGGCGTCCGATGCCGCCGCCAGCGCCTGCGCGCCGCCTTGCGCGTCGGCGCTGCCGGCCGGGCCGCTGCGGCTGAAGGTTTTCTGGTCGATCAGGCGGTGGCCGCGAAACAGCGAGGCGCGCAGCGACACGTGGCCGCTGCTCTGCGTCTGCGTATCGAAATTTTGCGAAAAATCATCGACGTCGATGCGCAGCAGGGGCATGCCGGCGGCCGCGTCCGTGGTCGACAGCACTTTCACGCCGCTTTGCGCCACGCGCGTTTTCAGGCGCTGGCTCAGTAGTTGCAACGGCGGCGTGTTCCAGCGGTTGTAGGCGTACGGACGCGATTGCTGCGCATCGGCGTACAGCAGCCGGTAATACATGCGCTGGCTGTCGAGCCAGGATGGACCGTTGGCGTCGGCGATCACCAGCACGGGCACGGCTGGCGCGGCTGTTGGCGCGGCTGCCAGCGGTGCGGCCGGGCCGAAATCATAGAAAGTGGGGACGGGGCCGCGGCTGGCGCAGCCGCCCAGCAAGAATGCGGCGGCCAGGATGAGTGCGCTGAGATTGCGTGGGATAGGCATGCGGTGTTCTCCTTATTTGCCCGGTGCCGAAAAACCGGGCTCGCCCGGGCCGGGCGGGATGTCTGGGGCGCCGAACAAGATGCTCTGCGGCTGTTCATTGAGCGTGCTCATGGTGGTTTTCAGGGCACGCATCGAGGAACGCGCTTCGCCGCTCAGTTCGATTACTTGCGGCAAGACTTCCAGCGACACGCCATTGGCCACCGTTTCCACCGAGCTGCCGACCCGGTCGACCGTGCCATTGACCTTGTCGAGCACGCCGCCGGGCGCCTGGATGTCGTTGCCCAGTTTTTTCCACGTGGCCGTCAGGTCCGACACGTTCTTGCTGGCCGTGCTCACGGCTGTCAGGGTTTGCCGCGTCTGTTCCGTCAGTTGCGGCAATTGCGTCAGGGTCGGTTCGAGCTGCTGCGGAATGGCGCCAAAGGCCTTGGCTGCCTTGCCCACTTCCGTGAAGGCGCCCAGCATGGCGGCCTGGTTGTCGGGGCTGAGCAGGTTGTTGACCTTGTTGGTGATCTGCTCGGCCTGGTCGAGGATGCGCTTGCCCCGTTTTTCCAGCTGGTCGAGCAAGCCCGCGCGGAGGGGAATCAGCGACGGCTTGTCCTTGCTGGTGCCCAGCAACTTGGAACCGACGTGCTCATCGTCGAGCTGGATGTAGGCGATGCCCGTCACGCCCTGGTAGCCGAGGGTGGCAAACGTGGTATTGGTAACGGGGGTGTCGGGCGCCACGCTGATGTGCACGAGGATTTGCCCGGCCTTTTGCGTGTCGAAGTCGATGGCGTCGACCTTGCCCACTTCCAGGCCCCGGTAGCGCACGGTGGCCTGCGGGTTCAGGCCTGGTACGGACAGGGTGGTGGCGAGCAGGTAAGGCACCCGTTCCACGCGGTCGCGGTTGAACCAGACGCCGAACAGGATGGCGGCCACCAGCAGGGTCAGTGTAAAAAATCCCGTCATCAGGGCATGTGATCTGTTTTCCATTACTTCTCCGCTTTCGTGTCTGTGCCGGCGTCGTCGCCTGGCTGCGCCGCCTTGCCTGCCGCCGCCTGTTTCTCATCGAGGACGGCCAGCGCGCGCTTGCCGCGGTCGCCGAGGAAAAATTGCTTGATGAACGGGTGGTCGACTTCGATCACCTCGCGCGTGGGGCCGATGGCGATCACATGTTTTTCCGCCAGCACGGCGATGCTCGTGGACAGGGCGAACAAGGTGTCGAGGTCATGCGTGACCATCACCACCGTCAAGCCCAGCTCGCGGTGCAGCGACTGGATCAGGGCGACAAAACTTTCCGACAAGTCCGGATCCAGGCCCGCCGTCGGTTCGTCGAGGAACAGCAGCTTCGGTTCCAGCGCCAGGGCGCGCGCCAGGGCCACGCGCTTGATCATGCCGCCCGACAAGTCCGACGGCATCTTGAGTGCATGTTCCGGACCCAGGCCCACCATATTCATCTTTAATAATACCGCGTCGTGCACCAGCGCTTCGGGCAGCACGCGCAATTCGCGCATGGGCTGGGCTACATTGTCGAACACGGTCAGTGCCGAATACAGTGCGCCTTGCTGGAACAGCATGCCCCAGTGGTTGCGCAACTGTTGCAGCTGGTCTGAACTTGCCTTGTTGATATCTTCGCCAAAGACTTTGACGCAGCCGCGCGCCGGATGTTCCAGGCCCAGCATCTGGCGCAGCAGCACCGTCTTGCCCGTGCCGGAGCCGCCCACGATGGAAAGGATCTCTCCCCGCTCGATTTCCAGGTTCAAGTCCTGGTGCACGACGGTGCGGCCGAACTTGGTCCACAGATTGGTGATGTCCACCACGGGCGCGCTGCCGTGCAGGTTGAACTGGCCTTCCTTGCCGGTGCCGCAGGCGATATTGGTGTCGTCCGCCATCAGTAGCCCACTCCATTGAAGACGATGGCGAACACGGCATCGGCCAGGATCACGACGGTGATGGCCGTGACGACGGCGGTGGTGGTGCCGCGCCCCAGGCTTTCCGTATTGGCCTTGATGCGCAGGCCGAAGTGGCACGAGACCAGCGCGATCAGCATGCCGAAAATCACGCCCTTGCCCAGGCCGATCATGTAGTTGGCCAGCGGCACGGCGTCGGGCAGCTTCTGGATGAAGTAGCGCGCCGACAGATTCAATTCCACCTTGGCCGCCACCATGCCGCCGATCAGCGCGGCCGTATCCGTCCAGATGACGAGCAGGGGCATGGAAATGGCCAGGGCCAGCACTTTCGGCATGATCAGGCGGAAACCGTGCGAAATGCCCATCACCAGCATGGCATCGAGCTCTTCCGTGACGCGCATGACGCCCAGCTGGGCCGTGATGGACGAACCGGAGCGCCCGGCCACGAGAATGGCGGCCAATAACGGCCCCAGTTCGCGGATGACGCTCATGCCCAGCAGGTTGACCAGGTAGATGTCGCCGCCAAACGCGCGCAGCTGCTGCGCGGACAGGTAGGACAGCACGACGCCGATCAGAAAGCCGACGAGGGCCGTGATGCCCAGTGCCTGGAAGCCCGCATGGAAGATATTGGCGGAAATTTCACGCCACGGCCCGCGCATCGGATGGCGCGCGAAGCGGCCGATATCCTGCGTCACCTGGCCCACCAAGGCGATAAAGCCCTTCAAATGTTCGAAAAACAGCAGGATGGCCATGCCCAGCTTCATCACGGGCGTAAGGCGGTTGGCGCGCGAGGGCGGCGTCGTCAACGGCCCCGTTTCTTCGATGCGCCGGAAAAACTCTTCCTGCGACGGCGCCAGGGTCAGCTGCGCGGGGCGCTGCTTGCCCCAGGCATTCCAGAACAGCTGGGCGCCGATATGGTCCATGCTGTCGATGGCCGACAGGTCCCATTGCGCCTTGGCATCGCCCTGCAAGGGCTTGAGCTGGGCGTCGATGGCCTTGATGGCATTGTCATGCGCCAGCGCGTGCACCTGCCAGGTGCCGCTGGCAGTGACAAGGGCTCCCTGTTGGGAGCTGGTCTGGGAGAGGGTCAGTTTCGGCGATTGTACAGTCGGCATCGTGCCAGTTTAAGGGAGAATGGCGCAGACCGCCACCGCTGTTCAATCGCCGGCCCCTCAGGATGCCAGGTGGCGCGCCTGCCGCTGCGGCAGGGCGACGTCCGGGCGCACATTGGCGCCGCCAGTACTCACTTCGGCCGGCTTGGCGTGAGCGGCCGCTTGCGCGCCGCCCGCATAGTCGCTGGCCACGAGGGCGTTGGCCTCCACCGCGCTCATGCCGCGCGTCTGCAGCCATTGCGCCACCAGCTTGGCCAGGCGCTCCATGGCGATGCGGTGGGTGGCGTCCGTATGGGCGTACAGCCAGTTCGAAAAATCCATGAAGTTTTCAAATGGCGCATCGCCGAGCATCCATTGCACCGTATTGGCGAAGCGGCCCGAGTTGGCGACCAGGTCCCAGTAGCGGGCAAAGCGCACGAGGCGCTGCATGCTCATGAAATCGAGCTGTTTATTGGCCAGGATGGTGTACGGCGGGTGCGGGTCGAACACCATGCCATAGTTTTCCGTATGGCGAATGATGGGCGTGCCGCGCAGGCGCTTTAATATGCCGAACTGGATTTCATGCGGTTTCAGGGCCACCAGCTTGTTGAAGCCGGCCGCAAAGCTCGCTTCATCTTCGCCCGGCAAGCCGGCGATCAAGTCCACGTGCAGGTGGGCGTTCGATTCTTCGCACAGCCAGCGGATGTTGTCGGCCGCCTTTTGATTGTCCTGCTTGCGGCTGACCAGCGATTGCACATCCGGATTGAAGCTCTGGATGCCGATCTCGAACTGCAGAGCGCCGGGCGGGAATTTGCTGATGCCTTCTTTCAGGGCGTCGGGCAAGTGGTCAGGCACCAGTTCGAAGTGGGCGTAGATCGGGTCGTCCGGATTGGCTTCGATCTTGTCCAGAAAGAACTGCATGATCTTCAAGCTGGTCTTGATATTCAGGTTGAAGGTGCGGTCGACGAACTTGAACAGGCGCGCGCCGCGCGCATGCAGCGATTCCATCTCGGCCAGGAAGTTCTCCAGCGCAAAGGGCCAGGCCGTCTTGTCCAGCGCCGACAGGCAGAATTCGCACTTGAACGGACAGCCGCGCGACGCTTCCACGTAAATCGTGCGGTGGCGGATATCGTCGTCTGTATACAAGGAGTAGGGCAGCTGCAATTCCGCCAGCGGCGCTTGCACGCCCGCGTGGATCTTCATCAGCGGCTTCGGTCCGTTGAGGATCTCGCCGCACAGCTTGGGGAAGGTGACGTCGCCCCAGCCCGTGATCAGGTAGTCGGCCAGCTTGACGATCTCTTGCTCGCCCGCCTCATGCGACACTTCCGGCCCGCCCAGCACGATGATGACCTCGGGCGCCACGCGCTTGAGCATGGCCACCAGTTTCGTTGTTTCCTCGACGTTCCAGATATACACGCCAAAACCGATGATGCGGGGTTTGTTGATGAGGATGCGTTCGACCAGTTCCGTGGTTTTCGTGCCGATGACGAATTCCTGCAGCCGCGTCTGCGCCTGCAGCGGCCCCATATTGGCCAGCAGATAGCGCAATCCCAGCGAGGCGTGGGTGTAGCGGGCGTTCAGGGTGGAGAGCAGGATGGTCATGGGAGGCGATGAAAACGGCGAAACCGCTATTTTACGCTGTCGCATCAGCTGTGCGCTGCGGCAACAAATGCCATGTTACCATTTGTCAATAATTACTAACTTGTCAATGCTACGGCAGGCTCAAAGGGATACAAGGTGCTGGCGAAAAAAGTACTCAATAAAAAAGTCCTGCTCGGGACGCTTGCCGGCGTGGCCGTGGTAGCCGCCGCACTGGTCGGCTACCGGGTGTTTGGCTGGGGTGCGATGGGGCCGGTCAACGGCCTGAAGCTCGATTTATCCCGGCCCGACGCGCTGGTCCGCACGAAAAGCCTGTCGGCCTTGCCGCGCGACTTGCTGACGGTGCCGCTGGCGCGCGACGTGCTGCGCGAGGATTTCCTGTTCTATTACGAGCAAAGCGAGGACCGGCTGGGCCTGAAGGGCAGCTTGCGCCGCATCGCTTATGAGCATGAATTGGGCTGGGGCGACCAGTTGCTGCGCATGGTGCTGGACCAGCCGGCGGAAGTGGCCTTGTGGCGCGACGCCGACGGCTCGCTCAAGCATTTCGCGATTGCCGTGTCGCGCAGCCAGCTCACGCGTTTGCTGGAGGAAGCGGGCAAGATCGCCTTGAAGGATACGCAGATGCGCGTGGCCGGCAGCTTGCGCGTCGATGGCGGCCAGGTGCCCGTGTATGCGCTGAACTATGCCTACCAGCGCACCTTGCTGTTTGCCGCGCATGGCCAGCGCCTGGTCATCCTGTCTCATCCCGGCATGCTGTATGGCGGCGACGAAGGCAAGCATGGCGATGGCACGGCCGAGAAAACCGTGGCCAGCCTGCTGGCGCCGGAGCCGGCCAAACAGAACGTCTTTCATGCGCAATTCCATCTCGACGGCGCCGCGCCCGATGGCCACAGCATCGCCGTCAAGGCGGACTTCCTGTCCTTCGGCTACCAGCCTTTCTTTGGCGCGTTAGAGGCACTGCGCTTCGATTTTCAACAGGGCGCCTGGCAATCGAAGGTGCTGCTCAATGCCGATAAACTGAAAAACGGCGGCTATGACAGCAGCGCCTTGTGGCCGCAGCTGCCGCACAACCCGAGTGCCTGCTTCAGCGTGCCGGTGGACTGGACCGCGCTGCAGCCCGTGCTCAAGCGCCTGGGGAGCAAGACATCGGAGCCGGTGGCGCCGCTGGCCGGGCACTTGCAAGGCCCTGCCGCTGCCTGCTGGTACGGTAGTTCGCGCCTGCATACACCGGTTTTTGTTGCCACCCGCAGTGCGCAGGCCGGTGATGACGCTGTCTATGGCAGCCTGTTCGAGGCGGCCATCGGCGGCAAGGACCCCGTGCGCAAAACGACAGGTAAAGATGGTGCCACGCGTTGGGAACGCAGCGTCGCCACAGCCTTGGGCCAGTCCACGCCGGCGCTGGCCGTGGCCGGCAATACCGTTGTCTTTTCCACCGACGGCAAGCTGGTGGACCAGGTGCTGGCCGTGCGCCGCAAGCAGGCGCCGGCCGCCAGCGACCTGCTGCCCGATGGCGCGCGCACCATCGGCCTGATCGCGCCGGCGTCGCTGGCCCGGCTGATCCAGCTGGAAGCCTTCGATACCCTGCCGGCGAATAATGAACCGGTCTTGCGCGCGGCCGCCAACGAACACCTGGTGCCGCGCCTGAACGCCTTGAAAAAATATCCGCCGCTGCGCATGGTGCTCAAGCGGCAGCCAGCCAGCGGTACGTCCTGGGAAACGCTGGAATGGCAGGAGGCCGCGCGATGACGCTGTGGCATGGGCAGCATGAACGCCGTGCCGCCTTGCGCTGGCTGGCGGCTTGCGCCGCCACCGTGGCAATGCCCGCCTGGGCCCTGCGCGCGGCTGTCGAGCCGCAGGTGCAGCTGTCACAGGCACAGAGCCGCGCCTTCCAGGCCTGGATGCTGCGCATCGTCAATGCGCAGATCGAACGGGGGCCGTCGCCGCGCTGGACGCACCGCGATTGCGCCGGCCTGGTGCGCTTTGCCGTCAATGAAGCGCTCACTGTGCATGACGCGAAGTGGCTGCATGCGAACGGCATCGCCAGCGACCGGCGCCTGCCGCCCGAGCTGGAATTGAGCGCAGCTCAGGCCGCCTTGCGCAACCGCTGGGTGCAGACAGGCGGCAATGTCGGCCACTTCGTCACGGCGCTGGCGCTGGTGCAGCACAACAGCCGTTTCATCGCCCGCGAAATCAGCCAGGCACTGCCCGGCGACCTGCTGTTTTTCGACCAGGGAGACGAACAGCATCTGATGGTCTGGATGGGAGCGCGCATCGCCTACCACACCGGTACCGTCACCCCCGACGACAATGGTCTGCGGACCGTCGATATCAAAGAACTCACGAGCTGGAAGGACACGCGGTGGCAACCTGTGGTCAACAATCCCAATTTCGCCGGTGTGTTCCGGCTGGCGTTCCTGTCATGAAGCCGATTTTTGTCATGAAGCTGCTCTTCATGGGCTTTCTGGCGCTGCTCATGCTGGGCAGCGCCTCCGCGCAGCAGCGCGAGCCAAGCAATTACACGACCTTCAAGGGTGAACCGTTCTTCCTGCTGTCGGACGCCAGTTATGGCAGTCTTGATGAAGCGCGCGTGCGCCTCGAGGTGCCGGGCCGCGACATGGGACGCATGAACCTGGAAGCATATTCGGGCGCCGACATCGTCGTCTACCGCGTGCCCGAGCCGATGGAGTTCCTGAAAAAGCAGCGCAATCTGCACCGCATCCAGGTCGAGGGCAATTACCAGGGCGAAGGCCTGGCCAACACCTTGAGTTTTCTGTGGGATAGCTGGTGGAAGCAGTCGCGCCTGGCCTGGCGCAAGCTGTTTTCCGGCGAAGCGCGCCTCGCCGTAACGAAAGAGCAGCCGCAGCTGGCGACGAATGACGCGATCCGCCGGCGCACCGTATTCGCCAACCATCCGCAGTACAAGCCGATCAAGGGCATGGAACTGGTCGACAGCTTCCGCTATCCGATCTGGCAAGCCAAGGCCATCGCGCCGCCCAAAGGCGTCAAGCTCGATGGCTCCAGCAGCGACTTCATCGTCGCTGGCGCCGGCAATGTGATGATACCGCTGGGCAAGCGCAAGCCGGGCCTGTACCTGATCGAAGCGATCATCGGCGAACACCGCGCCACCACTTTGGTGTTCGTGTCGGACACGGTGGCTGTGACCAAGGTATCGTCCGGCCAGATGCTGGTATGGACGGCGCGGCGCGATAACAGCGCCGCCGTGGCGGGCGCCAATGTGGCGTGGACCGATGGCACGGGCGTGCTGCAGTCGGCAGTCACCGGCGCGGACGGCGTCGCCTCGCTCGAGCGCGGCAGCCCCGAACACACCTATGTGCTGGGCCAGGACCGCGCCGGCGGCGTGTTCGTGTCCGAGAATTTTTACTATGACAGCGAGATCTACAACACCAAGATCTATGCGGTGACCGACCGGCCCCTGTACCGCCCTGGCGATGAAGTCAACGTCAAGTTCCTGGGCCGCGAGTTCACCTCGGCGCGCAATTCGCAGGCCGCCGCCGCCGCGCCCATCAGCTTGAGCGTGCTCAATCCGAACGGCACGCCGCTGCTGACGCAAACGCTGCAGCTGTCCGGCGATACGGGCGCCGACACGCGCTTCCGTCTGCCCACGGAAGCCACGGCCGGCGGCTATGAACTGCGTTTCAATTACAAGGATGGCGTGTATGGCGCGGCCTTCCGCGTGGCCGAATACGTCAAGCCGCATTTTGAAATCAATGTCCAGCCATCGAAGCCGGAATTCAAGACGGGCGAGGCGGTCAAGGGCAGCATCGCGCTGCGCTACCCCGATGGCAAACCCGTGAAAAACGCGAAGATGACCCTCTCCTTGCGTGGCCAGCAAAACACCATGGTCGAAGGCGAGTTGCGTTACAGCGGCCTGTTCCCCGTGGCCCTGAAGACCGAGGAAGTGACGAGCGACGGCAGCGGCAATGTGGACTTCAGCTTGCCGCCCGCCGCCGATCCCTCGCGCTACATCTTGACCGTGCTGGCGACTGATGGCGCGGCCTACCGCGTCAAGGCGACGCGCGAGCTGATGATAGAACGCTCGAGCAGCAGCTACCAGCTGAAGGCCACGCGCCAGTTTTCCGATCCTGGCCAAGCCGTGCATTTCGACTTGCTGGCCGATGGCCAGGGCGCGGCCAAGCCCGTGCGCTGGGAGATGGTGCAGCTGGAAAAACAGAGCAAGACCGACGGCGCGTTCGATCCAAACGCCAAGGGCTGGGACGTGACGTTCCCCGCCTCCGGCTCGTACCAGCTGGCGCTGCGCGACGAGCGCGGCAACCTGCTGGCCGCCGCCAGCCACTGGGTCGCCGGCGATGGCGTGCAAACGACGCCGGGCAGCATCGAGATCGTGCTGGACCGCGCCCGCTATCGTCCGGGCGACACGGCCGAAGCCTTGATCACGTTCTCCGACAAGGTCGACCAGGCGCTGTTGACGCTCGAGCGCGACAAGGTGGAACACCATGGCTTGATGGCCGGCGCCGCCAACTGGTACCAGGCGAAGCGCGTGGCGCCGCGCCAGTGGAGGGTGCGCATCCCGGTAAAAGAAGAGCATGGCCCGAACATGACGTTCTCGGTGGCGTACACGCGCAATGGCGACTTTGTCTTCGAGAACGCCGGCCTGCAAGTGATCGAGCCGCGCATCGCGCTGCAGTTCAAGAGTGACAAGGAGGTCTACCAGCCGGGCGACAAAGTCACGCTCGATGTGAAGGCGACGCTGGACGGCAAGCCTTTGAGCACCATGGTGGCGCTGGGCGTGGTCGATGAAATGATCTACGTGCTGCAGCCGGAAATCGCGCCCGATATCGGTGACTTCTTCTACCATCCGCGCCGCAACAACGTGCGCACGACGGCCAGCCTGTCCTTCATCAGCTACGACATGGCGCAGGGCCGCACGGCGGGTGCGCCGGCGCGCCACAATTACAACGAGCGTGGCGTCAAGGTGCTCGAACGTCCGCGCCGCGACAATATCGACACGGCCTACTGGGCGCCGTCGCTGAAGACCGATGCGAATGGCAATGCGCGCGTGAGCTTCACCATGCCCGATGCGTTGACCCGCTGGAGGATCACCGGCCGCGCGATGGATGAGCAGGGGCGCGTCGGCCAGCGCACCGCCTATCTGCGTTCCGATAAAAACTTCTATGCCAAGTGGACGGCGCCCGACTGGATGCGCGCCGGCGATGCGCCGCGCGCTTCGGTGGCCGTGTTCAATCAGACGGGCAAGGAGCAGGCGCTCGACGTCGTTCTCTCCGGCGGGGCGCAGCCGAAGTCGGAAAAGCTGTCCGCCAAACCGGGTGTCAATTACGTTGAATTTCCGCTGGCGGCTGGTGGCGGACCGCTGCGCCTGGAGCTGAAACAGAATGGCAAACTGGTCGACGCGTTGGACACGGCCATGCAAACCTTGCCCGCCGCCTGGAGCAGCCCGCGCACCTTGGTGCTGCCGCTCGATGGCGTCACCGCTGATATCCCACTCAAGCTGCCGGCGGACGCCCGCAATATCCGCGTTTCGTTCGCTCAAGGAGCGGCCAGCCAGTTCGCGCGCATTGCCGACGATTTGATCGACTATCCGTATGGCTGCGTCGAGCAGACGGCCAGCCGTTTGATTCCGCTGGCGCTGGCGACGCAAAGCCTGGGGCCGGACGCCGGCGCGGCAAGCGAACGTTTGCAAACGCTGCTCACGGCACAACGCCTGCGCCTGGTATCGATGGCGGGTCCGAACGCCGTCTTCGGCTGGTGGGGCAACGCCACGGCCGGCAATGCCTTGATGACGGCCTACGCCTATTACGCCGACTGGTATGCGGCGCGCGCGCTGCACATCGAGCTGCCGCCCGAACACTGGAACAAGCTGCTGGCCGTCTACAGCGAACATGGCTTGAAGGATGCGATGGGCGACCGCGCGCTGGTGCTGTGGATGGCGCGCGAGATGGGCTTGCCCACGCAGACCCTGGCGGCCGGCCTGGTGGACGACAGCGCGATCGCCGTCCTGGGCGGCAAGCCGCGCCAGGCTGGCGACAGCGGCAGCCTGTTGCTGGGCGGAGCTTCTGACCGTGAGGCGCAAGCGATGTGCGTTGGGCTGGTGGCGCTAGTCGCCGCCCAGAACGGCATCGCCCTGCCGCATTCGCTGCAGCTGCAGGTGGCCAGCTCGTGGCAGGTGCTGCGCGAGTCCAAAGCGCCGGTGGCGCAGGCCCTACTGATGCTGGCCGGCGAAGTGCCAGCTACCCAGGCCGAGGCGGTGCTGGCCGGCGTGCGCGCCGAGATGCCGACTCTGGACCGCGCGATGACCTTGATGTGGGTACAAAAGAAGCTGGGTGGCGTATCGTTCGGCAAGGGACCCGTCGTCGCGCTGGACGGCGCCTGGCAAAAACGCGACAGCCGCAGTGGCCAGGCGCTCTGGCACTGGAGCGACACCAAGAGTATTCCCGATAAATTGCGTCTCGCCGCATCGACCGTGGCGCCGGCCGGCACGGTGGCCGTGCTGCAGTACGACAGCCATGCCGCCGAAGCGCAAACCTTGCCGGTCGCCGTCGAGCGTCGCATCCTGCGCATGAAGGCGGGCAAGGGCGGCTACACGACGGAGCTGGTCAAGCCGGGTGAAGCGCTCAGCACGGACGCGCTGTATCTTGATGAAATCACCTTGAAAGCAGCGCCGGGTGCGAAGCACCGTTTTGGCTTGCTGGAAGTGGCGCTGCCGCCCGGTGCCATGGTCGAATCGACTACCTGGGGCATGGTCATGGCGGGCGACAAGCCGGCCGCGCTGGAACGCGTGCGCCACACCGAGCGCCGCGACGGCTACGCCGTGCCGATCGAGCCGTTGGAAGGTGACGTGACCGTGCGCCACTTGCTGCGCTTTGCGCAGAAGGGCAGTTACGTGCTGCCGCCGGCGCGCTTTTACCGCATGTACCAGCCGGAGCAGAAAGCCTTCGAAGGCGGCGGCAAGACCACGCGCGCGCTGAAGGTCGAGTGATGGGCTTTGCACGTCCGGCATTGATGGCCACTCTGTTGCTGGCCGCGCCTGCATGGGCGGCCTCGCTGGATGTGGCCTGGTGGCGCGACGGAAAAATCGAAGTGCGGCAGCTGCGCCAGGGCGGTGCGGCGCCACCGCCGTTCGACGGTGCACGGCAAGTGCCGCTGGCCAGCTTGTGGAAGCTTTTCGTGTATGTGTACGCGACGGATAACAAGGTGGCGATGCCGGACTACCGCTGCGGCGGCCGTGATCCGGAAGAAGTGTATTGCTGCGATGCGGGCCAGAGCATCGGCCACGACGCGGCACTGGCGCAATCGTGCGGCCCGTTTTTCTCGCCCAGGCGTCTGATGATCACGCCAGCTTCGTGGCGCAAATACTGGACCGGCCGCCTGGGTGCGGCGCCGGCAGGCGACTTTGCCTGGCTGTCCGATCCTGCGCAACTGGCGCCGGCGCGCACGGTGCGCCTGGACAGCTTGCTGCGCGCGCTCGACAGCATCCCGGCCGCCAGCCGCGTGGACGCGGAAGCGGCCTTGCTGCGCGTGGTGCTCGATGGGCGCGGCGCGGGTACGGCACGCTGGTTCGGCAGCCAGCTGCGCGTCAAAACGTATTCCTGGCACGAGCAGCGCCGGACGGACGAACGTATCGGCGGTGCGGCCGGCTGGCTGGCCGATGGCACGCCGATCTGGTTTGGCGGCGCGGGCGGCAGCAGCAATGTGTTCGAGCAGTGGGCGCCCAGGCTGGCCGCGAGTCTGCCGCCAGTGGGGGCTGCCGATGATGGCGGCTGCGTGGTGGTCGATTATTTCAAGCGTTATCCGATCCGTGCCGTGCGCGGCGAACGTGGCGTGGCCGTACCTGGCCCGCTCAATGGCCGCTACCACGTGCAATTCGACAATGGCCAGAACCTGGCCTTGCGCAGCACCGGCGAGCTGATGCTGCTGCAAGAGAAGGGCGGCCGTCCGCAATTGCGCGGCCGCTTCGGCGTCAATGAATATGTGGCGCGCGTGCTTGACCGCGAAGCGAATGCCAACGAGCCGGAAGCGGCCAAGGCGCTGGCGATTGCCGCGCGCACCTATCTGCAGCAGAACGCGGTGACGGTGGCGGGTTGCCAGCAGATCGCCGACAGCAGCGCGACCCAGCGTGTCAGTCCCAGCCCCGCCACGCCGGCGGCCCTGGCCATTGCGCGTTGGACCGACCAGCTGATCGTCGATGGCGTCACCGTGCGTTATCACAGTAACCAGGCGTCCGAGGGCACGATGGCGTGGAGCGAGGCGGTGCGCCAGGCCAGACAGGGCAAGCACTATGATGAATTACTGGCGGCGGCCTATCCCGGCGGCGCGCTGAGTACCTTTGGTAACACGGGTGCGCGTTGCCGTCGCCTGGCGCAGAACGAGGATTGGCTGGCGCGATCCATGCCGCGCTGGCAGCGCGTGCTGTTGCGCGAGGCTGGCTACGAGGCGCCGCCGCAAGCGCCGCTGGTCTGCGCCTTGCAGAGCGGCGCGCCGTATTCGGAGCAGTCGCGCAACCGCATCTTCATGCGGCCGCTGGCCACGCGCGAAGACCGCATCACCCTGGCCCATGAATACCTGCATCTTGGCCTGCGCCGTCATCCGCGCGGCCAGGACGAAGAATATGTCGAGCGGCTGGCCCGCCGGCTCGTCGACCTTAACCTGGAGGCCCTGTGAGTTTTTATATCCGTTGCGCGATTCCCCTGATGCTATTGCCACTCTGGGCGCAGGCCCAGGTCACTATCGATGCACCGAAGAGCGGCTGGCGCAACTCGGCCGGCGCGCGCGAGGATTACACGCAAGCGGTCAATTACCCCGCCGCATCGGTCAACCTGCAGCCGGGCCAGGCTGAAACGGCGCAGATACGCGGGCGTATCGCGGGCGCCGTCAAGGGCAAGCCCGCCACCCTGGTGGTCAATGGCGTGGCGATGCCGATGGAAGTGGGCGAGGACGGCAGCTATGGCCGTCCCTATGGCTTCGGCAGCGGCTCGAATAGCGTGGAAGTGCGCTCGCCCGATGGTCGGAGCCGCGCGCGCACCCAGTTTGTCGACAGCTACCAGGGCAAGACCCAGGCGCGCTTGCGCATCGTGCTGTCGTGGGACAGCGCTGGCACCGACCTCGATCTGCACGTGGTCACGCCGGACGGTGGCCACGCGTGGTATGGCAACCGCGTATTAAAAGATGGCGGCGCGCTGGACGTGGACGTGACGACCGGCTATGGCCCGGAGATATTTTCCAGTTCGGCGCCAGTGAAGGGCAACTATCACGCCTACGTCAATTACTACGGCAGCGGCGAAAACACCGCCATGCTGACTGTCGCGCGCATATCGATCATCACCAACGAAGGCACGCCGCGCGAAAAGCTGCAGAGCTTCCAAGTGCCGATGCGGGCCGCCGGCGAGCTGACCCTGGTGAAGTCATTCGTGTTGCCATAAATGGCTCTTGCGGAGCCGCGGCACCTTGGCTATAATTCGCCCCCTCGCTGAACGACGCATGCAAATGCCGAGTGAAGACGAGAAAAAGAAGGAGTTGACGGAAGTAGCGAAACGCTTCATACTCTTCCTTCTTCGCAGCTGACAAACACAACGCTTTGTCGATAGCGCGAAAGCAGTACCGAATACAGTTCTTTAACAATTAACAGTCGATAAGTGTGGGCATTTGATGTAAGTGCTGCGCTGCGCAATCTTCGGATTGCTTTAAATATCAAATGTTCACAASAAATAMYGAATTCTGACACCTCTYTAGTAGTGGCCTGTCAGTTTTTTGAGTGAGCGACCCGTCAGCAATGACGGTGCCAATAAAATGGCAAAGTAACAGAGATTAAACTGAAGAGTTTGATCCTGGCTCAGATTGAACGCTGGCGGCATGCCTTACACATGCAAGTCGAACGGCAGCACGGAGCTTGCTCTGGTGGCGAGTGGCGAACGGGTGAGTAATATATCGGAACGTACCCTGGAGTGGGGGATAACGTAGCGAAAGTTACGCTAATACCGCATACGATCTAAGGATGAAAGTGGGGGATCGCAAGACCTCATGCTCGTGGAGCGGCCGATATCTGATTAGCTAGTTGGTAGGGTAAAAGCCTACCAAGGCATCGATCAGTAGCTGGTCTGAGAGGACGACCAGCCACACTGGAACTGAGACACGGTCCAGACTCCTACGGGAGGCAGCAGTGGGGAATTTTGGACAATGGGCGAAAGCCTGATCCAGCAATGCCGCGTGAGTGAAGAAGGCCTTCGGGTTGTAAAGCTCTTTTGTCAGGGAAGAAACGGTGAGAGCTAATATCTCTTGCTAATGACGGTACCTGAAGAATAAGCACCGGCTAACTACGTGCCAGCAGCCGCGGTAATACGTAGGGTGCAAGCGTTAATCGGAATTACTGGGCGTAAAGCGTGCGCAGGCGGTTTTGTAAGTCTGATGTGAAATCCCCGGGCTCAACCTGGGAATTGCATTGGAGACTGCAAGGCTAGAATCTGGCAGAGGGGGGTAGAATTCCACGTGTAGCAGTGAAATGCGTAGATATGTGGAGGAACACCGATGGCGAAGGCAGCCCCCTGGGTCAAGATTGACGCTCATGCACGAAAGCGTGGGGAGCAAACAGGATTAGATACCCTGGTAGTCCACGCCCTAAACGATGTCTACTAGTTGTCGGGTCTTAATTGACTTGGTAACGCAGCTAACGCGTGAAGTAGACCGCCTGGGGAGTACGGTCGCAAGATTAAAACTCAAAGGAATTGACGGGGACCCGCACAAGCGGTGGATGATGTGGATTAATTCGATGCAACGCGAAAAACCTTACCTACCCTTGACATGGCTGGAATCCTCGAGAGATTGAGGAGTGCTCGAAAGAGAACCAGTACACAGGTGCTGCATGGCTGTCGTCAGCTCGTGTCGTGAGATGTTGGGTTAAGTCCCGCAACGAGCGCAACCCTTGTCATTAGTTGCTACGAAAGGGCACTCTAATGAGACTGCCGGTGACAAACCGGAGGAAGGTGGGGATGACGTCAAGTCCTCATGGCCCTTATGGGTAGGGCTTCACACGTCATACAATGGTACATACAGAGCGCCGCCAACCCGCGAGGGGGAGCTAATCGCAGAAAGTGTATCGTAGTCCGGATTGTAGTCTGCAACTCGACTGCATGAAGTTGGAATCGCTAGTAATCGCGGATCAGCATGTCGCGGTGAATACGTTCCCGGGTCTTGTACACACCGCCCGTCACACCATGGGAGCGGGTTTTACCAGAAGTAGGTAGCTTAACCGTAAGGAGGGCGCTTACCACGGTAGGATTCGTGACTGGGGTGAAGTCGTAACAAGGTAGCCGTATCGGAAGGTGCGGCTGGATCACCTCCTTTCTAGAGTTTGCACGAATCATGTAAATGATTCACGCATCAAATGTTCACACTTATCGGCTGTTAATATAAAGAACAGCATTTGGGGCTGTAGCTCAGCTGGTTAGAGCACCGTGTTGATAACGCGGGGGTCGTTGGTTCGAGTCCAACCAGCCCTACCAGTTTCTGTAGTAAATCTCAGGGGGATTAGCTCAGCTGGGAGAGCACCTGCTTTGCAAGCAGGGGGTCGTCGGTTCGATCCCGTCATCCTCCACCAAAAGTTCAAACGTAAGTTGATCACATCGGTGATTGAATTTAGGTTTGGTCTTTTCGAGACCAAGTGCTGTATGTTCTTTAACAATCTGGAAGAAGTAAAGATTATTTATTGATCGGTTTGCCGTAAAAAGCGAATCGATGGGTAATGATTGTATGTATCAACAAACAAGCAACAACGTTGTACTTTCTTATCCCTGTAGCGCTCTTTGATGCGTTCGGAATGAAGAGGCTAACGTTATAGGGACAAGCGAATAAGTGCACATGGTGGATGCCTTGGCGATTACAGGCGATGAAGGACGTAGTAGCTTGCGATAAGCTGCGGGGAGTGAGCAAACACACTTTGATCCGCAGATTTCCGAATGGGGCAACCCACCCTTTTAGGGTATTGCATACTGAATACATAGGTATGCAAGGCGAACGCGGCGAACTGAAACATCTAAGTAGCTGCAGGAAAAGAAATCAACCGAGATTCCCAAAGTAGCGGCGAGCGAAATGGGAAGAGCCTGTACGTGATAGTCGGACCGATAACAGAATCCTCTGGAAATAGGAGCCATAGTGGGTGATAGCCCCGTATGTGAAATCGGACCGGTGGTACTAAGCGTACGACAAGTAGGGCGGGACACGTGACATCCTGTCTGAATATGGGGGGACCATCCTCCAAGGCTAAATACTCGTAATCGACCGATAGTGAACCAGTACCGTGAGGGAAAGGCGAAAAGAACCCCGGAAGGGGAGTGAAATAGATCCTGAAACCGTGTGCATACAAACAGTAGGAGCGGACTTGTTCCGTGACTGCGTACCTTTTGTATAATGGGTCAGCGACTTACATTCAGTGGCAAGGTTAACCGAATAGGGAAGCCGTAGAGAAATCGAGTCCGAATAGGGCGATCAGTCGCTGGGTGTAGACCCGAAACCAAGTGATCTACTCATGGCCAGGATGAAGGTGCGGTAACACGCCCTGGAGGTCCGAACCCACTAATGTTGAAAAATTAGGGGATGAGCTGTGGGTAGGGGTGAAAGGCTAAACAAACTTGGAAATAGCTGGTTCTCTCCGAAAACTATTTAGGTAGTGCCTCAAGTATCACCATCGGGGGTAGAGCACTGTTATGGCTAGGGGGTCATTGCGACTTACCAAACCATTGCAAACTCCGAATACCGATGAGTGCGAGCTTGGGAGACAGACGTCGGGTGCTAACGTCCGGCGTCAAGAGGGAAACAACCCAGACCGCCAGCTAAGGTCCCAAAGATTGGCTAAGTGGAAAACGAAGTGGGAAGGCTAAAACAGTCAGGATGTTGGCTTAGAAGCAGCCATCATTTAAAGAAAGCGTAATAGCTCACTGATCGAGTCGTCCTGCGCGGAAGATGTAACGGGGCTAAGCCAGTCACCGAAGCTGCGGATATCGCAGATTTGATATGGTAGGAGAGCGTTCTGTAAGCCTGCGAAGGTGTCTTGTAAAGGATGCTGGAGGTATCAGAAGTGCGAATGCTGACATGAGTAGCGATAATGGGGGTGAAAAGCCTCCACGCCGTAAGCCCAAGGTTTCCTGTTCAACGTTCATCGGAGCAGGGTGAGTCGGCCCCTAAGGCGAGGCAGAGATGCGTAGCTGATGGGAAGCAGGTTAATATTCCTGCACCGTCGTATGATGCGATGGGGGGACGGATCGCGGAAGGTTGTCTGACTGTTGGAATAGTCAGTTTCTGTCTCATAGAAGGCGCTTAGGCAAATCCGGGCGCAGGATTCAAGGGGATGGGACGAGTGAACTTGTTCACGAAGCAATCGGAAGTGGTTCCAAGAAAAGCCTCTAAGCTTCAGTCATACGAGACCGTACCGCAAACCGACACAGGTGGGCGAGATGAGTATTCTAAGGCGCTTGAGAGAACTCGGGAGAAGGAACTCGGCAAATTGGTACCGTAACTTCGGGAAAAGGTACGCCCCGGTAGCTTGATTGGTTTACTCCATGAGGGTGAAAGGGTTGCAATAAACTGGTGGCTGCGACTGTTTAATAAAAACACAGCACTCTGCAAACACGAAAGTGGACGTATAGGGTGTGACGCCTGCCCGGTGCTGGAAGATTAAATGATGGGGTGCAAGCTCTTGATTGAAGTCCCAGTAAACGGCGGCCGTAACTATAACGGTCCTAAGGTAGCGAAATTCCTTGTCGGGTAAGTTCCGACCTGCACGAATGGCGTAACGATGGCCACACTGTCTCCTCCCGAGACTCAGCGAAGTTGAAATGTTTGTGATGATGCAATCTACCCGCGGCTAGACGGAAAGACCCCATGAACCTTTACTGTAGCTTTGCATTGGACTTTGAACCAATCTGTGTAGGATAGGTGGGAGGCTTTGAAGCGGGGACGCTAGTTCTCGTGGAGCCAACCTTGAAATACCACCCTGGTTTGTTTGAGGTTCTAACCTTGGTCCGTTATCCGGATCGGGGACAGTGCATGGTAGGCAGTTTGACTGGGGCGGTCTCCTCCTAAAGTGTAACGGAGGAGTTCGAAGGTACGCTAGATACGGTCGGACATCGTGTTGATAGTGCAATGGCATAAGCGTGCTTAACTGCGAGACTGACAAGTCGAGCAGGTACGAAAGTAGGACATAGTGATCCGGTGGTTCTGTATGGAAGGGCCATCGCTCAACGGATAAAAGGTACTCTGGGGATAACAGGCTGATTCCTCCCAAGAGTTCATATCGACGGGGGAGTTTGGCACCTCGATGTCGGCTCATCACATCCTGGGGCTGTAGCCGGTCCCAAGGGTATGGCTGTTCGCCATTTAAAGTGGTACGTGAGCTGGGTTTAAAACGTCGTGAGACAGTTTGGTCCCTATCTGCCGTGGGCGTTGGAAATTTGAAGGGGGCTGCTCCTAGTACGAGAGGACCGGAGTGGACGAACCTCTGGTGTACCGGTTGTCACGCCAGTGGCATTGCCGGGTAGCTAAGTTCGGAAGAGATAACCGCTGAAAGCATCTAAGCGGGAAACTTGCCTTGAGATGAGATTTCCCAGAGCCTTGAGCTCTTTGAAGGGTCGTTCGAGACCAGGACGTTGATAGGCTGGGTGTGGAAGTGCAGTAATGCATTAAGCTAACCAGTACTAATTGCCCGTACGGCTTGTCCCTATAACCTTAGCAGGTACAGAGGATAAGACGGTACAACGTTGCGTGTGTGTTGATACTACCAGTCATTACCCCAATCTTTGCTTCTTCCAGATTCAGGCTTTGTCGCTCCATACAGGACAAATGCCAGTACAAGTTATGCCTGATGACCATAGCAAGTTGGTCCCACCCCTTCCCATCCCGAACAGGACCGTGAAACAACTTTGCGCCGATGATAGTGCTGCAACCAGTGTGAAAGTAGGTTATCGTCAGGCTTGTTATTCGAAAAAACCCCTTCCGGTGATCCAGTTGGGGTTTTTTTACGTCTGGTGGTTTGTTGGGCGCCGCGGGTGGTTGTCGGCTTACGCGCGTAGCGCTAATCCGACCTACGTTTACTGGCCGGTCGGTAGGTCGGATTAACGTAGCGTAATCCGACAACTCAGGCGCCAATGCAACAGACAAAAAAAGGCAGCGCTACGCGCTGCCTTTGTCATTTATCACCACAAGTTGTGCACGGCGGGCATCGTCATGTTCTCTTCATCTTGACACTGTACGATGACTTTCATTCTCATCAAGTAACGTGTGCACCCATGCTGGCCAAGCTTAAACTCCTCAAAACTCCCAAAGGCATTGATAGCGTCCTGATGCTGTCGGCCATGCTGATACTCTGGATCGGCAATTACAGCAACCTCGACCTCATGATCGCCGACAGTATGTTCGACCGCGCGCGCGGGCAATTTTCCGGCGCTGACAGCGCGTGGGCGGACAGTTTCCAGCTCTGCATGATCCTGCTTGGCGCCACCTTGATCGGCTTGGCCGTCTGGGACACCTTGCATCCGCTGGCCTGGCTGGCATCACGCCGCAGCGCTTCGCGCGTAGTAGCACTGTCGGTTATCTTCGTGCCATTAAGCATCTATTTGCTCTCATCCTTCAGCGACGTACCCTGTCCCACGGATTTGTTGCGCTATGGCGGACTGGAGCCGTATACTCGCCTGCTGGAAACGTTGCCGGCCAGCGCATCTGCCATGGCATGCCTGCCCGCTACCCAGGCGAACACTGCCTGGTGGATGCTGGCCTTGCCATTGTTCTGTCTGCCCGGACGGCCACGCACGGCATTTTTGTTCACCTGCACCATGCTGCTGTGCGGTTTGGCGGCAAGCTGGCAGCAACAGTTGCAAGGTACGCAATTTTTCACACACACCTTGTGGTCTGCCTGGATCGCTTCTTTCCTGATCTATCTGCTGCATCATTTGTGCCGGGCCGAGGACGCGTTGGCCTGAAACACGAAAGTACGTCACAATCTGCCTGTCGAGTTGTCGTTTCATACAAAAACAGGAGCACCATGAACGAGCAGATTGCGAGAGAAGTGGTATTGGTCCGTGCTATCGAGACGGCCGACCAGAAAAAAGAAGTCCTCAGCGAGGATGACCGCATGTATGCCAGCCGCAGCGCGCGTGAGCTTGCGCAGTGGCAAGCTTCGGGCAAGCAGGCCGAAGTGACCGGTGACGATTTCCTGCAGCAGCGTTCCGAACTGATCATCAAGCGCATCACCGAGCGCACACCCGCCTTCGCTGCCTTCGCGAAGCGTCGCAACGGCATGAAGACCCTGGCGCTGGCCTTGCCATTGCTGGCTTTGCTGCTGGGAGCCGGGCTCGACCGCATCACGGATCCCCATCGCGTTGACTTGCTGTCGGCGCCCTTGTTGCTGATCATCGCCTGGAATGTGCTGGTCTACCTGGGCTTGCTGATCTGGCTATGCATCTCCTCACACTCGCTCGGCTGGCCGAAAGCGGGACTGGTGCGCCACTTGAGCGTGGGCCGCCTGGCCCTGCCGCGCAAACTGCCGCACGCCTTGTCCTCGGGCTTGCTCAGTTTCATGGGGGAATGGGCGCACTTGAGTGCCAAGCTGACAGCCGCGCGCCTGAGCCGTACCATCCACCTGAGCGCCGCCATGTTTGCCATCGGCGCCGTTGCCTCACTCTATGCCCGCGGCTTTCTGTCGCAATATGCGGCCGGCTGGGAAAGCACTTTTTTGAATCCCGGCCAAGTGCACAGCCTGCTTTCGACCTTGTTTGCACCGGCTATTGCCCTATTTCATTTGCAAGGTTTTTCGCTGGCGGAAATCGAGGCGTTGCGCTTCCCGCAAACAACGACCGTCGAAGGCGGCGCGCGCTGGGTGCATTTGTATGCGGCAACCATCTTCCTGCTGGTCGTCGTTCCCCGCCTGATCCTGGCCCTGGTCAACAATTGGCGCGCCGCGCGCCTGGCCAGGAACTTTCCGCTGGATCTCGATCAGCCGTATTTCCGCAAGCTTAATGAAAGCATCGGCGTGGCCACGGGCGGCATGCTGCGCGTCTTGCCGTACAGCTTTACTGTCGATGAAGCACGCCACATGGGATTGAGCCAGCTGTCGATCATGCTGTTCGGCGAGCAGGGGCGCATGATGCTGCGTCCATCGATGTCGTATGGCGAAGAGCCGCAGGATGTCTTGCGCGGCACGGACTTGAACGATCCGCAAGTCAATATCACGGCCGTGCTGTTCAATCTGACGGCGACACCGGAAAAGGAAAATCACGGCGCCTTCCTCGATTATCTGGTGCAATCGTCGGCACGCGGCATCTCCGTCCTGATCGACGAGTCCAGCTACCTGGAACGCGCCGGCGAGCAGGCGGATAACGGCGCGCGTCTGGCGGAACGAGTCGCCCTGTGGCAGCAGTTCTGCCAGTTCCATAAAACCACGGCCACCGTGGTCAATTTGCTCAACCCTGCCTTGCACCCGCTTGATGCAGGTGTCGGCTTGAAAGTATCGGCAGCAGCATGAGTGTGAATGTGAATAAAGATGTGCAGGATGATGCCGTGCAGATTCAGTTTGCGCTGATTTCGCACACGAATAATGGCAAGACGACCCTGGCGCGCACCCTGGTGGGTGTGGATATCGGCGAAGTGCGCGACGCCGCCCACGTGACCGTGTTTGCCGAATCGCATACCTTGCTGGCCACGCCACAGGGCGATGCCTTGCAACTGTGGGATACGCCCGGCTTTGGCGACTCCGTGCGCCTGCTCAAGCGTCTGGGGCAGTCGGGCAATCCCATCGGCTGGTTCCTGCGTGAAGTGCTGGACCGTTACCGCGACCGCCCGTTCTGGCTCAGCCAGCAAGCGTTGCGCACGGCCAAGGACTCCGCCGACGTGGTGCTGTATCTGGTCAATTCTTCGGAGCATCCCAAGGATGCGGGTTACTTGCCGGCGGAAATGAAAATCCTCGCCTGGCTGGATAAGCCCGTGGTGGTCTTGCTCAATCAGATGGGGCCGCCACGTCCTGGCAATGAGGAACACAGCGAGCAGGCGCGCTGGCGCGAGCATTTGCAACAATATCCGATCGTGCGCGACGTCTTGGCGCTCGATGCCTTTGCCCGCTGCTGGGTACATGAGCGGGTATTTTACGAAGCCGTGGGTAAATTGTTGCCGCAGTCGCAGCAAGCGGGCTATGCGCGTTTGTTTGCTGCCTGGCAAGAACAGAATACGGCGCGTTTCCGACAGGCCATGCACTTGCTGGCCACGCAGCTGGCAGTGGCCGGGCAGGATCGCGAAGCCATCGAGCCTGTCTCCAAGGGCTTGCTGAAATCGGCCTTGCAGGTCGTGGGCATAGGCAAAAATGCGGAGCAGCAGCGTCAGGAAAAGGCCATGGCCAGCCTGGTGGCGCGGCTCAATACACACAGCGGTATCACCACGCGCGAGCTTTTGATATTGCACAAACTCGACCCGACCGATGCGCATAAGATCAATAGCCGCATACGGGAAAACTTTGCCGTGCGCGCGCCGATCGACAAGGCGCAAGCGGGTTTGCTGGGGGCCATGATTTCCGGTGCCGCGACGGGCCTGTCAGCCGACCTGATTTCCGGTGGACTGACTTTGGGGACAGGTGCCCTGCTTGGCGGTGTGGTTGGTGCGTTGACGTTTGCGGGCGCAGCCTGGGGCTTTAATTCCGGCACGGACCGTAATGAGCCCACCATGCAATTCACGGATGCATTCCTGCGCACCCTGGTGGTGGCGGGCGTGCTGCGTTACCTGGCGGTGGCGCACTTTGGCCGTGGTCGCGGCAACTTTGTCGAAAGCGAGGCGCCGGCTTTCTGGCAGGATGAAGTCGAGCTGGCGGTGGCGCGCCATGAGGGCGCATTGGTCGAGCTATGGAAAGAAGTGCGCCGCGAGAAATCCAATGAACTGGCGGCCGAACGTGTGCAGCCCATCATCACGGCGATCACTGCCGATGTGCTGGCGCGTCTGTACCCGGACGTGACGCAGCCGATGTAAATACAGACTTCCATCGCCTATTTCCAACAGGGTTTCCCATGAGCACACATAAAATCGCCGTCATCGCCGGTGACGGCATCGGCAATGAAGTCATGCCGGAGGGCTTGCGCGTGATGGAAGCGGCTGCCCGCCGTTTCAATATCGACCTGCAGTTCACGACGATGGCGTGGGCCAATTGCGACTATTACCTGGAACACGGGCAAATGATGCCGTCGGACTGGTTTGCGCAGCTCAAGGATTTCGACGCCATCTATTTTGGCGCCGTGGGCTGGCCGGACAAGGTGCCTGACCACATCTCGCTATGGGGTTCCTTACTCAAATTCCGGCGTGAATTCGATGAATACGTCAACTTGCGTCCCGTGCGGCTGATGCCGGGCGTGCCGTGCCCGCTGGCGAATAAAAAGCCGGGCGATATCGACTTTTATGTGGTGCGTGAAAACACGGAAGGAGAATATTCATCCGTGGGCGGTCGCATGTTCGAGGGAACGGAGCGCGAAACGGTGCTGCAGGAATCCGTTTTTACGCGCAAGGGCGTTGACCGGATATTAAAATACGCATTCGAGCTGGCGCAAAGCCGGCCCAAGAAACACCTGACATCGGCCACCAAGTCGAATGGCATTGCCATCAGCATGCCGTATTGGGATGAGCGGGTGGAAGCGATGGCGCCGCAATTTCCTGACATCCGCTGGGATAAATACCATATCGACATCCTGGCGGCCCGCTTTGTATTGAGCCCCGAGCGCTTCGACGTGGTGGTCGCCTCGAATCTGTTTGGCGACATCCTGTCCGACCTGGGCCCTGCCTGCACGGGAACGATTGCCATCGCACCATCGGCCAATATCAATCCGGAGCGGACTTTTCCTTCCGTCTTCGAGCCGGTACACGGTTCCGCGCCCGATATCTACGGCCAGAATATCGCCAATCCGATCGGCATGATCTGGTCGGGTGCCATGATGCTGGACTTCCTCGGTAATGGCGATGCCAATTACACGGCTGCGCACGATGCTGTTTTGCGCGCCATCGAACAGGTGCTCGAGCGTGGCCCGCGTACGCCCGATATGGGCGGCAGCGCCAGTACGACCGATGTCGGCATGGCGGTTGCCGAATTGCTCAAATAAAGCTTGCCGGCCGTGGGTGGCTTTGCTATAGTTCGCCTCCCCAATGAGACGCAGTCACTGCGGCAGTTGAGGATCACCGGAAACGGCGATGTAGCAAAAAGAAGGAGTTGACGGATTTAGCGAAATGCTTCATACTCTTCCTTCTTCGCAGCTGACAAACACAACGCTTTGTCGATAGCGCGAGAGTAGTAAATAAGCAGTACCGAATACAGTTCTTTAACAATTAACAGTCGATAAGTGTGGGCATTTGATGTAAGTGCAGCGATGATCTTCGGATTGTCGTAATACTTAAAATATCAAATGTTCACAAGAAATAATGAAATAGGCGCTACGAAAGTAGTGGCCTGTCAGTTTTTTGAGTGAGCGACCCGTCGCAAGACGGTGCCAATAAAATGGCAAAGTAACAGAGATTAAACTGAAGAGTTTGATCCTGGCTCAGATTGAACGCTGGCGGCATGCCTTACACATGCAAGTCGAACGGCAGCACGGAGCTTGCTCTGGTGGCGAGTGGCGAACGGGTGAGTAATATATCGGAACGTACCCTGGAGTGGGGGATAACGTAGCGAAAGTTACGCTAATACCGCATACGATCTAAGGATGAAAGTGGGGGATCGCAAGACCTCATGCTCGTGGAGCGGCCGATATCTGATTAGCTAGTTGGTAGGGTAAAAGCCTACCAAGGCATCGATCAGTAGCTGGTCTGAGAGGACGACCAGCCACACTGGAACTGAGACACGGTCCAGACTCCTACGGGAGGCAGCAGTGGGGAATTTTGGACAATGGGCGAAAGCCTGATCCAGCAATGCCGCGTGAGTGAAGAAGGCCTTCGGGTTGTAAAGCTCTTTTGTCAGGGAAGAAACGGTGAGAGCTAATATCTCTTGCTAATGACGGTACCTGAAGAATAAGCACCGGCTAACTACGTGCCAGCAGCCGCGGTAATACGTAGGGTGCAAGCGTTAATCGGAATTACTGGGCGTAAAGCGTGCGCAGGCGGTTTTGTAAGTCTGATGTGAAATCCCCGGGCTCAACCTGGGAATTGCATTGGAGACTGCAAGGCTAGAATCTGGCAGAGGGGGGTAGAATTCCACGTGTAGCAGTGAAATGCGTAGATATGTGGAGGAACACCGATGGCGAAGGCAGCCCCCTGGGTCAAGATTGACGCTCATGCACGAAAGCGTGGGGAGCAAACAGGATTAGATACCCTGGTAGTCCACGCCCTAAACGATGTCTACTAGTTGTCGGGTCTTAATTGACTTGGTAACGCAGCTAACGCGTGAAGTAGACCGCCTGGGGAGTACGGTCGCAAGATTAAAACTCAAAGGAATTGACGGGGACCCGCACAAGCGGTGGATGATGTGGATTAATTCGATGCAACGCGAAAAACCTTACCTACCCTTGACATGGCTGGAATCCCCGAGAGATTGGGGAGTGCTCGAAAGAGAACCAGTACACAGGTGCTGCATGGCTGTCGTCAGCTCGTGTCGTGAGATGTTGGGTTAAGTCCCGCAACGAGCGCAACCCTTGTCATTAGTTGCTACGAAAGGGCACTCTAATGAGACTGCCGGTGACAAACCGGAGGAAGGTGGGGATGACGTCAAGTCCTCATGGCCCTTATGGGTAGGGCTTCACACGTCATACAATGGTACATACAGAGCGCCGCCAACCCGCGAGGGGGAGCTAATCGCAGAAAGTGTATCGTAGTCCGGATTGTAGTCTGCAACTCGACTGCATGAAGTTGGAATCGCTAGTAATCGCGGATCAGCATGTCGCGGTGAATACGTTCCCGGGTCTTGTACACACCGCCCGTCACACCATGGGAGCGGGTTTTACCAGAAGTAGGTAGCTTAACCGCAAGGAGGGCGCTTACCACGGTAGGATTCGTGACTGGGGTGAAGTCGTAACAAGGTAGCCGTATCGGAAGGTGCGGCTGGATCACCTCCTTTCTAGAGTTTGCACGAATCATGTAAATGATTCACGCATCAAATGTTCACACTTATCGGCTGTTATAAGAAGAAGAAACAGTAGTCGTAGTAGTTCCGCGTTGGGGCTGTAGCTCAGCTGGTTAGAGCACCGTGTTGATAACGCGGGGGTCGTTGGTTCGAGTCCAACCAGCCCTACCAGTACAAATCTCAGGGGGATTAGCTCAGCTGGGAGAGCACCTGCTTTGCAAGCAGGGGGTCGTCGGTTCGATCCCGTCATCCTCCACCAAAGTTTTACTCGAAAGTGCAAACGTAAGCCGGTCAACAAGACTGGGTTTAGGTTTGATCTTTTAGCGATCAAAGCTGTTTCGTTCTTTAACAATCTGGAAGAAGTAAAGATTATTTATTGATCGGTTTGCCGTAAAAAGCAAATCGATGGGTAATGATTGTATGTATCAACAAACAAGCAACAACGTTGTACTTTCTTATCCCTGTAGCGCTCTTTGATGACTTCGGTCTTCAGAGGCTAACGTTATAGGGACAAGCGAATAAGTGCACATGGTGGATGCCTTGGCGATTACAGGCGATGAAGGACGTAGTAGCTTGCGATAAGCTGCGGGGAGTGAGCAAACACACTTTGATCCGCAGATTTCCGAATGGGGCAACCCACCCTTTTAGGGTATTGCATACTGAATACATAGGTATGCAAGGCGAACGCGGCGAACTGAAACATCTAAGTAGCTGCAGGAAAAGAAATCAACCGAGATTCCCAAAGTAGCGGCGAGCGAAATGGGAAGAGCCTGTACGTGATAGTCGGACCGATAACAGAATCCTCTGGAAATAGGAGCCATAGTGGGTGATAGCCCCGTATGTGAAATCGGACCGGTGGTACTAAGCGTACGACAAGTAGGGCGGGACACGTGACATCCTGTCTGAATATGGGGGGACCATCCTCCAAGGCTAAATACTCGTAATCGACCGATAGTGAACCAGTACCGTGAGGGAAAGGCGAAAAGAACCCCGGAAGGGGAGTGAAATAGATCCTGAAACCGTGTGCATACAAACAGTAGGAGCGGACTTGTTCCGTGACTGCGTACCTTTTGTATAATGGGTCAGCGACTTACATTCAGTGGCAAGGTTAACCAGATAGGGAAGCCGTAGAGAAATCGAGTCCGAATAGGGCGATCAGTCGCTGGGTGTAGACCCGAAACCAAGTGATCTACTCATGGCCAGGATGAAGGTGCGGTAACACGCCCTGGAGGTCCGAACCCACTAATGTTGAAAAATTAGGGGATGAGCTGTGGGTAGGGGTGAAAGGCTAAACAAACTTGGAAATAGCTGGTTCTCTCCGAAAACTATTTAGGTAGTGCCTCAAGTATCACCATCGGGGGTAGAGCACTGTTATGGCTAGGGGGTCATTGCGACTTACCAAACCATTGCAAACTCCGAATACCGATGAGTGCGAGCTTGGGAGACAGACGTCGGGTGCTAACGTCCGGCGTCAAGAGGGAAACAACCCAGACCGCCAGCTAAGGTCCCAAAGATTGGCTAAGTGGAAAACGAAGTGGGAAGGCTAAAACAGTCAGGATGTTGGCTTAGAAGCAGCCATCATTTAAAGAAAGCGTAATAGCTCACTGATCGAGTCGTCCTGCGCGGAAGATGTAACGGGGCTAAGCCAGTCACCGAAGCTGCGGATATCTAGCAATAGATATGGTAGGAGAGCGTTCTGTAAGCCTGCGAAGGTGTCTTGTAAAGGATGCTGGAGGTATCAGAAGTGCGAATGCTGACATGAGTAGCGATAATGGGGGTGAAAAGCCTCCACGCCGTAAGCCCAAGGTTTCCTGTTCAACGTTCATCGGAGCAGGGTGAGTCGGCCCCTAAGGCGAGGCAGAGATGCGTAGCTGATGGGAAGCAGGTTAATATTCCTGCACCGTCGTATGATGCGATGGGGGGACGGATCGCGGAAGGTTGTCTGACTGTTGGAATAGTCAGTTTCTGTCTCATAGAAGGCGCTTAGGCAAATCCGGGCGCGGAATTCAAGGGGATGGGACGAGTGAACTTGTTCACGAAGCAATCGGAAGTGGTTCCAAGAAAAGCCTCTAAGCTTCAGTCATACGAGACCGTACCGCAAACCGACACAGGTGGGCGAGATGAGTATTCTAAGGCGCTTGAGAGAACTCGGGAGAAGGAACTCGGCAAATTGGTACCGTAACTTCGGGAAAAGGTACGCCCCGGTAGCTTGATTGGTTTACTCCATGAGGGTGAAAGGGTTGCAATAAACTGGTGGCTGCGACTGTTTAATAAAAACACAGCACTCTGCAAACACGAAAGTGGACGTATAGGGTGTGACGCCTGCCCGGTGCTGGAAGATTAAATGATGGGGTGCAAGCTCTTGATTGAAGTCCCAGTAAACGGCGGCCGTAACTATAACGGTCCTAAGGTAGCGAAATTCCTTGTCGGGTAAGTTCCGACCTGCACGAATGGCGTAACGATGGCCACACTGTCTCCTCCCGAGACTCAGCGAAGTTGAAATGTTTGTGATGATGCAATCTACCCGCGGCTAGACGGAAAGACCCCATGAACCTTTACTGTAGCTTTGCATTGGACTTTGAACCAATCTGTGTAGGATAGGTGGGAGGCTTTGAAGCGGGGACGCTAGTTCTCGTGGAGCCAACCTTGAAATACCACCCTGGTTTGTTTGAGGTTCTAACCTTGGTCCGTTATCCGGATCGGGGACAGTGCATGGTAGGCAGTTTGACTGGGGCGGTCTCCTCCTAAAGTGTAACGGAGGAGTTCGAAGGTACGCTAGATACGGTCGGACATCGTGTTGATAGTGCAATGGCATAAGCGTGCTTAACTGCGAGACTGACAAGTCGAGCAGGTACGAAAGTAGGACATAGTGATCCGGTGGTTCTGTATGGAAGGGCCATCGCTCAACGGATAAAAGGTACTCTGGGGATAACAGGCTGATTCCTCCCAAGAGTTCATATCGACGGGGGAGTTTGGCACCTCGATGTCGGCTCATCACATCCTGGGGCTGTAGCCGGTCCCAAGGGTATGGCTGTTCGCCATTTAAAGTGGTACGTGAGCTGGGTTTAAAACGTCGTGAGACAGTTTGGTCCCTATCTGCCGTGGGCGTTGGAAATTTGAAGGGGGCTGCTCCTAGTACGAGAGGACCGGAGTGGACGAACCTCTGGTGTACCGGTTGTCACGCCAGTGGCATTGCCGGGTAGCTAAGTTCGGAAGAGATAACCGCTGAAAGCATCTAAGCGGGAAACTTGCCTTGAGATGAGATTTCCCAGAGCCTTGAGCTCTTTGAAGGGTCGTTCGAGACCAGGACGTTGATAGGCTGGGTGTGGAAGTGCAGTAATGCATTAAGCTAACCAGTACTAATTGCCCGTACGGCTTGTCCCTATAACCTTAGCAGGTGCAGAGGATAAGACGGTACAACGTTGCGTGTGTGTTGATACTACCAGTCATTACCCCAATCTTTGCTTCTTCCAGATTCAGGCTTTGTCGCTCAACCGAGGACAAATGCCAGTACAAGTTATGCCTGATGACCATAGCAAGTTGGTCCCACCCCTTCCCATCCCGAACAGGACCGTGAAACAACTTTGCGCCGATGATAGTGCTGCAACCAGTGTGAAAGTAGGTTATCGTCAGGCTTGTTATTCGCAGTAAGAGAAAAACCCGTCAAGCAATTGGCGGGTTTTTTTTCGTCTGGTGGTTTTGTTGGGCGCCGCGGGTGGTTGTCGGCTTACGCGCGTAGCGCTAATCCGACCTACGTCCGTTTAATGGCGGGTAGGTCGGATTAACGTAGCGTRATTCGMGGGCTCTGACCCCGGTTGTACAGACAAAAAAAGGCAGCGCTACGCGCTGCCTTTGTCATTTATCATCTTCATTAAAAGTGATAAGCGACTTTGACGTTCATGTAATTGACGCCGCTATTTGGTTTCTTGTAGCCGCCGTTCGAGAAATGCTGGATCTTCGCAGCGACTTCCCATTTGTTATTGAAGACATAGCCGACGCCGATATGGTCGCCGAACTGGAAATGGGTCGACAGGCGGTCATCGTCGTTGTTGTACAGTTTCGATAGCATGTGCACGCCGATGCCGGCTTCCGCATAAAAACCCAGCTTGTTCGTGTTTTCAAAGCGGAACACGGGGGTAAAGCCCAGGTCCCACAGTTTTTGGTGCTGTCCTGGGACATTCTGATAGCTCTTGGCATCCCAGCCGCCGATGCTGGCATCCCAGTAACCGCTCAGCTGGGTGCCATTCGATACGAACCAGGCTTTATCCCAGTTCGAGGTCACGCCGGCGCGTACCATTTGTACCTTCACGCCCTTGGCATATTCGCCGTAGACGGAGTCGATCAGTTTGTCGTCGGCGGCAAAGCCGGCGTTAGCCGCCATCAGCGCGGCAACGGCGGCGATGGATTTGAGGAGATTCTTCTTGAAGGACATAGAGACTTTCATCGTAAAATTGGCCGTCAGGCTTGTCTTGTTTGCGCAGGCACCTAAWTTTGCACACTACTCCCGCCACCTGTTTGATCTCAGAGGTTGAATTGACATTGTCTACAAAAATCGCATTTCTCGGTATTGGCCTAATGGGAGGGCCGATGGTTCGGTGCCTGCTGCGCGCTGGATATTCTGTCACAATTTGGAATCGCACGCACAGCAAGGCCCAAGTCCTGCGTGCGGCAGGGGCGCAGCCCGCCGTTTCCGTGGCTGAGGCGGTCAGCGGCGCGGACGTGGTCATCTCGATGCTGGAAGCCGGTCCCATCGTGGCGCAAGTGCTGCAAGAGGCGCTGCCGGCCTTGTCCACTGGTGCGCTCTGGGTCGATATGAGTTCCACCAAGCAATCGGAAGCGCAGCAATTTCATGCGATTTTGCACGCTGCGGGGCATGGCTTCATTGATGCGCCCGTGTCGGGTGGCGTCGGTGGGGCGCAGGCAGGTACCCTGGCCATCATGGCCGGCGCCAGCGCCAGCGATTACACGAAGGTTGAAACGATTCTGTCAGCCATGGGACGCCCGACCCTGGTGGGCCCGGCCGGCAGCGGTCAAGTAGCCAAGCTGTGCAATCAGCTGATCGTCGGCGCGACATTGACGATCGTGGCGGAAGCGCTGTTGCTGGCCCAGGCGGCGGGTGCCGACGCGAGCGCCGTACGGGCAGCCATCCGTGGCGGTTTTGCAGAGAGCAAGATATTGGAGGTGCATGGCCAGCGCATGCTGGAGCGCAATTTTGTTGCCGGTGGCCAGGTGAAGAGCCAGATCAAGGATATGCACAACATTCTCGCGGCGGCCGAAGCGGCCCACGTCACCTTGCCGGTGACGCAACTGGTGACGCAGCGCTATGAAACCCTGGCCGCCAGCCACCCAACGGACGATCACGCGGCCGCCTTGCTGGCCCTGGAAGCGTTGAATCCGGGCCAGCGCCTGGGCACCGGTCCGGATCAGCTGAGCTGATTCAATCGATGGGCAGGCTCGCTTCGGCCAGCTTGACCCAGAAACTGGCGCCGATCGGCAACAGCTTGTCGTTGAAGTCGTAGCTGCCATTGTGCAAGACGCACGGGCCCAGGCCGTGGCCACCATCGCGGTGCTCGCCGTCGCCATTGCCGATGAAGATGTAGCAGCCGGCTTTTTCCTGCAGGAAGAAGGCGAAATCTTCGGCGCCCATGGTCGGCTCGACATTTGCGTTGACCTTGCCCGCGCCCACTACGCTTTTCATGACTTCGACGGCAAACGCCGTTTCTTTCGCGTGGTTGACCAGCGGCGGATAGTTGCGCTTGAAGTGGAAATCGACTTCCGCGCCAAAGGCGGCCGCCGTGTGCACGGCGATCTCGCGCATGCGCTCTTCGATCAAGTCCAGCACGGGCTTGGTGAAAGTGCGCACGGTGCCGACCAGGCTGGCGTCATCGGGAATCACATTGGTGGCGCTGCCTGCATGGATTTGCGTGATCGACAGCACGGCCGTGTCGAGTGGACTCTTGTTGCGCGTGATGACGGTTTGCCAGCTTTGCGCGATCTGCACGGCCACCATGACGGGGTCGACGCCCTTGTGGGGCTGGGCCGCATGGGCGCCCTTGCCTTTGACGGTGACATGGAATTCATTGCTGGAGGCCATCATTGGCCCTTCCACCACGCTCAGGGTGCCCGTTTCGGCGCCTGGCCAGTTGTGCATGCCGTAGATGGCATCCATGGGAAAGCGCGTAAACAAGCCGTCTTCGATCATTTCGCGCGCGCCGGCGCCGCCTTCCTCGGCCGGCTGGAAGACGAGGTAGACCGTGCCATCAAAGTTCCGGTGCTGCGCCAGGTAATGGGCGGCGCCCAGCAGCATGGCCGTATGGCCATCGTGGCCGCAGGCGTGCATCTTGCCCGGGTGGCGTGAAGCATGCTCGAAGGTATTCATTTCCTGCATCGGCAAGGCATCCATGTCGGCGCGCAGGCCGATGGCCCGTGTCGACGTGCCATTTTTGATGATACCGACCACGCCAGTGCGGCCCAGGCCGCGTACCACGGGGATGCCCCATTCCGTCAGCTTGGCGGCGACCACGTCCGAGGTGCGCTGTTCTTCGTAGCACAGCTCGGGATGCGCGTGCAGGTCGCGGCGGATACCTTGCAGCTCGGATTGAAACGCCAAGATCGGATCAACTAGTTTCATGGGACTCTCCTGTGGATGCTGGCACGCAGCAATGTATGGCGCGCCGGACCGCGCTTGCTTGATCGAAAACAGGCGCGGCTAATAGTGCATTGTAGCCCTTGTTTGCCGGGTAAATCCAGCGCACGGACGTGCTTGCCACGGCGCCAACAGCAAGCGCGCGGAATGGTTTACAGTATCGCCTTCCCCCAACGTTTTTGGATTGCCCCATGACCACCACCCAAGTGCGCGCCGCCTGCCCGCTCGATTGCCCCGATACCTGCGCCTTGCTGGTCACCGTGACCGATGGGGTGGCCACGGCCGTCAAGGGCGATCCCGACCATCCGACCACGGCTGGCGTGCTGTGCACGAAGGTATCGCGCTTCACGGAGCGCACCTACCATACGGACCGCCTGCTGCATCCGCTGCGGCGCGTGGGCAAGAAGGGCGAAGGCAAGTTCGAACGTATCAGCTGGGAAGAAGCGCTGCAGACCATCGCCGCCCGCTTGAAACCGATCGCCGCGCACGATCCGCAGGCGATCTTGCCGTATAGCTACTGCGGCACCATGGGCCTGGTGCAGGGCGAATCGATGTCCTCGCGCTTCTTCAACCAGCTCGGCGCTTCCCTGCTGGACCGCACCATCTGCGCCTCGGCCGGCGCCACGGGCTACCGCTACACGGTGGGCGCCAGCATCGGCACGGACATGGAGCAGTTCCAGAACGCGAAATTGATCATCATCTGGGGCGGCAACCCGATCGCCTCGAACCTGCACTTCTGGATGCGCGCGCAAGAGGCCAAGCGCAATGGCGCGACCCTGATCGCCATCGATCCCTACCGCTCGCTGACGGCCGAAAAATGCCACCAGCATATCGCCTTGCTGCCGGGTACCGATGCGGCCCTGGCGCTGGGCTTGATGCATGTGCTGATCACGGAAGACCTGGTCGACCACGACTATATCGCGCAGTACACCATCGGCTATGCGGAACTGAAACAGCGGGCCCTGGAATGGCCGCCCGAGCGCGTGGCCGAGGTGTGCGGCATCACGGCCACGGAAGTGGTGGAACTGGCGCGCCTGTACGGCCAGGCATGCCGCTCTGGTGAGGGCGCCGCCATCCGTGCCAACTACGGCGTGCAGCGCGTGCATGGCGGCGGCATGGCCGTGCGCAACATTGCCTGCCTGCCCGCGCTGACGGGCGCCTGGCGCCATCCCGCCGGCGGCATGCAGCTGTCGAGCTCGGGTTCCTTCCCCGTCAACCGCAAGGCCCTGCAGCGTCCGGACTTGCTGAAAGGTACGCCGCGTACCATCAACATGAGCACCATCGGCGACGATTTATTGAAAGAAAGTTCCGCCGAGTTCGGCCCGCAAGTCGAGGCCGTGATCGTCTACAACTCGAACCCGCTGGCCGTGGCGCCTGACTCCTCGAAAGTGGCGCAGGGTTTTGCCCGCGAGGATTTGTTTACGGTCGTGCTCGAGCACTTCCAGACCGATACAGTCGATTACGCCGACATCGTGTTGCCCGCCACCACGCAGCTGGAACATGTCGATGCGCACTCCACCTACGGTCACCTGTACATGATGGCGAATAACGCGGCCGTGGCGCCGCTGGGCGAAGCGAAGGCGAATACGGAAATCTTCCGCCTGCTGGCGCAGCACATGGGCTTTGATGACCCGTGCTTCCAGGAAAGCGACGACGCGCTGGCAGCCAAGGCGTTCGATACGAGCGATGCGCGCGCCGTGCATTTCGATTGGGAATCGCTGAAACGCACGGGCTGGCAAAAGCTGGCCATGGCCGAGGCGCCATTTGCCCACGGCGGTTTCCCCACGCCATCGGGCAAGTGCGAGTTGTATTCCAGCGCTATGGCGCAGGCGGGACTCGATCCTTTGCCGGCGTACATCGCGCCGCACGAATCGCTGGCCAGCAATCCCGCGCTGGCGGCCCGTTATCCGCTGGCCATGATTTCCCCGCCAGCACGCAACTTCCTCAACTCCACCTTTGTGAACGTGAAAAGCTTGCGCGCGGCCGAAGGCGAGCCGCACCTCGATATCCACCCTGACGACTGCGCCGCGCGCGGCATCGTGGCCGGCGACATGGTGCGCATCTTCAACGACCGCGGTAGTTTTGTGGCCAAGGCCAGGGTGACGGACAAGGCAAGACGCGGCCTGGTGGTGGGCTTGTCCGTATGGTGGAAGAAACTCGCCAGCGACGGCAAGAACGCCAATGAAGTGACGAGCCAGCGCTTGACGGACATGGGCCGCGCGCCAACCTTCTACGATACGCTGGTCGAAGTGGAAAAGGCTGGCTGAGCATGGCGCGCTGGCCGGCCCGCTTGCTTGTCGGCATGCTGTGCCTGTCTCTGGGCGGCTGCACGCAGCTGCGTTACTACACGCAGGCGGCGCAGGGACAATATGCGCTGTGGTTCGGCGCGCGCCCCATCGGTGACTGGCTCGATGACCCGGCCACCGAACCGCGCCTGAAAGTGCGCCTGGCCAAGGCGCAGCAGATTCGCCGCTTTGCCGTCAGCGAGCTGGATTTGCCGGACAATGGCAGCTACAAGAACTACGCCTCCCTGCGGCGCCCCTTCGTGCTGTGGAACGTGGTGGCCACGCCGGAACTGTCGCTGCAGCCGCTGCAATGGTGTTTTCCCATCGCCGGCTGCGTCAATTACCGCGGCTATTACAGCAAGGAAGAGGCGCTCGCGTATGCCGCCGAACTGCGGGCCCAGCATTACGACGTGCAGGTGGGCGGCGTGCCCGCGTATTCGACCCTGGGCTGGTTCGACGATCCTTTGCTGTCGACCTTTATCAATTACAACGATGCGGAACTGGCGCGCCTGATCTTCCATGAACTGGCGCACCAGGTGGTTTACGTGCCCGGCGATTCGGCCTTCAACGAGTCGTTTGCCAGCGCCGTGGAAGAGGCTGGCGTGCAGCGCTGGCTGGCGCGCGAGGGTAATGACGCGATGCGCGCCGCATACGCCCAGTACGCGGCGCGGCGCCAGGATTTCCTGGCCTTGCTGCTGCGCTACCGGGGCGAACTGGAAGCCGTGTATGCGAGCGGCGCCAGCGATGCGGAAAAGCGCGCGCGCAAGGCACAGGTGTTTGCGGCATTGCAAGACGCGTATCAGGTGCTGAAGAAAAACTGGGGTGGCTTTGCCGGTTACGACCGCTGGTTCGAGCAGCCATTGAGCAATGCGCACCTGGCTTCCGTGTCTACCTACAATGAATTTTTGCCTGCCTTCAAAAAATTGCTGGAAGAAAAAAAGAACTTTCGTGCTTTTTATGCTGCAGTGCACACAATGGCCCAGATGAACAAGCCTGAGCGCAGGCGTGCGCTGGAACAATTGTCCAGCCCCTGACCCGTAAAGATTGTCCCGTACGCCGAGCCAGACGATCCTGCAACAGTGTATTTATCATGTTGCATTGCAGCATAAAATACCCCTAGAGTTGCCGCTCGAATACTGTTGAAAGCGCTTGCATGGAAGCGCGGCGCCCGATAGCATCGCATTAGTAGCATAGAGCAATTGCTCGTCAGAATGCTCAAACTGACTGCAGGACAACAGAATCCGCAGCAATGATCCGCGCCGGCAGGGTGCGCCGGCTCCCCCACGATTATTCGAGACAAGAGGCACAGGATGGAAAAAATTTGGCTGAAGTCGTATCCTCCCGGCGTCCCCGCCGACATCGATCCTGATCAATATCGTTCGCTGGTGCACTTGCTGGAAGAAGCGTTTCAAAAATATGCGGACCGCAATGCCTATGTCTGCATGGACAAATTTCTCACCTATGCCGAACTCGATACCTATTCGCGCCAGCTCGGTGCCTGGCTGCAAAGCCGTGGCCTGAAAAAGGGCGCCCGGGTGGCCCTGATGATGCCGAACGTGCTCCAGTATCCGGTGGCGATCGCCGCCGTCTTGCGCGCCGGCTACACGGTAGTCAACGTCAATCCTCTGTATACGCCGCGCGAACTCGAGCATCAGCTCAACGATTCGGGCAGCGAGGCGATCATCGTGCTGGAAAACTTTGCCCATACCTTGGAGCAAGTGCTGGCCAAGACGGCCGTCAAGCACATCATCGTTGCCAGCATGGGCGAAATGCTGGGCGGCTTGAAGGGCGCGATCGTCAATTTTGTCGTGCGCAACGTCAAGAAGATGGTGCCCGCGTATTCCTTGCCGAACGCCATGCGTTTCAAGCAGGCGCTGGCGCTGGGCAGCCGCATGAAACTCACGCCTGTCGAGCTGAGCATCAATGACGCTGCCTTCCTGCAATACACGGGCGGCACGACGGGCGTGTCGAAAGGCGCGACCTTGAGCCACCGCAATGTGATCGCCAATGTGCTGCAGAGCGAAGCGTGGTCGGGCGCGGCGCTCGACCAGAACAGCAAGGAACAGATGATCGTCGTTTGCGCCTTGCCGCTGTACCATATCTTTGCCCTGACGGCGTGCGCGATGTGGGGCACGCGCGTGGGTGCCCTGAATATCCTGATCCCGAATCCGCGCGATATCCCGGGTTTGATCAAGGAGCTGGGCAAGTACAAATTCAACCTGCTGCCAGCGGTCAATACGCTGTATAACGCGCTGGTGAACCATCCTGATTTCGCCAAGCTCGATTTCTCGGGATTGAAGATCGCCAATGGCGGCGGCATGGCGGTGCAGCAAGCTGTCAACGATAAATGGCTGCAAGTGACGGGCGTATCCATCATCGAAGGCTATGGCCTGTCGGAAACGTCGCCCGTCGCCACCTGCAACCGCGCCGATACCACGGTGTTTTCCGGCACCATCGGTTTACCCGTGCCATCAACCGATATCGCCATCCTCGACGATGACGGCAAGGAAGTACCGCTGGGCCAGACGGGCGAAATCGCCATCCGTGGCCCGCAAGTGATGAGCGGCTACTGGAACCGTCCCGATGAAACGGCCAAGGTCATGACGGCTGATGGCTACTTCAAGTCGGGCGACGTGGGCATCATGGACGAGCGCGGTTACGTGAAGATCGTCGACCGCAAGAAAGACATGATCCTCGTCTCCGGCTTCAATGTGTATCCGAACGAAGTGGAAGCCGTCATCGCGGCCCATCCGGGCGTGCTCGAGTGCGCCTGCGTGGGCGTGCCGGACGAACATTCTGGCGAAGCCGTGAAAGTGTTTGTCGTGCGCAAGGATCCGAACCTGACCCAGGCAGTGCTGGCCGCGTACTGCAAGGAACAATTCACAGGCTACAAGCGGCCGAAATACATCGAGTTCCGCGATGAACTGCCGAAGACCAACGTCGGCAAGATTCTGCGTCGCGCCCTGCGTGACGAAACGAAGACAGCAGCATAAACAGTGCAGGGTGTGCGCATCAGGCTGCACACCCTTTTTACAGATAAAGATGAGGCATAGATGGACAAGATTTGGTTGAAGTCGTACCCGGACAGCGTTCCCACAGAGATTGATTGCACGCAATATCGGTCCGTCACGCATTTGCTGGAAGAGTCGTTCCAGAAATACGCGGACCGCAACGCGTTCGTGTGCATGGATAAATTCCTCACGTATCGCGAGCTCGACAAGCTGTCGCTGCAGATGGGTGCCTGGCTGCAAAGCAAGGGCCTGAAGACGGGCGCGCGCGTGGCGATCATGCTGCCCAACGTGCTCCAGTATCCGGTGGCCATGGCGGCGATTTTGCGCGCCGGCTACACGGTGGTCAACGTCAACCCGCTGTACACGCCCCGTGAATTGCAGCATCAGCTGATCGATTCGGGCAGCGAAGCGATCATCGTGCTGGAAAACTTCGCTACCACGGTCGAGCAAGTGCTGCCGCACACGCAGGTCAAGCACGTGATCGTGGCCACCATGGGCGACATGCTGGGCGGACTGAAAGGCACCATCGTCAACTTCGTCGTGCGCAAGATCAAGAAAATGGTGCCCGCGTTTTCCTTGCCGGGCGCCATCAGCTTCAACAAGATGCTGGCCGAAGGCGCACGCTTGAGCCTGACGCCGGTGCAGCAGGGACATGACGATATCGTCTTCCTGCAATACACGGGTGGTACGACGGGCGTGTCGAAAGGGGCGATGTTGTTGCACCGTAACGTGATCGCCAACGTGCTGCAAAACGAGGCGTGGATTTCGCCCGTGATGACCAAGGAAATGCGCGCCACCTCGATGGGATTCATGTGCGCCTTGCCCCTGTATCACATCTATTCGCTGACGGTCAGCGCCCTGATGGGCATGCGCGTGGGCGGCTTGAACGTGCTGATCCCCAACCCGCGCGACATTCCCGGTTTCGTCAAGGAATTGTCCAAGCACAAGATCGTCGTCTTCCCGGCCGTCAACACCCTGTACAACGCGCTGTTGAACAATGCCGACTTCGCCAAGCTCGATTTTTCCAGCTACAAAGTATGCAATGGCGGCGGCATGGCCTTGCAGCGCAACGTGGCTGAACGCTGGCTGAAGCTGACGGGCTGCCCGCTGATCGAAGGCTATGGCATGTCGGAAACGTCGCCCGTGGTGACGGGCAACCGCGTCGATATCACGGAATTTACGGGCACCATCGGCTTGCCTTTCCCGTCGACGGAAGTGGCGATTCTGAACGACGATGGCGTGGAAGTGCCGCTGGGCGAGCCGGGTGAGATCGCCGTGCGCGGTCCGCAAGTGATGGCCGGTTACTGGCAGCGTCCGGACGAGACAGCCAAGTCGATGACGGCAGACGGTTTCTTCAAGACGGGCGACGTGGGTGTCATGGATGAACGCGGCTATGTAAAAATCGTGGATCGCAAGAAGGACATGATCATCGTGTCCGGCTTCAATGTGTATCCAAACGAAGTGGAAGACGTGGTCGCTTCCTGCCCTGGCGTGCTCGAGTGCGCCTGCATCGGTGTGCCGGACGCCAACGCGGGTGAAGCCGTGAAAGTGTTTGTCGTGCGCAAGGATCCGAACCTGACGGTGGAACAGATCCGCGAGCATTGCAAGCATGAATTGACGGCCTACAAGAAACCGAAATACATCGAGTTCCGCGATGAATTGCCGAAGACCAATGTCGGCAAGATCTTGCGCCGTCAATTGCGCGACGAAAAGAAGGTTGCCTAGTTTGCCGCCAGGCTTGTGTCTGCCGCCAGCTTCCGTGCTGGCCGGGCGGGCAAGCCGAAGCAGGGGCGCAGCCAGTTCACCTTGCTGATCAGCAGCGACGTCCCCAGCCAGCAGGTCGCCACCGTGCCGGCCAGTACCAGCAGCGGTTCCACCACTGGCCCAAGCTTCAGGGGCACGAGCCAGTAGGCCAGCACGATAATCGCGCTCTGATGCAATATGTACCAGGGAAAGACGGCCTGGCGGGCCCATGGCAGCCAGGCAAAAGGGCGGTTCAATAGCGTATGCGACCAGCCCAGAATGGCGCAGATGGCCAGCCACATATACAGGTTGCGCATGGGCCAGGAGCCGAACGAGGCCCAGGTCAGCAGATTCTCCGAATAAATCTGGTCGAACACCATGTAGACGGCAAACGCGCCCAGGCCCAGCCACAGCGTATGCCAGCGCAGACGCGCCAGTTCCGCCCACAATCCCTTGTCATTGCCCAGCCACCAGCCATACACGAACATCGTGAAATACATGGCGTGCGCATACCAGTCGCGCACTACCGCATGGGTTTCCGGATAGCGCATTTTGAGGAAGACTGTCGCGGCCAGTGCGGGCAGGGCCGGCAGGACGAGCAAACGCCAGCCGCGCAGACGCCGGACGTACGGTTTCATCCGCTCCAGCAGCGGCTGCAGCGCCACCAGCACGACGATGTACAGCAGCAAATACACGAGATACCAAAGATGGTTCCAGGTAAAACCATATTGCCAGCCATCGAAGGCGCCTGCGGGCCAGGCGTAGCCGCCAAAATAATGGAGCAGGAATTGTCCATAGCCAGGCTCGACCAGGCCCTTGCTGACGCCTTCGCAATATGGCTGGACGGGGATGATCACGGCCATGCCGAACAGCAGCGGCAACAGCAGGCGCTTGGTCCTGCGCCACAGGAAGGCGCCGCGCGAGGCCTGCGTCATCATGGCGCACGAGACGCCGGAGATGAGGAAGACGATTTCCATGCGCCAGCGGTTGAGGAAGACCAGCGGCATGTTCAAGGCATCGGTGGCGTAGCTGCTGTGCATGTGAAAATTCCATCCATCCATGTATAGCAGGGCGGTGTGATAGCCAATCAGCAGGCTGAAGACGAGAAAGCGCAAGGCGTCGATATCGTGGCGGCGGGAGTCCATGGTCATGATCGTGGGCGATTGATGAAGGAGGCCCCAGCATAGGCAGCGGCGGGGCTGCGAGCCAGCAAAATGGGACCAGTGGACGGCTGGCTGGGACGAATGGATCGCCTGGGACGGGTGTGAGACCTTACAATCATGTAACTCATTCATCGTCCGAAACCATGCACATCGCTTCCACTGACCTGTTGCAACGCTATCAACGCTGGCGCCGCGTGGCCGAGCCGGGATTCTGGATCGTGCTGACCGTATTGCAGGCCAGCGTCAACAGCTGGCTCGTGTGGCAGGACCTGCAGCGCACCGGGGTCAATACGCCGTTCTGGGAAGTGGCCGTGTGGGAATGGAGCAGCAATCTCGTGCTGCTGGCGCTGGTGCCCGTGGTCGTGCTGGCGGGACAGTACCGGCCGCTGCACTTGGTGTTCCAGCGCCAGAACCTGCGCTGGCATCTGGCGGCGTCGGTTGTCTACAGCCTCGTGCATGTGGCGGCCATGGTGGCCTTGCGCAAGCTGGCGTACTGGAGCGCCGGCAGCGATTACGATTTCGGTAATTGGTGGCGCGAGTTGCCGTATGAATACTTGAAAGATGTGCGTGCTTACTTCCTCGTCTTGCTGGCCGTGGGCTTTTACCAGTTGCTGCTGATGCGCTGGCAAGGCGAGGCGACCCTGCTCGGCGAACCCGATGAAGGACCGGCCGTGGAACCGGTGCAGCAGCCGGAGCGCTTCCTGGTGCGCAAGCTGGGCAAGGATTTTTTGCTGCCCGCCGGCGACATCGAATGGATACAGGCATGGGGCAATTATGTGAATTTGCACGTGCGTGGCCACGATTACCCGCTGCGCTCGACCATGGCCGCCATCGAGCGCCGCCTGGATGGCAAGCGCTTCGTGCGCGTGCACCGCAGCTATATCGTCAACCTCGATTTCGTGCAGGCAATCACACCACTGGAATCGGGCGATGCGCGCGCCGTGCTGTCCACGGGCGGGGAAGTACCCGTCAGCCGGCGCTACCGCGATGGCTTGAAAAGTAGTTGCTAGCTGCGTTGCACGCCCGCCTTGCCGTCCTGGACGGTAAAGCGGGCCAGTGTCGCGATGCTTGACGCGCTGTCGCGCACGTTCTCCAGGCCCTGGAACAAGGTCGTGGTTTTCTCCGGCGTGATGTGCATCAACATATAGCCGCGCTTGTCGCTGCGCCCATAGCGGATGTGCGGGTTCATCGCCACGTACTGTTCCGTGCGCGCCTGTGGGCGGGAACTCGAGGTGATCGAGGTACCGCAAAACTCGGTGGCCAGCACGGGATTGTTCTTGCCGGTGGGCCGCATGGCGTTGCGGCTCAGTTCGGTGGCATAAAAGGTGTGCACGTCGCCCGACAGCACCAGCGGGTTGCTGGCCTTGCTGCTTTGCAAGGCGCCGAGCAGGTGCTGGCGCGCCATCGGGTAGCCATCCCAGCCATCGGTCCAGACGCGTTCGTCGCCGGGCCGCAAAATCGGCACCTGGCTCGATTGCGCCATCAGGGTTTGCTGGGCCAGAATATTCCAGCGCGCGGGAGAATCATCGAGACCGGCTTGCAGCCAGCGCTGCTGTTCCTCGCCCAGCATCGTGCGCTGCGGTTTCAGCAAGTCGGGGCAGTTGCGCGTGGTGACGGAATTGGAGCCGCCGCGGCCCGGCCTGGCGCACGCGTGATAGGCGCGGTATTGCCGGTCGTCCAGCATGTGGAAGCGCGCCAGGCGGCCCCAGTCGTAGCGCTGGTAGATGCGCATGTCGACAAAGCCCCTTCTCCCCAGCGGCAGCAAACGCAGCGGCATGTGTTCATAAAACGCCTGGTAGGCGGCTGCGCGGCGCTGCAAAAAGGTGGGCGTGAGCAATTCGTCGCGGTCATTGCCGTAATCGTTGGCCACTTCATGGTCGTCCCAAGTGACGATCCACGGCGCGGCCAGGTGCGCGCCCTGCAAGTCGCGGTCGCTCTTGTATTGCGCGTAGCGGGCGCGGTAGTCGTCCAGCGTAAAGCTTTCATGCGTGCGCACTGCCCGGCCCGGATGCTGCAGCTGGTACGGCCCCCACTCATAGATGTAGTCGCCGAGAAAGGCCACCAGGTCGGGCGCGGCTGCCGCGATGTGCCGGTGCGCCGCATAGGCGCCGAATTCCCAGTGCTGGCACGAGGCGACGGCCAGTTTCAGCGAGGAAGGCATGGCGCCGGACTCGGGCGCCGTGCGCGTGCGGCCCACGGGACTGACGGCGTCGCCAAAGATAAACCGGTACCAGTACCAGCGCCCGGGCGCGAGACCGCCGGCGTCGACGTGCACGCTGTGCGCGAGGGCGGGCATGGCCGTGGCCTGGCCCTTGGCGGCGATGCGGCGAAACGCCTCGTCTTCGGCCACTTCCCAGCGCACGTTCAGGGCGATGGCGGGCGTGGCGGCTGCGTGCAGCGGGTCGTGGCAGATGCGTGTCCACAGCACGACGGCGTCGGGCAAGGGCGAACCGGAAGCGACACCGAGCGCAAACGGATAGCCCGTGCCATTCATGCGCGTGGCGGCACTCGCGCTGGAACCGGACAGCACGCTGCCGGCCGCAGCCAGTGCCGTGATGCGCGCAGCGCTTTGCAGGAAGATGCGGCGCTGGCTATCCATGGTGTGGAATGATTGCAACAATCAAGATGACAGCAAGGTCTCGATCGGCGGCACCTTGCGCGGCTTGCGGTCGGAGTCCGTCGCCACGTAGATCAGCGTTGCTTCCGTGACTTTCACGATGCACGCCTGCAGGCGGTTGCGCTCGGCATATACCTCGACATTGACGGTGATCGAGGTATTGCCAACCTTGACGATGTCGGCGTAGAAGGAGAGCAGATCGCCGACGAAGACGGGATTTTTGAAGACGAAGGAATTGACGGCGATGGTGGCCACGCGGCCGTTGGCGCGCCGGGTGGCCGGCAAGGAACCGGCGATATCGACTTGCGCCATGATCCAGCCGCCGAACACATCGCCGTACACATTGGCGTCGGACGGCGCGGGCATCATGCGCAATTCCGGCATTTTTCCGGCGGGCAGGCCGGAGGCGAGGCAGTTGTCGGGACGGTCTGGGGAGGTGCTCATCTTTTATTCTCATGAAAGGCTACAATTGCCCCGATTGAACCATAAAAAGCCGACCTTCGCCATGCGCCGTTCCCAGACTTCCCCTCCGCCCCGCTCGCCCGCTTCCGCCAGCCACAGCGATTTCGCCACCATCAAGACCTTGCTGCCGTATCTCTGGGTCTACAAATGGCGAGTGCTGCTGGCGCTGCTATGCCTGGTGGGCGCCAAGCTGGCCAACGTGGGCGTGCCCCTGATCCTGAAAAAACTCGTCGACGCCATGACGATCACGGCGGCCCATCCGCAAGCGCTACTGGTGCTGCCCGTCGGCTTGCTGGTGGCCTACGGCTTGCTGCGCCTGTCGACCACCTTGTTTACCGAACTGCGCGAATTCCTGTTCGCCCGGGTCACGCAGCGGGCCGTGCGCACCATCGCGCTGCAAGTGTTCCGCCACCTGCATGCGCTGTCCCTGCGCTTTCACCTGAACCGCCAGACGGGCGGCATGACGCGCGACATCGAACGGGGCACGCGTAGCGTCGGCTCGCTCATTTCCTACACCCTGTTCAACATCTTGCCGACCTTGGTGGAAATCACCCTTGTGCTCGGCTACCTGGTTTTGCATTACGACATCTGGTTCACCGTCATCACGGCGGTGGCGCTCGTGTCGTATATCGCGTTTACCGTGCTGGTGACGAACTGGCGCACGCATTTCCGCCGCACCATGAACGACCTCGATTCCAAAGCCAATACCAAGGCCATCGATTCGCTGATCAACTATGAAACCGTGAAATATTTCGGCAACGAGGATTACGAAGCGAAGCGCTACGACGAAGGCTTGCAGCGCTATGAATCGGCGGCCGTGAAATCGCAGACCTCGCTGTCCCTGCTCAACACGGGCCAGTCCCTGATCATCGCCACCGCCGTCACCCTGATTTTGTGGCGCGCCACGGTGGGCGTGATCGCCGGTACGATGACCCTGGGCGACCTGGTGCTGGTGAACGCCTTCATGATCCAGCTGTATATCCCCCTCAATTTCCTGGGCGTCATCTACCGCGAAATCAAGCAAAGCCTGGCCGACATGGAACGCCTGTTTTCCTTGCTGAACGAGAACCGCGAAATCGCCGACACGCCGGACGCCCAGCCGCTCGTCACACGGGGCGCGGCCGTGCGTTTTGACCACGTGGATTTCAGCTACGAAGCCAAGCGGCAAATCCTGTTCGATGTGGATTTCCAGATCCCCGCAGGTACGACGACGGCCGTGGTGGGCCACAGCGGCTCGGGCAAGTCGACCCTGTCGCGCTTGCTGTTCCGCTTCTATGAAGTCGATGGCGGCGGCATCACCATCGATGGCCAGGATTTGCGCCATATCACGCAGGATTCTCTGCGCGCGGCCATCGGCATCGTGCCGCAGGATACGGTGCTGTTCAATGACACCATCGAATACAACATCGCCTACGGCAAGCCGGGCGCCAGCAAGGACGCCATCGTGGCGGCGGCGAAAGCGGCATCGATCCATGATTTTATTGAAAGCTTGCCAGATGGCTACAACTCCATGGTGGGCGAGCGGGGCTTGAAACTGTCGGGCGGCGAAAAGCAGCGCGTGGCAATTGCCCGTACCTTGCTGAAAGACCCGGCGATATTGATCTTCGACGAAGCCACTTCGGCGCTCGACTCCAAGGCCGAACAGGCGATCCAGTCGCAGCTGAAGGACATCGCCAAGAACCGCAGCACCCTGGTCATTGCGCACCGTTTGTCGACGGTGGCCGACGCCCAGCAAATCCTCGTGCTCGACCACGGCCGCATCGTCGAGCGGGGCACGCATCCGCAATTGCTGGCGCTCGACGGCCTGTATGCGCAGATGTGGCAGCGCCAGCAGGCGAACATGGACGATGAGGCGCAAGAGGACGAGTTGGCGGGTCTGGCGCCGGCAAAATAAATCGGGAATGTGAAATCAGTAGGAAAAATGCTACAGCCGCGCGGATTCCAGCGCGCGTATAGCGCCTATTTGCGGGCAATCGCAGAAAATGGCTGGTCGGGTGCTGAAAATGAAATAAAATTAATTCCAATGGTGGCGTCTGCACCACAGTTGTTTCGTTCGGAGTCCATCCGATTTGTCCGCCCAGGAGAATTTATGAAATTGACCAAAATCTTCGCCACGCTGCTCAGCGTCGGTGTCATCAGCAGCATGTCGCCAGTCCAGGCTCAGGAATTGACCGGCACCTTGGCCAAGATCAAGAAAGCCGGTTCCGTCACCCTTGGTGTGCGCGACGGCTCCGTGCCCTTCTCCTATCTCGACGACAAACAGCAATACCAGGGTTATTCGATCGACCTGTGCATGAAAGTCGTCACGGCCCTGCAAAAGCACCTGGGCCTGAGCGAACTGAAAGTGGTGATGAGCCCCGTCACCTCGGCCAACCGCATCCCGCTGATGGCCAATGGCACCATCGACCTCGAATGCGGTTCGACGACGAACAACCTGGAGCGCCAGCAGCAAGTGGCATTCGCCCCGACCATGTTCGTCATCGGCAACCGCGTGCTGGCGAAAAAATCCTCGAACATCAAGACCCTGGAAGACTTGCGCGGCAAGACCCTGGTCGCCACGGCCGGCACGTCGACCATCAAGCAGATGACCATCCTGAACAAGGAAAAGAACCTGGGCATGAATATCGCCGTCGGCAAGGATCATCCCGAATCGTTCCTGATGCTGGAAACGGGCCGCGCGGTGGCTGAAGCCAACGACGACATTTTGCTGGCGTCGCAAGTGGCCAACTCGAAAAACCCGAACGACTACGAAATCACCAAGGAAGCGCTGTCGGTCGAGCCGTACGGCATCATGCTGCGCAAGGGCGACCCGGCCTTCAAGAAGGTGGTCGACGATGCGCTGATCCGCCTTTACAAGAGCGACGACATCAACCGCATTTACGCTAAATGGTTTACTTCGCCTATCCCGCCGAAAAACATCAATCTGAAATTCCCCATGCCGCCGCAATTGAAGGCCGTGTTTGCCAATCCGACCGACTCCGGCGACCCTGCCGCGTATGCGGCCGTACCGGAAGCGCAGAAGACGTCGGACAAGCGGAAAAAGTAAAGATTGCGTAACAAACCGGGGGGCGCAAGCCTCCCGATTTATTTGCGGGACGGGTGGCCGGCTGGCCGCTGTCCTCGGGCTGCATGCGAAGGATGATCATGAATTACAACTGGAATTGGCGCATTTTCTGGGAGATTTCTCCCGATGGCGTGGGCACGTATATGGACACCCTGTGGTCCGGTTTGACCTGGACCCTGGCCACGGCCGGTGCGGCGTGGATCATGGCGCTGATCCTGGGTCTGGTGATCGGCACCATCCGCACCCTGCCGAACAAATGGCTGGTGGGCGTGGCCAATGCCTACGTCGAACTGTTCCGCAACGTACCGTTGCTGGTGCAGATGTTCCTCTGGTATTTCGTCATGCCGGAACTGCTGCCGCCAGACCTCGGTGCCTGGGTCAAGTCGCTGCCGAATGCGCCGTTCGTCACGGCCGTGCTGTGCCTGGGATTCTTTACCTCCTCGCGCGTGGCCGTGCAGGTGACGACGGGTATCGAGGCGCTGCCGCGCGGGCAGAAACTGGCCGGCACGGCGCTGGGCCTGACCCTGCCGCAAACCTACCGTTTCATTTTGCTGCCGATGGCCGCGCGCGTCATCATGCCGCCGCTGACCAGCGAATTTTTGAACATCATCAAGAACAGTTCCGTGGCCCTGACCATCGGCCTGATCGAACTGACGGCCAGCGCGCGCGCCATCCAGGAGTTTTCCTTCCAGGTGTTCGAAGCGTTTTCGGCTGCCACCATCATCTACGTCGTCGTCAACCTGCTGGTGGTGGTGCTGATGCACCTGATCGAGAGAAAGGTCGCCATCCCGGGCTTCATCGTCGCTGGCGCCAAGACGGGAGGACATTGATATGTTAGGCAATTTCGACTTCGATGTCATCTCCCGCTCGTGGGTCTACCTGTTCCAGACCGGCATGGTGTTCACCCTGAAACTGACGGCGCTGTCCATGGTCGGCGGCATCGTGCTCGGTACCGTGCTGGCGCTGATGCGCTTGTCCAGCAACCGCATCGTCTCGGGCGTGGCGTCGAGCTACGTCAACCTGATACGCTCGATTCCGCTGGTGCTGGTGATCTTCTGGTTCTACTTCCTGGTGCCGTACATCGCGGCCTGGATCATCGGCGCCAATGAGCCCGTGAAAGTGGGCGCGTTTTCTTCCGCGCTGATCACCTTCATCATGTTCGAGGCGGCCTACTATTGCGAGATCATGCGCAGCGGCATACAGTCGATCCCGCGCGGCCAGGTATGGGCCGGCCAGGCACTGGGCATGAACTACTCGCAGACCATGGCCTTCATCGTGCTGCCGCAAGCGTTCCGCAACATGATTCCCGTGCTGCTGACGCAGACCATCGTGCTGTTCCAGGACGTGTCGCTCGTGTACGTGCTGTCGATCCCCGATTTCGTCGGCGCCGCATCAAAAATCGCCCAGCGCGACGGCCGCCTGGTAGAGATGTACGTGTTTGTCGCCGTCGTGTATTTCGTGCTGTGCTATGCCTTGTCGTTCCTGGTAAAACGCCTGCAGAAACGCGTCGCCATCATTCGCTAACCGTAAAAGAAAGAACAAGATGATTGAACTCAATAACGTCAGCAAATGGTATGGCCAGTTCCAGGTACTGACCGACTGCACCACCGAGGTCGCCAAGGGCGACGTGATGGTCATTTGCGGCCCGTCGGGCTCCGGCAAGTCGACCCTGATCAAGACCGTCAACGGCCTCGAGCCGATCCAGCAGGGGCAGATCATCGTCGACGGCATCACCGTCAACGATCCGAAAACGAACCTGTCGAAGCTGCGCGCGCGCATCGGCATGGTGTTCCAGAATTTCGAGCTGTTCCCGCATCTGTCGATCCGTGAAAACCTCACCATCGGCCAGATCAAGGTGCTGGGCCGCAGCGCCGACGAAGCCAATGCCAAGGGCTTGAAATACCTGGACCGCGTGGGCCTGCTGTCGCAGCAGGATAAATTTCCCGGCCAGCTGTCGGGCGGCCAGCAGCAGCGCGTGGCGATCGCCCGCGCGCTGTCGATGGACCCGATCGCCATGCTGTTCGACGAGCCGACATCGGCGCTCGATCCGGAGATGATCAACGAAGTGCTCGACGTGATGGTGGGCCTGGCGCAGGAAGGCATGACGATGATGGTCGTCACGCACGAAATGGGCTTTGCCCGGCGCGTGGCCAACCGCATCGTCTTCATGGACCAGGGCAAGATCATCGAAGATTGCAGCAAGGATGACTTCTTCAACACGACGCGCTCGGACCGCGCACGCGATTTCCTGGCCAAGATCATCCATTAATTTTCCATCACGTTGAAGTTGAGTACGAATGCCTGACATGAAACAACTAGCCGGCGCCATGCTGGCGCTGGGCCTGCTCGCACATGCCCACGCGGCCGACAAGATCGCCGTCGACATCGCCCTGCGCGACGCCACCGTGGTCGACGTTGCCGGCGGCAAGGCGGTCAAGGGCAAGACCGTGCTGCTCAAGGGCGACAGCATCGTTGCCGTCGTCGATGACGCGCAGCTGCGCAGCTACGCGCCGAAGCGGACCATCCGCCTGCCCGGTAAATATCTGATGCCGGGCCTGTGGGATACGCACGTGCATTTCGGCGGCGGCCCGGAGCTGATCGACGAGAACAAGCAGCTGCTGCCCTTGTATCTGGCGTACGGCATCACCACGGTGCGCGACTGCTCGGGCGACTTGCCCGACACGGTGCTGGCATGGCGCCAGCAGATCAATGCGGGCCAGCTGGAAGGCCCGATGATTTTTACCTCTGGCGCCAAACTCGAAGGCATCAAGCCGCTGTGGAAGGGCACCATCGAAGTGGGCACGCCGCAGGAAGTCACGCGCGCGCTCGATGGCCTGCAGGCGCAGCAAGTGGACTTCGTGAAGATCACGGAAAACACCTTGAAGCCGGAGCTGTACCTGGAAGCGCTGCGCCAGGCGCGCGAACGGGGCATGCGCACGTCGGGCCATATCCCCGTGCAGCTGACCCTGGGGCAGATGGCCGATGCGGGCCTGGGCACGATCGAGCATCAATCGTATTTGCTGCGCGCCACCACGCCGCGCGAGCAGGAGCTGACGGCCAAGGTGGCCGCCGGCGCGATGACGGGCAAGGAAGCCATGCAGGCCAGCGTGCAAAGCTACGACGAACCGACGGCGCGCAAGGCTTTCAGCTACCTGGCCGCGCGCGGTACGGCCATCGTACCGACCCTGTGGAGTTCGCGCGTGACGGCGTACCTGGACCGCGAAGACCACACGCACGACACGGCCCTGCAATACATCGGCAAAGGCTTGCGCGCCACCTACGACTGGCGCGTGCAGCGCGCCGCCAAGGATGGCCCGGAAGCCATCGTCCAGCGCCACGCGCAGTTCGAGCAATCGGCCAAGCTGCTGCCCATTTTGCAGCAGCAGGGCGTGAGCATCATCGCCGGCACCGATGCGGGCTTCTTGAATTCCTTCGACTATCCGGGCCAGGCCCTGCACGATGAAATCGGCCTGTATGTGCAGTACGGTCTGACGCCGCAGCAAGCCTTGCAGTCGGCCGTCATCAACGGTCCCCGCTTCCTGGGCAAGCTGGACCGCTACGGCAGCGTGGCTGCCGGCAAAGCGGCCGACCTGCTGGTGCTCGACGCGAACCCGCTGCAGGACATCGGCGCCACGCGCCAGATCCGCCTGGTGGTCAGCCGTGGCCACGTCTACGACCGCGCCGCGCTGGACCGGATGCTGGCGGAACTGCGTGCCTGGGTGGCAAAGCAGGAAGCGGCGCCGGCCAAGTCCTGATTCCCGTACGCTCCCGAGATTGAAAACGGCCGGTGCGAACCGGCCGTTTGATCGTCCGGCAACCATCTGGCAGTAGTCGGCGCAGCCTGCGAGGCCGCCCCGCGGCTGGTAAAATGGCGCTATTCGCAATGACCGCCTGAGAGCAGCCGCCATGTCCACACTCGATCACACCCCAGCCTCCATCACCATCACCCGTCCGGATGACTGGCATTTGCACCTGCGCGACGGCGCCGTCATGGCCAGCGTGCTGCCGCACAGCGCGCGCCAGTTCGGCCGTGCCATCGTCATGCCGAACCTGAAACCGCCCGTCACCACCACGGCCGATGCCAGCGCCTACCGCGAGCGCATCCTGGCCGCCGTGCCGCAAGGCGTGAACTTCGATCCGCTGATGGTGCTGTACCTGACGAACAACACGTCGCCCGATGAAATCCGCCGCGCGCAGGACAGCGGCATCGTGCAAGCCGTGAAACTGTATCCGGCTGGCGCCACGACGAATTCCGACCTGGGCGTGACAGATTTGAAGAATTGCTACAAGGTGCTCGAAGTGATGCAGGAAGTGGGCATGCCCTTCCTCGTGCACGGCGAAGTGACGGACCCGGAAATCGACATTTTCGACCGCGAAGCCGTCTTCATCGAGCGCGTGATGCGCCCGCTGCGCAGCGCCTTCCCGGCCCTGTCCGTCGTGTTCGAGCACATCACCACCAAGGATGCGGCGCAGTACGTGGCCGAAGCGGAAGGCCCGATCGCCGCCACCATCACGGCGCATCATCTGCTGTACAACCGCAACGAGATTTTCAAGGGCGGCATCCGTCCCCATTACTACTGCCTGCCTATCTTGAAGCGCGAAGAGCACCGCCTGGCACTGATGACGGCGGCCGCCAGCGGCGACGAGCGTTTCTTCCTCGGCACGGACTCGGCGCCGCACGCGCAAGGCGCCAAGGAAATGGCCTGCGGCTGCGCCGGTTGCTATACGGCCCTGCACGCGATGGAAATGTATGCCGAAGCATTCGAACGGGCCGGCGCGCTCGATAAGCTCGAAGCGTTCGCCAGCTTCCACGGCCCGGCCTTCTACGGCGTGCCGCGCAACACGGACACCATCACCCTGAAACGCGAAAGCTGGACCTTGCCAGCCTCGCTGCCGCTGGGCGACAGCCACGTGATTCCGCTCAACGCGGGCGAGCAGATCAACTGGAAAATGGTCTAGGCGTTCATGCTGCCATCGATAGACTGGACCCGCCCCTGGTTTGCCACGGTGCTGCCGGCGCGACGGCAGCTGGACCTGCAGCGCGATACGGTGATTGCCGCGCTCAATGGACGGGCGCGGGCGCTGGACTTGCGCAATCCTTCCGGCCTGCCGCTGGCCTTCGTGCCGCAAGCGGACCTGCCCGAAGGCGTGGCCTATGAAGAGTTCATCGGCGCGACGGGCGGCGTGCCCACGCGCGACAATCTGCACGATTTTTTCAACGCGCTCGTGTGGCTGACCTTCCCCCGCATCAAGCGCCAATTGAATGCGCTGCAGGCGGCGCAGATCGCTTTGTCGGGTGTGGGCAAATCGCGTGGTCCCGCGCGCGATGGCGCGACGATTTTTGACGAAAATTCCGCCTTGCTGGTGCTGCGCGACAGCGACGCGGGGCGCGCGCTGGACGCGGCCTTGCGCGGGCACGACTGGCGCAGCGCGTTCATTGCGCAGCGCGAGAAATTTGGCGTGGGCGGCGACGCCGATGTCTGGCTGTTTGGCCACGCGCTGATGGAAAAACTGGTGGCGCCGCGCAAGGCCATCACGGCGCATACGCGCGTGATCTTTGCCGGCGACGCCTACTTTGCGCTCGACGATGCGGCACGCCGCGCCTGGCTCGACGAACGGGTGGCGCAAGACCTGGCGCAGCAAGGTCTGACCACGGCGGACTTCACGCCGCTGCCCGTGCTTGGCTTGCCTGGCTGGTGTGAAGACCAGGACGACGATTTTTACAATGACGCGGCGGTGTTCCGCCCGAAGCGCAAGGTGGCTGGCGCAGAAAGAGATCAATAGCATGGAAAATACCGTCCGCTGGGGCATCCTCGGCACCGGCAAGATCGCCCGCGCGATGGCCAATGGCTTGCGCGATGCGCCCGGTGCGCAACTGGTGGCGGTCGCCTCGCGCAGCAGTGCCGGTGCGCAGGCCTTCGGCGCCGAATTCGGCATCGAGCATTGCCACGGTTCCTACCAGGCGCTGGCCATGGACCCGGATGTGGACGTGATCTACATCGCCACGCCGCACACCCTGCATGCGGAAAATGCCTTGCTGTGCCTGGCCGCCGGCAAGCACGTCGTATGCGAAAAACCGTTCACCATGAATGCGCGCGAAGCGCAGGCCGTGGTTGACATGGCGCGCGAGAAAAAGCTGTTTTTGATGGAAGCCATGTGGAGCCGTTTCCTGCCGGCCGTGCAGGAAGCGCAACGCATCATCGCCAGCGGCGAAATCGGCGTGCTGCAGCAGGTGCAGGCCGATATCGGCTTTGTCGCCAATTTCCCGCCCGAGCACCGCATGTTCAATCCGGAGCTGGGCGGCGGCGCGCTGCTCGACGTGGGCATCTATCCATTGTCGATGGCGGCCTTCTTCCTCGGCCCCGTATCGCAGGTGCAGGCGCTGGCCGAGATGGGCGCCACCGGCGTCGATGAGCAAGTCGCGTTCTCACTGCTGCACGCGGGCGGCGGCACCTCGTCCTGCGCCTGCAGCCTGCGCGCGCAAACGCCGACGGAAATGACCATTTCCGGCAGCCTGGGGCGCATCCGCCTGCCCAGCCGGTTTTACAAGCCCGACCACCTGATCGTCGAGACGATGGATGGCGAACGCCGCATCGTCGCCGCGCCGCACCTGGGCAATGGCTATGCGCATGAAGCCATCGAAGCGATGCGCTGCATCCGCGCCGGCCTGCTGGAAAGCCCCCTCATGCCGCACGCCGACAGCGTGGCGCTGATGCGCAACCTCGACACCATGCGCGGCCAGATTGGCCTCGTCTACCAAGCCGACCAGGCGTGAACAGGAACCCCATGACATTGCACTCATCCCGTCCCAGCCTGAAAACTGTCCTCATCGCCAGCGGCGTCGTCCTGACCCTGGCGATGGGCGTGCGCCACGGCCTGGGCTTCTGGATGCAGCCGATTTCGCAAGCGAATGGCTGGACGCGCGAAACGTATTCGCTGGCGCTGGCCATGCAAAACCTGATGTGGGGCGTCTTCGGCCCGTTCGCCGGCATGGCGGCCGACCGTTTCGGCACCATGCGCGTCGTCATCGTCGGCGCCATCAGCTACATGGCGGGCCTCGTGTGGATGGCGCTCGTGACGCAGCCCACCCTGTTCATCGTCGGCTCCGGCATCTTCATCGGCCTGGCGCTGGCCTGCACGGCTTTTGGCGCCATCAGCGGCATCATCGGCCGCAGCGCGCCGCCCGAGCAGCGTTCGTGGGCCTTCGGCATCTCGTCGGCGGCCGGCTCGTTCGGCCAGTTCCTCATGATGCCCGTGGAGCAGCAGCTGATCTCCGCCGTGGGCTGGCAAAACGCCTTTTATGTGCTGGCCGCGCTGGTGCTGCTGGCGATGATCCCGATGGCCTTCTACTTGCGCGAGCCCCCCGTCTCGCACGCCAGCGGCCCGCAGCAAAGCGTGGGCGCTGCCTTCAGCGAAGCCATCGCCAGCCGCTCGTTCTGGCTGCTGCTGGCCGGCTATTTTGTCTGCGGTTTCCAGCTGGTCTTCATCGGCGTGCACTTGCCGGCCTACCTGAAGGACCAGGGCCTGATGAACCCGAACGTCGCCGTCACGGCGCTGGCCCTGATCGGCCTGTTCAACATCGTCGGCTCCTACTATGCGGGCAAACTCGGCGGCAAGATCGCCAAGCGCTACCTGCTGTCGGCCATCTACGTGACGCGTGCCGTGGTCATCACCGCGTTCCTGCTGGCGCCATTGTCGGCATGGTCCGTGTACCTGTTCGCCGCCGGCATGGGCGTGCTGTGGCTGTCGACCGTGCCGCTGACGAACGGCATCATCGCCGGCATCTTCGGCGTGAAGCATCTGTCGATGCTGGCCGGGATGGTGTTCTTCTCGCACCAGGTAGGCAGTTTCCTCGGTGCCTGGCTGGGCGGCTATCTGTACGAGCACCAGGGCAGTTACCACATCGTGTGGATGATCACCATCGGCCTGGGCTTGCTGGCCGCGCTGATCAACCTGCCCATCGACGAGCGCGCAGTCAAGCGCGTGGCGGTGGCCGCGTAATGGCCAGCTGGCGCACATGGCTGTGGCGCCTGGCTGGCGCCGCGCTGCTGGCCATCGTCTTCCTCGCCTATCTGCGGCCCGACTTCATGCTGGACCTGGCGAATCGCTTCTGGATGTGCATGTAGGCTGCGTGGGCGCAAGGCAGTTTGCGAAAAGTCGGATTACGCTAGTAATCCGACTACCCGACGCTAATCCGACTTTGCAAATTTGCTAGGTCGGATTGGCGCAAGGCAGCAACATGCGAAATCATGCGATACCGGCGCGCATCCCAGCCAGGCGGCAGCTTTTTCTTCACGGTGGTGACGGCTTATCGGCGCCCCATCTTTTCTTCGGCAACAGCCGTGGACTTGCTGCGTGATGCATTCAGCGCCGTGCGCCATCAACGGCCGTTCGCTATCGACGCCATCGTCATCCTGCCCGATCACCTGCACTGCATCTGGACCCTGCCTGAAGGCGATGCCGATTTCATGACGCGCTGGCGCTTGATCAAGACGTGGTTCAGCAAGCGCTGCGATCTTGAAAATGTCTGGCAGCAGCGGTATTGGGAGCATGTCTTGCGCGATGAGCGCGACTTCGCAAACCACGTCGATTACATCCACTACAACCCCGTCAAGCATGGCCTTGTGAGCAAAGTCATCGATTGGCCGTATTCCAGTTTTCACCGGTATGTAAGGCAGGGATGGTGTGCCGCGGATTGGGGCGGGGACGTTGTGGATATGGCGGGTATTGGGCGGGAGTGAGCAGCGCTAACAATGTTGTCGGATTACGCGCTGCGCGCTAATCCGACCTACCACGGCGTATTTTTTGCGTAGGTCGGATTAGGCCGAAGGCCGTAATCCGACAACATCCGCAAGCAGGCAATACCCGATCTACACCTTCAAAAATTCCTCTTTCCCACCCAGCCAGCGCGCCAGGTGCGCTTCCACGGTGGCGGCAGCAGCCGCCGTGGTGGCGTGCAGCAGGTCGTGTGCCACGTCGCGCGCCTGGTCGACCAGCCATTGATCCGTTTCCAGGTCGGCGAAGCGCAGCATGGCCTGGCCGGACTGGCGCGCGCCAAGAAACTCGCCCGGGCCGCGGATTTCCAGGTCGCGGCGCGCGATTTCAAAGCCGTCCGTCGTCTCGCGCATGGTCATCAAACGCTGGCGCGCTACGCCGCCCAGGGGGCCCTGATACAGCAGCAGGCAGACGCTGGCCGCCGAGCCGCGGCCCACGCGCCCGCGCAGCTGGTGCAGCTGCGACAAGCCAAAGCGCTCGGCGTGCTCGATCACCATCAGCGAGGCGTTCGGCACGTCGACGCCCACCTCGATGACGGTGGTGGCCACCAGCACGTGGATATGGCCGGCGATGAAGGCGTCCATCACTTCCTGCTTTTCGGCCGGTTTCAAGCGGCCGTGCACGAGGCCCACCTGCAGCGCGGGCAGGGCTTCGGCCAGCATCATGTAGGTGTCGGTGGCCGTCTGCAGCTGCAGCGCTTCCGATTCCTCGATCAGCGGGCAGACCCAGTACACCTGCCGGCCTTCCCGTGCGGCCGCATACACGCGGGCGATGACTTCGTCGCGCCGGTTCTGGTCGATGGCGCGCGTGACGATGGGGCTGCGCCCTGGCGGCAGCTCGTCAATCACCGACACTTCCAGGTCGGCGTAATACGTCATGGCCAGGGTGCGCGGGATCGGCGTGGCCGACATCATCAGCTGGTGCGGCACGGCCGCGCTGTCGCCCTTGTTGCGCAGGGTCAGGCGCTGGCCCACGCCGAAGCGGTGCTGCTCGTCGACGATCACCAGGCCCAGTTTGGCAAACAGCACGTTATCCTGGATCAGCGCATGCGTGCCGATCACCAGCTGCGCTTCGCCCGATTCGATCAGGGCCAGCGCGGCCGTCTTTTCCTTTTTCTTCAGGCTGCCCGTCAGCCACGCCACCTTCACGCCCAGCGGCTCCATCCAGGCGGCGATCTTGCGAAAGTGCTGCTCGGCCAGGATCTCCGTGGGCGCCATCAGCGCGGCCTGGTAGCCGCTGTCGATCGCTTGCGTGGCGGACAATGCCGCCACCACCGTCTTGCCGCTGCCGACGTCGCCCTGCAACAGGCGCTGCATCGGGTACGGCTGGCGCAGGTCGGCGCGGATTTCCTCGAGCACGCGCGCCTGTGCGCCCGTCAGCTTGAAGGGCAGGGCGGCGCCGAAGGCGTTCGACAAATTGCCGACGATGGGTAGCGATGCGGCGCCCTTCGAGCGGCGCGCGCGCTGGGCGCGTTTCAACGACAGCTGCTGCGCCAGCAGTTCATCGAACTTCATGCGCACCCAGGCCGGGTGCGAGCGGTCCATCAGCGCGCTTTCATCGATGTCCTGCGGCGGGTAGTGCAGCAGGTGCACGGCGGCGCGGAATGGCGACAGCTGCATTTCGTGCAGCAGCTGGTCCGGCAAAGTGTCCTGCCAGTCGATGCGGCGCATGGCGTCGGCGATTTCGCGCCGCAGCACGTGCTGCGACAGGCCTTCGCCGGACGGATACACGGGCGTGAGCGCCGTGGGCAGGGGCGCTCCCTCGTTGACCACTTTATACGTCGGATGCACCATCTCGGCGCCGAAAAAGCCGTGTTTGAGTTCGGCGCGCGCGCGTACCCGCGTGCCTTCGGCCAGCTGCTTGACCTGGCTGCCATAGAAATTCATGAAACGCAGCAGCAAATTGCCCGTTTCATCGGCGATCGTCACCAGCAGCTGCTTGCGCGGCTTGAAATTGACTTCGCATTTGGTGACGACACCCTCGACTTGCCACGACTCGCCGCCGCGCAGGCAGGCGTCGCGTATCGTGTAGACCTTGGTTTCGTCCTCGTAGCGCATCGGCAGGTGCAGCACCAGGTCCATGTCCGTGCGCAAGCCCAGTTTGGCCAGCCGGCTTTCCGTGCTGACCACTTTTTTGACGGCTTTCGGCTTGGTGGCCGGCTTGGCTGCGGGTGGAAGATCGGGCTTGGGTTCGGACATATCGGAGATTTTTGTGCCGCTAGCGTAAAATAGAGGGTTGTCCGGCACACCCTGTGCGTACCGCAGTCGTAAATTGTTGCGGCGGATTATTGTAATGCCTGTATAGGCGCACAGTATAGTGCCAGATGTTCCATTGCGCACTCCTAATCATTTTTGACGTACTTTTGAAGCAAAACGCATGTATTCGCTTTCCGATTTCGATTTTAATTTGCCGCAAGAAAACATTGCGCAAACTCCGTTGGCCGAGCGCAGCGCCTCGCGTCTGTTGCATCTGGACGGCGACGCTCTGGTCGACCGCCAGTTCGCCGACATCGTCGGGCTGTTGCAGGCGGGCGACCTGCTGGTGATGAACGACACGCGTGTACTCAAGGCGCGCTTCTTTGGCGTCAAGGAAAGCGGCGGCAAGATCGAGGCGCTGGTCGAGCGCGTGCTCGACGAGCGCACCGTGCTGGCCCAGGTGCGCGCGTCGAAGTCGCCGCCGCCCGGCTGCCGCATCCGGCTGGCCGACGCCTTTGATGTGACGGTCGGCCAGCGCGCCGGCGAGTTCTTTGCCCTGCACTTCGAGGCCGACGTGTTCGAGCTGATCGAGGCGCATGGCCGCCTGCCGCTGCCGCCGTACATCGAACACGATGCGGATGCATTCGACGAGACGCGCTACCAGACCGTGTTCAACAAGGTGCCCGGCGCTGTCGCCGCGCCGACGGCCGGCCTGCATTTCGATCAGGCCCTGCTCGATCAATTGAAGGCCAAGGGCGTCAACTTTGCCTATGTGACCCTGCACGTGGGCGCCGGCACCTTCCAGCCCGTGCGCACGGAAGTGCTGAGCGAGCACAAGATGCATACCGAGTGGTACACCATGCCGCAGGAAACCGTTGACGCCGTGCGTGCCGCCCAACTGGCCGGGCGCGACGTGGTCGCCGTCGGCACGACCAGTCTGCGCGCGCTGGAGTCTGCCTCGCAAAGCGGCCAGCTGGTGGCGGGCAGCGCCGATACGGCCCTGTTCATCACGCCCGGCTATGTGTTTAAAACGGTGACGCGTTTGATCACCAACTTCCATTTGCCGAAGTCGACCCTGCTGATGCTGGTATCGGCCTTCGCCGGCTATGCGCCGATCCGCAGCGCCTACGCGCATGCGATTGCGCAGAATTACCGTTTCTTCAGCTATGGCGACGCGATGCTGCTCACCACGCAATCGCGCGCTGCGCTGAACCTTGATACTCCCGTGAAAGACTGACATGCTGGAATTTACATTACTCAAGACCGACACGAGCGGCCTGACCAAGGCACGCCGCGGCACCTTGAAACTCAACCATGGCGTCGTGCAGACGCCGATCTTCATGCCAGTGGGCACTTACGGCTCCGTGAAAGCCATGTCGCCGCTGGAACTCAAGGAGATCGACGCGCAGATCATTCTGGGCAACACGTTTCACCTGTGGTTGCGTCCAGGTAACACCGTCATGGAAAAATTCGGCGGCTTGCATGGCTTCATGGGCTGGAACAAGCCGATCCTGACGGATTCGGGTGGCTTTCAGGTGTTTTCGCTGGGCGCCATGCGCAAGATCACGGAAGAGGGCGTGCATTTCAATTCGCCGATCAACGGCGATAAACTGTTCCTGTCGCCGGAAGTGTCGATGCAGGTGCAGCGCGTCTTGAATTCCGACATCGTCATGCAGTTCGACGAATGCACGCCGTATGAAATCCAGGGCCGTCCGGCCACTATCGAGGAAGCGGCCAAGTCCATGCGCATGTCCTTGCGCTGGGCGCAGCGCTCGAAGGATGAGTTCCACCGCGGCGAAAACCCGAATGCGCTGTTCGGCATCGTGCAGGGCGGCATGTTCGAAATGCTGCGCGACGAGTCCTTGGCGAAGCTGGAAGAGATCGATTTCCCCGGCATCGCCATCGGCGGCCTGTCCGTCGGCGAGCCGAAGGAAGACATGATGCGCATGCTGGCCCACGTGGGCCCGCGCCTGCCGGCCAACAAGCCCCATTACCTGATGGGCGTGGGCACGCCGGAAGATCTGGTGGCCGGTGTGTCGAACGGCATCGACATGTTCGACTGCGTCATGCCGACGCGTAACGCCCGCAATGGCTGGCTGTTCACCCGTTTTGGCGACATCAAGATCAAGAACGCCAAGTACAAGGAAGACCAGGCGCCGCTGGACGAGACCTGCAGCTGCTACGCCTGCCGCAACTTCTCGCGCGCCTACCTGCACCATTTGCACCGCTCCAAGGAAATCCTCGGCGCGCGTTTGAATACCATCCACAACCTGCATTACTACCTGGACCTGATGCGCCAGATGCGCGAAGCGCTGGACGAAGACCGTTTCCACGCGTTTACCCTGCAATTCCACGCGGAACGCGCACGCGGAACTTAAGAAAACCTTATCTGGCACCTTGGCCACAGCATGGCCGGAAGTTTTGTGTATTGGTGCTTGGACTGGGGCGATAAAGCATTGCATAATGCCTTTTTAGCCCCATTTGAAGCTGCCATGCCTGCAATTGGAGGCTTGGCGGATTGCCAATGCTAGAATACAGCGCTATTTTTTCAAACTGATTAGAACTGGAGTCACCGTGTTTTTCATTTCCAACGCTTATGCGCAAGCCCCAACCGACGCCCTGGGCCTCGGCGGCAACCTGACCAGCTTCTTGCCGCTGGTATTGATGTTCGTGGTCATGTATTTCCTGATGATCCGCCCACAGCAAAAACGCGCCAAAGAACAACGGGCGATGATGGACGCGCTGGCCAAGGGTGACGAAGTCGTCACCGCCGGCGGCATGCTGGGCCGTGTTGTCAAGGTAGTGGACGCTTACGTCACCATCGAAGTGGCGACCGGCACCGAAATCACGGTGCAAAAGAGCTCCATCACCACCTTGCTGCCTAAAGGCACCCTGAAGGCGCTGTAATTCCTCGCTGTCATTGCCAAAGCAATGATTGAACGGGGCGGCTACCCGCCGCCCCTCGCGACGCCTCCGACGCTCAACACTGAACGCTGAATCAATATGAATCGCTATCCTGCCTGGAAATACATCATCATCGTCGTCGCCTTATTGCTGGGCGCACTCTATACGGCGCCCAACTATTTCGGTGAGTCACCGGCGCTGCAAGTAACCAGCGGCAAGTCGACCGTCAAAGTGACGGGCGAGCTGATGACGCAAGTCGAGCAAATATTGACGAAAGAGAACGTCAAGTCGGAAGGTGTCACCATGGATGGCGCCGGCAACCTCGCCTCCGTGCGCGTGCGTTTCGCCGATCCCGATACCCAGTTCAAGGCGAAACTGGTGCTGGAAAAAGACCTGAACACCGATGCCAGCGATCCTGCGTACATCGTGACGGTCAATCTGCAAGCCAATACCCCATTGTGGATGCAAAAATTGCATGCCTTGCCCATGTTCCTGGGCCTGGACTTGCGCGGTGGCGTGCACTTCCTGATGCAGGTCGATGCGAAAGCCGTACTGAACAAGAAAGTCCAGGGCGTCCAGTCCGCCGCGCGTAGCGTGTTGCGCGACAAGAATATCCGCCACGCCGGCATCGAGCGCGTGGGCGACAGCGTGCAAATCAACTTCCGCGACGCGGAAACGCGCGTGAAAGCTAAAAATGTCCTGTCCGACCAGATGACGGAACTGGCGTTCGCCGATGCGGGCGAAGGCAGCGATTTGAAACTGAACATCACCCTGAAGCCGGCGGCCCTGAAAGCCACCATCGATGAAGGCGTGAAACAGAATATCTCCACCCTGTCCAAACGCGTCAACGAGCTGGGCGTGGCCGAGCCACTGATCCAGCAGCAAGGTCCTGACCGCATCGTGGTGCAATTGCCTGGCGTGCAGGACGTGGCCCGCGCGAAAGCCATCATCGGCCGCACGGCGACCCTGGAAGTGCGCCTGGTCGATGAAAGCATCGTGCCTGGCACCGAACTGTCGAGCGCCATTCCGTTCAATTCGGAACTGTTCACCGTCGGCAAGGGCGTACCTGTCGTGCTGGCGAAAGACGTGATCCTGACGGGCGACTATATCTCCAGCGCCACGGCCAGCTTCGACCAGAACCAGCAGGCGGCCGTATCGATCGACCTGAACGGCGACGGCGGCCGCAAGATGCGCGAAGCGACGCGCGAACGCGTCGGCAAGCGCATGGCCATCGTGCTGTTTGAAAAAGGCAAGCCGGAAGTGCTGTCGGTTGCCACCATCCAGCAGGAACTCGGTTCGCGCTTCCAGATCACCGGCATGGGCGGCGCGGAAAACGCGAACGAACTGGCGCTGCTGCTGCGCTCGGGCGCCCTGTCGGCACCGATGACCGTCATCGAAGAACGCACGATCGGACCGCAACTGGGCGCGGAAAACATCGCCAAGGGCTTCCACTCGACCCTGTACGGCTTCATCGCCATCGCCGTCTTCATGATCGCCTACTACATGCTGTTCGGCGCCTTCAGCGTGCTGGCCCTGGCCACCAACCTGCTGTTGCTGGTCGGCTTGCTGTCGATGATCCAGGTGACGTTGACCTTGCCAGGTATCGCCGCTATCGCGCTGGCGCTGGGTATGGCGATTGACGCCAACGTGCTGATCAATGAACGTATCCGTGAAGAGCTGCGCGCCGGCAATACGCCGCAAGCGGCGATCGCCGCCGGCTTCGACCGCGCCTGGGCCACGATTCTCGATTCGAACGTGACCACCCTGATCGTCGGCCTGGCGCTGCTGGCCTTCGGCAGCGGTCCTGTGCGCGGCTTCGCTGTTGTGCATTGCCTGGGTATTCTGACCTCGATGTTCTCCTCCGTGTTCGTCTCGCGCGGCGTGGTTAACCTCTGGTATGGCCGCAAGAAAAAGCTGACGACCTTGTCGATCGGTACGGTGTGGGTGCCGGGCACCAGCAAATAAGCGACGGCCCCGACTCACCCAATAGCGTCAACAGCGATCGCGTCCGGTGGCACAGCCGCCGGACGCACAGAATAGAACTCAGAGGATTTCATGGAATTTTTCCGGATCAAAAAAGATATTCCCTTCATGCGCCATGCGTTGATTTTCAACGTGATTTCGGCCGTGACCTTCCTTGCCGCCGTCTTCTTCCTGGTGCACAAGGGCTTGCACCTGTCCGTCGAATTCAAGGGCGGCACGCTGATGGAGGTGAAATACCCGAAGGCGGCCAATCTTGAAGGCATACGCGGCACCCTGATCAAGATGGGCTATGAAGAGCCGGGCGTGACCAGCTTCGATACGGCGCGCGACGTGATGATCCGCTTGCCGGTGGAAAATGGCGTCAGCGCCGCCAACACCTCGCAGCGCGTGTTTGAAGCCTTGTGCAAGGCCGAGCAAGGCTCGACCAAGGCCATCGACACCGTCACCGACAAGGGTGAGCATGTGCTCAAGAGCGCCTGCATGGATGCTGCCGGCAGCGAAGCGGTCGTCTTGCAGAAAGTTGAATTCGTCGGCCCGCAAGTGGGCGAGGAACTGGCGCAGAATGGCTTGAACGCGCTGGTGGTGGTGATTATTGGCGTGATGATCTACCTGGCCATCCGCTTCGAATGGAAATACGCTGTCTCGGCCATTATCGCCAACTTGCATGACGTGGTCATCATCCTGGGCTTCTTCGCCTTCTTCGAGTGGGAATTCTCGCTGACGGTACTGGCGGCCATCCTGGCGGTGCTCGGTTATTCCGTCAACGAATCGGTGGTGATCTTTGACCGTATCCGCGAAAACTTCCGCAAGCAGCGCAAGGCGACCGTGCATGAAGTGATCGACAGCGCGATTACCAGCACCATTTCGCGTACCATCATCACCCACGGCTCGACCCAGATGATGGTGCTGTCGATGCTGATCTTCGGCGGCCAGACCCTGCACCACTTCGCACTGGCGCTGACCATCGGTATCTGCTTCGGTATTTACTCGTCCGTGTTCGTCGCGGCCTCGATCGCCATGTGGCTGGGCGTCAAGCGCGAAGACTTGATCAAGCCGGTCAAGGAAAAAGACGAAACCGACGGCGCCGTGGTGTAAGCGCAGGTTTTTTGCAGCTTGAATGAAAGAACGATCACCGTTTGCGGTGGTCGTTTTTTTTTGTAACGGATGACGATGAAGCGTTTTTTATGGATAGGCCTGATGGCGGGCGTGACGGCCTGCGCCGGCGCCGCCGATTTCAGCCGTGCCGATGCCGGCAGCATCGCCATGCGCGGCCCGATTGCCCAGGGCGACGTGGACAAGCTGCGGCTGCTGGCCGCGCCGGGCACCGTGCTGTTGCGCGTCAATAGCGACGCGGGCGATCCGCAGGCGGCGATGCAGCTGGGCCGCTATCTGCGCCAGCAGCAATGGCGTCTCGCCATCGACACGCTGTGCGCCGGCAGCTGCGCCCTGTATGTGTTCCCGGCCGCGCGGCACAAAAGCATACCCGACGGCGCCGTGCTGGCGCTGCAGGAATCGGCGTTCCTGCGCGCGCAGGTCGACAGGGCGCAGATGCGCCGCATCCTGGTTGAAGCGGGTGTGGCGGCCGAGGATCTGAACGATGAAACGGTGGCGCTGGCGGCCCGGTTGGCAGAGACGGCGGCGCAGGAAGCGGCGTTTGCCGCGGAGCTGGGTATCGCCCCCGCCTTTTACCGCGACTTCCGGCAAGTGGCGGCGCAGGCCGATAGCGTGCGCCAGCGCTTTCCCGACCAGGAGGCGGCCGTCTACTGGTGGCCGGCTGCCGCCCGCCTGCAGCGCTGCTATGGCATCGCCGGCGTGCAAGAGAGGACGCGCGCGGCGCGCATGCTGCCCGACGGCTATCTGTATGTGCCAGCCCTGTCGGCCCTCGTCATGGGCGACCAGGCTTTGCAGGCTTGTCCATGAGCCGCAGCGGCCGTTTGTTCCTGCTGATGGACGCCATGCGCGCCAGGCGCGTGCCCGTCACGGCGGCCCAGCTGGCGCAGCAGCTCGGCGTTTCCGAACGCACGATTTACCGCGATATCCAGACCCTGGCCGAACTGGGCGCGCCCCTGCAGGGCGAAGCGGGCATCGGCTATGTGCTGCGCCGCGGCGCCTTCCTGCCGCCGCTGATGTTTGGCGCCGACGAGCTGGAGGCGCTGGTGCTGGGGGCGCGCTGGGTGCGCCGGCAGGGCGATGCGGGCCTGGCGCAGGCGGCCAGCAATGCCCTGGCCAAGATCGCGGCCGCTTCGCCGCGCGACCTGCGCGACAGCATGGCCGAGACCAGCTTGTGGGTGCCGCTGGGGCGTCCCGCCGATGGCACGCAGCCGGCCGACCGTTACGTGCAGCCCGTGCGCGAGGCGATCCGCTACGAACAGAAGCTCACGCTGGCCTATCAGGATGAGCATGGCAGCGCCACTTCGCGCACGGTGTGGCCGTTCGCCCTGGCTTTTTTCGAAGGCAAGCGCCTGCTGGCCGCCTGGTGCGAACTGCGCGGCGATTACCGGCATTTCCGCATCGACCGCATTGCCGAGGTGCGGCAGCATGCGGAGCGCTATCCCACGCGGCGCCATGTACTGCTTGATGCCTGGCGTAAAGCGCACGAGATTGATCCGGAAAGCTAGCGACCCGGAATCCTGATATCCGCTCCTGACAAAAACTGTCAGTGACGGCGACTACGATGGTGGCTTCTTCACTCACCGGAGCCATCTATCATGCGCCTGTACCACCACCCCATGTCTTCGAATGCCCGCCGTGCCCTGATGACGGCGATCCACCTCGGCCTGCCTCTGGAACTGGCCGAAGTCGACCTGATGAATGCGGACGACCGCCGCCGCCTGGTCGAACTGAACCCGAACGGCAAAGTGCCCGTGCTGGCCGATGGCGATTTCCTGCTGTGGGAATCGTGCGCCATCATGCAATACCTGGCCGAGCAGGTGCCGGGCCAGACGATTTATCCGCAGGCGCCGCAAGCGCGCGCCGACGTCAACCGCTGGCTGTTCTGGGCCGCGCAGCACTTTGCGCCCGCCATCGGCGTGCTGGCCTGGGAACGCGCCTGGAAAGGCATGACGGGCAATGGTCCGGCGGACCCGCTGGAAGAGGCGCGCGGCGAGCATGAACTGCATGCTTGCGCCGTGGTGCTGGATGCGCATCTGGCGCAGCGTGAGTGGCTCTGCGGCAATGCCTTGAGCCTGGCCGAGTTCGCCGTGGCCGCGCCGCTGATGTACAGCGAGGCCGTGCGCTTGCCGCTGGCGCAGTACCAGCACATCCAGGCGTGGTTTGCCCGCGTGCGCCAGCTGCGCGCCTGGCAGGAAACGGACGTGGAACTGTTGCCGGGATAATGTGTGCGCTAAGTGAGCCAGCGCACGGAGCTGGCGCGGCACAGCGCATAAGATAGGGCTGTCTCTTTCAGGACATCCCTAGCTTTGGACTTTACCCGCTTTCGAGCGGGTTTTTTTTGTTTGCCGCTATGGAAGCCTGGCGCTGATAGTGAGTGCTCGCATCCGGCGCGGCGGGCAGCCTAGTGCACGAGTACCTTCAGCAGCGACTGCACTTCATCGTCCGATTCTTCCATGATGCTCGACAAGGTCGCATCGTCGCCGATCAGGCAATCGATGCTGCGCGCGGCGCGGGCGGCCCGCACGGCGATGGCGGCCGGGCTTTCGTTGAGCGGTGACGAGACGGGCGCCAGGTCATTTGCCAGCAGCAGGGTGTCGCCCAGCGATTCGGGCGGGATGGCGCGCAAGCCTTCCCACAGCGCATCGATGGCGCCCCTGACCGCTTCCGGCACCTTCAGTTTGGCCAGGACGCCGTGGCCGATGGCCTGTTCGCCATGTTCGACCCAGTCTTCCGGTTCGCCGTCGAGGATGCCGGGGAATTCGGCCGCGCGTGACAGCAGATAAAAGCCGCCCACTTCATGCATGATGCCGGCAAACAGGGCCGTATCGGGGTCCACCTTGGTGACGCGGCGGGCCAATACCTGCGACAGGGCCGCCACGTGGGCCGTATGCTCCCACAGCTGGTTGGCCTTCGCTTGCAGCAGGGGATCGGTGATGGTGCTGCCCAGCTGGCGCACGATCAGCGATGCCACCACCGACTGCAGGGTACGCACGCCTAGCCGCTGCACGGCATTGCGCACGCTGGTGATTTCATTGCCGGAACGGTTGAACGCCACGGAATTGGCGATGGCCACCGTGCGCGCGGCCAGCAGCGGGTCAGCCTGCACCAGCTTGGCGGCGGCCTCGATATGGCAGTCGGGATCGGCCAGCGCCTCTTGCAGCTTGAGCGAAGCGTCCACATTGGCAGGAAAGGTCAGCTCGCCACGAGCGGCTTGTGCGGCGATGCTTTTAAAGGCGTCGAGTCTGTTCATTGAAAAAATTATACTCGCAATATTTCCGTACGGAACTTTTTAACCATGATCTTTTCGCAAACAGCTTAGCAAAAGGCAAGCAAAGCCCCGTAAACGGAAAAAGGCATGCCACTTGATCAGCAGCATGCCCTTTTGGGATCATACGAGCGTTATCAGTCTGCTTCGCTAAATATCGCGTCGCAGCCCTCGACGAGTTCATCGCTGTCTTCCAGCTCATCGGTCAAGCCCAGGTCGAACAGTTCCTCGACGGCGTTCATGAAGCTGTTGTGCTTGGTGGCGCCGATCAGGCGGTAGATTTCGCCGTCTTCGTTGCGCACGCCAATGATCAGTTTTTCCTGGCGCACCAGTTCCGGCGTGCTGGCGTTGAGCAGCAGGTTGCCGATGATGTGTTTATCGAAATGAGCAGGCTTTTTGCCTTCGAGCAGTGAGGTTTTCAACTTGGTTTCCTTTGTCTTGTTTGAATGTCTGTGCTTGGTGTATGGTCAGCCGTTGGCAATGGCGTGCTTCAATCCTGCCAGCGTCGTTTCCAACCGCATGAAATCGTCTTCGGTATAGCCGTCGAACAGACGCTGGCCCTGCTTTGTCAGCTTGGGGAACACGTCCTGAAACACTTGCTCGCCCTCGCAGCTCAGGCGCACGTAATAGGAACGCTTGTCGCGTGGACAACGTTCGCGTATCACCAGCCCCTTTTGTTCCAGCCGGTCCACCACGCCCGTCAAAGTACCCTTGGTAATCAGGGTTTTCTGGCCCAGTTCCTTGTAGGACATGCCGGGGGTGTTGCCGAGCGTGGCAATGATGTCGAATTGCGCATGCGTCAAGCCGTACTGGCGCACGAAGTCGCTAGAAAACCGCTCGAAACCTTGCATGCATTCGGCCAGCAGCCGGATACTTTTTAAATATCGTTCACCCATGGGAGTGATTATATCCTTCCGCTCCGCTTTTTTCCGCCGCGTCAGGATGTGTCCTTGCATGAGGGGCGCGACGGGGCGGAAGTCCGGTATCATGTGGGCAACTCAGCCCTTGCCTTTGGTCCGCCTCGCCGATGTCCTTCGCTAATCTTTCCCGTATCGGCCTCGACAAACCGCTGCGTTTGCTGCTGGTCCATGCCGGCGACGCCGAGTCGATTACCTGGGCCGGCCTGGTACAGCCGCTGCGCCTGTGCGCGCGGGCGCTGGGGCCGGACGCCCTGCAACTGGACGTGCGCACGCCGGAACAGGTGGCCGCGCAGGGCGGCAACTGGCATATTGCGCTGCTGGTGGCCGACGAGACGGAGGCGCCGCTGCGCGCCGAGCTGTGCCGGGCCGTGATCGAGCGCTGCCGTTCGGCGCCGTTCTGGGGCGGCGTGGGTGCGGCCGTGCTGTGGCTGGCCGACGCGGGTGTCATGGATGGCGTGCGCATCGCCTTGCCGTGGGCCTTGTATGCGGACGCGGAAGCGAAGGCCGAACGGGCCATCCTGACGCCGCATTTGTTCGACATCGACGGCCCGCACATCACCTGCTGCGGCGGTGCGGCCAGCATCGATTTTTCGCTGACCCTGATCGAAACCATCTTTGGCGCCGACGTGCAGGCGCTCGTCAAGGAAGCGCTGTGCGTGGACAAGGTGCGCGGCAAGGAAGAGCGCCAGAGGGTGGCCCTGCAGGCGCGTTTCGGCGTGCTGCAGCCCAAGCTTTCCGAGGCGGTGACCTTGATGGAAGCCAATATCGAGGAACCGCTGTCGACCGACGACATCGCCAGCCTGGTGGGCCTGTCGCGGCGCCAGCTCGAGCGGCTGTTCAAGCAATACCTGGGCAGCCTGCCATCGCGCTACTACCTGGAGCTGCGCCTGCAGCGCTCACGGCAACTGTTGCTCGATACGCATTATTCCATCGTGCAAGTAGGCCTGATGTGCGGCTTTTCCTCCGGCTCGCACTTTTCCACGGCGTTTGGCACCCTGTTTGGCAATACCCCGCGCGAAGAACGCCAAAGAAAGCTGATGCCGCCTGTTTGATTAAAGCAAGCCCGGCTGTGATGAATTGTGAAAATCCTTGTCGCAGATTCAAAAGAGTTTTAGCATCCCGCTTTTTATAATGCAGTACACACGTAGCTGTCGTAGCTGCGGAGTACCTAACATATTGATGGGGAAATGCTATGAATGCCAAGCTTGATTCGACCGTAACGGCTCGTCCAGTCACCCGGGAAACCTTTGACCAGGTCCTCGTTCCTACCTACGCCCCTGCAGCCATGGTGCCCGTGCGCGGTTCCGGTCTGGATCTGTGGGACCAGTCAGGCAAGCATTACCTCGATTTCACCTCCGGCATCGCCGTCAACAGCCTCGGTCACTGCCATCCTGCGCTGGTCGACGTGCTGACCAAGCAAATCAATAATTTGTGGCATTTGGGCAACGGCTACACCAACGAGCCTGTCCTGCGCCTGGCACTGGCCCTGACGGAAGCGACCTTCGCCGACCGCGCCTTCTTCTGTAACTCGGGCGCGGAAGCCAACGAAGCGGCCCTGAAACTGGCGCGCAAGTACGCGCACACCAAGTTCGGCGCGCACAAGTCGCGCATCATTTCGTGCTTCAGCTCCTTCCACGGCCGCACCCTGTTTACGGTCTCCGTCGGCGGCCAGGCCAAGTACACGGAAGGCTTCGAGCCGCTGCCGCCATCGATCGATCACATCGCCTACAACGACATCGAAGCGGCGCGCGCCGCCATCGGCGATGACGTGTGCGCCGTGATCGTCGAGCCGGTACAAGGCGAAGGCGGCGTGGTGCCGGGCAATCCGGAATTCCTCAAGGAGTTGCGCGCCCTGTGCGACAAGACGGGCGCCCTGTTGATTTTCGACGAAGTCCAGAGCGGCATGGGCCGCACCGGCGCCTTGTTCGCCTACATGGGCTACGGCGTCACGCCGGACATCCTGACGGCCGCCAAGGCCCTGGGCAATGGCTACCCGATCGGCGCCATGCTGACCACGAATGAACTGGCGCAGACCCTGGCCGTCGGCACCCACGGCACCACCTACGGCGGCAACCCGCTGGCCGCCACCGTGGCCCTGACCGTGCTCGACACGATCAACACGCCAGCATTCCTGGCGCGTGTGAAAGAAGCGAGCGTCAACACCATCGCCATGCTGCAAGGCCTGATCACGGATTACCCGCAAGTGTTCTCCATCGTGCGCGGCAGCGGTTTGCTGCTGGGCCTGGTCGTCACCGATGCCTTCAAGGGCCGCGCGAAAGACATCCAGAAAGCGGCCGAAGCGCAAGGCTTGATGGTGCTGATCGCCGGCATGGATGTGGTGCGCCTGGCGCCGGCCCTGATCGTCTCGGACGAGCAGATCGCCGAAGCGGGCCGTTTGCTGCGCGCCGCCATCGACGGCATGCTGAAAGCCTGAAGCTAGCCCCGCTCCCTGTTTGATCACCGGCCCGCCGCTTTGCTGCGGGCCGGCTTGGTTCTACCCCAGCATTGTCAGCATTGAAGGAGTACCCATGTATGTTGTCCGTCCGGTAGAAATTGCGGATATTGCAGCCCTCGAAGCGCTGGCCGCAGTCACCATGCCGGGTGTCCATACCCTGCCGAAGACGCGCGAAAAAATCGCCGCCTCCGTCGAGCGCTCCATCGCCTCGTTTGCCGCCCATGTCGACATCCCCAGCGAAGAGTCGTATCTCTTCGTGCTTGAATCCCTGCTCGACAAGAGCATCTTTGGTACGGCCGCCATCTTCGCCTCGGCCGGCTCGAACGGCACCTATTTTTCCTTCCGCAACGACGTCATCCAGCAAGTCTCGCGCGACCTGAACATCAGCCACAGCGTGCATGCGCTGACCCTGTGTTCCGAACTGACGGCGTACTCGCAGCTGTCCGGCTTCTATGTGCGCAACATGGAACAGGCGGGCCTGGAAGCGGCCCTGCTGTCGCGCGCGCGGCTGCTGTTCGCCGTGCTGGCGCCGCACCGTTTCGGCGACCGCTTCTTCGTGCCGCTGGCCGGCATCACGGACGCCAATGGCCAGTCGCCGTTCTGGGATGCGCTGGGCCGCAAGTTCTTCCAGATGGATTTCCTCGATGCCGAAAAAGTCATCGGCGGTGCGCGCAACCGCACCCTGATCGTCGAACTGATGCCGCATTACCCCGTGTACGTGCCGCTGCTGCCCGGTGACGCGCAGGCGGCCATGGGCCAGATCCACCCGAGCGGCGAACTGGCGTTCAATCTGCTGACGGAAGAAGGCTTTGAAGCCGACGATTACATCGACATCTTCGATGGCGGCCCGATCCTGCAGGCGCACAAGCATGCGCTGCGCTCGTTTACGGGCTCGCTCACGCGCCGCGTCGTCGCAGGCGTCACGCCCAGCCGCACGGGCATGAAAGTCAATTATGCGGTCGCTTCCGGCGCCGAGCGCAATTTCCGCGCCGTGACCTTTGCCTGCGATGCGCTCGAAGCGCAGGACACCATCGGTTTGCCAGCCGACCTGCTCGAGGCGCTGGCCGTGGCCGAAGGCGACAGCGTCATTTGCGTGCGTATCTAAGGGAGTTAATTTTATGCTAGTAGTACGCGCCATCAACGCCAACGACCTCGATGCCCTGTATGGGCTGGCCAGCCAGGTCGGCACCGGCATGACCACCCTCAAGCCGGACATGAAAATGCTGGGCGACCGCCTGGCCATCGCCTGCGCTTCGTTCGCCGAAACCATCCCGCCCGAAAAGCGCGACTACATGTTCGTCATGGAGGATACCGACACGGGCCGCCTGGCCGGCGTGTGCGCCATCAAGGGCGCCGTGGGTCTGGACGAACCGTTCTATAACTACCGCATCGGCACCCTGGTCCATTCCAGCCGCGAGCTCGATGTGTTTACGCGCATGGAAACCTTGTACCTGTCGAACGACCTGACGGGCAGCACGGAACTGTGCTCGCTGTTTCTGCACCCCGATTACCGCAGCGGCAACAACGGCAAGCTGCTGTCGAAAAGCCGTTTCCTGTTCATCGCCCAGTTCCCGCAGCTGTTCACGGAAAAGCTGATCGCGGAAATGCGCGGCTACCAGGCGCCGGACGGCAGCTCGCCGTTTTATGAAGGCCTGGGCCGCCACTTCTTCAAGATGGATTTCCACCATGTCGACGACTTGACGAGCCTGGGTAAAAAATCGTTCATCGCCGAACTGATGCCGCGCCAGCCCATGTACGTGGCCTACCTGCCCGACGAAGCGCAGGAAGTCATCGGCAAGGTGCATCTGAGCACGGCGCCCGCGCGCCGCCTGCTGGAACAGGAAGGCTTGCACTTCGAAGGCTATGTCGATATTTTCGACGCCGGTCCCGTGCTGCAGGCGCGCGTCTCCGAACTGCGCGCCATGCGCGACAGCATGCCGGCCGTGCTCGACGCCGAGGCTGCGCCGGAAGTGTGCGGCGATGCCGCCCAGGCCGAGCCTTACCTGGTGTCGAACACCGACCTGAAAGATTTCCGCATGATCGTCACCAGCGCCAATCCGCACAGCGGCAAGATCGCGCTCGACGACGATGAACTGCATCTGCTGCGCTGCAATCACGGCGATACCGTGCGCACCTTGTCACTCAACCCGAGGAAGCATCCCCATGTCTAACGTATTGAATCCATCTACCGCAGCATCGAACTTCATCAACGGCGCCTGGCTGCCAGGCACGGGCCGTGAACTGGTCACCATCGATCCGTCGAACGGCAAGCAGACCTGGGCCAGCCTGGAAGCGACGGAGAACGAAGTCGAACAGGCGTGCCAGGCCGCCCGCGCCGCCTTTGAAGAGTGGGCCGATACGCCCGTCGAAGAACGCATCGCCATCTGCGTGCGCTTTCGCGAACTGCTGAAGGAGCATGCGGAAGCGCTGGCGCTGCTGATCTCGGAAGAAGTGGGCAAACCGCTGTGGGAGTCGCGCACGGAAGTGGCCACCATGGCCAACAAGATCGATATCTCGGTGCAGTCGTACAACGCGCGCACGGGTATCACGCAAAGCAAGATCGCCGATGGCGACGCCGTGCTGCGCCACCGTCCGCATGGCGTGTTCGGTGTCTTCGGACCATACAATTTCCCAGGCCACCTGCCGAACGGCCACATCGTGCCGGCCCTGATCGCCGGTAACACCATCGTCTTCAAACCGAGCGAATATGCGCCGCGCACGGCCATCAAAACCGTGCAGCTGTGGCAGCAGGCGGGCTTGCCGAATGGCGTCGTCAACCTCGTCAACGGCGGACGCGACACGGGCGTGGCGCTGGGTGCCAATCCACACCTCGACGGCGTGCTGTTTACGGGTTCGTGCCAGACGGGTATCAGCCTGCACCGCCAGTTCGGCGGCCAGCCGGGCAAGATGCTGGCGCTGGAAATGGGCGGCAACAACGCCCTCGTCGTGTGGGACGTCAAGGATGTCGACGCGGCCGTGCACCACGCGATCTTCTCCGCCTTTGTCTCGGCCGGCCAGCGCTGCACATGCGCACGCCGCCTGGTGGTGCAGGATAACGCCGCCGGTGCCGCCTTCATCGCGCGCCTGGTGGAAGTGGCCGCGAAACTGGGCATCGGCGCGTCCGACGCCCAGCCGCAGCCGTTCATGGGCCCAGTGGTATCGAGTGCCGTGGCAAAACGCCTGGTGCAGGCGCAGGCGGACATGGTCGCCAAGGGCGGCACCACCTTGCTGCAGATGCGCCAGTTGAATCCCGAGGCGGGCTTTGTGACGGCCGGCATCGTCGACGTGACTAGTGCTGTCGGCATTCCCGACGAAGAGTGGTTCGGCCCGCTGCTGCAAGTGGTTCGCGTGGCCGATTTCAATGCGGCCCTGAAGGTGGCCAATGCCACGGAATTCGGCCTGGCTGCGGCGCTGCTGTCCGACGATCCGGCCTTGTGGCAAACGTTCCAGACGCGCGCGCGCGCCGGCATCGTCAACTGGAACCGTCCGACCACGGGTGCCGCCAGCACGGCGCCGTTTGGCGGCATCGGCAAGTCGGGCAACCACCGTCCGAGCGCCTATTACGCGGCCGATTACTGCGCCTACCCGGTTGCTTCGATCGAGAACGGCGCGCTGGAAATGCCGGCCAAGCTGTCGCCCGGCCTGAATTTTTAAATTTTAAGGACATGCCTCCCATGCACAGCACGCGCGAATACAATTTTGACGGCCTGGTCGGGCCATCGCATAACTATGCGGGACTCTCGTTCGGCAACGTGGCCTCGTTCAGCAATGTGAAAAGCGCTTCGAATCCGAAGCAGGCCGCCTTGCAGGGCCTGGCCAAGATGCGCGCCCTGGCCGCGCGCGGCTTTGCGCAAGCCTTGCTGCCACCGCAGGACCGGCCCAATTTCCGCCTGCTGCGCTCCATCGGTTTCACGGGCACGGACGCAGAGGTGCTGGCGCGCGCCTACAAGGAGTCGCCCGTCATCCTGGCCTGCGCGTATTCCGCCTCACCCATGTGGACGGCGAACGCCGCCACGGTCAGCCCGTCGGCGGACACGCACGATGGCCGCGTGCATTTCACGGCCGCCAACCTGAATAACAAGCTGCACCGCGCCTTCGAGCACGCGCAGTCGGCGCGCAGTCTGCGCGCCATTTTCAGCGACGACAGGCACTTCGCCGTGCACGATGCGCTGCCGTCGACGCCCGCCTTTGGCGACGAGGGCGCGGCCAACCACACGCGCCTGGGCGCGAGCCACGGCGCGCCATCGGTGGAATTGTTCGTGTATGGTCGCGTGGAGTTCGATCCATCCGCGCCATCGCCGAAGCGCTATCCGGCGCGCCAGACCCTGGAAGCGTCGCAAGCCGTGGCGCGACTGCATGGCCTGGACGCGAAGCGCACCGTGTACGTGCAGCAGAACCCGGACGTGATCGACCAGGGCGTGTTCCATAACGACGTCATCGCCGTCGGCAACGGCAATGTGCTGTTCTATCACGAGCAGGCGTTTGCCGATGAAGAGGCAAGCCTGTCGCAGCTGCGCCGCGCCGTCGCCGGCACGGGCGCGCAACTGGATGCGCTGCGCGTGGACACGGGCCAAGTGCCGATCCAGGATGCGGTGACCAGCTATCTGTTCAACAGCCAGCTGCTGACGAAAGAGGGCGGCAAGATGGCGCTGGTGATACCGCAGGAATGCCAGGAAAACCGCGCCGTGTCGCGCTACCTGGAAGGCCTGGTGGCCAGCGGTGGACCGATCGATGAACTGATTCATTTCGACCTGCGCCAGAGCATGCGCAACGGCGGCGGGCCCGCCTGCCTGCGTTTGCGCGTGGCGCTGACGGAAACCGAGGCGCGCGCCATGCACCAGGGCGTGATCATGACGGAAACGCTGTACCATCGGCTGGTGCAGTGGGTGGAAAAACACTACCGCGACCATCTGGAGCCGGGCGACCTGGCCGATCCGCAGCTGGCGCTGGAAGTGCATGCGGCGCTTGAAGAATTGACGATCATCCTCAACTTACCTGGATTGTACGACTTGTAGGCGATAGAAAAACACACAGAACATCCGAGACAACTATCCGTAGCACAGACAGAATTGGACGGGCGACCCCCGTCTCTTGACACCGCTGCCGCCCAGCCACAAGCCCGAACGACAGCGTTGGACATTCACATTACCGTAATGGAGATGCAAGATGAATCACACGCCACAAGATTTGCGTACACAAACGCTGGAGTTGATTAACGCGGCTGGCAATGCAGGCAAGGCGGCAGCGCCTGTCGTGCAGCTGGTGCAGGCATGGCTCGACTCGCTCGACGCCGAAGACCTGGCCGATATCGCGCCCGACAGCCTGGCGCCCGTGCTGGTCGACGGTTTCACGCAAGCGGCCAAGCGCACCGGCAACGGCTGCCAGATCGCCACCCTGCGCTATGCGGATGGCCGTGGCGGCATGGCGAGCGCCTTGCTGATCCTGAACGAAGACATGCCTTACCTGGTCGACTCCATCGTCATGGCCATGCGCCGCCAGCACCTGGCCGTGCGCGGCGTGATGAATACCGTGCTGCCCGTGCGCCGCGCCGCTGACGGCAGCGTCGAAGCAGTGCGCCAGCCGGGCGACCCGCTCGAATCGTATGTGCTGGTGCTGCTCGACGAAGAGCTGGCGCCGGAAGCCCTGGCCGCGCTGGTCGCCGCCCTGGAGACGGTCGCGCGCGACGCCGCCGTCGTGCGCCGCGATGCCGCCGCCATGAGCGAGCGCCTGGCCGCCGTCGCCACGGCGGCATCGCAGCATGGCGAAGAAGGCGCGGAAGTGGCCGCCTTCCTGGAATGGGCCCGCAGCGGCGGCTTTGAAGTCTTCGGCTACGCCTATTACCGCGTCAAGCCGGGCGTGCGCGAACTGGAGCGCGACATTCCTAGCCGTGTCGGCGTGCTGCAGGATACGGCGCACCCCGTCTACGGCACCTGCCTGGCGAATATCCCGGGCGACTTCGACACCCTGGCCAAGCGCGACTCGGCGCTGTCCATCGTCAAGGCCGACGTGGCAGGCACTTTGCACCGTGACCAGCAGCTCGATTTCATCGGCGTGCGCGACATGGATGCGCAAGGCGCGATCCTCGGCGAGCATTGCTTCGTCGGCTTGTTTACCCGCGCCGGCAATTCCACCCCGCTGGCGGCGCTGCCGTTTGCGCGCGGCCGCGTGGCCAAGGTTTTGAGCCTGGCCGGCGTGCGCCAGCAAGGCTTCCGTGCCGAGAAATTCCGCGAAATCCTTGAGTCCTTGCCGCGCACGGAAGCGCTGGAAGCGGATCTCGATTGGCTGGCGCAAGTGTGCGGTTCCGTCGTTTCGCTGTACAAGCAGCCGCGCACCAAGGTTTTTGCGCGCCGCGACGTGTATGCGCGCCACTTGAACGTGCTGGTCTACCTGCCGCGCGAGCGCTACAGCGCCAGCGTCGCATCGAGCCTGGCAAAAGCCCTGCAAGCCAGTTCCGGCGCCACGCACGTGAGCATGCAAACCTTGGTGGCCGACGGCCCGCTGGCGCGCGTCTACCTGATCGCCCATGCCGCGCGCTATCCGCTGGACCTGGAAACGGATATCGAACAGCCGCTGCTGAGCGTGCTCGACGGCTGGCATAACGGTTTTGCCGCCGTGGCCGACGCCGTGCCCGACGTGGCCCTGCGCACCAGCCTGCGCAAACTGTGCGCTACTTTACCGCTCGATTACGTGGCCGCCACGGCGCCGGCCGTCGCCTTCCGCGACCTCGACACCATCCTGCGCAATACGGATCCATCGCACGTGGCCGTGCGCATCGAGACGGGCGCCGTCACCACGATCCGCCTGTACTCGGCCAACAAGGTGCCGCCGCTGTCGACCATCCTGCCGGCACTGCACAATGCGGGCGTGGCCATCGACCGCGAACAGGCATACTCGGTTTCGCTGGCCGACGGCACGCGCTATTTCGTCACCAGCCTGACGGTCGATGCCGCCAGCGCGGCGAAACTGGCGCAGCCATCCGTCGTCGCCGTGGCGCAGGAATTGTTTGCTTCCCTGTTCAACGACACGGCCGAAGATGGCCGCCTGAATGGCCTCGTCATCGAAGGCGGCCTGTCGACGCGCGAAGTGCAGCTGGTGCGCGCCTATACCAGCTACTGGCGCCAGACGGGCAGCCGCTTCTCGGTGCGCTACATTGCCGAGAGCCTGCGCAAGCAGCCGGCCCAGGTCAAAGCCCTGGTCGAGGCCTTCCTGCAGCGCTTCGATCCTTCGCTGTCCGACGCGCAGCATGTGGCGGCCCTGGAAAGCATCGCCGCCATCAAGGCTGGCCTGCCATCCGTGAACCATGCCGATACCGAGGAAATCCTCGGCGCGCTGGCCGACCTGATGGCCGCCACGCTGCGCACCAGCTACTTCCAGAACAATCAACAAGGCGACAAGATCATCTTCAAGTTCGACACCAGCAGCCTGGCGCTGGTGCCGGAACCGCGTCCTTACCGCGAGATTTTCGTCTTCTCGCGCCGCTTCGAAGGCGTGCACCTGCGCGGCGGCCCTGTCGCCCGTGGCGGCTTGCGCTGGTCCGACCGCATGGAAGACTACCGCACCGAAGTGCTGGGCCTGGTGAAGGCGCAGATGGTGAAAAATGCCGTCATCGTGCCGGCTGGCGCGAAGGGCGGTTTTGTCTGCAAGATGATGCCGAAGGACGCCGTGCGCGAAACCATCGCGGCTGAAGGCGAAGCCGTCTACCGCCTGTTCATTTCCAGCCTGCTGGAAGTGACGGACAACCGTTCCTTGGGCAATATCGTCCCGCCAGTCGACACCGTGTGCTTCGATGAAGCCGACCCGTATCTGGTGGTGGCGGCCGACAAGGGCACGGCCACGTTCTCCGACATCGCCAACGGCATCGCCGTGCAGCGCGGTTTCTGGCTCGGCGACGCGTTCGCCTCGGGCGGCTCGAACGGCTACGACCACAAGAAACTGGGCATCACCGCCAAGGGCGCGTTCGAAGCCGTGAAGCGCCATTTCTATGAAATGGATCACGACCTCAATACCACCCCGATCACCATGGTCGGCGTGGGCGACATGTCGGGCGACGTGTTCGGCAATGGCGTACTGCTGTCGCGCCAGCTGAAACTGGTGGCCGCGTTCGACCACCGCCATATCTTCCTCGACCCAACACCGGACGTCGCCGTCTCGTTCGACGAGCGCGCGCGCCTGTTTGCCTTGCCGCGCTCCTCGTGGGACGACTACAACAAGGAGCTGATCTCGGCAGGCGGCGGCGTGTATCCGCGTACCGCCCGCACGATCGAACTGTCGCCGCAGATCCGCGCAGCGCTCGATATCGCCGAGACCTCGCTGCCGCCGGAAGAACTGATGCACCGTATCCTGAAGTCGCCCGTGGACCTGTTCTACAACGGCGGCATCGGCACCTACATCAAGGCGTCGACGGAGACCCACGCGCAAGTGAAGGACCGCGCGAATGACCACATCCGCGTCAGCGGCAATGAGCTGCGCGTGAAAGTCGTGGCCGAAGGCGGCAATCTCGGTGCGACGCAGGCGGGCCGTATCGAGTTCGCGCTGGCCGGTGGCCGCATCTTCACCGATGCGATCGACAACTCGGCCGGCGTGGATTGCTCGGACCATGAAGTGAACGTGAAAATCTGGCTGGACGTGGAAGTCAACGCGGGCAAGCTGACGGAAGAAGAACGCAACCGCGAGCTGTATGCGATGACGGATGACGTCGAACGCCTGGTCTTGCGCGACAACACGCAGCAGACGCATTTGCTGGTGCGCGAGTTGCAGGCGCAAAGCGAAAGCGCCGTGCAGGATGGCTATGCCGCCCTGATCGCCAGCCTGGAAGAAGAGGGCGCGCTGTCGCGCGATCTCGAGCAGCTGCCGTCGGTGGCCGAACTGGCACGCCGCAAGAGCGACGGTCGTGGCCTGACCACGCCGGAACTGGCGGTGGTGATCGCCAACGTGAAGAACCGCTTCAAGCGCATCCTGTCCGCCTTGCCGTTGACCGGCGAAACGTGGGCCGAGCCGGTGCTCAAACCGTACTTCCCATCGTTGCTGGTGGAAACCCGTTCGGCGCTCGACCACCCGCTGGCCAACGCCATCCTGGCGACCGTGCTGGCCAATGAAGTGATCAACCGCTGCGGCCCGCTGATGATCCGCAACCTGGCGGCGGAACACGGCGTGGACGAATCGACCGTGATCCTGGCCTGGGGCCAGGCATGGGTCGCGCTGAACCTGGCGCCCGTGTTCGACGCGCTCGATGCGGATGCCTTGACGATTCCACGCGACGTGTCGATCAAGGTCGATGCGCAAACGCGCGTGCTGCAGCAAACGATGATCGCCGGTGTCTTGTCGGTGCCGGCCGAGCAGTTGCGCGGCGCCGGCCTGGCCGAACTGACTGGTTTGTTTGGTGCGGAATCGAAACGCGAGCTGCTCAAGGCCGTCGGCATCAAGTCGGAAGCGGCGCTGGTGCCGGGCTTGAGTCCGGCCTTCGTGCAGGCGTGGGATGCGGTCGACGCGCTGGAAGTCGTCGCCGGCTTCCTGTTCCCGGCCCTGTCCGTGGCGCGTCCTGCTTCGATGGACCTGGCTTCCTTCCTGCAAGTGGGCCTGGCCCTGCGCAGCCAGGCGGGCATCGATACGCTGGAACGTGGCTTGAAGCTGGCCGCGCAAGGCAAGTCGCAGGAACAGTTGCGCAACTACGCGCAGCAAGCGCTGCGCCGCACGCAACAGCGTCTGCTGACGCAGGTGCTGGCGCGTGCCGAGCAAGGCAATGCAGGCCAGGCAGTCGATGCCGTGACGGGCGCGCTGGGCCTCTCGGCCTATGTGGCGGCGACGGAACTGGAGCAAGCCATGCTGGACGTGTGGACCTTGTCGGAAGCCGTGAATAAAATCACGGCGAAAACCCCAGCGGAAGCGGCGGTGTAATGACGCAAAAAGTAACGCAGGTAGTACAGGTAGCTGGTAGCTTAACACCGGTAGTGCAGGCGCTGGCGCAGGCCGATTTCAGCGGCGTGGCCCGGTTGTTTTCGGACGCCGGTTTCACGGTGGCCTTGCCGGCACCCGGCATGCTGCAAGTCGTCAAGCCGGGAGCTGGCCGCGCCAGCGTGGCCGTCTCGGTGGGCGTGCATGGCGACGAAACGGGACCAATCGAAGTGCTGGCGCACCTGCTCGACGCCTTGTCGCGCGATGCATCGAAGCTGGCCGTCGACCTGCTTGTTTGCGTGGGCAATGTCGATGCGATCCGGGCCGGCAAGCGTTTCATCGACGCCGACCTCAATCGCATGTTCCGCCCCGTACGGGGCAGCCTGGCGCAAGCGGCGGAAAGCGCGCGCGCCGATGAAATGATCGCCGCGACAACAGCGTTCTTTGAAGCGGCCGGTCCCGTGCGCTGGCACCTGGATTTGCACACGGCCATCCGGCCGTCCGTGTACCCCACGTTTGCCATCGTGCCGGACCTGGTGGCCGACGACGCCAAGGCGCAGCTGATCGATTGGCTGGGCCAGGCGGCCATCGGCGCCATCATCATGAACCCGCAGTCGGCCGGCACGTATAGCTATTATTCGGCCGAGCATTTCGGCGCGGCCGCCAGCACGGTGGAACTGGGCCGCGTGGGCACCCTGGGGCAGAACGATCTGTCTCTGTTCGACGACGTGTCGCGGGCGCTCGATGGCCTGCTGCGCGGCTTGCCTGCGCAGCCCGTCAGGGCGCAACCGCACGTGTTCAAGGTGGCGCAGGAAATCATCAAGCACAGCGATGAATTCCGCATGGCTTTTGACCGCAGCACGCAGAATTTCACGTCCCTGCCGCAGCACGCCGTGATCGCCAGCGATGGCGACCATGTGTACACGGTGCGGCACGCGGAAGAGCTGGTGGTGTTCCCGAACCCGGACGTGCGCGTGGGCTTGCGCGCAGGACTGATGGTGGTGCGCGTGTCCTGATCTTCAAGCCATGCACAGCAGCAGGCGCCAGCCGGGGAAACCCGTCTGGCGCTTTTTTTATGGAAAAATGCCACATAGAAATAATTATCCATTAGGCAATCAATTGATTTAAAATATTTACCCTTTGCAATTTTTTGGACCGATCATGTTGAAACGCCTGCTGACAGCCCTGCTGTGCCTGACCCTCTCCGGCCTGACGGCTGCCGCCCCTGCCGAAGAGAAGGCAGCCGCAACGGAAATGACGGCCGAGCAATTCCTCGCCCAGTTGCACCTGCAGCGCGGCAAGATCACCCTGCCGGGCGGTATCGCCACCCTGGATTTGCCCGCCAGCTTCCGTTATTTGTCGCCGACGGACGCCGAGCGCGTGCTGGTCGAGGCCTGGGGCAATCCGCCGGGCATGGAATCGCTGGGCATGATCGTGCCCGCCAAGACCAGCGTGCTCGAGCGTGACAGCTGGGGCGTGGTGGTGACGTATGAAAAGGAAGGGCATATCAAGGATGACGATGCGGACAGCATCCAATACGACGAATTGCTCAAGGATATGCAGGCGTCCGTGCTGGAAAACAATGCGGAGCGCAAGAAGCAGGGCTATCCCGGCATCCATCTGATGGGCTGGGCGGAAAAACCCAGCTATGCCAAGGATACGCACAAGCTGTACTGGGCCAAGGATTTGATGGTCGATGGCGGCGAGCACTCGCTGAACTACAACGTGCGCGTGCTGGGCCGTGAAGGCGTGCTGAACCTGAATGCGATCGCCAGCATGCAGCAGATCGCCACGATCAAGAAAGAGATGCAGCAAGTGACGGCGTTCACGGAATTTACCGACGGTAACCGCTACACGGATTTCGACAGCAAGACGGACAAGGTGGCCGAGTACGGCCTGGCGGCGCTGGTGGCCGGCGGCGTGGCCAGCAAGCTGGGCCTGTTTGGCAAACTGCTGGCGCTGCTGCTGGCCTTCAAGAAAGTGCTGCTCCTGGCCCTCGTGGGCGGCGGCGCGGCCATCGTCAAGTTTTTTGCTGGCAAGCGCAAGGAGAAGCCGGCGCCGACACTGCCGCAGGAGGCCGCGGAACAGCCCGGTCATGCGCTCGATGGCAAGGTGAATCTGGAAAAGTAGGATGAACTGAGCCGATCCGTGCGCCGGCGCACATGCGCGCGCTGTCCGAAAACAGTGCCTCGGGTACACTGGCTCATCGTTCACTATCAGGAGTCCGCCATGTCCGTGTCCATGTATCAGGCAACCATTCCCGTCTTCATCCGCGGCTTGCGGGTCGTCTCGTCCCTGCTGGAAAAAGCGCAAGCCCACGTGGAGGAAGATGGCATCGTGCCCGAGATTTTGCTGGGCGCGCAGCTGGCGCCCGACATGCTGGATTTGACGGCGCAGGTGCAGCGCGCCAGCGATACGTCGAAGATGTCGGTCGAGCGCCTGAGCGGCGTGCCGGCGCCGAAGTTCGAGGATAACGAAGCGTCGTTCGAGCAATTACAGGAACGCATCGCCAGCACCATCGCCTACATCGACAGCGTGAATGCGGGCCAGATGGCCGGCAGCGCGCAGAAGGAAGTCGTGCTGAACTGGACGGACGAGGGGACAAAATTCTCGGGCGATAATTACCTGCTCAGCTTTGCCTTGCCGAACTTCTATTTCCACGTTTCCATGGTCCACGCCATCCTGAGAAACAATGGCGTGGCCGTGGGCAAGCTCGATTATCTGGGCCCGTACGATTAACGTTGCGGTTGCTGCTCGACCTGGTTCTGTACCGCATTGCCCAGCATGCCGCCGCCGATCACGCCGGCCACCGTCGCCAGCGCCTTGCCGCGGCCGCCACCGACCTGGTTACCGATCAAGCCGCCGATGACGGCGCCCGTGCCGATGCCCACGTAGTTCGGTTGTGCTGGTGCAGGTGCCGGCGCAGGCACTGGCTGCTGGCGTACGGGTTCGCGGTAGGCCGTGTCGCGGTAGCCATCGTTGTTGTCATTGTAGGCAGGGCGCGCTTGCGCCACTTGCGTGTGGTGCACGACGCGCTTGTGCACGACGGGCGCCGGGGCTGGTGCGGGGGCGGCTTGCGCGACGACAGGCGCGGCTACCGGTGCAGCTGCGGGCGCTGCCAGGGCAGCGGCGCCGGCCGGCGTCATGGCGGCCACGTCGGCCGGCACGGCAGGCACATTCGCCCGCGAATTGGGCAGGATGCCGGCGATGGACGCCGCGCCGACCAGGCACAGGACCGTCACGGAAATGGCGGCGCCGGCCATCAAAGGGTGGATGCGGCTGGCGGTAGTCGTCGTGTTCATGTGTTCTCCTGGGGTGGTACTGCGGGTGTTATTGATGTGTCCAGATTAGCGGCCTCGCCTGTCCAAGGCTAGCCCTTGCGCTGTATCAAACGTAAGCAGGTGTAAGCCGCGCTTTCCAAAGCACAGTAGAATCGGTGCTTCCCCTTTTCCGGAGTCCGCCATGAGCCAGCTATTCACGCCGTATGCCCTGGGGCCGCTGCTGGTGGCCAACCGCATCGCCATCGCGCCCATGTGCCAGTACTCGGCCGACAACGGCAACGCCACCGACTGGCACATGATCCACCTGGGCCATTTGGCCCTGTCCGGCGCGGGCTTGCTGATGACGGAAGCGACGGCTGTCTCGCCCGAGGGACGCATCTCGGCCGAAGACCTGGGCCTGTGGTCGGATGCGAATCAAGCTGCGCTGGCCAAGGTGGTGCAGGCCATCCGCCGCCACGCACCGATTCCCCTGGTGGTGCAGCTGGGCCATGCGGGACGCAAGGCGTCGAGCCGCGCGCCCTGGCAGGGCGGTGCTTGCGTGCACCTGGCCGAAGGCGGCTGGCAAACGGTGGCGCCGTCCGCCATTGCCCATGCACCGGGCGAAACCGTGCCGATCGCCCTCGACGAGATGGGCTTGCTGCAAATCAAGGGCGCCTTTGTCGCGGCCGCCCAGCGCGTGCATGCGCTTGGCATCGAGGGCATCGAATTGCATGCGGCGCACGGTTATCTGCTGCACCAGTTTTTGTCTCCGCTGTCCAACCAGCGTACGGATGCGTATGGCGGCAGCCTGGAAAACCGCATGCGTTTTCCGCTGGAAGTTGTTGAAGCAGTGCGCGCCGCCGTGCCGGCCGCCGTGGGCGTGCGCATTTCCGCCACGGACTGGGTCGAAGGCGGCTGGGAAATCGAGCAAAGCGTGCGTTTCGCGCAGGAGCTCAAGCAGCTGGGCGCCGACTTTATCCACGTCTCCAGCGGCGGTATTTCGCCGCAGCAGCAAATTCCCGTGGGTCCCGGCTATCAGGTGGCGTTTGCCGAACGCATCAAGCGCGACAGCGGTTTGCCCACGATCAGCGTGGGCCTGATCACGGAAGCGCAGCAGGCGGAAGACATCATCGCCAACGGCCAGTCAGACATGGTGGCGCTGGCGCGCGCCATCCTGTTCGACCCGCGCTGGCCCTGGCATGCGGCGGCCCAGCTGGGCGCGCAAGTGCTGGCGCCGCCGCAGTACTGGCGCTCGCAGCCGCGTGAATTCAAGAACCTGTTCGGCGACACGACCTTGGGGCAGCGCTGACAAGCCTGCTCTGTTACACTGACGCTTCTTTCCCATTTCTCCAGGACGCTTCGACATGCGCCATTGATACTGCCGTGCTGTGCACGGCCTCGCCCATCCCGCCACAGCGCCATTGCGCCGCGCGGGTTCGCCAGCCCTGTCTGCACGTACAAGGAGTATCCATGCCCGCATTACTACAACTCGACCGTCTTTCCTTTGTGCTGCCCGATGGCCGCACCCTGTTTTCCGATTTGCAATTTAGCTTTGCCCCGCAACGTATCGGCCTCGTCGGCGATAACGGCGTGGGCAAGAGTGTGCTGGCGCGCCTGCTGGCGGGCCAGGCGCAGCCGTCTTCCGGCGCCGTGCGCTGCGACGGCCGCGTGCATTACGTGGCGCAGGAGCTCGATCCTGAGCGCTATCCCACCGTGGCGGCGCTCGCCGGCATGGACGACTTGCTGGCCGCGCTGGCGCGCATTGCCGAAGGCAGCGTCGATGAAGCCGACTACGCGCTCGTGGGAGAGCGCTGGGATGCCCACACCCGTTTGCGCCAGGCGCTCGATGCGCTCGATTTGCGCCATGTCGATGCCGACACGCCAACGGCCAGCCTGAGCGGCGGCGAACGCCAGCGCATCGCCCTGCAGGGCGCCTGGCTGTCGCAGGCGGACTGGCTGGTGCTCGATGAACCGAGCAACCATCTCGACGTACAGCAGCGCGCCTGCCTGGTGGCGCAGATGGCGCGCTGGCCGGGTGGCTTGCTGCTGGTCAGTCATGACCGCGGCTTGCTCGAGCACGTCGATGCAATCGTCGAGCTGTCGAGCCAGGGCTTGCGCAGCTATGGCGGCAATTACGCGATGTATGCGCAGCAGCGCGCGCTGGAACAGGCCGGTTTTGCGGCCGCCCTGCAGGCGGAAAAGGCGGGCGCCAGACGCGAACAGCGCGACGCGCAGCAGCAGGCCGAACGCCAGCAGAAACGGGTGGTGCGTGGTGAGCGCGAGGGCCGCGAAGGCAATCAAAGCAAGCTGCTGCTCGACGCACGCAAGGAGAAAAGCCAGGATAGCCAGGGCAAGCTGCGCCTGCGCGCGCAAGAGGCGCAGCAGGCGCGCCAGCAAAGGGTGATGGACGCCAGCGCCCGCTGCGTGCCCGAGGCTGAACGGCTGTTGCTGGCGCCCGACAGCGCCGTGCCGAACGGCAAGCTGATCCTGGAACTGCGCGACGTGGTCTTGCCCTATGGCCAGGCGCAGCCTGTGAGCCTGGTCATCAGTGGCCCGCGCCGCCTGGCCGTGACGGGCAATAATGGCAGCGGCAAGTCGACCTTGTTGCGCGTGATCGCCGGACAGCTGGCGCCCGCCAGCGGCGAGGTACTGTGCCATGCGCGGGTGGCGTGGCTGGACCAGCATGCGGGACTGCAAGACGGCGAATGGAGCGCCGTGCAGCGCTTGCAGGAACGCAATAGCACGATGGCGGAAGGGGACTTGCGCACGCGGCTGGCGCTGCTGGGCATTGCCGGCGCACGCGCCACCATGCCCAGCCGTTTGCTCAGCGGTGGCGAGCGCATGAAGGTGGCGCTGGCGGCTGAGCTGTATGCGCAGGCGCCGCCGCAACTGTTGCTGTTGGACGAACCCGACAATCATCTGGACCTGGCCAGCTTGCAGGCGCTGGAGCAGATGCTGCTGCAATATCGGGGCGCGTTACTTGTGGTTTCGCACGACCAGGCATTTCTGGATGCGATAAACCTTGACCCCGAGGGCTTGACATTGCACAAGTGACAATTTAATGAAAAAAGTCACGCTCGATGCCTGTAGAGCATGCTTCATGAACTGATGCTGAATTTTGTTTGATTGTCGGTATAATCCACTGAATAACCGGGCCTATTTGTGAACTAAAACTGCTGGTTCACCAATATGATGACGTTTAATCTGGCACTGTTGTCGGTCACTACCGCGCTGCCAGGGCGTCATCCTGCGTGCCCTGCCGTGCATGAATTCTGGTTTCGCTTATATTGTTTTCTTGGAGAAATAGCATGTCGTTTTACGAAAAACTCAAGGCCCTCAACATTGAACTGCCAGTCGTTGCCGCGCCAGCCGCCGCCTACGTGATGCATGCGCGCACGGGCAATACTGTCTTCCTGTCCGGCCACCTGGCCAAGAAGGATGGCAAGGTCTGGGTTGGTCAACTGGGCAAGGATGTCGCGACGGAAGAAGGCAAGATCGCTGCGCGCGGCATCGCCATCGAACTGATCGCCACCCTGCAAGACGCGTGCGGCGGCGACTTGAACAAGGTCAAGCGCATCGTCAAGGTCATGAGCCTGGTCAATTCCACCTCTGAATTCACGGAACAGCACCTGGTGACCAATGGCGCCTCGGAACTGTTCGTCGAAGTCTTCGGCGACAGCGGCAAGCACGCGCGCTCCGCCTTCGGCGTGGCGCAAATCCCGCTGGGCGCTTGCGTCGAGATCGAGCTGATCGCCGAACTGGCCTGACGCCGTAGCCTGACCACATGAGCATGCCGGCGCTTGCCGCCGGCTCGCCCTTTCTTCCTTTCCAGCAAGAGCGGAACCGCCATTGGGGTGGAGGGATCGGTGTATTCAAGAAAAAAACGGAGACACGTAATGAAAACGAGTGAACAAGGCTTGCACCGCGGCCTGGGTGAGCGGCAGATCCGCCTGATGGCGCTGGGCGCCGCGATTGGCGTGGGCCTGTTTTTGGGTTCCGGCAACGCCATCAAGATGGCCGGTCCCGGCATCATGCTGTCGTACATCATCGGGGGCGCGGTCATCTTCATGATCATGCGCGCGCTGGGCGAAATGGCCGTGCACAATCCCGTGGCCGGCTCCTTCAGCCGCTATGCCCAGGATTATCTGGGTCCTTTGCAAGGCTATCTGACGGGCTGGAACTACTGGTTCCTGTGGCTGGTCACGTGCGTGGCGGAAATTACCGCCGTCGCCATCTACATGGGCATCTGGTTCCCCGACACGCCGCGCTGGATCTGGGCCCTGGCGGCCCTGGGTTCCATGGGCGCGATCAACCTGCTGGCCGTGAAAGCCTACGGCGAGTTCGAGTTCTGGTTCGCCCTGATCAAGGTCGTCACCATCATCCTGATGATCATCGGCGGCACGGGCATGATCGTCTTCGGTCTGGGCAACGATGGCGTGGCCATCGGTATCTCGAACCTGTGGACGCATGGCGGCTTCTTCCCGAATGGCGCGCAAGGCGTATTGATGTCGCTGCAGATGGTGATGTTTGCCTATCTGGGCGTGGAAATGATTGGCCTGACGGCTGGCGAAGCGGCCAACCCGAAGAAATCGATTCCCGACGCCATCAATTCCGTGTTCTGGCGCATTTTGATTTTCTATGTCGGCGCCTTGTTCGTCATCCTGTCGATCTACCCATGGAATGAAATCGGCACCACCGGCAGCCCCTTCGTCATGACGTTCGAACGCCTGGGCATCAAGACGGCGGCCGGCATCATCAACTTCGTCGTGCTGACGGCAGCCTTGTCGTCGTGCAATGGCGGCATCTTCAGCACGGGCCGCATGCTGTACAACCTGGCGCTGCAAGGCCAGGCGCCGAAGGCGTTTGCGGAAACCACGGCCAGCGGCGTGCCGCGCCGCGCCATCCTCGTGTCCGTCTTCGCGCTGCTGCTGGGTGTGCTGCTGAACTACCTGGTGCCGGAAAAAGTGTTTATCTGGGTCACCTCGATTTCCACCTTCGGCGCCGTCTGGACCTGGGGCGTGATCCTCGTCACGCAGATCCAGTTCCGCAAGACCTTGACGCCACTGGAAATCAAGAACCTGGCCTTCCGCATGCCGTTCGCGCCGTACGGTTCCTGGATTTCGCTCGCTTTCCTGGCGCTGGTGATCGGCCTGATGGCGTATTTCCCCGATACGCGCATCGCCCTGATGGTGGGACCAGCCTGGCTGATCCTGCTGACGGTGCTGTACTACGTGCTGGGCCTGGCGCCGAAAGAGCGCCGCGACGACGTGCCGCAAGGCTACGAGGCAGGCTGGTCGCCGGCCGATGCGCCGCACGGCAAGAAGTAATTCAGCTGAACTGAGCTGAACCAGAAGCGCGCCCCTGCCCCTGCAGCGGCGCGCTTTTTCTTTCATAGAAGCAATATCTTCTTCGCCAGCACTCTTGCGTGTTTGATGGCGCACGCCTGGCGTTGTTTCCATGCATCAAAGTTCTGTTTGGCTGAGCCGGTGAAAGCCCTATAATCGCTTAGTTTTGAAAATGGACGCGATCTTTCCGGTTTTTTGCCAGGTAGGGCCGGAGCGCTATTTGTTTTTACCCGTCATACGAATATGTGTGCCTCATAAAGGAATATTAGTGAGCCAAACCCTGGTCCAGAAAATTTGCCGCACCAAGCCGATCGATACCACGGTCGAATATGGTGAAGGCCTCAGCAGCAGTGGCTTGAGCCGGTCCATCGGCCTGTTTTCCCTCACCATGATCGGCGTCGGCGCCACCATCGGCACGGGCATTTTCTTTACCATGGTCGAAGCCGTGCCCAAGGCGGGCCCATCGGTCGTCCTGTCTTTCCTGATCGCCGCCATCACGGCCGGCCTGACGGCCTTGTGCTATGCGGAGCTGTCGTTCCGCATCCCCGCCTCCGGCTCCTCGTATTCGTTTGCCTACGCCACTGTCGGTGAGTTTCTTGCCTTCATCATGGCCGCCTGTCTGCTGCTCGAATACGGCTTGGCGGGCAGTGCCGTGGCCATCGGCTGGTCGTCCTACCTGAACAACTTCCTGGAAAATGCGTTTGGCTGGCATATACCCGAGATGCTGCGCACGCCGATGATCGTTTCCGGCCCGCATGGCATGGAGTTTCACGCCGGCCACATCAACCTGCCGCCGATCTTTTTGATCTGCATGTGCGGTTTCCTGCTGCTGCGTGGCGCCAAGGAATCGGCGCTGATGAACGCCATCATGGTTATCATCAAGCTGTCCATCCTCGTATTCTTCATTGCCATTGCCTTTTCCGGTTTCAACGCCGACAACTTCGTGCCCTTCTTCAATACCGACAATAGCAAGGGCTTTGCCGGCATGACGGGCGTAACGGCCGCGGCTGGCACCGTCTTCTTCTCCTTCATCGGCCTCGATACGGTGGCGACGGCGGGCGACGAAGTGAAAGACCCCAAGCGCAACGTCCCGCGTGGCATCCTGTATGGCTTGCTGATCGTCACCGTGTTCTATCTGCTGGTGGCCGTGGCCGCCCTCGGTGCGCAACAGGCGAAGTTGTTCGAAGGCCAGGAAGCGGGCCTGGCTGTGATCCTGCAAAACGTGACGGGCAAGACCTGGCCCGCGCTGGTGCTGTCGGCCGGCGCCGTCATTTCCGTCTTCAGCGTGACCCTGGTGACGATCTACGGCCAGACGCGCATCCTGTTTGCCGTCAGCCGCGACGGCCTGATTCCGAAGTCGTTCCAGAAGATCCACCCGCGCACCCTGGTGCCGGTCAGCAATACCATCATCGTTTGCCTCGTGGTGGCCGTGGTGGCGGGTTCCATCGATGCGACTTACCTGTGGGACATGGTCAGCATCGGCACCCTGACGGCTTTCATGGTGGTCTCGATCGCCGTGCCCGTGCTGCGCCACAAGCAGGGTGCGAACCGCATCGAAGGCTTCAGCGTGCCGTTCGGCCCGTATGTGATTCCCGGCCTGAGCGTACTCGCCTGCCTGTACATCATGCGCGATTTGCCGCATACGACGTTTGTCGTGTTTAGTATCTGGATGACGGTGACGGTGGCCATTTACTTCCTGTACAGCATGCGGCATTCACACCTGGGCAAGAAGGCCCGCTAATGCAGTCTGTTCCATCCAAAACCGCCGCGCTTGCCGGCGGTTTTTTTTATTTCTAACCGGAATTTACATGATGAAAATAACTGATCTGGCCGCCTGCGGATTGCTGGCAAGCAGCCTTCTGAGCACCACGGCACAGGCCGCCGCTGCAACCGGGCCGGCATTGCGCGATTACCGCGCCGTGGCCCTGTCGGCCAATGGCCAGCGCATCGCCGCCATCGAATCGAACAAGGCGGGCGAGCAAGCGCAGCGTCCGCACGCGGCCATCGTCGTGCGCGACGCCGCCAATGGCGCCATCGTGCAGCAATTCGATCCGTGTGCCGTGTGTTCTTATGACAAGCCCAGCTGGTCGCCAGATGGAAAACAGCTGGCCTTCATCGGCTACGACGCCAAGGCGGGCACGGCGCAGCTGTACCTGGCCACCCTGTCGCAGGCGCAAGTCCGAACGTTGACCAGCATCAAGGGTGTAGCCAGCACGGCGCGCTGGTCGCCGGACGGCAAGCAGCTGGCCTTGCTGGCGACGGTGGGCGCGCGCAAGCTGGCCGGCGCCGTGGAGGCGGGCGCGCGCCAGGTGGGCGAAGTGGGCAGCGAAGACGATGCCCAGCGCATCGCCGTCGTGCCGGCCAGCGGTGGCGAGCCGCGTCTGCTGTCGCCCGCCGATACCTATGTGTATGAATACAGCTGGACGCCCGATGGCCGCGGCTTTGTCGCCACCAGCGCGCAAGGCAATGGCGACAGCAACTGGTGGGTCGCCAAGCTCAGCCATATTGATGCGGCCACGGGCGCCCTGCGCGTGATCGCGTCACCGGCCATGCAGCTGAACCTGCCCTCGGTCTCGCCCGATGGCAAGACAGTGGTTTTCATCGGCGGCCTGATGAGCGATTTCGGTTCCATCGGCGGCGATATCTACACGGTGCCGCTGGCCGGCGGCACGCCGCGCAATGTGACACAAGACTATCGCGGTACCTTCAATGGCGTCGTCTGGCGCGGCGCCCGTTTGCTGGCAACGGCCCTGATCGATTCGCAACTGGCGCTGGTGCCCGTCGATGCGCAGAACGGGTCCGGCCAGCCCGTGCTGCTCGGAGAAATCAGCAGCAGCGGCAGCGATGGCCGTCTGTCGTTCAGCGCCGATGGCTTGCAAGCGGCGGCCGCACAGGAAGACTTTACGCAAGCTTCCTACCTGGTGGCCGGGCCGGTGGCCCGGCTGAAAAAGGTCACGCGCGACAATGACGGTTTTGCGCCGCAGCTGACGGTGCAGAACGTGGGCTGGAACAACGAGCAATACAAGGTGCAGGGTTGGCTGCTGGGGCCGTTGAAGACGGACGCCGGCAAGCGTTATCCGATGATTGTCAACGTGCACGGCGGCCCCGGCGCGGCGGCTTCTCCCCGTTACGTGGCCGCGGGCACCCTGATCCATGAATTGACGCAAAAAGGCTATTTCGTCTTCCTGCCCAATCCACGCGGCAGCTTTGGCCAGGGCCAGGCTTTTACGCGCGCCAACATGGCGGACTTTGGCGGCGGCGACTGGCGCGACATTCTCAGCGGCATCGACGCGGTGCAAAAAGTGGCGCCCGTTGACGGCGAACGCCTGGGCCTGATCGGCCATTCTTATGGCGGCTTCATGACCATGTGGGGCGTCACGCACAGCGACCGTTTCAAGGCGGCCGTGGCGGGCGCGGGCGTGTCGAACTGGATCAGCTATTACGGCCAGAACGGCATCAACCAGTGGATGATCCCGTTCTTTGGCGCCTCCGCCTATGACAACCCGGCCGTCTACCGCAAGGCCTCGCCCATCGAATCGATCAAGGCGGCCAAGACGCCGACCCTGATCTACGTGGGCGAGCGCGACGTGGAAACGCCGGCCGCCCAGTCGCTGGAATTCTGGCACGGCTTGCGCGCCATGGGTGTGCCGTCCAGCCTGTTCATCTATGACGGCGAAGGCCATTCCTTCCGCAAGCCCGAGCACCAGCGCGACTTGCAGAAGCGCACCGTCGGCTGGTTTGAACGCTACCTCAAATAGCTCGCCTATACGTCCAGGCGCAGCTGCAAGCCCGTTGCCGTGTACGTCGGCGTCACCTTGAAACCCTCGGCGGTGATGCTGTCGAACTTGCCTTTCAGGCTGGCGGCCTGCAGCACGGTCAGGGTGTCGCCGGCGGCCGGCTTGTAGCCGTTCTGAAACGTCACCTTCAGGCTGCCGCCCGCCACCGTCATCTGGCCCGCTACGCTCAGGCGGCCTTGCTGTCCGCTGCCCAGCTTCAATTCCAGGTTGCCGGTGGCCAGCTGCGTGTACCTGCCGGCCAGCGCCAGGCCGGACGGGGCATTGCCGACCAGGGTGCCGCCGCTGACATACACGTCGCCCTTGCCGAAGGCCGTGGCTGACAAGCCTTCCAGGCGGCCCCCTTCCAGCTGCGTGCCGCCGCTCCAGCTATTGTTGCCGCCCAGCTTCAGGGTGCCCGTGCCTTGCTTGTTCAGCTTGCCCGTGCCGCCGATGTCGTTGCGCCAGCGGTCGACGGCGTAGAAGCCGCCCTTGGCCGCATCCATGCTGATGACGACATTGCCCGTGAAGACGGCATAGCCGTCGGCGGCGGCAAACAGGTTCAAGCGGCCCCAGCCTTCAGCATCGTCCATCACCGGGTAGCCCGATGGCAAGGCCGTTGTTTTCAGCACCACGCGGCGCTGTGCGTCGGACAGATATGGCAAACGCGTTTCCAGCAGCACTTCCGCGCCTTTCGGCACGACGGCCGGCGCATTGGCGGCGCCCGTCTGCGCGAAACCGAAGGTCAGGCGGCGGATATAGGCGGCCTTGGTGCTGGCGTAGTCCGCAAAGCGGTCGTTGGCGCCGGTGCCCGAATGGGCGTAGTCATAGAAGGTGTCGGCCGTGGTGCCGGTTTTCGCCATCAGTGTCGTGTGCGCCTGCGTCACGGCGGCGGCCTTGGTGGCGGCCGTTGCCGGGTCGAGCAGGTTGGCGGCGACGATGGCTTGCGCCTGCACGCGGCCGCTGATCACGTCGAGCGGCGAATGCATGCCGGCGATGATGCGGTTTTCACCGAGTTCCAGTCCGCGCGCCACCATTTCCTGGTAGCGCTCGGGCAAGGCATACGCCATGCCCAGTGCACCGCGCACGGCTTCGGCCGAATGGCCGCTGGTAAAGCCGCCATCGGTGGCGGGCGTGGCGCTCCGGGCCGGCAGCAGGGCCGGGATCACGGCCACGTTGCTGCTCCAGCGGAAGGGGCGCGCATATTTGTAGAAGCGCTTGGCCGGTTCCGTCGAACCATTGTTGCCCATGGCGTTGACGAGGCCCACGACGTTGCCGAACTCGGCATTGGCGCTGCCCGCCACGCCCGTGTTGCTGCCGCTGTCGTTGTAGAGTTTGCTTGTCGCATCCGGCGCAATGTCGGTGATGCTGGTGGTCTGGCGCGCCGCGCTGCGCCAGGCGTCCGTCAGCGGACCCATGCCGTCGGTGATGCTGTAGCCCTTGCCGCGGCGGTCATCGAGGTAGGCGGCCAGTTCCTGCGCCGGCGTGCGGCTGGTGGTGGCTTTGACGACGAAATCGATGTTCGCATTGTGCACGCTGGCATTGACGATGGTGCCGCCCGGCGTGCCATCGTTGGGCACGCCCGTCCAGGCGGAAGGCACGACTGCGGGGAAGCCGTCCACGGCCGGTGCCGAGACGCCGGCATCGACGATTTCCGTCAACGGTTTCCAGATGTCGAGCATGCCGGCCAGTACGCGCACGCCCGCATTCGTGGCGGCCGTGGCGTAGCGCGCGTCGCCGCGCTGGTTGCTGGCGATATTATCGACAAAGGGGATGGCCGTGGCCGATGGCGGCGCCGTGTCGGGCGCGCCCTGGTCGGCTGGTGCGGCGGGAATGACGAGCGCTGCTTCCTGGTGGTCGGAACCGCCGCAGGCGGCAAGGGCGAGGGCGGCGCTGATGGCCAGCGCCAGCGGCAGGCGCCGGCTCAGGGGAAATGCGTGCATGGATGACCTTGGCTGGAAGTGGAAAAACCATGGCAGCATAGAGAGGCCAGATGACCTCCTGATGACACCACTTGCGCCAGGGCGCCCCCAGAAGATTATCTGGGCGCCACGATATGCACGATCGCCGCGCTATGCACCACAATCTTGTCGGCATCGGCCTGCAACAGGCGGATGCGTCTTTTGACCAGCGGCCAGCCCGACCAGTCCACTTCGCTCACGGGCGGTGCGGCAGGGGCCGCCAGCGGGGCGCTGATGGCGGCCTTGTTGTCGAGCTGATCCAGCGCGCGCGACAGGGTCAGGCACACTTGCGTATGGCTGTGGCCAAGCAGGGCGTTGACGGGCGCGACGGGCAGCTGGCTGGCATGGCGTCCCAGGATCGAGCGCAGCGCCGCCACGTGGGCCACGAGCAAGTAATTTTGCACGATGAACAGGTTGATGTCTTCCACGGCCCGCTGCTTGCTGGCCGGTTCGTCGAGCATGCGCACGAGTGCCGAGCTGAGCGCGGCCAGGCTGTCCATCAAGCGCTTGCGCTCGATGCGGTAGGCGAAGTCATCGAAACACTTTCCCTGCAGCAGCGCGAAGCTGGCCTGCATATAGCTGAGGTTCACGTTCAGCACCTGGCGCACGAGGCGAGGCAGGCTCTGGTATTCCCAGTTGGCCAGCACGAAGCTGAACACGGTGGCCACTGCCGCGCCGATCAGGGTGTCGATCAGGCGCTCGCTGACGAGGTTCGGGTTGCTGGGCGCTACCAGATGCATTTGCAGCAAGATCATCAGGCTGACGGCAATGGCCGTGTAGCGGTAGCGCAAATAGATGAAGGTGGGCGTGGCCACGATGGAGAGGAACAGGATGGCCATCAGTACGATATTGCTGTGCACGTAGCGGATCACGATGGCCGTGATCACGCAGCCGATGATGGTGCCGATGATGCGGTCGGCGCGGCGCTGGCGCGTCATGCTGAATGTGGGGCGCAGGATGATGACGATGGTCAATACGATCCAGTAGCTGTGCGCCGCATACGGCAGCCAGTGGCCGATCAGCAAGCCAACGGAAATGGCCATCGATACGCGCAGGGCGAAGCGGAATACGGGCGAGTCCAGGCGCAAATTCGACAGCAGGGTCTTCAGTTCGTATTTCTGTTGCGACAGGAACGGCGCCATGTCCGCACCGCTCCAGAACGGCACGTTGTCATACACTTTCTGGCTGGCCAGATGCAGCTCGGCGATCATTTTCAGAATGGCGCGGATCTTGTTGCGCTGCGCGCGCAGGGTCGCCAGCGCTTCCTGCGCACTGTCGCCCTTTGCCTGCAGTCGGGCAATTTCTTCTTCGATATCGGCCCATTCCTTGTCATAGCTGATCTGCGCATACGAAGCGCGCTTGCGCGTGACGGCGTAGGCGACGGCTTCGATGTCGCGCGCCGCCTTGTAGGCCAGGTCGTGCAGGGATTTCAGCACGTCGGAGTCGGCCAGGTGCTGGCGCAGCAGCGCGTAATCCGTGTGCGTCGAGAGTATCAGTTCATACAGATCGAGCATGCAGACGTGCACTTGCACGACGATGGCGTCCTTGCTGTTCTTGTGGCTGCGCAGAATCAAGTCGCGCGACGCCTGCTGGCGGTCGGCCAGGATGCTTTGATGGCGCACCAGCTTGTTGAACTGCTCCGTCAGATTGAAACGCGTGTCGTAGAAATCGGCCTTGATGTCGATGTAGGCGGCCAGTTCGAACAGGGCTTCGGCCAGCACTTGCTGCTTGATGCGGTGGCGCAAGACCCAGGCGATGGCCATGGCATAGGCCAGATAGATCAAGCCGCCCAGCATGAACAGGCCCGCGTGGTGGAACGATTGCTGCCACGTCATCTGATGCTCCATCGACATGGTCATGATGAACAGGGCGGCCAGTTGCAAGGGCATCGATTTCTTGCCGTACACCACCATCATGCTGGCGAGAAAACTGACGAGCACGAGCACCGTCATCAACAGCCACTGCACGGGCCCGCACAGGCTGATCAATAAGGTCACGGCGCTGCACAGCAGCACGGAAGCGAGCATTTCGTTGAACTTGTGGCGCAGCGGGCTGGGCATGTCCATCAGGGTCGTGCACAGGGCGCCGATGCACACCGTCATGGCGGTGGCGCTGTCGCTGATTTCCTGAGTCAGCAAGGCCAGGCCGACTAGGCCGATGGCCACGCGCAAGCCCAGGTAAAAATAATGGCTGTAAATAAAGGTGCGCAGGTTCAGTGCGTAGTGCATGGGATTACCTTGTGGGCAGGGCACAGAAAGAGGCGCCGCACCGGGGTCTCCGATGCGGCGCCAGGATGTTGCAGTCGCTACAGCCCCGAGTTACATCAGGGCGATCACAGGATAACGCCGCCATTCCGGCTCGGCAAAGCGCTGGCAGTGTGCAAAAATGAAGTCGAGCACGGCTTCCTGATTGCTCAGCAAGGCCGGGTTGGCCGCTTTCCATTCGGAAAATTTTGCCGCCAGCGCCGGCTCGTCGCGCAGCAATTCGGATGCCATGTCCTCAAACACATAATCGGAAAACGCTTCTTTCTTCTCCAGCACGCTGTTGAAGAAGCCCCAGCGGAAGAAGCTGTCGTGCGCCTGCGGCTCCAGGGTTTCCACGGCGTAGCGCGCGTTGTCCTGGGCCAGGGACTCGACATAGTCGCCCGCTTGCACGGTGAACTGGCCCGTGCGCGCTTCCAGTTCCACCGTGTCGTGGAACATATGGCCTTCGTAGGCCGTGGCGCGCGTACCGACCTTGGTGATGTGGTAGTAGCGCGCCGTTAGCGTCTGTTCATCGGTGATGCGGCTCATTTCGACGCCGTTCCAGCGCAGCCGCTCGATGACTTCGCGCCACGCTTGCGGCACGACGTAGGCTTTCGGCGCGGCCACGGTGACGTCCGCATCGAAGCGGTTGTAATAGGCGATGTCGCGTTCCCACGGCTGCGAGCGGTCGTAGGACAGGCGCTGGTAGTCGCCGAGGATACTCGGCGTGTATTGCGCCGCATAGCCCTTGAAGGGGAAGGTCGACGGCTGCTCTTCGTTCATGGTCCAGTGGATGGGCCACTCGGCTTGCGTGCGTCCCGCCGCCTTGGCTTGCGCGCGCAATTGCTTGATCTGTTCGCCATGTTTGACAGTGAACGCCATCGTGATGTCGAGCAGGGCGCGCATGGAGGCGTAGCGGTCGGCAAACGGTTTCAGCATGTGCGTTTCCGGCATGAAACCGATGACGTGATGCAAGGCCGCAAAGCCGGTCGAGAAACGCGGCACTTCGAGGAATTCGGCGATGCCGTGGTCGGGGCTGTCCTTGACGGGATTCACATACGGGCAGGTGGGCCAGCCGGCCTGTTCCATCTGCGCAAAGATGTGCGGCAGCATGGTGTCTTGCAGGAAGGGGCCGAGGCCATTGCCCAGCTTGTCCGTCTGCGTGTGGATCAAGGTCATCGTGTACGGATAGTCGGCGCCGTTCGACGTATGCGTGTCGACCATCACGTCCGGGTCCCAGCTGGCCAGCAGGCGGTTGAACACTTGCGCGTTCAGGCTGTCGCACTTGATGAAGTCGCGGTTCAGGTCCAGGTGGCGGCTGTTGCCGCGGAAACCGAATTGCTCCGGGCCATCCTGGTTCACGCGCGACGTGTTGGCGCGGTTCAGGCTGCCATCGACGTTATAGATCGGAATGAACAGCAGCACGGTGCTGCCCAGCGCCGCCAGGCGTTCCGGCTGCGTACACAGGTCGCGCACGATGGCCATGCAGGCGTCGATGCCTTCCGGTTCGCCCGGATGGATGCCGTTGTTGTTGAAGAAGACGGTGCGGCCTTCACGCTTGATCTGTTCGCGGTCGAACACGCCATCGGCGCTGACGACGCCAGCATGGATGGGCACGCCCGAGTCGGACAGGCCGATCTGTTCGAACTGCAGCACTTGCGGATAGCGTGCGGCGAGATCTTGATAGAAGGTGATGCATTCCAGCCAGGTCGTGGTCTGGTTGTGGTTACCGAGTTCGTAGGTCGTGCGCAAGTCTGGTGGCATAGCGGTCTGAGTCTGGGAGGGGGAAGGCGCGCTGGGTAAGTACGCCCGCTAGGGGCCAATTGTAGCACCGGCGTTGGCGCCTTGAGGCGCGGCAGAGGGACTGGGCCGCACTTGTGTTATGAATAGGTTTCACGCGCGAGGGAGGCGGCATGGGCAAGACGGCGATGGCGGCGCTGCTGTGGTGGGCTTGCCTGGCGGCACAGGCGGCGCCACTGCGCTTGCCAGCAGGCAAGGGATCCCTGGCGCAGGGCGGCTCCGTCACGGCCGCCGCGCAGGGTGCGCTGATACGCTACCGGGGCTGGCTGCTGGCCATCGATGGGGCCGTATCGGAGCAGCGGCCCGACGTCGTGCTGACGTCGGCTCAGGCGGGCCACGCGCCGCAGCTGCAGATGGGATCCACGCAGCGCAGCTTGCCCCTGTGGTCAGCCTTCGAACTCGTCAAGGGTAGCGCGCGCCTGCGCATTACGGCGCTGCCGGGGCCCGATGAGCTTCCCGCGCTGCTGCTGGACTTTGGCGATGGCGATTACCGCATCGTGATTCCCGCCGCCCCCATCGCCCGGCAAGCGTATCCGCTGCTGGCGCAGCGTTTCCCCGGCGCCGACCTGGCCTTGCTGCTGCACGATGGCCGGCGGGTGATGCTGCCCTTGGGAAGTGGCAGGGCGCAAGTGTTTGGCGAGGAACAAGCCGTGCCGTACCGCTTTACCAAGGTAAAACGCTAGGCGAAAAAAAGCCACTCCCGCAGGAGTGGCTCAGGCTAAAGCGCCCGTTGCCGGGTTATTGCTTCTTGTTATTCAGCGCCCATTTCTTTCAGCAGGTTGTCTGCGTGGTCGATGTGTTTCATGTTCCACAGCATGTAACGCAGGTCGACCTGGATCGAACGGGTGTTGGCCTTGTTGTAGTCCCAATCGGAAATGATCGAGTCCAGGGTGCCGTCGAAGGCCAGACCGATGAATTCGCCTTTGGCGTTCAGGGCAGCCGAACCGGAGTTGCCGCCGGTGATGTCCAGGGTCGCCAGGTAGTCGACCGGTACGGTTTTCAGCTTCGGATCGACGAATTTACCGAAGTCCTTGGCTTTGATCGCGGCCAGTTGATTTGCCGGGGCATTGAACTCGCCCTGGCCCGTGGCTTTGGCTGCGACGCCATTGACGGTGGTGAAGGCAGACCAGGTGGTGCCGTCGGCGCCATGGTCGCGGCCGGCTACTTTGCCGAACGTCACGCGCAGGGTGCTGTTGGCGTCAGGATAGACGGCTTGGCCCTTGCTCTTCATGAAGGCGATTTTTGCTTTCATGTAGTTGGCGTAGGCTTGCTGGATCTTGCCGGCCAGTTCTTCGTCTTCCGCTTCGTTTTTCAGCGAATCCGGATACATGGCGACGGCTGCCTGGATGAAGCTGTCCTTGCTGGCCTGGAATTCGGCTGGCGTGCGTTTCAGCCATGCTGCGCGCTCGGCCTTGTCGGCCAGCTTGCTGCCTGCATACAGTTTGTCCAGAGCGGCGGACAGGTCGGCTGGCGACATGCCATCCTTGATGCCGATGGCGGCGTCGAAGCTGGCGCGGCGTTGTGCTGCCGGTTGCGCGGCGTACTTGGTCAGGCTGTTCAGTACCAGCGCCTTGTCGACTTTTTCATCGTAGGTGCGCTCGACCGAAGTGATGCCCGCTTCCAGGCGTGGCAAGTCGCGCGTCTGGTAGCCGGATTTGCGTTCCGTATCGGCCTTGGTGCCTTCGTTGGACAGGCGGTACAGGCTGCGTGCCGTGTTCAGCAGGCGTGGTTGTGCGTAGCTGAGGAAGAAATCGCGCTTGGTGTCGGCATCGCGCTCGGCGATCAGCTTTTCCACTTGCTCGATGTCGCCGGCAAATTCGGCCTTGCGTGCCGGCGTGGCGTTGACCCAGGTCTTCAGGGCTTCATGTTCCGCCGTCTTGCGCGCCAGGAAGTCGCTGCCGGCGTACGAGTCCAGCATGCCTTGGCGGTTCTTGTAGTAATTGTTCACGCCGGCAACTTGACCCGCGTATTTCAGGGCAACATCCTTGTTGTCCTTGGTTTCGCGCGCGATGATGGCCAGGGTTTCGCCCGATGCTTTCACGAAGGCCGGGTAGTTCCAGTCAAACGTGTACGCCACTTCCGATGGCAGGCGATGACGGTTGGTGCGGCCAGGGTAGCCCAGGACCATGACAAAATCGCCTTCTTTCAAGCCATCCTTGGCCAGTTTCAGCACGTGTTTTGGCTGGTACGGCACGTTGTCCTTGCTGAAGTCGGCAGCTTTGCCGTCCTTGCTGACATAGGCGCGGTAGAAACCGTAGTCGCCCGTGTGGCGTGGCCACATCCAGTTGTCGGTGTCGCCACCGAATTTACCGACGCCCGCTGGAGGCGCGTGCACGAGGCGCACGTCGCGGATTTCCAGTTGCTTGATCAGGTAGAACTCCAGGCCGCCGTAGTAGGCGGACACGGTGCAGCGGAAGCCCGCTTCTTTTTCGCATTCGGCGACCAGTTTCTTCTGGTTTTTCTCGATCGCGTCGATGCGTGCCTTGCCTTGCAGCTTGGCCACGTCGGCGGTGATGATCTTGTCGCTGACATTGGTCACGGCCGAGGTGACGAAGATGCGGCTGCCTGGGGAGGCTGGCAATTCTTCAGCGAAAGTCTTGGCCAGGAAACCGTTGGCCAGCAAATCGCGCTCTTTGGTCGAATTGACCGCCACGCTGTTGTAGACGCAATGGTGGTTGGTGGCAACCAGGCCTTGCGGCGAGACGAACGACGCCGAGCAGCCGCCCAGGCTGACGATGGCGCCCATCGGGAATTCGGTCAGTTTGGTCAGGTTGGTCGGATCGAGTTTCAGTCCGGCCGCTTTCAGTTCCTTGGCTACTTGTGGCAGCTGTTGGGGCATCCACATGCCTTCGTCGGCGTGTGCGAAGTTGCTCAGGATGGCGAGCGCGATGAGAGATTTTTTCATTCGAGTTCTGTTCTTTTACATTGTAGGGAAGTCGGAATCAACGGAGTACCCGCTGATTGTGCAGCGGGCGACATAGAGTATCCGTATCGAACTCGCACTAGTCAATCACATTTTCCGGGCAGTATGTTCGCATGTGCTTGCCTGAATGGCATGATTTTGAGTGGCGCACGGGCTGGAACCGGCTGCCAGCGCGCATTTTTCCGCGTGGCGGTTGTGGTATTTGTACATACTTGTCCTGGCGGCAATGAAAAATGGCCGGGCGCTTGCGCTGCCCGGCCATGTGTTGCTGCGCTCTTTTTGACTGCTTAGCGTATTTTGCCGCGGCGCAAAAGATTCACGATGCCCAGCAGGATCACGGCGCCCAGGAACGAGACCAGCAACGAAGCCAGGCTGAAATTGTCGCTATTGATGGTGCCCGTGCCGAACAGCGGGGCCAGCAGCCAGCCGCCCAGGAAGGCGCCGACGATGCCGACGATGATATTGAGGAAGATGCCCTGTTGCGCATTGGTTTTCATGACCATGCTGGCCAGCCAGCCAATGACGCCGCCAATAACGATCCAGATAATGAAATTCATGTAGTCCTCCGCGCGATGGATAAGGGGGTGTGCCATGTCAGAACAACATCATGCCAATGGATAGTGATGCCGCACGATAGAAAAGTCCAGCGGATTCGCGTGGCGCATGCAAAAGCCCGCCTGGCTGCGGGCAGCGAGGCGGGCTTGTCATGCGGCAAGGCTGTGTTTAATCGGCCTTGATGGCTTCTACCTGGATGGCCAGCTTGACTTCCGGCGAGAACGCCGGCATGCCGTAGTTCAGGCCAAAGTCGCTGCGCTTGAATTCCGCCGTGGCGTCGGCGCCGCACACTTCACGCTTGTAGCGCGGGTGCATGATGCACTTGAACTTGCTCACGTTCAGCTTGACGGGCTTGGTCACGCCCAGCAGGGTCAGTTCGCCATCGACTTCCACCAGCTGCTCGCCGTTGAACTTGAACGACTTGCTCTTGTAGGTGATTTCAGGGAATTTCTCGACGTTGAACATGTCCGCTTTTTTCGCGTGCGTGTTCATGGCGTCGAGGCCGAAGTCGATCGAATCGGCATCGATGACGAGGTCCAGGCTGCCCGTCTTGGCGGCACGGTCCAGGGTGACCGTGCCCTTGGTCTTGTTGAACTTGCCGCGCCACACGGACATGCCCATGTGATCGGCTTCAAAGCTGGGGAACGTATGCGTCGGGTCGAGGTTGTAGGTGTCGGTAGCGGCCATGGCCGAACCCGCGCCGGCGGCTGCCAGCATGGCGATCATCAAGTGCGAAAATTTCATGCAGATCCTATAGTTGAACAGGTTTTGGGGTTGTTTTTCATAACGCCTGAAAAACGTTCAGGACAAGGCGCCTTGCCGAAGGCAGTACGAATGTACGACGAGGCAAGAGCAACGCAGCCATGGACGTTTTCTCAGGTGTTACTGCGCTGCGACGTGGAATTTAATTGTGACCTCGTCTGCAACCATGCTCGTGTCTTTCCACTCGCCTTCGCCGATGTTATAGGTCAGGCGCTTGATCGGCAGGGCGCCGTCAAATGCATATTTGCCGCCATCGGCTTTCACCGCCAGGGGGAAGGTCACGTCGGTGGTCTTGCCTTTGATGCTCAGCTTGCCGGTCACCGTCAGCTTGCCCGCGCCGGCCGCCTTGATGCTGCTCGAGACGAAGGTGGCTTTCGGGAACTGGGCCGAGTTGAACCATTCTTTCTTCGCCACTTCCTTGTTGTACTCGGGGTCGCCGATATCGATGCTGGCCGTCTCGATTTCCACCGACGCCTTCGAGGCGTCCGGCGCGGCAGGGTTGTAATCGATGGCGATATTGAACTTCTTGAACTTCGCTTCCACGGGCACGTTCATTTGCTTGAACACGGCCGATACGCTGGTCTTGGCGGGATCGACTTTCAGCAAGGTGGCGGCGGTGGCGGCCACGGACAGGCCCAGCAGGGAAGCGAGGACGATGCGTTGGGTGGTTTTCATCTTGTTTTTTTCCTGTAGTTTTTCAGTGAGCAAGGGGAAGTCGGTGTTACGGCAACATGCGCTTGAGGACACCATCGCGGTCGATGAACTGGTGCTTCAGCGCCGCCAGCACATGGGCGGCCACGGCAGCGGCCATCGTCATGTTCAGAACATAATGAATCTCTTTTAAAAGCGGCTTAAGTTCCGGGTTCGGCGCCATGATGACGGGCAGCTGGAACAGGCCCAGGTAGACCACGGGCACGCCGGCGGCCAAGGTGTACAGGTAGCCGGAGACGGGCACGGCGAAGATCAGGAAGTACAGCAGCACGTGCATGGCGTCGGCCGCCTTCTTTTGCCAGGCAACCATGCTGGCCGGGTGCGGCGGCGGCACATTGGCCTTGCGCCACAGCAGGCGGATGGCGGCGATGGCCAGCACGGTCACGCCCAGCCATTTGTGCCACGAGAAATATTTGAGCTTGGTGGGCGTCAGGCCGGGAATGTCGACCATGACCAGGCCCATGACGAAGGCGCTGATGATCAGCAGGGCGGTCAGCCAGTGCAGGATGATGGCGGTGATGGTGTAGCGTTGCATCGATGGCTTTCTTGAAAGTAGTACGTATTAGGACTAATTCGGCCTAATATACCAAAGAAAAGCAAATTGCGCTGCGTGCCGGAGATTCTACAAGAAAGATTGCTGTAAAAACCGCGGGGCGGGCAGCATTTGTGTGCTGGCCGCCCCGCAGGAGTGGGATAGCAGGATCCCCATGTGGAAACTGCTTAGATGGCTTTGGCCAATTGCGCGGCGATACCGATGTAGTTCGCTGGCGTCATGGTCAGCAGCACCTCCTTGGCATCCTGCGGAATGGCCAGGCCATTGACGAAGGTTTGCAGCGCTTCTTTCGAGATGCCCTTGCCGCGCGTCAGCTCTTTCAGCTGCTCGTACGGGTTTTCGATGCCATAGCGGCGCATCACGGTTTGTACGGGCTCGGCCAGCACTTCCCAGGTCGCGTCCAGGTCTTGCGCCAGGCGCGCGTGGTTCACTTCCAGCTTGTTCAGGCCGCGCAGGCAGCTGTCATACGCCAGCAGCGTATAGCCCAGGCCCACGCCGATATTGCGCAGCACGGTCGAATCGGTCAGGTCGCGCTGCATGCGCGAGACGGGCAGTTTTTCCGACAGGTGTTTCAGCACTGCGTTGGCCAGGCCCAGGTTGCCTTCCGAGTTTTCGAAGTCGATCGGGTTGACCTTGTGCGGCATGGTCGACGAACCGATTTCGCCCGCTTTCAGCTTTTGCTTGAAGTAGCCCAGCGAGACATACGTCCAGATGTCGCGGTTCAGGTCCAGCAGGATCGTGTTGGCGCGCGCGAAGGCGTCGAACAGTTCGGCCATGTAGTCGTGCGGTTCGATCTGGATGGTGTACGGGTTGAAGACCAGGCCCAGGCGCTGTTCGATGACGGCCTTGGAGAATGCCGGCCAGTCGAAGCCCGGGTAGGCCGACAAATGGGCGTTGTAGTTGCCGACGGCGCCATTCATCTTGCCGAGGATTTCCACTTGTTCGATGCGTTTCACGGCGCGCTGCAAGCGGGCCACGACGTTGGCAAATTCCTTGCCCAGGGTGGTCGGGCTGGCCGTCTGGCCGTGCGTGCGCGACAGCATCGGCACGTCGGCATTGTCGTGCGCGATCTGCGTCAGCTTGGTCACCAGGCCGTTCAATGCCGGCAGCATCACGCCATCGCGCGCGGCTTTGAGCATCATGCCGTGCGAGGTGTTGTTGATGTCTTCCGAGGTGCAGGCGAAATGGATGAATTCCGACGCCGCCACCAGTTCCGGCACGTCCGCCACTTGTTCCTTCAGCCAGTATTCAACCGCCTTGACGTCATGGTTGGTCACCGCTTCGATGGCCTTGATGCGGGCCGCGTCGGCTTCCGAGAAATCGGCCGCCATCTTGTCGAGCAGGGCGCTCGCTTCTGCCGAGAACGGCTTGATTTCAGCGAAACCGGCTTGCGACAGCGCTTGCAGCCAGGAGATTTCCACTTTCACGCGGTGGTGCATGAAACCGGCTTCGGACAGGATCGGGCGCAGCAGATCGGTCTTGCTGGCGTAGCGGCCATCGAGCGGAGACAGGGCCGACAGCGTGGAATACGGAGTAGTAGAAGTCATGAGAGCGGACGCAAGTTAAAGAAACGGTTGGCGTGTGGCGCGCGGGGAGGGCAGGGTTATTGCAATACAGCAACACTGACGGCGCCACAGTAAAGGGCGATTTTACCACCGCTGGCCGCTGCCCAGCCGTCCGTCGGCTGCGGATGGCCCCCATGTTGGCCGAATCCGGCCCCGATGCGGCGTGCCTGCCACACACTGGAGGCCGCCGGGTGCGTGCTGCCAAACACCGCTGCCGCCGATGCTATACTGCTAGTTGCTCCTTTACCTTAAAGTACCTATGAAACTGATCGGTTCCCTCGCCAGCCCGTATGTCCGCAAAGCCCGTATCGTGCTGGCGGAAAAAAAGCTCGACTATGTCTTCGAGCTGGAAAACGTGTGGGCGCCGGAAACCCGCATCGCCCAGGCCAATCCCCTGGGCAAGGTACCCTGCCTGGTGATGGAGGATGGCAGCACGCTGATCGATTCGAAAGTCATCGTCGAATACCTCGACACGCTCACGCCCGTCTGTAAACTGCTGCCGGCCGGCGGCAATGGCCGCGAGCGGGCCGATATCAAGAACTGGGAAGCGCTGGCCGACGGCATCCTCGACGCGGGCGTGCTGGTGCGCCTGGAGCGCACGCAGCGTCCGCCCGAGCAGCAAAGCGCGGCCTGGATCGCGCGCCAGCTGGAAAAAGTCACCCTGGGCCTGGCGGCGCTGGAAGCACGTCTGGGCGAGAGCGCCTATTGCGCCGGCAAGAACTACACCCTGGCCGACGTGGCCGTGGGCTGCGCCCTGGGCTGGCTCAGCTTCCGCTTCCCGGAAATCGACTGGCGCGCGGAGCATCCGGCGCTGGCGCGCCTGTTCGACAAACTGTCCGAGCGGCCATCGTTCAAGGACACCGCGCCGCAGTGAGCGCACGATGACCGGCAACGATTCGAAGGCGCAGCAACGCCTGCAGATGGCCGATATCGCGCGCCTGGCCGGCGTGTCCACGTCGACCGTGTCGCGCGCGCTGAGCGGCAGTTCGCTGGTCAATGAAGAGACGCGCGCGCGCGTCATCGCGCTGGCCCGTTCGCTCAAGTATTCCATCAATATCGGCGCGCAAAACCTGCGCCTGAAACAGAACCGCACGGTGGGCGTGGTGGTGCCGTATGACGCGGCCACGCGCCAGCACCTGTCCGACCCTTTTTTCCTCAGCATGCTGGGCAGTCTGGCCGATGCGCTGACGGAGCAGGGCTTCGACATGCTCATTTCGCGCGTGGATGCGGAAACGCTCGATGCGGCCGCCCTGTCCTTCGACAGCGGCCGCGTGATCGGCATCATCCTGATCGGCCAGTGGCGCCACCATGAACAACTGAACCAGCTGGCCGCGCGCCAGGTGCCCATCGTCGTGTGGGGCGCGCAATTGCCGCAGCAGCTGTATTGCACCGTGGGCGGCGATAACGTCGCCGGCGGCAGGCTGGCCACGGAGCACTTGCTGGCGGCGGGGCGCCGGCGCATCGCCTTCTTTGGCGACGCCAAGCTGCCCGAAGTGGCGCAGCGCCACGCCGGTTATGTGCAGGCGCTGGCCGCGCAAGGACTGGCGCCCGATCCGCAACTGTACGTGGCCGGCTCCTTCCTGCCGCAGGGCGGCGCGACGGACGTGCAGGAACTGCTGGACCGCCAGCTGCCGTTCGACGCCATCTTTGCCTGCAGCGACTTGCTCGCCATGAGCGCCATCAACGCCCTGCGCGCGCGCGGCGTGGCCGTGCCGGAACAGGTGGCCGTGGTCGGCTACGACGATATCGAACTGGCCGCGTATTTCCACCCGCCGCTGACCACCGTACGCCAGCCGATCCGCGCCGCCGGACGCGCGCTGGTGGCCTCGCTGCTGGCGCTGGTCGACGGCGCGCCTGCGCCATCGCAGCAATTGCCAACCGAGCTGATCGTACGCGCCTCGGGCCGCTGAAAGGCGTGGCCAAGGGATTGCAACCGATTGCAATCATTTCAAATTTATTCGTGAATTTTCATGCTGCACAGCAGCATGAAAAAGCCTGAGATCACGTCGATTCCCGCCTGTTTGCCTCTGTATCGCCCGTAATATTCCCTTAAAAACAACACCATTTCGATGTTGCAGTGCTCTATTGCAATCGATTGCAATAAATTCTTATTCGTTCAATAATGACGTACCGGCTCAGCCAGCGCGCCACGGCATGCGGCGGCCAGTACCCATAACAAGCGGATACCTCGATGTATCGGCATACAACACTGGAGACAAAATGAACGCACGTACTGCTCAACGCGGCTGCATGGCTGCCGCCGTCGCCCTGGCCATGCTGCAACTGGGCGCCGCCCACGCGCAATCGGCCGCCGACACCGCCAGCGCCGCTCCCGCCGATGGCCTGAACCTGGAACGCATCGTCGTCACGGGTACCACCGGCGGCACGTCCAAAATGAAATCGAGCAATTCCGTCAGCAGCATGGAGCTCGACACCATCCTGCACAACGCACCGACCAGCGCGGCCGAAGTCCTGCGCTCGGTGCCGGGCTTGCGCGCCGAATCCTCGGGCGGCGAAGGCAATGCCAACATCACCGTGCGCGGCCTGCCCATTTCCGCTGGCGGCGCGCGCTATGTGCAGATTCAGGAAGACGGCTTGCCCGTGCTGCAGTTCGGCGACTTCAATTTCACGACGCCCGACAGCTTCGTCAAGATCGATTCCACGCTCGACCACCTGGAAGTGGTGCGCGGCGGTTCGGCCTCCACCCTGGCGACCAACTCGCCGGGCGGCATCATCAATTTCATCAGCAAGAATGGCAAGGAGAAGGGCGGCAGCGTGGCCATCAGCCGCGGCCTGGGCTACGACCAGACGCGTGTTGATTTTGATTACGGCGCGCCGGTTTCGGAGCGCACGCGCTTCTTCATCGGCGGCTCCTGGCGCACGGGCGAAGGCATCCGCCACAGTGGCGTCAACAGCGAAAAGGGTGGCCAGATCCGCGGCAATGTCACGCATGAATTCGACAGCGGCTTCGTGCGCCTGTCGTTCAAGCATCTCGACGACCAGTCGCCCACGGCCCTGCCCGTGCCCGTCAGCGTGCGCAATGGCCGTATCGGGGAAATCGCCGGCATCGACCCGCGCCAGGCCAGTTTCTATTCGCCGTACTGGGTGCCCGACACGGTGCTGAACAAGGATAACCAGCGCGTGGCCACCCGCGTCAATGACGGCTTGCACGTCAAGAGCGATACCGTGGGTCTGGAAGCGTCGTTCAAGCTGGGGCAGGGCTGGAGCGTGAGCGAAAACTTCCGCTACGCCGACAATTCGGGGCGCTTCATCGGCGTCTTCCCGTCGAATAATGGCAGCGACGGCAGCTATGTGTTTGCCAGCGGCCCGAACCAGGGCAAGCCCTACATCGGTCGCACGTTTTCCGCCGTGGTGTTCAACACCTCGATCGACGACGCCAGCAACACCCTGAGCGACACCAAGCTGGCCAAGACCTTTGTCCTCGACAGCGGCAAGCTGACCACCACGGCCGGCCTGTATCTGTCGCAGCAAAAGCTGGGCCTGACCTGGAATTTCAACGAATACCTGATGCAGGCCACGGGTGACCAGCCGGCGCTGCTGCAAACGGCGAGCGGCACGCCAGGCTATATCGGCCCGGCCTTCGGCGCCTGCTGCTCGCGCGCCGTCGACATGGAATACCGCACGGTGTCGCCGTATCTGAACCTGGCCTGGGAAAGCGGCGCGCTGAATCTCGACGGCGGCCTGCGGCGCGACCGCCAGCATGCGAGCGGCACGGCCAACCAGGCCACCGGCGCGCAAGCGTATCTGCCGTCGACGGTGCAGCGGGTCGACTACACCCTGGGCCACACCTCGTACTCGCTGGGCGCGAACTACAAGCTGCAAGCGAATCTGGCCGTGTTTGCCCGCGTCAGCGAAGGCGTGGCCTTCAATGCCGACCGCATCCTGTTCGGCACACCGCTCGATGGCAGCGTGCCCGTGGCGATCAACACCGTGCGCCAGCTCGAAGGCGGCGTGAAATGGCGGCGCGGCCCCCTGAGCACCTTCGTCACCGTGTTCCAGGCCAAGACGAAAGAAAGCAATTACGAAGCGACCACCCAGCTGCGCACGGCCAACAGCTATGAAGCGAAGGGCGTGGAACTGGAAGCGGCCTACAGCGCCGGCGACTTCCGCATCAATGGCGGATTGACGTTCACGGATGCCGAGATCACGGGCACGGCGGCGGCCGACGTGGCGCTGATCGGCAATATGCCGCGGCGCCAGGCGCGTGTCGTCTACCAGATCGCGCCCACCTATGAATGGGGGCAGGCTACCCTGGGCGCGAGCCTGGTCGGCACGGGCAAATCGTGGGGCGACGATGCGCACACGATCACCTTGCCCGCCTACCAGGTGCTCAACGCCTTCGTCAATTACCAGCTCACGCCGCAATTGCAGGTTGCGCTGACGGCGAACAATCTGCTCGACAAGATCGGCTATACGGAAGTCGAGGGCGATGGCCATGCGGCCCGCTCGATCACGGGGCGCGCCGTCAAGGTCAGCCTGAAATACGCATTTTAAGCAAGGATAGGATTCATGATGTCGATACGCAGCCCCCTGGCGCGCCTGCTGGCGCCGCTCCCCACGCACTTGCGCGACGATGCGGCGCGCCGCTATGCGCGCCAGGAGGCGGTCTTGCTCGACCGTTTGGGCAGTCTGTATGGCCAGCGGCCGGACTTCCTGCCCTGGCTGGGCGACCTGATGGAAAGCGTGGGGCGGCTGTATGCGGCCCGCGCCCCCGAGCTGCGGCAGCAGGATGCCCAGCGCGAAGCGCAACCGGACTGGTTTGCCAGCCAGTCCATGCTCGGTTACAGCGCGTACGTGCAGCGCTTTGGCGGCAGCTTGCAGGGCGTGGCGGCGCGCATTGCCCACCTGCGCGAACTGGGCGTGACGTATCTGCACCTGCTGCCGTTCTTGCGTCCGCGCGCCGGCGAAAGCGATGGCGGCTTTGCCGTCGCCAGCTTCGAGGAAGTCGATCCCGCGCTGGGCAGCAATGCCGATTTGCTGGCGTTGACGGCGCAGCTGCGCGCGGCCGGCATCAGCCTGTGCTCGGACCTGATCCTCAACCACGTGGCCGACGACCATGCGTGGGCGCTGGGCGCCAAGGCCGGCGATCCGCTGCTGCGCGATTTTTTCCACACCTATCCCGACCGCGTACAGCCGGACCGCTACGAGCGCACCGTGGGGCAGGTTTTCCCGCAGGCAGCGCCCGGCAATTTCACGTTCGTGCCGGAGCTCGAGCGCTGGGTCTGGACCACGTTCTATCCGTATCAATGGGATTTGAATTACGCCAATCCGGCCGTCTTCGCGGCCATGGCCGGCGCCATGCTGGGCCTGGCCAACAAGGGTATCGAGGTGTTCCGCCTCGATTCGACGGCCTTCCTGTGGAAGCGCGAAGGTAGCGATTGCATGAACCAGCCCGAAGCCCACAGCCTGCTGCAGGCGTTGCGCGCGATCGCCGCCATCGTCGCGCCGGGCGTGCTGCTCAAGGCCGAAGCCATCGTGCCCACGCCCAAGCTGCCCGCCTACTTTGGCAGCGATGCCGCGCCTGAATGCCATATCGCCTATCACAGCAGCTTGATGGCCGCCGGCTGGGGCGCGCTGGCCGAGGAAAGCACGGATTTGCTGCAGCAGGTGATCGCCGCCACGCCGCCGCTGCCGCCGGCCGCCAGCTGGCTCAGTTATGTGCGCTGCCACGACGACATCGGCTGGAACGTGCTGCTCAACGAAGCGGGCGCGAACGGACCGGCGCGCCTGGCGCGCATCGCGCAGTTTTTTGCCGGCGCGCCCGGCAGCTATGCGCGCGGCGCCGCCTTCCAGAGCAGCAGCGCCGACAAGGCGCATGGCAGCAACGGCATGGCCGCCTCGCTGGCCGGGCTGGAAAGCGCCGCCACGGTGCAGGAGCAGGAATACGCGTTGCGGCGCCTGCTGCTGCTGCATGGCCTGGCATTGAGCTTTGGCGCCTTGCCCGTGCTGTACATGGGCGATGAACTGGGTATGACCAATGATCACAGCTACACGCAGCGGGCCGACCGGGCGATGGACAGCCGCTGGCTGCAGCGTCCCGCGTTCGACGACAGCCTGCTGGCATGGCGCCACGATGGCGTGAGCGCCAGCGGCCGGCTGTACCTGGCGCTGCGCCAGCTGGTCGAGGTGCGCCGGCGCTTGCCGGCCTTGGCCGCCGCCGCGCCACGCAGCGTGCTGCCCGCCGGTGCGCCGGCCGTGCTGGCGCTGCTGCGCGGCGACGCGTTTCTCAATCTGAGCAACTTCAGCGGCGCCAGCCAGCGTTTCACTTTGCCGGCAGGCGAATGGCGCAACAGCCTCGATGGCAGCGTGCTGTCCGGCACGGTGGGCTTGCAGCCCTGGCATATGCTGTGGCTGGAAAGGGAAGCAGCATGAGCGACGCCAGCGCGCACCGTCCGCACCTGTCGTTCTGGCAGATCGTCAACATGAATGTCGGCTTTTTCGGCATCCAATTCAGTTTTGGGCTGCAGCAAAGCAGCATGAGCCCCATCTACAAATACCTGGGCGCCGATGAAGCGAGCCTGCCCTACCTGTGGCTGGCCGGTCCCATGACGGGGCTGCTCGTGCAGCCATTGATCGGCGCCATGAGCGACCGCACGGTGACGCGCTGGGGCCGCCGCACGCCGTACTTCCTGATCGGCGCCATCCTGTGCAGCCTGGGCCTGCTGGCCATGCCGTTCAGTCCCACTCTGTGGATGGCGGCCAGCCTGCTGTGGATACTCGACGCGGCCAACAACGTGACGATGGAGCCCTACCGCGCCTTTGTCAGCGACAAGCTCGACAAGAAGCAGCACTCGCTGGGTTTTCTCACGCAAAGTGCGTTTACCGGGCTGGGACAGACGCTGGCCTATCTGACGCCGTCGCTGCTCGTCATGCTGGGCATGAACAAGGACGCCGTCAATGGCAGCCATATCCCGCACATCGTCATCGCCGCCTTCATGATCGGCGCCGTGTTCTCGCTCGCCTCGGTGCTGTGGACCCTGAAGACGACGCCGGAAAACCCGCTCACGGCGGCCGAGCTGGCGGCCATCCGTAGCCGCCCGCCGGGCTGGCGCCACACGCTGGCCGATATCGGCGCGGCCCTGCGCGACATGCCACCGACGATGAAGCAGCTGGCCCTCGTCAACCTGTTCCAGTGGTACGCCCTGTTCTGCTACTGGCAGTACATCGCGCTGTCGCTGTCGGCCACGCTGTTTCACACGACGGACCCCGCGTCGCAAGGTTTTCGCGACGCAGGCCTGCTGAACGGGCAGGTGGGCGCCTTCTACAATTTCGTCGCCTTTGTCGCCGCCTTCGCGCTGGTGCCGTTCACGCGCCGCTTCGGTCCCAAGCGCATGCACAGCGTGTGCCTGTGCGCGGCCGGCGTGGGCATGATGAGCATCCCGCTGATCCACAGCCCGGCGCTGCTGTTGCTACCGATGCTGGGCGTGGGCCTGGCCTGGGCCAGCATCATGGGCAATCCCTACATCATGCTGGCAGGCTGCATCCCGCCCGAGCGCACGGGCGTCTACATGGGCATTTTCAATATGTTCATCGTCATCCCGATGATCATCCAGATCTTCACCTTGCCCCTGTATTACCGCAGCTGGCTGGGAGGCAATCCGGAGAACGTCATCCGGCTGGCCGGCGCCCTGTTGCTGTGCGCGGCGGTGGCCGTGCTGTTCGTCAAACTGCGCCCGCCGCAGACCGGCAAGGCTTGACGGCAGGCGTAAAAAAACCGGCGCTGCCGGTTTTTTTTCTCTGCCTTGAAGAACAATTACTCTTCAATCGCCATCTGGCTTTGCAGGTAGTTCTGGATGCCGACTTTGGCGATCAGGTCGATCTGCGTTTCGAGCCAGTCGATATGCTCTTCCGTGTCTTCCAGGATCATCAGGAACAGGTCGCGCGAGACGTAATCGCCCGCTTTTTCGCTGATGGCGATGCCTTCCTTGACGGTGGCGTGCGCGGCGCGTTCCAGCTTCAAATCGCATTCCAGCATTTCCGGCGTGTTCTCGCCGATCAGCAGCTTGTGCAGCGCTTGCAGGTTAGGCAGGCCGTCGAGCATCAGGATGCGGTCGATCAGCTTGTCGGCGTGTTTCATTTCGCCGATCGATTCTTCGTATTCCTTCTTGCCCAGCTTTTCCAGGCCCCAGTGCTTGTACATGCGCGCATGCAGGAAGTACTGGTTGATGGCCGACAGTTCGTTGGTGAGCTGTGCGTTGAGCATGCGGATGACTTCTTTATCGCCCTTCATGGGATTTCCTTTGTTCTGTATTGCGTTCGATGATGAAACCGCAGGCTGCTGGCGTTCACTGCCGGGTGGCGTTGGCTGCCTGGTGGCGCGCAGGTTGCCGGTTTCGCTATGCCCGCATGATAGCGCAAAATGCCGGCGATTTCCGGTGCTAAACGGCATTTTTCCGTCTTTTTAACGTAAATATCGTGCGAATAAAACCCATTCTCAAGTGGATTCCGTGTTTGCGCCGTTTTTTATTTGTTAAGGAAAATGAAGGCCATTCTCATTCGCGTTTCCGGCGCTGTTTTGCCGCCGCTGGCGCGCGTGCATGGCCGCGCTGAAAAGACGGGAAATGTTCGTCCGTTCTTGCTTTTGTGCCTTCTTGGCCGACGCCGGCGATGCGATAATCAGGCAGCGATATTTACTGAAAAAGGATAGCAAGATGATGCTGCATATACCCGGCGTGCTGACGCCGGAACAGGTGACGCAGTTTCGCCAGCGCCTGGCGCAGACGGACTGGGTCGATGGACGCGCCAGCGTCGGGGCGCAAGGCGCGCAAGTCAAGCGCAACCGCCAGCTGGCCGAAGGTTCGCCGCTGGCGCTGGAACTGGGCGAGATCGTCAGCCGCGCGCTGATGGCCAATCCGCTGTTCTTTGCCGCCGTGCTGCCGCTGCGCATCCTGCCGCCATTCTTCAACAGCTATGCGGGCGGCGAGCACTATGGCCTGCATATCGATGGCGCCATCCGCACGCCGAAAAACGGCATGCAATCGATGCGCGCCGACGTCTCGTCGACCGTGTTCCTGAGCGAGCCGGACGAGTACGAAGGCGGCGAGCTGGTCGTGGTCGATGCGTATGGCACGCATGAAGTGAAACTGCCGGCCGGCGACGTGATCGTGTATCCGTCGAGTAGCGTGCATCAGGTGCTGCCCGTCACCAGCGGCGAGCGTATCTGCTCCTTCCTGTGGACGCAAAGCATGGTGCGCGAAGACTGGAAGCGCAGCATGCTGTTCGAGCTCGATCAGAATATCCAGAGCGTGCGCGCGGAGCATGGCGACTCGCCGGCGACGGTGGGGCTGACGGGGCATTATCACAATCTGCTGCGGATGTGGGCGGAGATGTAAGGCTGGTGTCGGATACGCGCGGCCTTTGGCGCTGAACTGGGCGTAATCCGACCTGACGATCTGACGTGATAGCAGGCAAAAAAAAGTCTGCCTGGCCCGGGGATGTAGGCTGGCAGACTGAAACAAGCAAATCGCTTGACTAAAACGGGCGCAAAAAAGCAAGCAGGGCACAGGGTGCGGTGCTTGCGGGCTGGCAGCGGCCCAAGGGCCGCCGGAAGGCTAGCTCAGTTGGAAGGTCAGTGGTACTAAAACGTAGACGGGTACGGGCTTGCCGTTTTCGATCATCGGCTTGAACAGCGCGCGCTGGGCGGCCTGGCGACCCGCTTCGTCGAGGTTGTTGTAGCCGGTCGATTTCTGGATCAGGATTTGCTCGGGCAAGCCCTTTTCATTGATCAGGATGCGCAGCACCACGGTGCCGCTTTCACCCAGGCGACGCGACAGATTCGGGTAGATCAGCTGCGGCGCCTTGATGTATTCGACGCTGCTGACGGTGCGCGGCGTTGCTGGTGCCGGCGGCGTCGGCGACGGTGCCGCTGGCGCCGTCGGCGCGGCGGTGGCGACAGGGGCCGCTTCGGCGCGCGTCGGCTGCGGCGGCGTGATCGTCGGTTCGCTCGGCGCCACGGCGATCAGCGGCAGCGGCGGAATGACGGCGCGCGGCACGGGGGCGCTCAGTTCCACGGTTTTCGGCACGGACGGTGCCGGCGGTTTCGGTGGCGCCGGCGGGGCGATGATGCTGATGGTCGTGATGGTCGGCATGGCCGCCGTGACGACGCGGCTCAAGAGCCCGCTCTGGATGGCGTAAAAGCCGGCGATATGCAGGACGACGATGGCCATCAGCGGCGCGAATTTGTTGCGCTTCTTGTCGAAGTCGGCAAATTGCTGCACGGCCTGCACCGTTACGGGCGGGGGCATCATCGTCATGGCATTCATCGCTTTCTTAGTTTGTCAGTACAGCTCGCATCAATACGGTTTCTTGCAGCGCCACGGTGGCGTTCAGGTGATCGTTCAGCACTTCCCGCGCGCAGGTGTGGCATTTGCCGCAGCAGGTGGCCACGCCCAGGTCGCGGCGCAGTTCGGCCATGCTGGACAGGCCAAGATCGACGGCTTGACGGATTTCACGATCAGATATGTTGTTGCAGACACATACAATCATTGATACACCTTCTGGCTGGAGGATGAACAGACACTAGTGCTGGAAAGCATTGTTGCTAGTGTTTTAATGAGAATCATTATCATTACGTTTCATTGTCGCGCAAAGTGCGGGACAATGCAAGCGATTTTGATCAAGTGTGCGGCAGTTGACGGCCTGGCGCGGCGCATCGATATGCCATTTTTTCGGATGGCGCAGCCCTTGATGGGGGCGGCTCTCCGGGCTAAATAAAAACTATTCGCATTCATGTTTATAATGCTGGTATTGTCTCGGACGGTCGCCGTCTGGACATATTGAAAGGCCGCTTGTCGGTAATGCGCAACAGTTGCGTTTTACCTCACAACACCCACGTCAAACACGATGCGCCACGCGCAGCAGTCTGTCCCCGGTGTTCTTAATTTGAACGGAATTTGCTCATGACTCTAGTTCCACCCATGATGACGCTCGACGCACTGGCAGTCGGCCAGAGCGGCACGGTGTTGCATATCACGCCCCACACGGCAGGACAGACGGAGGACGGCGTCGACCTCGTCCGCCGCTTGATGGAGCTGGGATTCGTTCCCGGCGAACGCATCCGCATGCTCAAGCGCGGCATTCCCGGCGGCGATCCGCTGGCCATCAAGGTGGGCAATGCCACGTTCGCGCTGCGCCGCTTCGAAGCGGCGCTGATTACGATTCAACCGCTGCTTCAACCGGAATGACCATGGGTGCTGTCGAAACAATCGTCGATGCGGGCGTGCACAAGCCGCCGCATCAGCCACAAATTGCCTTGCTGGGCAATCCGAACTGCGGCAAGACCGCCCTGTTCAACCGTTTGACGGGCGCGCGCCAGAAAGTGGCGAACTACGCCGGCGTGACCATCGAGCGCAAGGAAGGCCATTTCACCTCGCCCGCCGGCAAGCCCGTGCGCGTGCTCGACCTGCCTGGCGCCTACAGCCTGTCGGCCACCACGCCCGATGAAGCCATCACGCGCGACGTGGTGGGCGGCTTGCGGAAGGGCGACCCGCGCCCGGACGCCATCATCTGCGTCGTCGACGCCACCAATTTGCGCCTGAATCTGCGCCTGGTGCTGGAAGTCAAGCGCCTGGGCCTGCCCATGCTGCTGGCGCTGAACATGACGGACGTGGCGCGCAAGCGCGGCATGGTCATCGACACGGCCAGGCTGTCGCAGGAACTGGGCATGCCGGTGGTGGAAACCATCGCGGTGCAGCACGATGGCGAAAAAGCCCTGCTCGACGCCATCGACGCCATGCTGCCGCTGCCGGTGGTGGAAGCGAAACCGCTGGCGGCCATCGATGCCGTCAGCGTCGAAGAAACCCAGCGCGAAGTGCGCCGCATCCTGGCCGCCGTCAGCAACGACACGCGCGACAGCGGCAACCTGACGGAAAAGATCGACGACGTGGTGCTGCATCCCGTCTTCGGCCCCATCATCCTGGCCGTGCTGATGTTCCTGATCTTCCAGGCCGTGTTTGCGTGGGCCGCCACGCCGATGGAAATGATCACCGATGGCGTGGGCCACCTGGGCGCCGTGCTGACGGCGAACATGCCCGACGGCCACCTGAAAAGCCTGCTGGTGGAAGGCATCATCGGCGGCGTCGGCAGCGTGCTGGTCTTCCTGCCGCAGATCCTGATTTTGTTCTTCTTCATTCTGAGCCTGGAAGACTGCGGCTACCTGCCGCGCGCGGCCTTTTTGCTGGACCGCATGATGGGCGGCGTGGGCTTGTCGGGCCGCGCCTTCATCCCGCTGCTGTCGAGCTTTGCCTGCGCCATTCCCGGCGTGATGGCGGCACGCACCATCCAGAACCCGCGCGACCGCCTCGTCACCATCATGATCGCGCCGCTGATGACGTGCTCGGCGCGCCTGCCCGTGTATGCGCTGATCATTGCCGCCTTCATTCCGGAACGCCAGGTGTGGGGCTATTTGAGCCTGCAGGGCCTGGTGCTGTTCGTCCTGTACTTTGCCGGCATCATCTCGGCCATGGCCGTGGCCTGGGTCATGAAGCGCAGCATGGGGGTGCGCGGCAACCAGCCGCTGCTGCTGGAACTGCCGGCCTACCACTGGCCGCATTTGCGCAATCTGGCCGTCAGCCTGTGGGAGCGCGCGAAGATCTTCCTCACGCGCGTCGGTACCATCATCCTGAGCCTGATGATCATCCTGTGGTTCCTCAGCACCTTCCCCGGCCCGCCGGACAACGCGATCCATCCGCCGATCTACTACAGCCTGGCCGGCATCCTGGGCCGCGGCCTGGAAGTGATCTTCGCGCCGATCGGTTTCAACTGGCAGATCTGTATCGCGCTGGTGCCGGGCATGGCGGCGCGCGAAGTGGCCGTCGGCGCCCTGGGCACCGTGTATGCGCTGTCGCAAACGGGCGACGCGCTGGCCACCACCCTGGAGCCGCTGATCGCCCATTCGTGGTCGATGGCCACGGCGCTGTCCCTGCTGGCCTGGTATGTGTTCGCGCCGCAGTGCCTGTCGACCCTCTCCGTGGTGAAACGCGAGACGGGCGGCTGGCGCTATCCGCTGCTGATGGCCGGCTACATGTTCGCCCTGGCGTATGCCGCCTCGTTCATCACGTACCGCATCGCCCTGATGCTGGGCGCTTAGGAGAAAAGCATGTGGCAAACCCTCATCGTCGCCCTGATCGTCGCAGCCGCGCTGCTGCATTTTTCGACCAAGTACCTGCCGGCGGGCGTGCGCCGCGCCATCGTGCGTGGCCTCGTGCGCTGCGGCCTCGATGAGGCGAAGATGTCGACCTTCTTCAAGGTGGCGCCCGGTTGCGGCAGTGGCTGCGGTTCCTGCGGCTCCTGCGACAGCCCGCCGCCGCCGTCCGCCACGCCACCGGCCGACGGCAGCAGCAGCAAGCGCGTGATCCTGATGCAGGTGCAGCGCTAGGGTGTATTTCAGTGTAGCCACGGGCGCGCCCGTGGGCTACACTGGGCTTTCCGCATGGCAAGGAGTTGCAATGGCGATACTGTTGATCTTCATGTTTCTGTTTGCGGTCGCCACCTGGCTGCTGGCCAGCCGGCGCGGCCGCCACGGGGGACTCTGGTTCGGCATCGGCCTGTTCCTCGGTCCGTTTGCCTTGCTGGCGGTGGCGGCCCTGCCGCCCGTTGCGCCAAGCTGAATGAAAAAAACCCGCGCATGCGGGTTTTTTTACGTCTGCAGCGCTGCGCTTACGCTTTGCCGGCCAGCTTGTCGACCACCGGTACCAGCGCGGCCGGGCGGCAGCCGAAGGCGGCCAGGCGGCCTTGCGCGTCGGGCGCCAGGTCCAGGTCATACGGCAAACGGCCCGCCACCAGCCACAGCTTGTCGTGCGGCAGGGCTTCGACCAGGCGGCGCTGGCCGTCGACGAACATGGCGTTATACGTTTGCAGCACGATCTGCTGCGAGCCTTGCGCAAAGGCGATGGCTGCATTGACCTCTTCTTCCAGCGCCTCGGCCGACAAGGCGTACTCGCGCACGTCCAGGCCCGCTTCGAGCAGCGCCGGCAGCATCGAGCTGCGCGCTTCCTTGTTGCGGCCCAGCGCCACTTCGTCGATTTCGCTGCGCGAGCGCACTTCCACCGTCAGCAGGGTCACGGGCAGGCTGGCGTCGAGCTGGCGGTAGTCGCCCTGCACGCGCAAGGCCGCTTTTTGCAGCAGCTGCGACAGGGCCATGGCGGCCGGCTGCATCAGCGCCGGCGGATTGACCGGGCGTTCGCGCCAGTCGCGCACTGCGCGGTTGCGTTTGAGTTCCGCCACGCGCGCGCAAGCCGCGTCGATGCGGGCGATGGAGATGTCGCCGCGCTCCACGGCGGCGATGACGGCATCGATGGCGGCCGTCTGCTGCGCTTCGCGGTGCGAAATGAGGACGATGTCGGCGCCCGCCTGCAAGGTGGCGATGGCGCCCTGGGCGATGCCGACGCCGTCGGCAATTGCCGCCATTTCCAGGCAGTCGGTGATGACGACGCCCTGGTATTTCAACTCGCCGCGCAGCAGGTCCGTCAACACGCCTTTCGACAGGGTGGCCGGCACACTGGTGTCGGCCTCGAAAGCGGGGAAGACCACGTGCGCCGTCATGATGGCATCCACGCCGCCGGCAATGGCCGCGCGGAAGGGCGCCAGTTCCACGGCGCGCAGGCGTTCCTTGTCGTGCGGGACGAGCGCCATGGCGTAATGCGTGTCGGTGGCCGTGTCGCCGTGGCCGGGGAAGTGCTTGGCGGTGACGGCCACGCCGCTGGCGCGCTGGCCGCGCATGGCCGCCATGCCGTAGTCGATGACGGTGGCGGCATCCTCGCCATACGCGCGCACGCCGATGACGGGGTTGTTGCGGTTGTTGTTCACGTCCAGCACGGGGGCCAGCAGCATATTGATGCCCACCTGGCGCATTTCATCGCCACTGATCTGGTTCATGCGTTCGCAGTCGTCGATGGAGCCGGCCGCCTGGAAAGCCATCGCTGCGGGGATCGGCGTGACGCCCTGTTCGATGCGCATCACCATGCCGCCTTCCTGGTCGATGGAGATCAGCAGCGGCGTGTCGGACACTTCCGCGTTGATCTCCTGCAGTTCGCGGCACAGGGCCGACACTTGCGCGGGCGTGTGCACGTTGCGGCGGAACAGGATCACGCCGCCCACCTTCTTTTCGCGTATCAAGGTCTTGATATGCTCGTCCGCCTGCAGGGCGTCGAAGCCCACCATGAACAACTGTCCTATTTTCTCGCGCAAACCCTGTTCCATGCTGTCACTCCTCCGGTATTCATTCTGATGACGACAAGTCCGTATTGTGGCCTACGGTGACGCATCTGGATCATCACCGGAAAAGCTGCCTTTTTTTGGTATTGTATTGGATTCAGATATTTGCGCAAGTGGTTATTAAGTGGTATTGCTCCACTTGCGCAGCGGCCGTATCAATCGAGACTCTGGAACGAAGCCGATTGCGCCTTTGGCCAGTACAGGCCGAACACGGGCGGCAGTTGCGGCAGCTGGCTCGGGTCGAGCAGCTGGCCCGCTTCGAGGAAGGGCAGCAGGGCCGACGCCAGTTTCACCTGGTTCGGCGAAATGCGCCGCACCAGGTGGTGCGGACGCAGTTCCTGCGGGTGCGCCAGGCCGGCGGCGGCGATCAGTTCGGCCAGCGCCTTCATGGTGTTCTGGTGGAAGTGTGCCACGCGGGCGATCTTGTCGGGCACCACCAGTGCGCGCTGGCGCTGCGGGTCTTGCGTGGCCACGCCCGTGGGGCAGCGGTCCGTGTGGCAGCTTTGCGACTGGATGCAGCCCAGCGCGAACATGAAGCCGCGCGCCGAATTGCACCAGTCGGCGCCCAGCGCCAGCAGGCGGGCGATGTCGAAGGCCGTGATGATCTTGCCCGAGCAGCCGATCTTGACCTTCGCGCGCAGATTGGCGCCCACGAGGGTGTTATGCACGAGTACCAGCGCTTCCTGCAGCGGCGTGCCCACGTGGTCCGTGAATTCCAGGGGCGCGGCGCCCGTGCCCCCTTCGCTGCCGTCGACGACGATGAAGTCGGGCGTGATGCCCGTTTCCAGCATGGCTTTCACGATGGCGAAGAATTCCCACGGATGGCCGATGGCCAGCTTGAAGCCCGTCGGCTTGCCGCCGGAGAGCATGCGCAGGCGGTCGATAAAGTGCAGCATTTCCAGCGGCGTGGAAAAGGCGCTGTGCGCGGCCGGCGAGACGCAATCCTCGCCCACCATCACGCCGCGCGTGGTGGCGATCTCGATCGTCACTTTCGGGCCGGGCAGCACGCCGCCGTGGCCCGGCTTGGCGCCCTGCGACATTTTCAGCTCGATCATTTTCACCTGCTCCGAGCTGGCGTTGGCGATGAAGCGTTCCTCAGAAAAAGTGCCGTCCTGGTTGCGGCAGCCGAAGTAGCCGGAGCCGATTTCCCACACCAGATCGCCGCCGTTTTCGCGGTGATAGGGGCTGATGCTGCCTTCGCCCGTGTCGTGCATGAAGCCGCCGCTGCGCGCGCCGCCGTTCAAGGCCAGGATGGCGTTGGCCGACAGGGCGCCGAAGCTCATCGCCGAGATATTGAAGACGCTGGCCGAATACGGCTTTTCACGTCGGCAGTCCGGATGGTTGCCGATCTCGATGCGGAAATCGTGGCCCGTGACCTTGGCGGGGGCGATGGAATGGTTGATCCATTCATAGCCCGCTTCATACACGTCGAGCTGGGTGCCGAACGGGCGCTTGTCCGTCTGCTCCTTGGCGCGCTGGTAGACGATGCTGCGCTGGCTGCGCGAGAACGGCGTCGCTTCGCTGTCGCTTTCCAGGAAATACTGGCGGATTTCGGGGCGGATACTTTCGAAGAAGAAACGGAAATGCGCGAGGATGGGGTAGTTGCGGCGCAGGGCGCGCTTCGTTTGCAGCAGGTCGCTGATGCCGACCAGGGTCAGCGCACCGGCCAGCACGGGCAGCCAGTAATGATCGTAGTAAAACAGGGACAGGACAAAGATGGCTGCCGTCGCAATGAAGGTCAGGTAGCGAAATGGTACTAGGTGCATGGGCACTCCGGTGAAGTCAGACTGGTAAAGCCGAGTCTACCTTCGATTCGCGGAACGTGCTGGAGGGAAAGAACGCGGCGCCCGGTGGACGCCGCGTGAGGATCTAGCGCTGTGCCGCTCTGATGCGCTCGATGCGTTCAGTGCTGGCCGGATGGCTCGACAGGTAGGGCGTGCCATGATCCAGCTTGCCCAAGGCGACGAACACTTGCGCCAGGTGTTCCAGTGGAATAGCGTTCTGGCGCAGCATGGCAATCGCGTAGTCGTCCGCCTCGCGCTCGACGTCGCGCGAATACTTCAAATCCAGCAGCAGCGGCGGCAAGGTTGCCACCACGGTTGACACGTCGCCGAACAGCAGCGCCGCGCCGGCGCCCACGGCCGACGTCTGGATCAGGCGGCGCGTCAGGTGGCGCTGCTGCAAATGGCCCAGTTCATGCGCCAGCACGCCCATGATGGCGTCGTCGTCCGGCATCAGTTCCACCATTTCATCGGTCAGCACGATGTCGCCGGACGGCAGGGCGAACGCGTTCGGACCGATTTTGCTCTTGCGGAAAACGATGCGGTGCTCGGGCGTGCCGTCGCCGGGCGTGGCCAGGCTTGCGAACCGGGTGCGCAAGGCTTGCTGGCGCGCGTCAGCGAGCTTGCTTGCCTCAAACACGTGTTCGTCGAGGAAATCGAGCACGCCCTGGCCCAGCTGGCGCTCGACGGACTGGGGAATCGCATACGCGACGCCCTTCGCCACCACCGGCAGCAGGTACTGATAGCTGAGCCACAGGGCCAGCACGGTGGCGACCGTGGCCAGCAGGGCGCCGCGCCAGCTTTGCTGCAGCCGCACCACCCAGCCGTCGCGGTGGCCCGTGTCATGCAGCATGTCGTTGAAGGCCGCCTGGTCGGCGATCTCCAGGTAGGCGCCGTCGGGAAAGCTGACCTTGCGCACGGCGTGGCTGCTGCGTTCGGACACGTGCAGCTCGCCCAGCGGGCAACTGCGTTCGATGTCGCCGGCCAGCACGGCCATGCCATCGCGCACGCTGAGCGTGACGTGGTGCAGGCGCGAAGTCTGGCCGTCGAAATAGCGCGCGGGCACGGGAGCCGCGCCCGGCGCTTGATGGTCGAGCGTCATGCTACAGCGACAGGTCGAAGTCCAGCAGGTCGACCATGCCTTCGCCCGTGGCCGACACCTGCTCTGCGGTGGCGGCGACAAAGGCGTCCAGGCTGCCATGCACCAGCATCGAGGTCGCTTCCAGGCGGTACTTCAGCCAGCGCACGTGGGCGAATGGCGAAAACAGGCCCAGGGTGACGACGATGCCCAGCAGGTTGGTCAGCATGATGAAGGTGGTGCGGCCCCATGTCAGCTGCGACTGGAACTGGTGCTGCTGCAGGCGCGTGTGGTTCCAGATCAGGTTCTGGATCATGGTCAGGAACAGCGGCAGCACGACAAAGGCCCAGGCATACAGGGCGGCCACGGCGCCGAAGATGCTGCCGGCCTTGGTGACATCGTTGGCATCGGCGGCAAACGTGGCGAAGACGCTGGCGAAGACGACAAAGATCAGGACCAGGAAACCGGCCAGCAGCAGGGCGAAGAACAGCAGATAGGTTTTGTAGAAGCTGCCGACCGAGGCGTCGAAGCTGAAGTTGCTGCTGCCGAAGCGGCTCTGCGTGTGCTGGAAGCGCTTCAGGCGCTGGTGCAGGAACGGCGTCATCAGGCCAGCCGTGAAGGTGTTCAGGATGGGCAGCCACAGGAAGTATTTGTAGGCTTCTTTGGCGCTGCCGTCAAAGCCGAAGCGGATGCCGCGGTAGCTGGTGTTGTACAGCTTGAATTGCAGGCTTTTCCACACCAGCCATGGCAGCACGGCCATCATCAGCACGAGCATGATCAGGCCGATGACGGGCGAGATCTGGAAAGCGATGTTGTAGCCGCCGATCAGCACGACGGCCGCGATGCGGCCCTTCAGGATGGCGACGGCATTGCCGTGGTATTCGAAGCTGCTGCCAGCCAGGTGGGTGCTGGAATAGAAATAGCGGTTGCGGCGCACCTTGGCCCAGGCGGAATAAATGCCCAGGGTGACGATGCTCAGCAGCAGGTTGACGATCCAGATACGGAAGTATTCGCTGCCCGTGGCGCTGAAGGTAATGGCTTCGCGCTTGGGCGAGGTGTTGTTGGTGTCGAAATCCACAGGGGGTTTCCTTACTTATTGGAAACAAAACAAGATAAGGGAATACTGAAAAGTTATCAATTGAAAATACTGTTTTTCGCAATTTTTTTGCAGATTCCCTTGCGCCGCCCCGATCCGGCCGTCCCGGCTATACTGGAACTCAACCATCGCTTAACGGGAAAACCATGATCGTCGTCCACCATCTGAACAATTCGCGCTCGCAGCGCGTGCTCTGGCTGCTCGAAGAACTGGGCCTCGACTACGAGGTCAAGCGCTACCAGCGCGACCCGAAAACCATGCTGGCGCCCGCCTCGCTGAAGGCCGTCCACCCGCTGGGCAAGTCGCCCGTGATTACGGACGGCGCCAACACCGTCGCCGAATCGGGCGCCATCATCGAGTATCTGGTCGAGCGCTACGGCAATGGCCGCTTAATCCCGGCGGCGGGCACGCCGGAGAAGCTGCGCTGGACCTACTGGCTGCATTTCGCGGAAGGCTCGGCCATGCCGCCGCTGCTGATGAAGCTGGTGTTCGACAAGGTCGAATCGTCGCCGATGCCGTTTTTCGTGAAACCCATCGCGCGCGGCATCGCCAGCAAGGTCAAGAGCAGCTTCATCCTGCCCAATATCAACAGCCAGCTGGCCTACATGGAAGCGGAGCTGGAGAACAGCAAATGGTTTGCCGGCAATGAATTCACGGCTGCCGACATCCAGATGAGCTTTCCGCTGGAAGCGGCCGCCATGCGCGGCGGACTCGACGAGCGCCTGCCGAAGCTGACGGCGTTCCTGCAGCGCATCCATGCGCGGCCCGCCTACCAGCGGGCGCTCGAACGGGGCGGGCCCTACGATTTCGCCAAGTGAGAACGCCTAACCAAACCTACTGCGCGTCGCGACTTGCGGCCTGCGATGCTCACCGTACTTGAGTACGGTTGCGCTTCTTAGCCACAATTCACTTCCGCTCACTACGGTTTTGTTAGGCGTTGTTACGCCGCGTAAAACCTGCCAAGCGGAATTCGCGGGGAATAGTGCTTGCTCCATACGGTAAAATGATCGATTCAACCAGTATCCATTTACCGCATGGCCAGACTCCTCGCTATCGACGGCTTGAATATCGTACGCCGCGTCTACGAAGCCAGTCCTGAACCCGATTCCGACCTGAAGGCGGAAATCGCGCTGCGCCATGCGCTGTCGTCGTTCCGCACGCTCATCAACGATCACGAGCCGACGCATATCCTGCCGGCCTTCGATTTCGGCGGCCCCACCTGGCGCCACGCCCTGTATGCCGGTTACCGCGAGGGACGCCAGCCCATGCCGCAGGTGCTGCGCGACGCCTTGCCCGGCTTTTACGCCACCCTGGCCAGCTTCGGCATGCACGTGGTGAGCATTCCCGAGGTCGAGGCCGACGACGTGATCGGCACGGCCGTCATGCGCTGGCTGCACGAGGGGCGCGGCGCAGCCGTCATCGCCACCACCGACAAGGATTTGCACGGCTTGATCGCCCACGGCGCGCTCGTGTGGGACCATTTCAAGGGCGTCTGGCACGACCACGCCTGGGTCGAGAAAAAGTTCGGCGTGCCGCCGGAACTGCTGCCCGACCTGCTGGCGCTGATGGGCGACGTCACCGACAGCATCCCCGGCGTGTCGAAGATCGGCCTGAAGACGGGCGCAAAACTGTTGCGCGCCTACGGCAATATCGACGCTGTGATGGCCGGCGCGGGCATTTTACCGGGCGCGCTGGGTGAAAGCCTGCGAAAAGAGCGGGAAATACTGTATCTTTCAAGAAAGTTAGTGGAACTCAAGACCGACGTGACCTTGGGTGTCACCTGGAACAAGCTGGTGTGGGATAAGTGGAGCACTCGCAAAGAACAATCAAGCAAGGGAAGTAAATCATGATGTTAAAGACAGTCCTGATCGATAGCAGCGCCGTGGCGCGCGGCCTGCTGAACACGGTCCTGACCGATGGCGGCTACGATGTCTGCGGGCAGACGCATACGAGCGCGCTGGGGCTGGCGCTGCTGGTCAAGCACCATCCGCATTTCGTCTGCATCGCGCGCGAGCAGGTGGAAGACGGGACCAATGTGGTGCAAACCATCCGCGCCCAGTATCCGAAGACGCTCATTTTCATGGTCTCGGGCGGCATCGACGCCACCTCACTGCAGGCGGCCCTCGCCATGGGCGTGTCGGGCTTCATCGTGAAACCGTTCATGGCCGACACGGTCCTGAAAACCGTGCGCAATACGGTGATCGCCATGGTGCGCAAGCAGCAGGCGCTTGCCGCCGCCGCGCAAGGCAATAGTTAGACGCCAGCCAGGCCCGTCGCGCTGGCGATGATGCCGCCGCCGAGGCATACGTCGCCGTCGTACAGCACGGCCGACTGGCCCGGCGTGACGGCCCATTGCGCCTGGTCGAAGGCCAGGCTGAAGTGTTCATTCCCATCCGGCAGCAGCTGGCACGCCACGTCGGCCTGGCGGTAGCGCGTCTTGGCGCTCAAGGCGCCCGCCTGCGGCGCCGTGCCGGCTACCCAGCTGGCCTGGTCGGCCGTCAAGGCTGGCGACAGCAGCCATGGGTGGTCATGGCCCTGCACCACCCACAGGGTGTTGTTGGCGATGTCCTTGCGCGCCACGTACCAGGCGTCGCTGCTGCCGTCCGCGTTCTGGTACGACTTCACGCCGCCGATGCCGATGCCCTTGCGCTGGCCCAGGGTATAAAAACTCAGTCCCACGTGTTCGCCCACCGTCTTGCCGTCGGCCGTTTTCATCGGCCCCGGCTTGTACGACAGGTAGCGGTTCAAAAATTCGCGGAACGGGCGCTCGCCGATAAAGCAGATGCCCGTCGAATCCTTCTTTTGCGCGTTCGGCAGCGCCAGTTTCTCGGCGATCTGGCGCACTTCCGTTTTCGGGATTTCACCGAGCGGGAATAACGTTTTAGACAACTGCGCCTGGTTCAACCGGTGCAGGAAGTAGCTTTGGTCCTTGCTGGCGTCGACGGCTTTCAGCAGTTCATAACGGTCTGCATCGGTCGGTGCCTGGCGCACACGCGCGTAGTGGCCGGTGGCGATCAGGTCGGCGCCCAGGGTCATGGCGTAGTCGAGAAAAGCCTTGAACTTGATTTCGGCGTTGCACAGCACGTCCGGGTTCGGCGTGCGGCCGGCCTGGTATTCGCGCAGGAAATCGGCGAACACGCGGTCCTTGTATTCGGAGGCAAAATTGACGGCTTCGATATCGACGCCGATGACGTCGGCCACGCTGGCCGCGTCGATCCAGTCCTGGCGCGTGGAGCAGTATTCCGAATCGTCGTCATCTTCCCAGTTTTTCATGAACAGGCCGATGACTTCATAGCCTTGTTCCTTCAGCATCCATGCCGCGACCGAGGAATCGACCCCGCCCGACATGCCGATAACGACTTTCTTCTTGCTCATCTTGCTTTCCAGTGTACTTTATATAATGTTGCTATGCGCTATTGAAAACGGACGCATGCGTGTGCAGCAGGGCCAGCGGCGCGCGCCGGCCAGCCAGGTATTCGTCCACGCACTGCAGCACCAGCGGGCTGCGGTGGCGCTCCTGGCATGCGGCCAGCTCGTCGCGCGTCATCCACAAGGTGCGGATGATGCCTTCGTCCAGCGGGCGGTCATGCTCGGCGCCGGCCGTGCCGCAAAAGGTGAAGCGCAAGTAGGTCACGTCCTCGCCCGTGCGCAACGACTGATAGCGCGACATGTACATGCCGACCAGTGCCGTGGGGATGAAATCGTAAGCCGCTTCTTCCAGCGTTTCGCGGATCACCGCCTGCTCCAGCGACTCGAACGGGTCGAGGTGGCCGGCCGGTTGATTGATCTTGATGCCTTCGCTGGTCTCTTCTTCAATCAGTAAAAACAGGCCGTCGCGTTCGACGATGGCGGCAACGGTGACAGAGGGTTTCCAGATTCTCGGCATGATTCCATCCTTGAAAGAGCCGACATTTTATCTTGTTCTGCGCGCGCGGTTTGAAGCCGGCCTTTTGTTGCGCGGACATATTGATAAATGACAACGTTTTAGCAAATAGCGGTGGGAGGTACTTACGTCTTTCCCGGGGAGCGCACTAGCATGGGGGCTTAGTTGGCAAGATGGCAGGAAGCGCCCGCTAATATAGGCTTTCCCTGTGGTCAAAACAAGCGCGCACACGTGCTCGACTGTGGTGAGATTGACACACCTTTCCCACAATATGGTCGCCATACCGCATGGCGGAACAAGGATTGGTATTACGGGTAAATTAGTGTCGTACGACTAAAAGTTGCTGCTTCACAAACGTTTAACGCGCTGCTTTCCGTGTTAGATTCTAGTCAGTTTATCAATTAGCGGAGGCATCATGAGGATAGGCATACCGGCCGAAACACGGCCTGGTGAAACGCGGGTGGCGGCAACGCCCGAGACAGTCAAGAAGCTGGCAGCCAAGCATCAAGTCGTCGTGCAGTCCGGAGCGGGCCTGCAAGCCTCGATTCCCGACGACGCCTATGCCGCCGCGGGCGCGCAGATCGGCACGGCCCAGGAAGCCTATGCTTGCGCCATCGTGCTCAAGGTGCGTGCACCCGATGCCGATGAACGGGCCCTGATGGCCAGCGGCACGGTGCTGATCGGCATGTTGAATCCGTTTGATGCGGACAATATCGCCGCCATGGCCACGGCCGGCCTGTCCGCCTTCGCGCTGGAAGCCGTGCCGCGCATCACGCGCGCGCAGTCGATGGACGTGCTGTCCTCGCAGGCGAACATCGCCGGCTACAAGGCCGTGCTGGTGGCCGCGAATACCTACCAGCGCTTCATGCCGATGCTGATGACGGCAGCCGGCACCGTCAAGGCGGCCCGCGTGCTGATCATGGGCGTGGGCGTGGCAGGGCTGCAGGCGATCGCCACGGCCAAGCGCCTGGGCGCCGTCATCGAAGCGTCCGACGTGCGCCCGCCCGTCAAGGAACAAGTGGAATCGCTGGGGGCCAAGTTCCTCGACGTGCCTTTCCTCACCGAGGAAGAAAAGGAGATCGCCAAGGGTTCGGGCGGCTATGCGCGCGCCATGCCGGCCGACTGGATGCGCCGCCAGGCCGAACTCGTGCACGAACGGGCGAAACTGGCCGACATCATCATCACCACCGCGCTGATTCCCGGCCGCGCCGCGCCCGTGCTGATCTCCGAAGAAACGGTGAAAGCCATGAAACCGGGCTCCGTCATCGTCGACCTGGCCGTCGAGCAGGGCGGCAATTGCCCGCTGTCGGAACTGGGCAAGACGGTGGTCAAGCACGGCGTCTACATCGTGGGCGAGCCGAACCTGGCGACCCTGGTGGCGGCCGACGCTTCGGCCCTGTATGCGCGCAACGTGCTGGACTTCTTGAAGCTCATCATCGACAAGGACGATCAATTGCTGATCGACCGCGAGGATGAAATCATCAAGGCCAGCCTGGTTTGCGCAGGCAATGACATCCTCAGAAAATAACGCGGCGCCGGAGAGAACAACATCATGGAAATCAGTCACACCATCACCAACCTGATCATCTTCGTGCTGGCCATTTATGTCGGCTACCACGTCGTCTGGACCGTCACGCCGGCGCTGCATACGCCGCTGATGGCCGTCACCAATGCCATTTCCGCCATCATCATCGTCGGCGCCATGCTGGCGGCCGGCCTGACCGATGGCCCGCTGGCGCAAGTGGCCGGCACCCTGGCCGTGGCGCTGGCCGCCGTCAACGTGTTCGGCGGCTTCCTCGTCACGCAGCGCATGCTCGAGATGTTCCGTAAAAAAGAACCGAAGGCCAAGCAAGGAGCAAAAGAATGAGTCACGCCATGAGCTTCGTCACCATGAACCTGGTGACGATGATGTATCTGATCGCCTCGGTGTGCTTCATCCAGGCCTTGAAAGGCCTGTCGTCGCCATCGACGGCGCGCCGCGGCAATGCCTTCGGCATGAGCGGCATGGCCATTGCCGCCGTCACCACCGTGGCGCTGATCCTGAAACTGAAGGAGCAGCAAACGGGCGGCATGGGCCTGACCCTCGTCATCATCGGCATCGTCACGGGCGGCGCCATCGGCGCCTACCTGGCGAAAACCGTGGAAATGACGAAGATGCCGGAACTGGTGGCGGCCATGCACTCGCTGATCGGCCTGGCCGCAGTGTGTATCGCCGTGGCGGCCGTGTCGGAACCATGGGCTTTCAATATCGCCAAGCATGGCGAGGCGCTGCCCATCGGTAACCGCTTCGAACTGTTCATCGGCACCTTTGTCGGTGCCATCACGTTCTCCGGTTCCGTGATCGCCTTCGGCAAGCTGTCGGGCAAATACAAATTCCGCCTGTTCCAGGGCGCGCCCGTCAGCTTCAAGGGCCAGCACATGCTCAACCTCGTGCTGGCGCTGGTGATGGTGGGCCTGGGCCTGGCGTTCTGCTTCGCCGATGGCGTCGAACCGGCGTGGACGCCGTTCATCGTCATGACCCTGATCGCCTTTGCGCTGGGCGTGCTGATCATCATCCCCATCGGCGGCGCCGACATGCCGGTGGTGGTGTCGATGCTCAACAGTTACTCGGGCTGGGCCGCGGCCGGCATCGGTTTTTCGCTGAATAACTCGATGCTGATCATCGCCGGTTCGCTCGTGGGATCGTCTGGCGCGATCCTGTCGTACATCATGTGCAAGGCCATGAACCGCTCGTTCTTCAACGTCATCCTTGGCGGCTTCGGCGGCGATGCGCCAGCGGCCGGTGTGGCCGGTGCACAGGAGCAGCGTCCCGTGAAATCGGGTTCGGCCGACGATGCCGCCTTCATCATGAGCAATGCGGAAACCGTCATCATCGTGCCCGGCTACGGCCTGGCCGTGGCGCGCGCGCAGCATTCGCTCAAGGAACTGGTGGAAAAGCTCACCCACAAGGGCATCACCGTCAAGTACGCGATCCACCCGGTGGCGGGGCGCATGCCGGGCCACATGAACGTGCTGCTGGCCGAGGCGGAAGTGCCGTACGACCAGGTCTTCGAGATGGAAGACATCAACGGCGAATTCGGCCAGACGGACGTGGTGCTGGTGCTGGGCGCGAACGACGTCGTCAACCCGGCGGCGAAAGACCCGAAATCGCCGATCGCCGGCATGCCGATTCTGGAAGCGTATAAAGCCAAGAGCATCATCGTCAACAAGCGCTCGATGGCGTCCGGCTATGCGGGTCTGGACAACGATCTGTTCTATCAGCCGAACACGATGATGGTGTTTGGCGATGCGAAAAAGGTGATCGAGGATATGCTCAAGGCCGTCGAATAAACGCCGTTTGCTGCGACCGGACGGCCCGCCTTGCGCGGGCCGTTTTTATTGGGCCGCCACGACTTTATTGCGTCCCTGGTGCTTGGCCGCATACAGGGCCTTGTCCGCATCGGACATGGCCGCGTCCAGGGTGGCGCCGGCCGTCAGGGACGCCACGCCGATGCTGATGGTCACCTGCAGTTCGCCGCCATCGGGCAACGGCGTGATGGCGGCGGCCACGGCGGCGCGGATGCGTTCGGCCACCCTATGCGCCTGCTGCAGGCTGGCGTCGGGGAACAGCAGGCCGAATTCCTCGCCGCCGAGGCGCGCCGCCACGTCGGTGATGCGTCCCGTGTCGCGCAGCGCCTGCGCCACCGTGCGCAGTACGGCGTCGCCCACGGCATGGCCGTAGCGGTCGTTGATCTTCTTGAAATGGTCGAGGTCGGCCACGCCCACGGTCAGGGCGGCGCCGCTGCGCGCCGCGCGCGCCATCGCCTGCTCGGCTTGCGCTTCATACGCGCGCCGGTTCGGCAGCGACGTCAGCGCATCGTGCAGCGCCTGCTGTTCCAGTTGCGCCAGCAGGCTGGCGTTTTTTGCAGCCAGTTCGCGCCGTTCGCGCACGTCGAGCAAGAAGGCGCCGAAATAGCGGATGCCGTCGACCACGCCCAGGTCCATCGCCTTCATTTCGATGGGGATCATCTGCGTGTCGCGGTGGCGGATGGCGAATTCGCGTATCTTGCCCAGCACGCTGGACGTGCGCGAGCTGCGGATGTAATTGATCACGTGGTTGTCGTGCTGCGCGCCGACGGCGTCGGGCAGCAGGCCGTTCAAAGTCTGGCCCAGCAATTCCCCGCTCGCATAGCCGGACAATGCCTGCATGGCGCCATTGATATAGCGGATGCGGCAATGCTCATCGATGATGATGACGGCGTCGAGGGCGTCTTCCAGCAGGCGGGAAAAGAGCACTTCGGGAAGAGCGGCAGGCGGTGCTGCGGGCAATGCATCTGTCATGGAACGGTCGCCAAAAGCCAGGTGACAGCCATTGTCGCATCCGCGGGCCGTTTATTCCATGCCGGATACGCTCCCTGTTTCTTTTTCGCCCCAGCTCTTTCCTTATTGTTAAGCCTTATCGGCGGCCGTACATCATCAGCCCAGCCAGTGCCTTGCGTGCTGGGGAAAATACGTCCAGCAAACCCAGCGACAGGCCCAGCAAGCCTTGCGTGGGGGCGCTGCCCGTGAAGATGCGCGCCATGGTGTCGGTGACGCGCACGGTCAGCCCCCGGTCGGCCTGGCGCAGGCTGGTGTAGCGTTCCAGCCCGGCCGGGCTGCCGTCCTGCGCCAGCACGCGGGCCAGCACAGCGGCGTCGCGCAAGCCCAGGTTCAAGCCCTGTCCCGCCACCGGGTGCAGGGTTTGCGCCGCATTGCCGATGGCGACCGTGCGCGCCGTGCCGGTCGCCTGCGCGTTCAGGCCCAGCGGATAGGCCAGGCGTGGCGTCGTATGCGTAAAGCGTCCCAGGCGGCTGCCGAAGGCGGCGCCCAGGCGGGCCAGGAAGGCAGCGTCGTCCAGCGCCAGCAATTGCTCGGCGCGCGTGGGCGGCACGCACCACACGAGCGCGTAACCGTCGTCCTGCGGCAGCAGGGCCAGCGGACCTTCGTCGGTGAAGCGCTCATATGCGCGGTGGACGATGGGGCTGCTTGTGCGCACATGGGCGATGATGGCGCTTTGGCCATAGTCGCGGCTGACGGCACGTTCCGGCTGCTGGCCGAACAGGCCGCCCTCGGCTTGCACCAGCAGGCTGGCGCGCAAGCTCGACGCGGCACCGGCCTGGTCGATCTGCACGCTGACGCCATCGGCGTCTTCCACGCTGCCCGTCACCAAGGCCGGGCGCAGGCTGGCCACGTCCAGGCGCTCGCACACGTCGGCCAGCGCGCTGACGACGGCGCCGTAACGGGCCACATAACCGAGCGCTTCGACGCCATGCTCGCTGCGGTCCATCAGGCTGCGCCCGAACTGGCCGCGGCGCGAGACGTGGATTTGATGGATGGGCGTCGCTTCTACGGGCCAGGCGCCCGCTTCCTCAAGAATCTGGCGGCTGCCGTGCGACAGGGCGATGGTGCGCGGGTCGCGCCTCGCTTGTTCGATGGATTTGGCGTCGAGCAGGACGATGCCGGCGGCGCGGCTGCCGCGCTGCACCAGCAGGGCTGCCAGCGCCATGCCGACGGGGCCGGCGCCGCAGATGGCGAGATCGAAAGTGGACGGTGTATGCATGCGGCGACGTTAATCCTGTGACATCAGTTGTTCGATTTCAGCGACGCTCTTGGGCGCCGTGCTGAAGACTTCATGGCCTTGCGGCGTGACCAGCACATCGTCTTCGATGCGGATGCCCGTATGCCAGAACGGCTCCGGCACACCCGCGCCGGGGCGCACGTAGATGCCCGGTTCCACCGTCAGCACCATGCCCGCTTCGAGCGCGCGCCATGGCTTGCCGGGTGCGCCCGTGTCGCGGTAGGTGCCCACGTCGTGCACGTCCATGCCCAGCCAGTGGCTGGTGCCGTGCATGTAGAAGGGCATATAGGCCTTGTCGGCGACGACGTCCTGCACGCCGCCGCTTTTCTGGCGGTCCAGCAAACCCAGGTCCAGCATGCCCTGCGCCAGTACCTGCACGGCCGCTTCGTGGATGGCGCTGTGCGGCAAGCCGGGGCGCACCATGTCCAGCGACGCCTGCTGCGCGGCCAGCACCAGTTCATACAGCGCCCGCTGCGGGCCGCTGAAACGGCCGTTGACGGGCCAGGTGCGCGTGATGTCCGAGGCGTAGCCATCGAGTTCGCAGCCTGCGTCGATCAATACCAGCTCGCCGTCTTTTAATACCGCGTTGTTGGCGCTGTAGTGCAGGATGCAGGCGTTGCCGCCGCCGGCCACGATGGAGGAATAGGCGGGAAACTGCGCGCCGCTGCGCCGGAATTCGTACAGCAGCTCCGCTTCGAGCGCGTATTCGTGCATGCCGGGACGCGTGGCGCGCATGGCGCGCACGTGGGCGGCGCTGGAAATGGTGGCCGCGCGGCGCATCAGGTTTTGTTCTTCCGTGTCTTTCAGCAGGCGCATGGCGTCGAGCATGCCATGAATGTCATGCGCGATGGCGGGCGCCGTGACGCCGCTGCGGGCCTTTTGCCGCACATTGTTTCGCCAGACTTTTACTTGTGCATCGAGGCTGCCGCCCAGTGCATAGTAGATGGCGGGGGCGTCGGCCAGCAGGCGTGTCATTTCCACGTCGAGTTCCTCGATGGGGAAGGCGCTGTCAAAACCGAAGCTGGCGCGGGCCGCCTCGGGGCCGTGGCGGAAACCGTCCCAGATTTCGCGCTCCGTGTTCTTGGCGCGGCAAAACAGGATGGCGCGCGCGGGCGCCGTGGCGCTGGCGGCCACCAGGGCCACGGCGCTGTCGGGTTCCGTAAAGCCGCTCAGGTAATAGAAATAGCTGTCGTGGCGGTATGGATAATCGCAATCGCTGTTGCGCGGCACTTCGGGCGCCGTGGCGAGAATGGCCACGCTGCCCGGCAGCATCTGCGCCAGCAGCGCCGCGCGCCGTGCCGCGTAATTGGCCATCATGCGGCAGGCGCCTTCGCTGCCACGCCATTGAGCACATCGAGTTGCGCCGGGGTGCCAACATTGGTCCACTCGCCGGTATAGACTTCACCGCCCACGCGGCCCTGGTCCGCATACCGGCGCAGCAAATCGCCGAGTTTGGCGTGGCTGCCGGGCGTGATGCCGTCGAACATTTCAGGACGGTACACGCCGATATTGGCGAAGGTCCACCTGGTGTCGTCCGTATTGTTGATCGCGAACAAGGTCAGGCCGAAGTCGCCCTTCGGGTGGAAGTCGGGATTGGGCACCAGATAGGCCCAGGCGATGTCGCGCTGGTCGGCCGGGTACGGCGTGCCCAGCACGTCCTTCTCGGCCAGCACGTCGAGTACCTGCTTGAAATCGAAATACGGGCAATAGATGTCGCCGGAAATGGCGAGGAACGGTTCCTCGCCCAGCAGGTGGCGCGCCTGGGCGATGCCGCCCGCCGTTTCCAGCGGCGTGGTCTCGGGCGAATACGCGATGCGCGCGCCATACGCGCTGCCGTCGCCAAGGGCTTCCTCGATCAAATGGCCCAGGTGCGAATGGTTGATGACGATGTCCGTGATGCCGGCGCGCACCAGGTTCAGCACATGCCAGACGATCAGCGGACGGCCGCGCACTTTCAGCAGCGGTTTGGGGCAGGTATCGGTAAGCGGACGCATCCGTTCACCGCGGCCTGCGGCAAAGATCATGGCTTTCATGGGGACTCGTTTTCATTATCTGTAAATCGGCTGCTCTGACAGTCTGTAAAGCTCTGAAGTGATCAGAATGTATAGCCGACTTGCGGCGTTTTGTTCTCAAGAGCATCGAGCAAACGCACGAGCGGCTTGAGTTCCGTATAGCGGTTGGCTGTCTTGCGCACGTAGTCGAGCACGGTTGGCAGGTCGCCCATGTACAGATCCTTGCCGTCGCGGTAATTCAGGCGTGCGAACAGGCCGAGGATTTTCAGGTGGCGCTGCAGTGCCGTGAATTCGAAATCGCGGTAGAAGGCGTCGATGTCCGGATTGACTGGCAAGCCCAGCTGCTTGGCGCGCTGCCAGTAGCGGATCACCCAGTCGAGCACCAGTTCTTCATCCCACTGGATATACGCGTCGCGCAGCAGCGAGGCGATGTCGTAGGTGACGGGGCCAAAGACGGCGTCCTGGAAATCGAGGATGCCGGGATTGGGGATGGAGCCATCGTTGATGTGCATCAAATTGCGCGAATGGTAGTCGCGGTGCATGAATACTTGCTGCTGCGACAAGATGTTCGCCGTGATGGCTTCGAAGACCTTGTCCAGCTGGGTTTGTTGCACATCCGTCAAGGTGGCGCCCAGATGCTTGCCGATAAACCATTCCGGGAACAGATTCATTTCGCGCAGGATGAAGGCGCGGTCGAATTCGGGCAAGACGTCGGGCTGGCTGGCCAGCTGGATTTTCATCAACGATTCCAGCGCTTCGGCGTACAGCACGCTGGCGTTGTCGTGGTTCAGGGCGTCGAGATACGTGGTCGTGCCCAGGTCGGAGAGCAGCAGGAAGCCCTGCTCCAGGTCTTGCGCGATGATGTCGGGCACGGACACGCCGGCGCCCTTCAGCAAGCCGGCCACCTTGATATAGGCGGGCACGTTTTCGCGCTCGGGCGGCGCATCCATGGCGATCAGTGTACTTCCTGGCAATGTTGTGTTGCCTGGCAGCACATCGAGACGGTAGTAGCGGCGGAAGCTGGCATCGCTGGAAGCGGGGCGGGCGGATTCGGGCGCGACGAGGTTAAGCGAGGTCAACCAGGCTTTCAACAGGGTCAGGCGAGCGTCGGCGGAGGCCGGCGCGGTGGAAGAATTGGGGGAGAATGACATTAAGCGGCCTGTGGAATCGGGTTGATGGTGCAGATTCCCATATAATAAGGGATTCAAATCAAAAAATCGCCTGTCAATGGTGCTTGCCCCTTCCAATTCATGAGCTGGTTTTCGGCCTCCCCCCCCTCGCAGCGCTGGGCTTTCGCCATCAGCGCGCTCGTCGCCGCCACGACGGTGCCTGTCCACGCCCAGAAAGCACCGCGTCCCGTGCATGTGGAAGATCCCGACGCGCCCACCGTCATGACGGCAAACAGCATGAGCGGTCGTCCCGAAAGGGAGATCAATCTCGACCAGAATGTCGTGATTGAGCGCGGAAAAACCACAAAAATGACGGCCGATACAGCTTGTTACAAACAAGTTGAAGATCAGTTCGATGCCGAGGGCCACATCAAGATGTGGCGTTTCGGCGATTACTACACGGGTGACGTCCTGAAGCTGAACATGGAGACCGGCAAGGGTTTCCTGCTCAACCCGACGTATCGCTTCGCAGTGGGCGGCGGCCAGGGCAAGGCCGAGCGCGTCGACTTCATCAATCCCGACGAAGCCACTGTGATTGACGGCACGTACAGTACCTGCGAAGGGCCGAATCCGGACTGGTACCTGAAATCGAGCACCTTGAACCTCGATACGGGCCGCGACGTGGGCACCGGCAGCAAGACCATCATCTATTTCAAGGATGTACCGATCCTGGGCACGCCGGGCATCTCGTTTTCGTTGTCGGGTGCGCGCCGTTCGGGCTGGCTGGCGCCCACGCCGGGCTTTGCTTCGAAGAATGGTTTCGAGCTGCTGATGCCGTATTACGTGAACATCGCGCCGAACCGCGACCTGACCCTGTTTCCCCGCTACATCCAGCGGCGCGGCATCCAGCTCGGTGCGACAGGCCGCTACATGGGCGAGACGGATGCCGGCTTGTACGTCGGTGAAACGTCGTTTGAGTTCTTGCCTAACGACAAGCAAACCAAGACCAACCGCTACATGATCAAGTCCAAGCATGAGCAGGCGCTGGCCAAGGGCTGGACTTACAGCTGGGATTTGCGCGAGGCGTCCGACAATAATTACCCGAACGATTTTTCGAAAACCGTCGCCACCGCCACCGAGCGCCAGTTGCTGCGCGAATTGCGCACCGATTACCGCACCGAGGACTGGAGCCTGACGGCGCGCGTGCAGAATTACCAGGTGCTGCAAGACCCGGATGCCGTCAACGATCCCAATGTGGTCGTGCCGCGCCCGTACGACCGTTTGCCAGCGGTAAACTTCCACGCTGGCAAATACGACGTCTGGGGCGGTTTCGACTGGACCTTCGACGCGGAAGCGACGCGCTTCGCGCATCCGACACAGGTGCAAGGCTCGCGCCTTGTGGCCGTGCCGCAGGTGAGTTTCCCCATCATGCGCCCTGGCTACTTCATCACGCCCAAGCTGATGCTCAATGCCAGCGCGTACCAGCTCGACAATGACGCCCGGACCAAGGCGCTGTTTCAAGACACCTCGTTTACGCGCGCCGTGCCGACCTTCTCGGTCGACAGCGGCCTGGTGTTTGAACGTGACACGAATCTGTTTGGCACCAAGGGCGGCACGCAAACCCTGGAGCCGCGCCTGTTCTACGTCTACACGCCGTACCGCGACCAGTCGCAGTTTCCGAACTTCGATACGGCCGATGGCACGTTCAACCTGACGCAGATCTTCACGGAAAACCGTTTTGTCGGCAGCGACCGCATCGGCGACGCCAACCAGGTCACGGCCGCCGTCGTCTCGCGCTTCTTGCAGTCGGACGGTACGGAGCGCATGCGCCTGACTTTCGGCCAGCGTTTCTATTTTGCCGACCAGCGCGTGCAGCTCTATTCGACGACGCCCGTCAATCAGTCGCGTTCGGATATCCTGCTGGCCGCAACGGGCCGCGTGTCCGAGACTTGGACCGCCGACAGCCTGGTGCAGTACAATCCCAGCGATCGCCGCCTGATGAGCTACAACTACACCTTGCAATATCAGCCAGGTGCCAAGAAGGTATTGAATTTCAGTAACCGTTTTCAGCGTGGAGATTGTGCCTGGCGCAATGCGGAAGTGTCGACCCAATGGCCGTTGACGGACCGGCTGTATGGCGTGGGCCGCATCAGTTACTCCATCAAGGATCGCAGCATGCTGGAAAGCCTGGTCGGCCTCGAATATAAGGGCGACTGCTGGGTGTTCCGCATGGGCGCGCAGCGTTTCGTGACGACGACCAAGACTGTCTCGACGCCGATCTTCTTCCAGCTGGAATTGACGGGCTTGTCGAATGGCCTGGGCTTGGGCGCGAATGGCCTGGAAACTTTTACAAAAACCATCCCTGGTTACCAGACATTGAGCCAGCCACTCCGTTAAGATAGGCACCGTTGCCGCCGCCGGTGTTCCCGGCGCTGGCACAAACCGGTTTTTTTATTCACCTGAACTCATGAGCGCTCTACACATTATGCGTAATGCCAGTATGCACCAACTCAAAATTGCAACGGTTTTGTTGTGCGCCATTTCCGGCGCCACGACCAGTAGTGTCTGGGCGCAACAGGCTGCGCCAGCTCCTGCGGCCAAGCCCGCTGCCGCTGCCCCAGCGCCGGTCAAGGGCTTCACGCCGCCCGCGTCGAGCAATGGCCAGACCATCGATTCCATCGCCGTCGTCGTCAATGACGATGTGATCACGCGCAATGAAGTGGCGGCCCGTATCAAGAGCGTGGAGCAGCGCATGAAGGCGCAGAACGTGCCCTTGCCCGATCCGGCCGACCTGCGTCGTCAATTGCTCGAGCGCATGATTGTCGAGCGCGCGCAGATGCAGCTGGCCAAGGAAATGGGCGTCCGCGTGGATGACCTGACCCTGGACCGTGCGATTGGCCGTATTGCTGAACAGCAAAAGATGACGGTGCAAGAGCTGCGCAACCAGATGGAAAAGGAAGGCACGCCGTTTGCCACCTTCCGCGAAGAAATCCGCGATGAAATCATCATGCAGCGCCTGCGCGAGCATGAAGTCGACGCCAAGATCCAGATTTCCGATTCCGAAGTGGATAACTTCCTGGCAGCGGAAAAAGCGGCGGCCAGCGAACAGGTGGAACTGAACCTGGCGCAGATTCTCGTGCGCATTCCGGAAAACTCGAGCCCCGAACAAATCGCCGCACGCCGCGCGCGCGCCGAAGAAGTCAGCCGCCAGCTGCGCACGGGCGCCGATTTCGCCAAGATGGCCGCCACCTATTCCGACGCCAGCGATGCGCTGAGCGGCGGCGATATCGGCTGGCGCAATAGCGACCGCCTGCCGCCCCTGTTCACGGAGCAATTGCTGAAATTGAAGCCGGGCCAGATCACGCCTATCATCAAGAGCAACACGGGCTTCCATATCCTGAAACTGGTGGACCGCCGCAGCGCTGCCGAGGCGCAAGCCGTCGCCGCCGTGCAGCAGACGCATGCCCGCCACATCCTGCTGAAAGTGACGCCAACCCTGTCGGCGGCCGAAGCCAAGCGTAAATTGCTGGAACTGAAAGAGCGTCTCGACAACAAGGCCGCCAAGTTCGAAGACCTGGCCCGTTTGTTCTCGAACGACGGTTCCGCGGCCAAGGGCGGCGACCTGGGCTGGCTGTATCCAGGCGACACCGTGCCGGAATTTGAAACGGCGATGAATGCGCTGAAACCGGGCGAAGTGAGCGAGCCGATCGAATCGAGCTTTGGCTTCCACCTGATCGAAGTGCTGGAACGCAAGAGCGATGACGTCTCGAAAGAGAAGCAGCGCGCTGCCGCACGCAACGCCTTGCGCGAACGCAAGCTGGAAGAAGCGACGGAAAACTGGGCGCGCGAAGTGCGCGACCGTGCTTACGTCGAATTCCGCGCGGACGACCAGTAATGCCGCTGACTGATTGCGCATGAGTAACTTGCCTGTTGCCCGCCGTCCGGCCATCGCCATTACCTGTGGCGAACCGGCCGGTGTCGGCCCGGAAATCTCAATCCGCGCCGCCTGGGCCATGCGGCATGAGGTCAACTGCATCCTGCTGGGCGACGCCGCCTTCCTGGCGCTGACGGCCAGCCTGATCGACCCGGACATCCGCCTGGCGGCGCTGTCGCTGCAAGCCGTGCGCAACAGTGGCTTGCCCCAGTTCGGACCCGGCCGCCTGGCCGTGATCGATATTCCCACTGTGAACAATGTCATTCCTGGCGTGTTGGACAAGGAAAACGGGCGTTCCGTGCTCGCCACCCTGGACGCGGCCGTGGAAGGTATTCAGGCCGGCTGGTTTGGCGCCATGGTCACGGCGCCCTTGCAAAAGAGCACGATCAACGACGCCGGCGTGGCCTTTTCCGGCCATACGGAATACCTGGCAGAAAAAACCGGCACGCCGCAAGTAGTGATGATGCTGGCCGGCGAACCCGGCCATGGCGAACCGACCTTGCGCGTGGCGCTGGCCACCACGCACCTGCCATTGAAGGACGTGTCCGCTGCCATCACCATGGGCAGCCTGGCCGTCACCCTCGATATCCTCCAGGCGGACCTGCAACAGAAATTCGGCATCGCCGCGCCGCGCATCCTCGTCACCGGCCTGAACCCGCACGCGGGCGAGGGCGGCTATCTGGGACGCGAGGAAATCGATGTCATCGCTCCGGCGATTGCTGCGGCGCAAGCGCGCGGCATTGACGCGCGCGGACCATACCCGGCCGACACCCTGTTCCAGCACAAATATCTGGCTGACGCCGACTGCGTGCTGGCCATGTACCACGACCAGGGCTTGCCCGTGCTGAAATACGCGACCTTCGGGCGCGGCATCAATATCACCCTGGGCTTGCCGCTGATCCGCACCTCGGTCGACCATGGCACGGCGCTGGACCTGGCCGCGCAAGGGCTGGGGCTGGCCGATGGCCACAGCATGGAGCAAGCGCTGCAAACGGCACTCGACATGCTGCGCGCCAGCACCCCGACCCGAGCATAGAGCGTAGGCCGGGTTAGCCGGCACGGCGTCACCCGACGCTGCCTGCTTAACCGATTCCGCCGGCCTGTGCCGGCTTTACCGCATTAATAGAAAACATATTATGAAACACGTTGCCCGCAAACGCTTTGGCCAGAACTTCCTGCATGACCGCTTCGTCCTCGACGACATCACGGCCGCCATCGGGCCGCAGCCGGACGATGCCATGGTCGAGATCGGCCCGGGCCTGGGCGCCATGACGGAGCAGCTGCTGCGCCATCTGAAGCAGATGCACGTGGTTGAGCTGGACCGCGACCTGATCGTGCGCCTGGAAAAGACGTTCAATCCGGCCAAGCTGACGATCCACTCGGGCGACGCGCTGAAATTCGATTTCGCGCAAATTCCCGTGCCGGCCGGCCAGAAGCTGCGCATCGTGGGCAACTTGCCGTACAACATTTCCAGCCCGCTGCTGTTCCACCTGGCGGACTTCGCGCCGCTGGTGCAGGACCAGCATTTCATGCTGCAAAAGGAAGTGGTCGAACGCATGGTGGCCGATCCGGGCAGCAAGGCGTATGGCCGCCTGTCCGTGATGCTGCAGTGGCGCTACAAGATGTCGCTGTTGTTCATCGTGCCGCCGACGGCCTTCGATCCGCCGCCGAAAGTGGAATCGGCCATCGTGCGCATGATCCCCGTGGCCGAGCGCCTGGCCTGCGACCAGGCCACCCTGGAAGCGGTGGTCATGAAGGCCTTCTCGCAGCGCCGCAAGGTGATCCGCAACTGCCTGGCCGGGATGTTTACGGAAGAGCAGATCAAGGCGGCCGGCATCGACCCGACTCTGCGTCCGGAAACCGTGGGGCTGGAGCAGTATGTGGCTTTAGCCAATTTACTGAAGGCGCCTGCGTAAGGGGTTATTCAAAACCACTGGTCGACCTGCTGCAAATCCTGCCGCAGCGCTGAAAAACAGTCGTCCACATGGTGGTTGCGACTGATTTCATTGCGCCGCATCAGGGCGATCTTGCGCTTGCACGTGGGTTGGCGCAGCGGCGCCACGTGCAGGTCCTCGTCGTTGAGGAAAGTCGTGTACAGGCTGGGCATGATGCCCACGGCGATGCCGGCGCGTACCACGCCATATAGCGATTCGCTGTGGATCATCTGGTACAGGTTCGACGGGCTCAAGCCATGCTGGCGCAGCGCACTCGAGGCGAACTCCCAGATGCTGCCCTTGGTAAACACGACGATTTCCTGGCCCGCCAGCTGGTCCCAGCGCACTTCTTTGAGCGGCGCCAGCGCATGGCGCCCCGCCGTCACCAGCACCAGCTCGTCTTCGAACAGGCCCACGCTTTCCAGCGACACGGAACCGGGCACTTCGATGCCTACGCAAAAGTCCAGCTGGCCCGAATGCAGGGCGTGCAGCAAGCCGTCGTTGGGCATGTCCGACAAGACGATTTCCACTTCATCGCCATGCTGCTCGCAATAGCGCGCCACGACCACGGCCGTCATCGCCATGGCCGAGGGAATCGCGCCGATGCGGATGCGGTGCCGGCCGCTGCCGATGGCGCGCTGGATATCGGCAAAGGTATTGCTCGCCGTATTCAATAAATGCGTGGCGTAGTCGAGCGCCAGTTTTCCCTCGCGCGTCAATTCCAGCTGGTGGGTTGTGCGGTTAAACAACTTTTTTCCCAGTTGATTTTCCAGCAGCTTGATCGACGCGCTGAGGGCCGGCTGGGTCACGCACAATTCCTGTGCAGCCTTGCTGAAGCTGTTTACCCGGGCTAGGGTGGCAAACGCTTGCAAATGTCGTAAGGAAATTTTCTTGCTCAGTTCATGCATGAGTTTGCTTATTAGAAAAAGTAATGGATTTATAAAAATAAACAAATTTTCTTATCCTGCAATTTACCATATTCTGGACTGGTCCTTACTTGTCTTGAAGGCAACAATCTTCAGAGAAGCGCTTGCCAGGCGGCGCCGGTACTCGCGGCAGCACGCCATGCAAGGGATGCATCAATAAAATAATTCCAAAAAAACTCAGGGTTTATTCTTTTTAGGGTGGCGGCGATGAACAAATGGATGACTGGAACGATGGTGGTGGGGGGCTTGCTGGCGGCGCACGGCGTGGCGCAGGCACAAAGCAGCGTGCAAGTGTATGGACTGCTGTCGGCCGGTATCGGCTATGTGTCGGATGAAGGCAAGGGCAGCCGCACGCATGCGCTGAGCGGTACGAATCAGAATCCCCGTATCGGTTTCCGCGGCCAGGAAGACCTGGGCAACGGCACCAAGGCAGTCTTCGTGCTGGAAAACGGTTTTAACGTCATGACGGGCACGGCTTCGCAAAGCGGCCGTCTGTTCGGCCGCCAGTCGTATGTGGGCCTGTCGAGCAACGACAAGGGCACCCTGACACTGGGCCGCCAGTACGAAGCCGTCAAGGACCTGCTGGGCCCCGTGGTCATCGCCAGTAACGGCGTGCACATCGGCGACAACGACAATGGCTACAACAACCTGCGCGTGCAAAACGCCGTCAAGTATGTGAGCCCGAACATCAGCAACCTGTCGTTCACGGGCTTGTACGGCTTCAGCGAAAATCCGGAAGACTCGAACCGCAACCGCGTCTACAGCATGGGCGCCGGCTACAAGGTCGACGCCTTCAGCTGGGCCGTTGCGTATACCAAGATGGACCGTCCGAACAGCCCCGACGCGCCGAATGGCGCCATCGGCAATGACTATGGCAGCTCCTTGTTGATCTTCAACAAGAGCGCCGTCAAGGGCGCTGGCGTGGACAGCCAGGCCATCGCCGGTACGGGAGGCTTTTATAATGTGGGCAAGACCAAGTTTGGCGCGCTGTACACCAATGTGCGCTACCACTACCTGGATCAGAGCAATCTGACCTTGCAAAACGTGGACTTGAACGTGAACCACAAGCTGACGGAAGCGTTGAACCTGGGCGCCTCGTATTTCTTTACCACCGGTAAATATGACGTGATCAACAAGACGCCGAAATGGCATCAGGTCAATTTCCAGGCCGATTACTTCCTGTCCAAGCGCACCGATATCGCCATCACCTGGAGCTACCAGAAAGCGGCCGGAGACGCGACGTTCGCCCGCGTGTTCGGCTTCGGCGCCTCGGGCGGCAAGACGCAAAGCGTCCTGATCGCCGGCATGCGGCATTATTTCTGACTCTGATTCATCTTTACAGGCGCTGTCCCGCAGCGCCGCCCCTGAAAGGAAGCATCTTGAAAAAGCACCTCATGTTGGCGTTGAGCCTAGGCTTGCTGGCCAACGCCGCCCACGCGGAAAAACGCGAGCTGGTCATTTCGGCCTATCCGATTGCCCAGCCCTTGTTCATGAAGTATGTGTACGAGCCGTTCAAGGCCAAATGCGGGTGCGATATCAAGGTGGAAACGGGGAATAACGCGGACCGCATCGCCAAGCTGGTGGTGCACGCCAAGAATCCGGTGATCGACCTGGTGCTGCTGTCCGATTCCGGCATGCTGGAAGCGGCGCAGAAGGGCGTCATCCAGCCCATGGATTACTCCAAGCTGAGCAATTACAAAGCCCTGTACGACGTGGCGAAAAACCCCATCGGCGGCAACTACGCCGTCGGCTACACCCTGTATTCCGTGGGCCTGGTGTACCGCAGCGACAAGATTGCCCCGCTGACGTCCTGGAAGGACCTGTGGCGCCCCGAACTGAAGGGCCGCGTGGCCTTCCCCGACGTGAGCACCACGCAGGGCCCGCTGATGCTGCGCATGGCCGATGCGGCCTGGGGCGGCAAGACGGACGATTACGCGACAGGCTTTGCGAAGATCGTCGGCATGAAGGGCAACGTCGTCACGTTCTCGAAGAACAGCGCGCAGCTGGCGGCATTGTTCGCCCAGGATGAAATCTGGGCCGCGCCCGTGGCGCGTTTTACGTGGTCGCAAATGCTCAAGACGGGCCTGCCCCTGAAGTGGAGCATCCCGGCCGAAGGCCAGGCGGCCGGCATGAACGTGATGGGCATCGTTGCCGGTTCGAAGAACGCGGACCTGGCCTACCAGCTGATGGATTTCTGGCTGTCCAAGGAAGTGCAGACGCAGCTGGCGACCAACCTGGTCGATTCGCCCGTCAACAAGGACGTGCGCCTGTCGGTGGCGGCCGCGCAATTCAATACCTATGGCGCAGACCAGATCAATTCGCTGAAATTCGTCAAGCCGGAAACCATCATCAAACAGCGCAGCAACTGGATGACGCAGTGGAACAAGGCCATGAGCAAATAGTGGTGACGAGGAGAGAACACCATGTTTGCTGATCCAAAAAAGCGCCTGGGACTGCTGCTGGTCCTGCCGGCGCTGATCTTTATCGTCGTCTGCTTCCTGCTGCCCGTGCTGGCCTTGCTGGTCGACGCCTTCCGCGTCGGCGACGGCATGCAGTGGGGCGTCGACCGCTTCATCGAGTTCTTCTCGCAGGAGTTCAACCGCACCATCTTCTGGCGCACCCTGCGCATCGCCGCGCTGGTGACCCTGGCGGCCATCATCCTCGGCTACCCGGCCGCGCAAGCCGTGGCGCGCGTGTCGCCGAAGTGGCGCGGGCTGGTGGTGGGCATGATGATCTTGCCGCTGATGGTCTCGCCGATCGCGCGTACCTACGCCTGGATCGTGTTGCTGGGCCGTAATGGCGCCGTCAACGCGGCGCTCGTCAACATGGGCTTCACGGAAGAGCCGCTGCGTTTGCTGTTCAGCGAATTTGCCGTCTTTGTCGGCCTGCTGCAACTGCTGCTGCCGCTGATGCTGATGTCTTTGGCGGGCGCGCTGGAAAACCTGCCGCGCGACGTGGAACCGGCTGCCGCCACCCTGGGCGCCAATCCATGGCAAGTCTTTTGCAAGGTCACCCTGCCGCTGACGCAGGAAGGCCTGGTTGTCGGCGGCACGCTGGTATTTACGGGCTGCGTGACGGCCTATGTGACGCCGGCCCTGCTGGGCGGCACCAAGGTGCTGATGCTGGAAACGCTGCTGTACCAGAAGGTCAGCGTGGAAAGCGATTTCGGCGCCGCGAATGTCATCGCCGTCATCCTCGTCTGCATGACCCTGCTGGTCAACGCCGGCCTTAAACGTATTTCCTCGAGCCGGAGTTCCGTATGAAAGAAAGCTTGTTTTCACGTGCCGTTTTATGGCTGGTCTTCCTGTTCCTGCTGGGGCCTTTCGCCATCGTCGTGCTGGCCGGCTTTAGCGGTGGCGAAACCCTGGCCTTCCCGCCCGAGTCATATTCGCTGCGCTGGATCATCGAAGTGTGGTCGGCGCCCGAGTTCCGCCGTGCCTTCCAGACCAGCCTGGAAATCGGCCTGATCGCTACAGTCATCGCGCTGCTGCTGGGCATCCCCGTCGCGTATGCGTTTTCGCGCATGCCGCCACCGGGCATCGGGGCCATCCGGCAAATCCTGACGTCGCCGCTGATCATTCCCGCCATCTTGGTCGGCCTGGGCTTGCTGCACCACCTGGTCCTGACGATCAACGCGCCCGTCTACGTGGGCCTGCTGATCGGCCATATCGCGCTCCTGATTCCGTACTCGGTGCGGGTCGTGTACGCCAGCCTGGTCAATCTGCGCGTCGATATCGAGGATGCCGCCATCACGCTGGGCGCGTCGCGCCTGCGGGCCTTCTTCATGATCGTGCTGCCGAATATCCGCAACGCCGTGATCGCCGCCTTCTTCCTCGCCTTCGTCACCTCGTTCAACCAGGTGCCCGTCTCGCTGTTCCTCACGGGGCCCGGCATCAGCACCTTGCCGATCGAGATGCTGGGCCATATGGAAAACAGCTTCGATCCGTCGATCGCTGCCCTGTCGACCTTGCTGGTCTTGTTCACCATGGCCTTCGTGATGGTGACCGAGAAGGTGCTGGGCATTTCTAAATACATGTAAGAGGCAACACACGATGAGTTATCTGGAACTGCACAAGCTGAACCTCGGCTACGCCAAGAACACGACGTCCGTGAAAGACCTGGACCTGCACGTCGAGCAGGGCGAACTGATCTCCCTGCTGGGCCCCAGCGGCTGCGGCAAGACCACCACCATGCGCGCGATTGCCGGCCTGATGCCGCTGCAGTCGGGCCGCATCGTGCTCGATGGCCGCGAGATCGGCAAGCTGGCGCCGAACAAGCGCAATATCGGCATGGTGTTCCAGTCGTATGCGCTGTTCCCGCACCTGAACGTGTACGACAACATCGCTTTCGGTTTGCGCCTGCGCAAGGTCGCGCCGGCCCTGCTGAAAACCAAAGTGGAAGCCGTGATCGCCGCCGTGGGACTGACGGGTTTTGAAACCCGTTTGCCGGCGCAGATGTCGGGCGGCCAGCAGCAGCGCGTGGCGCTGGCGCGCGCCATCGTCGTCGAGCCGGCCCTGCTGCTGTTAGACGAACCGCTGTCGAACCTGGACGCCAAGCTGCGCGTGCAGATGCGCGCCGAGCTGCGCCGCATCCAGCGCGAACTGGGCATCACCATGCTGTACGTGACGCATGACCAGGAAGAAGCGCTGGCCCTGTCCGACCGCATCGTCGTCATGAACGGCGGGCGCATCGAGCAACTGGCCGCGCCGGAAGCCGTCTTCAATACGCCATCGACGCGCTTCGTTGCCAACTTCATGGGTTTTGAAAACCTGTTCGATTACCGCGATGGCGCGCTGCACCACGCGGGCGCCAGCCTGCCATACACGTCTCCCGTCGCTGCCGGCACCACGGTGCTGGGCTGGCGTCCGGACAAGGTGCGCGTCTGCGCCGCCGACGACGTTGCAGGCCAATACCCGGGCACCGTGCTGGCACGGGGCTTCCTGGGCGACACCGTCGAATACCTGCTGCAAACGCCGCTGGGCCAGGTCAAGGGCATCTGTGCGGCCGGCGGCGCCGCCTGGCGCGAAGGCACGGCCGTCTCGTTCGTGCTCCCTGCCGACAGCGCCTTGTGGCTGGCTGCCTAACTTCGACTGGAAACCATCATGGACAAACCCTTGAAAAAGATCTGGCTCGATACCGATCCCGGTTTCGACGACTGGCTGACGATGCTGCTGTTGGGCAGCAATCCCGACATCGAGTGGCTGGGCGTGAGCGTGGTGGCGGGCAATGCGCCCGTCGACATCACCTACGACAACGCCTTGCGCATCAAGGCCCATGATGGCTTGAGGGTACCGATCTACCGCGGCTGCGAAGAGCCGCTGGCCGGCGTCATCGAGACGGCGCAGCGCATCCTCGGCGACAGCGGCATGCCCACGACAGGAGATATTCTGCCGCCCGGCGCCGCCGTTGATGCTGCCGGCCACGCCGTCGACGCGCTGATCGCCGCCGTGCGCGCCCACCCCGGCCAGATCACCATCATGGCGATTGCGCCGATGACGAACCTGGCGACCGCCTTGGCCAGCGCTCCCGACATTGCCGAAAAAATCGTCGAGATCATTTTGATGGGCGGCTCGACCGACCAGGGCAACCACACGGCGGCGGCCGAATTCAATATCTATGCGGACCCGGAAGCGGCCGCCCAGGTCTTCCAGGCCGGCATCCCGCTGCGCATGTTCGGCTTGAACCTGTGCCGCCAGTTGCTGGTGACGAATGGGGAAGTGCGGCAGCTGCGCGCCATCGGCACGCCGCGCGCGCAGCTTTTGTCCGGCTACCTGGAAGCGTACGTGCGCATCCGCAGCGCCGACGGTTCCGTGCCCATGCCCATGTACGACCCCGTGGTGGCCCTGTACCTGGAAGCGCCGCAGCTGTTCCAGTTCCAGAGCGCCCACGTGGCCATCGAATTGACGGGCGAACTGACGCGCGGCATGACGGTGTGCGAGTTCCGCGTACCGCGCCGCGCCCCCATCAACACGCAGGTGGCGATGCTGGCCGACGGCCCGGCCGCCATCGCACTGCTGATGCAGCGCCTGGCCGGCATTCTCGCCTGATCCACTCCATTACGAAACGAGCTTCATGTCTAATTCCCCCCTGAGCATCGAACAGTTTTTACGCGCCATGCCGAAAGTGGAGCTGCATTGCCATTTGTTCGGCACGGTGCGCCAGGCAACCTTCCGCGCGCTGGCCGCCAAGACGCGCAATGTCGTCACGCCCGAGGAAATCGACTCTTTCTACACGCGCGGCGACAAGCCCGTCGGCGTGCTGCGCGTGCTGCGCGCTCTCGACGCGCACCTGATCGTTTCGCCGACGGACCTGTATTGCCTCGCCTACGAATACCTGGAAGACGCGCATGGCCACGGTGTGCGCTATGCGGAGTTTTTCTGGAACCCCACCGGCACCGTGCGCGTGTCGGGCATCCGCTACGAGTCGGCGCAAGACGCCATCGTGGCCGCCATCCGCGACGCGCAGCGCGACTTCGGCGTGATCGGCCGCTTGATCCCCAGCATCGACCGTGAAGCCAGTCCTGCCGAAGCCGTGCAGATGGTGGAATGGATGAAGGCTTACCGTGCGCCGGAAGTCATCGGCATCGGCATCGATTACCGCGAAAACGACCGCCCGCCGGAACTGTTCATCGAAGCCTACCGCGCCGCTCGCGCAGCCGGCTTCAAGTGCACGGCGCATGCGGGCGAATTCGGCATGCCGTGGATGAACGTGGAGACGGCCATCGAACAGCTGCAGGTGGACCGGGTCGACCATGGCTACACGATTGTCGACAACCCGGAACTGGCGCAGCGCTGCGTGGAGCGCGGTCTCGTGTTTACCGTGGTGCCGACCAATTCCTATTATTTGCGCACCCTGGCGCCCGAGCGCTGGGCGCTCGATCATCCGATCCGCGCCATGGCCAAGCTGGGATTGAAACTGCATCCGAACACGGACGATCCGACCCTGCACCACGTAACGCCGACGGGCGCCTGGATGATGATGCGCGAATTCGGCTTCGGCCTCGACGACATGCGCGGCTTCATGTTGAATGGCCTGGACGCAGCCTGGATAGCCGAGTCCACGCGGCGCGACTGGCGCGCGGAATTTACGCGCGAATTCGACGCGCTGCGCGCCCGGGTAGTCGAACGAATCAAGCAGATACGGGCGGCGGCAGCAGCAGCGATGGAAACGCCCGCTGCGGGCAGCTTTGGCGCTCGCACACCTTGCAGCCCGTGCCGATCGGCGTGGCGCTGGAAGGGTCGTGCAGATCGAGTCCCTTCGAATAGATCAAGCGGTGTGCCTGCGAGATGTCGCAGCCCAGCGCCACGGCAAACGTCTTGCCCGGCGCGCGAAAGCCTGGCGACGCCGTGCTGACCTGGCGCGCGATCCACAGATACGTGCAGCCGTCTGGCATGCTGGCCACTTGCGTCAACACCTGTCCCGGATGGCTGAAGGCGTCGTAGACGATCCACAGCGGGCAGGTGCCGCCCACTCTTGAGAAATGAAAGTCCGTGGCCGACTGGCGCTTCGAGACATTGCCGGCGCGGTCGACGCGCACGAAGAAAAACGGCAGCCCCGCCGCGTCGGGGCGCTGCATGGTGCTCAGGCGGTGGCACACGGCTTCGAAGCCCACGCCGAACTGGTGCGCCAGGCGCTCGATATCGTAGGCGCGCGTTTCCGCCGCCTGCAGGAAGCGCTGGTAGGGCATCAACAGGGCGCCCGCAAAATAATTGGAAAACGCCAGGCGCGCGCCCGTTTGCGCGGCCGCGCCGGACAATCCCGCCGCCAGCACGAGAGCGTCGATCAGGTCGCTGTGTTCGAGCAGGCTGATTTGCGCCGCCATCTGGAAGGCGCGCTGGCCGCCTGTCAGGGTGTCGGGCAGCCACAGTATCTGTTGCTGGGCGTCGTAGCGGTGCTTGCGCACCATACCCGCGTCGCCATCGGACAAGCGCACTTCGATGCCGTGGCGTTCCAGCAGCCGGCCTTGCAGCGCGTCGAGCGTGCGCAGGGCGGGATCGAATTCGCCGGCCACGAGTTCCGCCGCCCGGTCCAGCTCATCGATATAGTTTTGCCGCCGGTTCAGGTATTCGCGCACTTCCTCGTCCGTGGACGGGGCCGCCGAGCTGGCGCCGCGGCTGCCGTCGTCGAGGCGCGCGGCTAAAGTGTCGGCCCGCTCCGCCATCACGCGGTAGCGCCGCTGCAGCAGCAAGATCGAGCGGGCCAGTTCCGGCATGTTTTCCACCAGCATCTTGAGTTCCGCCATCGAGGTGGGCGGCGCGTCGGGCAATTCGCCAAACACGTCGCGCACGTCGGCCACGAGGCTGGCGCTATCGTGTTCGGAAAAGATTTGCGGATCGACACCCAGCACCGTGCCGATGCGCAGCAAAATAGGCACTGTCAGCGGGCGCTGGTTGCGCTCCATCTGGTTCAGGTAGCTGGGCGAAATACCCAGGGACTTGGCCAGCGCCACCTGCGTCATGCGCCGTTCCTCGCGCAGCCGCTGCAGGCGCACGCCCATGAAAACCTTTGCCATCGCGTTTCCTCTTCCCCGGTTTGTGGAATCTGCAAATTTACAATCTTTGCAGATTAACAGATTCAGCTTTGCATTATCTCGCATTTTCACGCCTTGTTCGCGGCGGCGATTGTGCGAATAATGCAAACAGACTTATACCCACACAAGGAGACACCGAGTGACCACGCAAAACGCTATTCCGACCGTTCCCCTCTTGATCAACGGCGAGTGGGTTGAATCCCAGACCACCGTCTGGCGCGACGTCGTCAACCCGGCCACGCAGGAAGTCTTGGCCAAGGTGCCGTTCGCTACCCCGGACGAAGTCAACGCGGCCATCGCCTCGGCCCAGCGCGCCTTCAAAACCTGGCGCAAGACGCCGATCGGCGCGCGTGCCCGCATTTTCCTCAAATTGCAACAGCTGATCCGTGAAAACATGGCCGACCTGGCCGCCACCTTGACGATGGAACAGGGCAAGACCTTGCTCGACGCGGAAGGCGACGTCTTCCGTGGCCTGGAAGTGGTGGAACACGCGGCCAATATCGGCACCCTGCAAATGGGTGAATACGCGCAAAACGTGGCCGGCGGCGTCGATACCTACAGCGTGATGCAGCCGCTGGGCGTGTGCGCCGGCATTACTCCGTTCAATTTCCCCGCCATGATCCCGCTGTGGATGTTCCCGATGGCAATTGCCTGCGGCAATACTTTTGTGTTGAAACCATCGGAACAAGATCCGCTCGTGACGGAAAAACTCGTGCGCCTGGCCTTGCAGGCGGGCATCCCGGCCGGCGTGCTGAACGTGATCCACGGCGGCGAAGACGTCGTCAACGCCCTGTGCGACCACCGGGACATCAAGGCCATCTCGTTCGTTGGCTCCAGCAAGGTGGGCACGCATGTGTACCAGCGTGCCAGCCTGAACGGCAAGCGCGCGCAATGCATGATGGGCGCCAAGAACCACGCCGTCGTCTTGCCGGATGCAAATAAAGAACAGACCTTGAACCAGTTGCTGGGCGCGGGTTTCGGCGCGGCCGGCCAGCGCTGCATGGCCGCCTCTGTCGCCGTGCTGGTGGGCGAAGCGCGCGCATGGCTGCCGGAATTGTCCGCCAAGGCGCAAACCCTGACGGTAGGCGCGGGCAAGGACAATCCTGACCTGGGTCCCGTGATTTCCTGCGCAGCCAAGGAGCGCGTGCACAGCCTCGTTGCCAAGGGCATCGAACAGGGCGCCGTCTTGACTCTCGATGGCCGCGACGTGAAAGTCGATGGCTATCCGAACGGCAACTTCGTCGGCCCGACGATTCTGTCCGGCGTGAAACCCGGCATGGTCGTGTATGACCAGGAAATCTTTGGCCCCGTGCTGATCGTTGTCGAAGTCGACACCCTGGATGAAGCGATCGCCCTGGTGAACGCGAATCCGAACGGCAACGGCACGGCGCTGTTTACGCAAAGCGGCGCGGCCGCCCGCTACTTCCAGGAAGAAATCGACGTGGGCCAGGTCGGCATCAACGTGCCCATTCCTGTGCCCGTTCCCCTGTTCAGCTTTACGGGTTCGCGCGGCTCCAAGTTGGGCGATCTGGGCCCGTTCGGCAAGCAAGTCGTGCTGTTTTACACGCAGACGCAAACGATTACCCAGCGCTGGTTCACGGACGCGGCCTCGGTGGGCAAGGTCAACACGACCATCAGCCTCAAATAAGGAGCTGGCATGGACTTTGAACTGAGCGACGAGCAGCGCGAGTTCCAGCAGGCGGCGCGCGCGTTTGCCGAAGGGGAACTGGCACCGCATGCGGCCCATTGGGATGCGGAATCGATCTTTCCCGTGGAAACGATTGCCAAGGCGGGCGAGATGGGCTTTTGCGGCCTGTACACGCCGCAGCGCTGGGGCGGCCTGGGCTTGAGCCGCCAGGATGCGGCCATCGTCTTCGAGGAGCTGGCCGGTGGCTGCACCTCGACCACGGCTTACATCACGATTCACAACATGGCAACGTGGATGCTGTCGCGCTGGGGTCAGGATGCCCTGTGCGACGAGTGGGTGCCTGCCCTGGCCGCCGGCCAGAAGCTGGCCAGCTATTGCCTGACGGAACCGCAGTCGGGTTCCGACGCGGCATCCTTGCGCACGAAAGCCGTCAGGGATGGCGACTTTTATGTGCTGGATGGAACCAAGGCCTTCATTTCGGGCGCAGGCCAGACGGACATGCTGATCGTCATGGCGAGAACCGGCGGCGAGGGCGCGGCCGGCATTTCCGCGTTTGCCGTGCCGGCCAATTTGCCCGGCATCGTGTATGGCAAGAAGGAAGAAAAGATGGGCTGGAACAGCCAGCCCACGCGCATCATCAGCTTTGACCAGGTGAAAGTTCCTGTCGGTAATTTGCTGGGCGCGGAAGGCGAAGGCTTTGCCATTGCCATGAAGGGCATCGACGGCGGGCGCATCAATATCGCCGTGTGCTCGGTGGGCACGGCGCAGGCGGCCTTGACGCGCGCGCAAGCGTACATGAAGGAGCGCACGCAGTTCGGCCGCGAGCTGGCGCAATTCCAGGCCTTGCAATTCAAGCTGGCCGACATGCTGACCGAACTGGTGGCGGCGCGCCAGATGGTGCGTCTGGCTGCCTGGAAACTGGACCAGGAAAGCCCGGACGCCACGGCGTATTGCGCCATGGCAAAGCGTTTCGCCACGGATGTGGGTTTCAATGTGGCCAACGATGCGCTGCAATTGCATGGCGGCTATGGTTACATCCGCGAGTATCCGCTCGAGCGCCACGTGCGCGATACGCGGGTGCACCAGATCCTGGAAGGGACGAATGAAATCATGCGCCTGATCGTCGCGCGAGCGATTTTGAAAGACGGCGCCACGGAGACCTTACGATGAGCAAAGTGTATACAAATTTATTGCTGGAACGCCGTGGCCACACGGCCCTGGTGACCCTCGACAACCCGCCCGCCCACACGTGGACCTTGGCCAGCCTGAACGGGCTGACGCAACTGGTGGCGGACCTGAACGCCGACCCCGACGTGTACGCGCTCGTGATCACGGGCGGCGGCGCCAAGTTCTTTTCGGCTGGCGCCGACTTGAACGTGTTTGCTGACGGTAACAAGGACACGGCGTTTGCCATGGCCGCCGCGTTTGGCGAGGCGTTCGAGGCATTGTCTACGTTTCGCGGCGTCAGCATCGCCGCCATCAATGGCTATGCCATGGGCGGCGGGCTCGAATGCGCGCTGGCCTGCGACATCCGCATCGCGGAAGAGCACGCGCAGATGGCCTTGCCGGAAGCGTCCGTCGGCCTGCTGCCGTGCGCGGGCGGCACGCAGCACTTGCCATGGCTGGTGGGCGAAGGCTGGGCCAAGCGCATGATTTTATGCGGCGAGCGCGTCGATGCGGCCAAGGCACTGGCCATCGGCCTCGTCGAGGAAGTCGTGCCAACCGGCAAGGCTGCCGCCACGGCGCTGGCCCTGGCCGCCAAGGTGGCGCGCCAAAGCCCCAGCAGCGTGACGGCGTGCAAGACCCTGATCCAGGGCGCGCGCAGCCATCCGCTCGTCAATTCTCTGCCCGATGAACGCACCCTGTTCCTGGGCCTGTTCGATACGCAAGACCAGAAAGAGGGCGTGCAAGCGTTCCTGGAAAAACGTCCGGCGGAGTGGCGCAATGGCTGAAACCTTGGTTGAAAGCACCCTGATTGATACATTGAAGATCGAGGAGCGCGACTGTCCCGGCGGCATGAAGCTGGGCGTCATCACCCTCGACGCGCCGAAGTCGCTGCATGCATTGACCCTGGACATGATACGCGCCATCGATGGCGCCCTCGTGCGCTGGGCCAGTGACGACGCCATCGCCTGCGTGGTGCTGCACTCGTCGACCGACAAGGCCTTTTGCGCGGGCGGCGACGTGCGCAGCCTGCGCTCGGCCGTTGCCGAGCAGCCAGGTATCGTGCCGAACCCGCAGGCGCTGGCTTTCTTTGCCGAGGAATACCGGCTCGACCACCGCATCCATACGTATGTGAAACCGCTGCTGGTGTGGGGCGGCGGCATCGTCATGGGCGGCGGCCTGGGTCTGATGGCGGGCGCCAGCCACCGCGTCGTGACGGAAAGCACGCGCATCGCCATGCCGGAAATCACGATCGGCCTGTTCCCCGACGTGGGGGGCAGCTGGTTCCTGGGCCGCATGCCGGGGCGCAGCGGCCTGTTCCTGGGCTTGACGGGTGCGCCGATGAACGCGGCCGACGCCCTGTTCTCGGGTCTCGGCGACTATTTCCTGCGCCAGGAGGAGCGCGCCATGGTGCTCGACGCTCTGGCGCTGGCGCAATGGCAAGCCAGCCCGCAGGAAAACAGCGAGCAGCTGGACCGCTTGCTGCGCGGCTTTTCGGCCCCGGCATCCATGTTGCCCGTCTCGGAAGTACGCGCCAACTTCGACGCCATCGCCACCCTGACGCAAGCACCCACCTTGCCCGAAGTGGTGGCCGCTATTGCCGCCTATGACGGCGATTCGGCCTGGCTGCAAAAGGCGGCCCATTCGCTGGCCAAGGGTGCGCCCAGCTCGGCCGCTTTGGTCTGGGCCATGCGCGACCGCACACGCCACATGAGTTTGGCGCAAGTGTTCCAGCTGGAACTGATCGTGGCCGTGCAATGCTGCGCCCATGCGGACTTCAGCGAAGGCGTGCGTGCTTTGCTGATCGACAAGGACAACGCGCCGCAGTGGCAGCCGGCCAGCCTGGCCGACGTCGGCGATGCGTATCTGAATGAATATTTCGCGGCGCCATGGAGATAGCATCCTTTGGCCGATTTACCCATTTAAACATTTAAGTAGTGCATAAAAATGCTCAGGGCTAGGCGCCTTGCCGAAGGCAGTACGACTAGTACGACGAGGCAAGGCAACAACGCCATGGGCTTTTTTAGGCGCTACAGGAGACATACATGCAACATATCGCTTTCATCGGCCTGGGCAACATGGGCGCACCGATGGCCCGCAACCTGGTGGCCGCCGGCTTCCACGTGTCCGTCTTCGACCTGGCGCCAGCAGCCGTCGCATCCCTCGTTGAAGCGGGCGCCACGGCGGCTGCTTCCGCCAGCGCGGCCGTACAGACGGCCGACGCCGTCATCACCATGCTGCCAGCTAACAAACACGTGCAGGAGCTGTACTTGGCGGCCGGCGGCGTGCTCGATTCGGCCAAGCCCGGCGCCCTGTTCATCGATTGCAGCACCATCGCCGCCGATGTGGCGCGCCAGGTGGCGCAGGCGGCCAGCGAACGCGGCTTTGCCATGATCGATGCGCCCGTCTCGGGCGGCACGGCGGGCGCGGCGGCCGGCACGCTGACCTTCATCGTCGGTGGCAGCGAAGCGGCCTTGCAGCAGGCGCGTCCATTGCTGGAAAAGATGGGCAAGAACATCTTCCATGCGGGCGAGGCGGGTGCGGGCCAGGTGGCGAAGATTTGCAACAACATGCTGCTGGGTATCTTGATGGCCGGTACGGCCGAGGCGCTGAACCTGGGTGTGGCGCATGGACTGGACCCAAAAGTGTTGTCCGACATCATGGCCAAGAGTTCGGGCCGCAACTGGACCCTGGAAGTGTACAACCCGTGGCCCGGCGTCATGGACGGCACGCCCGCGTCGCGCAATTACACGGGCGGCTTCGGCACAGCGCTGATGCTCAAAGACCTGGGCCTGGCGCAGCAGTCGGCCCTGTCGGCGAACGCACCCACGCCTTTGGGCGGGCTGGTGCGCCAGCTGTATCAGATGCATGCGCAAGCCGGTTATGCGCAGCAGGATTTCTCCAGCATCGTGCAAATGCTGCAGCCGGGCTTGAATAAATCTGCCTGAGGAATTTTGGGCAAAAAAAAGCCCGCTGGTAAAAGCGGGCTAAATCCAATTCTTGGAAGAGTTGGAGGAGACAGATGCATTATGCTGCATCGCCACATATAACTCCAATTTATCTTTAGAATATCAAATATAGATTTTAGTGATATCTCTTCCTGGCAGCCGCGTGGCGGCTGCCAGCGTCACCGCCTTAGCCCGGATTGCAGGCGATCTGCACGGTGGTCACGTTCGCTTCGCCCATCACGCCGACGCCGGTGCCCGGCGCTACGGCGCATACCAGGCCAGTCGGCTGGGTGAATACGCTGATACCGTACTTGTCGCCATCGGCGACAGGCGCCGCCAGGGTAAAGGTCGTGCTGCCTTTGGCCACCGTGGTTTGCGCATTGCCGTTGATCAAGACCAATCCATCCGCCGTCAGGCCGCTAACCGTGCCGCCCACCGTATACCTGTTTTGCGAACAGGAAACCGATGCCTGGATACTGACGTAGTGGCCAGCCGAACCGGTGCCGCCACTGATGGTGCAATTCATGTGGGCGGGTTTTGCTTGCACCGTGATGTTGTAGTCGGTGCCATAGTCGATGCGTTTGCCAAAGGTGAACGTGGTGGTGCCGGCTTTGGCAGGGAGCGTGTCGCCGCCGTTGACCAGGATCAGGCCGTTGGTGTTCAAATTGCTGATGGTGCCGCTGACATCATACGAGGCCTTGCCGCCGCAAGCGGCCAGTCCCAGGGTCAGCAACAGCGCGGCGAGTGGGCGCAGGCAGGATAACTTCATGTATTTCTCCAATATAGTGGTGACGAATCGCGTGGCTTACAGCGCCGTGCAGTTCAGTGTGGCGCCGGTCGTGGCGGCGGAACCCATGGTGCCGACGACATCGCGGCCGTCGGCACTGGCCGAACCCACGAACTTGCAGGTCTGGCCCGCTGGATAGGTCGTTATCACCATGCCGTACTTAATACCGTCATCGACCGTCGCAAACGTATAGGTGGTGCTGCCTGCCAGCGGGCTGGTGCTGTTGTTGCCAATGGACAAGGTCAGGCCGTTCGCGGTCAGGCCCGTGATCGTGCCGCTCAGCGGGTAGCTGTTGGTCAGGCAGCTAACCAGGCCGGCGATCGCGGAGTAGCTCGACGCCTTGCCTGCGCCGTTGACCACTTTGCAGACGGCGCCTTTCGGCTGCTGCTTGATGGTAATGTCATAGCGGTCATCATTGTTGAGCAGCTTGGTGAACGTAAAGAAGGTCGCGCCGGCTGCAACGGGCAAGCTTTCGTCGCCATTCTGGAGGATCAGGCCATCTTTTGCCAGGTTGGACACTTGGCCTTGCAGATACAGATTGCCGCCGCTGCCGCCGCAGGCCGCCAATGTGACGGCGCAAGCCGCCGCCAGCATCGAGCGCAGGTACAAATTTTTCATACATTCTCCAAAACGAATTAGGTTGGGTAGCGCAACGCGGACGCTGGCGCCGCATTGGAATGGCGCCTATTTTAGTCTATCTGGCAAGCTGAATGATCTTGCCTTGTATCACCCTGTAACAATTTTTCGCCGGGAAGCGCTGGCCCGGCCCCATTTCATGGGGGCGCAGCCATGCCGGAGGCGGCGATCGGTGCGACAATAGACGCAGGCTGCGCACTGTGGCGCGGCATCCACCGTGAATCCCATGTCCCTTGCTACTGTAAAACCTGCCGTGCCGCCCAAGGCGATCCTGTTCGATCTTGACGATACCTTGTGGCCCATCGCGCCCGTGATTGCCGCCGCCGAAACCCTGCTGCACGACTGGCTGGCCACGCATGCGCCCAAGGTGGCGCAGCAGTTTTCCATCGAGGTGCTGCGCCAGCACCGCCTGGCCATGCTCAATGAACAACCGCGTTTTCATGGCAATCTGATCGAGTTGCGCCGCGCGGGTCTGCTGACCGCCTTCGAGGCCGCCGGCGAGGATCCCGCCCTGGTCGACGGCGCCATCGCGCAGTTTCTGGCGGCGCGCCATCGCGTCCAGCCGTATGACGATGTCTTGCCTGGCCTGGCCTGGATGGGCCAGCGCATGCTGGTCGGCTCCATCTCGAACGGCAATGCGGACCTTGACATTATCGGCCTGGCGCAGCATTTTAAAGTGTCGATTGCCGCCAGCGACTTTGGCGTCGCCAAGCCCGACGCCAGCATTTTCCTGGCCGCTTGCACTGCGCTGGGCGTGGCGCCGCATGAAGCCGTGTATGTCGGCGATGACCTGTATTTCGATGTGACGGGGGCGCAAGGGGCGGGCATGCGTGCCGTGTGGATGAACCGCAAGGGCAGCGACGCCCACCTGGCCGCCGGCGTGCAGCCCGACGCCATCTGCGCCAACTTTGATGAATTGCTGCTGTGGCTGCAGGGGCAACTGGAAGATTGATCGCCGCCGGACGGGCGAACGTGCATAATAGGCGCTGTTGATGCACGTTCGGCCGCTTTCGTTGCCGCTTGCCTAACAAAATACTTGCTTAAATAAAACACCATGCAACTCGATACACGTGCCCAAACACTGCTGAAAGCCCTGGTCGAGCGATATATCGCCGACGGCCTGCCGGTCGGTTCGCGCGCCTTGTCGAAAATTTCCGGCCTCGACCTGTCGCCGGCCACGATCCGCAACATCATGGCCGATCTGGAAGAGCTCGGTTATGTGTCCAGTCCGCATACCTCGGCCGGACGCATCCCCACGCCGCGCGGCTACCGCATCTTTGTCGACACCTTGCTGACCGTCCGGCACCTGGATGAGCACATGGTGGAGTCGCGCATGCGCCTGCAGACGCCGCAGCCGCAAAAAACCATCGCCAACGCGGCGCAGATGCTGTCGTCGCTGTCGCAATTTGCCGGCGTCGTGCTCAGCCCGCGCCGCGAATCCGTGTTCCAGCAAATCGAATTCCTGCGCCTGTCCGAAAAACGCATCCTGCTCGTCATCGTCGCCCCCGGCGGCGACGTGCAGAACCGTTTATTGCTGACGGAGGCCGACTATACGCCGGCGCAACTGGTGCAATCGGCCAACTACATCAACCAGAATTATGGTGGCCTGTCATTCGACGCCGTGCGCGTGCGCCTGCAGGGTGAGCTGCGCCAATTGCGCGACGACATGGGCAGCCTGATGCAGGCGGCCGTGGAAGCGGGCAGCGAAGCGATGGCCGACCATAGCGACGACATGGTGATTTCCGGCGAGCGCAACTTGCTCAGCGTGAGCGATCTGTCATCGAATATGCATTCGCTGCGCCAGATGTTCGACATGTTCGAGCAAAAAACGGGCTTGATGCAACTGCTCGACGTGTCGAGCAAGGCGACGGGCGTGCAGATTTTCATCGGCGGCGAATCGAACCTGGTGCCGATGGATGAAATGAGCGTGGTGACGGCGCCGTATGAAGTCAACGGCAAGATCGTGGGAACGTTGGGAGTGATCGGACCGACGCGCATGGCTTACGAGCGCGTCATCCCGATTGTCGATATCACGGCCAAGTTGCTGTCAAGCGCGCTCAGCCAACATTGATCGTACTGCCTGACGCGCCAGCCGTTCCATGGGAACGGCCGGAACGAATCAGGCGGTTTTGTGCGGGCAAGCCGTCTTGGTACAGTTGCCGTAGATGGCCAGCGCGTGTTCGGCGATCTTGAAGCCGCGCTCTTCAGCCACTTTTTGCTGGCGGATTTCGATTTCTTCGTCAAAGAATTCTTCGACCCGGCCACAGTCGAGGCACACCAGGTGGTCGTGGTGGGAGCCTTCGTTGAGTTCGAAAATCGCCTTGCCGGTTTCAAAATGGTTGCGGTTGAGCAAGCCTGCCTGTTCGAATTGGGTCAGGACGCGGTAGACAGTTGCCAAGCCGACATCCATATTGTCGGCCAGCAGAATCTTGTAGACGTCTTCCGCAGTCAGGTGGCGTACCGGGCTACTCTGGAAGATATCGAGTATCTTCAGCCGTGGCAGGGTGGCTTTCAGGCCGCTTGCCTTGAGATCACTAGGATTGTTACTCATGTTTGTTGCTCGTATGTGGGTCAGGTGCTTTATCATATAGCGTTTTAGCGGGGAGTGCCAAAATATGCATTTTTTGGCAGGCCGGCCACTCCTGGCGTTTTGTTCATCAAATTGAGGTCATTTATGCGCGTAACACCGGCTGTATTGCCATCTCTCTGGCACCGTATTTCATTCCGAGCACCAGTCGTGGCAGGCATGGTCTGTGTCGCGCTGGCCATGTCCGGCTGCGCCAGCCGTGGCATCCTTGGCGAAAAGCCGGCAGCTGCTCAAAAAGAAGGCAAGGAACTGGTCCCCGAACAGGGCGCACAAACGACCACCATTACGCCGCTGCAAAAATTCATGTGGTTTTTCTCGCCCTACCGTCCTGACATTCAACAAGGCAACTTTGTCTCCGAAGAGATGCTGGCCCAGTTGAAAGTGGGCATGACGCGCGACCAGGTGCGTTTCGTCCTCGGCACCTCGCTGCTGACCGATATCTTCCATGCCGACCGCTGGGATTACCCATTCCGCCTGGCTCGGGGCAGTGGCGAAACCACCAGCAGCCGCGTCGTCGTGTACTTCGGCAAGGATGGCAAGGTTGAACGTTTCGAAGGCGGCAACTTGCCGACGGAGAAAGAATACATCGACCGTATCGCCGGTCCGTCGCCGTTCGCCAAGGTCGCCAAGGCCGACGTGCCTGCCGCCGTCGTGCCATCGCCCGTGGCGCCAAGCGCCGTGCCGGTGCCAGCCGATGCCGCCCCTGCTATTCCTGTGAGCAAGCCTGAAGTTGCACCCGCAACGGCGCCAGCCGCCGAGCCTGTACCTGCACCTGCTGCCGAACCCACCAAATAAGCTGTTGCAAGAGAATAAAAATGACTGAACTGAAAATCGCCATCGCTGGCGCCAGCGGCCGCATGGGCCATATCCTGATCGAAGCGGTCAGCAACGCACCCGACGCCGTGCTCGCTGGCGCGCTCGATCGCGCCGGTTCGCCGTCCGTCGGCCAGGATGCCGCCGCTTTTCTCGGCAAGCCTGCCGGCGTGCTGATCGAGTCCGACCTGGCCACCGGCCTGGCCGGCGCCGATTACCTGATCGACTTCACGCGCCCCGAAGGCACTTTGCAGCATCTGGCGTATTGCGCCGAGCACGGCATCAAGATGATCATCGGCACCACCGGTTTCGATGACGCTGGCAAGGCCGCCATTGCCGCCGCCGCCGAAAAGACGGCCATCATGTTCGCCCCGAACATGAGCGTGGGCGTGAATGTCACCATGAAGCTGCTGGAACTGGCCGCGAAAAGCCTGTCCGAAGGCTATGACATTGAAATCATCGAAGCGCATCACCGCTTCAAGGTCGATGCGCCATCGGGCACGGCCCTGCAAATGGGTGAAGTGGTGGCTGGCGCCCTGGGCCGCGATTTGAAGGAATGCGCCGTCTACGGCCGCGAAGGCGTGACGGGCGAACGCGACCCGTCGACCATCGGCTTTGCCACCATCCGCGGCGGCGATATCGTCGGCGACCATACGGTGCTGTTTGCCGGCATCGGCGAGCGCATCGAGATCAGCCACAAGTCGAGCAGCCGCGTCACCTACGCCCACGGCGCCCTGCGCGCCGCGCGTTTCCTGGCAGACAAGCCGACCGGCCTGTTCGACATGCAGGATGTGCTGTCGCTGAAGAACTGAGGAAGACCATGGCCACTGCCATCCTGAATGGAAAAGACATCAGCGACGAAGCGAGCTTTCACGCGCAATGCGTGCAAGCCTTCGGCTTCCCCGAGTTCTACGGCAACAGCATGGATGCCTGGGTCGATTGCCTCAGCTATTTGCGCGATGACGAAAACATGACGCAGTTCCGTTTGAAACCGAATGAAGTGCTGGAAATCGTCGTGCAGGATGCGGCAAGCATGAAGGCGCAAGTGCCGGACTTGCTGGAAGAAATCACGTTCTGTATCGCCGGCATCAATGAGCGCTATGACGATTATGGCGAAAAGCCGGCGTTGAAGCTGGTACTCAAGTAAATAGAATCGTAGGTCGGATTAGGCCCTGCGGGCCGTAATCCGACAACATTGTTGGCGCTGGGTGCGGTGTCGGATTACGCGCAAGCGCTAATCCGACCTACGTTCTTCCAATCAATCTTTACACCACCTTGCGCTCACGCAAGCCGTCAATTTCCGCACTGTCCAATCCCAGCCACTGCTGCAGCACTTCCTGCGTATGCTGCCCCAGCAATGGCGGCGGCAAGCGGTATTGCACCGGAGACTGAGACAGGCGCACGGGATTGGCCACCAGCGCCACCGTGCCCGCCGTCGGATGCGGCATCTCCACTTTCAAGCCACGCGCCACCACTTGCGGGTCGGCAAACACCTGGTCGATGCGGTTGACGGGGCCGCAGGGCACGGCTTGCGCCTCGAACGCGCTGATCCACTCGGCCGTCGTGCGCATGACAGTGGTCTGGCGCATCAAGGGGATCAGGATCGCCCGGTGCGCCACGCGCTGCGGATTGGTGGCGAAGCGTTCATCCTGCGCCCATTCCGGGTGGCCGGCGACGGCGCAAAAGCGCGAAAACTGCCCATCGTTGCCGATCGCCAAAATCATGTCGCCATCGGCCGTAGGAAAGTCCTGGTAAGGCACGATGTTCGGATGTGCATTGCCCATGCGCTGGGGCACCTTGCCGCCGCACAAGTAGTTGGCCGCCTGGTTGCCCAGCGCCGCCACTTGCACGTCCAGCAAGGCCAGGTCGATATGCTGGCCCAGGCCCGAGCGTTCCCGTTCGGCCAGTGCCGCCTGCACGGCGATGGTGGCGTACAGGCCCGTCAGGATGTCCGTTTGCGCCACGCCCACTTTTTGCGGGCCGGCGCCCGGCTGGCCATCGGGCACGCCCGTGATGCTCATCAAGCCGCCCATGCCCTGGATCAGGAAGTCATAGCCGGCGCGCGCCGCGTACGGCCCATCCTGGCCGAAGCCCGTGATGGAGCAGTAGACGAGACGCGGGTTGAGTGCCAGCAAGCTGGTCGCATCGAGGCCGTATTGCTTCAAGCCGTCCAGCTTGAAGTTTTCCAGCAGCACGTCCGATTCGGCAGCCAGCTTGCGCACCAGTGCTTGCCCTTCGGGCGTGGCCAGGTCGATGCACAAGGAGCGCTTGTTGCGGTTGGCACACTGGAAATAGGCGGCCTCGGCGGTGTCGCGACCATCCTCGTCTTTCAGATACGGTGGACCCCAGGAGCGCGTGTCGTCGCCGCGGCCCGGCTGTTCAACCTTGACGACGTCGGCGCCCAGGTCGGCCAGCATTTGCCCGGCCCATGGGCCGGCCAGCACGCGCGACAGGTCGAGCACGCGCAAGCCGGTCAGCGGCGCGGGCCGCAAGGTGGAAGCCAAGGCGTCCATTAGTTGAAGGCGGCGATGCCGGTGATGGCGCGGCCGATGATCAGCGCGTGCACATCGTGCGTGCCTTCGTAGGTGTTGACCACTTCCAGGTTGACCAGGTGGCGGATGACGCCGAACTCGTCGGAAATGCCGTTGCCACCCATCATGTCGCGCGCCATGCGGGCAATATCGAGCGCCTTGCCGCAGCTGTTGCGTTTCATGATGGACGTGATTTCCACGGCCGGCGAGCCTTCATCCTTCATGCGTCCCAGGCGCAAGCAGCCTTGCAAGCCCATGGTGATTTCCGTCAGCATGTCGGCCAGTTTCTTTTGCACCAGCTGGTTCGCTGCCAATGGGCGGCCGAATTGCTGGCGGTCCATCGTGTATTGGCGGGCCTTCAGGTAGCAGTCTTCGGCCGCGCCCAGCGCGCCCCAGGCGATACCGTAGCGGGCGCTGTTCAGGCAAGTGAACGGGCCTTTCAGGCCGCGCACGTCGGGGAAGGCGTTTTCTTCAGGGCAGAACACTTCATCCATGACGATTTCACCGGTGATGCTGGTGCGCAAGCCGACTTTGCCGTGGATTTCCGGCGCCGACAGGCCTTTCCAGCCTTTTTCCAGCACGAAGCCGCGGATCGCGCCTTCATCGTCCTTGGCCCAGACGACGAACACGTCGGCAATCGGGCTGTTGGTGATCCACATCTTCGCGCCCGACAGGCTGTAGCCGCCCGGCACTTTACGGGCGCGCGTGACCATGCTGCCCGGATCGGAGCCGTGGTTCGGTTCCGTCAGGCCGAAGCAGCCGATGAATTCGCCCGTCGCCAGTTTTGGCAGATATTTCTGTTTGGTTTCTTCATTGCCGAAGGCGTTGATCGGCACCATCACCAACGACGATTGCACGCTCATCATCGAGCGGTAGCCCGAATCGACGCGCTCGACTTCGCGTGCGGCCAGGCCGTAGCAAACATAGTTTAGGCCGGCGCCGCCGTATTCTTCGGGAATGGTGGTGCCCAGCAAGCCCAGTTCGCCCATTTCGCGGAAGATGGCCGCATCCGTGCGGCCATGGCGGAACGATTCGAGTACGCGTGGCACCAGGCTGCCCTGGCAATAGTCGCGGGCCGCTTCCAGCACGGCGCGTTCGTCGCCCGTCAGTTGTTCTTCCAGCAGCAGGGGGGAATTCCAGTCGAATACGGTTTTGCTCATCACAGGCCTCGCAGGTGAGCGCCGATGATCGGCGCAAGATTGAATATGGCTCATGGTAGATTTTTGCCTAGCCTTGCGCAAACGATTTTTTTGCACCCAGACATGCGTGTTGCGCATATCTTGCGGCATACTAGGAGCCTTTCACCGGCCGGATACCCCATGTCACGCAAAATCCCCATGCTGCAAGCCCTGAACTGCTTCGAGGCGGCGGCGCGGCACCAGAGCTATACGCATGCGGCGCGCGAACTGTCGCTGACGCAAAGCGCCGTGTCGCGCCAGATATCCTCGCTGGAAAACTTTCTTGGCGTGCAACTGTTCCAGCGCACGCGCCATGGCGTGCTGCTGACCAGCGCCGGCGCCGCGTATGCGCGGCAGATCGCGGCGCGTCTTGATGGCCTCGAGCGCGATACGCTCGACACCATGGCGCGCCAGGGTGGTGGCGGCGCCTTGCAACTGGCTTCGGTTCCGACCTTTGCCACGCGCTGGCTGATGCCGCGGCTGGCTTCACTGGCGGGCTTGCACCCGGACATCGTCGTGCACATCGATGCCTATACGAAACCGTTCATGTTTGCCGATACGGAATACGACGGCGCGCTGTACGCGGGCACGCCCGAGCAGCTGGCGCGCTGGCCCGGCACGCGCGCCACCTTGCTCATGCATGAAGAAATCGTGCCCGTCGCCAGCCCGCGCCTGCTGGCCGCGCGCAGCGCCTGGCAGCCGCAGGATTTATTGGAACTGACCTTGTTGCAGCAAAGTACGCGCCCGGGCGCCTGGCGCCAGTGGTTTGACGCCATGCAGGTCGATGGGGAACTGGCGCGCTACGGCGCCCGCTATGAGCTGTTTTCCATGCTGGCCATGGCGGCCGTGCAGGGGCAGGGCGTGGTCTTGCTGCCACGCATGCTGGTCGAAGCGGAACTGGCGCGCGGCGAATTGCGCATCGCATGCGAACGCCCACTGCGCGGCCAGCGCGCGTATTACCTGATCACGCCCGAGGCGGCGCATGAAAAACTGGCCTTGCAGCAGTTCCGGCAATGGCTGCAAGACGAGGCGGCCTAGACGACCTTGGCCGTGTCGAAGTGGGGATTGTCGATCAGGCCGATCTGGTTGCCGAACGGGTCGAGCAATTCCACCGTGCGGATGCCGTCGCCCACGTCCGTGATCGGATGGTGCAGGCTGCCACCCAGCGCCACGATGCGCTCGACTTCTGCCTCGATGCCGTCCACGCCCCAGTACGTCACGCTGCCCTGCGTGCCCGGCTGGCCGTCCGGCAGCAAGCCCAGCTCAAAGCCGCCGATGGCAAAGCCGACATAGAACGGCTGGTCGAAATACGGCGCCGTGCCGAATACCTGGCTGTACCAGGCCTTGGCCTTGTCCAGGTCGGGGACGGGATAGGTGACGGTGCGTAAACCTTTGATCATGTTCTGCTCCTGATGAATGAAGAATACGGTCATCATGCCACCGGCGCGCGGCGCGTGATTGTAAAAATGGAAGGTATTCAAGTGCGCCGGCCCGCCAGCCACGCCTCGGGCGAACTGCGGGCGAAATCCTGGAAGTCGTGGATCAGGTGCGACTGGTCGAAATAACCATATTGCAAGGCCACTTGTGCCCAATCCTGCTGGCCCGCCAGGCTTCGCATGCCCTGGCTGGCGGCGCGAAAGCGGCAGATGCGGGCAAACAGCTTCGGGCTGATGCCCACTTGCTGGCGAAATTGCAGCGCCAGGTGCTGGCGCGACACGCCCAGCTGCTGCGCAAGCCCATCCACGCGCACCTGGCCGGCTGCCGCCTCGATGGCCGCGATCGCGTGGTCGGCCGCGCCAGCCTGACGCCGTGGCGGCGCGGTGCGCAGGCGCAGCAGCAGATATTCTTGCAAAATGGAAACTCGTTGCACATTGGTCAAGGGCTCGCACCATAGCGCGTCACCGAGGCGCGCCGCCAGCTCGCGGCCCCACAGCTGCTGCAATCCCGTGCGTCCATCGTTGAGCTCGCACAAGGGCAGCTGGAAGAAACGCGCCGCCGCGCCCGGCTTGAAGCGGGCCGCCACCGTCTGCACGAGGCCCTGGCTGACGACGGCGATGGGCGCCGTCATCATGCCGACGGCAAAGCTGGCGTCCTGCTGGTCCTGGCACAGGATGTCGATGCAATTGTCGGGCAAGACCTGGTGCGTGAAGGGCGTGGCGCCCGTCTGCACGCGGCACGTCCAGACGCAGTCCAGCCAGGGCCGCAGGGCGGGGATGGGTGGATATTCCTGGTAGACGATCATGGCCGGCTTTGATGCAAAGAACAAGATTGCGTATATCTTACACAGCATAATTGTGCGCCGGCCAAAATATGCGCGCCCGGGCCGCCAGCGCGCCGCGCTATCGGGCGGCGACAACCAGTATAATGCTCGGTTCATATCCACTATTGGCCGCACATCATGCAAGACAAATATAGTCCCGCCGACGTCGAACAAGCCGCCCAATCGCACTGGAAGGCGATCGACGCCTATAAAGCCGTCGAACACGACCCGCGTTTCCCAAAAGGCAAGTATTTTGCCTGCTCGATGCTGCCTTACCCTTCGGGCAAGCTGCACATGGGTCACGTGCGCAACTATACGATCAATGACGTGATGTACCGCTACCTGCGCATGAACGGCTACAACGTGCTCATGCCGATGGGCTGGGATGCGTTCGGCATGCCGGCGGAAAACGCGGCCATGGCCAACAACGTGCCGCCCGCGCAATGGACGTATTCGAACATCGCCCACATGAAGCAGCAGATGGAATCGATGGGCCTGGCCATCGACTGGTCGCGCGAAATGACCGCCTGCAAGCCCGAATACTACAAATGGAATCAGTGGATGTTCCTCAAGATGCTGGAAAAAGGCATCATCTACAAGAAGACCGGTACCGTGAACTGGGACCCGATCGACCAGACCGTGCTGGCCAACGAACAAGTCGTCGATGGCAAGGGCTGGCGTTCGGGCGCGCTGATCGAAAAGCGCGAAATCCCCATGTACTACGCGCGCATCACCGATTACGCGGAAGAGCTGCTGGCCTATGTGGACGACAAGCTGCCGGGCTGGCCCGAGCGCGTGCGCATCATGCAGACCAACTGGATCGGCAAGTCGACGGGCGTGCGCTTCGCCTTCCCGCACACAATCGCGGATGCCGACGGTAGCCTGATCGGCGACGGCAAGCTGTATGTGTTTACCACGCGTCCGGACACCGTCATGGGCGTGACCTTCTGCGCCGTGGCCGCCGAGCACCCGCTGGCTATCCACGCCGCGCAAAGCAATCCTGCGCTGGCGGCCTTCAACGCCGAATGCAAGCTCGGTTCCGTGATCGAAGCGGACATGGCAACGATGGAGAAGAAGGGCATGCCGACCGGCCTGTTCGTCACCCATCCGTTGACGGGCGCGCAAGTGGAAGTCTGGGTCGGCAACTACGTGCTGATCACCTACGGCGATGGCGCCGTGATGGGCGTGCCGGCGCACGACGAACGCGATTTTGGCTTTGCCAAGAAATACAATCTGCCGATCAAGCAAGTGATCGAAGTCAAGGGCCAGGAATTTTCGACGGACGCCTGGCAGGAATCGTATGGCAGCAAGGACGGCGTCTGCGTCGCCTCCGGCAAATACGACGGCCTGCATTTCGCGTCCGCCGTCGATGCGGTGGCCGCCGACCTGGCCGAACTGGGCCTGGGCGAAAAGAAAACCACGTTCCGCCTGCGCGACTGGGGCATTTCGCGCCAGCGCTACTGGGGCACGCCGATCCCGATGATCCATTGCGCCGATTGCGGCGTGGTGCCGGTGCCGGAAAAAGATCTGCCGGTGGTGCTGCCGGAAGACTGCGTGCCGGACGGCACGGGCAATCCGCTGAACAAATATGAAGCCTTCTTGCAGTGCGACTGCCCGCAGTGCGGCAAGCCGGCGCGCCGCGAGACGGACACCATGGATACCTTCGTCGATTCGTCGTGGTACTACATGCGCTATACCTCGCCAGGCTCGAACGACGCCATGGTCGACGCGCGCAACGATTACTGGATGCCGATGGACCAGTATATCGGCGGCATCGAACACGCCGTCATGCACTTGCTGTATGCGCGCTTCTGGACCAAGATCATGCGCGACTTCGGCCTGGTCAAGTTCGACGAGCCATTCGTCAACCTGCTGACGCAAGGCATGGTGCTCAACGAAACCTATTTCCGCAAGGATGCGGCGGGCAAGACCACCTGGTTCAACCCGGACGACGTGCGTCTGTCGCTCGATGACAAGGGCCGTCCGCAAAGCGCCGTCCTGGTGGCCGACGGCCAGCCGGTGGAAATCGGCGGCACGGAAAAAATGTCGAAGTCGAAGAACAACGGCATCGACCCGCAAGCGCAGATCGAGCAGTATGGCGCCGATACGGCCCGTTTGTTCACCATGTTCGCCTCGCCGCCGGAACAGACGCTGGAATGGTCGGGCAGCGGCGTTGAAGGCGCGAACCGTTTCCTGCGCCGCGTGTGGAACTTCGGTTACGCGCAGTCGGCCACGATTCAATCCGCACTGGCTGGCGGCGCGGCTCCCGCCACGGGCGACGCGCAGAAAAACCTGCGCCGCGAATTGCACAAGCTGCTGCAGCAAGCCGATTACGACTTGAAGCGCATCCAGTACAACACCGTCGTGTCGGCCTGCATGAAGATGCTCAACACCCTGGAATCGGCCAAGCTCGATGACAGCGCGCAGTCGAAGGCGCTGATCGCCGAAGGCTTCTCCATCTTCCTGCGCCTGCTCAATCCTGTCGCGCCGCACATCACCCATGTGCTGTGGCAGGAATTGGGTTACGCCGGCGTGCACGGCGATCTGTTGAACGTGGCATGGCCGCAGGTCGACCCGGCCGCATTGGAACAGTCCGAGATCGAGATGATGATCCAGGTGAACGGCAAGCTGCGCGGCTCGATCACGGTTGCCAAGGATGCGGACAAGGCCAGCATCGAAGCGGCTGCGCTGGCGTGCGAAAGTGTGCAGAAGTACGTCGAGACCACGCCGAAGAAGATCATCGTCGTGCCAGGCAAGTTAATCAGCATCGTGGTGTAATCATGACGACTTCCTCTCAAGTATCGCTGTTGGGCCGCCGCGCCGTGCTGGCGTTGGGCCTGACCGTTTTGCTGTCGGCCTGCGGCTTTCATTTGCGCGGTTCGAACGGCAGTTTCATGCTGCCGTTCGCGACGATGTACATCGGCTTGCCCGACTCGTCGCCGCTGGCGATCGGCCTGAAACGCTATATCCGCGCCATTGGCAGCACGGAGGTGGTCAATACCAAGGATGGCGCCGACGCCGTCCTCGAGGTGCTCACCGATCCTGAGAGGAATCGTACCAAGACCATTTTGTCCCTGAATACCAGCGGTCGCGTACAAGAGTACCAACTTGGCTATGCGATCAATTTCCGCGTATTGGACAAGGCCGGCAACCAGCTGCTGGCGCCGACGACCATCAGCCTGGTGCGTCCTATCACCTTCGACGACAGGCAGGTGCTGGCCAAGGAAACCGAGGAAGCGGCGCTGTACCGCGACATGCGCAACGACCTGGTGCAGCAGATCATGCGCCGCCTGGCCGCCATCAAGCCGGTGCTGCCGGCCATGTCGGTGGCGCCAGTGGCGCCCGTGACGCCGGTCGCGCCGGCGGCCCCGCAGCAGTAACGGGGACGCCATGCAATTGCGGATAGACGCGCTCGATGGGCATGTGGCCAAGCCGCTGGCGCAGCTGTATGTGATCACCAGCGACGAACATTTGTTGGCGCTGGAAGCGGCCGACAAGATCCGCCGCGCGGCACGCGCGCAAGGGTATTCCGAGCGCGACGTGCTGACGGTGGAGCGCAGCTTCAAGTGGGGCGAACTGCTGGCGGCGAATCAGGAGCTGTCGCTGTTCGGCGATAAAAAACTGATCGAGCTGCGCATCCCCACCGGCAAGCCGGGCAAGGATGGCGGCGCGGCGCTGCAAAGCTACGCCAAAAACCTCAGTCCCGATAATCTCACCCTGATCACCTTGCCCAAGCTGGACTGGGCCACGCAGAAGGCGGCCTGGGTCGCCAGCCTGCAGCAGGCGGCCGTGTATATCGACATTCCAAATGTGGAACGGACGCAGTTGCCGGCCTGGATATCGCAGCGCCTGGCCGCGCAGGGGCAAAGCGCCGAACGGGCCAGCATCGACTTCATCGCCGAACGGGTGGAAGGCAACTTGCTGGCGGCGCACCAGGAAATCCAGAAACTGGGCTTGCTGCATGCCGCGGGCAAGCTGACGTACGAACAAGTGCAGGACGCGGTGCTGAACGTGGCCCGCTACGATGTCTTCAAGCTGTCCGAAGCCATGCTGGCCGGCGATCCGGCGCGCCTGGTGCGCATGCTCGAAGGCTTGAAAGGCGAGGGCGAGGCGCTGCCGCTGGTCTTGTGGGCCGTCTCCGAGGAAATCCGTACGCTGTTAAAATTGAAGGCCGGCATGGCGCAAGGGCGTCCATTGGGCGCGCTGCTGAAGGAATACCGCATCTGGGGTCCGCGCGAGCGGATGATGGAACCGGCCCTGCGGCGCATTTCGCTGCCTGTGCTGGAAGCGGCGCTGCAGCAGGCGGCGCAGGTGGACAAGATGATCAAGGGCTTGCGCGCCAAGGGCTACGCGGGCGATGCCTGGGACGCCATGCTGCAGCTGGGTCTGAAGATCGCCCGAGGTTTTTTTTTATGGATACGAGCATGGACATCACAGAATATATGCAGGACGTGGGCACGCGCGCGCGCGCCGCTTCGCGCGCCATGGCGCGTGCCGACAGCGCCACGCGCAACCGCGCCTTGAGCCTGATCGCCGCTGCCATCGTGCGCGATGCCGATCTGCTGCGCGCGGCCAACCAGCGCGACCTCGATGCGGCCGCTGCCGCCGGCCTGGCGCCGGCCATGCTCGACCGCCTGACCCTGTCCGACGCCGCCATCGCCACCATGGTCGAAGGCTTGACGCAGATCGTCTCGCTGGCCGATCCGATCGGTGAAATCTCGAACATGAAATTCCGCCCGACGGGCATCCAGGTGGGCCAGATGCGCGTGCCGCTGGGCGTCATCGGCATCATCTATGAAGCGCGTCCGAACGTGACGGTGGACGCGGCCGGCCTGTGCATCAAGAGCGGCAACGCGACGATCTTGCGCGGCGGTTCGGAAGCGATCCACTGCAACCGCGCGCTGGCCAAGCTGGTGGCCGAAGGTTTGCAGGGAGCCGGTCTGCCGGCCGATGCCGTGCAAGTCATCGACACCACCGACCGCGCCGCCGTCGGCGCCTTGATCACCATGCCGCAGTACGTGGACGTCATCGTGCCGCGCGGCGGCAAGGGCCTGATCGCGCGCCTGATGGAAGAAGCTACGGTACCGATGATCAAGCACCTCGACGGCATTTGCCACGTCTATATCGATGCCAAGGCCGATATCAGGAAGGCGATCGATATCGGCTTCAACGCGAAGTGCCACCGCTACGGCACCTGCAACACCATGGAAACCCTGCTGGTGTCGCGCGCCATCGCCGCCACCGTGCTGCCGCAGCTGGCCGAGCTTTACCTGACCAAGCAGGTGGAACTGCGCGCTGATCCGGAAAGCCATGCGATCCTGGCCGCTGCTGCGTATCCGCACCTGGTACACGCCAACGAGGAAGACTGGTCCACCGAGTACCTGGCGGCCATCCTGTCGGTGAAGGTCGTCGACGGCATCGACGAAGCGATGGACCACATCAACCAGTATTCATCGAAGCACACGGAATCGATCATCACGGAAGACTACAGCGATGCGCTGCGCTTCCTGCGCGAAGTCGATTCCGCCTCGGTGATGGTGAACGCGTCGACGCGTTTCGCCGACGGTTTTGAGTATGGTCTGGGCGCCGAAATCGGCATCTCGAACGACAAGCTGCACGCGCGCGGTCCGGTGGGCCTGGAAGGCCTGACCTCGCTCAAGTACGTGGTATTCGGCCACGGCGAAATCCGCAAATAGTCTCCTCGCGGGCGGCCCACAAGGCGGCCCGCGCTCTGTTTTTCTCCACCTCCGACACTGGGAACCCCATGCTCTTTCTCTGGACCAAAGCCTTCCACATCATCTTCGTCATGTCCTGGTTCGCCGGCCTGTTTTACCTGCCGCGCATTTTCGTGAACCTGGCGATGGAGACGGAAACGGTGGCCACCGAGCGCCTGCTGCTGATGGCGCGCAAGCTGTACCGCTTCATGTCGTTGCTGGCGCTGCCGGCGATGGTGCTGGGGCTGGCCCTGATGTGGATGCTGTATGGCGGTGGCGAAGGCCGCATGAAGATGCCGGGCTGGATGCACGCCAAGCTGACGTTCGTGGTGCTGCTGCTCGGCTATCACCACGCCTGCGGTTCCATCCTGCGCAAGTTTGAAAAAGGTCTCAACAAGCGCAGCCACACCTGGTTCCGCTGGTTTAATGAAGTGCCGGTGGTGATGCTGCTGGCCGTCGTCGTGTTGGTCGTGGTCAAGCCTTTCTAAGGGAGTCGAGATGAGTGCAAGTCAGAACAAAGTCGTGCAGTATTTCTTCGCCCCCCACTCGCCATGGACCTACCTGGGCCACGCGCGCCTGATGGCCATCGCCGCGAAGACGGGCGCACAGATCGACGTGCGTCCCTTCGACCTGGGCAAGGTCTTCAGCGTCTCGGGCGGCCTGCCGCTGGCCAAGCGCGCGCCGCAGCGCCAGGCCTACCGCCTGGCCGAACTGGCGCGCTGGTCGGCCTTTCTGCAAGTGCCATTGACCTTGCAGCCAAAGTTCTTCCCCGTGTCGCCGGAAGCGTCGGCCAAGCTGATCATCGCCACGCGCCTGGCGCACGGCGTGGAAGCATCGCTGAACCTGGCGCACGCCATCATGCGCGGCCTGTGGGCCGAAGAGCGCAACATCGGTGACGAAGAAACGCTGGTGCAGATCGCCGTTGATGCCGGTTTCGATGGCCGCCAGTTGCTGAAAACGTCGGAGACGGCCAGCGTGCAGGCGGAATACGACGCGAATACGGAAGCGGCCACCGCCGCCAATATCTTTGGCTCGCCGTGGTACATCGTCGATGGCGAAGGGTACTGGGGCCAGGACCGTCTCGATTTCGTCGAGCGGGCGCTGGAAGCAAAATAAATAAGGATGTAGGTCGGATTAGCGCCCCGCGCGTAATCCGACAAGCTCAGTCGGCAGCGCACGTCGGCTTACGCCCTGGCGGGCTAAGCCGACCTACGTGACAGGCGCGGTTTTGCCTCATGGTCTGAGGATGTAGGTCGGATTAGCGGGGCAAGGCCGCGCGTAATCCGACCAGCACAGTCAGCGGCACATGTCGGCTGGCGAGGTAGCAAGTTAAAAGCAGTGTTAACAAAGTGGTTTTTTTAATGCAGTAAAAGTAACGATACCCGCAGGCACCGTCGCGAGCGGATCGCCGCTTGTCCGAGAAGCGCAGCCGTACGAAGGTACGGCGAGCATCGCCGGGCGAGCGCCGTACCGCGCAGCAGGTGCCTGCGGGTGTTCACTACAACGGATAAAAGGTACACCATGGCTTCATATTTTTGCCCATGCCCGCGCGGCATGGAAGCGGCGCTGGCCGAGGAACTGGGCGAGATCGCCCAGGATAGTGCGACCATGAAGGTCCATAACCAGGTACCGGGCGGCGTACACTGCTCGGGCGACCTGCTCGATTCCTACCGCATCAACCTGCATTCGCGCATCGCTTCGCGCGTGCTGATGCGCATGGCCCATTCCGGCTACAAGACGGAAAACGACATCTATGACCTGACCCTGGCGCAATCCTGGGAAGACTGGTTCGGCGTGCACCACACGATCCGCGTCGATGTCACGGCCGTCAAATCGCCGCTGCGCAGCCTGGAATTCACGACACTGAAAATCAAGGATGCGATCTGCGACCGCTTCCGCGACCAGTTCAACGAGCGTCCATCGGTCAACACCAAGACGCCGGACATGCGCATCGTCGGCTTCCTCGACGCGCACACGTTTACCGTCTACCTCGACACCTCGGGCGAAGCCCTGTTCAAGCGCGGCTGGCGCGAAGAGACGGGCGACGCGCCGCTGCGCGAAAACCTGGCCGCCGGCCTGCTGCGCGTGTCGGGCTGGAAGCCTGGCATGGTGCTGTTCGACCCGATGTGCGGTTCCGGCACCATCCTGGCCGAAGCGGCGCAGATGCTGCAGGGGATACCACCGGGCGCGTCGCGCCAGTTCGCGTTTGAAAACTTCCACGACTTCGATCCGGCGCCATGGAATGCCATGAAAAACGCTATCAAGGTCAATCCGCTGCCGGCCGAACCGACGATTTTCGGCAGCGATATCTCGGGCGACATGGTCGCCATGACGCGCCACAACCTGCGTTGCGCCGGCGTGCGCTTCGACGTGCCCTTGAAACAGATCGAGGCGCAGGAAGTCAAGCCGCCAAGCGACGTGCCGGGCATCATGCTGACCAACCCGCCGTACGGCGAGCGTATCGGCGTGCGCGGCGACAGCACCATCCCGGAAGATGAACTGTCGACGTCCTTCTACTCGGCCATGGGCACGACCCTGAAGCAGCGTTTCGCCGGCTGGACCGTGTTCCTGTTTACGGCCGACCTGGGCTTGCCCAAGCTGCTGCGTTTGAAAGAAGCGCGCAAGACGCCATTCTTCAATGGTGCGCTGGAATGCCGTCTGTTCCGCTTCGATATGGTGGCGGGATACAACCGCCGTGAAGAAGCCAAGCCCAAGCCACAGCAGTAAGCGTTCACCGCAATACACCCGCAGTAACCCGCGCGGACCAATGCAGGTCCGCGCGCCACTTTGGATCCGCCATGTTTCCCACTCCTCCGGCCGACGTGCCGCCAGACCCGGTTACCCCCGTTCCGCCTCCCACGCCGAGCCACATGGCGCCGCTGAGCCGCGGTGCGCTGGCGATGATGCTGGCCGGGCTGTCGATGCTGGGCCCCCTGTCGATCGATACGTATCTGCCCGCGTTTGGCGCGATCCAGGGGTCGCTGCAGGCGTCGCCGCTGGAAGTGCAGCAGTCGCTGACGTTCTACATGCTGGCCTTTGCCGGCATGGTGCTGTGGCATGGCGCAATCTCGGACACCTTTGGCCGGCGCAACGTCATCCTCGTGTCCCTGCTGATGTTTGCCATCGGCTCGCTGGGCTGCGCGTCGGCGCACACGGTGCACTACCTGTGGTTCTTCCGCATCATGCAGGGCGTCTCGGCCGGCGCCGGCGTGGTGATCAGCCGCGCCATCATCCGCGACCTGTATGCCGATGCGGCGGCGGCGCGGCTGCTGTCGCTGGTGACGATGATCTTTTCCATCGCCCCGGCCGTGGCGCCGATTCTCGGCGGCTGGATCGTCATCTGGTTCGACTGGCGCTCGATCTTCCTGTTCCTCGCCTTTTACACGGTGGTGCTGCTGGCGTTCTGCTACTGGCGCCTGCCCGAAACCCTGCCTTTGGCCAAGCGCCAGCCGTTCAATCCGCGTTTTCTCGCGTCGAGCTATGGCCAGATCCTGCGCTCGCCCCTGTTCCACATCAAGGCGGGCATCGTCGCCCTCAATTTCGCGGGCCTGTTCCTGTTCATCACGGCCGCGCCGGAAATGCTGCCCAAGCAGCTGGGCCTGGGACCATCGCAATTCGCCTGGCTGTTCATTCCCTGCGTGAGCGGCATCTTCATGGGCGCCGCGGCGGCCAACCGCATCGCCGGCAAGGTCACGTTCGCGCGCCAGATCGGCATCGGCTTTGCCTTCCTGCTGTGCGCCGCCAGCGTCAATGTCGTGTATCACCTGTTCCTGCCGCCATCGTTGCCCTGGTCGGTGCTGCCCCTGTTCTTCTACACCTTCGGCATGTCGCTGGTGGGGCCGGGCGCGACCCTGCTGGCGCTTGACCTGTTCCCGCATATCCGCGGCACGGTGGCTTCGTGCCAGTCGTTTGCCAGCACCTTGCTGGGCGCCGTGGTAGCTGGCGTGATCTCGCCGCTGCTGTCCGGTTCCGTGCTGTGGCTGGCCTCGGGCCAGCTGGCGTTTACAGGCCTGGCACTGGCGCTGTGGCTGATATCGCGGCGCTTCCGCCACCGTTTGCTTGGTTCCTTCAAGGCATAAGTTTCCACTGTAGAACGCTGGATTTATTTCAACTTAATTTTCTATATTGCAAGTAATATCCGGCGCTTATGATAAGATGACTGCTTTCCCGGCATCCTCTCAGGCAACACATTTTTTGCTTACAGGAGTGGAGGATTCCTCTGAACGTGGCCGCGCTTCGCTGCTGAGCGCTCATCCTTTTCGAACCGGCAATGCCTGATACGATGCATCAATCTGATCAAGATATACGCAATCGCCTGCTGATTGCCCGCCTGCCGGCCATGCCGCAGATCCTCCTCAAGCTGATCGCCCACCTGCAGGCCGACGATGCCGGCATGCCGGAACTGGCCGCCCTGATCGCCAAGGATGCGGGCATGACCAGCAAGATACTCGGCGTGGCCAACAGCTCGGCCTACCATCGCCAGAGCAAGGTCGTCAGCCTGGAGCAATCGCTCGTCTCGCTCGGCACGGACATGATCAAGACCCTGGTCATCAGCGAATCCGTGTTCCAGACCTTCAACAGCTTCCCTCATTCCGGCAGCACGGATTTGCGCGCCTTCTGGAAAAGTTCGCTGTCGGCCGCCGTCATGGCGCGCGCGCTGGCCAAGGCCATGGCCTATCCGCACGCCGAGGAAGCGTATCTGGCCGGCTTGCTGCACAACGTGGGCCGACTGGCCTTGCTGGCCACGGCGCCGAAGGAATACGCCTTCAATTTCACGGCGCGCGACGATGCCGCCCTGTGCGCGGTGGAGCAGCGCACCTTGCAGATCACGCATGCGGAGGCGGGCGCCTGGCTGATCGAACGCTGGCACCTCGATTCCTTCCTGGCCGACAGCGTGCTGTATCACCATGAACCGCTGGCGCGCCTGGAAGCGAGCCATCCCCTGATCCGCATCGTGCGTCTGGCGCACCTGTTGTGCTGCCATGCCGACGATGCGGACGAGGCCGAGTCCATCACGCAGGCGGCAAGCCTGTGCGCGCTGGACGTCGAGACACTGGACGACCTGGCCGGCAGCGTCGCGCGCCAGGTGGAGCAGGCCGCGCAGCACCTGGGCATCGACCTGGCCGGCGCGGATGATATCGCCACGCCGCCCGCGTATGCGCCGCCAGCCGTCGATCCGGTGCAGCGGCGCCTGTCCGACGAAGTGCGCAATATGGTGCTGGTGTCCGAAGTGGGGCAGACCTTCGCCCGGCAGCAGGGCGAGAGCAGCCTGCTCGAAGCCATCACGCGCTCGGCGCGCATCCTGTTCGATTTCGACACCGCCGTCATCCTGCTGCAAAACGCCACCGGCCATGCGCTCGTCGGCGTGGCGGCGGGCGAACATCAGCAGCGCCTGGCCGGCTTCTCGGTCCCGCTGGCCAAGGGCGGACCTTTGGCGGCATCGGCGCTCGAGTGCCAGCTGGCGTTCCTGAAACGCGACATGCCGGCGCTGGGCATCGTCGAAGAGCAGCTGTTCCGCATTCTCGGCACGGACAGCCTGGTTTGCGTGCCGCTCGTGGCGGGCCAGCGCAGCCTCGGCGTGTTGGTTGGCGGCGTGGCAGCATGGCAGATTCCCGCTTGCCAGAAGCGCGAGGGTTTTTTGCGCGCGTATGCTAACCAGGCCGCCACGGCGCTGGAAACGGCCATCAGCGCGCGCGGCCTGGCGCGGCGCCAGCTCGATCACGTGGCCGAGGAATACCGCGCCGCGTCGCGCCGCGTCGTGCATGAAGTGAACAACCCGCTGTCCATCATCAAGAACTACCTGAGCGTGCTCGATCACAAGCTCGAGAAGCAGGAACCGGTGTCCGGCGAAATGGCGATCCTCAATGAGGAAATCGACCGGGTCGGCCAGTTGATCGGCGGCCTGGCCGATCTGCAGCCGGCAGCGGCCAGCGGCGTGACCGATTGCGCGCGCGTCGTCGACGATGTGCTGCGCCTGTTCCGCGCCACCGATTTCCTGCCGCCGAAGATCGAGGTGGTCACGCGCATGCAGGATGCGCCATGCGAGGTGGAAGCCGATGCCGACATGCTCAAGCAAATCCTGCTCAACCTGCTGAAGAACGCCGTCGAAGCCTTGCCCGATGGCGGGCGCATCGAAGTGGCGAACCGTGGCCACGTCAACCGCGACCGCCGCCTGTACCTGGAGCTGTGTGTCAGCGACAATGGCGCCGGCCTGGCGCCCGAAGTGCTGGCCAATCTGTTCTCGCCTGTGCGCAGCAGCAAGGAAGGCGCGCATCACGGCCTTGGCCTGTCCATCGTGCATGACCTGGTCACGCGCCTGCATGGCGTGATCGGCTGCCGCAGCAGCAAGTCCGGCACCTCGTTTGAAATTCTACTGCCCATTCCCTTGCCGGCGAGCGCCGCAGCCGCGCTGCCCGCGCCCGGCAATACCGCCTTGTCTTCGTAACGTCCATGAACTCCTCCGCCATTCCGTTTGACCTGGAAAACAGCCCACGCATCCTGCTGGTCGACGACGAGCCACGCCTGCTCGCCTCCCTCCACGAATTGCTGAAGGACCGCGGCTACCAGCTGCACACGGCTACCTGCGGCAGCGAGGCGCTGGCGCAGCTGTCGAAACTGCGCTTCGACCTGATCCTGCTTGACTTGCGCCTGCCCGACATGAGCGGCCATGAAATCATGGACCACATCAACCGGCGCGGCATCGAGGGCGACGTGATCGTCATGAGCGGCGACGTCGGCATCGAGGCGGCCATCGGCGCCCTGAAACGTGGCGCCTACGATTATCTGCGCAAGCCCTACAGCCGCGAGGAGCTGCTCAAGACGGTGGAGAACGCGCTGCAAAAGCGCAAGCTGGCGCTGGAGAACGAGCGCATCGCGCTGCAGCTGGAAAACTCGGAAAAGATGTACCGCTACCTGGTCGACAGCTCGCCCGACATCATCTATACCTTGAACCACGAAGGCCGCATCACCTTCATCAACGACAGGGTGCACCAGTTGCTGGGCTTTAGCCGCGAAGAGCTGATCGGCAGCCATTATTCGATTCTCGTACACGATGAAGACCAGGAGCGGGCGCGCTATGCCTTCAATGAGCGCCGCCTCGACGAGCGCGCCTCGCGCAATGTGGAACTGCGCCTGAAGTGCCATAGCGGCACTGGCAGCGACCGCACCTTCAACAACACCTTGATGACGATTCCGCTCAATTCGATCGGCATGCACAGCCACGATCACGAAGCGAAAAAGCAGGAATACTTCGGCACCTACGGCGTGGCGCGCGACATCACCGACCGCAAGCGCGCCGAGGAAGTCATCTCTTACCAGGCCTACCACGACATCCTGACGGACCTGCCGAACCGCATGCTGTTCAAGGACCGCCTGGGGCTGGCCGTGATCCAGGCGCGGCGCAAGCTGACGGAGCTGGCCGTGATGTTCATCGACCTCGATCGCTTCAAACTGGTCAACGATACCCTGGGCCACGTGAAGGGCGACGAATTGCTGCAGCAGGTGGCGCTGCGCCTGAAGGATTGTCTGCGCCGCGGCGATACGTTGGCGCGCCAGGGCGGCGATGAATTTACCATCGTGCTGCCGGAACTGCGCGACCGCCAGGATGCGCGCCTGATCGCCGACAAATTCCTCGAATGCCTGCACCAGCCCTTCGACCTCGATGGCAACCAGGTGCATATCTCGGCCTCGATCGGCATCGCCATCTATCCGGGCGACGGCGAGACCATCGACGAGCTGCTGCGCCATGCCGACATCGCCATGTACCAGGTCAAGGCGCTGGGCAAGAACGGCCACAGTTTTTATCACGAGTCCATGCTCGACGTGTCGCACCAGAAGATCGCGCTCGAGCAAAGCTTGCGCAAGGCGCTGGAGCTGAACCAGCTGGAGATGTATTACCAGCCGCAGGTGGACGTGATGACGGGCCGCATCGTCGGCGCCGAAGGCCTGATGCGCTGGAACCACCCGCAGCGGGGTTTGCTGACGGCAGGCGAATTCTTGCCGTTTGCCGAGGAAAACGGCTTGATGCTGCCGATCTCGGACTGGATGCTGGGCGCGCTGTGCCGCGACCTGGTGCAGTGGAACGCGGCCGGCGGCGACGCCGTGCGCCTGTCGCTCAATTTGTCGCCGCAATACCTGGACCGGGGCGACTTCTTCGAGAAGATGCGCGGCGCGCTGACGCGCTATGGCATCGCGCCGGAAAAGATCGAAGTGGAGATCACGGAAAACATCTGCATCCGCAACCCGCAGTATGCGATCGAGCAGTTGAACAAGCTGTGCCAGCTGGGCGTGTCGGTGGCCATCGATGATTTCGGCACCGGTTATTCTTCGCTGTCGTACCTGCACCGCTTCCCCATCCACACGATCAAGATCGACCAGTCGTTTGTGAAGGAAATCCACGACGAGCACGGACACTATCCTGTCATCCTGGCCATCATCTCGATCGCGCGCGGCCTGGGCCTGCACCTGATCGCCGAGGGCGTGGAGACGGAAGGGCAGGCGCGCTACCTGCAGGACAAGGGCTGCACCACGATGCAGGGCTACTTGTACCATCGGCCCATTTCGCTGGGCAGCTTCATCGGCGTGCTGCAGGAGCAGAACCGTCTGATCGCCGATGCGGCCCCCGCGTCGTCCCGGACGCTGACCATCGAGGCTTGACCGTGTCGCTTGCCGATCCCCGCTCCACGGCCGCTCATTACACGGCTGCTCATTACACTGCTGATTATCTGCGCCTGAAAGGTCTGGCCGAGAAGGGTAATGCGAACGCCCAGCACAGCCTGGGCTTCATGTATTTCAATGGCCAGGGCATCGAACAAAGCTATGCGCAGGCGCTGCACTGGTATGGCCTGGCTGCCGCGCAGGGGCTCGAGCATGCGCAATACAACCTGGGCGTGATGTGCCAGAAGGGCCAGGGCGTGCCACAGGATTTTGCGCAGGCGGCGCACTGGTACCAGCAGGCGGCCGAGCAAGGCTACGCGGCGGCGCAGTACAACCTGGGCTGGCTGTATGCCAAGGGCCAGGGACTCGCGCAAGATAGCGGGCAAGCCATGTTGTGGTTCAGCCGCGCGGCCGAGCAGGGCGACGCGGGCGCGCAGAATAATCTGGGCATGATGTATGACAATGGCAAGGGCGTGCCGCAGGACTTCGTGCAAGCCATCGCCTGGTACCGCAAGGCGGCCGAGCAGGGCTATGCGCGCGCGCAGTTCAACCTGGGCCTGCGCTACGACAATGGCCAGGGCGTGCGCCAGGACCGCCAGCAGGCGACGGCCTGGATGCGCAAGGCGGCCGAGCAGGGCTATGCGCCGGCCCAGTTCAACCTGGCGCTGCGCTATGAAAATGGCGACGTGCTGCCGCAAGACAGCCGGCAGGCGATCGCCTGGTACCGGCGCGCGGCCGAGCAGGGACACGCCAGTTCGCAGTTCAACCTGGGCCTGATCTACGACAATGGCCAGGGCGTGCCCTGCGATAAACAGGCGGCGCTGGAATGGTATGTCAAGGCGGCGGGACTGGGCCATGCGGCGGCACAGCACAACCTGGGCCTGCACCATGAACACGGCGCCCACGATTACGCGCAGGCGCAAGCGTTCTACCGTCAGGCGGCAGAGCAGGGTTTTCCCGCCGCCCAGTATCAGCTGGGGCTCTTGCATGAGCATGGTCAGGGCATGCCCGCCGATGCGCAGGAAGCCATCTTCTGGTACCGCAAGGCGGCCGACCAGGGGCATGTGCGGGCGCAGTTCGACCTGGGCCTGCGTTACGAACATGGCCAGGGCGTGCCGCAGGACCTGTCGCTGGCGCTGGAGTGGTACCGGCGCGCCGCGGATCAAGATTACGCGCCCGCACAATACATGCAGGGCGTCTTGCACGACCGCGACGATGGCCCTGCCCCCGACAGTCAGCAGGCCTGTGCCTGTTACTGCCGCGCCGCCGCGCAAGGCCACAGCCTGGCCCAGTTCGCGCTGGGGCTGCGCCATGACAATGGCCAGGACGTGCCGCAGGATTATGCCGCCGCCTGGGACTGGTATGCGCTGGCCGCACGCCAGGGCCATGCGCGGGCGCAGATGAATCTGGGCTTGATGGCGGCCAGCGGCCAGGGCGGCCCGCTCGATTTGCAGCAGGCGTATATCTGGCTGTCGATGGCCGTGGCGGCCGGCGTGGTGGGCGCTGAAAAATCCTTGCGCCAGACGGCGGCGCGCATGCGCGAGACGGATCTGGCGCGGGTGCGCGAACAGCTGGCGGCGATAGCAGGCTGAGCCTTGCCGCCCGCGTTAGCGTGCGCGGATACAACAGCAGGTGCTGTATAGTCCTTTCCCTTCGCCATCTGTGGCACTCCTTGTTTCCCCCAGACGCACAAAATTGCTGCGGTATTTGCAGTTTTGATGTGCTAAGGTTCCAGAAGAAGGTGGTCTGTATATTCTCTAGAAAAGGAAAACCATGCGCCTGAACCCTTTCCCTGGCCGTCCGGCCGCCATGCTGTTTGCGCTGGCGCTGCTGTCGTCCGGCGCAGGTGCCGCCGGCCCTCTCGATGCCCTCAGCAACCAGGATGCCAGCAATGGCTTGAAAGCGGCGCTGGAAGCCGGTTCCGCCGCCGCCGTATCGAAACTGGGTGTCGAGAATGGTTTCCTGAACAACGACAAGGTCAAAATCAAGCTGCCCGGCATCCTCGAGCAAGCCAAGCCCTTGCTGAAAATGACGGGCCGCGGCCAGCAGCTGGACGATCTGGTGGTGTCGATGAACCGTGCCGCCGAGTCGGCCGTGCCCATGGCCAAGCCCTTGCTGCTCGACGCGGTCAAGTCGATGAGCGTGAGCGATGCGAAAAATATCCTGTCCGGTGGCGATACTTCCGTCACGGATTTCTTCCGCCAGAAAACATCCGCTCCCCTGGCCGTCAAATTCCTGCCCATCGTGAAATCCGTCACCGACCGTTCCGGCCTGGCCAGCAAATACAACAGCACCATGAGCCAGATCGGCAAGACGGGCCTGGTGCCGCAGCAGCAATCGACGGTGGAAGGCTACGTCACGGATCGCGCGCTTGACGGCCTGTACCTGATGATCGGCGAGGAAGAAAAAGCCATCCGCAGCAATCCGCTCGCATATGGCAGCAAGATAATCGGCAAAGTATTTGGCAGTTTGAAGTGACGGTTCAAGCGTGATGCAGGGCTGCGGACAGCGTTTGTGCGGCATTGACAGGTGTGGCGCAGGGGAAACAAGTTAAGCATTTGCTACAAGAAAACAATGTTAAAATTCCGTGACATACATTCCTGAGGCATGGTTAAGCAACGATCAAACGCCCGGGAGTGCCCAGTTTTAGCGGCGAACTGATGCGTGGCATTGCAAAATGCCCGTCGGTTGGCCTTTTTTCGTTTTATTCACGTTTCCCCAAGCTCATTGATTTTCTGAATATATTGTCAGGAATTCCAGGTGCAGGATATTTTAGGTAGCCGGATTTGTTAAGCGTACTCAGAAAATCAATCAAATATACCTGGTGTGGCTGTCTGGTGCTTGGCGCCCCTTCGGTGATGGCCGCGACCCCGAATCATGGTGGTCAATCCGGCTATATCAATATGCCCAGCGCCGTGGTGGAAACGGACGGCACCTTCAGCGTCGGCTACAGCTACGACAGCCCGTATGGCCAGTTATGGGCCACGGCGAATATCCTGCCTTTCCTGCAAATGACGGGACGTTATGTGTCGATCACGGGCATTCCCGGTTTTACCAACGTGCCCGGCGAATATGGCAGCGGCTATGGCCGCTACAAGGATAAGGTCGTCGACGGTAAATTGCGCCTGTGGTCGGAAACGGAGTGGATGCCGTCCGTCGCCGTCGGCATGACGGATCTGTTCGGTACCGAGCTGGTCAAGGGGCAATATGTGGTTGCCACCAAGACTTTTGGCGCCAGCAAGAATATCGAAGCGAGTCTCGGCTATGCCCATAAGCGCCCGGACGGCGTGTTTGCCGGCGCGCGCTGGACGCCTGCCGCGCTGCCGCGCTGGTCGGTGGTGGCCGAATACGATACAACGAATTACTTGCGCGACTTCCGCGCCAGCGAAACGAATGCGGGCAAGCGCCGCAAGGGCGCTTCCGTGGGCCTGGAATACCGCTGGGGCTGGCTTGCCTTGCAAGCGGCCCGCAGCCGTGACCAGTTCAGCGTGAACGCCTTTATCAGCATTCCGTTTGGCGAACGCGAGTTCATTCCCAAGGTGTACGAGCCGCCGTATTTCGTGGACGACAAGAATCCGCCACCGCTGCCGAGCAAGGAAGAATGGCACCGCGATCCCGTATATGGCGCCGACCTGGTCAATGCTCTGGTAAAACAGGATTACAAGAATATCCGTGTCGAGCAAGAGGGCAATGTCCTGAGCCTGAGCCTGACCAACAGCCGTATTTCGAACATGGGCCGCGCCGTCGGCCGTGCCGCGCGCACGGCTGTCGCCTTCACGCCGAAGGGCGTAACGACCTTGCGCATCACGTATACCAAGCTGGACCAGCCAATCGCCACCTACGAATTCTTTGATTTGCCAAAACTGAACGACTATTTGGCAGGCAAGATCGACCGCAAGGCCTTCCTCGATGTCGTGCTGTTGCGCTATCCAGAGAAAAGCGATGTCATCCGGGATGACCAGCAAGGCTGGCTGCAGGAGTTCCTCGACAAGCCCGCTCCCGCCGTTGCCGCCGCGCCTGCACCAGCTCCAGTTCCCGCGCCGGCAATTGCCGCGGCTCCCGCGCCTGCCACCACGCCGGCTCCCGCCGTTTCCGCACTGGCTCCCGTCAAGGCTGCCAACGTCCTCAAGGACGATGGCAAGCTGGCCGTCGGTGTCGGCGTCGATGGCGACGTGGTGCAGATCAAGTCGCTGGACCGCGAGGCGAACCGTTTCAAGATCGCTCCCAAGGTTGGCTTCTTCTTCAATGACCCGAGCGGCGCCTTCCGCTATTCGATCTCGGCGGTAGCGAACTACGACCGCCGTCTGGGCGATGGGCTGTATCTGAATACTGCCGCCAGCCTGCAGTTGCTGGAAACGGTATCGGGGGTCAAGCAGCCATCGAACAGCAACTTGCCGCACGTGCGTACCGATGTGGCGGAATATTTGCGCGGCGGGCGTTTCTCGCTGAGCCGCGTGCTGCTGAATAAATACGACAATCCGGCCGAGCGCGTGTATACCCGCATGTCGGCCGGCCTGTATGAAGACATGTTCCGCGGTGTCGGCGGCCAGGTGCTGTACCTGCCGAAGGACAGCCGCTGGGCGGCCGACGTGGCCGTCGATGCCTTGCAACAGCGTGGATTCAAGGGCTTGCTCGATTCGCGCGACTACAAGACGGTGACGGCGATCGGCTCCCTGCATTACCGCTTGCCGCACGACATTACCGTGACGGCGCGCGCCGGCCGCTTCCTGGCCAAGGACACGGGCGTGCGCATGGAGTTCAAGCGCCGCTTCCAGTCCGGCATCGAAGTCGGCGCCTGGTACACGCATACGAACGGCAACGATATCACCAGCCCCGGCACGCCATCGAAGCCATACCAGGACCGTGGCATTTTTCTGTCCGTACCGTTGAACAGCATGTTGCCGATGGATACGCAATCGACGGCCGGCTTTGCCATCTCGCCATGGACGCGCGACGTGGGGCAGATGGTGGCCTCGCCGGGCGACCTGTACGACATGTTCGAGCGCCCGCGCGCCGACATGCTCAGCTACGATGGCCTGGGCAACTTTGCCGAGCGCCCGGACGAACAGCACCTGCCTGCCGTCAATCCGCCGGATCGTCCCTTTGTCAGCCCATGGCCGGCTTTCCGCGCGCGCCTGCAGCAATCCGCATCTGCTACGCCTAGCGCGCCTGAATGGCTCAAGGCGACGGCGGTGGTCGGCGGCGTGGTGGTGGCCTCCGCACTGGCCGACAAACCTGTCGACCGTTTCGTCAAGAAACATGAAGATTCCAAGGTCTACCGCAACTGGGACAAGCTGGGCAAGGCCATGCCGTATGCGCTGGTGGGCGCGGCTGGGGCGGCGTTTGCGTTTGGCGATGAGCGCTTGCAGAATGTCGGGCTCATTTCAATGCAGTCGGTGGCGGCCGCTACCGGTCTGGCAGTAGTGGGAAAATATGCGATTGGCCGTGCTCGTCCTGATGAGGAGCGGGGTGCGTGGACCAGTGTGGGCAGCGGGAAATCCCGGTCGGACTCATCGTTTCCGTCGGGACATGCGGCTATAGCATTTGCCGCCGTGACGCCATTTGCCAAGGAGTACGATGCGCCATGGCTGTACAGCGTGGCCGCCGTGGGTTCCGCCGGCCGCGTGTTTGGCCGCAAGCATTGGGTGTCCGACACGGTCGCCGGCGGCATTCTCGGTTACGCCATGGGTAGCTGGCTGTGGCACGCGCAGCGCGACCAGAGCAAATCGGGCCTGTCGATCAATCCCGGACCGAAAGAAATCAGCGTGACCTGGCAGGGCAAGTATTAAGCGCGCATGGCGCTCCCTTTACTCATACAACATCATTCATCCAGACAAAGACCAGCATGAAAAAGCAATTTCGTACTCCCCCGCCTTTCGTGAAACACGTGATTTTCTCGGCTTTCCTGCTTGGGGCCACTTCGGCCTATGCCGTAGAGCAGGAACTTGGCGCGACTGACATGCCTCGCACGGATATTTCCCGTGCACAGGCCAATGAAATGGGCGGCAGCAGCTTGCCCAGCATTCGCAGTGGTCGCGGTGAGCAACGGCAAGTCAAATCTTTGCCCGCCAACACTGCCACCAAACGCGGCGCTGCAGATGCCGACACGCCAGTCGGTGCTTTCGAAGAGTATGTCGATGGCGTGACGGGTAAAAAACTGAGCATCTTTGGCAAGGATCTGTTCAGCGATGTGCCGTCCACCTTTGCGCCGCTCGATGGTGTCCAGGTGAACCAGGAATACGCGATAGGCACGGGCGACGAGTTGCAGGTACGCGGCTGGGGCATGGTTGACATCGATGTCAGCGCCACGGTTGACCGCAGCGGTGCGATTTTCATTCCGCGCGTCGGCTCCATCAAGGTCAGCGGCGTGCAGTACAAGGATTTGCAGGGCTACCTGAAGAAAGCCATTGGCAAGATCTACACCAACTTCGACCTGACAGCGAGCATCGCGCAAACGCGTGCCGTGCAAGTGTATGTGGTTGGCCATGCGGTACGTCCTGGCACATATACCCTGAATTCCATGAGCACCCTGCTCAATGCCTTGTTTACCTCGGGCGGTCCGGACGCCACCGGCAGCATGCGCAATATCCAGCTCAAGCGCGGCAAGGATACCGTCAGCACCTTCGACCTGTATGACATGCTGGTCAAGGGCGACAAGAGCCGCGACGTCACCTTGCGTGACGGCGACGTGATCTATATTCCTGAAGTTGGCCCGCTGGTGGCTTTGACGGGAAGCGTGAAGCAACCGGCCATTTTCGAGTTGAAAGGCAATCCGACACTGGCCGATGTACTGAGCTGGGCCGGTGGTTTTGATTCGGCAGCAGAAACCAAGCAAATCATCGTCGAAAAGAATATCGACAATCAATATAAGACCGTGCTGGAACTGGTGGCTGACAAAGGTGTCTCCAGCAGCCAGTTGGCCGGGATTGCCGTCAAGCCGACCGATATCCTGCGCGTGTTTGCACCAGGCGCCGTACCCGTCCAGGCACAAATCCAGAATGAATACGTGCGCGTGGCTGGCGAAGCAAAGCAAAGCGGCATTTTCCTGTTGAAAAAAGGCGAAACCTTGCGTGAGCTGATCGCTCGTGTCGGCGGCGCCAATGAAAATGGTTACCTGTACGCAACCCAATTGAATCGCGAATCCGTACGTCGCGCCCAGCAACTTAAATTGAACCAAGTGGCCGACCGCTTCGAACGTGACCTGGAATCGAACGCCACCCAGCGCATGTCTGCCTCGGGGGACAAGGAAAATGCAGCGAAGACCGCCGCCGAAGTCGAGCAGCAGCGTCGCATTGTGCAAAAGCTGCGTACCGTCAAGGCGGAAGGACGCATCGTCCTCGATCTGCCAGGTGTCGACACGCAAGTGAAAAACCTGCCTGACCTGCCCCTGCAGGACGGCGACTCGATCCTGATCCCGCGCCGTCCGGGCACCGTGGATGTGCTGGGTTCCGTCTTCCAGCAAAACGCGTTTGTGTATCGTCCACAGCGCACGGTCAACGACTATGTGCAGCAAGCTGGGGGTATTACGGCCACGGCGGATAAATCGGAGATGTACGTGATTCGTGCCGATGGAACGGCGCAGAGCGGCCAAGGCACTGGCTGGTTCGGCGGACTCGGCGGCACAGCATTGAATCCTGGCGATACCGTGGTGGTGCCGGAGAAAATTGAACGTAGTACATTCATGCAGAGTTTGAAGGACTGGACGGCCATCTTTTATCAGTTTGGCTTGGGTGCAGCCGGTTTGAAGGTGTTGAAGGATTAATGGTATGACGGATATCGAGTTGGCTGTTATGCGTTATCCGCAAGTACAACGGTAATCGTCGACGTTTTAAATGTTATGGGTTACAACGCGAAAGAAAAAGATGTCTGAGGAAATGAAAAATAAAGAGCAGCACTCGTCGGTAAGTAATAACGGAATGGATTTCCTTGATATCTTGACGATGCTTGCTCGGCAGAAGAAAATTTTGTTCATGATGCCGCTTGTCGTCGGAAGTTTCGCAATTGCTGTCGCATTTCTTACTAAGCCAACTTTTTCATCCACAGCAGTTATTTTGCCGCCTCAGCAGCAAAGCTCCGGGATCGCGGCAATGTTGGGGCAACTTGGCGGCTTGGCCGGAGCGGCAGGTAGTATTAGTGGATTGAAAAATCCCAATGATTTGTACGTTGCAATGTTGAATAGTCGAACCATTGCGGATAATTTAATTTCTCATTTTGATCTAAGAAAGCGTTTTTCTGTAAAGACATCAGATGATGCCAGAAAAAAGCTAGATGAGTTGGTCAGTGTCAGCAGTGAAAAATCCGGGATTATTTCTGTACAGGTTGTAGACCGTGATCCGAAATTTGCTGCCGAACTAGCTAACGCCTTTGTAGGAGAATTGTCTTCACTCACAAAAAATTTAGCAGTTACAGATGCTGGGCAACGTCGTATTTTTTTTGAAAAACAGTTAATAGCTGCCAAGGATTCATTGGCGGATGCTGAGGTTGGACTGCGCAATACTCAAGAGAAAACAGGAATGTTGCAACTAGATGGTCAAGTGCAAGGCATCATCGGTAACGTTGCACAGTTAGAAGGAACGATTGCGGCCAAGGAAGTGCAATTGAATGCAATGCGTAGTTTTGCAACAAATAATAATCCTGATCTGCAGCGCCTGCAGGGAGAGATACAGGGATATAAAACGCAACTTGAAAAATTAAAATTTGGAAAAGTGAATAGCGATGGTGATTTAATGGTGCCAACAGGGAATATCCCTAAAATTGGCGTCGAATATGTACGTAGTTTGCGTAATGTCAAATATCAGGAAGCAATGTTTGAGTTGCTTTCAAAGCAATATGAATTGGCTAAAATTGAAGAGGCAAAAGATTCCTCTGTTATTCAAATCCTTGATGTTGCTGTTCCGGCGGAAAAGGAAGTAAAGCCGAAGAAATTAATGATTATACTTCTGGGTTTTATTTTTGGTGGCTTCCTAGGCTTGGCTTTTGCATATGTGCGCGGTGCTTATTTGTGCTCCATGAGAAATGACAATAATAAATATCGCTGGGATATTTTTAAAAATTCCTGGAAAAGACAAGATGTTTGATTGATGCAGTTGCCTTGAAAGTATTGGCGAGAATTTGATTTGATGATTAAGGAACGAAGATGAAGGCTGTAATTCTGGCTGGTGGACTGGGAACCCGTATTAGTGAGGAGACTTCTACAAAACCAAAACCAATGGTGGAAATCGGTGGCAAGCCAATTTTGTGGCACATCATGAAAAGTTATTCAAGCCACGGCATCAACGATTTTGTGATTTGCTGCGGCTACAAAGGCTATGTCATCAAGGAATATTTCGCCAATTATTTCCTGCACACGTCGGACGTGACGTTCGATATGGAGAATAATCAGATGGAAGTGCATGCGCGCAACGCTGAGCCCTGGAAGGTTACGCTGGTCGATACCGGCGACGAAACCATGACCGGCGGGCGCCTGAAGCGCGTTCAGCCCTACCTGGAAGGCGAAGAGGCGTTCTGCTTCACCTACGGCGATGGCGTGAGCGATGTTAATATTACCGAATCGATCGCCTTCCACAAAGCGCACGGCAAACTCGCCACCTTGACCGCGACCCAGCCGCCAGGCCGTTTTGGCGCGCTGAATCTGGATGGCAACAAGATCAACAGTTTCCAGGAAAAACCACAGGGCGATGGCGCCTGGATCAACGGCGGCTATTTCGTGCTGTCGCCGCAAGTCATCGACTATATTGCCGAGGACAGCACCGTGTGGGAAAAGCAGCCATTGGAGCGCCTCGCCCAAGAAGGCCAGCTCGATGCCTACTTCCATCACGGATTCTGGCAACCGATGGATACCTTGCGCGACAAGGTGCATCTGGAAGAGCTGTGGCAATCGGGCAAGGCGCCCTGGAAGGCGGTTTGATGAATCCCGCATTCTGGCAAGGGAAGCGCGTTTTCCTCACCGGCCATACCGGCTTCAAGGGTGGCTGGCTGAGCCTGTGGCTGCAACAGCTTGGCGCCGACGTGACCGGTTACGCGCTGGAAGCGCCCACCACGCCCAGCCTGTTTGAGGTCGCCAATGTCGCGCACGGCATGCAATCGATCATCGGCGACGTGCGCGATGGTGAAGCCGTCAAGCGCGCCATGGCGATCGCGCGCCCGGACATCGTGATTCACATGGCGGCACAGCCACTGGTGCGCTACTCGTACGTGAACCCGGTGGAAACGTATGCCACCAACGTCATGGGCGTGGTGAATGTGCTTGAAGCCGTGCGCGCCACGCCTGGCGTGCGCGCGGTGGTCAATGTCACCAGCGACAAGTGTTACGAAAACCGCGAGTGGCCCTGGGGCTACCGTGAAAACGAAGCGATGGGCGGCTACGATCCCTACAGCAACAGCAAGGGCTGCGCCGAACTCGTCACGGCTGGCTATCGCAGTTCCTTCTTCCATGCGGACAAATACGCCGAGCACGGCATTGCCCTGGGCAGCGGCCGCGCCGGCAACGTCATCGGTGGTGGCGACTGGGCGCTGGATCGATTGATTCCCGACATGCTGCGCGCCATTGGCGCCGGCGAGCCGGTGATGATCCGCAATCCTCACGCCATCCGTCCGTGGCAACACGTGCTCGAGCCGCTGAGCGGTTATCTGACGCTGGCGGAAAAACTGTACACGGAAGGCCCCGTGCATGCCGAGGGCTGGAACTTCGGCCCGCACGATACCGATGCCAAGCCCGTCGAATGGATCATCGAGCGCATGACGCAGGAGTGGGGCGCCGGCGCCTCCTGGTCGCTCGATGGCCAGGACCATCCACACGAAGCTACCTATCTGAAGCTCGATTGTTCCAAGGCGCGCGGCCAGCTGGGCTGGCATCCGCGTTGGGATATCGGCCAGACCATCGCCAACATCGTCGAATGGCATAAAGCCTGCGACCAGGGCGCCGACATGCGTGCAATGACGCTGGCGCAAATCACGACTTATCAAAATACTTAACAAATTGAAGGCTGTATCATGAGCGAACAACTGACCCAACAACAAATCCGCGAACAGATCGCTGCCCTGGTAGCGCAATACGGCGCACTGGCCAGCGTACCGAAACCATTCGAACCGGGCGTGACGGTGATTCCACCGGCCGGCAAAGTAGTCGGTGCGCCTGAAATGGGCCTGATGGTCGAAGCCTCGCTCGACGCCTGGCTAACCACCGGACGTTTCAATGACGAATTCGAACAGCGCCTGGCCAAGTTCATCGGCGTCGAATTCCTGATCACCGTCAATTCTGGCTCATCGGCCAACCTGGTGGCCTTCTCGGCGCTGACCTCGCCAAAACTGGGCGCGCGTGCCATTCAGCCAGGTGACGAAGTCATCGGTGTGGCGGCGGGCTTCCCGACCACCGTCAACCCGATCTTGCAGTTTGGCGCCGTGCCCGTCTTCGTCGACGTCGAGCTGGGCACCTATAACATCGATGCCTCGAAAATTGAAGCGGCCATCACGGACAAGACCAAGGCTATCATGCTGGCCCATACCCTGGGCAATCCGTTCAATCTGGAAGTCATCGTCGCGCTGTGCAAGAAATACAATCTGTGGCTGGTGGAAGATTGCTGCGACGCCCTGGGCGCCACCTACAACGGCCAGATGTGCGGCACCTTTGGCGATATCGGCACCATGAGTTTCTACCCTGCGCACCACATCACCATGGGCGAAGGCGGCGCGGTGTTTACCAACAATCCGGAACTGAAAGCGATTGCCGAATCGTTCCGCGACTGGGGCCGCGACTGCTATTGTGCGCCGGGCAAGGACAATACCTGCGGCCAGCGTTTCTGCTGCAAGCTCGGTACCCTGCCAGACGGCTACGACCACAAGTACACCTACAGCCACCTCGGTTACAACTTAAAAATCACGGACATGCAGGCCGCTTGTGGCCTGGCACAGATGGACCGCGCGGCCGGCTTCGTGCAGGCGCGCAAGGACAATTTCCACTACATGAAAAACGGCCTGCAAAGCTGTGCGGAATTCCTGATCTTACCGGAAGCGACGCCGAACTCGGACCCATCGTGGTTCGGTTTCCCCATCACCCTCCGTCCGGAAGCAAACGTCGACCGTGTCAGCCTGCTGACATTCCTGGACCAAAACAAGATCGGTACGCGTTTGTTGTTTGCCGGCAACTTGACGCGCCAACCGTACATGATCGGGCGTAACTACCGCGTCTCGGGCGAGCTGACGAATACCGACCGTATCATGCATGACACGTTGTGGATTGGCGTCTTCCCTGGCCTGACCAAGGAAATGATGGACTTCTCGATCAGCAAGATTGAAGAATTCTTTGGTGTGAATTTCTAATGCACAGATGGATGAAACCACGTCAAACCGCGATATTTCATTTTTATAAATTAATCTCGAGATATAAAAAATGAACGTACTCATTCTAAAAAAACATGATAAGTTTGGTTGATAGCTTAGCGAGAGTCGCTTTCATGCAATGATTCGGTAATTGCTAATAACGCTCAGATTACACACGGCAGCTCGACGGTCGACACAGCAATGGGCGGTAATCGCTGAGTAGGTGAAAACTGCTTGAAAAACAGTGCATTAGCTTGCCACCCATCATTTTTGTGGATTTGTTGAACGCTCACTGTTAGCAATCTAAGGCACGTAGTTTTCATCATGGAAGTTAACATCGAATGCGTTGATGCTGTTAATGGCGCCGATTGGTAGGGAAATGGTTATTATCGTTAGGCCGCCCAGGCTGAATGAATGCACTTCAGGCATTGTGCTTGCTATGAGCACCAGTATCTTGGATTATTTGAGATTTTCTTATAAATAGAAAAAATTCTTTAGAGTCGCGTAAAATTAATGAAAAATTATTTTTCTAACTGTGATAATTTTTCACAGCATGCCCATATAGAATCTGTTTTAAAAATTCAAAGTGCTGAAATTGAAAAAAATATTAGTCAAAAAGTTGATATTTCGATAGTAATAACCACATATAATCGGCCTCAATTGCTAAGAGAGGCAATTGAGAGTGCGATAAGCCAGAGTTCCAAGATTAAGTATGAAATTCTGATAGTAGATAATAATTTCCAAGAGGGAAAAACAGAATCTGAATTGGTGGTTGAAAGTTTTAAATCTGAAAGGTTGCGATATTTTCAAAATAAAGAAAATCTTGGAATGTTCGGCAATTGGAATAGAGGGATTTTATTGGCGCGCGGAAAGTTCGTCACTATATTGCATGACGATGATTTCTTGAAAAGTAATTATTTGGAATCGATGTTCGAATTGCTCAAGAAAAGCAATGGCAATAAATTGTTATCATGTAATATTGATATTGATGACCAACGCTTTGAAAGCGATAGTGGCAAAAAAAGCCGTTTTTTAAAAAGTGTTAAAAAATTAATTTTGAATAAAAAGAGGGTGACGGTAAAAGAAATTTCCATAAAAGATTATTTCTATCGAAACCGTCATATGGGAACTCTTGGAGTACTCTTTTCAAGAGAAAATGCAATAAAAATTGGCGGATTCGATGCTGCCGAATATCCATCTGCCGACTACTTCTTCTTCTCTAAATATGTGATGGAATTTGGCGCGCTGCATTTTTACAAAAACTTGGCAGTTTACCGGATATTCGAGAATGAAAGTATGAAAAATAACGTTATGCAACTATGGGTTGTGCAGGGTTACAAATTCAGGATTTTCCTAATCAATTCGCAGTTGACTAACTCTTCTTGGAAAAGAAGTTTGGCGAAGTTTTTAGCTGTAAATGAAGCATTTTATTTTAAAAAAGATTGGAATGGTACTTACGATGAATTTGCCCTCTTAAAAAGTATTGGTTTGGAAGGCGTTTTGTTGAATAAGTATGTAAACAAATTATTTAGAATATTTTTAAAAGTTCGTTTTTTTATAAGGCAGGATTTTTAATGAATTACTGCATTTCGCTTTTATCTTTTACGCTGTCCCCCCCCCTCGGAAACTTGATAAGTTTATATGGACAATGCAGGCGACAAGCTTAAGGAAATGCTGGTCGAGGCCGACTATAGTTCTGCTAAGTGCAAGCTGTTTTGGCGACGCCACTATTTTTTCGTGTTGTCTATTCCTTAAATAGCAATAAACGTTCACGTGGGAGTTTACCGTCCCTGTCTGTAATTTTACTTTTCTTATTCCTGGAAATGATAGTGTGTTAAATTTATTGAAAAGTAGAATGACCCTTGGCTTGCTGACCCTTATATGGGGCAGTGCTGCCTTAGTGGCATATATTTATGGTGAAAATTATCTCGTACTGATTTCTTTGGGAATTCTTGCCGGATTATTGTTGTTGCCGTGGATTGCCGATTACTTGTCGCCACAAATGGCATTCTCAATGCCATGGATTGTAATATTGTTGTTTTCCGGATTTAGTATAAGTGAAATACACCGACCAATCGGGTTTCTCGCTCATGCTGCCATTTTCTCATCCCTAGTAGTATATTTATTAGTTACCGGCATTGTCGGCGCCGTCGAACCAATAAAAATAAAAAAAATACAATTTGATCAGGAATTTTCCTCAGTCAAGAGCGGAACCATACTATTCGTCCTACTTGGCATTGCCGCCTTTAATGTGATCTATTCTGGTTATATTCCTTTAGTTAATATATTGATGGGGGCGTCTGCGGATTATTTGAGTTTTGGCGTGAAGAGTATTTATGGATTCTTTAATGCATTTGCAAATATGGTTGGATTGACATTTTTTTATTTATATCTTACATCAAAAAAACGTCGCTATTTATTTTTTTATGTTGCAGTAATCATAATATTTTTATTTCTGGTTTCGCGCCAAAATATTTTATCGCTTTTGGTTGAGTCGTTTGTTGTATATTCATTACTGAGAGCGCGCGTCAAAATGAGAAAAATCATATTGATGTTCACTATTTTGATGGTTTGTTTTGGTGCATTGGGTTCACTACGTTCTGGTGATATCAAGATATTGGCGAAGGTGACTCCTCAGTACATGTGGTTACCGGATTCTGTGGTTTGGGGTTATTCATATAGTTTTTTTAATGTGCTGAATCTGGATAATTTGACAAACGATCCCGCAGTACCATATCACGATGCGCAATCTTTGGATCCGTTGATGCCTTCGTTTCTCCGAACCAAACGGGAAGAGGATAGAAGCTTTTTAGAAGATGATAAGTTTACTGTATCCTCTTTCATATTTCCAATATACAAGGATGGTGGCCTTCCATTTACCTTGTTGCTGGTCGCCATTGTGGCCTTAGTAAACGGACTCGTATATCGTAGGTGTATCAGTAATCCGAGTATGCGCAACATTCTCATTTATGCGGTGCTATATTTTTGTGCATTGTTGTCTTTTTTTACCAATTTTTGGTTTTATTTACCAGTAATTGCGCAATTGCCCATGATTCTGGCGTTGACCTGGGGGCAAAATAAATCACAAGAAGAGGCTGATGCAGGCGCAGTACCAGTTGATCGAGTAATCATATGAAAATTTTATATTTGAGCGCGGTAGTTCCGGGCGCATCCGGTAGCGGTGGGAAACGCGCATGTTATAACCATTTTGTTGAGTTGCAAAAAATGGCGACGGCGGTACACGCTGTATTTGTAAGTGTTGACGATACGCAACTGGACGTAGCTATTTTAGATTCCGGGAAGACCAGTTGGAAATTATTCGCGCGTGAAACACCGAGAATTGGCGCCGGGCTGCGTGCAAAGTTGTCTGCACTATTCGATTTGTTCGTTGGACGGTGGCCACGTCAGTGCAAGGCGGCATATTCGCGGGAGGCAATTGCACATATTGCGGAATATATTTCGCAGAATCCGGTGGATGTCATTGTGGTAGAGCATATTTCCGGATTGGCGCTGCTGGACAAAAGAGTGTCCGGAATTCCTGTTGTCTATATATCCCATAACGTCGAAACCCATATTCTGCGCGATCAACTGATTTACTCTTCACAGAATTCAATTTATCGATTTCTTTTCTCTTTGGAACTTCAAAAAATGAAGGTGTTCGAAAAGAAAATCATACAGAAAGCTAATGGAGTAATCTGTATTTCATCGGTCGACGTCGATGAGACCGTAGACTTGGCCGATGGAGCGGCCGATAAGGTAGTACATTGGCAGGAATTGAATGCATTGAAGCCAATCAGATGGAAGTACACCGGAAAAAAACAGCTTCTTTTTGTCGGGTCGGCAAGTTATTTTCCCAATCGTGAGGCAATCGAGTGGCTGGTGAACACTTTAATGCCTGAGATATTCAAAATAGATCCGTCAATCGGTTTGTATTTATGCGGCTCCTCTGCTGCAGATGTTGATCTTCGCGTAGCAGCGCCGAACGTGCATTTTTTAGGGTTTGTTAGCGATGAGATGCTGGAAGAGTATCATCGGGAAAGTGACTTATTTGTTTCACCGATTCGTCTTGGTGGTGGTATTAAGATGAAAGTTCTGGATGTGCTTTCTTACGGTATGCCGATGGTGGCGAGCCGGGAATCAATGAGAGGTATCGATTTTATACAGCGATTCCCTACGATTGATTTCAATGATATTCCCGCGACTGCGCGCATGATCGTTGAATTATTGGTTTCTGAGCAGCGCTTAAACAACCTCTCCGCGACGATCGTTCAGCAACTGAAGGACGAAATTGCTAGCCGTGCAGAATTACTGGATGTCGTCAAGACTCTGACGGTTCACTAATGTGAGAGTTCAATGTGGTGTGTATATGCTGAATAATATTTCTGTATGTCTGGCAACGTATAATGGCGCCGATCATTTACGTGAGCAAATTGACAGCATAGTTGCGCAGTTGCTCCCAGGTGATGAGTTGTTGGTTGCAGACGATGCTTCTACAGACAAGACCTTATCAATCCTGCGTGCCTATGAACCTGTTTTATCGTTGGTGGCAACGGATCGGGCTGGAGGCGTGGTCGCTAACTTTTCGCGTTTGCTAATGGCTGCTTCGGGTGATATTGTGGTCTTTTCCGATCAGGACGATGTGTGGTTACCGGGGCGTTTGGAGTGTATTCGCCGGGAGTTATTGTGCGCTGATATGGTGCAACTGGATGGTGCTATCGTGGACGCAAATCTGCAGCCATCGGGTAATACTATTTCGTCGGTCATTGGTATTCGGAACGGCTTTTGGCGGAATCTTTGGCGCAATTCATTCGTTGGCTGCTGCCTGGCTTTTCGCCGACGCAAGTTTGTGGACGCTTGGCCTTTGCCGAAGACTATCCACATGCATGATTGGTATCTTGGGTTGATTGCAACATTGTTCGGCAAAGTTACCAGAGTGCCGGAGGTATATTTATTGTATCGTCGTCACGGAGCCAATGCCTCGACAACCGGTGAAAAATCAAAATTTTCGCTGATGCAGCAACTCGTCAACCGTGCCGGTATGCTGCTTGCAGTTTTTTCTTTCGCGCTACGGCGACTGTGCGCGCGTAGCCCCTAGCGCCTTTGTAGTGAAAATCTTGTGACGTCGCTGGCGACCGAATGACTCGCTCTGGCGACGGTCAAGCGATACGCTTATCAAATTATTTTGGAGTTGCGTGGAAGTGTCAAAAACCTTACCCGGATCGCACGATATATGCGCTGCCGTTAAAGATGTGCCATCAAGGCCCAAAGTATTGGTGTTGCTGGCGACGTATAACGGTGCGTTGTGGTTAGGCGAGCAGCTTGTGTCAATTCTGTCGCAGCAAGACGTCGACGTTCACGTTTTAGTTGGCGACGATGTATCCAAGGATGGTACGCTGCTTTTGCTTGAAGATAAATTTGCGGGACGCGTTTCTATCGAGTTGATGGGGTGGAGCGTGTCTAGCGGTTCTGCAGGAGCTAATTTCCGTCGGTTATATTTGGCTGCTGATGTCACGTCATTTGATTATGTGGCCTTGGCGGATCAGGACGATATTTGGTTGGGTGATAAATTGAGTAATGCGATCGCCTGCCTTGAACATTCCGGCTCAGTGGCCTATTCCAGCGCAGTAGAGGCATTCTGGGCCGATGGCCGTACCAAGATTCTTGGCCAGAACAAGACGATTCGTGCCGCAGATTTTCTTTTCGAAGGGGCGGGGCAAGGCTGTACGTTTGTCATCCGGTCCGCTATTTTCGTCCAAATTCAGCAGTTTTGTCGGCATCACCGGATCGATATTGAAGCCTTACATTATCATGATTGGTTGATCTACATATTGGTCAGAGCTTGGCAGCTGCCGTGGTACTTCGATGCACAAGTCGGGATGCGTTATCGCCAGCATGCCGGAAATGAGATCGGGTCGCGCGGCGGGTATTTCGCCGTGCAGAAGCGTGTGCAATTGATTCGGAGCGGTTGGTACCGACGCCAGGTCGACGCGGCAGCGACAATTTATCGACTGGCTGCTGGCAACGATACTAAAGCGCTGCGTCTAATTACTTTATTGAGTCACCAACAGGCAATCGGCCGGAGTTTCCGTTTGTCTTATCTATTGTTTCGTGGTGGAAGACGACGTTTAATCGACCGCCTCGTCTTGGTGGTCTCGGCTATGTGTGGCTGGCTGTGAGTGCAATGGCGAGGCCGCGTAGCGAAGGCCGCGCCATTGAGTAATGCATATCCATCCCTTTAATATGACTGATACGCTGAGGGACAGCGAAAATTTCTGGTATATGCCAGCGCGGTCACCGGCGCCTATACTGCGTTGAGTGGATGGCTAGGTGGTAGAGCGAAATGAACCAGTTTTATCGCGCAGTTTGCGCAGTTGAACCGACGCCAGCGGCAAGCAGGTATTGTCCTGCTGCGCGGCAACTCTCCACACGACGCGACCGTCGCGCTGCTGGAAAGTGTGGCCCAGCCTCGATTGGCCTCTCCCGCCTGCCACTCGGCACACTTGCACCGGCACGGCCATGCACACGGTTTGCAGCGCTACCGCTGCATTCCCTGCGGCCGGACCTTCAATGCGCTCACCGGCACGCCGGTGGCGCGCCTGCGCCAAAGGCGCTGTGGCTCGATTATGCCGACTGCCTGCTCGACTCATCCTCGGTGCGCCAGGCTGCTAGCCAATTGGGTGTGCATCGCAACACCACGTTTCGCTGGCGTCACCGGTTTTTATCGCTGGCAAAGACCGACCGGCGGCATGGCCTGCATGGCATCGCCGAAGCCGACGAGTTATATCTGCTGGAATCGGAAAAGGGATCGCGGCAGACGACGCGTCCGGCGCGCCGCCGTGGCGGCCATGCCCGCCAGCGCGGCATTTCCAATGAGCAGGTCTGCATCCTGGTGGCGCGCGACCGCACGGGCCAGACCCTCGACTTCGTCACTGGCAAAGGGGCGCTGACGAAGGCGCAGCTGCAGCACTGTTTGTTACCCGTCATCGACAAGGACGTGCTGCTGGTCACCGATGGCCATGCCGCCTACCGGGCTTTTGCCAGGGAGGCTGACATCAGCCACCAGGCCGTCAACTTGCGCGCAGGCATCCGTGTGCAGGGCGCCGCCCACGTGCAGAACGTCAATGCGTATCACAGCCGTTTGCGGGAATGGCTACGGTCGTTTCACGGCGTAGCGACGCGCTATCTGCCAAATTATCTGGGGTGGCGCTGGATACTCGACGCCGGGCGCATCCGTTCACCGGAAACGTTATTGAAAGCAACACTGGGAGCATTCCCACATCTGACGGTGACATAGCCTTAAAATACGGCTCATGAAATAGTTTTGTTCCAGTGTGGCAGATTGGCCGGTAACGGTCAGGCAAAAACGTCGGCATTGGCCAGCAAGGTACCGACTTTATCTTTGCCGGACAGCAGCGGTTCGCCATCGAGTGGCCACTCAATGCCGATGGCCGGATCGTTCCACAGGAGGCTGCGTTCGAACTCTGGTGCCCAGTAGTCGGTTGTCTTGTAGAGGAACTCGGCGCTGTCGCTGGTGACCACGAAGCCGTGCGCAAAGCCTTCCGGTATCCACAGCTGGCGTTTGTTGGCCGCAGATAAGGTCACGCCTACCCAATGGCCAAACGTCGGAGAGCTCTTGCGCAGGTCAACGGCAACGTCGAAGACTTCGCCGGCCGTCACACGCACCAGCTTGCCTTGCGGCTGCTGGATTTGGTAGTGTAAGCCGCGCAACACGCCCTTGGCCGATTTGGAGTGATTGTCCTGCACGAAATCGCGTGTGACACCGGTCAGTTCGGCAAAGCGCTTCTGGTTGAAGCTTTCGTAGAAAAAGCCGCGATCATCGCCAAACACGGTGGGTTCGAGGATCAGGACATCAGGTATGGCGGTGGTTTGAATTTTCATTTTCAGGCTTTAGTATATTTTCTCTTCGAGCAAGCGCAGCAGGTATTGGCCGTAAGCGTTCTTTTTCAAGGGTTGCGCCAATGCCTCGAGCTTGGCCGCGTCGATGTAACCGCGACGGTAGGCGATTTCTTCTGGGCAGGCAACTTTCAAGCCCTGGCGGTTCTCGATTGTGGCGATGAATTGGCCCGCTTCCAATAGAGATTCATGTGTGCCCGTATCAAGCCAGGCCATGCCGCGCCCCATCAGTTCGACGTTCAATTGCCCGCGTTCCAGATAGGTGCGGTTGACATCCGTGATTTCCAGCTCGCCACGTGCTGACGGGGCAATGCCGGCAGCGATATCGCACACCTGGCTGTCGTAGAAATACAGGCCGGTGACGGCGTAGTTCGATTTTGGCTTGAGCGGCTTTTCCTCGATGCTGATGGCGCGACGTTGCGCGTCGAAATCGACGACGCCATAACGTTCCGGATCGTGCACGTGATAGGCGAATACGGTCGAGCCGCTCGTGCGTGCCGAGGCTTCGCGCAACTGCGTTTCAAAGTCATGGCCGTAATAGATGTTGTCGCCCAGAATTAGGGCCGACGGTGCATCGCCGACAAATTCTTTGCCGATGATGAACGCCTGTGCCAAGCCGTCCGGAGTCGGCTGCACGGCGTAGCTGAGCTTGATGCCCCACTGGCTGCCGTCACCCAGTAACTCGTGGAAGCGCGGTGTATCTTGTGGCGTGGAAATGATCAGGATGTCGCGTATGCCGGCCAGCATCAGCGTGGTCAGCGGATAGTAGATCATCGGCTTGTCATACACGGGCAGCAGCTGCTTCGATACGGCCATGGTGACGGGATACAGGCGCGTGCCGGAACCGCCAGCGAGAATAATGCCCTTGCGTTCGATGGTGGTTCCCATTATTTTTGCTCCTGGGCCGTCTCGCGTGCCGCGTAGTTTTTCTCGACCCACTTCAGGTAATCGCCCGACTGCACATCGCGTACCCAGGCCTGGTTGTCCAGGTACCACTGAACCGTCTTGCGGATGCCGGTGGCGAAGGTTTCGGCCGGCTTCCAGCCCAGTTCGCGCTCGATCTTGCGTGCGTCGATAGCATAGCGGCGGTCATGGCCCGGGCGATCCTGCACATAGGTGATTTGTTCGCGATAGCTGCCGGATGCCTTGGGATCGAGCGTATCGAGGATGTCGCACAAGGTATGGACGACTTCCAGGTTGGCCATTTCATTCCAGCCGCCGACGTTGTAGACCTCGCCCAGGCGTCCTGCTTCCAGGACGCGGCGGATCGCCGAGCAATGGTCGCCCACGTACAGCCAGTCGCGCACCTGCATGCCATCGCCATAGATAGGCAAGGCTTTGCCGGCACGGGCATTGCTGATGATGAGCGGAATCAGCTTTTCCGGGAAATGGAAGGAGCCATAGTTGTTCGAGCAGTTGGTGGTGAGCACCGGCATGCCATACGTATGGAAATACGCGCGCACCAGATGATCGGACGCCGCTTTCGATGCCGAATAGGGGCTGTTTGGTGCATACGGCGTTGTTTCCGTGAATGGTGGGTCACCCGGTCCCAGGGTGCCGTAAACCTCGTCGGTCGAGACGTGCAGGAAGCGGAAACCGTCCTTGGCTTCGCCTGTCAGACCAGACCAGTAAGCGCGTGCCGCTTCGAGTAGGCTGAAAGTGCCATTGACATTGGTTGAAATGAATTCGCCGGGGCTATGGATCGAGCGATCGACATGGCTCTCAGCGGCAAAATGCACGATGGCGCGGGGCTGGTGTTCGGCCAGCAGGCGGGAGATGTGGGCGGTATCGCAAATATCGCCGCGTACGAAGATATGCCGCGGGTCTTGCTCCAGACTGGCCAGATTGCTGAGATTGCCAGCATAGGTCAGTTTGTCAAAATTGACCACGGGCTCATCGTTGAGCGCCAGCCAGTCGCGTACAAAATTGGAACCGATGAAGCCGGCGCCGCCAGTAACTAAGATCATATTGTTATCCTTTTCTTGCTGTGTAAATTATCAAATTTTACACTGTATATTTTGTTAATACGCGCCATCCTTCTTGAAGATGACTTTGACTGTTTTCAGCAGAATGACGATGTCGTTGAACAGAGACCAGTTCTTGACGTACCAGGCATCGAGATAAACGCGCGTATCATAGCTCACGTCGTTCCTGCCGCTTACTTGCCATAGGCCTGTGACCCCGGGTTTCGCCTCAAGATAATAGTCGATCTGGTTGCCGTAGCGCTCCAGTTCCGCATCGACAACCGGGCGCGGACCGACCAGGCTCATTTCGCCCTTCAGTACGTTCCACAGTTGCGGCAGTTCATCAAGGCTGGTGCGGCGCAGGAAGTGGCCGATCGAGGTGATGCGCGGGTCGTTTTTTAGTTTGAAATCACGGTCCCACTCGGCACGGGCTTCAGGATCGCGTTCCAGTAATTCCTTCAGCAAAACGTCGGCATTCACGGCCATGGTGCGGAACTTGTAGCAAAGAAAATGCTTGCCATTCTGACCTACGCGTTTGTGGCCGTAGAAGATGGGACGGCCCGATGCCATGACCTTGGCTGCGATCCACAGCAAGACGGGGGCGCCGATGATCAGTACGCCGACCGAGGCTATCAGATCAAAGCAGCGTTTAATCAGCTGCAAGCCTGGCCGCGCCAGGTTATTGCGCATGGTCAGCAGCAGCACTTCATGTGCAAAGAAATGGTTCACTTCCATGCCGTACAGGGGAAGTCCACGGACGGCAGGTACTACTTGCATATTGGCAACGCAACGGCTGACCTGCTGGATCATGCCCTGATAAGCGTCGATGCCGCCTTGCTCCAGGGCGACAACCGTATGTGGGTCGCCCAGCAGTTTAAGCGTTTGTTCCGGTTTTTCGCCCAGCTGAATGCAGGGCACAATTTGCTTGCTGCGGTTGACATAACGATGTTCGAGGCGGCCTTGACCTTCGGGGATCAGGAACGCAATCAGGCGGTAGCCCATTAACGCTTCCTCATCGAAAGCGCGTGCTGTTTGCAAGGCGTTGTCACCCCATCCGATGATGACCATGGGCCGTATCCAGCCGCCAGCTTTCATCAGCAGGTATTTGATCATGCCACGCAGCAGCAAGACACAGCATGGCACCAGCAGCCAGGTAGCCAGCAGTGCCTCGCGTGAGGAGTCGCGCTTGTCGAGGAAGACCAGGGCAGCATCGATCAAGCCCATGACCATGACGATCTTCAGGAGTTCCTTGATTTCATTCGAGTACGGACGGCGCTTGGCATGATGCCCCTTCAGCTTGAAGATAGCCACAGTGACCAGAGATAGCAGGCTGTAACTGAGCAGGCGCGAGCTATCCAGCCCGAAGCTGTTCAAGTCGGTGGCATCGAGGATCCATTTGCCAGCAAACCAGAATGCCATGAACATGGCAAGTGCATCGGCAAAGGTGAGAAAATATTTTTCTGCCCTATTGCTGCAATACCATTTCACTTCTTGTACAAAGATGCCTTCGATTGGTTTCATGATGACTTGCTAAACCTTATAAACTTCAGTGTGAATTTTTTTGCGATGCCGACTGCGTGGTGATGACGTATCTGATGAGTCAAGCGCGGCCGTAGCGGTCTTCAAAGCGGACAATATCGTCTTCCCCAAGGTAGCTGCCTGATTGAATTTCAATCAATTCCAGCGGTAGCTTGCCTGGGTTGGCCAGAGAATGGACAACGCCGAGGGGGATGTAGGTGGACTGGTTTTCGGTCAGCAAATATTCCTTGTCGCCATTGGTGATCTGGGCAGTGCCCGATACCACGATCCAGTGCTCGGCGCGGTGGTGATGCATTTGCAATGACAGCTTGGCGCCAGGCTTGACCGTAATCCGCTTGACCTGGAAGCGGTCGCCATTGCCGATGGAATCATAGGAACCCCACGGACGGAAGACTTCACGGTGCATGGTGGCTTCGGGGCGTTCCCTGGCGATCAGTTGCGCGACCATGGATTTCGTTTGTTGTGCCTGATCCGCATCCATGACCAGCACGGCATCGGCTGTTTCGACGATCACGGTATTGCGCATACCGATGGCGGTGACCAGGCGGCTACCGCTGTGCACCAGGCAATCGTTGCAATCCTGGATCAGTACATCGCCGTGGGTGCTATTCTGGCTGGCATCCTTTTCCGCCACATCGAGTACGGCTTTCCATGAGCCGATATCATTCCAGCCCGCATCGAGGGCGATGGTCGAGGCATGGCTGGTGCGCTCCATGACGGCGTAGTCGACGGCGATATCGGGACTGGCAGCGTAGGCATCCTTGTCCAGGCGAATGAAGTCAAGGTCGCTCTTCGCGGCGGCAATGGCAGCGCGGCAAGCGGCCAGTACGGCAGGTTGGAAACGCTCAAGCTCTTCCAGGTAACGGCTGGCGCGGAACAGGAACATGCCGCTGTTCCAGAAGTAATCGCCGCTGGCAATATATTGTTCTGCAAGCGCCAGGGCCGGCTTTTCGACGAATTCAAGTACGCGCTGGATCTGCCCGGTTGCCATGCCTTCGGCGCGGATATAGCCGTATCCTGTTTCTGGTCCCGTTGGCGTGATGCCAAAAGTCAGCAAATTACCTGCTTCAGCAGCCGTGCGTGCCAGCGCGATCGCGCGATGGAAAGCCGGGGTATCCAGTATGACGTGATCCGATGGCAGCACCAGCAAGAGTGGATCTTCGCCGTTCTCCATCGCATGCAAGGCGGCTGAGGCGATCGCCGGCGCCGTATTGCGGCGCATGGGTTCAAGTAACATGCGGCTATTTTCCAGGCCGATTTCACGCACTTGTTCTGCGACAATGAAACGCGAGGATTCGTTGCATACCAGTAGTGCTGGCGACACAGTATCAATGCCTGCCAGGCGCTGCAGCGTTTGTTGCAGCATGCTGCCTTGAGTGGACAAGCGCAGAAACTGCTTTGGGAACGCCTCCCGTGAAAGCGGCCATAAACGTGTGCCGGAACCGCCGCAAAGAATCACTGGTACGAGGGAGATAGTCATTTATGCATCATTGTAAATTGGATAGAGCTGAGTCATTCATCATTTGACATGTATTAAAACTTGCTTGGTTGCCGCGCTCGGATACGGTGGCATACGTACTGGCAAAAAATTAATATTGTCGATGGGGCAATATTTTAATAAATTACAAGAATCTTTGTACTCTCTTTCGACGCTATAGAATCAACGACACGCACTTTAGCGCGTCCAGTATTGTAGTTTGCTGCCCCTGTATTCTTATTGGTACGCAACGTTTTCAAGCAAAAAAGCAACAAATACGCACACGGCCGTCAAACTGAGGAGCAATACTGCTCCCGCTGCACAGTCCTTGGCAATCTTGATGCTCGGATGCAGCGACGGATGCAAGTGATCGATCAGGTGCTCCAGCGCGGTGTTAAACAATTCCGCAGCCAGAATCAGGCCACAATTGAGCAATAGCAGAGCCCACCACAGCAAGGAAGGTTTGTACCAGCAGAGCACGATGAGTACCATCAAGGCAGCCAGGCATTGCAGGCGAAAGCTCGATTCCAGGCGGAAGGCGGCGCTTATTCCTTGCAGAGCAAATCCCATGCGCTTGAAGAAAGATTGGTTCTTCATGGCAACTGTAGCGATGGCGTGGGATATGTCAATGGCATGAAAGCGGATCTCTTAAGAAATGGATGAGGATCGCAGGCGTGATCATACGATATGTCATCATTCGTACACAGCAGAAAGACTGCTGCCAATCTTTTTGATGTTGGATAAAAAGTAAAAAAGCCCGTTTTCAAATGAAAAGGGCTTTTATTGCAATAGCTAAGATATTTGAGTATGTCAACTATTGCGGTACCAGGCCTTCATCTTTCGGCTTGAGATCAAGCTGCAGAATGGACCTACCTGTCGCTGCCTGGGCAGCCAGGTATTAATGGTGGGTTGGGGTCGTGTGCGCGGTAGTCGAATCCGAGCTGGCGGCACCGGCCACAACGGCAACTGCTGCGCCGATTGCGATCATGGTGCTGACGCTCAGGCCGGCAACGGTGGTGCCGGCAGCTGCGCCAGCTGCTGGTGCAGCTGCTGCTGGTGCAGGAGCTGGGGCCGATTGAGCCATGGCTTGTGCGGAAGCGAAGCACAGGATTGCCGAAGCGATCAGAATTTTCTTCATGGGATATCCTTTTAGGTTGAACAGCGGGAATGCCAAACTGTCACGCGATTGTAGCAACATTTCTCCTGCTAGTCTGCGCCACACAGTTCACGGTAACAATAATTTATTCTATTTTAGCTGTATACCAAGTTATTCACGGTGTCTGATAAACCGCGATGTTGTTCTCTATCAACAAACCGCTATCGTGCCGATGTGGTTGCCTATGCGTTTTGTCACATGTCGCGAGAATTCCTGACGAGTTCGAACGAGCCGCACAAGTTTGCCAACTCCTTGCCATCGCGCGTAAAATGCAGGCTTCGCGGGTGTAGCTCAATGGTAGAGCAGAAGCTTCCCAAGCTTACGACGAGGGTTCGATTCCCTTCACCCGCTCCAATGAAAAACGGCGGAAAACTTGTTTCCGCTGCTCCTCAAGGCCTCCGCCGCTCCACAAAGCTATCATTCGCAACCTTTGAGGTAACGATGTCTCAGGGACAGTTGCCGTCTATCATCTTCTTTTTTCCGACATCGAGTAGCAGTTCTGGGGTGACAATACGTGACTTTTCCCTGCAGGCAATTTGCTATCCTCTTGAGTTCCTGTTGTCAAAAGCGAACAAATGATAGCGAGGGGCCATATGCCGAGGAATCGGACAAACAGCACGATCTGGATCTTAAGGAAGATATGAGCAATATAATGAAGAAGGCACTCGTAATAGTATGTTTGATGACGCTGGCAAGTTGTGCTGCGCGTAGTCATGGCCCATCTCTTCCTGATAACGCGTCCCTGGTTTTTCCCTCGGATTTGATGTCGGAGAAATCTCCTTTTGTTGAGATTGAGGTTGTTACTGATGGCGCAACATCATCGGGCGGTGGGGTGTGGTTAGGTGATGGTCAGGTTCTTACTGCGGCGCATATTTTTCTAGGAGTAAAGTCACCAGCTGATCCAATATTTGTGACTGTCCACGGCCAAAAAGTGAAGGCTGACGTTGTTTTCCACGGCCAGCCGCCCCACAACGATCTGCTATTGCTGAAAATTGATCAGACATCGTTCCCTGCCTCGCTGACAAAGGTTGTCCCGCCTAAGATTTGTGCAGACGTAGAGCCGGTTGGCGCGCAACTTTATATCCCTTCCCGCGACTCGGTTTATCAAACTTACGCCTCCCCAGCAGGCACGGTTATGTATAAGGGGAAAACTTGGTCCAATTCGACAACGGCGCTTCTTAGTCATGGCATATCTGGTAGCCCCGTTTATCAGGGAAAATCTGGCTGTCTTGCAGGTATCGTAAGTCGAATGGACATTCAGGCAAGCGGGACCGGCTCCCCTCAAAAACAACAGGCATGCATGAAAGCTACCCTTCAAGGAGAGGATGCTCATCTAGGTGTGACATGCACTGTTGATGCCAAAACAATCTTTATGACTGCGGATGATATTCAAGAATTTTTAAAAGAAGCCAGAACATATCTGCAGAGTCGAAGTGCCGGATAAACAGGTATCGTTCTTTCGATAATTTTGATGCGAATTCAAGGTTGAGGGAACGCTGAGAATAGTTTTATTCTTAGTTAGTCAACCTTGAATTCTACTTCGTGGGTGCCACAATCTTTCCTCGTCGCAAGTAGTGCCGTTGGGTTGTCTTCACGCTGTCGTGTCCCAAAAGATCGCTGGCCGCCTGGTCGCCGCGGTCATCCGAAGTATCATCAGCAGCCTTCGCGCGCAGGTCGTAGAACCAAAATGCCATGATGTCCTGAGCCAGCTCCGGTACATGCTTGGCCGCCCGTTTTTTTGCCGCGTCAAAGTGCGTGCGAAGCGCTGGCGCGGTTAGGCGTTTGCCGTGAATATTGGTCAGCAGCGCACCCGTCACGATCTTGTGCGTTGCTTTGCGCATTCGGATGCGTTCCATTAGCTTGGCCAGCTCTCCGGTGATGGTGATGCGCAGCGGCTGCTTGGTTTTCTCTTGCGTAATGACTAGGTGCCCTTCAATGATGTCTTGTTCAGTCATGCGCAATGCATCCGCTGGACGCTGGCCAGTCAGGTAAGCCAAGTCCATCGCATCCCGTAGCGGCGCGCTGCCGTGCATGCGTACAGCAGAGAACACTGCATCCGTAATGTAGACGGTACGCTTTGCCAGTGAGTGGCCTTGGATGCCCTCGCAAGGGTTCGGCAGGTCAGTGTAGCCCCAGCCGCGCGCATGGTTCCACATGGTGGAGAAAACCCGTTTGCAACGGTTAGCTGTGGTCGGCTTGTCGGCGTGGTCATCTAAGAACTGCCGAATGTGCATCGGCTTGATCTGCTCAAGCGGGGCCTCGGAAAAGGCTGCCAGCAGGTGCTTGATGTCTGACCGGTACATGCGCGCTGAACTGGCGGCGAGTTTTGGGACCGCCTCGACCAGGTAGCGTGTTTCCACATCGGAGAACGTCGCGTTGGCAATATGCTCTACCACGAGGTTCAGCTCAGCATATTTTTTTAGGGCCAGGATGAAGTCTGGCCCAAGTGGAATTTCCTTACGCGGTTTGTCCTTGGTGTACATGTAGTAGTACACCTTTCCGCTGCGCTGGATACGCGGATGCATGCACGGCGGCATGTTCAAATTACGTGTGTTTCGTCGGCCCATTTTTATTGATCCTTGGCATTACCCATGTTTTTTCCCGTGGCGCTTCCTTGCGCCCCTCAACTGCAGCGACCGCGACAACCGGCCGCCCGATGGCATTGACCCAAAAGGGGAGCCCCATCTTCCGCAGTGCCTCAATTTGCTTCGTTTTCATCTTCCGGCCGGTCAGGGCGCAAATATCGTCCATCGACAGGAAGGTGGCATTCGTCGCGATGCGGTCCGCCATACCGTGTCCCTAACTCAATGCGGGCGAGATTGCGGCCAGCGGCACGGCGCGGAACATGCCCGCCCACTGGTGATCCAGCTCGACCCACGCATGCAACTCGCCATTGCCCACGTCGCGGCGCAGGTCGTTGACGGTGCCGACCTGGTAGCCTTCATCGGTATCGAATGTCACGCGGTCGCCCAGGGCGATTTGCCGCGGTGAATCGGTCAGGGTGTTCAGCATTGCGGTGCTCCTTTCAGTTTGGCGGTAACGCCGCACACGCCGTAGCGGTCGATGGCGGCATCGATCACGTCGCCGCTGGATGCGGCAACCTCAAAAAATTCAAAGCGTTCGGTTTGCGTGCGAACGATCACGGCAAAGGTGCTCATGTGCCATCCCCTTCAAGGGGTGGGGAGTCAGAGACGATCAGCCGGGGATAGGGGCAGGCGTTGACGGCCGCCCAGGCGGCAATCACGGCTGTTTTTGCCTCGTCGGGCAGGTTGGCCACGGGCGCCGCTGGCGGCGTGGCCGGGGCAGGGCGGTCGGGGTGCGTACAGTTATTTACACGAGTCCGAGTGGGACAAGGCGCAAGCCATCGAGCACGTCGAAGCGTCGGCCGAGTTGCGCCTGGTGAAACTGATCGAAAAAGAGGTCAAGAGCGGTAGCGATTACAAGGAAATTGACTTGCTGGCGCGCACCATCGTGCAGATGGCGCGCGTGCGCCGCTATGAGCAGCCGGGCGGCAATGAGGTCGACCTCAATCCCAAGCTGGCGAACCGCAATGCGGGTCCGAAGAAGAAGCCGACGCGCAACGATTTCAGCGAAGAACAGAAAATCCAGCTGCTGGGCGCCTTCCAGGATTCGCTCTTCGACTATCAAAAGGTCTGGTATCGCAACGGCGACCAGCGCACGCGCGCCATCCTCAAAAGCCGCCAGATCGGCGCCACCTGGTACTTTGCCCGCGAGGCGCTGGCCGACGCCATGGAAACAGGCCGCAACCAGATTTTCCTGTCGGCGTCGAAGTCGCAGGCCCACGTCTTCAAGCAATACATCGTGCAATTCGCGCGCGAGGCGGCCGGCATCGAGCTGACGGGCGATCCTATCGTGCTGCCGAACGGCGCGCATCTGTACTTCCTGGGCACCAATGCGCGCACGGCGCAGGGCTACCACGGCAATTTCTACTTCGATGAATTCTTCTGGACACAGAATTTCCAGGAACTCAACAAGGTGGCCTCGGGCATGGCCATCCACAAGAAATGGCGCAAAACCTATTTCTCAACGCCATCCTCGACCACGCACCAGGCCTATTCATTCTGGACGGGCGAACTGTTCAACAAGCGCCGCGCCAAGGCGGATCAGGTGAACATCGATGTGAGCCATGGCCGCCTCTCGTCGGGTTTTACGGGCGAGGACAAAATTTGGCGCCAGATCGTCACCATCCTGGACGCCGAGCGCGGCGGCTGCAACCTGTTCGACATCGACGAGCTGCGCAACTTCGAATACAGCCCCGACCAGTTCGACAACCTGCTGATGTGCAACTTTATCGACGACTCGGCCTCGGTCTTCCCGCTGGCCGAGCTGCAGCGCTGCATGGTCGATTCCTGGGTGGAGTGGGACGACTACAAACCGTTGCTGGGCCTGCGCCCGTTCGGCAACCGGCCCGTGTGGATCGGCTACGACCCGGCCTTGAACGGCGACAGCGCCGGCTGCGTGGTGCTGGCGCCGCCGATGACGGCAGGCGGCAAGTTCCGCATTCTGGAGCGCCACCAGTGGCGTGGCCAGAGCTTCGAGGATCACGCCGACGCCATCCGCCAGATGACCGGCCGCTACAACGTCGAGTACATCGGCATCGACACGACTGGCATGGGCATCGGCGTGCTACCGATCGTGCGCGGCTTCTTCCCGGCTGTCACGGCGCTGAACTACTCGCCCGAAGTTAAAACCCGCATGGTGCTGAAAGCCAAAAACATCATCAGCAAGGGCCGGCTGGAGTTCGACGCCGGCTGGACCGATATCGCGCAATCCTTCATGGCCATCCACAAGACCCTCACCCCCAGCGGGCGGCACGTGACCTATGTCGCCGGCCGCAGCGATGAAACCGGCCACGCCGATCTGGCGTGGGCCTGCATGCACGCCCTCGATCACGAGCCATTCGAAGGCACCACCGACAACCACCACTCTTTCATGGAGATTTATTCTTGAACAAAGCACGACACATGCGCGCGCGCGGCCGGCAGGCCCAGGGCGCACCATCAACAGCGGCCACGGCGCCGGCCGCCGCCGGCATCGAGGCGTTTTCCTTCGGCGACCCCACGCCCGTGCTCGAGCACGCCGACATTCTCGACTGCTTCGAATGCTGGAAGAACGGCCACTGGTATGAGCCGCCCGTCAACCTGGCCGGCCTGGCCAAGTCCTTCAATGCTGGCGTGCACCACAGCAGCGCGATTCACTTCAAGGCCAACGTGCTGGCGTCCACCCTGATTCCCAGCAAGTACCTGTCGCGTGACGCCTTCAAGCGCATGGCCCTGGACTTCCTGACGTTCGGCAATGCTTATCTGGAAGACCGGCCCAGCCGCAGCGGCAAGGCGCTAAGCTATCAGCATGCCCTGGCCAAGTACATGCGGCGCGGTGTCGATCTGGATACCTATTATTTTGTGAACGGCTATCAGGCCGTGCACCAGTTCGACAAGGGCCGCGTCTTCCACCTGATGGAACCGGACGTGAATCAGGAGCTGTACGGCGTTCCGCAGTACTTGAGCGCCCTGCAATCGGCCTGGCTCAACGAGGCGGCCACGCTGTTCCGCCGCAAGTACTACAAGAACGGTTCGCACGCCGGTTTCGTCTTCTACATGACCGACGCGGCAGCGAATACCCAAGACGTCGATAACCTTCGCCAGGCCATGCGCGACAGCAAGGGGCCGGGCAACTTCCGCAACCTGTTCATGTACGCGCCGAACGGCAAGAAGGACGGCATCCAGATTCTGCCGGTGTCGGATGTGGCCGCCAAGGACGAGTTTTTCAACATCAAGAGCGTCACGCGCGACGACCAGCTGGCCGCGCACCGCGTGCCGCCGCAGCTCATGGGCATCCTACCGAACAATGCCGGCGGCTTCGGCGCCGTGGAACCGGCCGCGGGCGTCTTCGCGCCCAACGAGCTGGTGCCGCTGCAGGCGCAGTTCATGGCGATCAACGAGTGGGCCGGCGTAGAAGTGGTGCGCTTCGCCCCGTATGACCTGGCCAAGGGCGGGGAGGGCGCGGCATGAGCGACCATATCGACAACACGGACAAGATCATCTTTGCCGAGGTGGCGCGCGGCCTGGCCGCTGTGCGGCGCCGGCCGGGCCTCGCGGCGCATGGCTGCTGCCACTACTGCGACGAGGCGCTGGCGCCCGCGCTGCTGTTCTGCAACGTGGACTGCCGCGACGATTACGAGAAGGAGCTGGCGGCCAAGACCCGTGCCGGTCGCACAGGATGACCGACACGCCGCGCTAGCTGGCAGGGCAGGGGCGCGACAGCCCAGCCGCGCCAGAGCGCCCCAGCCACCGCACAAGCCGCCCATGAGGCGGCTTTTTCACGTCCCGCCGAATGATGTTGCTCCAGAGGCAAGAAAAAGTCCCATTTCGGCCCGGCGCGCGCAGTTGTCCCCCCTCCACACCTGCCCGCTATATAGGGGTCTTTTGACTCAAATTTGCGCCATGGCCGAAGGCGCATGAGGACTGGCGCGGCGGGGCGAAGAGGGGGCATGCGATTTGACGCATTTTGACGCAGTTTGAATAGCTGCTGGAAGGCATGGCAGCATCTCCGTGTATGTTAATGTGTTTTTGGCAATGCTCCTAAATGTTCCTGCTTCTTAGATTGATCCTATATCGGGTTTGACGCGATCCTGTTTTGGGGTTATAGTTCTTTCCTGGATTTTTCATTCAACGTTACACAAAAGACAGGACCATATGCCAAACCGTAAACCCTCAGAAGTCGCATTGATGATAATTGTCTTGCTCGTTCGCTCTGGCGAAAAGCGAGGAAGAATTAGTAAGAAGACACTTCAGTTGGTCTCTAAGAGATCTGTGATCAGAGCATCTTTTGTTGTCAAACTGCAGAGCATAATGGATGACTATGGGTATATTTTCACTGAGATTGACGGCGGGGGATATGGCATCATGCCTAGCCAATCTTTACGGGCTGCCAAAGCAATTACTGTAAAGAATCATTGTAACGATGAGGTCTTACGACGTCAGATTCATAAGGGCACTGGTTTGAAGGATGAGCAGAAAAACAGCTTAATGATCGAAATTATGGGAGGCGGTGGAGAACATGATGACGATGCGGACGAATAGTAGCTTCAACCGTGCCTTTTAGTTGCAATCCGAATAATGCTTGATGAAAGTATTTTCATTTTCAGATATGAGGTCGCACTTGTGGCCATGCGAAAATTACCTGAAATTGCCTCAGCCGGGTGGCTGCCGCTGTGAGCGCGAGAGTAAGCGAAAGCTGTTTTTTTGAGCCAAGTTTTAATTAGCGAAATTCCTATTCAAACACCAGCCTTTGTTTTAGTTTTATGGGAGCGAAAGGAAAAAAATGCCCGAGAGCTTGTGCTCTAGGGCATTTTTTACTTATTGATAGGCGACATAAATGGAACTCGTCAAAGCAGCCTCATTCGTTGAGTTCTGGTATCACCTAAGGTAGTTTCTTATAAATGGTCGATTGTCGTGTGCTCGTAGATTTATTGTCTAAATGGTATATTTTATTGCATTTAATGCACGACCTACTCTCTATGCTCGTGCGCGCTCGCGCTCTTGAATCTGAACTCGATTTTGTATTTGCGTGTAAAGCTGAGGTTCGATATTTTCTCTATCAGTTATTGTAATGGCAAGAGCATATGCTTCTTCCTCTAGTGACATTTGCGCCCCCCAATCTGGTCGATCTTGTCGTGTAACAACTACAAACCATTTCACGTTTGGAGAAAGCTGTTTGAAGCTCCATATTGATGCTTGTACGGTACCCTTACTGCGAGCCTGTGACGTTATTTCACGATTGGTTACTGCATCATCATTGCGAACTTTAGTCTCGTCTTGTAGATCGTGATTAAATGATCGCTCAACGTCAGCAAGTGATTTTCCCTTAACTAACTTGAAAAATATTTTAGTAGCGACGTAGTCTAGCCTAGTTGTTCGAACCGCAGGAGAATGTGCTAGTGATACACGTAACTCGCGCTTTGCCCGCTGTGAGCGCAAAAAGTGTTCGGGAAGCGGTAGTTCAAAGAACTGATGAGTATTGTTTTTAATGGTGTTTTCGGAATGTAAAACAACTGCCGACTCGGATGACCTGAACAGTGCATCTGTATCAATTGCACCATAGCCCATCACATCTCGCTGCAAATCACTTTTGTTCTCTTCTTTGTGGCTGTCAATATGATTTTTTGTAAAAATTCCAACACTCTCGTTAGGAATCGATGCTTGATTGACAAGCATGGCTCTAAGTAAATTTGCGGACGCTGTCGGATATTCATTTAACAAGCGTGCAGCTAGATGCGTGATATAGGGCGCAGCGAAGCTAGTTCCAGAAATCTCTTTAAATAGAGTTCTACCAATAAATTCATGATTCAAACACAAGACACCCATGCCACGCGCCTCGGCTTGCCACTGTTTTCCCTCGGTGCGCATTGGAGAGGCAATATTGCCGCCAGTAGCCACTAAGTCTGGCTTTATTGCGCCCTTGACTGAAGGGCCATGACGTGTGAAAGGTGACGGCTGGCGTTCGCCGGCTGGCGTCAGGGCGTGAATTTCAGGGTATTTTTGCTCATTTTCATGGGCATTATGTCTGGCCAAACTTCCCACAGTGATTGCATTTAATGCAGGTGCCGGGTCAATGATGATTGATTCTGGGCAGCTTAAGTAGCTAGGATATTCCTCTCGCCAACTCTCTTTTGGAATGGGCGGCTCTTCGCACCCATTGAAATTTCCCGCAGAGACAATGAAGAGTACATCGTACTCTCGGGCCAGTTTGTCAAGAATGTAGGCAATTCCTTTGACATGAAAGCCATCGTAGGGAGAGTTGGTGTTTCCGATTGAAAGATTGAATATACGACAACCTTGTTCGCCAGCAAAGTATGCGACTGCTTTTTCTAAGGTGCTTTCTATAGTCTTTTCATCGTATTTTGTCTCACCCGTATCCTTGTCACGCGACAGGATCTTACCGCTATAAAGCCAGAATTCAGGTTTCCAATAATTACTAGCCGCTGCGGCTTCCAGATCACCATAGAGCGCGATGCCAGCCACAGCGGTGCCGTGACCAGCATCATCTTCTGCCTCTTCGCCAGTAACAAAGCTGGTATTTTCTGCAATTGCGGATCGTAGCAATGGATGATTTGTGTTGATACCACTATCCAAAATACAAACTCTTGCACTATTTTCTGCCGGTGCTGAAATTTCGCCTGGAAGTTTGGCTATGTCAAAGTTCATCTGCGAATAATTGATCCCTGATTTTGGCAGCAAATCGACGTAGCGTATGTCAGTATGCTCAAGTAACAGGTCAGCCTGCGCCAGTGTTACCTCTACACGATACATTATTAAACTGTCTAGACTGACTTGATCAATTTGTCGAATATGATTTGCCCTTAGCCAAGCTGTGAAATCTTGGATGAGTTTTTGCCTGAGCGGATGACGGCTTGACTGTACTGGCCATAACTCAATATCGAGACGGAAAGTATCATTTTTTGGCAGGCCATAAAATTTTACAGCCCAGCTTTCGCGGTCAGATCTTGTCCAATTATCTACATTCTCTAGGGCAGTTAGAATTTGTTTGTATGTAATATTGGCATCATTTTTGCCAAGACGCGATAGGTGATCTGAGAACTTAGCTAGTCCAGCTTCATTTGCAAAAACAATACAGATATTGTTGCCTTCTTGACTTATAAACTCGACACCATGTTTTATAAGATTTTTTATGTCAAGCATGCCGGTATATTCCAGCTTCAGAATGAATCTATCTTCCACCGAGGAAACCTGTTTCTTGGCTTGAGCGAACGCATTGCCTAGCGCCTGGTTTAATTTCTGGCCATGGCCAGCAAGATCTCCCCGCTTAAATGTCGGAATATTGTAATCTCTTGTACGGCGATCATTTTCGAGCTTCTCTTTTGTTATTTTGATATGCTTGTACTGCTCTGCCATACAAAAGCTCCTCAGTTATTTATCGTCGTATTTCTTTCCCAAGTGCGCTTTTAAGGTCATTTAGAGAGAGGAATTCTTGGCCCTTAAGGATCATCCTCTTGGCAGCTCTTCGAACTACTCTTTCGATATCAGCTCCACTAAGGCCGTCGAAAAGCTCCACGATCTCTGGCCCGTCAATTTCAAATTGACGTCGCACCCCACGTAGTTTAGATGATAATAGCTTAATGATCATATCTTTGGAAGGCTTAGAAAACTCGATAATGTCTTCGAAGCGCCTCCAAATTGCGCTGTCGAGAATTTGTTCATGATTGGTAGCTGCAATAATTAGGCTTTTTCCTTGATATGCATCAATCATTTGGAGTACGGCATTGACTACTCTGCGCAATTCTCCGTGCTCGCCACTGTCTGCTCTTTCCTTGCCGAGTGCGTCAAATTCGTCGAACAACGCAACCATAGGATACTCACTAATATAGTCGAATACTTTTCGTAAGTTCGCTGCAGTCTCGCCCAGGAAGGATGAAACCAGCGCGTCAAGCCGAACTACGGCTAGTGGCATATCCAATTCACACGCGATAACTTCAGCGGTAAGTGTTTTACCGCAACCAGGCGGGCCAAAAAAAAGGACACGGTTGGCAGGCCGCATTCCATATGAACGAAGGATGTCTTCGCGCCTGTGTTCACCCAATAGTTCTTCCACAGCATCCAATCCTGCAGAAGGAAGAATCAGTTCATCTAGTGACCTTTGAGGGTGCCTGATATCAAGCAGAGGGAGTCCTCGTTCCTTGTCTGTCGGCACAGAAGGTGTGAGACGTGAAACTTTCCCACGTCGATCTGCCGTCGAGGAATAAAGAATTTTCTCTAAGTCATTTGCGAGTAGGTGATGTTGCTTAAGTCGCTCCTCTTCGATGATTGACTCAGAGGCTAAGCGAAATGCATCTTTATCTCCAGCGGTTCCCGCCTTCAACAGTTGTCGTAATATTTTTCCGCTAGCCATATTAGCCTCGGTACTCCATGCAATCGGTACTATTTTTTAGGATTGGTTTGATTTTACTCTACATTCAATAACCATTTTGGCAATCATCGTAGATAAAAAAAGGCTGTCATTTTGTTGTCATTCCTGCGCTAAAACAGCCCAAAAATACTCCAAAAAATGACAGCCTTCTTGTTGCCAATTACTTGATCTTGAGAAATTCAGCGTCGGAGACTGCTCCATCCGAAACCGTAAGTTTCGGATTCGATGTTCGGTATGCGTCCGCGACCATGACTTGAGTATATCGCATCGTACGGGTCGTCAAGCGGGAATGATTTTACTCCACAAACGAAAAATCGGGCGCATGGATGCAGGCCTGCGGCACTGCTATAATGTCACCTTTGCGGAGCAAAAACGGGCCGTAAGCCCGCATGGTTGTTGAGTTCCTTGTCGAGCTTCCCAAGCTTACGACGAGGGTTCGATTCCCTTCACCCGCTCCATTTTCCGCTGGCGCCTGGTTTTGTGCGGCGCGGCCACTATTTTCCTCATTCCCATGTCTTCTGATACCCCAGCAAACGGCCCGGCACGGCCGATGATGTACGATCCGACCGAACACCGCATCCGCAGTTTCGTGACCCGCGCAGGACGGCTGTCTGTCGCGCAGGCGCGCGCGCTCGAGACCTTGGGGCCGAAGTTCCTGCTGCCTTTCGCCAAGGAGTCCATGGATTTCGAGCAGGTGTTTGGCCGCAAGGCGCCCGTGATTCTGGAAATCGGCTTTGGCATGGGTGCGACGACGGCGCATATCGCCAAGGCCATGCCGGAGAAGGATTTCATCGGCGTCGAAGTGCATACACCCGGTGTTGGCAGCCTGTTGAAGCTGATCGGCGAAGAGTCGCTGACGAATCTGCGCTTGCTGCAGCACGATGCCGTGGAAGTGCTGACGCACATGATTTCTGCCAATTCGCTGGCCGGTATCCACGTGTTCTTCCCCGATCCATGGCACAAGGCGCGCCACAACAAACGCCGCCTGATCCAGTCGCCGTTCGTCAAGCAATTGACCGATCGTCTGGCGCCGGGCGGCTATCTGCATTGCGCCACCGACTGGGAAGATTACGCGGTGCAAATGCTGGAAGTGCTGGGCGCCGAGTCGCAGTTGCGCAATAGCGCAGAGGGATACGCGCCCCAACCCGCATATCGTCCACTGACCAAGTTTGAAAACCGCGGCTTGAAGCTGGGCCATGGCGTGTGGGACCTGGTGTTCATCAAGAAATAACCTGGCGGTTTGCCCACCTGTGCCGTTGGCACGAGAAAAAGCCTGCCGCGGCGACGCCGCAGGCTTTTTTATGTACGCGCTATCGTGCGCTGGCTAGGCAAGGTGGGCGAATTACGGTAGTCTTATCTTTTTTGCATTGATTGATATTATGTCCAAGAAAATACTCGTGACCGGCGCATCCGGTTTCATCGGTTCGCATACCTGTGTCGAATTGCTGGCTGCCGGTTTCGAGGTAGTCGCGGTGGATAATCTGTGCAACAGCGCGCGCGAAGCGATGGCGCGTGTGGAGCGCATTGCCGGCAAAAGCGTGCCCTTCTACGAGGCGGACGTGCGCGACCGCACGGCCATGGCCGCCGTCCTGCGCGAGCACACCATCGATGCCGTGATCCATTTCGCAGGCTTGAAAGCCGTGGGCGAATCCGTGGCGCAGCCACTGATGTATATGGATAACAATGTATCGGGCACCGTGGCGCTGCTGGAAGTGCTGGCGGCGGCGAACGTGAAGCGTTTTGTGTTCAGTTCGTCGGCCACCGTGTATGGCGATCCGGAAGCCTTGCCGATCCTGGAATCGTCGCGTCTGTCCGTGACCAATCCGTACGGCCGCTCCAAGCTGATGGTCGAGCAGATACTGGCCGATCTCGTGCATGCCGATGCGCAGTGGCAAGTCGGCGTGCTGCGCTACTTTAACCCCGTTGGCGCGCATGTCAGCGGCTTGATCGGCGAAGATCCGGCCGGCATCCCGAACAACCTGATGCCTTTCATCGCCCAGGTGGCCGTGGGCCGCCGCGAGCGCCTGGCTGTGTTCGGCAACGACTACGATACGCCGGACGGCACGGGCGTGCGCGACTACATCCACGTGGTCGACCTGGCGCTGGGCCACGTGGCCGCTTTGAATCGCCTGTTTTCCACCGAGGGCGGCTTTACCGTCAACCTGGGCACGGGCCACGGCTACAGCGTGCTTGACACCGTACGCGCGTTCGAAGCCGCCAGCGGCCGCAAAGTCCCCTACGACATCGTGCCGCGCCGTCCCGGCGACATCGCCAGCTGCTACGCCTCGGCCGACAAGGCAAAGCAATTGCTGGGCTGGCAAGCGCAGAAAAACATCGACGACATGTGCCGCGACCACTGGCGCTGGCAGCACCAGAACCCGCAAGGCTACCTTGCCTGAGAGAAGAGAGATTTACTTAGTTTTGGCATAGCAGTAATGCATCTTGCCAGTTTGGTAATCCGCAGAAAGTCTCCATCAGTTTCTGCGACGACAGTACCGAATTGGCAGGTCGCTGCGCCGGGACCGGGTACTCGGATGCCAATATCGGTGTCAGCTGCGGCTTTTTTGTGACCGATGCATGGGCCATGATCGCTTCGGCAAAGCCAAACCACGTGGTTTTTCCTTTAGCCGTCAAATGGTAGAGCCCGGAGTGCCCGTCCCACCACGCTTGCTGGTCGGCGGCGGCCAAGCTTTGCGCTACGATGTGCGCGGTGGTATCGGCGATGGTACGGCTCCATGTCGGAGCGCCGAATTGATCTGACACGATGTTCAGCGCGTCACGCTCCTGGGCCAGGCGGCGCATGGTGAGCAGGAAGTTTTTGCCATGCGTGCTGTACACCCAGCTCGTGCGTAGAATAAGGTGGGTTACGCCCGTGGCTTGAATGGCCTGTTCGCCCGCCAGCTTGCTGCTGCCGTAAACATTCACTGGACAGGTAGGATCAGTTTCCAGATAGGCACTGTCCTTGTTGCCATCGAACACGTAATCGGTACTGTAATGTATCAGTGTGGCGCCAAGCTTTTTGGCTTCCTCTGCCATGACGCCGGGAGCCTCGCCATTGATGCGCAGTGCGAGTTCCGGTTCGCGTTCCGCTTGATCGACCGCGGTATAGGCGGCAGGGTTGACGATCAGCGTAGGCTTCACACGGCGAATGACGTCCCGCACCTGTTGCAGATTGCTCAAATCCATTTGACTACGGTCCAATGCGATGACCTCGCCCAAGCCTTGCAGGCTGCGTTCGAGCTCATAGCCTACCTGTCCAGTTCTTCCGGAGATTAAAATACGACCCATGAGTGTTCCTGTTTATATTGGTGTCAATAGTATGCCTGAAGGTGGCTGGATTAAGTGAAAGCGTCCGTCAGTTTTTCAGTGCCTTGTCTGGTAAAAGTTGACATGCGCCACCCATAAAAAACCCCGCTGCACATCACTGTGCAGCGGGGTTTTTTTTGTAGTCTTCCTAGCCGGATATTATGGATACAGACCGCGCACTTCGCGAGCCTGGAGAACACGGGTGCACGCCAGGATGAAGGTGGCGGTACGCATCGACACTTTCTTCTCTTGCGACACTTGCCATACCGAATCGAATGCTTCGCGCATGATGCGGGTCAGGCGGCTGTTGATTTCTTCTTCCGTCCAGAAGAAGCTCGAGAAGTTCTGCGCCCACTCGAAGTAGCTGACGGTCACGCCGCCGGCGTTGGCCAGCACGTCAGGCACGATCAGCACGCCGCGGTCGGTCAGGATGTCGTCCGCTGCAGGCAGGGTTGGGCCGTTGGCGCCTTCCAGGATGATCTTGGCGCGGATGACTTGTGCGCGTTCAGCCGTGATCTGCTGTTCCAGCGCTGCCGGGATCAGGATGTCGCAATCGATGCCCCAGAAATCTTCGCGTGGCACGAATGCCTCGGCGCCCGGGAAGCCTTCGACGCTGCCCACTTCGGCCACGTGTGCCAGCAATTGCGGGATGTTCAGGCCGCCGGAGTGCACGACGGTCGTCTTGTGGTCTTGTACCGCGACCACTTTCGAGCCGGCTTCAGCGAACATGCGTGCGGCGACGCCGCCCACGTTGCCGAAACCTTGCACGATGACTTTTGCGCCTTCGAGCGACATGCCGACCTTGGCGGCCGCATCGCAACCGACGACGAATACGCCGCGGCCCGTCGCATCGCGGCGGCCCAGGCTGCCGCCCAGCGAGATTGGTTTACCCGTCACCACGCCGGTCGACATATTGCCGCCGATCATGGCGTAGCTGTCCATCATCCACGCCATGACTTGTTCATTCGTGTTGACGTCCGGCGCCGGGATATCCTTGTTCGGTCCGATGATCATGCTGATCTCGCTCGTGTAGCGGCGGGTCAGGCGTTGCAGTTCGTTGCGCGACAGGGTCTTCGGATCGACACGGATACCGCCCTTGGCGCCGCCGTATGGCACGTTGACCGCTGCATTCTTGACCGTCATCCAGGCCGACAGGGCCATCACTTCCGACAGGGTCACATCCTGGTGGAAGCGCACGCCGCCTTTGCCCGGACCGCGCGACAGATTGTGCTGCACGCGGTAGCCTTCGTAGTGGGCAATGGTGCCGTCATCGCGCTCGATAGGCACGTCGACCGTCAGGATGCGCTTTGGACGCTTCAGCGTTTCCACCCAGCGCGACAGGTTGCCCAGGTACGGCGTAACGCGGTCGATCTGCTCGAGGTAGACGCCCCATGGGCCCAGGTCTTCAGGATTGAGGTAGGAAGGAAGTGCGTGCTTGCTGGTCATGCTTGATAAGCTCCTGGACAATACGAATACGTTAGAGGCACAGCCGAGATGCAGCTGCGCGCAGCGGAACCGCATCGTAGGCGATAGCCTCATGCCCCGGCCAATGCTTTGTGCGCATCCGGTTATGCATTTATTGCATAGTTAGAGGAGATCAGGAGGGAATTGTGGTGACAACTGCGCGCCGGCGTTTTTTCCCGCTGCGCGCCTTGCCATCCTGCGCCTGCACCAGGTACTGCCACAGGCTTTCGACAATTTGTTTGCCGGGACGCAGGCTGGATGGGCGTTCGCGGTACAAGCGGATTTCCAGCTCGATTTCCCAGCCTGGCGCGCCGCCGTCGGCGCGCGCCAGGTGCTTGTATTTGACGTCGCGCATGACGGCCGATTCGGGCAGGAAGGCGATGCCGCGGCCTTCCAGTGCCATCATTTTGAGGCCTTCGGCCATGTCCGTTTCGTAGCAGGTTTCCAGGAACAGGGGCGCTTTGGCATCGGCCAGCAGCAATTCCACCATGCGTCCCAGGTAGGCGTTGCTGGTGTAGGAAAGGAAGGGCAGCGGCTCCTTGGCGCTGCCGGGCAGGACGAAGTCCGGCACCTTGTCCTGGCCGCAGCGCGCATACGCGCGCAGGGTTTCGCGGCCCATCACCAGCATATCGTAGCGGCCCGGATCCAGTTGCACCGGCTGGCGCGGATGGTGATAGCACAGCAGCAGGTCGCAGCCGCCGTCGACCAGTTGCAGCACGGCGTCGTGCACGTTCAGGGCCATCAGGCGGCTGTTGATCGGTGCAAAACCTTCTTCCAAGGCCGTCAGCCATTTCGGCATGAAGGTCAGCGACAGGGTGTGCGGCACGGCGAAATCGACGCTCGTTTGCGTGGCCGCGCGCTTGCCGCGCAACAGCGCGCGCACGCCATTGATTTGCCCCAGCATTTCCAGCGCCTGTTCGTAGAATACGGCGCCGGCCGGCGTCAATCGTGTCGGATAAGACGTGCGGTCGACCAGGTCGATGCCGAGCCAGTTTTCCAGCGACTGGATGCGTCGCGAAAAGGCGGGCTGGGTCACGTGGCGCAGGGCCGCGGAACGGCTGAAATTATGTGTTTCGGCGAGCGAGATGAAGTCTTCCAGCCATTTGGTTTCCATCGCGGGACCGTTCCGTTATCAAGGGCAAAGGCAAGGTAAAGTGGTCAGGGCGTCTCGGGCGATGCCGCCGGCTGGTACAGCGCGGCGGGCAGGCCAAAGAAAGACGGCGGGCCCAGGGTCGTGCCATCGAGCGAGCCGCCCGCGTCCAGGGCCTTGTTGATGGCCTCCAGCAGGGAGCTGCGGTCTGCCAGATTTTGTATCAGCGCGCGCGGGCCGTTGTGGAAGGTGTGCTGGGCGATATCCGCAGCGACGACAAAGATCGGCTCGCGGCGCAAGGAGAACTCCACCCATTCGCCGTCTTCGTCTTGGGCGCAGAAAGTATCGGGCAGGGTCATGTTTTCGGCGCCGGGAAGATGCGACGCCAGCACCAGGCCGAAGGCTTCCGGCACCACGTCGGCCAGGCGGCGCACGGTGAGCTCGTCCTGCACCAGGGCGCGTACTTGCGCTTCCACCGCATCGTCGGCGTCGGGCTGGGCGCCCAGAATTTTTACGGCCTGATAGATCAGGTCCGGCGAGAGTGCTTCCATTAAATCATCTCCAGAATCATGGCGACGATTTCGTCGCCGTACGAGGCCAGTTTTTTCTCGCCCACGCCGCTCACGCCACGCATCTGCTCGAGCGAAGTGGGCTTGGCTTTGGCGATTTCACGCAAGGTGGCATCGACGAAAATCACGTAGGCGGGCACGTTGTGCGTGCGCGCCGTCTCCACACGCCACCAGCGCAGCTTGTCGAAGATCGCCTGCTCGCTGGTGGACAAATCCGTCTCTACATAGCCCTTCGCCACGCTGGTGCTGCGCTTGCTGGTTTTCACTGGTTTCTGGTACTGGCGCAGCTGCACTTTCTGGCCGCCCTTGAGCACGGGGCGCGAAGCGTCCGTCAGTTTCAGCGAGCTGTATTGTTCATGGTCGACCGAGACGAGACCCAGCGCGATGGCCTGGCGCAAAATCGATTTCCATTCCGCTTCGCCCAGGTCCGAGCCGATGCCAAACACCGACAAGGAATCGTGGTGCCAGGTCTTGATGCGTTCCGATTCCACGCCGCGCAGCACGTCGATCACGTGGCCGCCGGCGAAGCGCTGGTCGACGCGGTAGATGGCCGACAGCAGTTTTTGCACGGGCACCGTGCCGTCGAACGACACGGGCGGCACCAAACAGGTATCGCAATTGCCGCACGGCGAAGCCGGTTCGCCGAAGTATTCGAGCAATCGCATGCGTCGGCAGCTGAGCGTTTCGCACAGGCCCAGCATGGCGTCGAGTTTGACGCCCAGCACGCGCTTGAAGGTGTCGTCCGCTTCGGACTCGTCGATCATGCGCCGCTGCAGCACCACGTCCTGCAAGCCGTACGCCATCCAGGCGTTGGCGGCCATGCCGTCGCGGCCCGCGCGCCCTGTTTCCTGGTAATAGCCCTCGATGCTTTTCGGCAGATCCAGGTGGGCCACGAAGCGCACATCGGGCTTGTCGATACCCATGCCGAAGGCGATGGTGGCGACCATGACGATGTTTTCTTCGCGCAGGAAGCGCGCCTGGTTGGCGCTGCGCTTGGCGTACTCCATGCCGGCGTGATAGGGCAGGGCGCGGATACCGCTCTGGTTCAGAAATTCCGCCGTCTCTTCGACTTTTTTGCGCGACAAACAGTACACGATGCCGCAGTCGCCCGCGTGTTCCGTGTTGATGAAGTCGAGCAGCTGCTTGCGGCCATTCGCCTTTTCCACGATCTGGTAGCGGATGTTCGGGCGGTCGAAGGACGAGACGAACTGGCGCGCGTCTTCCAGCTGCAAACGCAAGGCGATTTCGGCGCGCGTCTGCGGGTCGGCCGTGGCCGTGAGCGCGATGCGCGGCACGTCCGGGAACTGTTCGTGCAGCACCGACAGCTTGATGTATTCGGGACGGAAGTCGTGGCCCCACTGGGCCACGCAATGCGCCTCGTCGATGGCGAACAGGGAGATCTTCGAGGCCTGGAACAGGTCCAGACAGCGCTGCGTCATCAGGCGCTCGGGCGCCACGTAGACGACGTCGATGCCGCCCGTGCGCACCAGGCGCTCGATGCGGCTCGCCTCTTCGTAGGTTTGCGTGGAATTGAGGAAGGCGGCGCGCACGCCGACTTCGGCCAAAGCGTCCACCTGGTCCTGCATCAACGCGATCAGCGGCGAGACGACGACGCCGACGCCATCGCGCAGCAGCGCGGGAATCTGATAGCACAGCGACTTGCCGCCGCCCGTGGGCATCAGTACCAGCGCGTCGCCGCCATGGCTGACGTGGTCGACGATGTCGGCTTGCTGGCCGCGGAAGGCCGGGTAGCCGAAAACGGTTTGCAGCAGGTGCAGCGCGCGCTGGTTAAGATCTTGATTCATAGTGCCTTATTCTGCCCAAACAACCCAGCCGTAGTGGGCGCTGGCCAACACCAGCAAGCCGAACACGATGCGGTACCAGGCGAAAAACGTGAAGTCATGCGAGCTGATATAGCGCAGCAGCCAGCGCACGCACAGGAAGGCGGAGATGAAGGCGGACACGGTGCCCAGGCCGAACAGGGGAACGTCGGTGGCCGACAGGATATCGCGCGCCTTGTACAGCGAGTAAAAGGTGGCCGCCAGCAAGGTGGGGATGGCCAGGAAGAACGAGAATTCCGTGGCCGTCTTGCGCGACAGGCCCAGCAGCATGCCGCCGATGATGGTCGAGCCGGAGCGGCTGGTGCCGGGAATCAGCGCGAACGCTTGCGCGCAGCCCACTTTCAGGGCGTCGAATGGCGTCATTTCATCGACCGAGTTGACGCGCACGGTGACGGGATTGGTGCGCGCGCGGCGCTCCACCAGCAAAATCACGATGCCGCCGATGATGAAGGCCATGGCCACGGGTACTGGCTTGAACAGCGCATGCTTGATCATCTTGCCAATCGCCAGACCGATGACGGCCAGCGGCAGGAAGGCGATGGCCACGTTCAGCACGAACTTGCGCGACTTCGCTTCGCTGCCAAAGGTGGTCAGCACGCTGCCGATGCGCTGGCGGTATTCCCAGCACACGGCCAGGATGGCGCCGGCCTGGATGGCGATCTCGAAGACCCCCATGACTTCTTTCGATACATCCTGTGTAAAGTCGAGCAGGCTGCCGGCCAGGATCAGATGTCCCGTGGACGAAATCGGCAAGAATTCGGTAAAACCTTCGACCAGCCCCATGATGATGGCTTTTAACGCAAGAATGAGATCCATAGATGTATAAAAGGGTATAAGTACGGGTATAAGTGGCAGGATGGGGTGAGTGTGCGGCGCCCGCAATGTGTGCGGGGTCGAAGCTTACCATGCCGCAGGCCTGGCGGACCTATTTGAGCGCTGGCGGACCCCGCTTTTTTAGCGCCGTCCGCCAGGCAAGGGAGGGGATCAGGATGTCTGTTTTGCCGACGCCACCAGGCGCGCGCTGGCCGCCACCAGCAGCAGGGCGGCGCCCAGCATGGCGAAGGCGATATTCAGGCTGGTGGCGTGCGCCACGAAGCCGATCACGGCCGGCCCGGCCAGGATGCCCGCATAGCCGATGGTCGTGATGGCTGCCACCGCCAGACTGGCCGGCATCGCATGTTGCTGGCCAGCTGCCGTAAACAAGATGGGCACGATGTTCGCCGCGCCCAGGCCGATCAGCACGAAGCCAAGCATGGCCAGGCTGGCATGCGGCGCCAGCACGGCCAGGAAGAAGCCTGCCGCCGCGCACAAGCCGCCCAAAGTAAGCACCCGCTTGCCGCCAAAACGGCTGACCACCTTGTCGCCCGTGAAGCGGCCCACCGTCATGGCGATGGCGAAGGCGGCGTAGCCGAGGCCACCCTTGGCTTCTTCCACGCCGCGCGTGGTGGTGAGGAACAGGGCGCTCCAGTCGAGGATCGCGCCTTCGGCCAGGAAGACGATAAAGCACAGCAAGCCGATGAAAATGACGGCGCCGTGCGGCATGACGAACAGCGGCGTCTTTTCGCCGGAGACGGACGCCGTTGGCAGCAGATGGCCCTGCGCCGCACCCAGCACGCCGCACAGCAGCAGCATCACCACGACGCAGGACCAGGCCGGCGTCAGGCCCAGCCACAGCAGCAGGGCCATGCAGGCCGCGCCGGCGAAGCCGCCCACGCTGAACAGCGCATGAAAGCCCGACATCATGGCGCCGCCGTTGGCTTTTTCGATGATCACGGCCTGGATATTGATGGCCACGTCGAACGTGCCCATGGCCGCGCCGAACACCAGCAGCACCAGGCCCAGCTGCAGCGGCGTGGCCGCCAGCGCCAGGCCGGGCAGCACGGCGGTCAGCAGCAGGCCGGCGCAGACGATGACCTTGCGGCAGCCGAAGCGTGCCGTGAGCATGCCCGTAAATGGCATCGCGCATAGCGAACCGGCGCCCAGGCACAGCAGCAGGATGCCGAGCGTGGCTTCATCGAGTCCCAGGCGCGACTTGGCGTAGGGGACCAGCGGGGCCCAGGCGGCCATGCCGAGGCCGGCGGCAAAGAAAACCAGGCGCGTGGCGCGTTGTTGCAGGGTTCCTGTGAGATGCATGGGAGAGCTTTTCAAGAGTCAGGTGGATAAAATCAGGCGCGGGCACGCAACACTTGCACGCCCAGCCGTTCAAAGGCGGCCACGTGGGCCGCATCGGCATCGGCTTCCAGCACCAGGTGCTGCAGCAAGCCCGTGGCCAGCACGCCGAACGGTGCGGCCGTGCCCAGCTTGTCGCTGGTGACGGCCACCACTACCGCCTTGCTGGCACCGGCGATGCTGCGCTTGAACTCGGCCTCGTCATAGTTGAACGCCGTCACGCCCGCGTCCGCATCGGCGCCGCAGGCACCGAGGAAACACAGGTCGGGATGCATGCGCTCGACCGTGCGCAAAGCTTGCGGACCCAGGCTGGCGCCGGCGCGGCGGTCGACCCTGCCGCCAGCCATGATCAGCTCGATTTCCGGGCGTTCCATCAGTGCCATGGCGATCGATGGCGCGTTGGTGATGACAGTGAGCGCCAACTCTGGCAAGGCGCTGGCGATGGCCAGGTTGGTCGAGCCCGCATCAAGAAACAGCACCTGGCCCGTACGCACGAGCGACACGGCAGCCTGCGCCAGGCGCGCCTTGCGCTCAGGCGCCTCCTGCTTGCGCTGGGTCAGGGTGCCGCCGTCAGGCGCCAGCGGCAGCGCGCCGCCATACACGCGCTGGCACAGGCCGGCTGCCGCCATCTCGCGCAGGTCGCGCCGTATCGTATCTTCGGAAACGTCGAGCTGGCGCGCCAGGTCCAGCGCCAGCACCCTGCCATCGGCGTGCAATTGTTGCTGGATCAGCGCGTGACGTTGTTTGAGGAGCAGGGTGGCGGACATGGTGAATTTATAAACGTGCAGGAATGTGCATGAATATACTCAAACGTGCAGATGTGGTCAACCGTTATCTGTCAGCCGCCGCTGCGCCGTTCAGGGCGCCGTCAGCCGTTCCAGCTCGGCCAGCCAGCTAATCGCGTGTTCGCGGCTGTTGCCGCACATGTCCTTGGATGGCTGCAAGCCGCCGCAAAACGCGGGACGTTCCGGCCGGCCGAAGATCTTGCAGCGATTGTCGTCAGCCAGTTGCACGCAGCGCACGCCCGCGGGTTTTCCATCCGGCATGCCAGGAATCGGGCTGGTGATGGACGGGGCGGTGCAGCAGGCGCCGCACGAGGGACGGCATGCCAGGGTGGCAGAGGGTGACATGGGATTTCAGGCGAACAGGTGAGGAGCCGACAGTATAGCAAGCCGGCTCCCATGCGTTGCCAAGGAGCGTACAGCGCACGATGCTGACGCGCTTGCCCGACAGGGTGCGGCGGGCCGGATCGCCATGCACGGTGATGCGTCCGGAACCGCTGGCGCGGGCGTTGACTTCATTCTGGACGCTGACGTCGACGTCGCCGGAACCGTTGCTCGCCAGATAAGCAACGTCGCTGCGCAGGGCGGCCAGGTTGATATCGCCCGAACCATTCACGTTGGCGTCGAGGCGCTGCACGGCGCCGCTGGCGCTGATGCTGCCCGAGCCGTTGACGGCCACGTTGACGCGCTCGCCGCGCACATTGCCCAGCTGGATGTTGCCCGAACCGTTCTGCACCGCGTCCGTGTTGCCGCTGGCGAGGGCCGCCGCGTTGATGCTGCCGGAACCATTGTTGGCCACGTCGAAGCGTCCCACGGTGCCCGACAGTTCGCTCTTCATCGAACCGCGTTGCTCCAGGCTGAAATCGTCGCCATTGAAACCGCTGGCCACCAGGCGGCCCGAACCGGAAATGGTGATCTTCTTCAATTGCGGCGTCGTGTAGATCACGTGGATGCCATTGCTGCTGCGAATGTTCGTATCGCTCCAGATGCGCAGGGTATTGCCGCTCACTTCGCTATGGATGCGCGGCTGCAGATTGCTGTCCGCCTCGATCACCAGCGATGTGGCCGGCCCGACGCGCACGTCGATCTTGATATCGATGCGCTTCATGCTGTCGATGTCGAGCGTGCTGATGTTGCTGACCTGGCGCACGTCGCGGCTCACTTGCTCGTTTCCCTGGATGGCATTGCCACCCGTGTCGACATGGCGCACTTCGCCATCGTTGGGGTTGATGACGATGGCGCAACCGCCAAGGGCAAGGGCACAGCACAGGGCCAGCAAGGTACGCATGGTGTTTCCTTTATGATTGTTTTAGTTCGGGAACAGAAAAAGCCGGCTGCCGCGCCGCAGCTGCCGTGCTGTCGATGGCAAGATAGCAAATCCCACACGCTTGCTGAATGGAAATGCGATGAACTGCGCAAAATGGGGGCTGAAACGTATTCTGCTTCACCCGGCGCCGCAGGCCCGGCGTCGGCACGGAGCGTACAATACCTGTGTTTGGCGTGCCCGGCGGTGCCTTGTTACGTCGGAATAGAAACTTGAATCAGCCCTCTTGGAAATCAAGGACTTAAAATTCCCACAGTGTCAAATCTGAGGTGCGCCCTTCTTGAATGATATCGTGAGTCAAGGTTGTTTTGCCAAGTAGCTTTAATATATTCTTGAATAGATCTCTGTACACTTTTTTGCTTGAGGGGAGGCGCCGATTTGTATCCGTGCCTTGTTGCCTTTCATTACTTCGTTTTGTAAAATTCAGACAGATGGCCGCGTGTAGGTCGATAATTTGCGACACATTTGGCCAAGCAGGCCAATTCGATGAAGGAAGAGTGAAGTGCGATGTCATTATTCCTAGTTAAGACACGAGCAAATCCTGCTCAGCCTTCGTTTGTTGCGCATGCCAGTTTTTCCATTGCTTCGCTTCGGACTCGAAAGCTTCGGCGCTGACGTGGCGGCGCCGAAGCTCAGGCAAACGATTATCTTGATCCCTGGAGAATATAAATCTATGCGCATTTTCAGCTGTGAATCGCTGAAAGTAATTTGCAAGCTCAAGTGATAAGACTGTGCCTCTGTCCGGAGGACGATGACCGATCCTTGTGTACAGCAAATGGCGGGGACCAAGAGGCATGTAAATCTCTGTACCAACACTTCCCCAACCACCCAGAAAATCATAGCTCTTTGCCGAGTTGTAATTTAGTTTCACCACAGGGTCGTCGCTAGTAAGCCAACTCATTCCCTCTGGGCATTTTAAAATTGTCCATCTGTGCGTGAATAGTACCTGCAGCGTTTTTGTCAGTAGATGTCTCAAGCTAAATAGCCATAAGCCACGACCAGCAATCATTTCTACGCCGATATGGCCATGCTCAACGCCGGGCAACAATTCTATAGTCGTCCTGATGGGGAAATATTCTGCATGAGGGGACGAGGAAGTCTCAACTGCCACACCGCTCTGCTTCGCTTCCGAGAACTTATTCACGGTTTCTGTGAGTATTTCTTCGATTGTGGTTTGAAGGTTTGTTTCCCAACGCTTCATTGATTCGTGCAGTGTAGCTGGCGTGCGCACGTCTTGGGCTGCGACGAAGCGAATAATTTGGCGCCAATCTTGAGGACTTAGGCGCTCATCAGCAATTGCTTTTTCGATTGATGCTTGCGCTGGAGTCTCAAACTCTTCATTCAGCCAGCGTTCGATCTCGTCGGTGTCTCGGCCGGCGGCGATTCGGGTGTATAAATTTTGATGTTTAGCGATCCCTCTCGCGGAGGCTGGCTTCCATAACGGCATTCTCTCGTCCGGTACAAGCAAGCGACTCGTCCAAATTTTGCCGTCTAAGCCAGCCCACCGCTTCAAGTAGCTTTGAGGAACGTAGTGGTTCTCATGTGTAAATTGCGCTGTCATTGAACTCGCCGCGATTCCTAGTTTACGAATTATATCGACTTGTGTGGCTCTATTGGCACTTGACTTCAATGTGCTGCATTTTTCGTTCAGCGACATCATGCATCTATCCATGGACGCTGCTATATGGGCACACAAGTAACAGCGCAGCCTGGGCTGGGTTGTTACTGCTGCGATGCTTGGCGTTCTCTTTGACGTACCCCTTTCACATACGCCGCATCCACCAGACTCTCGTCGTCCAGGTCCAACGCACAGTTCACCAAAGAAGCCAGCGTATTGTCGGTGAGTATGAGTCCACTTGGCAGCGGCCCGATGGGACGACCACTTTTTTCTTTGATGGCGACAAAAAAGGTTTTAAAGAAATCAGCTCTGGAGGGACGTAAGGCTGATGTGGCAACGTCTGTCAGCCGATCTGAGGCTTCCTGGATCGCACTCTTGGCATCGGACGACAGTTCAAGCATCACGTCGCTGAGTGTCGGCCAGTATTTAAGGGAAAACTGCGCCGGAAGCTGTTCAAAACGTTCTTGAACGCGGTTGACGAACTCGCTGTTGTTTTTACCAGCTCCCTTGATCAAGTCGCAGACATGAAAATAGGTGTCGTCGCGGAATCCCGACGTGTTGTGAAGCTGGTCGCGCTGTGTCAGGAGGTGCGCAACCTCAGTCGCCAAGCGTCCGATCTGTTGGTTGATATGGTTGAGTTCTCCACGTGCCTTGCGTGCTTCGGCGATGTCCTCCAGGCTCCAAAATGCGCCTGTGGTGAGAACGACTTCCAGAAAAGCCTGTAAAGCGCCAGGATAGTGACAAAGCTTGCGATGCAGTTCTTCATACGCTTTCGTCAACTCCAAACCACGCGCAAGCAGCCTATCTGCGACAGCATTCTCGCTGCGGAGGATGCCGAGCTTGACGTTACTCAGCTTCTGATTGATGAGGATCTGTTCACATATTTTTCTTGCATTCTTGGTCTGTGGGGTGGTCATCGGTTACCTTTGATTGGGATCATATCCATAGTCTAGTGAACAGCTGAAGTTCTGTCGGTACTTGAACGAGTGATTATTCGTGAGCGTTCAAGTACGTGAAGATCTACCATCTGGTCATCGGCGGCATCGCGCTGCCCAATCCCGCCAGCGTCGCCCTGCACGAAACGTTGGGATTTCAGTAAGTGGCGAGGTTCAAAGAGGTTGGATTCAAGTCTGGACGTTGGGTCGATGTAGAGCATTGGCAGCTAATATTTTCAGCACCGATGAAAGATGAAGCTTCCTGACTGGATGGCATTTTCCTTGTAGGAAGTCGTACTATAGGACTGTAAATCGAAGGTGTAGAGCCGGTCGACTGCGAGGTTATAATACTGCCTAACATCATTCCATAAGCGCTCGAAGAGGCTGCAGTCGAGGCTCTTGAACAATTCAGCAGGTCCAGGCGGCAGAAGCCCGAATAACCGCTAGAGAGCTTCCTACGCTACCAAATCTATTGAGAGCTTGATATGCGAGTCAATCATTTTACCCGTCCCACTATAGCAGCGGCAGTCGCCATGCTCGACGGCTCTCTTAGTCAGGCAAAATTCGACCAAATGGTCTTCAAGTTGGGCCTGGAGAATAGCATTCCGTTTGATACCAGCCTGAGCGTGTCAAAGAAGGTGGCGCTACTTGCGCGCGAGGTCGCGAGAGCGGGTGCAACAATTATTCCCACAATCGACGGTCGAGTGACCTTGGCTGAGGCCGTTGTCCGGGAAGCAGTTGCCCTTACTTCGTCCAGCCGTTATTCGCAGCAGGAACAGCAAGACCGTCTGCTGCGCGCATTGGCTCTGGACGGCTTTGTGATTCAGTGGAATCAAGACTCAAGTATGGGAGAGGTCCCCTTCCTTCGATCGGCACTCCCGGCCGAGATTGACCTTCCTGCGGCCGATGATGAGGTACATCAGCTTCTGAATCACTTTGACTTTACGGTTAGCAAGGGACACCTCGACCAAGCCATTGAGGCACACACGCGCGGTGACTGGGCTGCCGCGAACAGCCAGACTCGTACCTTCATGGAGAGCCTGTTCGACGGGATAGCCAGCCACATTAACGAAGCCCAAGCTGCAACCACGACCAGTTCCGAGAACAGACGTGCAATGCTGGCAAACAATGGGTTCCTGTCGGTTCAGCGTAACGAGTGGACTTTAGATGGCAAGAATTATATCAATGGGCTGTTCAAGATGCTGCATACGGAAGGGTCGCACCCAGGCCTATCCGATGACGATAGGAGCACTTTCCGTCTGCATTTGGCATTGGTAACAGCGCGCACCTTTCTCCGCAGGCTTAAGAACCAAGGATAATTTCAAGGATGCCCAGAGTACAGATCCCTTAATACAAGGACGGATGGATGATCGATTTGCTGCCGATATTGATGAGTGCGACAACCACAATGCAGCTGCGCATGAAGAATTGGTTTGCTGCTTATCCCGCCGGGATGCCGTGGACGATCGTATCGGACTACTGTCTTGGTGATGAGGGTAAAAAAAACGATGTCTTCTCGTTTGTGGTCATCGCCAATCACGACAAGACAGAGAACATCAGTGAATATATTTCGGGAGTCGCACCCCGGGACATCAAGAACATCAGACAAGTACCTCTCGGGTTGATGCAGTATTTAACTTCCCCACAGCCCGTGACGTTTAGCGTGTCGTTTGTTATCAACCGAGATTCAGCACTCTTACGTGACTACCTGCGCGTCGAAGACATGGCAAGCTTTATTCCTGATGCTTGCGAACTTGTGAGAGCTTTGCGTACGAACTCGCCGGCTAGTTCCTCGGTAAACCCTGGTTACTTTGACGAGGTGCTGAGGCGGCTAGGCATTTTTGAGAAGGACTTGGGTCGAAAGCAGATGAACGAGAAGCTGTCGCGCCAGATTCATCTCGCATCGGGATTCGCTGCTACGCTGTTCTATTTGGTTACGAATGCGACCGGAGCGGGCTATCTACGGTGGATTTCGGACCGTGACAAGCTCATTGAGCACAATGATACGATCGTCTACGATCTTGCTTACCTCTATTTCATTCTTATGTCTTCTAGCCGGACGGGACTCATCCGCAATGACCAGGGTAATTTGATACTTGACCTGCCCAAGACCCTTTTCGAGCTACCCGAGAAGACTGGTCAGCATAGGTTCGATGCCCTCATCCGATTGCCAGATTACCTGGCTGGGACCCTTGCTGACATTGGTCCAGACATGTCGTACTCGAAAGAGAAGTTTCGCGAAATGTTGCTCGGGGTCTTTGTTGACTCGCCAAATAACTGGCTCGTGCATTTGACTTCAAATGGTGAGCGTATCTCTGCGCGTTCCGTCCAATACCGCTCCTGACGCGGGTTACGTAGGTTTTTCCAAAGTTGAAGCATGAAGAAGGTAAGTAAGCGTCTGCCCAGTGACGTCTTGGCTAGTTGCAGGATTTGATCGATGATGGCGTCACAGCGATTGACGTTTTTATACAGCCTGGGCCAGAAGCCGACCTTGACGGCTTGAAATGCTTTCATTTCAAATCGATAAAAAAATGCCGCATAATAAATGAAACGGTGTGCTACCCCACGTAGCAGGCCTCACATGGGGGAGACATGGCACAAGTGCTGAGAATACTGGTGGTTGATGATGTTGAAACAATGCGCAAGGTCACGGCTGGCCAACTGGCCTCGCTTGGCTACGGATCGGTGGATCTCGCAGCCGATGGCTCTGAAGCTTGGCGCATGATTGAGCGCAAGCGTTATGATTTGGTGATCTCCGACTGGAATATGCCGGCGTTGACCGGCATCGCCCTACTGCAGATGATTCGTTCCAGTCCGCGCCATGTGCACATGCCGTTTATTATGATCACCGCCGAGGCCGAGCGCAGCCGCATCGAAACGGCCATCAGCAGCGGTGTCAGCGACCTGCTAGTCAAACCCTACACGGCGGGCCGGCTGGCCACCAGCATCAAGCGGGCGATGGCGCATCAGGTTGCAGCACCGGCGCCGGATAAGGAAACGAACATCGACGCGCCGCAGGCCGCCACACCCGTGGACGATGTGATCGTCAAGCCACCGGCGGCGGTCCATTTACAATCAAGGGAACCGTTGCCTCCGACATTGCTCCTGGTCGACGACACCGCTGACAACTTGTACGTGCTGGCCAATGTGTTCAAGGGCCGCTACCGCATCAAGGCAGCGCACAACGGCGAGAAAGCACTGGCCTTGTGCTGTGGCGACACGCCGCCAGACCTAGTGCTGCTGGACGTGATGATGCCCGGCATGGACGGTTTTGAAGTGGCGCGCCGCATGCGCGAGCATCCCAGCGCAGAAAATGTACCCATCATCTTCGTCACCGCCCTTACCGACGACGCCGCGCGCCTGCAAGGCATGGAGTTGGGCGCGGTGGACTTCATTACCAAGCCAATCGACCCGGCCCAGCTGAAGCTGCGGGTCGACAACTTCATGCGCTACGTCGAGCTGCGCCGCCACCTGCAAGCCGATTACGACAACATGCTCGCCATCGCCCGCCTGCGCGATGACGTCGAGGCCATGACGCGGCACGACCTCAAGGGACCGCTGGCCGGCGCCATCGGCATAGTGCAGTCGCTGATCGACGCCGCCGACATGGACCGCCGACAGCTTGAGAATTTGCGGCTGGCCGAGCAGGCCATGCTGCAGGTGACCGACATGGTCAACCTGTCCACCGAGCTGTACAAGATCGAGACGGGAAAATACGTGCTCCATGCAGCGCCGCTGCCCATCAGCGACATGTTGCGGCGGGTGGTTGAGACGGCACGCGCCACTTACGCGGGTAAGCAGCTGGTGTTGGCGGTCGACACCGATTTCGATGTCGGCATCGACGCTCCGCTAGCGCTGGGCGATGCAATGTTGACCTATTCGCTGCTGAATAATCTGATCAAGAACGCCTGCGAGGCAGCGCCAGAGCGCACCCGTGTCATTGCCACGCTGTACACCGGAAGCCCGTTGCGCATCGAGATAGTCAACAAGGGTGTGATCCCGGAACCGATACGCGAACGCTTCTTTGACAAGTTCGTCACCGACGGTAAGTCCGGCGGCACCGGCCTGGGCACTTATTCGGCACGCCTACTGGCGCGCGCGCAATACGGCGAGGTGGCCTTCGCCGTCGATGACGAGCTCCAGACCACCACCCTGATTGTCAGCCTGCCGTCGGTGCCGCCCCCGGCCTAAGGCGAATCGCGCGGCGGCCTTGCTTGTCAGGCTGGCTGCACCACGGCATCAAGCGCTTCCAGCGCAGCGTCGAAGTCGAAGCGTTCAATTGCCTGGCTGACTTTGCGCAGCTGTCGCGCCAGCGGGTGGCCGGCGGCTTGCGATTCCAATGTCTCCAGCACATCCAGCGCGGCGGTATCGCTGTCGGCCAGCAGCTTGCGCAGCTGGGCAAGTGTGGCGGTCGCGTCCGGCGGCAGGGCGGGAGCCGCTGCGATGGCCCCGGCCCGGGTGTTCTCTGCCGCTGCAGTATAGTTGCCCAGCGCCGCCAGGCCGAGCAGCACCGGCGCCAGTTCGTTTTCGACCGCCGTCAGCAGCACAGCCAGTTCGGCTTCGGCTACACCAGCTTTGCATGCCAGTTCCAGTGCGGTAGCTGTCGCCGCCACGCCTTTGGCACCGACGTTGCCGGCGGTGCCGCGCAAGGTGTGGGCTACCCGCGCCGCCGCTGTGGGGTCATCGCTTTGCCGCGCAGCCTCAAATTCCCCCCGCAGTCTAGCGTGGCCGTCGCGGAAGCGCACCAGCATGCGCAGGTAAAGGTCCTGCCGGCCCATGCTGGTCGCCAGGCCGGCGCGCTGGTCGATACCGGGGAGTTCGGCAGGTAGGGCCGCAACCACTTTGCCTGCGGAATCTGGCTGCCCCGCTGGGGGCGCTGCTAATGCCGACTGCGCCGGGCGGATCCACTTGCTCATGGTGGCGAACATGGCGGTGACGTTCAGCGGCTTGGAGATGTGGTCATTCATGCCGGCAGTCAACGCCATTTCGCGGTCGCCGGCCATGGCGTTGGCGGTCATGGCGATGATCGGCAGCTGAGCGTAGCGGGGTTGGGCGCGCAGGCGGCGGGTGGCTTCGTAGCCATCCATCACTGGCATCTGGCAGTCCATCAGCACGCCGTCGAAGGCGACGGTCCCGGCTTGAGCCAGTAGGTCCAGCGCCTGTTGCCCATCGCCTACGATGGTGAGCACGATGCCAGCGCTTTCAAGCAGCTCGCGCGCTAGCTCCTGGTTCATATCGTTGTCCTCGGCCAGCAGCAGGCGGGCGCCGGCCATGCGGGCCTGGTCGGCCGCGCTGCGGTCCTGTCGCTCTGCCTGGCGCGTTTCGGCCACCACGCCCTTGCCCAGTACCTCGCCGATTGCTTCGAGCAGCGTCGACGGGGTGACTGGCTTGGTCAGCACGGCTGGCAGCGCCACCTGCTGGAGCGCCGCCGCTTCCTGAGCGTCGTCCCGGCCGAAGGCAGTCACCATGATGACAGAAGGGATGTGAGTCACGGCGCCGCTCTGCATGCGCTGCAGCGTTTCGACGCCGTCCATGCCCGGCATGCGCCAGTCCAGTAGCACCAAGTCGTAGGGCAGGCTTTTGCGCTCAGCCTCGACCATGGTGCGCAGCGCGCTGTGGCCGCTGTCGGCGAGGTCCACCTCCAAGCCGAAACTGCGAGCCATTGTCGACAAGATTTCGCGCGCGCTGGCGTTGTCGTCGACCACCAGCACGCGCAGGCCGAGCAGCTCGTCGGCGTGGAACATGCGGCGCGGCTGCACCTCGGTCTGGCGTCCGAAACGGGCGCTGAAGTGGAAGGTCGAGCCCTCGCCCGGCATGCTCTCGACCCAGATCCGGCCATCCATCAGCTCCACCAGCTTCTTGGAGATGGCCAGACCTAGCCCGGTGCCTCCGTATTTGCGCGTGGTCGAGCTGTCTGCCTGGCTGAACGAGTGGAACATGCGTTCGCACTGCTCGGCCGTCATGCCGATACCGCTGTCGCGCACCCAGAAGTGAAGCTCGACTTGATCCCCGGCGTCGGCAGCCATCTCGATCCCGACCACGATCTCACCGCGTTCGGTGAACTTGGCGGCGTTGTTGCCGAGGTTGACCAATACCTGACCCAGCCTCAGCGAATCGCCTACCAATGCGGTCGGCAGGTCGGCCGAAGTGGCGAACAGTAGTTCCAGGCCTTTTTCCTCGGCCTTCAGGCCGATCATGCTGGCGAAATTCTCCAGCACGTCCTCCAGCCGGAACGGGGCCTGCTCTATGTTCATCTTGCCCGCTTCGATCTTGGAGAAGTCAAGAATGTCGTTGATGATGCCCAGCAGGTTCTCGGCCGAGCGGTGCACCTTCTCGATGTAGTTGCGCTGTTTTTTGTCGAGATCGGTGCGTAGCGCCAGATGGCTCATGCCGATAATTGCGTTCATCGGCGTACGGATCTCGTGGCTCATGTTGGCCAGGAAATCGCTCTTGGCGCGCGTAGCGTCCTCGGCGATCTCCTTGGCGCGCAGAACCTCGGCCTCCGCCAGCTTGCGGTCGCTGATGTCGCGCACCGAGGCGCACACGCAAACGCCGCGCTCGGCGATAGCCGGCAGCCGCGACAGGCCGATCTCGACCGAGAAGCGGCTGCCATCCTTGCGCATACCGTGCAGGTCGGCGCCTGTCATGCCCATCTGGCGTGCCGTGCCTTGCTCGATGAAACCATTGCGCGAGCCGACGTGGCGCCCGTGCGCCTCCGGCGGCACCAGCGTTTCGATCGGCAAGCCGGCCAACTCGCCGGCCTCGTAGCCGAACAGCTGGTCGAGCTGCGGGTTGGTCATCATGATCAGGCCGTGCACATCGATTACCAGCATGCCGTCCGGCGCAGCCTCGATGATGCCGCGATACCAGGCCTCGGTGGCTTTCAGCACCACCTGCTGCGCTTCGAGTTCGATCGCCATGGCCTGCACCGCGTGGCTGCGTGCCTTGATTTCCAGCGACATCGCCAGTTTGGGCAGCAGCTCGTCCATCAGCACCCGGCCCGATTCGCTGGGAGCGTCGAAGCCGGCCAGCTCCAGCACGCCCATCAGGCGCTCGCCGTGCAGCAGTGGCAGCACCTGCAGGTGGCGTGGGCGCGACCGCCCCAGTTGCGAGTGAATCTGCACGTAGTCGTCCGGCAGGGCGTCGAGCCGGAGCGGCTGGCGGTCCTGCGCGCACTGACCCAGCAGGCCACTGCCCAACGCCAGTTGCGGCGCCGGCGGATGGTCCGGATCGGCGGCGTAGCTGGCGGCAAGGCGCAATGCGGCGGCGTTTTCGTCAAGCAAGTAGAGCGCGCCCTGGCCAGCCTGCACCAGCGGCGCGAGTAGCGTCAACAGGCGCTGCGCGGCCTGGTCAAGGCTGGCCGCTTGCTGCAGTTCGGCCTGGATCGAGGCTTCCTGCGACTTGATCCAGCGCTGCATGTCGAGCTGGCGCGATTCGACCTGCAACTTGGCGATGGCGCGGGCCAGGTCGCCCGTTTCGTTCTGGTAGTCAGTATGCGGAATCACGCTGTCGAGCTGGCCGGCGGCCAGCGCATCGACCGCCTCGCGCAGGCGGTTGACCGGGCGCCGGATCGAGATGCTGATCCACCAGGCGCATAGCAGCGCCACCGCCAGGCCACCGATCAGCAGGGCGTAGGTGAGGGTGCTGCTGGTGAGGGCGAATTGGCGAATCTGGTAGATGGTGCTGCGGGCGTTGGAATCCTTGACGGCGGCGATCTCGGCCATCTGCCGGTCGGCGGTGCGCATCGCGTGCTGGAAGCGCTCGCTGTTGAGCAGGGCGTTGGCTTCGGCGTTGCGGTGCAGCCGCGCCAGTTCGATTGCCTCGTCGGCGATGCGCTCGGCGCGCGCCAGCATGCTTTCAAAGACGTTATGGCGTTGCTGGTTGTCGATGCGCAGCAGGGTGGCGCGGGCCTCGTCGACGGCAAAGTGTAGCTGCTCGCGCGTCTTGTCTAGCTGTTCGAGCGCCTTGTCGACGGCAACAGGGTCCGGGGCGTTGGCCACCTTGTGCAGCATTAGCTCGAAGCGGTTGAGCTGGATGCGGGCCTCCTTGACCTGTACGATGCCGATCATGCCCTCGCTGAGCAGGCGCTGCATGTCGCTACTCAACTGGTCTTGGGTGCGCAGGCTTTGCAACCCCAGCGCCAGGGCCAGCAGCAGCACTGCGCAAAAGCCGGCCGCAAGCTTCTGGCGCAGGCGCAGCCGTTCAAGATAAGCCAGGGGCGAACGCATGCCGGCGCTCACTGTGCAGGCAGGGTGTGTGCGATGGCGGCAGCCTGCTTGGCCATGTCCTGGTCGCTGTCGGCGTAGCGCGCGGCGATCTGCTGGAAGGCGGGCAGGTTGGCCAGGAAGGCGTCGCAGACGTCGGGATCGAAGTGCGAGCCGCGCCCCTCGGCGATGATCTGCACTGCCTTTTCATGCGGCATGCCTTCCTTGTAGACGCGACGACTGATCAGGGCGTCGTAGACGTCGGCCACCGCCATCAGCCGCGCCGAAATCGGGATGGCGTCGCCGGCCAGGCCTTCGGGGTAGCCGCTGCCGTCCCATTTTTCCTGGTGTGAGTAGGCGATCTCCTTGGCCAGGCGCAGGAAGTCGACGTCCATGCCCAGTTGTTGTTCGGCGTGGGCGATGGCGTCGCGCCCGAGCGTGGTGTGGGTCTTCATGATCTCGAATTCCTCGGGTTCGAAGCGGCCAGGCTTGAGCAAGATGCGGTCGGGGATGCCGATCTTGCCGATGTCGTGCAACGGCGCCGACTTGAACAAGAGCTTGATGGTGTCGGGGTCGAGGAAAGCGCGGAAGCGCGGATGCTCGCTCAGATGTTCGGCCAGCACCTTGACGTAGTGCTGGGTGCGGCGGATGTGGTTGCCGGTCTCGTTGTCACGCGTCTCGGCCAGCGAGGCCATGGCGTGGATCGTGACATCCTGGATCGCGCCCAGCTCGCGCGTGCGGCGCTGGACTTCCTGTTCCAGGTACTCGTTCTTGTCGCGCAGGAAGTCGGCCGCGTCTTTGACCTTGAGTTGGGTGCGTACGCGCGCCAGCACCACGGGCGGGCTGATCGGTTTGGTGATGTAATCGGCCGCGCCCAGCTCCAGACCGTGCGTCTCGTCCTCGCTGGAGGCCATAGCGGTCAAGAAGATGATGGGTATGTCGCGCGTGGCCGGGTCGCCCTGCAGTGCCTGCGCCACTTCGTGGCCGGTCATCCCAGGCATCATGATGTCAAGCAGGATGAGGTCGGGCGGCGGTGCATCGCGCGCGATGCGCAGTGCTTTCTCGCCGTTATTCGCTGCTTTGACCGTATAACTATCCTTGAGCAAGTTGGCCATCAACAGAAGATTATCCGGCGTGTCGTCCACGACAAGGATTACAGGCCTGATGGGACGGGTATAAGATGAGTTCATGCCTAAATGCTCCAATCAGGTCCGCACTAATTTGTTGCCTAGACTATATCTGTGTCCTGTGTGCAAGTAAACCGCATATTAGTTTTGCTATGCGAATCGCTCCCGTCCTACACTACATTCTCCGATCTCTAGGTATATATGGATTGCTCATCACTCAACATTTCGAAAATGACAGTGTGGGGAGGGTGCGCTTAGGGAGACCTCTGCCGCCAAGCTGAACTTCTGCTTTGAGGCCAGGCTGTGTGGAAACGCAGAAAAATTCTGGTTCTTCAAAAATCGGCCTCTCAAAACGCGCGCTACCCCGTTTTCTCGGTGGCGGGAATGGTAACCCTACCCACAAATATTTTGAGATTTGAAGTTTTCACCCAGCCTGGGGCGGAACCAGCCGCTCCCTGCCTCTGCTGGTGGCGTTACGGAAGTTGTCAGTTCAGGGACGACGTCGTTCGCAGCCATTTCGTTATCCCTTTGGATTAGTCGCAGCTATTCAGCGAAAAATCGTCGCAGCTTTTAGCAAAATCAAGTTGGCCTAGCCCTGTGCCGCAATACCTTTCGTCGCGTCTATTTCAGAAAGTCACAACACCGCTGGGAAGCGGCGTGATCTCAAAGGGCTGCTGGCAGCTTGCAGTTCCAAGGCAAGAAGTCATCAACCCGGTTGACGGGATGATCGGTGATATGCGTCAGCACGTGACGCAACCAGGCTTCGGGTGCGACACCGTTCAGCTTGGCCGTGCCGATCAACGAGTAGATCGCGGCGGCCCGTTCGCCGCCGCTGTCGGTGCCGGCGAACAGATAGTTGCGCCGACCAATGGCGACACCACGCAAGGCGCGTTCGGCCGCCGAGTTGTCAATCTCGATGGCGCCGTCGTCGCAGTAGCGCAGCAGCGCCGGCCAGAGCTTGAGCGCGTACAGGATCGCCGCCGCCGTGTCGGACTTGCGCGACAGCGTATCGAGCGTGGAGCGCAGCCAGTGCTCCAAGTCCTCGAGCAGCGGGCGCGAGCGGGCTTGCCGAACTTGTCGTCGTTCGTCGGGCGGCTTGCCCCGGATCTCGGCCTCGATCACATAGAGCTCGGCGATCCGGCGCAGCGCCTCGGTGGTCAGCGGCGTCGCGCGCGCCGCGTGCAGGTCGTGGAATTTGCGCCGCGCGTGCGCCCAGCAAGCCGCTTCCTGGATCGTGCCGTCTTCGAACAAAGCGTTGAAGCCAGCGTAGGCATCGGCTTGCAGCACGCCCTCGAACTTGGCCAAGTGGGTTTGCGGATGGATGCCCTTGCGGTCGGGCGTGTAGCCAAACCAAACCGCCGCTGGCGTGGTGTCGCCGGCGGGCCGGTCATCGCGCACGTAAGTCCACAGACGGGCCGTCTTGGTTTTGCCATTGCCGGGCGCCAGCACCGGGATCGGCGTGTCGTCGGCATGCAGCTTCGACGCCGTCAGCACGTGGCGGCGAATGGCATCGACCAACGGACGCAGCAATGCGCTAGCGGCGCCGACCCAGTCCGCCAGCAGCGCACGATCGAGGTCGACGCCTTCGCGGGCGTAAATGACGGCCTGGCGGTACAGCGGCAGATGATCGGCGAACTTCGCAACCAGCACATGCGCCAGCAGGCCGGGGCCGGCGATGCCGCGCTCAATCGGCCGGCTTGGCGCCGGCGCCTGGACGATGGCGTCGCAGCAGGAGCACGCCAGTTTCGGACGAACATGGCGGATCACGCGGAAGCTGGCCGGCACGAACTCCAGTTGCTCGGCCACGTCCTCGCCCAGCGGCCGCAGGCCGCCGCCACAAGCCGGGCAAGCATCGGCCGGCGGCGCATACACCTTTTCGTCTCGCGGCAAATGATCGGGCAACGGCCGGCGCACAGACTTCTTTCGCGGCGCCTGGTCGGCCGCCGGCATCTCGCGCGCCGCCTCGGCCTCGTCGACTTGCAGGTCTTCCAGTTGCAGCTCCAGCTGCTCGATTTGATGATCCAGCTTTTCCGATTTGCGGCCGAATTGCATGCGCCGCAATTTGGCGATCTGCAGCTTGAGGTGCTCGATCTCGACGGCGCGCGTGTTCAGCTGTTCGCGCAGCCCTTCAACCACCTCGTTTTGAGCGAGCAGCAGCACCTTCAAGGCGGCGATGTCGTTGGGCAGGTCGGCTGGGCTGAGCATGTGCCAAGTTTACGCGAGCCTTGTGTCGTTTACAAGGCCGACGTTGGTCTCCAGGTCCGTTCCGGCCGCCGCCAGTCGATGCCTTCAAGCAGCATCGACAGTTGCGCCTGCGTCAACGCCACCGAACCGTTGGTAGCCTGTGGCCAGATGAAGCGACCACGCTCAAGCCGCTTGGCCAGCAGGCACAGGCCATCGCCGCTCCACCACAGGAGTTTGATGAGGTCGCCGCGCCGGCCCCGGAACACGAATACGTGGCCGCTGAACGGATCTTCCTCCAGCGCCGTCTGCACTTTGGCAGCCAGGCCGTTGAAGCCGGAGCGCATGTCGGTGGTGCCGGCGGCAAGCCATACCTTGGTGCCGGCGGGCAGGCCGATCATCGTAGAACCCGATCGAGCACCTGCGCCAGCGCGGCCGCGTTGGGCTGGCCTTCGATTCGCACGCGCACTTCGCCCAGCTCCAGCATGATCGTGCCGTCGGCGTCGGCGTCGGCGTCGGCGTCGGCGGTGGAGTTGCCCGGAGCAGGCGCCGTTGGCGCCAGCACCACTGGCAATAGGCCATCGTCGCGAATCAACGCAGGCACGCCGAGGCGTCCTTGTTGATAGAGGCGGCGCCAGCTAAACACCTGGTTGGCGTTGACGCCGTGTTCGCGTGCAATGCGAGCCACCGAGACGCCCGGTTCCAGCGACAACGCCACCAATGCGCGCTTGAACTCTAAAGAATGCTGCCGATAATGGCCGCGCGCATTCGTCGAAGTGATTGGTTGAAAATTTGTGTCCATAATCAGAATTTGTGGGCACAAATGCTGTGCCAAAATTCGATCATGAATGACGGTGGTCAGGGAGTCCAGACGGCGCTGGGAAGACGCTTACGAAGGTAACTCTAGCAAACAGCGTTGGAAAACGTATTCGGTGCTCATGCACGAGGGGCCGGAACCGTTCGCGCTACGGTGTGGCATGGCATTTAGCCGACGGCAGCGTCGAGCCAGTAGGCATGTGCAGCGCATTCTCAAAAGTGGGGCACATGGGTGAGTCTACCCAGATCCTGGCGGAATTCCGCCGAGAACTGGTAAGGACTGTCGCGTACGCCGCCAGAATGCCGTCGCATGTGTATTCTAGACTCGTGGCGATTCAGTAGACGGTAACGGGAACAGGCGATGGCACTGCCAAATTGCAGCTATCAGCGCCAGGTTTCGCCATAGAAATTCCGCAGGTAATCCACTCTGTTGCGCAGCTTTGAAATAGCCCCTTGATTCACCAGACACAGCCTATGCGTTATTCTTACGGATAGGAATAGGACTGTGCATATGACTAGGAACAAGCAAACAATCGAGGTGGTGACGGTGGGCCAGGAGCGCCGCAGGCGCTGGTCTGCCGAGGAAAAAGCGGCGCTGGTGCGCGAGACTTACGAGCCAGGCATGAACGTGTCGCTGGTCGCTCGCAAGCACGGCGTCGGTGCAAGCCAGTTGTTCAACTGGCGTAAGCTCGAACGGGAAGGCGCGCTAACGGCGGTCACTGCTGGCGAATCGGTGGTACCAGCGAGCGAACTGGCCGCTGCACGCGCGCAGATAGCCCAGTTGCAGCGCATGCTCGGCAAGAAGACGATGGAGGCGGAAATCCTGAAGGAGGCCGTCGAGTTTGCTCGCGAAAAAAAGTGGATTGCGCGCTCGCCCTTGTCGGGCAAGGACGACCAGTGAAGCCGGTCTGCTCTGCCCTTGGCGTAGCGCGCTCACACGTAGCCCAGTTGCTGGTTCGTCCCGCGGACTGGATCGACGGGCGTACCACTCAGACGTTCCACCAACCTACCGACGCCATCCTGGTCGACGCCGTGCGCGCCGAGATTACAGCGCTGCCGACCTATGGCTACCGCCGGGCTGGCGCTCTGGTCAACCGCACGCGCGCCTTGATGGGCTTGCCAGCAATCAATCACAAGCGGTTTTATCGCGTGATGAAGGCGAACAGTCTGCTGCTACCCAAGGCGCCGAAACGCCCAGTGAGCAGCCGCGTGCACAATGGCGCGGTGGCGGTGGACGAACCCAATCAGCGCTGGTGCTCGGACGGCTTCGAGATCGCCTGCGACAACGGCGAAGTGGTGACCGGTGTGTTCATGAAGGATTGCTGTGACCGAGAAATCATTGCCTGGCGTGCGTGGGCCGAACGTGGCCTGCCTGGCGAGCCCGTGCGCGACATGCTGGTGGAAGCGGTCGAGACAAGATTCGGCCAGGCCAGCGTCGGCTCGACCCGGCTGGAATTCTTGAGCGACAACGGCGGCGCCTATCGAGCCCATGAAACGCACGCGCTGGTGCGCGCACTTGGGATTGAACCGGTGCATACACCGGTATGCAGCCCGCAGTCGAACGGCATGGCCGAGAGCTTCGTGAACACGTTTAAACGGGACTACGTGAACTTGATGGACCGCAGCAGCGCAGAAATCGTTCTGGCTCAACTGCCAGACGCCTTTATGCACTTCAACGAGGTCCATCCGCATTCGTCGCTGAAATGGAAATCGCCTCGCATGTTCAGGAGGGAGCTGGCGCGCCGGGCTCAGGAAAGCGGCGCTAACTAAACGATTGGCTGTGTCTGGTTATATTGGGGCAAGATCAGTCATCGCGTCCTGTTGACAGGCGATGCAGGACGTGAAGCGCTACAAGAAGTCATTAACTATGCTCCATTTGCTGGACTCGCGCTACCAGGTATTCGGTATTTTCAAGTGCCCCATCACGGCGGACGCCATAATGTTTCAACTGAGATTCTGGATCAGTTGCTTGGTCCTCGTTTGGACAAGATGCCTGACCAGCCAACTTGGAACGCCATATGCAGCTCCGCTAAGGCCGATGAGGACCACCCCCGAAAGTCAGTAATTCGCGCTGTGTTGCATCGCGGTGGGCACTGGGCGGCGACCGAAAGCAAGGATATTTACTTTAGTGCTGGTATCACACGCGATGGCTGGGTATCAATTCCTCAAGCAGAGTACCCCGAAGAGCAAGAGGAGTGAGCGAAGCCACAAGGGCGTATTTGTCGATGACCCGGGCGGAGCGCCGCTCAGTGTAGGCTGTCATGCTGACTTACTAGGCTAATGCAACTTCATGACCTGTCAAACGCTGAATTAGACCCTGCGTTATCCGATTCACGATTCCATAGATGGAAAGCTGAGGGTTGGCTCCGATGCCGGTTGGAAATAGTGATCCATCGTGGACAGACAGGTTCTCCAATTGCCAATGGAGGCCATCGGGGCGCGAGACACCTTTGCGTTCGTCGGCACTGAGGCCGCAGCTCCCCATGACATGGGCGCTCAAAATCTTCGTGAGATACGGCTCTATCGGCAGGGATTGGATGAGGCGCCGCGCATCTTCCAGCGTGCTGCATAGCCTAGCTTGCTCGTGCAGCGGGAACACCGATTTCGTCCCTGCTACGAACTGGATCTCGGCCATGACCAGCATGGCGCGGCGGGCCCCTTCCAACAGATAGGGCGTCAGCGGATACCGTAATCGAAGAGACGCCGAGTACCAAGACTTTACGCATGGTGGCCGAAGACGGCGCCTCCTTGCCACCGTTTCAGGCGAGCCAGTATGTCCACCTGTTCGTGGAAATCGACGGCGTATCTACCGCGCGGCCTTACGCCATCTCTTCGGCGCCGTCGCAGCACCAGTATTACGACCTGACCGTTAAGCGGGCCCAAGGCGGCTTCGTCTCCAACTACCTGCTGGATCACGTGGCCGCAGGCCAACACCTGCTCAGCTCCGGCCCCATGGGTATCGGCCGCGATGCCGGGGACTGCGCGTCATGCCCAGTCACTGCTACCAGGACATCAGTAACGATGAATTGAACTCGCTGATTGCTTATCCCCTTCAGAATTTCCAGGCGATTGGGACGACTCGTCGTTGGCATCGAGAAATAGCTTCTGCACGTTATGCCAATTGCTGCGTGATCTCGTCGCCTCTGCCTTGAGAAGTATTGATAGCTGGAATGCATATTTTCCGATGGCGTGGGATGAGCGCCGTTTAGCGTACGCTGGCTCGATGGTTTCCGAGTGCAGGTAGGGCCCGTACGGTGTTTCTTGAGATGCCAAAACGCGTGGGGTTCACGCTCAATCGGACCTAGTCGCGAATATGCCAGCATCGAATAATGCTTAGTACTGCCATGTCGATCCCTCTAATTCCCAGATCAATTTGATGATGTTTGTTTGCTTGCAGAATTGCCCCACTCTGTTTGACCCGCCTTCCACTTCCTGGCAAACGCTGCCACGCGGTCGTATGACCCTGCATAACCCAGCTCTTTCATGTCCTCATGGATCTGCCAAATTGAGCTGGCGAGTGCTGCCGTGGCTCAGAACAGCCCAGGCTGCTTGTTCTTTGAACGAATAGGTAACGTGGCGTCGAACCAGGTTTGGTCAAAGCGCAACAGCCAGCGAAACGAAGTCGGTGCAGCCCTGGCAAAACGGCTACGCGTTGCTTTGCCATCTGAATCCAGAAATTCCAGGCATCTTCTCCGGTGTGTTTGCGGCGCAGCCTCCGGAGCGTGCCGTGCCTGTTGAGATGGTGTGCAGTCCATCGTCGCTTGCCAGTGGCAATGCTGATGAAATGCCTGCCAGGAGCCGAATAGCCAATCGACCAGGAGCAGGTTGTGGATGGCCGAACGCGGCGGTGCCGGATGAATAAAGCTACGCTGCAAGATGGCGATACCCTGCGGCGAGAGCGCCGGCGTGAAGTCGCGATGCCCGCTCAGGAATTGGTAACGATGCACAAATTCGCTGGAAAATGGTACACGCCGCAGCATGCCCGTGGCCGTCAGCAGGCCGTGATTATCGAGCGCGTTGAGCAAAGTCGCGTGTACGGTGTCCGCGTCGATACTTTGCCGGGTATCCTTCAGCACATCCATGCCCAGCATAGTCAGGCGATTCAATGTATGGTAGTGCGCTGCCCAATCGACGTACGCCTTGAGGGGGGCCGCTTCGATTTGCTCCGGTAGCAGGAAGCGCTTGTGACGTTCGAGAGGCGCCAGCATGCAGCTCGCCAGAGGCGTGGCGTGGATGGGGCAGACGAATGCTGTGGGCAGATGGTGCGCACGACGCCAGAATGCCGTCGCATGGCAGCGCAGGTCACTTTCGACACAATGCAGACACATCCTCCATCGGCCGGCGGCACCGTTCGACAACGTCGACAAACCATAGCCTGCGGCGATGATTGGTGCGGGAGCCGAGCCGCTATTCCATGGGCGGCTGCCCAGCCGCTCAAAAAAGCCACTCAATGTCATATCAGCGAGAACACGTGCAGGATCGCCAAAGCAATCTTGGGTAACGTCACAAAACCGTTTCAGGTTGACGGGGAAGTCGGACACTCGCGTGTTGCGTGAATGGCCAAACAGACTTTGGCAGGCATCGATGTCATTTCTTGCCGCGTTGGCCAGCCGTATCCTTGCGACGACGCTATAAAGCGTTTCGTCGGATCGTGCAATCGGCAAGCAATGGATATCCATCTGGCTTCTCTTTACACGGATCGTATGGCCGAGCGTCAGGCACCCAGTTGTGTATCGCCAGCGCGGCCGCCAAATGGGGCCCCGGCGCGCGGTGCGCAGGCGATAAGCCCGACCTGCCTTGTAGAATTCGCGTTCGGGACAAGGGCCTTGCCAATTCTTGGCAAGGCCGCGCGATTTCAGGATTGACTTGATGACCTGAATTGAGCCTCCTCCACAAGGAACAAAGTCGGAAAAATATTCCATGATGACCCTGAATTTATTGACTTCGAGCTTGGATAGCGCAATGATTTTGTGTTCGGTCGTGTGCGGATCATGAAGACATTGCAAGGTCCACAGGATGCGCCTAGCATAAAAATGCCAGAGGCTTTCCTCATTGGCACTGATCGCCGCGGCAGTCAACGGAAATCCCGGCCCTGCAGGCCAAGAGGATTTAGACTTGGATTTTGATGCTTGCAACAATCGATTCTTGGTAACTCGCACGGGCCTGGCATTTTCCCCATATAACTCGACCGCGCTTGCCTTGACAGCTTCCGACCACTGGGCATCGCGCACAAGACGCTGTTCTCGAACTTTGAGTGCCCTAGCGGCATCTTTTTTTTGCTTTGCCGCCGCGCTGGCCAAGCGGCGTTCAATCACTTCGCTGGCATTTGGCAGTAATTTGACAACCCGTTTCATGCTGCCGAAATGATGGCGCCATAACTGTGCGATATCGTAATGATCGCGCTGCGCCAGATTGACCAGTTCATCGAGTAGCTCTTCTTCCGGTCGTTTTATGGATTCGACGTTGTCATTGGACGAGCGCGGGGCTACACCTGTAATATGCGGAGGATCACCAAGTTCGGGCTTGGCATACAGGATGGCGTCGGCGCGGCTGAGAAAGAGGGTGGCATCGCGGAAAAGAAAATAAGCGGCCATCAGGTGCCGCGTCAGCGGCGCCTCCACCGCAGAGTGGGCACAAAGAATATTGAGCCAATGCTCCGTTTTTCCAGATTTGTAAGCCGGATCAATCTTGGCGAACAATTCGGCGCCGAAATGCGCTTCGATTTTCCCCAACAACATACTGTGATTGACGCGCTTGTCTCCCCACTGGCATCCAATTTCAATTGCGCGCACTTTGTAGATATCGATCAATTGTTCGATACTCAATTTGCTTGGCTTCGCAGCCAGGAGCACTTGTGCAAAGCGGGCGAATTCAACCTCTACCGCAGACGCTGGTTGCAGGTCAGGCCGTGCTTGATCGGCAAGAGCGCAACCGCACTCGCACCCCATCCATGCGGACAGGATCAATTGCTTTGGCTCAGCGAATGGGCACCCGCACGACGGGCAGCGATCGAGCAATCGGATGGAATGTTTCCAGCACGCGGTGACACCTGGGATCTGGTGTGCGCGGTGGATGTATGGACAGCCATGATCGCGTTCATCGTCGACCAGGCAGTGGGTGCAGATATAGGTCAGCCGGTTGTCGCCCTTGATACGTCGCGGCAGTTTGATCAAGGGGGGACCTGGGATACGATCCGGATGCCTTGTGGCGGACTTGGGGCCGAAGAACTGCTGGAATAGTGGTAACAGGGTGCTGTCATTTTGCAGTTGCACCAAATTGTGGCGAGGCAAACCAGGTAATCTTTCGGCCAGCTTGTCGAGGTTAGGCTGCACCAGCCCTGTCAAACTGAACGGCGCTTTGTCGAACAACTGCTTGTACGTTACCTGGATCGTTGGCCGGCCACGGCGAATATGGTAACGGCTCACTCGCGAGCCGATTGTCTCATCGGGAAAGCCAAGAGGGAAAAAAGGCAGAATACTTGGTACGCGCGCATCGGTCTTGACGGGCATGCTTACGCTCCTGATGAGGATGGATTGATCTGTGAATTGTTGGCTTGGAGTTGTTCCAGGCCGCTGATCAGATGTTCTTGCAAGCCTTGATTGCGCATGTCCTCCGGGTCAAGACTGGCTTTTTTGATGGCGTTTTCCGCTTTTTGATTGGCTTTTCTGGTGCGATTGCGTTGTGCGGTTTCTTTCGACTGTTGCGCCACGGGTTTGCGTGTTTTAGGCGGTGATGATGCTTTCGGTGGCGTTTCCGGCGCTGCTGCCTCCGATGCTGTCGATGCGTCCTGGGAGGACGGGTGCAATCCCCAGCGCACCGCATAACTGCGCCAGGGAATATCGTCAAATTGCTGAAGAAGGAGGGGATTTTTGTCGCGAAAGCCAGCGATCAAAGCTCTGTCCTTGGCGCTGAAGTCCGGGCCGTTGAAAGCTTGCTCCATATGGACTTCAGTAACATAAGAACAACCTTCGTCGAGCGCCAAACGCTGCGAACTGGCGCGGATGCGACCTGCATAATCACGGATGCCGCCGCAATATTTGAACAGGATCGCACCGTCCTTGTCGGCAATCGGCGACGCTTCTGGCATCACGTTGTATCGCCACAGTGCAGGCGCAAGAACGTCGGTAAAGTCATAGTCAAACGACTCCATCGGGTGCATTTCGATGTTGCCACCCGAGCCTACCCGGCGCATATCCTGTGAAAATGAATCGAGCGCATCCATGCCAAGAGGGTTGCCCATCAGTACCAGAGGGATGCCGAAGTTGAGTAAGCGCAGGAAAAACGTCGCGGCGAGGCCGCCTCGCACGCCACCGGCGAAATTGCGACCTTGTAATTCATCGATGACCAACACGCCGACGCCGTGGTTGAGCAGGATGATGCCGATATGGACGGCGAGCTTTTCATTGCTCAGGCCAGCGATGTCACGGGCGCGAGCATAATTGGTGCCGATGGCAGCGTCGAGCGCAGTCAATATCTGGAGCAGCAGGCCGCCGAGCGAGCCGTCGTGGCTCATTGCCACGTACAGCCATGGAGCTTGAATCATGTGGTTCCAGTCGGCGCTTTTGGACGGGCCGTGGTCTATGCGTTGAGGAATGAGGCTCAGTGCACGCAAAATCTCGTAGCTTTTGCCGAGCCCCGTGATACCACTCGCGCGCAATCCTTTTGCGTAGCTGGGTAACCAAGGCAAATTATTGAGTTCCCGACCGGCGCAGCGGGCAAGCGCCATCATTTGTTGCCGCGACGAGACCAAGGCCGGATTGTGCGATGTGTAGCCGCGACGTATCACCCGGAACAGGCGGCTTGTCGTATCAATAGCTGTCAGCGTTGGCTCAAACATTTGATCTTGCAGCCGATCGAGTAGATCAAGGCGCGTCTGCATGTCGAGGTTCTTGATGTCCAGGCCGTCCAACGGCCAATTCGACAGGCGTTGTTCAAGATTTTGCGTCGACAAATGCACTTCAAGCGGTTCCAGAAAAGGATTGGGGACGGGCGGTGAGACGGTGGTTTGGGCGGATGAGAACATCAAAACTTCCTTTCACTATTAAAGCGGGATAGGCGATGCTTTCTGATATCGGTCAAGGTCGATAATGCCGGTGGCGCCGGTTCGGCTGGCACTGGCGGCGATGCTGTGGCCGGTGGCTGTGCCGAGGGTGGTGAGGGTGCAATAGGTTCGGTTGCGCGCCGCACGGCATCGTCGAGCTGGTCGCGTTTTTCTTGTGCCTGTGCAGCGCGAACATTGCCCGCCTTATTGCTCTGTGCAGTCTTTTTCCCGAGGCTGTCTTGCGCCAGTTTTTTCCTATCCCTGGCATCGGCTTCAGTTTCTTGCCTGAATGCCTGCTGATCGATCTCATCCTGGTCGCGGCGCGATGTTGTCGTCTGAACGTACAAGCGATCCGCGTCATTGAGCCCGCACAGATCAGCTATACCACCCTCGTGTAGCAGTATGGCGTCATCCTTGATGTTGGGGATAATGTGCGTTCCGTTTTTATCCATCAATAAAATGTGAGACAGGTCGTCCGGATCGGCCCGCACTTCGATGTGGATGTTGCCGCTTGCTATGGCATCGCGAATAAGGCCGGATTCGGCCAGATACTGGTGATTGAACCGTGCTCCGTTTAGTAATTCCACAGCATTGCCGGTATTGGGCCTATGCAATACAAGTCCCCTGCGCTGAACACTCGCGGTGAAGCGCGGTAACAAATGCGAGCGCAGATAGGTTGGGTCAACCGGTTTTCCGGCAACATAACCATTCAATTTTGCCCATCGATAGATAGCGATGCGGGTACGTGGAACGATTTCCCCTTGTGCTGCATATTCCCTGCGCATTTCGCTCGGCACCATGTGCAAGGGAAGGTCCTGTTTGGTATTGGCCCAGTGTATCCAGAGCAAGAGCAGGCGCGTATAGGAAAAGCGTGAGATCAAGGCTTTGGTAATCGCTGGCCGCTCGCCGCGCTTCGATGGGCGCCCTTTTGTAGTGCCAGTGATGTGATGGTCGAAATTGCGGTGTCGCGAATGGTGTCCCGACTCCGATGGACTGTTGCGGTCCGCTCTGCCGCTGGCAATAAATTCGATGCGCGACGCCAGGTCGTCTACCATGGTCGTGATGCCGCCCTTGCTGCGCAATTCCCCGTTATCGCTGAGGTATTTGGTGAAAAACAGCGCGGGAAAATCTTCAGGCGGCAGATCGAGGTCGTAGCGTTCAAGCATGGAAGTTTTGTCGGTCGCGGCCCTCAAAATCGCCATCTTGGCGTCGTCCGTGCCCAATCCTCCCATGCCGATATGCCAGCCAAGATACAGTCCGAGCCACGCATCGCGTACGAACAGGCCCCGGCCTACGCCGATCGGTTGTCGCGGGTCACCACATGCGACGAAATTGACGTCGACCGGGGACGCATCAAGCGATCCGACCTGCCCGATCGAGACGATGCCGTCGCGCACCGTGCCGGCCAAGTGACGATAATCACGGGCCCATTTCCCCTCACCCATTAACCTGCGCGCGGCGCCGGTGGCGTCCGGCGCTTTAGGTCCGTGATAGCGAAAATTGTCTTCAGTCGGTCGTAAGTGGGCATCCAACAGTACTGGTGTCAGCAGGCCTTGTTGAAGAACATGGCCGGTGCTGTAATACGTCCCGGTCATGGACAGGAAGGCTTGCCTCACGGTTGTGCCGGGATGGACGAACGAAATATAGCCATCCTGAATGTTCAGCACGTCCTGATCGGTCAGGATGAGTCCAGCTTTCTCCGTGTCGCCGGCTTTGACGGCCGTGTTTTTGCGCCCCAACTTGACCTGATTTTTTCCCCGACGCGGAACCGCAGGTGCGCCGGATCGACCAACATTATTGGGTATCAATGCATTTTTGATGCATCCAAAAGCATAATAACGATGCAATGCATCAAATACCTGTCCCGCACTGACGCCAGCCTCCCTTGCCCGCGCGCGCACCAGAGAATCGAGGCAGGCCAGGTTCGGTGGCCGTATGCCGGCGCCGCTGGGAATGAGTGGTGCGATCAAAGTCCATTTGCGGTCCCGTCGAAGTTCGAGCGTTGATCGGTGCCGGTCTTCCGGCGCGATAGCCGGGTCGTTGCAAGGTGGCCACAGGCGGCGAAAATCTTCATCGCCAAGGTGCCAGTGGTTCGGCAAGGCCAATGTCGTCGGTTTAATGGCATCCGTTTCAAGCCAGAATTTCAACTGGGATAGCTTTCTTAAAAAGAATCCCTTGGCGTAATAGCTTTTTTGCTTCTTGCCCGGCATGTCCCGGCCGATACTCGGAATCGGGATGAGTGTGACTTGATCCAGGTACGAAGCCACTTCCAGCACGCGATACAGGCCAGGAAGAGGCGAATTGTCCGAAGTCCCGGCAAGCACCAGGCCCGGCTCGATGGTCGTTTCCGTCATGGCCATGTATCTCCGAAAAAGCGCCGGCGCAAGTCGTCTCGCATGGCCCGCCCGCCTGGCCGGACTGGGTAGGAGGTCAGAATACGTTGCGATGGGTCGATGTCGATGCTCTGTGTCCATGCGCAGTGCTGGAACAATAGCCAGGCCTCGGCGGTCGTGAGGCGTAGCGTACGGGCCGCATGGAGCACTGCTTCGTTGATCGGCAGATCAAGGCTGGCGTTGAGGTAGTGCGCGAACTCGCCGGCCCAGGTAATGAGATGCGGTGCGCAATACAACGTCGACGCGTCCAACCAGACTTCAAGCTGTCCGGCCATGAGTTTCGGTATCAGGGCGGAACTGGAAACGAAATAGGAACAATCGATAGCGGCGGTATAGCGCCTTTCTAACTCCAGCCGTTCAAGCGTGCGCCAGTCGACCTCCTGAGTGGGGTCAACGATCGGTTTCGACGAGAAACCTGCCAGCCTATCTCCCCCTGGCAGCGGTGCTGTGGCCAGCAGGTCAAGGCTCGCCACATAGGGAACGCCGGAACCGATTTCGTAGCCATGATCGATACCGGCTTCACGGGCGATATCGAGCAAGCCCCGAGACCACGGTCTTTGGATGGGAGCCGTGCCCGGCGTTCCATCGAGCGGATGGGGATGAGCGATTGGCCATAGCGGAAATTGTTCGCGCAGGTCCCGCACACCTAGCCATAACAGCAGCAACGCGGTGTGGTATTCGCCACGTGAGTAATAATAGGCACCACGGCGCAAAGGCGGCATGGAGGTGGCCACCTGATTCGAATAGGGCGAAGGGTTGTTGCGCCGCAGGATCAACCAAGGCAAATAGCCGCTGCCGTGACCCATGCCATGGCCCAGCCTGATGCGCTGGCACAACTTCTTGTGCGTCATGCCTTTTTGTAGTCGATGCTTGGGCGTCGGCTCGGCCGGAACGGCAATCAAGTCTGATGGGGCATCGAAACGCCCCGAACTGGTCAATTGTTGCGTAGTTCCCGACATGGACCGCTCCATCTCCAGAATATGTTTTTCCGCACGCAATGACGCACCGAAGCATTCATGTCGTCTTAGAAACGAAAAAGCTCAAATTTTGGAGGTAAATAGCTCACATTATGGACGTCGGTCAATGCACGACTATCGAGTGCGACTATTTACGTGATGCTTTGGCAGGGCAGGATTAATAGCGCGGGGCAGAGTAGCCAACCGTCTTGTCCTGATCTGGTGCCAAGCCGCCGGCTTGGCATTACCGTATTATTTCGACCACATCGGTTCTGTCTGGTTCTCCTTTGCGCTTGAGGGGGCGCAAAGGTTTGAAAGGTGGGTGCGACAACATGACAGGCATGCGCAATGCCATTCGTATCAGTTCCACTTGGGCCGGGTGCAATGCACCGATCTGGCGCCGAAGTTCATTGAACATCCTGTACATCTCATCGGGTGCCTCATTGGGCAACATAATTTTTCGCTGGGACTCGTCCAGCGCTTCAAGCAAGCGTTTCTTCCAATGCTCGTCAAGCTGTAAACGCTGCACCAGGCGCTCGATGAAATCGATGGATGGCGGCCCCTTGGTGCCCAGCTCAATAGCTGAGATATAACTTTGTTCGTAGCCAAGTTGGGAGGCGAATTCAGCCTGCCGTAGCTCGCAAAATATGCGCAATTCCCGAAATACTGTTGAGAATGGGCTCATATGCTAACTTTAGAAGTAAATAAAACTATTAATAGGAGTATTATGGACACGTTTTTTCCTTTGTCAATAAAAATATGAGCAGGCCCCAGAAGTCACGGCACGTGCCACCCTTACGGAAACCCTCAACTACTTATATGATTCAAGTTGTTATTAAAATGACCTGATCGTCCATTCAAGTTTCTATTACTGTGTTCAAGTTTCTATTCCGACGTAACATGCCTCGCGCTTGACCTTGGCGGTAGACAGGACTACTATTAATGACTCAAAAGTAAGTTACTTGGAAAGATACATGCAAGCCCCGATTGATACCAAGCCCCGCTGGGAGCGGCGCAAGGATGCCCGCCCGCAGGAATTGCTCGCCGCCGCCCTCGACCTGTTTGTCGAACGGGGCTTTGCATCGACGCGCCTGGAGGATGTGGCCAAGCGGGCTGGCGTGTCGAAAGGCACTCTGTACCTGTACTTTGAGAATAAACAAGAGTTGTTCAAGGCCGTGGTGCGCGACAATATCGTGCAGTCGATCGGCGAGGCGGAAGACAGCATGGCCGCCTCGGACAGCAGCAGCGCCGAGTTATTGCGCAGCATGATGATGCAATGGTGGGAAGAGTTCGGCGCCACCAAGCTGGCCGGTTTGACCAAGCTGATGCTGGCCGAAGCGAACAATTTCCCGGAACTGGCGCAGTTTTACAACGAAGAGGTGGTCACGCGTGGGAATGCGCTGATTGCCACCTTGGTCGAACGGGGCATGCAGCGCGGTGAATTCCGCCAGGTCGATCCCGTGCTCGTCAGCACCATCCTCAGCGCACCCGTCACCATGCTGATGATGTGGACGCATTCCTTCCTGCCGTGCGAGGTCAAGAATATCGATCCGATCGCCTACATGGATGCGTTTATCGACATGAGCTTGCGCAGCCTGCAGGTGGAGGCGCCCGGGAAAAGCTGACGCGCCGTGTCCGCTGATACCGTTCAGTTGCCCCTTTTCCAAGGTTCGCCCCCCCAAATCTGCAGATCGTCGCAAATTCCCTCCATTCCCCGCCTTTATGGTTAACATGTGCTTTCAGCCAGTTCAACGATAAAATGGCGGATTATTACTTCACTTACCGAGTCCAAAGATGAATATCGAACAAGCCCGCTTCAATATGATCGAACAGCAAATCCGTCCATGGGACGTACTGGATATCGACGTGCTGGAGCTGTTGAACGTGGTCAAGCGTGAAGATTTCGTACCGGCCGCCTATAAAAACTTGGCCTTCGTCGATACCGAAATTCCACTGGGCGGCGGCGAATGCATGTTGACGCCGAAGCTGGAAGCGCGAATTTTGCAAGATGTAGCCGTCAAGAAGCATGAAAATGTGCTGGAAATCGGCACCGGCAGCGGCTACATGGCCGCTTTGCTGGCGCACAAGGCGCGGCATGTGACGAGCGTGGAAATCGTTCCCCAATTGAAAACCCTGGCCGAGCAGAACCTGACCGCCAATGGCGTGACGAACGTCACCGTGGAACTGGGCGACGGCGCCCAGGGCTGGAGCAAAGGCGCGCCGTACGACGTGATCGTCGTGTCCGGCGCCCTGGCCGTGTTGCCGGAAGCGTTGTTGCAACAAGTAAAAGTGGGCGGCCGCATCCTGGCCATCATCGGCGAAGCGCCGATCATGTCCGCGCATCTGATCACGCGCAGCTCGGACAAGGCCTACGACACGCGCAAGCTGTTTGAAACCAATGTCACGCCGCTGCAAGCTGTTGCACCGTCGCATTTCCAGTTCTGAGGCGACCGATTCGATGGAGCATTTGAGTGCACCGCAGCTGGCCGCCTGGCTGGCTGACCCTTCCCGCCCGCGTCCGTTGTTGCTGGACGTGCGGGAACAGTGGGAGTTTGACCTGTGCCACCTCGACGGTGCCACCCTGATGCAGATGAACTCGATTCCTGCCCGCATCGATGACCTCGATGAAGACGCCGAGATCGTCTGCATCTGCCATCACGGCATGCGCAGCATGCAAGTGGCGGCCTTCCTGGAGCGCAACGGTTTTGGCAAGATCAGTAATTTGACGGGCGGCGTGCACGCCTGGGCGCTGCAAGTCGACAGCGCGATGCCTAAATACTAAGTTATTTTGCAGTAGATGCACCCAGGCATGTTTTCCTGCATGCCTGCGGAGGCCTGTACCCCGCTCACCCGGCGGGCGCAAGGCAAGCGGTAGCAGATTTTTGATTCCATCAACTTTTGACGACTCCAACGGAGAAATGCAATGCGGAAACCCCTTATCGCCGTGCTGATGACCAGCGCCTTTGTCTCGATGACATGCTCGCTGCAAGCGCAGGCGGCCGATCTCATCCAGGTGTACCAGCAGGCGCTGGCCAATGACGCGCAGTATGCGAGTGCGCGTGCGGCCCTGTCGGCCGGGATGGAGCGGGTTCCGCAGGGGTTGGCAGGCTTGCTGCCGCAAGTGTCGGCTTCGGGCAGCAATACGCGCAACAGTATCGAGCCGATCACCAGCACGATTTCCATGCCGACGGTCAAGGTGCACACGAATACCTACAATCTGACCCTGGCGCAGCCGCTGTTCCGCTGGGATCGCTGGGAAACCTATCAGCAAAGCAAGCTGGCGCAGGCGATTGCCGAAGCGCAATTTGCACAGGTACAGCAAGATCTGATCACGCGCGTGGCGCAGGCGTATTTCGACGTGCTGAGCGCGCAGGACAACCTGGGCGCCACGCAGGCGCAAAAAGTGGCTACGACAGAGCAACTGGCATCGGCCAAGCGCAACTTCGAAGTCGGCACGCAAACGATTACCGACACGCACGAAGCGCAGGCGGCCTACGACCTGGTGGTGGCGCAGGAATTTGCCGCCATCAATGACCTGGCCAACAAGCGCAGCGCCTTGCAAACCATCATCGGCGAAGCGCCAACGTCGCTGGCGCCGATGCGCACGGGCGTGGTCATCAGCGCGCCGGAACCGGCCGCCATCGAACCATGGGTGAGCTCGGCGGAAGAGCAGAACTTTGGCGTCGTCACGGCCCAGTTCAACGTGGAATCGGCCAAGCGCGACATCGGCCGCAACCGCGCCGGCCATTATCCGACCCTGGACCTGATCGCCAACGCGGGCCACACCTACACGACGGGCGGCGGCAGCGGCAGTTCCAACAACAACGCCATCGGCGTGCAGTGGAGCATCCCGATCTTCAGCGGCTTTGCCGTCACCAGCAAGGTGCGCGAGTCGATCGCGCTGGAAAACAAGGCCCGCAACGACCTGGAAACGGCACGCCGCACGGCATCGCAAGGCGCGCGCCAGGCTTTCCTGGGCGTCAACAGCGGCCTGGCGCAAGTCAAGGCGCTGGAAGCGGCGGAAGTGTCGAGCAAGTCGGCACTGGAGTCGAACCAGCTCGGTTATCAAGTGGGCGTACGCATCAATATCGACGTCTTGAATGCGCAGAAACAATTGTTTTCGACGCAAAAAGACCTGTCGAAAGCCCGCTACGACACCATCATGAACGGCTTGCGCCTGAAGGCGGCGGCCGGCACGTTGAAGGAAACGGATTTGATGCCCGTCAACGCCTTGCTCGACAAGTAATCTTTTTTCTGCAGATTCAGATGAAAACCAGCCCCGGTGACGGCGCTGGTTTTTCTTCGTCTTGACCTGTTTTCACGCGGCACGGCTGTTGGCTATTTGCGTGAGGATCACCCCCGCCACCACCAGTCCCGCACCGGCCCAATGCAGCGGAGAAATGTGCTTGACGGCAAAGCCCAGCAAACCGTAGCGGTCGATGGCCAGCGCGGCCAGCATCTGTCCGCCGATGACGGCCGCCATGAAGGGGCCGGAACCCATGCGCGGGGCCAGCATCAGCGCGGCCGTAATGTAAAACACGCCGGCCGCGCCGCCCAGCCAGGACCAGCCCGGTCCACGCATGGCGAGACCGACATCGGGCGCGGGCACCCGCCAGACCAGCATCACGAGCGACGCGAGCACGGCGCTGACGGCCAGCGAGGCGAGCGTGGCCCACAGCGGGTGGCCCAGGTTGCGGCCCAGCGCGGCATTCGCGCCCGCCTGGAACGGGACGACGGCGCCGGCCAGCATGGCCAGCGGGGCAAATACGGTAATCCATCCATGCATGTGTGACTCCAAAGTTGAGTTGATGGAGTCATCGTATTATGCTGTCATCATTAAATCCAATTCGTAGTTTGTCAGCCAACTATGCAGCAAATGAATAATCTGCGGGCCGTGGATTTGAACCTGCTGGTAATCCTGGAAGCGCTGCTCAGCGAGCGCCATTTGTCGCGCGCGGCCGAGCGCTTGCACATGAGCCAGCCTGCCGTCAGCCATGCGCTGGCCCGCTTGCGCCATCTGCTCGGCGATCCGCTGCTGCTGCGTGGCAAGGGCGGCTTCCAGCCGACGGCGCGTGCTTTGGAGCTGGCGCGGCCGCTGGCCGAAGCCTTGCAAAGCGTGCGCTCCGTGCTCGGTGGCGCCGTCTTCGAGGCGGCCACGGCGCAGCGCGTGTTTCGCCTGGCCATGTCGGATTACGGCGCGGCGCTGATCTTGCCGCGTTTGCTGCGCCGCTTGCGCGTGGAAGCGCCCGGTATCGACCTGGCCATCAGCTATGCCAGCCGATCGGCCGTGATCGCTGGCGTGCAGGATGGCGAGATCGACCTGGCGCTGGGCGTGTTTCCGCAACTGCCCGAGCAGTTACATCGTGAAACCCTGTTCGAGGAAACATTCGTGTGCGCGCTCGATCCTGCCAGCCTGGCGTCCGGTGAAATGCTGAGCCTGGAAACCTATCTGGCGCGCCCGCATGTGCTGGTGGCATCCAGCGAAGGCGGCATGGCGGCCGAAGTCGATGCTGCCCTGGCCCAGCTGGGACAGACACGCCGCATCGCCGTGCGTGTGCCGTACTGGACGGTCGCACCGGAGGTCGTGAGGGGGACGGACTTGATCCTGACGGTGGCGCAGCGCGCCTTGCAGGACAGTGCGGCGCAGGGGCTGGCGCTGTATGCCGCGCCATTTGCCATCGCGCCGTTTGCGTTTGAAACGATACGGCACCGCCGCACGGACGGCGATGCGGGCATCGCCTGGCTACGCGCGGCCATTGCACAGGCCGCCGAGCCAGGCTGAGGACTTACAGCCCGCCGCCCTGGCCGTCGAACTTGCGTTCGATCAATTCGATCTTGTAGCCGTCCGGATCGGTGATGAAGGCGATGACGGTATTGCCGCCTTTGACGGGACCCGGTTCGCGCGTGACGTTGCCGCCATTCGCGCGTGCCGCGCCGCAAGCGGCGACGATGTCGTCGGCCGAAATGGCGATGTGGCCATACGCCGTACCCAGCTCGTAGCTGGTGGTGCCATAGTTATACGTCAGTTCCAGTTCCGCATGATCGGGATTCGAGCCATAGCCGACGAAGGCCAGGGTGTACTGGTATTCCGGATTGTCGCTGGTGCGCAGCAGCGTCATGCCCAGGACCTTGGTGTAAAAATCGATGGAGCGCTGCAGGTCGCCGACCCGTAACATGGTGTGCAAAATACGCATCGTAAATCCTTGATGGTGATAGGGGAATGGCAGGATTTTATGCGTTTTACGGCTTTCTTGCCGAGACCGCCCCTGCCGCCCGCTGCTACCGGGGCGGCGGACGGTGGCGTGCTTACTCCAGATGGGCGTCCAAGGTGATTTCCGTGGCCAGCAACTTCGATACGGGGCAACCGAGCTTGGCGCGCAGGGCCGCGTCCTGGAACGCTTCGTCGGTGGCGCCGGGAATGGTCGCCACCAGGGTTAGGTGCACGGCCGTGATGGCATAGCTGCCATCGATTTTTTCCAGGCTGACATCGGCCGTGGTTTTCAGGGCGGTGGCGCGCAGGCCCGCCTCGCCCAGCTGGCCGGACAGGGCCATGGTGAAGCAGGCCGCATGGGCCGCGCCGATCAGTTCTTCCGGATTGCTGCCGGGACCGTCTTCGAAGCGCGTGTTGAAGCCATAGGCTACATTGTCGAGCGCGCCGCTTTGGGTGGAAATAAACCCTTTGCCATCTTTAAGGCCGCCACTCCAGACGGCTGATCCTGTTTTTTTCATGATGTACTCCTTGCGTGGTTCGAGCGCCCATCATGCGCGTGCCACCCTTGCCCTTCCGTTCGTTGCGCCACACAGGGGGCGCATGCGCGCGCCGGGCATCGCCGCTCACGGCGCCGGCGTCACGCGCCAGATGACATTGCCCACGTCGTCCGCCACCAGCACCGCCCCCGCCTTGTCGACGGCCACGCCGACTGGGCGCCCCTGCGCCTTGCCATTGCTGTCCAGGAAACCGGCGATGATGTCCTGCGGTGGCCCGCTGGGCACGCCATTCGCGAAGGGCACGAAGATGACTTTATAGCCGCTGAAAGGCTTGCGGTTCCACGAGCCGTGCTGGCCGATGAAGGCGCCGCCCCGGTAGCGTTCGGGCAGCAAGGTGCCGTCATAAAACGCCAGCCCCAGCGAGGCCGTGTGCGCACCCAGCGCGTAGTCGGGCGCGATGGCGGTGGCCACCAGTTCGGGACGTGGCGGCTTGACCCGCGCATCGACGTGCTGGCCGAAATAACTGTAGGGCCAGCCATAGAAGGCGCCGTCCTTGATGGACGTCATGTAGTCGGGCACCAGGTCGTTGCCCAGCTCGTCGCGTTCATTGACGGCCGTCCACAGTGCCCCGCTGTGCGGCTGCCAGGCCATGCCGACGGGGTTGCGCAAACCCGTCGCATACACGCGTGCCTTGCCCGTCGCGCGCGTGACTTGCCAGATGGCGGCGCGGCCGTCTTCGGCCGACAGACCATTCTCGCCCACGTTGCTGTTCGAGCCGACGGTAACATAGAGAAATTTGCCGTCGGCACTGGCGATGACGTTCTTGGTCCAGTGGTGATTGATGGGGCCGCCCGGCAAATCCACCACCTTCACGCCAGGCGCGGTGATGCTCGTCTGGCCTTCCTTGTAGGGAAAACGCATGAGCGCATCGGCATTGGCGATGTACAGTTCGTTGCCGACCAGGGCCATGCCAAATGGCGAGTTCAATCCTTGTAGGAACACGCTGCGCGTTTGCGCCACGCCGTTTGCATCGACGCCGCGCAGCAAGGTGATGCGGTTGGCGCTGGGCGTGGCGGCGCCCGCCTTTTTCATCTGCATCTGCATGATGGCGCCCTTGATGCCCTTGTTGTCGTCGGGCTTCGGCGGCGCATTCGTTTCCGCCACCAGCACGTCGCCATTTGGCAGCACGTACAGCCAGCGCGGATGGTCGAGGTCGCGCGCATACGCATGGATGGCCAGGCCGGGCGCGACCACGGGGCGCTGCGCCGCCGTCCAGCGCTGCACGGGCGCCACATTGACGGTGGGAATCAGTTGCTTGTCCGGCGCGGGCAGCACGGGTTGCGGGCCGAAGCCGACGGGCATGGCGGGCGCCTGGGCATGGGCGGTAGTGGGGCCGCAGACGGCGGCCAGCAGCAAGGAACAGACGTAACGGTGCATGACGTACTCCATAACGCTAGCAGTGCGTGACAGTTGGAGTCAGCGTGCCTTCTTTGGTTCCAGCTGCGGGTCGGGACGGGCCTGTTTCGGTTCGGTGGGCTTGACCTTTTCCACGCCGGGCTGGGCGCGGCGGTCCGTGTCGACCAGGCCCTGTTCCAGGTCGCTGGCCGCCTGTTGCATGATCTTGCGCGGATGCACGTTTTGCGCATCGGGCGACTCATCGCGCTCGTGCGGCAGACGGTCGACGCCGTCATTCTTGACCTTTTCATCGGTATTGATCTTGCGTTCGCTATGCTGGGTAACCATATGGCCTCCTGACAGTAAAAGTAACGTGAAATCAGTGTCCTGCCGCGGCAGGCCATCTGCAAGCGGATTTGTCCATGCAGGGAGCGCTGGCGCACGCATGGACGATTCTTTTTCTGCGCTACACTGCGTGCAACACCAAGAACGCCCCTTGCGGGCACACGGCAGCCGCACTATACTGTGCATATGTACAGTATCATGCGATGCCGGCGTGCGACGCGACAGCCTGGGGCGGTTTGCCACCGAATTCACTACCGAGACTCTTATGCCCGTCGATAATCACGCCGAACAGCGCGCCGAACAGCCAGCAGCGACCTTGCCAGCCCCGGGCGAGCGCTTCAACCTGGGCGCCAAGACCATCGCCCTGGTCGTGCGCCAGAATACGGATGGCATTGCCGAACCCGTGAAAAGCATCGTCGATTTCCTGCAAGTGCTGGGCCACACGGTGGTCTTCGAGGCGGAGACGGCCGCGCACCTGAACCTGGCGTTTCCCGGCGTGCGCGCCATGTCGCCGGCCGAGATCGGCGCCGCCGCCGATTGCGCCATCGTCATGGGCGGCGACGGCACCATGCTGGGCATTGCGCGCCAGCTGGCGCCATTTGACGTACCGTTGATCGGTATCAATCAGGGGCGATTGGGTTTCATGACCGACATCCCGCTCGAGCGCATGCTGCCCGTGCTGGCGCAAATTCTCGGCGGCCGATTCAAGGCCGAACGCCGCACCTTGCTCGAAGGCAGCGTGCTGCGCGACGGCGAGTCGATTCACGTGGGCATGGCTGTCAACGATGTCGTCGTCTCGCGCGGCGCCGGCGCCGGCATGGCCGAATTGCGCGTCGAGGTCGATGGCCACTTCATGTACAACCAGCGTTCCGATGGTTTGATCATTTCCACGCCGACGGGCTCGACCGCATACTCGCTGTCGGCCGGCGGCCCATTGCTGCATCCGACCCTGGGCGGCATCGTGCTCGTGCCGATCGCCCCGCATGCGCTGTCGAACCGCCCCATCGTCTTGCCCGACTCGAGCCAGATCGTCGTGGAAATCGTGCGCGGGCGCGATATCAGCGTCAATTTCGACATGCAGACCTTTGCCAGCCTGGTGCAGCAAGACCGCATCCTCATCCGCCGTTCGCCGCACACGATTACCTTCCTGCATCCGGAAGGGTGGAGCTACTACAACACCCTGCGTGAAAAATTGCACTGGAATGAGTACCCGTCGGGCGAGGGCAAGCTCAGCTAACTTTTTCTCCACCTCAACCCGCGGTGCGCCGCCCAACCACAGAAGCCATGCTCCATACACTGTCCATTCGCGATTTTGTCATTGTCGATACCATTGAACTGGAATTTTCCGCCGGCTTCAGCGTGCTGACGGGCGAGACGGGCGCCGGCAAGTCCATCCTCATCGATGCGCTGACCCTGGCGCTGGGCGGGCGCGGCGACGCCAGCGTGGTGCGCGAAGGCGCGGCCAAGGCCGACATCACGGCCGATTTCTCCGTCAGCGACGTGGCGCAAGCCTGGCTGGTGGCGCATGAATTTGCCAACGACGATGGCGGCGCCCTGCTGCGCCGCGTGATCGACAACGCGGGCCGCTCGAAAGCGTACATCAACGGCATCCCCGCCACAGCCGCGCAGTTGCGCGAACTGGGCGACATGCTGGTCGATATCCACGGCCAGCACGCACACCAGTCCTTGCTGAAAAGCGAAGCGCAGCGCGCCTTGCTCGACGGCCAGGCGACGGCGCGCGAAGCGGGCGCGGAACAGGATGTGCGGCAAGTGGCCGCCCTGCACAAGCGCTGGCGCGCCCTCGTGCGCCAGCGCGAGGAATTCGAAACGAATGCGGCCAACGTGCTGTATGAGCGTGAACGCCTGGAATGGCAAGTGGGAGAGCTGGAAAAACTGGCCGCCAAGCCCGGTGAGTGGACGGACATCACGAACGAGCACAGCCGTCTGTCGCACGCGGCCAGCCTGCTGGAAGGGGCGCAGGAAGCCTTGTCCCTCATTTCCGAGTCGGAAGACCATCCTATCGTGTCGCAACTGTCGGCCCTGAACCAGAAGTTGGGCAAGCTCGTGTCCGTCGATGCGGAATTGCAGCCGATTGTCGACCTGATCGAATCGTCGCGCATTCAATTGCAGGAATCCGTGTATGCACTGAATAATTATCTGGATCGGGTGGAACTGGACCCGGAGCGCCTGCACCAGCTCGATGCACGCATGGAAGCCATGCACAGTACGGCGCGCAAATTCCGCGTCACGCCCGAAGAGTTACCCGAGGAACACGCGAAGCTGTCGGAAAAGCTGCAGCATCTGGCCGACGCTTCCGACATCGAAGGCTTGCTGCGCCAGGAAGCGAAGATCGAGGCCGAGTACCGCGCCGTGGCCGAGCGCCTGTCCGCCACGCGCCGCGCGGCCGCCCTGGAACTGGGGCAAGCCGTCACGCGCGCCATGCAGGAACTGAGCATGACGGGCGGCAGCTTTGAAATCGCCCTGCACCCGTGCGAACCGGCCGCCCATGGACTTGAGCAGGTGGAATTCCTCGTCGCCGGCCATGCCGGCACGGCGCCACGTTCCCTGGCCAAGGTGGCGTCCGGCGGCGAACTGGCGCGCATCGCGCTGGCCATTTCCGTCATCACCTCGCACGCCACCACCACACCGACCCTGATCTTCGACGAGGTCGACAGCGGCATCGGCGGCGCCGTCGCCGAGGTCGTCGGGCGGCTATTGAAACGCCTGGGGCAGGGACGCCAGGTGCTGTGCGTGACCCACTTGCCGCAGGTGGCCAGCCAGGCGAATCAGCATTTCCAGGTGGCGAAAAGCACCCTGGACAATGGCAAGACGGCCTCGCGCATCGACATGCTCGACGCCAAGGCCAGGGTGGAAGAAGTGGCGCGCATGCTGGGCGGCCTGGAAATCACGGCCACCACGCGCAAGCATGCACGCGAGTTGCTCGCGATTTGATTCATGGCTGGGGGCAGACCGGGGTCAGACCGGGGTCAGACCCGCCGGGTCTGACCCCAGCCCTTGGCTGTATCCGCGCTGAGCTTGACGTTAGCGGCATTGAGGGTCTGACCCCAGCACTTCGCTATTAACTCAATGCAACTATAATAACTGGCTAATCCATCCAACGCCTTCGAAGAGCCTTCATGTCATTTCAAACAGAACCGCCGTACACGCATGGCAGCATCGACCGCAGCGCCGTGGTGCTCGTCAACCTGGGCACGCCCGATGCACCGACCTCGTCAGCCGTGCGGCGTTACCTGAAGCAATTCTTGTCGGACCCGCGCGTGGTGGAGATTCCCCGCCTGGTTTGGTGGTTCATTTTGAACCTGATCATCTTGCCGTTCCGCTCCGGCCAGTCGGCCAAGAAATATGCATCGATCTGGACGCGCGAGGGCTCGCCCCTGAAAGTGCATACGCAAAAGCAGGCCAAGTTGCTGGCCGGCGCCCTGGCCGAGCGCGGCCATGACGGCGTGACGGTGGCGATGGCCATGCGCTACGGTTCGCCTTCCTTGCCGGAAGTGCTGGCCAAGCTGAAAAGCGAAGGCTGCGAGCGCATCGCCATCCTGCCGGCCTATCCCCAATACTCGGGCACGACGACGGGTTCCATCTACGACGCCGTGTTTGCCCATTACGCCACCGTGCGCAATGTGCCGGAATTGCGCTTCATTAAGCAATATCACGAGCACGACACGTATATCGACGCTTTGCGCGATTCCGTACTGAATCATTGGGAAGCGCATGGCCGTCCGGAAAAACTGGTGATGAGTTTTCATGGCGTACCCAAGCGCACCTTGCTGCTGGGCGACCCCTACCACTGCCAATGCCTGAAAACGGCGCGCCTGCTGGCGGAAAAGTTGAAGTTGACGAAAGAGCAGTATGTGGTGACCTTCCAGTCGCGCTTCGGCAAGGCCGAATGGCTGCAGCCGTACACGGCGCCCACCCTGGTGGCGCTGGCCCAGCAGGGCGTCAAGCGCGTCGATCTGCTGTGCCCGGGCTTTACCAGCGATTGCCTGGAAACCCTGGAAGAGATCGCCATGGAAGCGAAGCATGATTTCGAGACAGCCGGCGGCCAGCAGTTTCACTACATCGCTTGCCTGAACGAAACGCCGGCCTGGATTGCGGGTATGGCGGAAATTGCGGAACAGCACATGATTGGCTGGCCGACGATGAAGACGGCGGCGCAGCGCGAAGCGGACAAGAAAGCGGGCGAGCAGGCGCGTGCGGCAGCGCTGGCCTTGGGCGCGACGAATTAAGGATTGTAAATTTTTGACAATAAAAAGCCGCGCTTGCGCGGCTTTGTCATGTCTGGCGCGGCCAAGCAGCTTTCCAAATAGCAACACAGCCAGTGGCGATGGCGGCGGCGGGGCTGGTAGAATGCCCGCTTTGCCGTGGGAAGCCTGGAAAATCAAGGGATGCGCGCACGGATCGCTGGCCGAAATGGATAGCATTTTGTAATACGCTGTAACATGGACCGATGTAATTCCGGTTTTGCCACGCATACCCCTTGAAACAATAGGATATAGCCCCATCTGCCCGTTAGTGTTGTAAAGATAGTTAGACTAACTCATTTAAGTCATTGATTGTAGGAGCTTTTCAGATGCAAGATCAGGAAAACCAAGCTGTACCTAATCCGCAAGCGGACGCCGCGGCGACTGCCCCATCGACTCCCGCAGAGCCTACTTTGGAAGAGCAGCTGGCGAGTACCGAAGCGCGTCTTGCAGAGATGCACGATGCCTTCATGCGCGCCAAGGCTGATGGCGAAAATATCCGTCGCCGCGCGCAGGAAGATGTTGCTAAAGCGCATAAATTCGCAGTCGAGAGCTTTGCCGAAGCCATGGTGCCCGTCAAAGACAGCCTGGAAACGGCGCTGACGGTGGAAGCACCGACCATCGAATCGCTGAAAGAAGGCGTCGAGATGACCTTGAAGCAACTGAACGCCGCGTTCGAGCGCAACCGCCTGGTGGAAGTATTGCCAGTGCAGGGCGAAAAGCTCGATCCGATGAAACACCAGGCCGTTGCCGTGGTGCCGGCGGACCAGGAAGCCAATACCATCGTGTCAGTCCTGCAAAAGGGCTATATGATTGCGGACCGCCTGCTGCGTCCAGCCATTGTAACGACCGCGCAAGCAAAATAATCAGAGGGCGGCATCAAGCAAGCCTTGAAAACATGCCGCTTTGCCACATATAAGAACCATCTGAAATCTAGCAAATAAAAGGAAATAAATCATGGGTAGAATTATCGGTATCGATCTGGGAACCACGAATTCCTGCGTTTCCATCATGGAAAACGGTCAACCAAAGGTAATCGAAAACGCTGAAGGCGCACGCACGACGCCGTCGATTATTGCTTATCAAGAAGATGGCGAAATTCTCGTCGGCGCGCCAGCGAAACGCCAGGCCGTGACCAATCCGAAAAACACGCTGTACGCAGTCAAGCGTCTGATCGGTCGCAAGTTCGACGAAAAAGAAGTCCAAAAAGACATCGCGCTGATGCCGTACCAGATCATGAAAGCCGACAACGGCGATGCATGGATCGGCGTACGCGACAAAAAACTGGCTCCGCCGCAAATTTCGGCTGAAGTGCTGCGCAAGATGAAAAAAACGGCAGAAGACTACCTCGGTGAAGAAGTCACCGAAGCCGTCATCACCGTACCTGCGTACTTCAACGACTCGCAGCGCCAAGCCACCAAGGATGCCGGCCGTATCGCTGGCCTGGACGTCAAGCGCATCATCAACGAGCCAACCGCGGCAGCGCTGGCGTTCGGCCTGGACAAGACCGAAAAAGGCGACCGTAAAATCGCCGTGTATGACTTGGGTGGCGGTACGTTCGACGTGTCGATCATCGAAATCGCGGATGTTGATGGCGAGAAACAATTTGAAGTGCTGTCGACCAACGGCGACACCTTCCTGGGCGGCGAAGACTTCGACCAGCGCGTCATCGATTACATCATCGACGAGTTCAAGAAGATCAACGGCATCGACCTGAAAAAAGATCCGATCGCTCTGCAGCGCATCAAGGCTTCGGCCGAGCGCGCGAAGATCGAATTGTCGTCGTCGCAGCAAACCGAAATCAACGAGCCGTACATCGCCATGGCGAACGGCGCGCCGGTCCACTTGAACCTGAAGATGACCCGCGCCAAGTTGGAGTCGCTGGTGGAAGAGCTGATCACGGCCACGATGGAACCATGCCGCATCGCTATCAAAGATGCAGGCGTGAAAGTGTCGGACATCGATGACATCATCCTGGTCGGCGGTATGACGCGTATGCCGAAGGTGCAGGAAAAAGTGAAGGAATTCTTCGGCAAGGATCCACGCAAGGACGTGAACCCGGACGAAGCCGTCGCCGTGGGCGCAGCGATCCAAGGTTCGGTCCTGTCGGGCGAACGCAAGGACTTGTTGTTGCTGGACGTTACTCCTCTGTCCCTGGGTATTGAAACCCTGGGCGGCGTGATGACCAAGATGATCCACAAAAACACGACGATTCCGACCAAGTTCAGCCAAGTGTTCTCGACGGCCGACGACAACCAGCCTGCGGTGACCATCAAGGTCTTCCAGGGTGAGCGCGAAATCGCCGCCGGCAACAAGGGTCTGGGCGAATTCAATCTGGAAGGCATCCCGCCAGCATCGCGCGGCACGCCACAGATCGAAGTGACCTTCGACATCGACGCCAACGGCATCTTGCATGTCGGCGCGAAAGACAAGGCCACCGGCAAGGAAAACAAGATCACGATCAAGGCCAATTCCGGCTTGACCGAGGCTGAAATCCAGAAGATGGTCAAGGATGCCGAGCTGAACGCGGAAGAAGACAAGAAGGTCAAAGAATTGGCCGAGTCGCGCAACCAGGCCGATGCTCTGGTACACTCGACCCGGAAATCCTTGACCGAATACGGCGACAAGCTGGATGCGGGCGAGAAAGAGAAGATCGAAGCGGCCATCACCGACCTGGAAGCAAGCATCAAGGCGGGCGACAAGGCTGAGATCGACGCCAAGGTGGAAGCACTGTCGAGCGCATCGCAGAAACTGGGCGAAAAAATGTATGCCGACATGCAAGCGCAGCAAGCTGCCGGCGGCGCGGAAGGTGCACAGCAAGCTGCTGGCGCATCGGACGCAGGCGCCAAGCAAGACGACGTTGTTGACGCTGACTTCAAAGAAGTCAAAGACAGCAAGTAATGTCTTGCGCTCCCATAAACTGGGGGCAGCCGGGCTGAACGCTACATCGCGGGATTAGCCGCGAAGACCGGCCGAGCCGAGTCGTTGCCCAGTGCAGCACTCGACTCGGCTTTTTCGTGTAATTTTTACATCAGTAGATAGACTGCAAGGTGCCGACAACATGGCAAAGCGTGATTTTTACGAGACACTCGGTGTCGCAAAAAATGCTTCGGAAGAAGAGATCAAAAAGTCTTACCGTAAACTGGCGATGAAATACCATCCGGACCGCAATCCGGATAGCAAGGAATCGGAAGAAAAGTTTAAGGAAGTCAAAGAAGCCTACGAGATGCTGACCAATCCGGAAAAGCGCGATGCGTATGACCGTTATGGTCACGCTGGCGTGGACCCGAACATGGGCGGCGGTGGCGGCTTCGGCGGCGGTGCTGGCGGCTTTGCCGACAGCTTCGGCGATATCTTCGGCGACATCTTTGGCGGTGGCGGTGGACGCAGCCGCAATGCGGGGCCGCAGGTGTACCGTGGCGCCGACTTGCGCTACAACCTGGAAATTACACTGGAGCAAGCTGCTCACGGCTTCGACACGACTATCCGCGTGCCGAGCTGGGACAAGTGCGATACCTGCCACGGCAGCGGCGCCAAGCCGGGCACGTCGCCCACCACCTGCGGTACCTGCGGTGGCCACGGCCAGGTGCGCATGCAGCAAGGTTTCTTCAGCATCCAGCAAACCTGCCCGAAATGCCATGGCAGCGGCAAGGTCATCACCGACCCGTGCACGCCGTGCGGCGGCGCCGGTCGCATCAAGCGCAACAAGACCCTGGAAGTGAAAATTCCAGTCGGTATCGACAACGGCATGCGTATCCGTTCGTCCGGCAACGGTGAACCGGGCACGAATGGCGGTCCGTCGGGCGACCTGTATGTGGAAATCCACATCAAGCCGCACGCCGTATTCCAGCGCGAAGGCGACGACCTGCATTGCGAAATGCCGATCTCGTTCACCAAGGCAGCTTTGGGTGGCGAAATCGAAGTGCCTACCCTGAACGGCAAAGTGTCGTTCACGATCCCGGAAGGCACCCAGTCGGGCAAGACTTTCCGCCTGAAAGGCAAGGGCATCAAGGGTGTGCGCTCCGGTTACGCGGGCGACCTGTTCTGCCACGTGGCCATCGAAACGCCCGTGAAATTGACGGAAAAACAGAAAGACCTGCTGCGGGACTTTGAAAAGTCGACGACCGAGGGCGGTGCCAAGCACAGTCCGCAAAGCAAGACCTGGAAAGACAAGGTCAAGGATTTTTTTGAATAAGCACACGTAATACCATGCGCCGGGATGCTTCAACATCCCGGCGTTTTTTTCATCACGACTGAGCAATGTGCGGTATCGCCGGCCTATGGGCGCGATTTGCCGCCAATTCAGTCGTACGTACACAATGGGAGCGATATGACCGAACAGAAAAATGGCCCGGCCCTGGCGGAACTGCTGCAGCGTAACCGCCGCTGGGCCGACTCGATGGTGGCGAAAGACCCGAACTTCTTCAAGAACCTGGAAGCGCAAACGTCGCCCGAATACCTGTGGATCGGCTGTTCCGACAGCCGCGTGCCAGCGAATGAACTGCTGGGCATGGCGCCTGGCGACGTGTTTGTGCACCGTAATATTGCCAATGTGGTCGTGCATTCCGACCTCAATTGCCTGTCTGTCCTGCAATTTGCCGTGGACGTGCTGAAAGTCAAACATATCATCATCGTCGGCCATTACGGCTGCAAGGGCGTGCATGCTGCCATGACGGGCACGCGCATCGGCCTGGTCGACAACTGGCTGCGCCACGTGCAGGACGTGGGCCAGAAACACGAGCGCTATCTGGGCGACGTGCTGACGAGCCGCCAGCGCGGCGACCGTCTGTGCGAACTGAACGTGGTCGAACAAGTCTTGAACGTGTGCCAGACCACCGTCGTGCAAGATGCGTGGGAACGCGGCCAGGAACTCAGCGTGCACGGCTGGGTCTATGGCTTGAAGGATGGCTTGCTGAACGACCTGGAAGTGACCGTCACGGCTGGCCACGAGCTGGCGCCGCGCATGGCGACGCGCCTGGCCCGCTACGAAGCCATCGCGTAATCGATGCTGGCGCCGTGCCTACGGCGCCGCATTGTCCAGGCGGCTCAGGTAATCGGCCGCCTCCCGCACGCCCTCCTGCGCCGCCTGGCGCAACCAGGTTTTGGCCTGGGGAATGTCTTGCGGCGTACCCCGGCCTTCGGCCAGCGCCACGCCATAGTGGTAGCGCGCCAGCCGAGCATAGGCGGCGTCATCATTCGTATGTGCGCCGCGCCGCATCAGCGCCGTCGCCTGTTGCAAGTCCTTGGTCACGCCGATGCCCGTCTCATACAACTGGGCCAGCCAAATCATCGAATACACATCGTTCCAGCGCCGGATGCAATCTTCAAAGATGGCGACGGCGGCCGCATGGTCGCCCGTCTTGTCGGCCGCATAGCCGTACAAACACTTGATGCGTTTGTCGCTGTGCACATAGGCTTTGTAGCTGAGATCGCTTTCACCTTCGCTATCCTGCGCGTGGGCGAACGCAGGGAACAGCAAGGCGAGCAGCAGGGCGTAGGTGGGCATGGATTTCCTGGTCTATGGTTGAGAATTGGTAGGTAAGCAAATTGCGTGCTTGCCCCATTCCCGGGCAACGCTCCTGCCGCTGCGCCATTGCGTGACAGTGCCTGTTGCAGCGTGGCGCAACGCGCCGCGCATATCCATATAGTAAATGCTTCGTTTGCAAGCAAGGCTGGCCGGCATACAGTGGACTTCCCCAGACTCTTGGCGAACTCCCATGTCGGCCGTCCTGAAACCCGTGCAGTCCACCAGCCCTTTCCAGATCGAAACTTTCGATGCGCCCCTGGGCGCGCAAGTGCTGGGGCTGGACCTGGCGCAACCGCTGTCGCAGGGCGATTTCCAGCGCCTGCATCACGCTCACCTCGACCATCACGTACTGGTGTTTCGCGACCAGCGCATCACGCCGCAGCAGCAAGTCGATTTCAGCCGCCGCTTCGGCCCGCTGCAAATCCATGTGCTGCGCCAGTTCCAGCTACCCACGCAGCCGGAAGTGCTGATCATCTCGAACATCGTCGAAAACGGCCAGCCCATCGGCCTCGGTGACGCGGGCCATTTCTGGCACTCGGACTTGTCGTACAAGGAAGTGCCCAGCCTGGGCTCCATGCTGCACGCGCAAGAGTTGCCGGACGAGGGCGGCGATACCGTCTTTGCGAACATGCACTTGGCCTGGGAAAGCTTGCCGGCCGCGCTGCGCCATGCCGTGCGCGGCGCCCGTGCCGAACACAGCTACCTGAGCCAGTACGAGGAATTGCGCCGCCGCAACCCATGGCGGCCCGCGCTGACGCAGGCGCAGATCGATGAAGTCAAACCCGTCACCCATCCCGTCGTGCGCGTGCATCCGGAAACGGGACGCCGCGCCCTGTTTGTCAGCGAACATTTCACCACGCGCATCGTCGGCTTGCCCGACGATGAAAGCCGCGCCCTGCTCGAGGAACTGTTTGCCCATAGCGTGCGCCCCGAGCACCTGTATGTGCACCGCTGGCAACCGCACGACCTGGTGTTCTGGGACAACCGTTCCCTGATGCATTTGGCGACAGGTTGCCCGCCCGACCAGCGCCGCAAGCTCTACCGCACGACCATCGAAGGCGATGCGCCGTACTGATTTTTTTGAACGTAGTTGACCAAGGAGTGTCCATGTTGCCGATCTTGACTTTTACCCGCCGCCTGCTTGCCACCATTGCCGTGCTGTGCATGGCCATGCCCATGGCCCGGGCAGAAGGGCAGATCCGCATCGCGGGCCAGCATGGCATCACCTTCTTGCTGCTTAATATTGCGCAGGAACAAAAGCTGATTGAAAAGCATGGCAAGCAGCAGGGCGTTGATGTGAAAGTCGAGTGGATTACCTTGTCCGGCGGCCCGGCCATCAATGATGCTTTGTTGTCCGGCAATATCGATATCGCCGGGGCTGGCCTCGGGCCGCTCTTGACCATCTGGGACCGTACGAAAGGCCGGCAGAACGTGCGCGGCGTGGCGTCCCTGGGCAATTTCCCCTATTACCTGGTCAGCAATAATCCCAAGGTAAAAACCCTGGTGGACTTGACGGACAAGGACCGCATCGCCTTGCCGGCCGTCTCCGTTTCCGTGCAGGCGCGCATCTTGCAAATGGCCGTGGCGAAACAGTGGGGCGACAAGGAATTTGCCCGCCTCGACAAGATCACGCAAACCCTGCCGCACCCGGATGCGGCCGCAGCCATCATCGCCGGCGGCACGGAGCTCAGCGGGCACTTCGGCAATTCGCCATTCCAGGAACAGGAGCTGGCGCAAAACCCGAACGCGCACATCATCCTGAACTCGTACGACGTGCAGGGCGGACCCAGCTCGTCGACCTTGCTGTATGCGACGGAAAAGTACCGCAAGGACAATCCGAAAACCTACCGCGCCTTCATCGCCGCCCTGGCGGAAGCGGCGCAGTATGCGAGCAGCAACCCGCAAGGCGCGGCCGACATCTATATCAAGGTGAATAAAAGCAAGGTGGACCGCAATCTGCTGCTGAAAATCTTTGCCAACCCGCAAGTGCAATTCAAGATCGCGCCGCAAAACACCTATGGCCTGGCGCAATTCCTGCACCGCGTGAGCGCCATCCGCAATCTGCCCGATAGCTGGCGCGATTATTTCTTTGACGATCCCGCCATCACGCAAGGAGGCTGACATGAACGCGCCCGCTTTTCATCTGGTCCGTCCTCCCGTTGCGCTACAGCCATTACTCAGCGTCAAACATGTCAGCCTGGAATACCGCACCGAGCAGCGCACCGTGCGCGCCACGCATGACGTCAGTTTCGACGTGCTTCGCGGCGACCGTTTCGTGCTGCTGGGACCATCGGGCTGCGGCAAGTCGTCACTGCTGAAAGCCGTGGCCGGCTTCATCGCGCCGCGCGCGGGCAGCATCGCCATGCAGGGCCAGCCCATTCATAAACCGGGGCCGGACCGTGTCGTCGTGTTCCAGGAGTTCGACCAGTTGCCGCCCTGGAAAACCGTGCTGGAAAACGTCATGTTCCCCTTGCTGTCCAGCAAGCGGCTGGACAAGCAGGCGGCCCGCGAGCGCGCCCATCACTGGATCGCCAAGGTGGGCTTGGCCGGCTTCGAGGACGCCCATCCGCACACCTTGTCGGGCGGTATGAAGCAGCGGGTCGCCATCGCCCGCGCCCTGGCCATGCAGCCGGAAGTACTGCTGATGGACGAGCCGTTCGCCGCCCTCGATGCGCTGACGCGGCGCAAGATGCAGGAAGAACTGAGCCGCCTGTGGGAAGAGCTGCGCTTTACCCTCGTGTTCGTTACGCATTCGATCGAGGAAGCGCTGGTCGTGGGCAACCGCATCTTGCTGCTGTCGCCCCATCCGGGCCGGGTGCGTGCCGAATTGAACAGTCACCAGTTCGGCTTGCACAGCGCGGGCAGTGTGGAATTCCAGGCTGCCAGCAGCCGCATCCACGGCTTGCTGTTCGATGAGGAAGTAGCTCCCGTTCCGCAATCAGTTACCGCGCAGCGGGAAGCCGTATGAGCGCGCTGCTGGAACCACCGATCCGCCAGGAATTCGTCTATGCGGCGCCGCCACCAGCCGGCGTCACCGTCGAACGGACGCTGTCGCGCTGGCAGCGTGTGAGCCAGCACGCGCTGTGGCGCAAGGCGCTCATTTTGCTCAGCCTGGCCCTGCTGTGGGAAGGCGCGGCGCGCTGGACGCAGAACGATTTATTGCTGCCCAGTTTTTTGCAGACGGCGCAGGCGTTTATCGGCGGCATCGCCAGCGGTGAATTGCTTACGCGAACAGCCGCCTCCCTCGTCGTCTTGCTGCAAGGCTATGCGGTGGGCGTGCTGGCCGCCTTCGTGCTGACCTTGCTGGCCGTGTCGAGCCGCATCGGGCGCGACCTGCTGGAAACCCTGACGGCCATGTTGAATCCCTTGCCGGCGATCGCCCTGCTGCCGCTGGCCTTGCTGTGGTTCGGCCTGGGGCGCGCCAGCCTGATCTTCGTCATCGTCCATTCCGTGATGTGGCCGCTGGCCCTGAACACATACGCGGGCTTCCAGGGCGTGCCCGAGACCCTGCGCATGGCGGGCCGCAACTATGGCTTGAACGGCTTGCGCCTGGTGCTTCACATCCTCGTGCCGGGCGCCTTGCCTTCCATCGTCTCGGGCTTGAAGATAGGCTGGGCGTTTGCCTGGCGCACCCTGATCGCGGCCGAGCTGGTGTTCGGCACGACGTCGGGGCAGGGCGGCCTGGGCTGGTACATCTTCCAGAACCGCAACGAGCTGTACACGGACAAGGTGTTTGCCGGTCTGGCGGCCGTCATCGTCGCCGGGCTGCTGCTGTAAAACATCGGCTTTCGCAGCCTGGAGCGCGTGACTCTCAAACGCTGGGGTATGCAGCGCTAGTTGTCACGATAATTATTTCAGCATGGAGCGCGCCGCCGCGATGATTTGCCGCGACAGCTGCTCCATGCGCGGCGACTGCACCTTCCACGTATGCCAGTACAGGGCCACGTCGGCCGGGGTCTTGGGCGTGAGCATTTCCACCAGTTCGCCATCCGTGTTCGCTTTCAGCAGCAGTTCGGGCACCATGCCGTAGCCGAGGCCGTAGCGGATGGCGTTGAAGTGCGAGGTGGCGCCCGGCACGTAATGGCAGGGGTAGGCCCCTTCGGGCAGCCCCAGCGCTTCTTGCAGGAACGACGATTGCAAGGTGTCCTTGCGCGTGTAGGCGACGACGGGCGCCGTGCGCGCCGCCTTGCGCGTCAGCCCGTGCGCGAACCACTGCTGGCGGAACGCGGGCGTGGCCACCAGCCAGTAGCGCATCACGCCCAGCGGCTCGGCCGTGCAGCCGCGCATGGGTTTTGGCTCCGTGCTGATGCAGCCGATCGCCATGCCCGTTTCCAGCAAGGTGTACGTGTGGTCCTGGTCTTCCACGGTCAGGTCCAGCAGCACGCGCTCGCGTATCAGCACCTCGGACAGGGCGGGGAAGAACCAGGTGCCCATCGAATCGGCGTTCAGCGCCAGCACCAGGGTCAGCGGGGCATCCTGCTGCACCGCCAGTTCCGCCTGCAAATCCGCTTCCAGCAGCTTGGCCCGTTTCAGATACTGCATCAGCCGCTGGCCCATGCGTGTGGCGCGCGCGGGGCGGCTGCGCACGATCAGCGCATTGCCCAACTGGCTTTCCAGTGCCCGCACCCTCTGGGAAATGGCGGGGGAGGTCAGGTGCAGCCGTAGCGCCGCCTGTTCGAAACTGCCCGTTTCGACGACGGCGCGGAATGCTTCCGTATGTTTGGGATTGAGATCCATGGCCACTGCCTTCATAAGAAAAATTTATCAATACTAAATAATACTTACTTTTCATAAGGATGAGTGTGTTGCAGTGCACAATGCCTCTTTGATGGAGTGCCGCGCGCCAGCGTGCGGCCTCCTGGCAGCAAGGAATACCACCATGGAAGCACAAGCGAACGACAGCAGCATCCGCAAGCCCCAGTCGAAGCTGGCGCGCAATCTGAAATTCGGCCTGGGATTGACCCTGGGCCTGGGCATGGCCGCCGCGCTGGCGGGCGGCTGGTGGCTGCGCCAGGCGTGGCAGGATTTGCCGGCCGTCGAACACCTGGCCCAGTACAAGCCCGCGCTGCCGCTGCGCATTTTCTCGAGCGAAGGCGAGCTGCTGGCCGAATACGGCGAAGAGCGCCGCGAATTTTTGCCCCTCAAGGAAATCCCGCTGCGCATGCGCCAGGCCTTGCTGGCCATCGAGGATGCGCGTTTCTACGAACACGGCGCCGTCGACTTCTATGGCTTGACGCGCGCGACCTTGGCCAACGTCGTCACGGGCCACCATGCGCAAGGCGCCAGCACCATCACCATGCAGGTGGCGCGCGACTTCTTCCTGTCGCGCGAAAAGACCGTGCAGCGCAAGCTCACGGAGATGCTGCTCGCCTACAAGCTGGAACAGCATTACGGCAAGGACAAGCTGCTGGAACTGTATATGAACCAGATTTACCTGGGCGAGCGTTCCTACGGTTTTTCCGCCGCCTCGAACATTTATTTCGACAAGCCGCTGGCGGACGTCAGCATCGCGGAGGCGGCCATGCTGGCCGGCTTGCCGAAAGCGCCATCGGCCTACAACCCCGTCGCCAATCCCCAGCGCGCCACCGTGCGCCAGCATTACATCCTGCAGCGCATGCGCGAACTCGGCTACATCACGCCGGCCGAGTACGACGCGGCCGTGGCGGAAAAGCTGGCCCTGAACAAGGACCGCAACAGCTCCGTGCATGCGGCCGCATATGCGGTCGAGGAAGCGCGCCAGCTGATCCTGCAAAGCTATCCCGAAGGCGCTTACAGCATGGGCCTGGACGTGACGACGACTATCCGCATGGCGCCACAGCGCGCGGCCGACAAGTCGCTGCGCGATGGGCTGTTGAATGCGCAGGCGCGCCGTGGCTACCGTGGCCCGGAAGCGCGCCTGGCCGCTTCCGAAGACAGCGTGGCGCGCCAGCTGGCTCCCTACCCGGACAGCGGAGAATTGCGCGCCGCCCTCGTGCGCAAGGTCGATACCGCCGGCAAGCGCCAGGTGACGGCGCAGCTGCGCAATGGCGACGAGATCGTGCTGACGGCATCGGAAGCGCGCCTGGGCGGCAAGCTGGCCTGGGACGGCAAGCGCGCCATCGCCGAGGGCAGCGTGATCCGCGTGGTGCGCGATGCGGCCAAGAAGGGCTGGCTGGTGAGCCAGCTGCCCGAAATGGAAGGCGCGCTCATTTCCGTCGAGGCGCACAGCGGCGAAATCGTCGCCATGGCGGGCGGCTTCGATTTCTACCGCAACCACTACAACCACGCCATGCAGGCCTATCGCCAGCCCGGCTCCAGCTTCAAGCCCTTCGTGTATTCGGCGGCGCTGGAAAAGGGATATTTTCCCGGCACGGCCGTCGATGACACGCAGCGCCTGCTGCTGCCGCAGGAAACGGGCGCACGGCCCTGGCGTCCGCGCAATTACGGCAACAACTATGAAGGCTTCATCAGCGTGCGGCGTGGCCTCGTGCGTTCGAAAAACCTCGTGGCCGTGAGCCTGATGCAGGCGGCCGGCCCCGGCTACGTGCAGCACTACGCCACGCGCTTCGGCTTCGAGGGCGCTCGCAATCCCGTGTCCCTGCCGCTGGCGCTGGGCGCGGGCGCCGTCACGCCGCTGCAGCTGGCGCAGTCGTATGCCGTGTTCGCCAACGGCGGCATGCAGATGCCGCCGAAACTGATCAAGGAAGTGCGCAGCCGCAGCGGAGAAGTGCTGTTCAGCGATGCGGCGCCACGCGCCAAGGGCGAGCCGGCGCCGGGCACGCAAGTGATCTCCACGCGCAACGCCTACGTCATGGACAGCATGCTGCGCGACGTCGTCAAGAGCGGCACGGGCCGCGGCGCGCTGGCGCTGGGGCGTGGCGACGCGGCCGGCAAGACGGGCACGTCGAACAACGCCTACGACGCCTGGTTCGCCGGCTACTCGTCCGGCCTCGTCTCCGTCGTCTGGCTCGGCTACGACCAGCCGAAAAGCTTGGGCAACGCCACGGGGGGCACCTTGGCGCTGCCCGTCTGGCGCGACTACATGCAGGTGGCCGTGCAGGGCCGCCGCGAACAGGTATTGGCCGAACCAGCAGGCCTGGCCCTGCTCGACGGCGATTACGTGTATGCCGAATACCTGGCCGGCGACTGCCTGAAGGATAACTTTGCCTTTATCCACAGCAGCGTCGGCTGCGGCAGCGGCGGTGCGGATACGCGCATGGCGCACGGTGACGCCGGCGATGGCGGCTCGAGCACGGGCACGAACGAAGCGCGCACCCTGAGCGAAGCGCGCGAACGCGAACAAATTCTCAAATCATTTTCGGAAGAGTAAGAGCATGCTGCTATATACGATTTACCTGGTGGCGATCGTCGCCGAAGCGATGTCCGGCGCCATCATGGGCATGCGGCGCGGCATGGATTTGTTCGGCATCTGCATGATCGGCACCGTCACGGCGCTCGGCGGCGGCACCGTGCGCGACGTGCTGCTGGGGCACTATCCGCTGGGCTGGATCGCGCATCCCGAATACCTGCTGTTTACCATCGGCGCGGCCATCGTGACGGCCTTCGTCGCCCGCTATCTGCACCATCTGCGCGCCATCTTTTTGCTGGTCGATGGACTGGGCCTGGTGGCGTTTTGCGTGATCGGCTGCGACATCGCCATGTCGGCCAAGATGCATCCGGCCATTGTCGTGCTGGCGGGGATGATCACGGGTGTCTTTGGCGGCTTGCTGCGCGATATCCTGTGCAACCAGATTCCCCTCGTGCTGCAGCGCGAAGTGTATGCCACCGTGGCCCTGTTTACGGGCAGCCTGTACGTGGGCCTGCTGTACTTCAAGGTCGACAGCTCGGTGGCGCAGCTGGCGTCCATCGGCGCCGGTTTCCTGTTCCGCTTCCTGGCACTGCACTTCGAGTGGCGGCTGCCGAATTTCAATGGCGACCGCATACGGGGTTTTGAGTAAGGTAACACGCCGCGTGAATATTTTCACGCGCGTTTAACCCCTTTTTCTGCGCTGCCGCGTTTCATGTTGGACACCCCAGCCAACCGGAGAAGAAGCGATGTCCAGCGCCCTCAAGATCACATTGACACTGTCCCTGCTGCTGTCGGCAGGCAGCCACGCCGCCGGCACGGCGCCGCGCAAGACCCTGGCGCCGTTCGCCAGCGAGCAGGCCTTGAGCAGCTACCTGCAGCAGTTGCAGGCGCGCCAGGCGGCCTTGCTGCTGCAGCAGCAGAAACTGCAGCGCGCCACGGCGCAGTCCATGTCGGCTCCACCCGCTCCTCCCGCCCCTCCCGCGCCGATGGCGGCCAAGGCTGCCCCCGCGCCATCGGCAGAAGCGGCGGAATCCGTCACCAATGTGCAAACGGCGGGCGTGGACGAAGGCGGCATCGTCAAGCTGCATGGCAAGCACCTGGTGATGCTCCGGCGCGGCAAGCTGTTCACCGTGCAGGTGGGGGGAAATGCCTTGCAGCCCGTGTCCTCGCTCGACGCGTTCGCGCCGGGCAGCGATCCTTCCGGCAGCTGGTATGACGAAATGCTGATCGATGGCGACACGGTCGTGGTGATCGGCTACAGCTACAGCCGTGGCGGCACGGAGATCGGCCTGTTCGATATCGATGCGAACGGCAAGCTGGCCTACCGCTCCACCTATCACTTGCGCTCCAACGATTATTACTCGTCGCGCAATTACGCGAGCCGCCTGGTCGGCGGCAAACTGGTGTTCTATTCGCCCCTGTCGCTGAACCTGCGCCGTGGCGACCCGTTCGGCGGCTTTCCTGCGCTGCGCCGCTGGCGCCCTGACGCCGTGCCATCCGACTTCAAGCGCATCGCCCCGGCCACACGCATCTACCGTACCGATGAAGAACCCGAAACGGGCTTCGGCCTGACCCTGCACACGGTCACCGTGTGCGACCTGGCGCAACGCGACATGCGCTGCGAAGCGACGGCCGTGATGGGGCCGCAGGGCCGCGTGTTTTATGTGTCGGGCGAATCCGTTTTCGTGTGGACGACGCGGCGCGGCAGCGACTCGGGCGTGTTCCGCATTCCCCTCGACGGCAGCGCGCCCAGCGCCCTGAAGGTGGCCGGCGCACCCGTCGACCAGTTCTCGTTCCTGGAAAGCGCTGACGGCCACCTGAACGTGCTGCTGCGCGCCGAAGGCCAGGGCGACGCCATGTGGGATGGTGCAAGAGGGCGGGGCGACATGGCCTTGCTGCGCGTACCCTTGGCGTCGTTTTCCGATGGCCGCGACAGCGCGCCCGCCAGCAGCTACAAGCCGCTGCCCGGTGGCGGCGGCTACGGCTTGCAGAACCGCTACGTGGGGTCCTATCTGTTGTACGGCAATCCGGGCAATCCGGGACGCCGCAAGGCGGATCAGGCCTGGCCGCGCCAGCCCCTGTACGCCGTGCGCTGGGCCGATGCGGGCAGCGTGCAAGCCTTGTCCCTGCCGCATGGCGTCGAGCGCATCGAGGCGCTGGGCAATGACGCCGTGGTGATCGGCGCGCAGGGCAGGGATCTGCACTTCAGCACCATCGGCCTGGGGGCGCAGGCGGCGATCGCCACGCGCTACATCCGCACCGACGCGGCGCAGGGCGAGTCGCGCAGCCACGGCTTTTTCTACAAGCCGCAAGCGGCCGGCGAGGGCATGATCGGCTTGCCGATCCTGGGCGCGGACGAGCGGCCTGGCCTCAACAAGCCAGCCGCCTCGGTGCTCTACTTGCGCAACAGCGGTTTGACATTGACGGAACTGGGCGCGCTGGCGGCGCGGCCGGGCCAAATGCCGGACGACGGCTGCCGCGCGTCCTGCGTGGACTGGTATGGCAATGCGCGGCCCCTGTTCCTGCAGGGCCGGGTCTTCGCCCTGCTCGGCTATGAACTGGTGGAAGGGGCGCTCAGGGATGGACAGATACGCGAAGTGCGCCGCATCAGCTATGCACCCACTGCACGCTGACGTCGTAGTGAAATTGCCGCTGCCGCGTAGTTCGGCTACACTGGTCCGCATGCCAGATACCCTGATGACCGCGACGGATGAAGACCTGATGCTGCGCTACGGCGCCGGCGACCTGCCGTCGTTTCGCGAACTGTACCGGCGCCATAGCCATGGCCTGTACCGCTTCGTGGCCTGGCGTTCGCCGCGCCGCGCGTGGGTGGACGAGATCGTGCAGGACGCATGGGCCAGTCTGCATGCGGCGCGCGCCGGCTACCAGCCGCAAGCGGCATTCCGCACCTATCTGTACCAGATCGCGCGCAACCGCCTGATCGACCTCCTGCGCCAGCGGGAAGGGCAGGAACACGATGACGCGGGCGAACGGGCGGACGAGGGCGCGTCGCCGCCGCAATCGCTGGAGCAGAAACAGCAGCACGCGCGGCTGCATGCGGCCATCGCCGCGCTGCCGGTGGAGCAGAAGGAAGCGCTGGTGCTGCAGCAGTTCAGCGGCATGAGCATCCTCGAGATCGCCGTCGTGACGGGGGCGGAAGCGGAAACCGTCAAGAGCCGGCTGCGCTACGCCATGCAGAAATTGCGCGCGGGCTTGGACAGCGCCGCTGGCGCGGGAGGACAGGCATGAATACGCACGATCAAGATAACGACAAACCGAACGACGCACCGATTGACGAGGAATTGAACGCGCTGCTGGCCAGCCTGCCGCAGCCCGCGCCTTCCAGCGCGCTCGATGCGGCCATTCTGGCGGATGCGGAAAAAGCCTTGCAAAAACCGGCAGCCGCGAACGACAGCGCCGATGGCGCGCTGCGCACCTTGCCCGCCAAGAAATCACCGGATTACCTGCAGCGCTGGCGCGTTCCGCTGGGACTGGCCGCGGCCGTGCTGCTGACCGTGAACCTGATCGGCGTGGACTGGTTCGGCTCGAAGCCGGCGCAATTTCCTGTGGTGGGGGAACCGGTCACGCAGGAGGTGGTGCCGGCAGCGGCGCCAGTGCCGCAGGCTGCCGAATCGACCGCAGCTGCGCCAGCGCCGCGCGCCATGGCCAAAATGGCAGCCAAGCCAGCGCCGCCGGCGCCAGCCTCGTTTCCCACCCCGCAGACGGTAGCAGTAGCGCCACCGGCGCCGCCAGCACCGCCGCCGCCACCGGCGCCTGCCACGGCGATGAGCGAGGCGATGGAGCAGCAAGCGGCCTTGCAGGCCGAGTCCAGCCTGCAGCGCCAGGCGCCCGTGCAGCGCGCGCTGGCCATGCCCGCGCCCGTCGCGGCCCGCTCCGCGCCGCTGCCGCCGGCCGCAAAACTCGACGCTGGCGTGTGGCTGGTGAAGATCGACGCCCTGCTCAAGGCGGGCGAGGACGCACTGGCGCGCGAGGAGTGGACGGCGTTTCGGCAGGCCTATCCCGACTATCCGGTGGCCGAGGAATTGCGGCAGCGGCTGGAAAAAAAGTAGCGGGTTAAACGATCCCCTTCCTGCGTTCCCACACGGCGCTGCCCACGAAAATGGCGGCGCACACCCACATGACGGCCGGCAGGGCGTTCACGCCCACGGACTGCATCAAGACGCCCGTCAGCAGGGGGCCGCCGCCGCTGGTCACGCCCCAGGTGGCGTTGACGATGGCGCTGGCGCTGGTCAGCGACAGGCCCGTAAACCGTTCGCCGCAGGCCACCAGCGCCAGCATGTAGATGCCGCCCGCCGCCGCGCCCAGCAACAGCAGCAAGGTCCACCATAGCCATGGCGTGCCGACGGCAAACGGCAGCAGCGGCAGCAGCAGGCAGACGGCCACGCCGCAGCCCGCGTGGACTTTGGCGCGGCCGTAGCGGTCGGCCATCCATCCCAGCGCGAATTGCAGGCCCGTGTCGCCCACCAGCACGACGGTGGCCGACAGCAGGGCCAGGTCCGTGCCGATGCCGTGCTCCATCGCGTACAGCGGCAGCAAGCTCAATGCCAGCGTGTCGAACAGGGCGAAGAAGGCGGCGCCGAGCACGATCATCGGCATGCGCGGCAGGATCAGGGTCCACTTCACGCCATGTTCTTCCGGCTCCCTTTCCGGGCCGCTGTTCGAGATCAGCATCAATCCAGGCACGGCCAGCAAGAACAGCAGGCCGCAGGCGGCGAAGCTCCACGAAATCTTGTCGTTGAACAGCGCCACAAGGGCAGGGCCGATCAGCTGGAAAAACGTAAAACTGGTGGTGTACATGGCCACTACGCGGCCCCGTGAATTGTCGGGCGCCAGCCGGTTCACCCACGCCTCGCCGATGGTAAACAGCACGCCCATGGCGCCGCCGAACAGGAAGCGCAGCACGCTCCACGCCAGCAGATGGTCGGTGCACTGCATGGCGATCGTCGCCAGCGATGCCATCCACACGGCGCCCAGCATGGTGGCACGCGCGCCGAAACGCCCCACCCAGCGCGAAACGAATGGCGATGCGGCGAGGATGCCGAGGGCGCTGACGGCCGTGATCATGCCGATGATGTCCGTGCCCACGCCGCGCTGGTGCAGGGTCAATGCGGTAAGCGGCATGGTGGCGCCCAGGCCCAGGCCGACCACGCCGATGCTGACGACGAGGGCGAAGAAGTCGCGCCATGGCATGCTCTTCATGGCTGCCCCCGCAGGGTGAAAAAGGTGCTTGAAAAGGCTGAAAAACGGTGTGGATGCATGGGAAAGTAAGGGACTTTGCCTGCGGCGCTGGTGTTTGGCGCCGGACGGGCATATGATGATTTTATCAAGAGCAATATTGCAAAGCCGTAGTGTAGGCGATGTGCGCCGCCGCTGGCCATGCCCATCGGTGTGGCCGCCGCCTGCGGCTCTGCTGTACAGTGAAGCGAGCGGCAGCGCTGTCATGGCGCTGTCATTGGATCGTTACGCCAGCGAGGAAGCTCTATGCGCCGTCCCGTCGTTCTCGTTCCCGCCTGCCAGCGCCAGCTTGGAAGCCATGCCTGGCACATGGCGCAGGACAAATATCTGCACGCCGTGCTGCGCGGCGCCGGCTGCATGCCGCTGCTGCTGCCCGCCCTGGGCGCGGACGCGGACCTGGAAGCGGCGCTGCACGTCGCCGACGGCGTCATGCTGACCGGTTCCGCCTCGAACGTCGACGCCCGCCTGTATGGCGAAGACATCCTGCATCCCGATCTGCCGCAAGACCCCGCGCGCGACGCCACCACCTTGCCCCTGATCCGCGCCGCGCTGGCGCGCCAGTTGCCCCTGCTCGCCATTTGCCGCGGCTTCCAGGAAGTCAACGTGGCCCTGGGCGGCAGCCTGCACCAGGCCGTGCACGCGGTGCCGGGCATGCAGGACCACCGTGAGAACGTGCTCGATCCCCTGGCGCGCCAGTACGGGCCCGCGCACCGCATCAAGCTGATGTCCGACGGCCTGCTGTCGCGCCTCTTGGGCGGCGAGAGCGAAATGATGGTCAATTCCCTGCATGGCCAGGGCGTGGCGCGGCTGGCCGATGGCTTGCTGGTGGAAGCGCTGGCCGACGACGGCCTGGTGGAAGCGTATAGCGTGGCCAGCGCCGCCGGTTTTACGCTGGCCGTGCAATGGCACCCCGAGTGGCAGGTGGAAGACAATCCGCAGTCCATGCGCCTGTTTGGCGCCTTCGGCCAGGCATGCCGCGATTACCAGGAACAGCAGCACCGAAAGAAAGAATGACCGGCGCGCCGCACGAGTAGCACGCGGCGTTTGATCAAGACCAGCGAGAGGGAAACATGGCAATACGCGAAAATTTCACTTATACGGACATGGATTTGTGGCTCAATGAAAAGCGCGTCACGGAAATCGAATGCCTGGTCCCCGATTTGACGGGCGTGGCGCGGGGGAAGATCCTGCCGCGCGGGAAATTCACCCAGGAGCGCGGCATGCGCATCCCGGAAGCGGTACTGGGCATGACGGTGACGGGCAATTATCCGGTCGACGATGGCGGCTATGACCGCGCCATTTCCAGCACCGACCGCGACATGATCTTGAAGGCTGATCCCACCACCATCACCATGGTGCCGTGGGCAACCGATCCCACGGCGCAAGTCATCCACGACTGCTATTTTTCCGACGGCGCGCTGGTCGATTTCGCCCCGCGCTCCGTGCTGCGGCGCGTGCTGAAACTGTATGCGGACAAGGGCTGGAAACCCGTGGTGGCGCCGGAGCTGGAGTTCTACCTGACGGCGAAAAACATGGACCCCGACCTGCCCTTGAAACCGCCCATCGGGCGCAGCGGCCGGGCCGAGACGAGCCGCCAGGTGTACAGCATCGACGCCGTCAACGAGTTCGACCCCCTGTTCGAAGATATCTACGATTACTGCGAATTGATGAACCTTGACGTCGATACCCTGATCCACGAGATCGGCGCGGGGCAGATGGAAATCAACTTCCTGCACGGCGATCCGCTGGGCCTGGCCGACAAGGTCTTCTTCTTCAAGCGCACCCTGCGCGAAGCGGCCTTGAAACACGATATGTACGCCACCTTCATGGCCAAGCCCATGGCCGGCGAGCCGGGTTCCGCCATGCACGTGCACCAGAGCGTCGACGATGCGAAGACTGGCCTGAACATTTTCAGCAACGAGGACGGTTCTGCCGCGCCCATCTTCAAACACTACATCGCGGGCTTGCAGCGCTACATGCCGTCGGCCATGGCCATCGTCGCGCCCTATGTGAATTCCTACCGCCGCATCGTGCGCCACACGGCCGCGCCGATCAACATCCAGTGGGGCCTGGACAACCGCACTGTGGGCTTCCGCGTGCCCGAGTCGGGCGTGCAGGACCGGCGCGTGGAAAACCGCATCATCGGCGCCGACGCGAATCCCTACCTGGCCCTGGCCGTCACCCTGGCCTGCGGCTACCTGGGCATGACGGAGCAGCTGGAAGCGACGCCGATGATGGTGGGCAGCGCCTACGACATGAAGTTCGAGCTGCCGCAAGGCTTGCCCGAGGCCTTGCAGCTGCTGCGCGCGGAAGACAAGCTGCGCACGGTGCTGGGCGAGCGCTTCATCGACGTGTACGCGGCCATCAAGGACCTGGAGCACCAGGAGTTCATGACCGTCATCAGCCCCTGGGAGCGCGAACACCTGTTACTGCACGTATAAGAAAGGATCTCTATGAGCACATCCAACAATCCGCTGGCGCCAAGCGCCGCCCTGATTGCCTCCGTGGCGCAGAAAAACGCGGCGCCGCAGGTGTACGATACAAACGCCATCCAGCAGATGGACTCGGCCCACTACCTGCATCCATTCACCGATTTCCAGGACCTGGCAGCCAAGGGTGCGCGCGTGATGGTGCGCGGCGATGGCGTCTACCTGTGGGATAGCCAGGGCAAGAAGATCGTCGACGGCATGTCGGGCCTGTGGTGCGTGAACGTGGGCTACGGCCGCACGTCGATCTCGCAAGCCGTGTACAAACAGATGGAAACGCTGCCGTTCTATAACAGCTTCTTTGGCACGACGAACGTGCCGGCCGCGCAGCTGGCCGCCAAGCTGGCGCAGATATCGCCGCCGCAGTTCCAGCACGTGTTCTTCACCAGTTCCGGCTCCGAAGGGAACGACACGAATTTGCGCATGGTGCGCCGCTACTGGGACATCCTCGGCTACAAGGAGCGCCACACCATCATCAGCCGCCACAACGCCTATCACGGCAGCACGGTGGCGGGAGCGTCGCTGGGCGGCATGGATGGCATGCATGCGCAGGGCGGCATGCCGATCCCGGGCATCGCGCATATCGGCCAGCCCAATTACCTGGAGTCGGGCCACGGCTTGACACCGGAAGCCTTCGGCCTGAAGGCGGCCGGCTGGCTGGAAGACAAAATCCTGGAAATCGGCGCCGACAAGGTGGCCGCCTTCATCGGCGAACCGGTGCAGGGCGCGGGCGGAGTCATCATCCCGCCATCGACATATTGGCCCGAAATCCAGCGTATCTGCGACAAGTACGGCATCTTGCTGATCGCCGATGAAGTCATCTGCGGCTTCGGCCGCCTGGGGCGCTGGTTCGGTTCCGAACTGTTCGGCATCAGGCCCGACCTGATCACGTTCGCCAAGGGCGTCACCTCGGGCTATGTGCCGCTGGGCGGCGTGCTGGTGGGAGACCGTGTCGCCAAGGTGCTGATCGAGCAGGGTGGCGAATTCACGCACGGCTTTACGTATTCGGGCCACCCCGTCGCCTGCGCGGCGGCGCTGGAAAACATCCGCATCATCGAGGAAGAGCGGCTGGTGGCCAAGGTGGCCGAGGATACGGGACCGTACCTGCAGCAGTGCTTCGCCAGCCTGGGCGAACATCCGCTGGTCGGCTATGCGGACAGCTGCGGCCTGGTCGCGGGCCTGAACCTGGTGCGCAAGAAGGGCGCCACCGTGCACCAGAACGAGCTGTTCGACGAGGGCCAGGGCGTGGGCATGATCTGCCGGGGCCACATGTTCGACAATGGCGTCATCATGCGCGCCGTGGGCGAACGCATGATCGTCGCCCCGCCATTGGTCATGACGCGCGCGCAGATCGATGAAATGGTGGGCTTGATACGCGTGTGCCTGGACAAGACGTATGCGGATGTGAAAGCGAAGGGCTGGGTGTAGCTCTGAACCCACGCAAGGGCCGGGGTCGTAGCCTGAGGGTACGACCCCAGTCTCTGCTGTTGGGTTTTTATCCAAATAAGCAGCATCTGTACAATTTTTAGACCGCGATAGCGGCAGTTCCGCTAAACTTCCATCCTGGCCGCTCTTTGTAGCGGCCAGTTTTTCATTTTGACAGCCACTTACCCAGAAGCTACTCACACATGACGATAGCAACACCAGCCGCGTCGGCCAGCGACGCCCCAGCGCCTTTCTTGCTGATTGATCAACTGGTCAAGGAATTCGATGGCGTGCGCGCCGTCAATGATATTTCCGTGACGATCAACAAGGGCGAGATTTTCGCCTTGCTGGGCAGTTCAGGTTGCGGCAAGTCGACCCTGCTGCGCATGCTGGCCGGTTTCGAGACGCCGACGTCGGGGCGCATCGCCCTGGCGGGCAACAGCATCGTCGATGTGCCGCCGCACCAGCGTCCCATCAACATGATGTTCCAGTCGTACGCGCTGTTCCCGCATTTGTCCGTGTGGGACAACATCGCCTTCGGCCTGCGCCGCGACGGTTTGCCGAAAGCGGAAGTGGCGGCGCGCGTCGAACAGATGCTGGCGCTGGTGCAGCTGGGCCAATACGCGAAGCGCAAGCCGCACCAGCTGTCGGGCGGGCAGCAGCAGCGCGTGGCGCTGGCACGCAGCCTGGCCAAGCGGCCGCAATTGCTGCTGCTCGACGAGCCGCTGGGCGCGCTGGACAAGAAACTGCGCGAACGCACGCAGATGGAGCTGGTCAACATCATCGAGCAAGTGGGCGTCACCTGCGTGATGGTCACGCACGACCAGGACGAGGCCATGAGCATGGCCACGCGCATCGCCGTCATGAGCGAAGGGCGCATCTTGCAGGTGGGCGCGCCTGGCGAAATCTACGAGACGCCGAATTGCCGTTTCGTGGCCGATTTCATCGGCAGCGTCAACCTGTTCGACGGCCGCATCACGCAGGACGAACCCGATCACGTGGTCATCGCTACGCTCGATGGCGAGCATTATGTTTCGCACGGCATCACGGGCAATCTGGGCATGGATGTTTCGGTGGCCGTGCGCCCCGAAAAAATCGGTATCCAGATCGCGCCACCCGCCTTGGAAGAGCGCGCGTCACCAAAGGAACACGGCTACAACTGCGCCCAGGGCGTGATCGTCGCCATGGCGTATTTTGGCAATGAAACCAGCTACCATGTGCGGCTCGACAGCGGCACCGTGGTGAAAGTGTCGCGCACCAACGCGGCCCGCCACGACGCCGTGCGCCTCGAGCGTGAACAGCGCGTGTGGGTGTGGTGGGATGGCGCCGACATCGTCGTGCTGACCAGCTGAGGCCACCATGACGTCCCTCCTGCAATCGCTGCGTAGCCTGGTCACCCTGCGTTGGGCCACCGGGCGCAACGCCGTCATCGCCGTGCCGTCGCTGTTCCTGGCGGCCGCCTTCCTCGTGCCCTTCCTGATCGTGCTGCGTATCAGCCTGTCCGACATGGACACGGCGGGCAGCCCGTTCGGCGGCTTGCTGTCGTACGCCGACGGCATCGTCGTGCTGAAGGTCAAAATCGCCAACTACCTGTTCATCGCCGCCGATGAACTGTATCTGCTTACCTACCTCAGTTCCATCAAGTACGCGGCGATTACCACGGCCATTTGCCTCTTCATCGGCTACCCGTTCGCCTACTTCATGGCGCGCGCCAAACCGTCGATCCGCCCCGTGCTGATGATGCTGGTGATGCTGCCGTTCTGGACCTCGTTTCTGCTGCGCGTGTATGCGTGGAAGGGCATCCTGGCCAACCACGGCTTGCTCAACGATCTCTTGATCGCGCTCGGTGTCGTTCAAGAACCGCTGCACATGATGAACACCTCGTTTTCGCTGGTCGTCGGCATGGTGTACGCCTATCTGCCCTTCATGATTTTGCCCCTGTATGCGAACCTGGTGAAAATGGACATGCGCTACCTGGAAGCGGCGGCCGACCTGGGCGCCACGCCCTTGCAGGCGTTCTGGCGCATCACCGTGCCCCTGTCGAAGTCGGGCATCATCGCCGGCGCCATGCTGGTCTTCATTCCGTCCGTGGGCGAATACGTGATTCCCGAGCTGCTGGGCGGCCCGGAAACCCTGATGATCGGCCGCGTGCTGTGGGATGAATATTTCACCAATAACGACTGGGCCATGGCGTCGTCCGTGACGGTGCTGGTGGTCTTGCTGATCCTCGTGCCGATGGCCATTTTTAACAAATACAAGACGGAGCAGGACGCGGAGGAGCGCACATGAACGGACGTACTTTCCTGCAGCGCTGGTTCGGCCGCGGCTGGCTCTCGCTCGGCTACCTGTTCCTCTACCTGCCCATCATCGTGCTGATCGTCTTTTCCTTCAACAGCTCGCGCCAGGACATGGTGTGGAGCGGCTTTTCGCTGCGCTGGTACAGCGAGTTGATGAGTGATACGGAAATCATTTCGGGCTTCGGTTTGTCCCTGAAGATCGCTTTCATGTCGGCTACGTCGTCCGTCATCCTCGGCACGTTTGCCGCCTTCGCCTTGACCAGCTACCAGCGCTTCCGTGGCCGTACCTTGTTCTCGTCCATGGTCAGCGCGCCACTGGTGATGCCGGAAGTGATCATCGGTCTGTCCCTGCTGCTGATGCTCGTGTCCATGCAAAAGGTCTTCGGTTTTCCCGAGCGGGGCGTGCTGACCATCTGGCTGGGCCACACCTTGCTGGGCATGGCGTATGCGGCCGTGGTGGTGCAATCGCGCCTGCAGGAGATGAGTAAATCGCTGGCCGAAGCGGCCATGGACCTGGGCTGCCGCGCGCACCAGGTGTTCTTCCTCGTGACCCTGCCGAACATCACGCAGGCACTGGCGTCCGCCTGGCTGCTGACGTTTACCCTGTCGCTCGACGACGTGGTGCTCTCGGCTTTCCTGTCCGGCCCCGGTTCGACGACGATGCCGCTGGTGATCTTCTCGCGCGCGCGCCTGGGGCTTGATCCGCGCGTGAACGCCATCGCTGCGCTGACGATCCTCGTCGTGACGCTCGCCGTGATCGCGTACGCCGTGATGCTGGCGCGCGCCGACCGCAGACGGCGCAAGCAACTGTCCGCGGCGTATTTGGAAGACTAAGTAGGTCGTGGGAAATTATTGTGAAGTTATGACGAACAGAACCGGATGCTCTGCAAGGCGCCCGCTGCGACGCAGTGCGAGCACTGCTAGCAGCGGGCAACGCCGCAGAGCGCCGGGTATGGAAGTCAGAAATAACAATAATTTATTACGCCCTACTTAGGAGTAAGCTGGCGTTTTCACCTTGCAGGAGACGACCATGACGGAAAACACCAGCTGGCATGCGCGGGCCGCAGCGCTCACGATCGATGGCCGCGCCTTCATCAACGGCGAGCGCGTTTGGGCCACATCCGGCCAGACTTTCGACAATCTGTCGCCCATCGACGGGCGCTTGCTGGGGCAGGTGGCCCGCTGCGATGGTGCGGATGTGGATGCGGCCGTGCAGGCCGCCCGCGCCGCCTTTGACGACCGCCGCTGGGCAGGAAAATCGCCCGCGCAGCGCAAGCGCGTGTTGATCAAGTTCGCCGACCTGGTGCAGAAATACGGTCCCGAGCTGGCCCTGCTGGAAACCCTGGACATGGGCAAACCGATCAAATACAGCCAGAGCGTGGACGTGGGCGCCACGGCCAACTGCCTGCGCTGGTATGGCGAGGCGATCGATAAAGTCTACGATGAAATCGCACCGACCCCCGCCAACAGCCTGGCCTTGATCACGCGCGAACCGGTGGGCGTCGTCGCCGCCATCGTGCCGTGGAACTATCCGATGATCATGGCCGCCTGGAAGATCGCTCCCGCCCTCGCGGCCGGCAACAGCGTGATATTGAAACCGTCCGAAAAATCGCCGCTGACGGCGCTGCGCCTGGCCGACATCGCGCTGGAAGCGGGCGTGCCGGCGGGCGTCTTCCACGTGCTGCCAGGTTACGGCAACGAGGCCGGCGCCGCGCTGGCGCTGCACATGGACGTCGATTGCATAGGCTTTACGGGTTCCACGCGCACGGGGAAATTGATCGTGCAGATGGCGGGCCAGTCGAACCTGAAACGGGCGTGGACGGAACTGGGCGGCAAGTCCGCCAACATCGTGTGCGCCGATTGCCCGGACCTGGACAAGGCCGTGGCGGCTGCCGTCGATTCCATTTTCTTCAACCAGGGCGAAAGCTGCAACGCGCCCTCGCGCCTGTTCGTGGAAGAATCGATCAGGGAAGAATTTATCGCCAAGGCGCAGGCCATGCTGCCCCGCTTCCAGCCCGGTGACCCGCTCGACGAAGCCACCGTCATGGGCGCGATCGTTGACTCCACGCAGATGAAGACTGTCATGGGCTACATCGCTTCCGGCAAGCAGGAGGGTGCGCAGCTGCTGGGCGGCGGCGAGGCCGTGCGCGCGGAGACGGGCGGCTACTATGTGCAGCCGACCATCTTCGGCGTGGATACGAGCATGACGATCGCGCGCGAAGAAATCTTCGGCCCTGTCCTGTCCGTGCTGGGCTTTACGGATATCGCCGAAGCGGTGAAGCAGGCCAATGCCACGCCGTACGGCTTGCAGGCGGCCGTGTGGACGTCCGACATCACCAAGGCCATCCAGACGGCGCGCGCCCTGCGTGCGGGCACCGTGCACGTCAACCAGTACGATGGCGATGACATCACCGTGCCATTTGGCGGTTATAAACAGTCGGGCAACGGGCGCGACAAGTCATTGCACGCGCTGGACAAGTACACGGAATTGAAGACGACGTGGATACAGGTGGGATAATTTTTAAAATAGAACTTAAAAGGACTAATTTATGGTATTAATGGATTAAAATAGTTCTTTTAGGATCCATTAAAGTTTTCATGGCGATGTATTTTTTTAGAAATTGGATCGTATAAGTGCTAATTTAAGGATAAACTGAACACAATTAGTTACTATAAGATCCAATTGGAGCCGTCATGCACTGCCATTTTCAAATTTTTCATGATGATGCATGGCACGATTGCGCATCGCTGACTTTGCTTGATCCTGCAGGCGGCAATCCACGCACCGGTACCCTGTTCGAGTATGACCTCGATTATGCCTTCTTCAAGCTTGAGAGTGGACCTGTCTCGCTGCGGTTCCCCGTCACGGCAGAAATGCAGAAGCTGGCGCAATGGCCAGCTTTTATCTTTGACCTGATTCCCCAGGGAAGCGGCCGGACATATCTGCTTGGGCAGCTTCAACTGGCCGATGGTCCGGCTGCCGATTTTCCGCTTGCGTGTGCCGGTGCATTCAATCCAGTCGGGCGCGTGCGCATCGCCGAGGCCGTGCAGTACTACGCACACCATATGAATCGCCACGACAAGGGCAAGCCGCAGACCGGCTTTTCACTGGAGGAGATTATAGGTCGCGGCGATGCCTTCAATGAGCGCATGCTGATGCATAGCATGTTGGCCGCTGGCAGTCTGGGGGTACAAGGAGCGGCGCCGAAATATTTGCTGACCACGGACCATGCTGGTCTCTGGCATGCCGATGGCGCTCTGGCGGACAAGTATGCGGCTGCACATTTCATCGTCAAGCGTCCGCGCGGAAAGACCGCCAGCGACGCCAAGGTATTGAGAAATGAAGCCGCATACATGACTGTGGCGCGCGCGGTGGGCTTGCGCACCGAAGGCCAACTGCGCTACCAGGACGATACCTTGTTCATTCCCCGTTTTGACCGCCGCATCCGCGATGGAAAAGTGCTGCGACTGCATCAGGAAAGCGCCGCTTCGCTGGCAGGTATCGTTGGCTTTGAAGCCACGCCCAGCCAGTTTGTATTATTGCAGGCGCTGCGCGCCGTCGTCAGTGACAAGACTGCGGAAACCATTGAATTTCTCAAACGCGATATCTTGAACCTAGCCATGCGCAATACCGATAATCACGCACGCAATACGGCGGTACAACAAGTGGGTGCCGAGGTGCGCCTCACGCCGCTGTTCGATTTTGCACCGATGTATCTGGACCCGGATGGCATACCACGCGCGGCGCGCTGGTATCACCCGGATACCCAAAACGAGCTGCATGACTGGACGACGATACTGGCTACGATCGGCATGACGGACGTCGAGCGCGAGCAGGTTCGCCTCGCGCTATACGGATTTGCCCAGCAACTGACTGCGCTGGAACAGCATATGCAGGAGGCAGGCGTGGATGATGACATCATTGCTTTCCTTCGGCCACATATAGCCGGGCAGCTCGAACAGCTCAAGACATTGGGGGAGCACTGACATGGCGCGTACCAAAAAGACCGTTGACAAGGAGGAGCTGCGGCAGCGCAGGGCGGTGCTTTACGAAGCCATTGAAGCAGGAGCCATCACGCTACAGCACGCCGTCAAGGAAATGCGCGCCATCTCGCGCATGACGCAGGCAGAGTTTGCGACGCACCGGGGCGTGAGCACAAAGGTCATCAAGGAAATCGAGAGCGGCAAGGGCAATCCAACCATCCAGACGCTGAACCGCATAGGACAGTTCTTTGGACTGGAGGTGGCGTTTGTACGGACAGAAACGCTGCGCGAAAAAAAAATCGCCCCGGCAAGTACCGGGGCGATATCGCCTCAATAGGCTAAGTAATCCTCAGGAAATTATTGTGAAATTATGACGAACATAGCCGGATGCTATGCAAGGCGTCCGCCGCGACGCAGTGCGAGCACTGCGAGCGGTGGGCAACGTCGCAGAGTGCCGGTTATGGAAGTCAGAAATCACAATAATTTATGGGGGTTACTTGGATCAGAAGCAGTGTTCCAGCGCCGGGAAGCTGCCATCCTTGACGGCTTTCACATAGCCGGTGACGGCGTCGTCGATGCTGGCGGCGCCTTCCATGAAGTTGCGCACGAAGCGCGCTTTGCGGCCTGGGAAGACGCCCAGCATGTCGTGCATGACGAGCACCTGGCCCGAGCAGTCGGGGCCTGCGCCGATGCCGATCGTCGGTATCGTCAGCATGTCCGTCACTTCCTTGCCCAGCTGCGTCGGCATCGCTTCCATCAGTACGATGGCGGCGCCCGCGTTTTGCAGCGCCAGCGCATCGTTCTTCAGTTCGGCCGCGCTTTCCGTGCTCTTGCCCTGTACTTTATAGCCGCCCAGCTGGTGCACGGATTGCGGTGTCAGGCCGATGTGGGCGCAGATGGGGATGCCGCGCTCGGTGAGGAAACGGACCGTTTCGGCCAGCCAGGCGCCGCCTTCGATCTTGATCATGTGCGCGCCAGCCTGCATCAGGATGACGGCGTTCGCATAGGCTGTTTCAGGCGTGCCGTACGCGCCGAACGGCAAGTCGGCCATGATCATGGCCGACTTGCTGCCGCGCGCGACGGACGCCGTGTGGTAGGCCAGTTCGGCCACGGTGACGGGCAGGGTGGAATTGTGGCCATTGCAGACCATGCCGAGCGAATCGCCGATCAGCAGGATCTCCACGCCGCAGCGGTCCATCAGGGACGCGAAGCTGGCGTCATAGCAGGTCAGCATGGTGATCTTTTCGCCGGCGGCGCGCAGCGTGACCAGCGTGTGGATGGTCACGGCCTTGTTGGCGACAGGCTTGGCTGGCGCCGGCGCCGGTGTGGCGGCCTTGTCTTTGGCTGCCAGATCTGTTCCTTGCAAATAAGCGGACATAGGTATTCTCTAGAGTGAAAGGGGGTGATGCGATTGCGACGCCGCTAGTGTAGTACTTTATGCGGCGTGCTGCAGGGGCGGCATTGTAGTGTATGTCCGGCGCCGTGGCTCAGAGCTGGCTGATGGCCTGGTCGGCGACGCTTGCCAGGAAGGCTTGCGCCGGCCCGCGTCCGGGCACGACGATGGCGGGCGTCAGGGCCAGCAGCGGCACCAGCACGAAGGCGCGCTCGGTGAGGCGCGGATGCGGCACCGTCAGGGTGGCGCTGGCGATCTGTTCATCGCCGTACAGCAGCAAGTCCAGGTCCAGCGTGCGCGGGGCATTGCGGTAAGGCCGCTCGCGCCCGTGCGCCGCCTCGATGGCGTGCAGCGCCAGCAGCAGTTCTTCAGCCGGCAAGGTGGTTGTGATGCGCGCCACGGCGTTGATGTAGTCGTCACCGCTCGAATCGATGGGCGCCGTGCGGTAGCTGGCCGAGGCGTCGACCAGCGATGCGCCGGGCAGGCGCGCCAGGCGCGCGATCGCATCCTGCACGTTGGCGCGTGCGTCGCCCAGGTTGGCTCCGATGCCGATGTAGGCGGTGACCGTCATTATTTGCCGCTGGTGCTGCCGGTGGTCGAACCTCCGCCCGTGCTGGTCTTGCTGCGCGTGCTGCGGCGTGGCGGGCGCTTCTTCTTGACGGCCCCCGGTGCGGCATTGGCGCTGACAAGCAGCGCTTCGCGCGTTTCCTCGTCGCCTTCATAAAAGGCTGTCCACCATTCGCCGATGTCCATGTCGATCTCGCCCGAGGCGCAGCGCAGCAGCAGGAAGTCGTAGCCGGCGCGGAAGCGCAGGTGCTCAAGCAGTTTGTACGGCGCCTTGCCGACGCGGCGCTCGAAGCGCGGCTGCATCGACCAGATGTCGCGCATGTCGGAACCGATCTTGCGCTGCAAGGCCAGTTTTTCCGTTTGCGAGTCGAGCACGTCGTCGGCCGCCAGGTGCAGCGCGGGAATCGTCGATTCGCCTGCGGCGCGGTAGGCCGTCCATTTTTCCAGTACCTGGTGCCACAGCAGCGAGGCAAACAAGAAGCCTGGCGAGACGGTCTTGCCGGCGGCGATGCGCTGGTCCGTGGCGTCCAGCGCCAGCGTGACGAATTTCGCGCCCAGCGGCTGTTCCAGCACCACGTCGAGCAGCGGCAGCAGGCCGTGATGCAAGCCTTCCTTGCGCAGCTGCTGCAGGCAAGCCAGCGCGTGGCCGCTCATCAGGAGTTTGAGCATTTCGTCGAACACGCGCGGCGCGGGCACGTTGTTGATCAGCGGCGCCATGACGGGAATCGGAGCGGCCGTATGCGGCTCGATGGTGAATTTCAGCTTGGCGGCGAAGCGCACGACGCGCAGCATGCGCACGGGATCTTCGCGGTAGCGTTCTTCCGGCTTGCCGATCATGCGCAAGGTCTTGGCGCGGATGTCTTCCACGCCGCCGTGGTAGTCGAGTACTTCCTGCGTGGCCGGGTTGTAATACATGGCGTTGATCGTGAAGTCGCGGCGCAGCGCGTCTTCGTGCTGCAAGCCGAAGGTGTTGTCGCGCAGGACGCGGCCATGTTCATCCTTGGGCGCGGAGTCGGCACCGGCGCCGCGGAAGGTCGTCACTTCCAGCAAATCCTGGCCAAACATCACGTGCACGATCTGGAAGCGCTTGCCGATGATGAAGGCGCGGCGGAACAAACGCTTGACCTGTTCCGGCGTGGCGTTGGTGGCGATGTCGAAGTCTTTCGGTTTCACGCCCAGCAGCAGGTCGCGCACGGCGCCGCCGACGACGAAGGCCTCGAAGCCCGCTTCCTGCAGGCTGCTGGTGACGCGGATGGCATTCGACGACACCAGTTTCGGGTCGATTCCGTGTTGCGCAGGACCGAGCACGATGGGTGCCGTGGTGTCGCGCGCTGCCTCTTTTTTAACGCCGAGGATCTTGCGGATGAATTTTTTAATCATTGAATAAGTGAAGTGATGGCCAGCCGTGGAGGGATGCGTGTGCGCTCAAAGCGGTGTTGGGGTTGGTCGCGACCGGGTGGGTCACGACCGACAGCAGGGGAATGTCGTTGTGCGAATCGCTGTAAAAATAGCTGCGCTCGAACTGCCCCAGTTCCTTGCCCATCTTTTCCAGCCAGGCGTGGGTGTGGGTCAGCTTGCCCGCGCCCAGGGTCGGCGTGCCGACCAGTTTGCCCGTGACGTTGCCTGCGTCGTCATATTCGGGCATGGCGGCCAGCAGATGCTCGACGCCCAGCGCATCGGCGATGGGTTTGGTGATGAAATGGTTGGTGGCCGTGACGATGGCCAGCAGGTCGCCCGCGTCCTGGTGCTGTTTCAGCAGGGCCACGACTTCCGGACGGATGACCGGCATGACCACTTCCGCCATGAATTGCCGGTGCAGCGCTTCCAGGCGCTCGCGCGGGAATTGCGCCAGCGTGCCGAGCGAGAATTCCAGGTATTCCACCGGATCGAGCGTGCCGGCCTGGTATTGCGCGAAAAATTCGTCGTTGCGGCGGGTGAATTCGGCGGCGTCCACGGCACCGATGCGTACCAGGAATTCGCCCCACTCGTGATCCGAGTCGATGGGCAGCAGGGTGTGGTCGAGGTCAAACAGGGCCAGATTCATCATTCTTTCGCTTCCGCCTGCAGCAACTCGCGCAACAATGGCAAGGTGATCGGGCGTTGGGTTTCAAGGGAGTAGAGGTCGAGAGAGTCCAGCATCGTCGACAGCGAACGCATGTCGCGCCGGAAATGGGACAGCAGATAGGGTAACACGCCGGGCGACAAGGTCAAGCCGCGGGTGGTGGCCGCCTGGGTCAGGGCGGCGATTTTTTCTTCGTCGGTCAAGCCGTGGATCTGGTAGATCAGGCCCCAGCCCATGCGCGTGCGCAAGTCTTCGCGTACGGGCAGCACGGCGGGCGGCACGGCGCCGCTGCAGACCATGAATGCCTTGTTGGCGCGGATTTCATTGAACAGGGCAAAGGCATCGATCTGCGCCAGCGGCGACAGTTTTTCGCAGTCGTCGAGCAGGTACAGGTCGACGTCAGGCGAATATACGAATTCGGACTCGATCGAGAATGGCGAAATGTAGCGCGCGCGCTCGGTGCTGGCCAGGGCCTTGAGCAGGTGGCTCTTGCCGGCGGCCAGTTCGCCCCACAGGTAGGCAAAATGTTCGCGCGAAGTGCGCGCGGCGAACTGGCGCATCAGCTGCGCCACTTCGGCATTCTGTCCCACCTCGAAGGTATCGAGGCTGTGCGCCTGGTCTGTGCCTAAATCGAGCACCAGTTGTTTCATGGCGTACGCCTTGTCCTGTTTTTCATTACTGCATGTGCATCGTGGTATTGCTAGGTTGATATGATATCCGCTTTTACTAGGTATTATAGAAGCTGCTGGAGAGGTAGTGGCGTCTTAGATGCTTAAAAGCGACCATCAGGACGGCAGAAGCGGGTAAAGCAAGCAAAACGCCGACGAAACCGAACAATTGTCCGAAAGCCAGCAAGGCAAAGATCACGGCCAGCGGATTTAAACCGATGCGCTCGCCCACCAGGCGCGGCGTGAGGAAAAAGCCTTCGATGACCTGGCCGCAGCCGTAGATGACGGCCACGGCGATGACGCCGCTCCAGTCGGCAAACTGCAGCAGGGCGGCGATCAGCGCCAGCATCAGGCCCAGTCCGAAGCCCAGGTAGGGGATGAACACCAGCAAGCCCGTGATGATGCCTACAGGCAATGCCACTTCAAAACCGGCGATGGCCAGTGCCACCGAGTAATACGTGGCCAGCACCAGCATGACGAGCAACTGGCCGCGCAGGTATTGCGCCAGCAGGGTGTCGACTTCCTGTGCCATGCCCACCGTGCGGCCGACCCAGCGGCGCGGCACGGCGCCGGCGATGCGCGCGAGCATCGGATGCCAGTCCAGCAACAAATAAAACAGCACCACGGGAATCAACACCACGGTGGCCAGCCAGCCCAGCACGGCTGTGCCGCCGATGCGGGCCGAGGCGAGCACGGTGCTCCAGATTTCATCGCCGCTGGTGGCCATCTGCTGGCTCAGCATGCGCTTGATGCCCGTGCCGTCCAGGCGCACGCGGATACCGAGGTCGCGCAGTTTTGGCGCCAGGAATTCGTTCGCCTTGCTGAGGAATTGCGGGATTTGCGCCTGCAGCAGCGGGATTTCCTTTTGCAACACGGGCACGACGATCAGCACGAGCGCCGTAATGGCGAGGAAAAACAACACTACGACGACCAGCACGGCCAGCGGACGGGGCACATAAAAGCGCTTGTAATGGAGGCGCTGCAAGCGGTCGACGCCGGGATTGAGCACGTAGGCGAGGATGGCGGCGGCCAGGAAGGGCGTCAGGATGGGGCCGAGGCTGACCAGCAGCAGCAAAAATGCCAGCCAGACCGCGATCCAAAATGCTGTTTGCTTCTGTTCGGCGGTGATGGCGAATGGCATGTAGTTTGTACTGTTGCGTTAAAAAAAGGCAGTTAATTACGAAATAGCGGGGCTATTTGATAAAATAGCGACTTGATCGACCGAATTCACCCGCTGGCGCCCTGCCGCACGATGTTGAAAAACATGCTTGCGCGCGCGTGCCGGCGGGTATCCGCCTTCTATTTTACCGCCTCCGCTGCCACCACACCATGAACCAGACTTCTAATGTTTCCCTTTCCTACCGTGACGCTGGCGTCGATATCGACGCAGGCGACGCTTTAGTCGAAGCAATCAAGCCGTTTGCCAAGCGCACCCTGCGCGAAGGCGTGATGGGCGGCCTGGGCGGTTTTGGCGCCATGTTTGAAATCAGCAAGAAGTACAAGGAACCGGTGCTGGTCTCGGGTACCGACGGCGTCGGCACCAAATTGCGCCTGGCGTTCGAACTGAACCGCCATGACACGGTCGGCATTGACCTGGTCGCCATGAGCGTCAACGACATCCTGGTGCAAGGCGCCGAGCCGCTGTTCTTCCTCGACTACTTCGCTTGCGGCAAGCTGGACGTGGCCATTGCCACCGACGTCATCAAGGGCATCGCCCAAGGTTGCGAACAAGCCGGTTGCGCGCTGATCGGCGGCGAAACGGCGGAAATGCCGAGCATGTACCCGGCCGGCGAATACGACCTGGCAGGTTTTGCCGTCGGCGCCGTGGAAAAATCGAAAATCATCGACGGCACCAAGATCGCCCCGGGCGACGTGGTGCTGGGCCTGGCCTCGTCGGGCGTGCACTCGAACGGTTACTCGCTGGTGCGCAAGATCATCGAAGTGGCGAAACCTGACCTGGAAGGCGACTTCCACGGCCGTAAACTGGCCGACGTGCTGATGCAGCCGACGCGCATCTACGTCAAGCCGCTGCTGGCGCTGATGGATGCCATGGAAGTCAAGGGCATGGTGCACATCACCGGTGGCGGCCTGGTGGAAAACATCCCGCGCGTGCTGCAGCCTGGCCTGGTGGCCGAGCTGGATTCGAAGGCATGGACCATGCCGCCGCTGTTCACGTGGCTGCAACAGCACGGCGGCGTGGCTGACGCCGAAATGCACCGCGTCTTCAACTGCGGCATCGGCATGACCGTCATCGTCTCGCAAGAGAACGCGGACGCCGCCATCGCCCAGCTGCAAGCGGCCGGCGAAACCGTGTCGCGCATCGGCACGATCCGCGCTCGCGTGGGCGACGAGCATCAGACTATCGTCATCTAAGTTGTAGCTTGAATGGAAAAGGCAGGCACTCGCGAGAGGCCTGCCTTTTTTACGTCCCGATGTCTTACCTTGCGTGCGCCGTCTTCATGTGGACATCCGGCTGCGAGCCTCCTTTCCCGATCATGGCCACGCTGACGGCCGAGACGAGCGAGGCGAACAGGATGTAGCCGACGATGTGCCACGGCTCGCCATTGCCCGTCTTGAGCAGGTAGGTGGCGATGATGGGTGTCAGGCCGCTGGCGAAGATGCCCGAGAACTGGTAGACGAAGGAGATGCCCGTGTAGCGCACCTTGGCGTCGAACAGGTCGCAGAACAGGGCCGCTTCCGGGCCGTACACGGCCGAATACAGCACGCCCAGCGGGATGATCACGGAACACCACAGCAGCAGCGGATTGTCGGCATGGTTGAGCATGATCCAGAAGGCGGGAATCGACGAGAGGCCCGTGATCAATGAACCCCAGAAAAACACCTTGCTGCGGCCGATGCGGTCCGACAGCCTGCCGAAGAACGGAATGCAGAAGCACATCACGACGGCCGACGCCATCACGCCCATCAGCGCTTCCGTGCGGTCGATCTTGATGGTGTTGGTCAGGTAAGTGATGGAAAACACGCCGAAGATATTGAAGAATACGCCGTCGATATAGCGCGCACCCATGCCCTTCAAGACATTGCCCGGATAGCGTTTCAGCAGGTCGAAGAATGGAATCTGCGTCTCCGCGTTCTTTTCCTTGACGGCCTGGAACTCGGGCGTTTCCATCACGTTCAAACGTATCCACATGCCGATGAAGACGAGGGCCGCCGACAGGATGAAGGCGACGCGCCAGCCCCAGGACAGGAATTGCGTATCCGTCAGCGTGTACGACAGGATCGCCACCACGCCCGAAGCGAGGCACAGGCCGATGGCCAGGCCGATCTGCGGCAGGCTGGCATAGAAGCCGCGCTCCTTTGGCGGCGCATATTCATACGCCATCAGCACGGCGCCGCCCCATTCGCCACCGAGGCCGATACCTTGCAGCACGCGCAGGAACAGCAGCAGGCCAGGGGCCCAGTAGCCGATATGGTCGTAGGTCGGCAGCACGCCGATCAGGAAGGTGGATATGCCCATGATCATCAGGGTCATCACCAGCATGCTCTTGCGGCCGATCTTGTCGCCGAAGTGGCCGAAGATCACGCCGCCGATGGGGCGCGACAGAAAGCCCACGGCGAAGGTGCCGTAGGCCAGCATGGTCGAGACGAGCGGATCGCCGCCCGGGAAATACAGCTTGCTGAACACGATGCCGGCCACGACGCCGTATAAAAAGAAGTCATACCATTCGATGGTGGCGCCGATCACGCTGGCCATCACGACTTTCCGTAGCTCTTTGGCCTTTTTCGGATTGCTCGTATTGTTATCCATAATATCTAGTCTCCTATCGATATCGATTATGTGTTTTTTCTGATGCCTGGCTGATTGCCAAGTCATTGAGGGGCGGGCCGCTCTGCCCGCCGCTGGCATCCTCCTTTGGGAACGGAATGGGGTAGAGTCAAGCCGCCTTGGGCAGGCGCACGGCGTCCGCCAGTATCATGTCGGCCGCTTTTTCGGCGATCATGATGGTGGGCGCGTTCGTATTGCCCGAGACGATTTCCGGCATGATCGACGCGTCGACCACGCGCAGGTTCTGCATGCCGTGCACGCGCAGACGCTCGTCGACGACGGCCATGGCGTCATGCCCCATCTTGCAGGTGCCGCTCGGGTGGTAGATCGACTGGCTGAAGCGCCGCGCCGCGTCCAGCAGTTCCTCATCGCTCTGGAACTGCGGGCCGGGCACGAACTCGGAAATGATGTGCGGCGCCAGCGACGGGGCGGCGGCGATTTTTCGGGCCACGCGCAGGGCGGCAACCGCCGTCTGCTGGTCGCGCGGGTCGGACAGGTAGTTCGGGTAGATGCCAGGATAAGCGAGTGGATCGGCGGACTTGATCGACACGTGGCCGCGGCTGTGCGGGCGCAACTGGCACACGGACGACGTGAACGCGGAAAACGGATGCGCGCCTTCGCCCGGCTTGTCGGCGCTCAGCGGCTGCATGTGGAACTGGATGTCGGGCCGTTCCACGTCGGGCGACGACTTGGTAAACACTGTCACCTGGCTGGCCGCCAGGGTCAATGGCCCCGAGCGGGAAAACACATATTGCATGCCCACCCACAGCTTGCCCCACAGGCTGTTGACTTCATCGTTCAGGGTTTTCAGCCGCGTCTTGAAGACGAGGCGGATTTGCAGATGGTCTTGCAGATTCTGTCCCACGCCGGGCAAGTCGTGCACGAGCGGCACGCCCACTTCATCGAGCAGGGCGCGCGGTCCCACGCCCGAGCATTGCAGGATTTGCGGCGAGCCGATGGCGCCCGCGCAGAGTATCACTTCGCCGCTGGCGCGCGCCTGGCGCAGCTGGCCATCCTGCTGATATTCGATGCCGACGGCGCGCTTGCCCTCGAACAGCACGCGCGTGATTTGTGCGCGCACTTCCACGCGCAGGTTGGCGCGCTTGCGGGCGGGGCGCAAAAAGGCTTTCGCCGTGCTCCAGCGCAAGCCCTTGCTGGCTGTCTGCTGGAAATAGCCGACACCTTCCTGCGTGGCGCCGTTGTAATCGGCATTGAAGGGGATGCCGCTTTCCGTGGCGCCCGCAATAAAATGCTCGGCGATGGGGCGGCGCAGCCGCAGGTCCGACACCTTTAACGGACCGCCCACGCCATGGTAATCGCTGGCGCCGCGTTCCTGGTCCTCCGATTTTTTAAAATAGGGCAGCACCTCGGCATAGCTCCAGCCTGCATTGCCGAGTTCGGCCCAGCGGTCGTAGTCTTCCTTCTGGCCCCGCACGTACAGCAAGCCGTTGAGCGAGCTGGAGCCTCCCAGTACCTTGCCGCGTGGCCATTGCAACTGGCGCCCGGCGATGCCGGCGTCCGCTTCCGTGCGGTAGCACCAGTCGAGCTTGGGATCGTGCATGGTCTTGAAATAGCCGACCGGCACGTGTATCCAAGGATTGTTGTCCTTGCCGCCCGCTTCCAGCAGCAATACCTGATTGTTGCTGTCGTGCGACAGGCGGTTGGCCAGCACGCAGCCGGCGGAACCGGCGCCGACAACGATGTAATCGTAGTGTATTTGCAACATTGTTCTTGTCTCCTGCGTTGCGGTATCGCACCGCCTCGGCGGGCGTTTTTTGCGATACACTGGTCTTTATTGGTTATTTTTGGAACGTCTGGTTCCATTTATAAAAGACGTGCGGCACCGGGACAAGCGGAAACAGCCGCATACGCGAGAGGTGAAACAGAACATGCATGATGCGTTTCAAAAACGGCCGGGCGAGGCCGAAGAGGGTGGTCAAGTGGAGACCGGCACGACGGCGAGCCATGGCGACGAGGCGCGGGGATTGCGCGTGCTGCGTTTGATCGAGCATCTGGCCAGCGCCAGCCAGCCCCTGACCCTGTCGCAGCTGGCCGCGCGCATGCAAGTGCCCAAGGCCAGCATGATGCGCTTGCTCGATACCCTGGAGCAGCATGGCTATGTGCTGCGCACGCCCGTGGGACGCGGCTATGTGCCCGGTGCCGCCTCGACCAACCTGGCGCTGGCGACCCTGCGCAACAATGCCCTGATCCGCGTCAGTCGCAGCATCCTGGGCAGCCTGGTGGCCATCACGGGCGAGACGTGCAACCTGGCCATTCCCGAAGGCAATGCGATCGTCTACGTGGACCGCGTGGAAACGCAGGAACCGCTGCGCCTGCATCTGGTGCTGGGCAGCCGGGCGCCCATGCATTGCACGGCCAGCGGAAAGTTATTCCTTGCGCACATGAGTTTGCTGGAGCGGCGCGAGCTGCTGGCCATGCTGACCTTGGAAGCGCGCACGCCGAAAAGCATTACCGACCCCGTGTTGCTCGAGCGCGAGATCGTGCGCATCGCCAGGCTGGGCATCGGCATCGACGACGAGGAATTCGTGCACGGCATGGTGGCCGTGGCCGTGCCCATCTGCGCGGCCGACGGGCGCATCGTGGCGGCTGTCGCCTGCCACGCGCCCGTGGCACGCAAATCCGTGGAGCAATTGATGCAGCACGTGCCGCAGCTCAAGGAGGCGGCCGTGAAACTACGGCCGCTGTTGCTGGCGGAAAACAGCTAGGGTTTGAGCACCTTCGCCACTTTCGCCGCGCGCAGGCGGAAGGCATCGGGCATGCCCGAGCCCAGCAGCGGGCGCAGATACAGCCTGAAAGCATCGGTCACGTCCGTGCCGCTGGCGCTGATGAATTCGTCTTCCATGGTGCGCGTCTTGCCCGCAACCTCGGTAAGCGGCAGCAGCTCGTAATCGACGGAATAAAAGCCCGTGCGCTTGATGGCCACGGAACCGTCGCGGTCGCCCCACATGGCGAATTGCACCGCCTTTTCACCCACTTCGCGGGCTTCGCGCTGGTCCACGTCGGAAACGCAGCCGATGAAGGAACGCTGAAGATAGCCGAAGGTGTCGCCGCGCACGCGCTTGATGCCAAGTTTCGCCTTGATTTCGTCGCACAGCAGGTCGGCCAGCGCGCCCGTGCCCGACAATTGCACATTGCCATGCGCATCGCGTTCGACTTCTTTCGCCAGCAGGCTGGCGATCGGTTCGCCCGAGGCGTCGTGGATGCCTTCCGAGACGGCGATCACGCAGCGGCCATATTTTTCATAGGTCGCCTTTACGTCGGCAAGAAACTGTTCCAGCACGAAGACGCGCTCGGGCAGGTAGATCAGGTGCGGGCCATCGTCGGGGAACTTCTTGCCCAGCGCCGAGGCGGCCGTCAAGAAGCCCGCGTGGCGGCCCATCACCACGCCCACGTACACGCCGGGCAAGGCCGCGTTGTCGAGGTTGGCGCCGGCGAACGCTTGCGCGACGAAGCGCGCGGCCGAGGGGAAACCCGGTGTATGGTCGCTGCCCACCAGGTCGTTGTCGATGGTTTTCGGGATGTGGATGCAGCGCAGCGGATAGCCGGCCTTGTGCGCTTCCTCGCTGACGATGCGCACCGTGTCGGACGAGTCGTTGCCGCCGATATAAAAGAAATGTTCGATCTCGTGCGCGCGCAGCACTTCGAAGATTTGCTGGCAGTAGGCGATGTCGGGCTTGTCGCGCGTGGAACCGAGGGCCGACGATGGCGTGGCGGCTACCAGTTCCAGGTTGTGGCTGGTTTCCTGCGTCAGATCGACGAATTCTTCATTGACGATGCCGCGCACGCCGTGCAGCGCGCCATACACGCGCGTGACATGCTGAAAGCGCCGCGATTCGAGCACCACGCCCACCAGCGACTGGTTGATGACGGCGGTGGGACCGCCTCCCTGGGCAACAAGAATTTTTCCAGACGGCATGGGATTTCCTCGTAAGTGGAACGGCCCTCCAGCCTACTCCTTTTTTGTCGGGACGCTGTCTTTTCCGATAGTCCTGTCGAGGAATTTCTCCACCCGACCCCAGAAGTCGATGCGGTTCTTCGGCAATGTCCAGCCATGGCCTTCCTCGTCGTAGACCACCCATTCGACATCGCGGTTGTGCTGTTTGACGGCCGCGTAAAACTGCTTGCCGTGGTACAGCGGCACCCGCTGGTCGGCGGCGCCGTATGCCAGCAGCAGGGGCTGGGTGATGCGCGCCGCCTGGGCGATGGGGGAGGTGGCCTGGAACTGGGCCGCGTTGGCCGTCCGGTCGCCAATCAGCTCGGGCATGCCGTACTGTTTCCAGTCATCGCCGAGGTCGGACTTGAAACTCCAGTGGCCGCTATACAGCAGGTTGATGTCGGTCACGCCCACCCAGTCGATGGCGCAGCGGAACAGGTCGGGATCGTTGACCAGGCCCATCAAAGCGGCATAACCGCCATAGCTGGCGCCGGCGATGCAGATGCGGCGCGGATCGGCGATTCCTTCGGCGATGGCCCAGCGCGCGCCATCGGCGAGATCGTCCTGCATCTTCAAGCCCCATTGTTTCCAGCCGGCGCGAAAATGCTTGGCGCCAAAGCCTGTGCTGCCGCGAAATTCCGGTTGCAGCACGGCATAGCCACGCGAGGCAAGAAATTGCACTTCGGCATTCCATTGCCAGGAGCTGCCGCGCACATACGGGCCGCCATGCACGAGCACGACCAGCGGCAGCTGCTTGCCGGAAGTCGCGGCGGGCACGGTGAGCCAGGCGGGAATGGACAGGCCATCGCGCGCCTTGTAGCGCACCAGCTGCTGCTCGCTCATCTGCGCCGGCTTGATGAGCGGCTGCGCTTCGCCGATGATGCTCAGCTTGCCCGTATCGCTGTTGAACAGCGAGAATTTGCCCGGCTGCCGGTCGGAATACGAGGTCACCAGCATGAAGGGCGTGGCGGGGCGGGCCGCCAGCGAAACCAGGTTGATGGTCGATGGCAGCAGGGCGTCGATGCGCGCCTGGGTGGCCGTCATGGCCGGGTCGAACCAGCGCGTGGCGCGCGCATCGCTCAGGTGGCGCACGCCCAGCAGCTTGCCTTGCCCGACGATCAGACTGCCGCTGAAGTCATAGCCGTCGAGCGAGATGATGGGCGTGGGCACGATGCGGCTGCTGGCCAGGTCGTAGGCATGCACGGACAGCGTATCGCTGCCCATGCGGGCGCTCACATACAGGGTGCCGTCCGGGCCGAAGGAGAGCGGGGTGAAGGCGTCGGGGCCGCCGAGGTAGGCGTCGAACTGCGCCAGCGTGCGCCAGGCGCCGCTGGCCGGATCAAGGTACTGCACGCTTTCGATATTGCGCTCCCGGGTCACGGCCAGACGCGGTTCGCCATGCTGGTCGAGCAGCCAGCGGCGCACCTTGCCTGGCGGCTTGACGGCCGTGCTGCGGCCCGTGAGCGTATCGAGCTGCCGCAAGCCTTCGTAGTCGACTTCGCCCGTCGAGGCGTACACGGTGCTGCGCACATACACGGCCTGGGTATCCTGCGCACCGCGCTGGCCCGTCAGGTAGGTATGCCAGGGCAGCAGTTTATAGATCGAGGTGGAGGCATCGGGCATGGCGCTGCGGGCGGCCAGCTGGCGAAAGTTGCCGCCGTCGCGGTTGACGGCAAACAGGCCCGGCCCGAAACGCATGTCGCCGGGCGCCGTCTGGCGGTCGCGCGTGTTCAGGATCAGGCGTTCGTTATTGACCCATTCGACGTCGCCCACGTCGACATCGCTGAATTGCGCCACGACCTTGATGCTGTTATCGAGCAGGTTGACGATGGCCAGCCGTTCGCGATTGTTCGCGCCGCTCACCTTCACGGCCAGATGGCGCGCATCGGGCGACAACTGGGGGCCGCTGAATTCGGGGTTGGCGAAGAAGGCCGACAGTGGTGGCGGCGCGATGGCCGTGTGCGCTTGTGCGGAAAGGGCAAACAGGCTGGCGCAGGCGGCCAGGATATGTAGCAGACGCAAGAAAGCCTGGGGCATGGTGTGTTGTAACCTGGAATAAAAAATTGACCTATGGACGCTCACTCCGGCGCCCGGATATGTTCGACCAGCCCTGTGCTGCGGCGTCCCGGCGCCGGCGTCAGCCAGCTGACGAGGATGGCGGCGGCCAGGCCGGCCGGCACGCCGAAGATACCGGCCGAGATGGGCGCGATATGGAACCATTGACCGCTGGCATTGCCGCCCAGCATGGTGCTCGTGTGCAGCATGTAATACAGGCATACGCCAAAGCCCGTCAGCATGCCGGCCAGTGCGCCCTGGTAGTTGGCGCGTTGCCAGAAGACGCCCAGCACCAGCGGCGGGAACAGGGTCGAGGCGGCCAGGGAAAAGGCCACGCCCACCAGCGACAAAATGTCCGCCGGCTTTTGCGAGGCCGCATAGGCGGCGATGAAGGCCACGGCCAGCAGCAGCAATTTTGAAATCGTCACGCGCTTTTGCGTCGAAGCCGTGGGATCGACCACCTTGTAATAGACGTCGTGCGACAGGGCGTTGGAGATGGCCAGCAGCAAGCCATCGGCCGTCGACAGGGCGGCGGCCAGGCCGCCTGCCGCCACCAGGCCGGAAATGACGTAGGGCAGGCCGGCGATCTCGGGCGTGGCCAGCACCAGCACGTCGGCATCGATGGAAATTTCCGCCAGTTGCACGATGCCGTCGCGGTTGACGTCGACGATGCTGATCAGGGGACTGAGCTTGTCCACGTTGGCCCAGTACGACACCCAGGTGGGCAGGTTCGCGTATTGCGTGCCCACGAGCGCCGAATAAATATCGTACTTGACCAGCACGGCCAGCGCGGGAATCGTGAGATAGATCAACAAGATGAAGAACAGGGTCCAGAACACGGACACGCGCGTTTCGTGCACGGAGGGCGTGGTGTACGATCGCATGAGGATATGCGGCAGGGCGGCCGTGCCCAGCATCATGCAAAACACGAGAGCCAGGAAATTGTTGCGCTTGATGTCGGACTGTTCGCGGTCCGCAGCGGGAAACGGCTGCGCGTGCGGAATGATCGGCTCGGCGCGTTTCTGGTTCTGCGCCTGGGCTGCCTGCCACAGCACGCGTGCTTCGTCCGGACTTTTCGGATAGGCGATCAGGTAGCGCTCTGCGTTGCGGATGTCGAACAGCGAGGTATTGCGCTGGCGCAAACTGTCGAGCTGGCGCTGGGCCGTCAGGCGGCCTTGTTCCCAGGAACCGGGCAAGCCGTCAATGCGCGCCTGGTAGCTTTGCGCGCGCTGGCGGAAGATGGCGCGCACTTCGTTTTCTTTCGGGTCCGCTTCCAGCACGTGTTCGCGCGCGCTCAGTTGCGTCAGCACCTTGCCGTAGGCGATCTGCGGCACGGGATTGTCCGCATGCTTGACCGACAGCCACATGGCGGGAATCAGAAAGGCGACGAGGATGATGATGTACTGCGCCACCTGTGTCCAGGTGATGGCGCGCATGCCGCCCAGAAAGGAGCACACGAGAATGCTGGCCAGGCCCAGAAAGATGCCGACGGAAAAATCCACGCCCGTGAAGCGCGAGGCGATCAGGCCGACGGCGTAGATCTGCGCCACCACATAGGTAAACGACACGATGATGGTGGCGGCCACGGCCACCACGCGCACGCTGGCGCCCCGTTTGTCGGTGCCGCTGCCGTAGCGGGCGGCGAGGAAATCGGGAATCGTGTACTGGCTGAATTTGCGCAGGTAGGGCGCGATCAATAGCGCCACCAGGCAATAGCCGCCCGTCCAGCCCATGATGAAGGCCAGGCCGTCGAAGCCGTTCAGGTACAGGCCGCCGGCCAGGCTGATGAAGCTGGCCGCCGAGATCCAGTCGGCGGCCGTGGCCATGCCGTTGAACATGGCTGGCACCCGGCGCCCCGCCACATAGTATTCGGTGACGTTCGAGGTGCGGCTGATGACGCCGATGGTGGCGTACAGGGTGATGGTGACGAGCATGAACAGGTAGCCGATCCACGCGCGCGGCATGCCTTCCTGTTCCAGCACGGACAGGGCCAGCAGGAAGGCGGCGAAACCGGCCGTAAACAGCAGGTAGTAGCGGCTCAGCCGGGCAAAGAAGCTGCGCTGGCCGCTCATGCGTGCTCCTCGGCATGGAAGTCCCGGTCGAGGCGCCGCATGCGCCACGCATAGAAGGCGATGATGGCCAGGTACACGAGCGAGGCGCCCTGGGCCGCCATATAGAAGGGCAGCGGCCAGCCGAACAGGTTCAGGTGCAGCAGCTCGCGCGCATAGAACACGGTCAGGAAGCCCGTCAGCAGCCACACCAGCAGCAGGATGGCCGTCAGGCGCCGCGTCTTGCGCCAGTGCATATCGCGGCGCGCCTGCAGCTCGGGGCTGGGCGTGCGCGCCGGCCGCGTCGGGGCAACGGGTGGGCTCGGCTTATCCATACGTGACGTCATCCTCTTCTGGCGCGTCCGGCAACAGCAGGGCGATGCTCAGGCGCAGCAGGGTGCCCGGCAGCTTCGGCGACTGCGCGCGCGGATTGTTAAAAATATCGACTTCGGCGCCGTGCTGCTGGGCAATTTCGCGCACGATGGCCAGGCCCAGGCCGCTACCGTCGACATTGCTGCCGAGAATGCGGTAAAAGCGTTCGAACACGTGCGCCCGCTCGGCCGGCGCAATGCCTGGCCCCGTATCTTCCACTTCCAGGATGGCCAGTTCCAAGGTGCTGCGCACGCGCACCGTGACGCTGCCACCGGACGGCGTGTAGCGCAGGGCGTTGTCGATCAGATTGCTCAGCAGCTCGCGCAGCATCATGGGATTGCCGGAAATCATGATCGAATACGCGGGCTGTTCGAAGCCCAGGTCGATATGCTGGGCAAACGAGGCTTGCACCCAGTCCTGCACCACGCCGCGCGCCAGTTCGCTCAGTTCGATCGGCTCGAACGCCGTGCCCGCCTGCGGCTGGTTTTCAGCGCGCGCCAGGGCCAGCAACTGGTTGACGAGGCGCGTGGCCGCTTCCGAACTTTTCGCCAGCTGCAGCAGCGAGCGGTGGATCTCGTCGTGGTCGGTCTGGCGCAGGGCCAGCTCCGATTGCATGCGCATGCCGGCCAGCGGCGTTTTCATCTGGTGCGCGGCATCGGCGATGAAGCGTTTCTGCATGTCGATCGACAGCGACAGCCGCGAGAGCATCTCGTTGAGCGAACCGACCAGCGGCGTGATTTCCTCGGGCACCTGGCCCGATTCGATTGGACTCAAATCGTCGGGCGGCCGGGCGCGTATGCGCTCCTGCAATTGCGCCAGCGGCGACAGGCCGCGCGCCAGGGCAAACCAGACGAGGGCCAGGATCACGGGCAGGATGATGAACTGCGGCAAAATCACGCCCTTGATGATTTCATTGGCCAGCTGGGCGCGTTTTTCCAGCGTCTCGGCCACTTGCACCAGCGCGCGGCTTTGCTCATCGTCGTTGCTGGAAGGAATATCGAGATAGCTGAACGCCACGCGCACGGGCGTGCCGTGGATGGTGTCGTTGCGGAACAGCACCATGCCGCTGCGGTATTTGTCGGCGTCCTGCGGCGGCGGCAAATCGCGGTCGCCGGCCAGGTATTCGCCGCGCGGGCCCACCACCAGGTAATACAGGGTGTCGACATCGTCGCCGCGCAGCAAGTCGCGGCCGTTATTATTGCTGCTGTTCTTGTCCGGCGCGCGGCGCAGCATGGCGCCATCGGCCTGCTTGACCTGCTGCGTGAGCACCGTCACGCTGTCTTCCAGCGCATGGTCGAATGGTTGATTGGCGATGCTCTTGGCCACCAGATAGGTGATGGCGATGCTCATCGGCCACAGCAGCAGCAGGGGCGCCAGCATCCAGTCGAGGATTTCGCCGAACAGCGAATGCTCGATCGTGTCGTCCTGCTCCGTGGTGGGCGGCTCGAACCAGTCGTCGTCGTCCGGCTCGTCCGCTGGCGCCTCGCGCGCCTTCACTTGCTGGCGGGTCCGCTGGCCGGGCTTGCCGACTCGCCCGCTTCGGCGTTCAGGCGCGCCGCTTCCGAGTATTTTTCCAGGCAATAGCCGAGGCCGCGCACGGTGGCGATGCGCACGCCACCCACTTCGATCTTCTTGCGCAGGCGGTGCACATACACTTCGATGGCGTTGTTCGACACTTCCTCGCCCCATTCGCACAGGTGGTCGACCAGTTGCTCTTTCGAGACGAGACGGCCGGTGCGGCCCAGCAAGATTTCCAGCAAGCCCAGTTCGCGCGCCGACAGGTCGAGCATCTGGTCGTTGATGTAGGCGCTGCGCCCCACCTGGTCGTAGCTGAGGGGGCCGTGCTTGATGATGGTGGCGCCGCCGCCGGCGCCGCGGCGCGTCAGGGCGCGCACTCTTGCCTCCAGTTCCGACAAGGCGAACGGCTTGGCCATATAATCATCGGCACCGAGGTCGAGGCCATTCACGCGTTGTTCGATGGAATCGGCGGCCGTCAGGATCAGCACCGGCAGCAGCGAGGCGCGCGCGCGCAGGCGGCGCAGCACTTCCAGGCCGGACATTTTCGGCAGGCCCAGGTCGAGGATCAGCAGGTCGAATTCCTGGGTGGACAGGGCCGTGTCGGCCTCCTGGCCCGTCTTGACGTAGTCGATCGCATAACCGGACTGGCGCAGCGAGCGGGTCAGGCCGTCGGCCAGAACGCTGTCATCTTCGGCAAGTAAAATACGCATGGTGCACTTCCTATGCTTTGCGGCGGTAGAAGCTTGTATTGTGTTTCATTTTCCGCAAGGTGGCGAATTTTTATGAAAATCCGCGGATGTATTGATCTGTTTCAAAACAAATCCACGTTCCGCTTGCATTGATCACTGTTTTTTTATACAGTACTGTCTGTGTAAAGAATTTAACCCACTGGCGCTATCGCAGGCTGCATGGTTCACGTAGATGCGTCACGTGAATCCGCAACTGTAGAACGGCTGAAAGAACATATGGACGATAAAAAAGCTGTAGTACCCGCATCGGAAAAAGCCAAGGCGCTCGCCGCCGCACTGGCGCAGATCGAGAAGCAGTTTGGCAAAGGTTCGGTCATGCGCATGGATGCCAGCGCACCGATCGAAGAAGTGCAAGTCGTGTCGACCGGTTCGCTCGGCCTCGATATCGCGCTGGGCGTGGGCGGCTTGCCGCGCGGCCGCGTGGTGGAAATCTACGGTCCGGAATCGTCGGGTAAAACCACCTTGACCCTGCAAACCATCGCCGAAATGCAAAAACTGGGCGGCACGTGCGCCTTTATCGATGCCGAGCACGCGCTCGACGTCGGTTATGCGCAAAAGCTGGGCGTGAACCTGCACGAATTGCTGATCTCGCAACCGGACACGGGCGAGCAAGCGCTGGAAATCTGCGACGCCCTCGTGCGTTCGGGCAGTGTCGACCTCGTCGTCATCGACTCCGTGGCCGCACTGACGCCACGCGCCGAGATCGAAGGCGACATGGGTGATTCCCTGCCAGGCCTGCAAGCGCGTCTGATGTCGCAAGCCCTGCGCAAGCTGACCGGTTCCATCAACCGCACCAATACCTTGGTCATCTTCATCAACCAGATCCGCATGAAGATCGGCGTGATGTTCGGCAGCCCGGAAACAACCACCGGCGGCAATGCGCTGAAATTCTACGCCTCCGTGCGCCTGGACATCCGCCGCACCGGCTCGATCAAGTCCGGCGATGAAGTGATCGGCAACGAAACCAAGGTCAAGGTCGTCAAGAACAAGATCGCGCCACCGTTCAAGGAAGCGCACTTCGACATCCTGTACGGCGCCGGCACCTCGCGCGAAGGCGAAATCCTGGACCTGGGCTCGGATGCCAAGATCGTGGAAAAATCCGGTTCGTGGTACAGCTACAACGGCGAACGCATCGGTCAGGGCAAGGACAACGCCCGCGCCTTCCTGCAAGAGCGTCCTGCGCTGGCCCGCGAAATCGAAAACAAGGTCCGCGCGTCGCTGGGCGTGCGCGAACTGCCGCCGCTGGCTGCTGAAAAGCCGGAAAAAGCGGACAAAGCCGCCGACAAGGCTGCCAAGGCTGCGGAAGCCAAGGCAGAGTAGGTCGGATTAGCGCGGCAAAGCCGCGCGTAATCCGACAACACTACAGACGCCAACAATGTTGTCGGATTACGGCCCAGGGGGCCTAATCCGACTTACGCATGGCTTGTCGCAAGGTAGGACCCTGATCGCCGTCCCGCGCTGTTGCGCCGGGCGGCGATTGTGTTTGGGTGATGTGATCGTGGAATGAAAGACAAGGTGGGTGTATGGCCGCAGTACAACTAAGCCTGAAGGGCAGGGCGCTACGCTTTTTGTCGATGCGTGAACACAGCCGCATGGAATTGCGGCGCAAGCTGCAGCGCCATGCGCAAGAGGGCGATGATGTGGAAGCCTTGCTCGACAGTCTGGAGCAGGCCAACTGGCTGTCGCAGGAGCGCTTTTCCGAGTCGCTGATCCACCGCCGCTCGGCCCGCTTCGGCAATAGCCGCATCATGGCCGAACTGCAAAGCCATGGCATCGGCGGCGAGGCGCTGCAGGAACTCAAGGCGGGCCTGGCGGAAGGGGAAGTTGCGCGCGCCTGCGAAGTATGGCGCCGCAAATTTGGCGAGGTGGCGCAGGATGCCGAGCAGCGCAACAAACAGATGCGCTTCCTGATGCAGCGCGGCTTTTCTCAGCGCGCCGTGCAGGCGGCCTTGAAGGGCCTGGACCCCGAAGACGACTGACGCGCGCCATGGCGCGCCGGCCGGCCTCCGTCGTGCCCCATGAACTGCGCTTTCAAACGCCGTTTGTTTCCAGTATGGCGACGCCGCGCGATAAGGTATTCTGGCGCTCGAACGCTGTGCGATGCGCGCAGCACCACTGACCGTGACAGGATCGAGATGAGCAACTGGAATGCCGGCTATGTGGCCGAAATCGCCTATACCTATGGCTATTACGAAGAATTGAATCCTCTGCGCCTGCGGCTGCCCCTGCTGGCTGCCGGGCTTGCCTTGCCGGCCAGCGGCACGGCTTGCGAGCTGGGCTTTGGCCAGGGCATCAGCGCCAACATCCATGCGGCGGCGTCTTCCACGCGCTGGCATGGCAATGATTTCAATCCGTCCCAGGCCACCTTTGCGCAGGAGCTGGCCAGCGTGACCGGCGCCGGCGCACAGTTCACGGACGAATCGTTCGCGCAGTTTTGCCGCCGTGACGACTTGCCCGATTTCGACTTTATCTGCCTGCACGGGATCTGGAGCTGGGTCTCGGCAGAAAATCGCGCCTTGATCGTCGATTTCCTGCAGCGCAAGCTGAAAGTGGGTGGCGTCGCCTATATCAGCTATAACACGCAGCCGGGCTGGAGTGCCATGATGCCGATGCGCGACTTGCTGGCCGAGCATAGCCGCGTCATGAGCGCGCCCGGCGTGGGCGTGCTGGCACGAGTCGACGGCGCCATCGATTTTGTCGACAGGATGATCGCCGTGCAACCGCGCTACCTGGAGGCCAATCCCCTGCTGGCGGACCGTTTCGAGAAGCTGAAAGCGCTGGACCGCAACTATATTGCACACGAATATTTCAATGCGGATTGGCAGCCGATGGCCTTTTCCAGCGTTGCGGCCATGCTGGGCGAGGCCAAGCTGGAGTTCGCCTCGTCCGCCAACTATACCGCTCTGGTCGACATGCTGAACCTGACGGCCGAACACCAGCAATTCCTGGCCGAGATACCCGATCCCGTCTTCCGCGAGACGACGCGCGCCTTTCTCGTCAACGAGCAATTCCGCAAGGATTACTGGGTCAAGGGCGCGCGCAGGCTGACGCCGTTGGCCCAGGTCAGCGCCGTGCGGGCCGTGCGCGTGATGCTGGCCGTGCCCCGCGACGAAGTGGTGTTGAGCGTGCACGGGGTGCTGGGCGACGCCGATATGGACGAGCGCGTGTATGCGCCCGTGCTCGACGCCATGGCCGACCATCGCGTGTACACGATAGGCGAACTGGAGCTGCAACTGGCGGGTAGCGAAGCCGGCCTGGCCGCCTTGCTGCAGATCATATTGGTGCTGGTCAGCAAGGGCAGCGTGCTTGCCGTCCAGGACGAGGCCGACATCGCTGTGGCGCGGCCGCAGACGGCGCGGCTGAATGCGCACTTGCTGGAGCAGGCGCTGGCAAGAACCGACTTGCACAGCCTCGCCAGCCCCCTGACGGGCGGCGGCGTGGTTGTATCGCATTTACAACAACTGTTCCTGTGGGCAAAACAGCAAGGTTGTCCAACGCCGCAAGAATGGGTGCGCGCGACGTGGCCGGTACTGCTGCGCCTGGAGCAACTGCTGACGAAGGACGGGCAGCCCTTGTTGACGGAAGAGGAAAACCTGGCCGAACTGCTGGCGCGCGCGGAATATTTTTCCGCGCGCACCTTGCCCGTTTTACGCGCACTGGGTGTGGCTGACTGAAGCGCGGCGCCGGCCAGTGCGCCGGTGCCGCAGGCATGCTTTCAAGTTATCTGCATTGTGAATAATTGTCATTGATTTTGCGATTTTCGTTAATGATTTGCGGCAGACGGCACGACCAATAAAAAATTATGTTGCGGCGCAACTAGCGCCCTGTGTGCTACACTTTTAGGGTTTTTGCGGCGCCGCAGGTGCGGTTGCTGTTCGTAGAAGCTGCGAACAGAGTGCTTTAGGCACATGGCTGCTTACTAATTATGGCCGCGCAAGCGGCATCGGTCTTATGCCCCTGTCAACTCCCGTATCCCGGCGCGCCCTACGGCACTCCCGCGTTATCGACGTCCAAGCGTATGTGCGCGACGACGGCCTGTGGGATATTGACGCCCATATCACCGACATCAAAAGCTATGACGCGACCCTGGCCTCCGGCCCCCGTCCCGCCGGCGCCCCTCTGCATGACCTCCACTTGCGCATTACCGTCGATCGCGAACTGACCATTGTCGAGGCCGAAGCTGTCTCCGATGCCGTGCCCTATCCCGGTTTTTGCGATACCATCGGCCCCGCTTACAGGGCGCTGATCGGTTTGAATTTATTGAAGAATTTCCGCCGCGACTTGAAACAGCGCCTGGCGGGAATCGCTGGCTGTACCCATTTGACCGAACTGGCGCAAGTCTTGCCGACTGCGACGGTTCAGGCATTTGCCGGCGATGTCTGGTCGACCCGTGACGGTGAGAATGCTGACTTGTCGCATGAAAAGCCGTTTCAACTCGACAAATGCCACGCCCTGCGCACCGATGGCGGGGCAGTTGCACAGTATTACCCGCGCTGGGTAGCCAAAGCGTGACCCCGGCGCTCTGTTTTTCCTGTTTTTTTTGCACCACTAACCGTATTTTTACAAATCAGTATCAGAAGGGAAGCCAGCATGAAAATCCATGAGTATCAAGCCAAAGAAATCCTCCGGCAGCACGGAGTGACGGTACCACGCGGTATTCCGTGCATGTCCGTCGAAGAAGCCGTCAAGGCTGCGGAAACCCTGGGCGGCCCGGTATGGGTTGTCAAGGCGCAGATCCACGCAGGTGGCCGCGGCAAGGGCGGCGGCGTGAAAGTGGCAAAATCGATCGAACAGGTCAAGGAATACGCTGACCAGATCATGGGCATGCAGCTGATCACGCACCAGACCAGCGCCGAAGGCCAGAAAGTCAATCGCCTGCTGGTGGAAGAAGGCGCCGACATCAAACAAGAACTGTACGTTTCGCTGGTCACCGACCGCGTCACCCAGAAAATCGTCCTGATGGCTTCGTCCGAAGGCGGCATGGACATCGAAGAAGTGGCCGAAAGCCACCCAGAGAAGATCCATCACGTCACCATCGATCCAGGCACGGGCCTGACCGATGCCCAGGCAGACGACATCGCCGCCAAAATCGGCGTGCCTGCCGGTTCCATCGCCGACGCTCGCGTCAACCTGCAAGGCCTGTACAAAGCGTACTGGGAAACCGATTGCTCGCTGGCCGAGATCAACCCGCTGATCGTTACCGGCAGCGGCAAAGTCATCGCCCTGGACGCCAAGTTCAACTTTGACCCGAACGCTCTGTTCCGTCATCCGGAAATCGTCGCCCTGCGCGATCTGGACGAAGAAGATCCAGCTGAAATCGAAGCGTCGAAATTCGACCTGGCCTACATTTCGCTCGACGGCAACATCGGTTGCCTGGTGAACGGCGCCGGTCTGGCCATGGCGACCATGGACACCATCAAGCTGTTCGGCGGCGAGCCAGCCAACTTCCTGGACGTCGGCGGCGGCGCCACGGCAGAAAAAGTCACCGAAGCGTTCAAGATCATGCTGAAAAACCCAGGCCTGAAAGCCATCCTGGTGAACATTTTCGGCGGCATCATGCGTTGCGACGTGATCGCTGAAGGCGTGATCGCCGCAGTGAAAGCCGTCTCGCTGAACGTGCCACTGGTCGTGCGCATGAAGGGCACCAACGAAGACCTGGGCAAAAAGATGCTGGCCGATTCCGGTCTGCCTATCATCGCAGCCGACACCATGGAAGATGCAGCCAAGAGCGTCGTTGCCGCTGCTGCCGGTCAAGCTTAATTAAGGAATCAACATGTCCATTCTGATCAATAAAGATACCAAAGTCGTTACCCAAGGGATTACCGGCAAGACCGGCCAGTTCCACACCCGCGGTTGCCGCGACTACGCGAACGGCAAAGCTGCCTTCGTGGCAGGCGTGAACCCGAAGAAAGCCGGCGAAGATTTCGAAGGCATTCCTATTTTCGCTAACGTGACCGAAGCGAAAAAAGAAACCGGCGCCAACGTTTCCGTCATCTACGTACCGCCAGCAGGCGCTGCAGCGGCGATCTGGGAAGCTGTCGAAGCTGAAATGGATCTGGCCATTTGCATCACCGAAGGCATTCCTGTCCGTGACATGATGGCCCTGAAAGACCGCATGGCCAAAGCCAACAGCAAAACCTTGCTGCTGGGCCCTAACTGCCCAGGCTTGATCACGCCAGACGAAATCAAGATCGGCATCATGCCAGGCCACATCCACAAGAAAGGCCGTATCGGCGTGGTGTCCCGTTCGGGCACCCTGACCTATGAAGCAGTGGGTCAATTGACCGCACTGGGCCTGGGCCAATCGTCGGCAGTCGGCATCGGCGGCGACCCGATCAACGGTCTGAAGCACATCGACATCATGAAGATGTTCAATGATGATCCAGATACCGACGCGGTCATCATGATCGGCGAAATCGGTGGTCCGGACGAAGCCAACGCGGCTTATTGGATCAAAGACAACATGAAAAAACCGGTCGTTGGCTTCATCGCTGGCGTCACCGCCCCTCCAGGCAAGCGCATGGGCCACGCCGGCGCGCTGATCTCGGGCGGTGCCGATACGGCACAAGCCAAGCTGGAAATCATGGAAGCTTGCGGCATCACCGTGACCAAAAACCCGTCGGAAATGGCGCGTCTGCTGAAAGCCATGCTGTAATTTTCAGCCTGGTTCATGCAGTACAAAAAAGGAGCTTCGGCTCCTTTTTTTTTGTCCGCAAGACAGGCCGATTCCCGGCCTGGGCGGACGGCGCTGGTCCGAACCCGCCCAAATGTGTCGCTTTTCTTTCCGTGCGTACCGGCGCTGCCCGGGCGCGCCGCTGGCATGGCGCTTGCACCATGCATGGGGTGAGCAATGCACAATGGGAGAATACGATGCGCGCGCAAAGCGGTTTTACCCTGATAGAACTGATGATCGTGGTGGCCATCGCCAGCATCCTGGCGGCCGTGGCCATTCCCCAGTACGGCGACTATACGATGCGGGCCAAGGTCAGCAATGTGCTGGCGGCCGCTGCGCCGCTGAAGACTGCCGTGGCCCTGTGCGTGCAGGAAAATGGCGGCGAGGCGGCCGCCTGCAGCACGCCTACCGCGGCCGTGCCCAGCGCCATCCCCGTGTTCAGCGCCACGCGCGAAGTGGCCAGCGCCAAGGTCGACAAGGGCGATATCGAGCTGACCCTGGCGGGCGACCTGGGCAGCGGTTTGGGCGGCCAGACGGTGAACATGGAGTTGCAGCTCGGCACCAGCAGCCTGAGCTGGTTCAACAGCACCAGCGTGACGAATGCGGCGGCCAAGGAAGCCATTACCCGCATGAATATTCCCAAGGTGGTGGCGACGCAGTAAGCGGCACCTGCCGCGCCGGTATCAGACGATTTTTTGCCGGTCCGCGATCAGCGCTTCATAGGTGAGGTTTTGCAGCAGCGTGTAATGGGTCGGTTCCAGGTCGATGAATTGCACGCCGTAAGTATAGATTTCCGCTACCCCGGCGGCGTGGCCACTCGATGGCTTGCCCACGCTGACGTTCTGGATGCGGGCGCGCGTGTTGACGCGCATCTGATGCCTGTTCGGCTGCACCAGCAGGGTAAAGCTCAGCGCCACGCCTTCGTCATCGGGCGTAAGCATGCTGGGCGCTTCGATCAGCGCGCCCGATACGCTGAGATTGACGATGAACACGGGCACAGCCGCCACGTCGCGGTAGCTCAGCTGCGCCGGAATGTCCACCTTGACGCGCATGGCCGTGCGCAGGCTGGTGCCCTGGATGGTGTCGGGAAAGCTCAGGTGGACATAGTTGAGCGGGCGGCCGAAGATGCGCAGCACGCTGCAGGAAAACGAACAGACGGTGACACCGGAAAACACGCGGATGGTCAGCTTGTCGCCTTCGTTGAGGACAATCGACGCGCCGTTTTCCATGGGAATCTTGACGATCAGGTACTCGTCTTTCACATAGCCGATCACGGTCGAGAAATGCTGGATGGGTTTGATGGTGCGGTGCGTGATGAACTGGATGCGTCCCCCCACCTGCAGATTCATGGCCTCGAAGTCGAAGTCCTGGAGCTTGCTTTCCGCGGCGGGTCTGTTGCTTGTCATGCGATGCTCATCTGGATATGGACGACTCGCAGTATGCATGATTTCTTGATGAAAAAACATTTATATCAATGAAATTCATTTTTGCATCGAAAGTGCCATGGGCACGAGCCGGTGCGCGGTGCAGGCTTTACAATGGGATCAATATTGACGAATGTAAATCTTATGCCGCGCAGCTACTTCTGGACCATGTTGTTCCTGATCTTGCATCAAATCGACGCTGCCTACTGGAAAGAGTGGGAGATGTTTCATTTGCCGGGTGGCGTGCAGGGTTTTCTCGTGTTTAACCTGGCGGCGATTGCCCTGGTGCTGGCCGGTTACCGGCACGTGCTGCTGGCCACCGCGCGGGCGACCTTGTATGCTTGTGTCTGCGCCGCGCTGGGCGTGGGAACGTTCCTGATCCACGCCGGCTTTGCGCTGGCAGGGCTGGAACAATTCCACTTGCCCCTGTCCATGGCCATCATCGCGCTGTGCCTGGCCAGTGCAGTCTGCTTGCTGCGTGACTTGCGCCGCGTCCAGGGCCAGCTTGCGCGCCAGGCAAAATAATTAGACCTCGGCGTGCCAATCGCCCGACTTGCCGCCATGCTTTTCCAGCACGCGCACATTCGTCATGACCATGCCGCGGTCGACGGCCTTGCACATATCGTAGATCGTCAACAAGCCGATTTGCACGGACGTGAGCGCTTCCATTTCCACGCCGGTTTTTCCTGTCGTATCGACTTGGGCGCGGCAGTGCACGCTGTTGGCCGCTTCGTCCACTTCAAAATCGACGGTGACGCGCGTGAGGGCCAGCGGGTGGCACAGGGGAATCAGGTCGCTGGTGCGCTTGGCGCCCATGATGGCGGCGATGCGGGCGATGCCCAGCACGTCGCCTTTCTTGGCGTTGCCGGAAATGATCAATGCCAGGGTGGCGGGCTGCATGCGGATGGTGCCGGCGGCCACGGCGCTACGGCGCGTGTCTTCCTTGCTGCCCACATCGACCATATGGGCCTGGCCCGTGGCGTCGAAATGGGTCAGTTCCCCGGCGGGGGCTTGCTTGTCTGCTGTTGTCATGGCGTCAAAATAGGTGAGAAAAGGGGAGCGCGGCACGCCCGGTCACGACCTCATGCCACTGGCATGACGCGTGGGAATGGGCGCCGCGAACAAGGTATGATAGCACCCGTGAATTCAAAAACTCCCCTTCCGATCATCGTGGAAAACGCCGCTGCGCCATGGCTGCGCGGCTCACGGCGCGCAGCCATGCTGGCTGCATTATGGCTGGCGGCGCCCTGTGCGCTGGCGCAAACCTATACGTCCGCGCCTGCTGCGCCAGCCGCCAATGTAGCGGCCAAGCCGGCTGGCGGCTGGACGCCGCTGGCCGTGCCGCCGGCGCCTAACCTACCGAACCTGGGTGACACGTCGCGCGAAGACCTGTCGCCAGCGATGGAGCGCAAGATCGGCGAGGAAATCATGCGCGGTATCCGCGGCGACCGCGACTACCTCGACGACGCGCCCTTGCTCGAATACCTGAATACCTTCGGCAACGCGCTCGTGGCGGCGCGCCCCAGCGTGCGCGGCGAAACGAATTACGACTATTTCTTCTTTGCCGTGCGCGATCCCCAGTTGAACGCGTTTGCCTTGCCCGGCGGCTTCATCGGCGTGCACTCGGCCCTGGTGCTGGCGGCGCAAACGGAGGCGGAACTGGCGTCCGTGCTGTCGCACGAGATCGGCCACGTGGCGCAGCGCCATATCGCGCGCATGCTGGGCCAGCAGCGCCAGGATGCCCTGATGCCGCTGGCGGCCATGCTGCTGGCGGCGCTCGCTTCGCGCGCGGGCGGCGACGTGGCCATGGGCGTGTTTGCCGCCGGCCAGGGCCTGGCCATCCAGCGCCAGCTCAATTTCGGCCGCGACGCCGAACGCGAGGCGGACCGCATCGGTTTCCAGATCATGGGCGAGGCCGGTTTCGACACCACCGGCATGGTGGCCTTCTTCGGCCGCATGCAGGCAGCGAGCCGCTCGTACAGCGACTTGATGCCCGCCTATTTGCAGACCCACCCGCTGACGACGGAACGCATTGCCGACATCCAGGCGCGCATCCGCGAGCAGCCGTACAAGCAGCGGGCGGACAGTCTGAGTTTCCACCTGGCCCGGGCGCGCGCCCGCGTGCTGCAGGATGAAAGCGTGCAAGGCCTGTTGAATGCCAAGGCTGTCTTCAAGACACAGCTGGAACAGCAAAGCCGCTTCCAGGTGACGGCCGCCCATTACGGCTTGTCCTTTGTCGCCGTCAAGCAGGGCAAGCCGGCGGAGGCGCAAAAGGAACTCGACGCGGCCAATGCCGCCCTGCACCAGCCAGCAGGGCCGAATGTGTTTACCTCGGGCGGCACGCAAGCGCCCAATTCCCTGCTGGCGGCGATGGCGCTGGAAGTGCTGTTGATGCCGGCGCAAAAGAAGGAAGTGGCGCAGCAAGCCCTGAAGGCGGCGGACGCTGCGCGCCAGCAGTTCCCCCTCTCGCGCGGCATTGCCCATCAGTATGCGGAAGCGCTGATGGCTGCCGGCAAGCTGGAGCAATCGACCTTGTATCTGCGCGAGCAGGTGCAGCTCTACAAGGAAGAGCCGGAACTGTACGATTTACTGGCGAAAGCCTATGCGGACCAGGGCAAGATGACCTTGCAGCACATGGCGCTGGCCGAATCCTACGTGCTGCAGGGCGCCACCATGGCCGCGCTGGACCAGCTGACGATCGCCCGCAAATCGACGGACGCGACCTTCTATGACCAGGCCGTGATCGATGCGCGCGAGCGCGAGCTGCAGGAAAAGCGCCGCGAACAGATCAAGGACCAGAAGGGTTAGTCCTGATCGGCTTGCGGCACCGGCTGGAAGCCGAAGGTTTGCGGCACGTCATCGTAGCGCAGCGGCTGCACGGCAATCTCCTTGCCGTCATGCAATAAAGTCAGCTTGCCCCGAGCGTTCTTCAGCCAGGTCAGCAAGGTCTCGTCGCTCAAGGCCAGCCCATCGAAGTACAGCGACGCCAGCACTTGCGAAATGTCGCGGTCGTCGACCTGCGCCACGATATCGCCATGGCGCAAGATCAGCATGCCGTCGTCGCACCAATACACTTGCTCGATTCTCGTTAGCGGCGCGCCCGTCTGCAAGACAAAACCGTGCTGCGGGTCGCTGCGGGCGATATACGGCGTCGCCTCCAGATTCACATACACGCGCTGCGGGCCATTCTGGAAAAACCAGCAACCGCGTTCGTCCTGGGCGTAATTGCGGTTGATGAAATTCAACAGGGCCGCATGGACGATCTTGTCGCCGGGCAGTTGTTGCTGTTGCGCCTGCTGGTCGCGCATGCGCCAGTGGCCGCGCGCGTCCAGCCCCAGCCAGCCGTAGCAGTGGGGTACGTTCGGCCATTTGGCCAGGGCTTGCTTGACGAGTTCATCCATGTGTAGCGTTTTCCATGTGAGTGCGCACACCGCCAGCGTGCCAGTTTTGCGGCGCAGACGGCGCCATGTTGCCGTTTTCAAAGAAGGAGAGCAGCCGTTGCGGCAGCCAATGCAAGCTTCCCGGCATCTTGCCGGCGGCAAAGCCGACGTGGCCGCCGTGGCGCGGATACTCGAGCGTGACCTTCGGTGCGGCGCTGCGCGGCAGGTAGCGCCCGGGCAGGAAGGGGTCGTTCTGTGCATTGAGCACCAGGGTCGGCACGGTGATGTCCTGCAAGACGTGTTTGGCGCTGGCGCGGTGCCAGTAATCGTCGGCGTCGCGGTAGCCGTGCAGCGGTGCCGTGACGACATTGTCGAAGGCGTGCAGATCGCGCGCGGCCAGCATGGCGTCGCGCGCGAACAGGCCGGGAAACTGCTCGAGCTTGGCCAGGCATTTCGGTTTCAAGGTGTTCAGGAACATGCGCGTGTAGAGCCGGTTGGCGCCCGAAGACAGGGCCTTGCCCCCTTGCGCCAGGTCCAGCGGGGCCGACACGGCCGCGGCCGCATCGATGAAATCGGCCTGGTGCTGCGACTGGCCCAGCCAGCACAGCAGGGCGTTGCCGCCCAGCGAGACGCCGGCCGCATACAATTTTCCCGTGGCGCGCGGGCGCAGGCGCTGCACGATCCAGTCCACTTCCTGCGCATCGCCCGAATGGTAAAAACGGGGCGCCAGGTTCGCTTCGCCCGAGCAGCCGCGAAAATGCGGTACGGCGCCCGACCAGCCGCGCGCGGCCACCTCGGCCATCAAGGAGCGCGCGTAATGGCTGTTCGACGAGCCTTCCAGGCCGTGGAACAGCACGACGAAGGGCTGGCCTGGCTGGCCATCGACCAGGTCGACGTCGACGAAATCGCCATCGGGCGCTTGCCAGCGTTCGCGGCGGAAGGCCACGGCCGGCTTGGCGAGGCATACGGCCGGATAAATCGTTTGCGCGTGGCCGCCAGGCAGCCACAGCGGAGCGGTGTAGGGAAGAGACAAAGCCATCAGTGCAGGATCTGCGTCCCCGCGGCGTCGGCCGGTGCGCCACCGGGGGCGATGGAAGCGTGGTGCAGCACGATGCGCCAGCCGCGCGGCGTTTTTACATACACATTCGTGGCCAGCAAATGCGCCGGGCCGCCTTCTTCCTGGGTCACGCCTTCGATCACCGTGTGCACCGAACTCATCAGATTGTGCGTTTCATGCAGCTGCGCCGGCACGATGTGCAGGCCGCCGCCGGCCAGAATGGTTTCCCACGAGGCGCGGATGGCGGCATGGCCGATCAGGCGCGCGCCACCCGGGTGGATGCAGACGATCTCTTCATCGTCGGCCCACAGCGCCATCAGCGCTTCGAGGTCGGCGCGGTGCAAGGCATCGTAGAACGCCGCTTCGACTTCGGCGGCGCTGCCATTGAGTTCTTTCAGACGTTTCATGACGACTCCGGGCTGATCGGTATAACTTGATGCAAATAAAAACGGCGCGCTGGGGGCGCGCCGCTGGGCAGTTTAATGGTGGCCGGCGCTGGCGCCTTCCTTCAGGGTGTAGGCCGTGCCGCAGTACGGGCACTTGGCGACGCCGTCCTTGTTGAATTCCAGGAACACGCGCGGATGCGACGACCACAGCGGCATGGCCGGGTTAGGGCAGTGGGCTGGCAAGTCTTTACTGTCGAGTTCGACCGCTGGCTGGGTGGTTTTTGTCATCTTGTCATGCTCCGTGAGGCTGTATGGAAGGAAGTCGGCTGCTGCCAAAAGCACGATTTTAACGGATTCAGGCAGACAGCAAAAATCATGGCTAAAATGTCGGCTTGATCATCTTCGGCTGCGGCGCGGTTTTTCGCGACAATATGGCTGCCGTAGCGCCACCCTGACTGGATTTGCCTTGCCGGTATCACCGTTGCGGAGCCGTTCTCCGCGCACCATTGTTGTGCAGTTACCACACTACCTCGGCCGGAGCGCCGCGTGAACGCCGTCCCGGCCGCCAAGGACGACGTCCTGCTGAAAGACGCCTGGCGCGCCGGCCTGAACCTGGGGGCGCCCACCCTGCTGGGCATCGCCGCCTGGGGCATGGTGGTGGGCGTGGCCATGGTGAAAAGCGGCCTGACTGTCGCGCAGGCGGGGGCCATGACCCTGTTTGTCTTTGCCGGCTCGGCCCAGCTCGCGTCCTTGCCCCTGCTGGCCGCGCAGGCGCCCGTGTGGGTAATCTTTGCCACGGCTCTCGTCGTCAATTTGCGTTTTGTTATCTTTTCCGTGCTGCTGGCCCCCCATTTTTCCCATCTGCCGTGGCGCCAGCGCTTTGCGCTCGGCTATGTGGCCGGCGACATCACGGTGGGCCTGTTCCTGCAACGCTACCCCCATGAAACGCCGGACCCGGCCAAGCTGCCTTTCCTGAAAGGCTTGATCTACCCCAACTGGCTGGCCTGGCAAATCGGTTCCTTCATCGGCATCGTGCTGGGCGCCGTCGTGCCGGCCGAATGGGGGCTCGGTTTCGCGGGCACCCTGGCGATCCTGTGCGTGACGGTGCCGCTGATCCTCAGCCGCGCCGCCCTGTGCGGCGTGCTGGTGGCGGGCGCGGTGGCCGTGCTGGCCTTTGGCCTGCCGTATAAGCTGGGCTTGCTGGTGGCCGTCGTGGTGGGCATGGTCAGCGCCATGGCCGTGGAAGAATTGACAGAAAAATGGACAAAACGCCATGATTGACGGCATCGACTTGGGCAGGGCAGACGTGTGGATCGCCATCGCCGTGCTGGTGGTGGCAACGGCTGCCACGCGCAGCACCTTCTGGCTGATCGGCCATCACATCACCATCCCGCGCCGCGTGGGCGAGATGCTGCGCTATGCGCCGGCCTGCGCGCTGGCTGCCATCATCGCGCCCGACCTGCTGATGGAAGGGCAGCAAGTGCACTTCGACTTATCGAATTTGAAACTCTTGTCGGGTATTGCCGCCACGCTCTTTTTCGTGATTCGCCGCAATATGCTGCAAACCATCGTCTTCGGCATGCTGGTTTTCACGGGCTTGCGACTGTTGCATGTTTTTCAGTAAAGCAGGACAAATCGGCGATTTGGTCTGGTCCTTGCGGTAAAATAGCGCACTTCCTTCCACTCGTCATCTGGATCGCCATGTCAGCTGTTCTCAACTTCATCCGTCTGCAAGATTTGATCGCCCAAAATGCACTGCAAGGCAAGCGCGTGTTTATCCGCGCCGACCTGAACGTCCCGCAAGATGACAGTGGCAAGATCACCGAAGATACGCGCATCCGCGCCTCGGTGCCGGCCATCCGCGCCGCCCTGGACGCTGGCGCTGCCGTCATGGTGACGTCGCACCTGGGCCGTCCGACGGAAGGCGAGTTCAAGCCGGCCGACAGCCTGGCGCCCGTGGCCGCCCGCCTGTCCGAGCTGCTGGGCCAGGAAGTGGCACTGAAACAGAACTGGATCGATGGCGCCGGCCTGGAATCCCTGGCCGCCGGCCAAGTGGTCTTGCTGGAAAACGTGCGCGTCAACAAGGGCGAAAAGAAAAACAGCGATGAGCTGGCGCAAAAAATGGCCAAGCTGTGCGATATTTACGTCAATGACGCGTTCGGCACGGCCCACCGCGCCGAAGCGTCCACGCACGGCATCGCCAAGTTCGCCCCTGTCGCCTGCGCCGGTCCGCTGCTGGCCGCCGAACTCGACGCGCTGGGGAAGGCTTTGCACGCACCCGCCCGCCCACTGCTGGCAATTGTTGCCGGTTCGAAGGTATCGAGCAAGCTGACCATTTTGAAAGCGCTGTCCGACAAGGTCGATAACCTGATCGTCGGCGGCGGCATCGCCAACACCTTCATGAAGGCCGTCGGCTTGAACGTCGGCAAGTCGCTGGTGGAAGCGGAGCTCGTTGAAGAGGCGAAAGCCATCATCGACATCATGGCCAAGCGCGGCGCGCAAGTACCGATTCCCGTCGACGTCGTGTGCGCCAAGGAATTCTCGCCAACGGCAGCCGCCACCGTCAAGGACGTGGCCGACGTGGCGGACGACGACATGATCCTCGATATCGGCCCGAAAACGGCCGCCCTGCTGGCGCAGCAGATCGGCGCCGCCGGCACCATCGTGTGGAACGGTCCCGTCGGTGTGTTCGAGTTCGACCAGTTCGGCAACGGCACCAAGACCTTGGCCTTGGCCATTGCCGATTCGAAAGCTTTCTCGATTGCCGGCGGTGGCGACACCTTGGCGGCGATTGCCAAATACGATATTACCGATAAAATCAGCTATATCTCGACCGGCGGCGGCGCTTTCCTGGAATTCCTGGAAGGCAAAACCCTCCCAGCAGTTGAGATCCTGATGCAACGCGCAGGCTGATCCGGCCTGACTGTAGTGCCACCAAGCGCAGCCTGACCGCTGCGCTTTTACCTTGCCGGGCGGCTCAGCCGCCAGGTCTTGCTCACCTTCGCTCGCGCACAAGGACTCCTATGCCACGCGGTACAAAAATCGTAGCAACAATCGGCCCCGCTTCCACTGACTTCGATATCCTGGTCAAAATGATACGTGCGGGCGTCGACGTGGTGCGCTTGAATTTTTCCCACGGCAAGGCGCAAGACCATATCGACCGCGCGGCGCTGGTGCGCCTGGCGGCAGCTGAATGCGGCCGCGAAGTGGCCATCATGGCCGATATGCAAGGGCCGAAGATTCGCGTCGGCAAGTTTGAAAACACGCGCATCCAGCTGGAAGCAGGCGAGCGCTTCATCCTCGACGCCAAGTGGGGCGAAAACGGCGAACTGGGTAACCAGGAGCGTGTCGGCCTCGATTACAAGGCCTTGCCGCGCGACTTGCACAAGGGCGACGTGCTGCTGCTGAATGACGGCCTCATCGTGCTGATCGTCGAGCGCATCCACGGCAGCGAAATCCACACGACCGTCAAAATTGGCGGCGAGTTGTCGAACAACAAGGGCATCAACCGCCAGGGCGGCGGCCTGTCCGCGCCGGCCCTGACGGCCAAGGATATGGAAGACATCAAGACGGCCATGAGTTTCCAGGCCGACTATCTGGCCATTTCCTTCCCGAAATGCGCGACCGACATGGAGATGGCGCGCCAGCTGGCCAATATCGCGGGTGAACCGTATCACCACAAGCCGATGATGATCGCCAAGATCGAGCGCGCGGAAGCCATTCCTGCGCTGCAAGAGATTCTCGACGCTTCCGACGGCATCATGGTGGCGCGTGGCGACCTGGCCGTCGAGGTGGGTAATGCGGCCGTGCCGGCCTTGCAAAAGCGCATGATCAAGATGGCGCGCGCATCGAACAAGCTGGCGATCACGGCCACGCAGATGATGGAATCGATGATCGTCAACGCCGTGCCGACCCGCGCGGAAGTATCGGACGTGGCGAATGCCGTGCTCGACGGCACGGATGCCGTCATGACGTCGGCCGAAACGGCCTCGGGCAAGTACCCGATCGAGACGGTGGAAATGATGGCCGCCATCTGCGTGGAAGCGGAACAGTCCGAATACAACAAGCTCGATGCCGATTTCCTCAACGTCACGTTTACCCGCATCGACCAGTCGATCGCGTACGGCGCCCTGTTTACGGCCCACCATTTGCGCGTCAAAGCCATCGTGGCGCTGACGGAATCCGGTTCCACCGCCTTGTGGATGAGCCGCCACAGCATCGACACGCCGATCTATGCACTGACGCCCAGCGTCACGACTTTGCGCAAAGCCGCGCTGTACCGCAATGTTCGGGCGTATCATCTGATGCAGAACGCCCCCAGCGCGCAAGTGCTGAAGCAGGCCGAAGAGCTGCTGGTGGCGCAGGGTATCGTCCGCAAGGGCGACATGATCGTCGTCACCTGGGGCGAGCCGATGGGTCAGGTGGGCGGCACGAATGCCCTGAAAATTGTCACAGTCGGCGAGTTTGAATAAGAACGCCCACAAACCGCCCAGGGCGTTGTTGCATTGCCTCGTCGTACTAGTCGTACTGCCTTCGGCAACGCGCCTAGCCCTGAGCAGTTTGCTGGACGTTCTGGTTTGGTTGAAAGAATTCAGGCGCCGCCGCGGTCATTGACCGCGAAGCGCCGCAACGGTTTCTATTGTTATCTGGAGTATTACCATGTCTCTCGTATCCATGCGTCAACTGCTGGACCATGCCGCCGAAAACGGCTATGGCATTCCTGCTTTCAACGTCAACAACCTGGAGCAAGTGCAAGCCATCATGGCCGCCGCCGATGCGCTCAACAGCCCGGTGATCATGCAAGCGTCCGCTGGCGCGCGCAAGTACGCCGGTGAAGCGTTCCTGCGCCACCTGATCGACGCCGCCGTCGAAGCGTATCCGCACATTCCCGTCGTCATGCACCAGGATCACGGCCAGTCGCCAGCCGTCTGCATGGCCGCCATCCGCTCGGGTTTTACTTCCGTGATGATGGACGGTTCGCTGGAAGCGGACGGCAAGTCGGTCGCTTCCTACGAATACAACGTGGAAGTGTCGCGTGAAGTCGTGAAATTCTCGCACGCGATCGGTGTGACGGTGGAAGCGGAACTGGGCGTGCTCGGTTCGCTGGAAACCATGAAGGGCGACAAGGAAGACGGCCACGGCGCCGACGGCACCATGACCCGCGAGCAACTGCTGACGGACGTGGCGCAAGCGGCCGACTTCGTGCAGCGCACCCAGTGCGACGCCCTGGCGATCGCCATCGGCACCTCGCACGGCGCCTACAAATTCACGCGCAAGCCGACGGGCGACATCCTGGCCATCGACCGCATCAAGGAAATCCACGCACGCATCCCGAACACCCACCTGGTGATGCACGGTTCCTCGTCGGTGCCGCAGGAATTGCTGGCCATCATCCGCGAATTCGGCGGCGACATGAAGGAAACCTACGGTGTGCCAGTCGAGGAAATCCAGGAAGGCATCCGTCACGGCGTGCGCAAGATCAACATCGACACCGACATCCGCCTGGCGATGACGGCCGCGATCCGCAAGTACCTGTTTGAAAACCCGTCGAAATTCGACCCACGCGACTACCTGAAGCCAGCCCGTCTTGCTGCAGAGCAAATCGTGCGCGCCCGCATGCAGGCATTCGGCTGCGAAGGCCAGGCGTCGAAAATCAAGTCCATGCCACTGGAAAAAATGGCCGAGCGTTACAAGGCCGGCGAGCTGTCGCAAATTGTGAAGTAAAATTCTGTCTGGAACGGGCCGGAAGCAATGCTCCGTGCCCGATTTTCTCGACCGGCAGGCACCCCTTGCCTGCCGGTTTCGTTTCATCCAACTATTCCCCCGCTATGAACAGCCTCTATCAGACTTCCATCCACTCCCTGCCATTGCTGGGCCACGGCAAGGTCCGCGACAATTACGCCGTTGGCGACGACAAGATCCTGATCGTCACCACGGACCGCCTGTCGGCCTTCGATGTCGTCATGAACGAGCCTATCCCCGGCAAGGGCAAGGTCCTTAACCAGATGAGCGATTTCTGGTTCGAGAAACTGGGCCATATCGTGCCGAACCACCTGACCGGCGTGGCGCCGGAATCCGTGGTGGCGCCCGAGGAAGTGGAGCAAGTCAAGGGCCGCGCCGTCGTGGCCAAGCGCTTGAAGCCGATCATGGTCGAGGCAGTTGTACGCGGCTATATCATCGGTTCGGGCTGGAAAGATTACCAGGACACGGGCAGCATCTGCGGCATCAAGCTGCCAGCCGGCCTGCAACAGGCGGAAAAACTGCCGGAACCGATCTTCACGCCGGCGGCCAAGGCCGAGCTGGGCGAGCATGACGAAAACATCAGCTTTGCTGAAATGGAAGAGCGCATCGGCGCGGAACTGGCCGCCAAGATGCGCGACGTGGCCATTCAACTCTACAAGACGGCCGCCGAATACGCGGCCACGCGCGGCATCATCATCGCCGACACCAAGTTCGAATTCGGCCTGGACGACAATGGCGTCATGCATTTGATGGATGAAGTGCTGACGGCCGACTCGTCGCGCTTCTGGCCTGCCGATTCCTACCAGCCTGGCATTTCGCCACCGTCGTTCGACAAGCAATTCGTGCGCGACTACCTGGAAACGCTGACCTGGGGCAAGACCGCGCCGGCGCCAGCACTGCCAGCCGACGTCATCGAAAAAACCCAGGCCAAGTATTTTGAAGCCATCGAACGCCTGACGGGCGAGAAGCTGAAGGCCTGAGATGACTGAGCAAAACAAGCCGCTGGTCGGCGTCATCATGGGCTCGTCCTCGGACTGGGACGTGATGCAGAACGCGGTCGCCATGCTGAAACAGTTTGGCGTGCCATACGAAGCGCAAGTCATTTCCGCGCACCGCATGCCCGACGAGATGTATGCGTACGCGAAAAGCGCGCGCGCGCGCGGCTTGCGCGCCATCATCGCCGGCGCCGGCGGCGCGGCCCACCTGCCTGGCATGGTGGCGGCGATGACCATCGTGCCCGTGCTGGGTGTGCCCGTGCCATCGAAATACCTGCGCGGCGAAGATTCCATGCTGTCCATCCTGCAAATGCCCAAGGGCGTGCCGGTGGCCACCTTCGCCATCGGCGAAGCGGGCGCGGCGAATGCGGCGCTGACGGCCGTGGCCATGCTTGCCGCCAACGACGACGCCCTGGCCGAGCGCCTGGAAGCGTTCCGTGCCACGCAAACGGCCGCCGCCAAGGCCATGGTCTTGCCTGACTAATGTGTTTGAGAAATAATGAATAGTAAATCGACTTCCCCATTGCTGCCTGCCGCCCATCCACCGGCGTGGCTGGGCGTGATGGGCGGCGGCCAGCTCGGCCGCATGTTTGCCCAGGCCGCCCAGAGCATCGGTTATCAAGTAGCCGTACTGGAACCGTCCGACGCCTGCCCTGCGGGGCAGGTGGCACAGCGCCTCATCAATGCTGGCTACAGCGATGTGGCCGGTCTCGACGCCCTGGCCGCGCAATGCCTGGCCGTCACCACGGAATTCGAAAACGTGCCGGCCGACAGCCTGTCGCGCCTGGCCGAACGCGTGTTCGTGGCGCCGAACGCCCATGGCGTATCGGTGGCGCAGGACCGCATCGCGGAAAAGCGTTTCTTTGTCGACTGCGCCTCGAAATCGGGCGTGCTGCCGGCGCCGCACATGGTGATTGCCACGCAGCTTGACATCGATGCCATCGGCGACGACTTGCTGCCCGGTATCTTGAAAACCGTACGCATGGGCTATGACGGCAAGGGGCAGTTCCGCGTGCGCACGCGCGACGATGTGCGCGCCGCCTTTGCGGAAATTGGCGAAGTAACTTGTCTGCTGGAAAAGATGCTGCCGCTGGCGTATGAAGTGTCCGTGCTGACGGCGCGCGGCGTGGATGGCGAATCGGTCGTCTATCCGATCGCCGAGAACGTGCACCGCGATGGCGTCTTGTTTACCACTACCGTGCCGGGCCCGAACGTGTCCGACGATTGCGCCGCCAAGGCGCAGCGGGCGGCGCAAGCCATGGTGGCAGAACTCGGTTACGTCGGCGTGCTGTGCATCGAATTTTTTGTGCTGGAAGACGGCAGCCTGGTGGTCAATGAAATGGCGCCGCGCCCGCATAACAGCGGCCATTACACGATGGATGCCTGCGTTACGAGCCAGTTCGCGCAGCAGGTGCGGGCCATGGCGCGCTTGCCGCTGGGCGACGTGCGCCAGCATTCGCCGGCCGTGATGCTCAACATCCTCGGCGACGCCTGGTTTGCCGACGACAGCGATGTGGTCACCGAACCGGCGTGGGACCAGGTGCTGGCGCTGCCGGGCGCTTGCCTGCACCTGTATGGCAAGGACGATCCGCGCCGTGGCCGCAAGATGGGCCATTTGACCTTCATCGCCGCCACGTTGCCGCAGGCGCAGCAGCGCCTGCGCGACGCTTGTTTGATCCTGGGAATCGCGCCGTGAGCGTGCCCGCACAAGACCTGGCGGCGGCCGCCGCCGTGCTGGAAGAGGGCGGCCTCGTCGCCTTCCCGACGGAAACCGTGTATGGCCTGGGCGCCGATGCGGAAAACCCGGCCGCCGTGGCGCGCATCTACGAAGCCAAGGGCCGTCCCTCGGACCATCCCGTGATCGTGCACGTGGCGCCCGGCGCCGACCTGGCGCACTGGTCCGACGATATTCCGCAGGAAGCGCAGCAACTGGTAGCCGCTTTCTGGCCCGGTCCGCTGACCCTGATCGTCAAGCGCGCCGCGCATATCCCCGACGCCGTGTCCGGCGGCCAGGATACGGTGGGTCTGCGTTGCCCGTCGCACCCAGTGGCTATCGCATTGCTACGCACTTTCAAGGGAGGCAAGGGCGGCCTGGCAGCACCGTCGGCGAACAAATTCGGCAACGTCAGCCCGACGACGGCGCAGCACGTGCGCGATGAATTCGCGGCGGAACTCGACAGCGGCTTGCTGGGCCTGGTGCTCGACGGCGGACAGAGCGACGTGGGCATCGAGTCGACCATCGTCGACCTGTCGCGCCTGGCCACACATGGTCCCGTGCTGTTGCGTCCCGGCCATATCAGCAGCGAGCAGATCGCCGCCGTCATCGGCCGCGCACCGGCTGTTGCCGATGCGGCCGCGCCGCGTGCCTCGGGCACGCTGGAATCGCATTACGCACCGCATACGCCTGTTGCGATGCAGCACAGCGATGACGTGAGCGCCACCTTGAACCGCCTGCTCAACGACGGGCGCCGCGTGGCCCTGATCCACTACTCGGATCTGCCGCCGGCCAGCGCCAGCGTACGCCTGGCCGCCAACCCGGAAAACTACGCACATGCGCTGTATGCCTCGCTGCGCACGATGGACCAGGTCGGCGCCGAGCTGATACTCGTCGAAGCGCCACCGACCGGCCCCGCGTGGCTGGGTGTCAACGACCGTTTGCGGCGCGCCGCTTTCGGCTCAAGTGGTATCTTGCAGCAATTCCTGTCCGTCTGAAAAAAGCCCCGCAAGGGGCTTTTTATTGATGCAGCGCAATAGCAATGCTTGCCACGAAACATAGTAAATCCTCCATAATTCAGCGGATCGCCCGGCCATGACGGGGCGCCGGCGATGTTGTTATTTCGTTGATTTTTAAAACATATTTTCTATACAAGCCTGAGGAACGATGGCATATTAGTTGGGTAGCGAATAGCACGCCCGTTCGTTTAGAAACCAGAAAAAAGACCGAGGAGACAAAATGCATCAAACAAAATTCGCGCTGGCCGTGCTGGCTGCGGCTGTCCTGGCAGGTTGCGGCGGCGCCAGTGGCGGTGATCAAGCCTTGAAAGTCAAATACACGGCGCAGGTGTCGTTCGGCGACAGCCTGTCCGATGTCGGTTCGTATGCCGTGGGTACGGTGCAGGCGAAAGGTGGCGGCAAGTTCACCATCAATGGCGACAATACCAAGATCAATCCTGAACTGACGGGCAAGAACTGGACCGAGCACCTGGCCGCGCAATTCGGCCTGGCCGCGCCATGCGCCGCCGAGACGGGTCTGGAGGGGAATGCGGCGCAAGGCCTTTCCGTTCCGCGCGTCAAGCATGCTGGCTGCTACGGCTACGCCATGGGCGGTTCGCGCGTGACCAACCCCGTCGGTCCGAACAATAAATTGACGGGCAGTCCGTTGGGCGCCCTGACCGTGCCCGTGGTGACGCAGATCGCGAACCACCTGGCCGTTTCCGGCGGCAAGTTCAGCGGCACGGAAGCCGTTTTCGTGATGGCCGGCGGCAATGACGTGCTGTTCCAGCTGGGCGTATTGCAAGCGGGCGCGACCGCTGCTGGCAAGGCTGCCGGCGCGGCCGCCGGCGCCCAGGCTTTCGCCACCAATTTAACCATGGCCCTGGCGGCCGGCGCCCCCAACCCCACCACGGCAGCAGCTGCCATCGGCGCCGCCATCAAGACGGCCAGCGCTGCGCCGGGCGCCACGTCGGAGGCCATCGTCGGTGCCGCCGTGCAAGCTGCGGTCATTGCCGGCAATACGGCGGTCGCTTCGCTGGGTATGGCCCTGGTCACCAAGGCGCAAGCCGATGCGACGGTGACGGGTAACGCTGCCGGCGCCAAGGCCGGTGCCGACTACGCCGTGGCCCAAGGGCCTACACTGGTTGCCGCCATGAAACAAGCGGGTACCGAACTGGTGGCGCTGGTCAAGGACCAGATCATCGCCAAGGGCGCCAACTATGTCATCGTCAACAATCTGCCGGACGTGGCCGGTACGCCATCGGGTCTGAGCAAGGACGCCAATACCAAGGCGCTCATCAATGCCATGGTCAGCGCCTTCAATGGCGAACTGAGCGGCGGCCTGAGCGCCAACGCGAAAGTCTTGCTGGTCGACGTGTTTGCCGTCAGCCATGACCAGGCCACCAACCCTGGCCCGTATGGCTTGACCAACGTCAGCGAGACGGCGTGCGACTTGAGCGCACCAGGCAATATTCTGGGCAGCTCGCTGGTCTGCAATGGCTCGAATCTGAAAGCGGGCGACGTCAGCCATTACTCGTATGCCGACGATGTACACCCTACGCCGTTCAACAACCTGTTGCTGGCCCGTTATGTGGCCAAGGACATGGTTGTGCGGGGCTGGCTGTAAGGATCGCCGCGCCAGCTGCGTCCCCTGGGCGTGGCTGGCGCTGGCAGCGACAAGACTGGATAGCCCGGCTATCCGCACATAATGAATCAGGAGACAAGATGAAAAATCGTTTGAATACCGCTGTACGCGTGCTGGCCGCCGCCGCCGCGATGGCCATGGCGACGGGCGCTTCGGCGCAAAGCGCAGGCACCTGGATGGTCAAGGCTGGCCTCAACAAGATTACGCCGCACGTGGACAGTGGCGACATTTCCGCGCCGGCGCTGCCGAACACCAAGGCCGACGTCAAGTCGGATACCAAGCCCATCCTGACCTTTGCCTACATGATCACGGACAATATTTCCGCTGAAATGATCCTGGGCGTGCCGTACAAGCATGACTTGATCGGCGATGGTTCCATCAAGGGTACGGGCAAGCTGGGGACGGCGGAAGCCTTGCCGCCGACGGCTTTCATCCAGTACCGTTTCTTCCAGCCCAATGCGATGATCCGTCCTTACGTGGGCGCGGGCTTGACGTATGCCTATTTCCAGAAGGAAAAAGGCTCGGGCCAGATGACGGCCTTGCTGGATCCGGGTGGATCGCCCGTCACCTACCGCCTGGACAACAAGCTGGCGGGCAGCCTGGTAGTCGGCAGCACCCTGGCCTTCAACGAGCGCTGGTTTGCCGACGTGGCCGTGGTCAAGACCTTCCTGAAAACCAAGGCGAAATTCTCGACGGGGCAGACGCAGAGCATCACGCTCGATCCGCTCGCCGTGAGTGTCAGCATCGGGTATAACTTTACCCTGTAAAACAAAAAATCCGCCTCGGCGGATTTTTTTTGTCCCGCTCAGGCTGGCGGTGTATTGAACTTTCCATTGTGGAAGATCAAGGGCGGCTGCGCGGCAAACGCGCATTGTTCCACTTCGCCCACGAAAATGACGTGGTCGCCTTCCGGATAGCGGCTGCGGTTGTGGCATTCGAACCAGGCCGATGCGCCTTTCAGGATGGGCTGGCCCGTGCGCGACAGCTCGTATTCGACGTCGTCGAACGGGTTCGGCGTGCGGCGTGAAAAGCGCGTGGCCAGTTCCGCCTGGTCGGCGCCCAGCACGTTGATGACGTAATGCGAGTTGCCGCTGAAGATGGGCATGCTGTTCGCCACGGAACCGAGGCTCCACAGCACCAGGGGCGGCGACAGCGAGACGGAATTGAAGGAACTGGCCGTCAAGCCGCGGAAACTGCCGTCGGCCAGACGCGTCGTAATGACCGTCACGCCGGTGGCAAACTGCGACAGCGCTTGGCGGAAATGTGCCGTATCGAATTCTTGCGCTGGTGCGCGGGGAGAGCGTGTGTTCATGGGTGACCTGTCTATTTGCTGACATTATGCCAAAAATCGGCCGCGCCAGCGCAATCGTGGCCGGCATGCCCCTTATGTGCGGTGCACCACGCACCGTTTCAAGCGGCACTGCAGGCTATGGCGCTTTGCGTTACAGTAATGAAATGATACGTCGCAGCGGCGTTGCAGGAGGACATCATGCATCAACAGACGGAAGTGGCGGTATTCGGTGGTGGCTGTTTCTGGTGCCTCGATGCCGTGTACGGGGAAGTGCGTGGCGTGACGCGCGTCGAGGCCGGCTATACGGGTGGCAGCGTACCCGACCCCACATATGAACAGGTGTGCACGGGCGAGACGGGCCACGCGGAAGTCGTGCGCCTGGAGTTCGATCCCGCCGTCATCAGTTATCACGACTTGCTGGAAATCTTTTTTACCCTGCACGACCCTACCACCGTGAACCGGCAAGGTAACGATGTCGGCACGCAATTTCGCTCCGTTATCCATTACCAGTCGGCGGAACAGGAAAAGGTGGCGCGCAAGGTGCTCGCCGAGATGGCCTGCGTGTGGGATGCGCCCATCGTCACGCAACTGGCGCCGGCAGCAAGCTTTTATCCGGCCGAGGCGTGCCACCAGAATTATGTCGAGCAGCATCCCTTGCAGGGCTATTGCGCGCTGGTCGTCGCGCCCAAGGTGGAGAAATTCCGTGCCATGTATGCGGGGCGCCTGAAGTAAGCGCCCCGCATGCGTCCGTCTGTCAGTTCGCCAGCACGGGCGCCGGCCTTGTTTCCTGCGTATTCTCCTGCGCATACATGTAGTTGCGCGACCAGGGCAGTGTGGAAGAACGCCGGCCCGCCTTCACGCAGACGATCTGGTACAGACTGATCAAATCTTGCTCGAAGGCATAGGCGCAGCCGGCCAGGTAGACGTGCCAGATGCGGAAGCGCCGTTCGCCCGCCAATGGACGGATCTGCTCGGCATGGGCTTCGAAATTTTCCGTCCACAGGGCGCACGTGCGCGCATAGTGGCGCCGCAGGTTTTCCACGTCCAGCACTTCCAGTCCACCCTGCTGCATGGTTTTCAGGACATTGCCGATGTGCGCCAGCTCGCCATGCGGGAACACATATTTTTCGATGAATTCGCCGCCGCCGTATGGCGTTTCGCCATTGTCCGGATCGGTCGAGGTGATGCCGTGATTCATCGCCATGCCGTCGGGCGCCAGCAGTTTGTTGATGATGGAAAAGTAGTTGGGCAAATGCTTCAATCCCACGTGCTCGAACATGCCCACGCTGGTGATGCGGTCGAACTGGCCCGTCACGTCGCGGTAATCTTGCAGGCGGATGTCGATCAGGTGCGCCAGGCCGGCCGCCGCCACGCGCTCGCGCGCCAGCGCGTACTGGTTTTCCGACAGGGTCACGCCCACGCAGCGGGCGCCATATTGCTGCGCGGCACGAATCACCAGCGCTCCCCAGCCGCAGCCGATGTCGAGCAGGGTCTGGCCCGGCTGCAACTGGATTTTCTTCAGGATATGATCGATCTTCTTGATTTGCGCCTGTGCCAGGGTTTCATCGCCCTGTTCGAAATAGGCGCAGGAATACACGAGGCCGGGGTCGAGAAACTGTTCATAAAACGCATTCGACACGTCGTAGTGGTAGCGGATGGCTTCCGCATCCTTGCTCTTGTCGTGCGTAAAGCTGCGCACGATGCGGGCCAGCTTGCCTTCCGGTTTCAAGGTATTGCGCGCCAGGGCATTGCAGATGGAAATCATGTCCTGGGCCGTGCCCTTGACCTCGATATTGCCTTCCACATAGGCCGAACCGAGATTGGCCAGCGAGGGGTTCAGCAGATAGCGTGCCGAGGCGACGGTCGGCAGGCGGATGGTGACCCGCGGCGCTTCGCTGGACAGGTCGACGTGCTGGCCGTTCCACAATTCTATGCGTAGCGGCAAGGCGGTCTTGCTGCGGATGCTGGCGATCCAGGACTTGAGTTGGTTTTGTACAAACAAAATGGCCTCCAATGAAGCGGCCCCAGCCGGGGCTGCAAATTGAGAAACAATGTTATTTAGTAACTTCTACCTTCATAGCCTACACCTATATTGACCAGCTTGCTTTGCGCCGCCCTGCTTATTCTGCTTACGGTTGCAAGCGTTGCATGCTCCATTGCCCGTCAGCACCGCGCGTAAACACGATGCGGTCATGGAAGCGCGAACGGCGCCCCTGCCAGAATTCGATGCGCTCCGGCTGCAAGCGGTAGCCGCCCCAGTGGGCCGGGCGCGGCGGCTGCGCGTCGCCGACGGCGGCCGCCACGGCTTCGTAATTGCTTTCCAGCGCGGCACGGTCGGCGATGGGGGCGCTTTGTTGCGAGGCAATCGCCGACAGCCGGCTTTGCAGGGGACGCACATTGAAATACTCGTCGCTCTCGGCCGCCGTGGTTTTCACCACCGTGCCCTCGATGCGTACTTGCCGCTCCAGTTCGCGCCAGAAGAACAGCAGGGCCGCGTTTGGATTGTGTTGCAGATGCTGGCCCTTGTCGCTGTTGTAATTCGTGTACCAGGTAAAGCCCCGCTCATCGAACTGCTTGATCAGCACGATGCGCGAGCTGGGCTTGCCGTCAGGGGTGACGGTGGACAAGTCCATGGCGTTCGGCTCCATCACCTGTGCGTTGACGGCCTCGGCAAACCATTTCTGGAACTGGGCGATGGGATCGCCCAGCACATCCGTCTCGCTCAGGCTCGATTGCACGTAATCGGTGCGCATGGCGGCCAGCACGGCGGCCGCGTCCGCCACTTCTGGCACATCGGGCGCGATGCCGCGGCGGCGCTGCATCGCCGTACCCAGCTGCTCCATTTGTTGCGCGCTGAACAGGCGCTTGGCCATGGGCGCCAGCTGGCCCTCTTCCTTGCTCATGTGGGCCTGGTAGGCGGCAACGTAGGCGGCCACGCCATCGGCGGACAGCTGCGTGCCCGTGCCGGCCGCGATGGCGTCCAGTTCCGGGCGCAGGGTCAGCCAGGCCTGGTCCATGCGCTGGTGGTCGGCCAGGATTTCCGGTACCAGGGTCGCCAGCAGGGCGGCATCGTCGCCCGTGGCAGCCGCTTGCAGCATGGGCATCAAGTCCTGCTCTTCATCGTCATGGTGCAGATGGGCGGCTTTATTGAAATATTGCAACACCGCCTTGGCCGCCTGCTGCGCGTCCGTCGTGTTGCCGTGCTGTGCCAAATGGCCCAGCAGGTTTTGCAGGGTCGTCAGCTGCTTGCGGATTTTGTCGTGGCAATGCTTGAGCACGGCGATGGGCTGGTCAAAGCCGGGAACGGAGTCGAACAGGGGAGAGGTCATGGCGAGTTCTCGTGATGGGCAGTGTGGGGGCGCGGCGACAGTGCTGCTTGTCGCTGTGTCAATTCGGCTATTTTAGAATATCCGTCAGCGCAGTGTCCGTTAAAATGGCGCCATGCATACCTCCACCAATGAACTAATTTCCATGGACTTGACCGAGATCGATTTTGAGCGGCGTTTCGGCGGCATCGCCCGCCTGTACGGCGCACCGGCTTTGGCCCGCTTCCGCGCCGCCCATGTGTGTGTGATCGGCGTGGGCGGTGTCGGTTCCTGGATCGTCGAAGCGCTGGCGCGCAGTGCCATCGGCCGCCTGACCCTGATCGATCTCGACAATGTTGCCGAATCGAACATCAACCGCCAGATCCAGGCCATGAGCGACACCATCGGCCAGGCCAAGATCACGGCCCTGGCCGAACGCATCGAACTGATCAACCCGTTTTGCCAGGTCACGCAGATCGAGGATTTTATTACCCCCGATAATCTGGACCAATTGCTGGGCGGGCGCGATTTCGACTACCTCGTTGATGCCATCGACAATGCCAAGGCGAAAGCGGCCGTGATCGCATATTGCCGCGCGCGCAACATTCCCATGCTGACCATCGGCAGCGCGGGCGGGCAGACGGACCCGACCCTGATCGCCGTGCGCGACCTGTCGAAAACGGAACAGGAGCCGCTGCTCAAGCGAGTACGCAAACTGTTGCGTACCGAATATGGTTTCCCCCGTGGCGTGAAAAACAAATTCAATGTCGACGCCGTGTTTTCCATGGAACCGTTGAGCACGCCCGAGAGCGCCGAAGCGTGCGCCATCGATGGCGGCGCGCCCGCCGGCGTCACTGGCCTGAACTGCGCCGGCTTCGGTTCCAGCGTGGTGGTGACGGCCAGCTTCGGCATGGTGGCGGCCGCGCATGCGCTGAAAAGCTTGCGCCAGGACAAATTGGCCGAGGTGCCCGTGTCGATACCGGACGCCGCCTAGCTTAATTTCCTGCTGGCCAGGATGCGGTAGTCGCCGCTGCTCTTGAGCGATTCCACCAGCACCAGCTCGTCCGCCAGCCAGGCGATGGGCGCGAAGTCCCCGATGGCCGGCGGCGGCGCCTGACGTGCCAGGGTCACATGCGGCGTAAAACGGTCGTGCTCGAAGCGGGGCGCCAGCCCCTGTTCCGCCAGGCGCTGCATGCAGGCCGTGCGCAAGTCCAGCAAGGCTGGCGAGGGTTGCGCCAGGGCGGCCCAGGCCAGCGCCAGCTTCGTAAAATGGCTGGCGTGATCGAACAGCAGGGGCATGGGATGCGCCGGTGTGTGCGCCAGAATGTCCAGCAGGGCCGGCAGGTCGCTGGCTGGGCGCTGGCCCAGGAAGGCCAGGGTCAGGTGCAGCTTGTCCGGACGCACGGGTTTGCCTTCCAGGCGCGCTTGCCAGGCGGCCAGGGCCGCGCGCGTGGCCGCATCGGGCCACAGCGCGTAAAACAGGCGGGGGCAATGTGTGTCGGGCGACAAGTTTTTCCTATCGTTGCGGCGGTTTGCTATTATTGGCGTTCCCTGCCCACTTTCACTGGCAGGGATCTTACCGAAACTCACTGAAAGAATACATCATGACGCGTAGCTCCGTTTTGTTTGCCCTGATCTGCTCCGTCGCCGCGTCGCTGGCGCAGGCACAGGCGCCAGCGCCTGTTCCCGCCTCCGCCGTCTCACTGAGCCCAGGCCCTGTCGCCGATAAATTGATTCTGATCGACAACAAGGTCGGCACGGGCAAGGAAGCGTCCGTCGGCAGTAACGTCACCGTGCACTACACGGGCTGGCTGTACCGTCCGCTGGCGAAAGATTCGCGCGGCAAGAAGTTCGACAGCTCCGTCGGTCGTGGCCCGTTTGATTTCCCGCTCGGCAAGGGCATGGTCATCAAGGGTTGGGACCAGGGCGTGGCCGGCATGAAAGTGGGCGGCAAGCGCACCCTGATCATTCCAGGCGAACTGGCCTACGGCCCGCGCGGCGCCGGCAATGGTGACATTCCGCCGAACTCGGCACTGATCTTCGACGTGGAATTGCTGGACGTGAAGTAATTGTTCAGTTTGGCGGCGGCGCATGCCCGCGCCGCCGCCATTTACGCTCTGAAACGCGGTAGACTGGGTTCTTCTGAAATTGCTGTGGAGACCACACCCATGAACATCGCCAACGACGTCACTGAACTGATCGGCAATACCCCCTTGGTGCGCATCAACCGCATCGCTGCCGGCAGTGTGGCCACCATCCTGGCCAAACTCGAATTCTACAATCCCGCGCACAGCGTCAAGGACCGCATCGGCCTGGCCATGATCGTCGCCGCGGAAGCCGCAGGCAAGATCCACTCCGATACCGTCATCGTCGAGCCCACCAGCGGCAACACGGGCATCGCGCTGGCCATGGTGTGCGCCGCGCGCGGCTACCGCTGCACCCTCGTCATGCCTGACACCATGAGCCGCGAACGCCGCATCCTGCTGCGCGCCTATGGCGCCGAGCTGGTGCTCACGCCCGGCAGCGAAGGCATGCTGGGCGCCATCCGCAAGGCCGAAGAACTGGTGGCGGCCGACCCGCGCTATCTGATGCTGCAGCAATTCAACAATCCCGCCAATCCCGCCATCCACCGCGCCACGACGGCCGAGGAAATCTGGCGCGATACGGATGGGCAAGTGGACATCGTCGTTGCCGGCGTGGGCACGGGCGGCACGATTACCGGCATCGGCGAAGTGCTGAAGGAACGCAAGCCCGGCCTGCAGGTGATCGCCGTGGAACCGGAAGCGTCGCCGATGCTGTCGAAGGGCACCAAGGGACCGCATCCGATCCAGGGCATCGGCGCCGGTTTCGTGCCGCAGATTTTGAACACGGCCATCTACGACGAAATCATTTGCGTCAAGAACGACGACGCCTTCGCCACAGCGCGCCTGGCCGCCAGCGATGAAGGCTTGTTGGTCGGCATCTCGTCGGGTGCCGCCCTGTGGGCTGCCCTGCAAGTGGCGCGCCGTCCGGAAAACGCGGGCAAGCATATCGTCACCATCATTCCATCGTTCGGCGAGCGTTACCTGAGCACGGCTTTGTACGCAGGCCTGGGCGACTGGAACGCCAATAGTAGGGACATGTCGATCGCCTCGGCCAGCGCCCGGTTGCCTGCGTCGCCCGGGTGCAGGTGGTCGCCCGAGTCGTAGGCGGGCAGCAGGCGCAGCGGGTGCGCCGGGTCGCGCGCCAACGCGTCGAAGTCGAGCACGGCATCAAAGCTGCCGCTGGCGCGTATCCACGCATTCAATTGCTGGCGCAGCGCATCTTTTTCTGGCAGGTAATAGTTGCTCAACGGTGTGCCGGGCAGGGCGCCTTCGAATGGCGTCAGGGTGGCAGCGATCACGCGCACGCCGCGGCTGCGCGCCTGGGCGATCAGCTGGGTGTAGCCGTTTGTTAACTCCTCCAATGCCGGCCGTTTTTGCCGTGGCGCAAACGCCGTGCCGGGCCAGCTGATGTCATTGATCCCCAACAGGACGATCACCGTGCGCACGCCAGGCTGCGCCAGCACGTCGCGTTCGAAACGCGCCAGGGCATTGTCTCCCATGCCGTCGGACAATAGCCGCGCACCGGAAATGCCCGCATTGATCACGGCCACGCCGTGCGGCGCCAGGCGCCGGGCCAGGAAATCGGGCCAGCGCGCATCCATCCCCAGGCTGGCGGTGGCGCCATCGCTAATCGAATCGCCGAGGATGGCCACAGTTTGCGCTCCCTGCGCCCCCGGCGCCGCTTCCACCTGGATGGCACTCAGTAAAAGGCGCGCCGTGGTGGTCTGCACGCCGGGCACGTCATCGATGCGCGCGGCCCGCGTCTGGTCCTGCGGGGCGATCCACGCCGTTTCGCGCCCATCCCAGTGAAACGTGGCGACGGGACTGGCCTGCGGCAGGTGGATGCTCACCGTCAGCCGGGCCAGGTCCGGCACGGACAGGTCGACGGGGTCGCTGACGAGCGGCGCGCCCGGCGCCACGCTGGCCACCGGCTGGCCGGAAAATGTGAGCGTGCGCAGGCTGCCCGCTTCGACGGCGGAACCGGAAGCGGCCAGGGCCACGGTGGCCGCGCCGATGCGCAGCGGCACCTTGCCATACGCATTCGACAGCACGATGCGCACGCGCGGGCCGCCCACGCTGAGGCGCGCCACCTGGCGCACGGTCTGCCCGTGCAGCACGGCGGGCACATTGCTGGGGAACAGGAAATCGCTGCGCCACACGGCTTGGGGGCTGGCCGTCCAGCTGGCCAGCCAGGTGGGTGCGGGATCGACCGCATGCGCGGCGGGAGCACTCAGCGCCAGGCTCAGCAGGATGGCGGGGAGAAGGGACAATCGTTGCATGGCGGCTCGCTTCATCAAGGGGAATGCCTGCATGATGAAAGCAAAGCCATTTATGCACTAGACTATCTCATCGAAGAACATTTATGAGTTGAATTCACAATGGCCAGACTGGAAGTGAACCGCTCCGGCGAGCTGGAAGTGTTTGTGCGCGTGGTCGAGCTCGGTGGCTTTTCCGCTGCCGCGCGCGTTTGCGGCATGACGCCATCGGCCGTCAGCAAGCTCGTCTCGCGTCTGGAAGAGCGCCTGGGCGCGCGCCTGCTGAACCGCTCCACGCGCCAGCTGCGGCTGACGGCCGAGGGTTGCGGCCTGTACGAACGGGGACAGCAAGTGCTGGCGGCGCTGGACGAGGCCGAGCGCTGCGCCGGCGTGCAGGATGTGCCGCGCGGCAGAATCAAGGTCAATGCGAACGTGCCGTTCGGCCAGCATTTCTTGTTGCCGCTGGCGCCGTTGTTTCTCGAACGCTATCCCGAGGTGACGCTCGACATCGTGCTCACGGACGCCGTCGTCGATATCCTCGAGCAGCGCACGGACGTGGCCGTGCGGGCGGGACCACTGAAAAGCTCCAGCCTGCTGGCGCGCAAGCTGGGCCAGACGCGCATGGTCATCGTGGCATCGCCAGCCTACCTGGCCCGGCGCGGCACGCCGCAGACTGCCACAGATCTGGCATCGCACAAATTGCTCGACGCCAATTACGCGCGCGCCCGCTCGGGCTGGCCGCTGCGCCTGCCCGAGGGCGACATCGTCGTGCCCGTCACGGGTAATGCACAGGCCAGCGATGGCGAAGCCTTGCGGCAACTGGCGCTGGCGGGGCTGGGACTGGCGCGCCTGGCCGCCTTCCAGGTGCGCGCCGATATTGCGGCCGGCTGGCTGCAGGCCGTGCTGGAAGAGTTCAACCCGGGCGACAGCGAGGAAGTGCATGCCGTGTTCGTGGGGCAAGGCGGGCACGTGCCGCTGCGCGTGCGCGTCTTTCTTGACTTCCTGGCGCAGCACGTCGAGCTTGGCTGAGGTTGTCCATGCGCATTAGGCTGCATCCGGACTCGGCCGCGCAGTACAATATCGGACGGGCCGCAATGGTTCGGCCCGTATTGTGCCTTTGAATGGAAATATGTTCCTGGTAAAACCTGAACGCCGCCGCCTGCTGCAGGTGGGCGCAACCGTGGCTGTCATCGCGCTGGGCCTGGCTTCGCGCGCCTTTCCCCAATTCGTCCCTGCCGCGCTCGGCAAGTATCCGGGCGACGCCCTGTGGGCCATGATGATCGTCTTTGCGCTGGGCATCGTCGCCACGCGCATGCGCACGTGGCAGCTGGCGCTGACGGCCTTGCTGATCTGCTTTGCCGTGGAATTCGGCCAGCTATACCAGGCGCCGTGGATCGTCGCGTTGCGCGCGCATCCGCTGGGACACCTGGTGCTGGGCTCCGCCTTCGGCTGGGCCGACCTGATCGCCTACACGGCGGGCGTGGCGATCGCGGCGCTGGTGGATCAAGCGGCGCTGTTCAAGCGCCGCTAATCCTGATTACTTGACGTTACCCTCCGCATCGCGCAATTCAACGGGCGCCAGCTTCAGCTTCGACAATTGCGGGGCGATCTTCGCCTTGTCGCCCACGCCGATGACGATCAGCTTTTCCGGCTGCAGGTATTTTTTCGCTACCTGCTGCACCTGCTTGTCCGTCACGCTGGCAAAGCGCTGCGGCAAGGTCGTGTAATAGTCGAGGCCCAGGCCGTAGATATACGTGTTGGCCATGCTGGCGCTGATGCTGGCATTCGTCTCGAACTGGCCGGGCAAGGACAGCACTTGCGAGTTGCGCGCATTCGCCAGTTCTTGGCGAGCCAAGGGTTTGGCGATCATGGCGCGAATTTCTCTGACGGTTTCCGACACGGCCGGGCCCGTCACATCGGTGCGCACGCTGGCGGCAATCGAGAACGGTCCAGGCTGATTGCGGTACTGGAATTGCGAGCGCACGCCATACGTGTACCCCTTTTCTTCGCGCAAGTTGGTGTTCAGGCGGCTGGTAAACAAGCCGCCGAGCGCCGCGTTCATCACTTGCAGCGGTGCGTAATCGGGCGTGGCGCGCGGCACGGCGATGGTCGACAGGCGCACGGCCGTTTGCGGCGCCCCCGGCTTGTCGACCAAAATCAATTTTGCTTTCGTCGTCTGCGGCGCGGCGGCCACGGACGGCGCCACCGTGCCTGCCTTCCAGCTGCCGAACTTCGCTTCGGCCAGCGCCTTCAATTCCGCCTCGCCGATATCACCTGAAACGATCAGCGCCGCATTGTTCGGCAGGTAATGCTGCTGCCAGAAACCTTGCAGGTCGGCGCGGCTGGCCGCTTTCAAGGCTGCTTCCGTGCCCAGCTGGATGTAGCCATATGGATGCTGCGGGCCGTACAGGGCCGCCGCCTCCACGCGGGCTGCCACGGCGCCCGCGTTTTCGCGCTGCTGCGCCAGTTCGCCGATGCGGCTGGCGCGCTGGCGCTCGACTTCTTCCTGCGGGAATTGCGGGTGCAGCACCACGTCGGCCAGCACGTCGAGCGCTTGCGGGAACGTGGCTTTGAGCGACGTCAGCTGGGCAAACGAGGCGTCCACGCCGGAGCCCGTATTGAGCAGGGCGCCCAGCTGCGCCACGTCGTCGGCGATCTGCGGCGCGCTGCGCGTGGCCGTGCCTTCCTGCAGCAATTGCGCCGTAAAGCTCGACAAGCCCGGCTGCGCCAGCGGATTGGCGCCCGAGCCGCTCTTGATGACCAGCTGGCTGGACACGAGCGGCACGGCGCCGTTGTAGTGGTGGATCACGGTCAGGCCGTTCGCCAGGGTGAACGATTTTCCTTGCGGTAAAACAATCTTCGGTGCGGGACCGGCCTTCGGCACGGCATTGCGCCATGGCTCGTCCGCATTGATGGCCGTGCCTGGCGCAGGCTTGACCTTGCCCGGCGCCGGCGTCGGCACTTCGGCGCCCAGGTCCGGCGTGCCGGGCACGCCATAGACCACCACGCGCGACTGGTTCTTCAGGTACTGGTCGACGGCGCGCTGCACGCCGGCCGCCGTCACCTGGCGGTAGCGTTCGATATCCTTGGCCAGATAGCCGGGGTCGCCCACGTATTGGTTGTATTCGTTGAGCAAGTTGGCCACGCCGTGGCCACCCATTTTTTCCACCTGGCTCAGCATGCTCGTCTCGATGCTGTTGCGCGCCCGCTCCAGTTCCTTCTCGGTCGGGCCCTTGGCGCGCAATTGCTCCAGTTCGACCTGCAGGGCTTGCTCGATTTCCTCGGGCTTGCGGCCCGGGCGCGCCGTCGCGTCGATGGTGAAAATCGACGTGAGGGCGTTCGAGCCCTGGCTGGCGCCCACGTCCTGGGCGATCTGCTTGTCGTACACCAGGGATTTATATAAACGGCTGGACTTGCCGCCGGCCAGGATGTGCGCGGCCATCGACAATTCCGCGTCATCCCTGGTGTAGGCGGACGGCGTCAGCCAGGCCATGAAGACGCGCGGCAACTCAACCCGGTCCTGCACCACGATGCGGCGTTCCTGCGTGATGGGCGGTGTCACGACATTCGGTTTCGGCACGGCCGGGCCGCTCTTGAAGCTGCCAAAATACTTGTTGACCAGTTCCTTGGTCTTCGCCTTGTCGATATCGCCCGCGATCACGAGGCTGGCGTTGTTGGGCCCATAGTATTTGCTGAAGAAATCCTTGATGTCGGCCAGTTTCGCGTTCTGGATATCCGCGTGCGAGCCGATGACGCTGGCGTAATACGGGTGGGTCTTGGGAAACAGCTGGTGGTACAAGGCTTCCTGCACGATGCCGTACGGCGCATTCTCGACGCTCTGGCGGCGCTCGTTGCGCACCACGTCCTGCTGGTTCGTCAGCGCCGTCTGGTCGAGCACGTCGAGCAGATAGCCCATGCGGTCGGAATGCGTCCACAGGGCCAGTTCCAGCTGGTTCGACGGTACCGTGTCGAAATAATTGGTGCGGTCGAAATCCGTGCTGCCGTTCGAATCGGTGGCGCCCGCGCCTTCGAGCAACTGGTCGGCCATGCCGCGCGGCACGTGCTTGGTGGCGGCAAACATCATGTGCTCGAACAGATGCGCAAAGCCCGTCAGGCCCGGCGCTTCATTGGCCGGCCCCACGTGGTACCAGATGTTGACGGCCGTGACGGGCAATTTATGGTCTTCCACGAGGATGACGTCGAGGCCGTTCGGCAAGGTGTATTTTTCGTAGGCGATATTGGGCACGGCCGTGGCGCCCGTCGTGACGGCCGCATCGGCCGCATCGGCAGCATGGGCGAGGGTGAGCGGGGCGCCGTACAGCGACAGCAACAGGGCGGGAATGGCCAGCAGTTTGATCGGTTTCATGCATGCTTCCAGGGATGGGTGGAGAAGACGCTGCGGCTCGCTCGTGGCTGGCGCAGCGCGACGTTACTACGGCCGGTGCTACGGTCGGTGCTACAGTGTATACAGCAGGGCCGCGCCACCGAGCACCAGCAGCGCGCTGGCGATGGAGACGATGGCGGCCGCGCCCAGCAAGCGCCATTCGCGCGGAGAAAACCAAGCGGCGGACAGCGGCGCTTGCGGCACAGGCTGGGGCACGGCCGCAGGCAAGCCGCCCGCCGCGCGTGCCTGGGCCGCCAGCGCCTGCGTGGCAGAATCCAGCAGGGCCAGCTGGCGCTCGACGGTTTCCGCCAGCACGGCTTCGTTCAGCGCCACGAGGGCGAATATGGGGTCATCGACGTCGACCTTGATGCCCGTCTTGTCGAACACGTGGCTGCGCAGTTTGTGCTGGTCCATCTACCACTGCACCTTGTCGAGCTGTTCGAAGATGTCGCGGTAGACGACCTTGATGCGCTGCTTTTCCATGATGTTGAACTTGTCGTTCTGCAGCACTTCCTGCATCGTCAGGCGCGCCGTGTTCATTTTCTTGACGTCCGCACCAAAGGTGTCGGGATTGCGCTGGCTCAGGGTGATGCTGCCTTTCACGCGCGCGCGGTTGTCGCTGTACGACTGCGATTCGACGAACTGCTTGCCGGACGCCGATTGCAGCAGGCCGAAGTGTTCGTTTTGCCACAGCACCAGCGGCACCTTGGTCGATTGGGCCGTCGCGACAAAACCCGTGGCCGTGTCGTGCAGGGTGTCGCCGCCGCCGACGATGGTGTGGATGTAGACCTTGCGGCCCGATTCTTCCAGCAGCGAGAAACAGTCGTTTTCCAGCAGATAGCCCATCAGCGGCGAAAACGTGTTCGCGCCATTGTCGATCACGCAGTTGCCGTCCGTGTCGAGAATGTCGATCATCAGCGCGTCGAAGCGTTTCGGGTCGATGTTGCGCGCATCCGTCATCACGGGCACATGCTTGACCTGCATCGCCTTGTAGCGCGAGAACGTGGCGTTTTCCTGATCGGTGTCATAGCAGCGCAAAGGCGTGTCGTCCTTGCCGCCTATCCACTGGGCCAGCAGGGTCGAGACGAGGGTCTTGCCGATGCCGCCCTTGCCCTGCAGGATGAAATGTACCGTGTTTTGCATTGCGACTACTCCAAGTTGTTGCGTCAGTGACAATCAAAGATCCGTGACAGCGTCGACTGGCATTTTTACCACAATCCTTTGCAAATATGCCATGCGGAACAGCGAATCTGGTTATGATGTTAATCAGGATACCATTGATGTAGAGCAAGTTTTGTGTGAAAAATGCACCCCAGCGTGTGAATGAGGACGCAGTGCCGATCTCCAGTCTCGATAAAGCCGACATTGACCGTCTGAATCAGCAGGCCCTGTCTTGCCTGGTCGGCAACCGCCGCCAGGCGCGCCGGCTGGCGCAGATGGCGCTGGCGGCGGCGCAACGGCAACAGTATGCGCGCGGCGGTGCGTATGCGGAACTCAATCATTGCTGGCTCGCGTATTACGCGGGCGAGGCCGAACCGTCATGCGAGCGCCTGGGCGCGTATTTCCAGCACACCGGCGACCTGGAAGGGGGCATGGAAGTGGCCGCCCTGCAGGGCGCGTATGCGAGCCGGCGCGGCGATTTTGCCGATGCCGAGCAGCATTTCCTGCAGGCGCGCAGCCAGGCCGCGCAGATACCCGACTCCCTGCACAAATTCATGCTGTACGCGCGCCTGGGCGTCGATGCCCTGAACCGTGGCGATACGCAGGACGGCCCGCGCAATTTCCTGCTGGCGCTCGACATCGCCGAGCGTTTCGGCAGCCCTGCGCACCGGGTCAACAGCCTGTCGAACCTGGCGTCGTCGCAGCATGACCTGGGCAACGATGAAGACGCGATTCCCCTGCTGGTCGAGGCGCTCGAGATCATCGGCACGCAAAAACTCAAATACCAGCAAACCATCGTCTCGGCCAACCTGGCCATGTGTCTATTGGCCACTGGCAAGCCGGCCGAGGCGCTGGCGCTGGTGGAACCGTTTTACGAGTGGCCGGAAGAAGACCTGGCCGTGCGCGCCTTTCTGTTCTGCATCGCCGCTCACGCGGCCATCCTGTTGCACCAGCCCGACAGCGCCCTGCAATTGCTGTTGCGGGCCGAAGAGTACGCGCGCCGGGGCCAGGACCTGGAAGAGCAGATGCATGCGTGGCTGGTGCGCGGCAAGCTGGACCTGCACGCGGGCCAGACGGCGCAGGCGCTGGCGTCGCTGACGCAGGCGCACAGCCTGCTGAGCTGGACGCGCAATCCGTTTCACCAGCAGCAGATCCTGCGGGGACTGGCCGACATCAACGCCCAGCTGGGCGAATGGCAGGCCGCGTATGGCTTCCTGCAGCAATATCAGGCAGCCTACGAAGCCAGCAGCAAGTCGGCGCGCGCCTCGCGCAGCCTGATGCGCAATCTGGAAAAGGAAATGCACAGCCTGAAGGCCGAGCGCGACAAGGCGCTGGAGCTGCAGGCGGCGCGCGAATCGGAAAACGTCAAGCTCGAGCACCTGAACCGCGAACTGGCGCACCAGATCCTGCACGTCAATTCCCTGCAGGACAGCCTGAAGGAACAGGCCATGCGCGACCACCTGACGGGGCTGTACAACCGCCGCCATTTTGAAACCTGCCTCAATGCCATCCTGCACGAGGCCGATGCGGATGCGCCCGTGGCCATCGCCATCATCGACCTGGATTTTTTCAAGCGCGTCAACGACACCTACGGGCATAATTTTGGCGATGAAGTGCTGATCCAGTTCGCGCGCCTGGTGGAAGGCCAGCTGCGCGGCACCGATATGGTCTGCCGTTATGGTGGCGAGGAATTCTGCCTGCTGTTGCGCGAAGCCGACAGCCTCATCGCCGCGTACAAGATCGACGATATCGCCGCGCGCTACCGCCAGTTGCTGATTCAGCAGGCGCCGCACAGCTTGACGGGCTGCACCTTTTCCGCCGGCATCGCCGAGTATCCGCGCCACGGCGCCGGCCGCCACGAATTGCTGATGCGCGCCGACAGCGCGCTGTACGCGGCCAAGCAGGCGGGCCGCGACCGCGCCTGCATCGCCGACGCTACTGAATAAAGCGCAGCAGTTCGCGCAGCGCGTGCGCCACGGCCTGCTCGCGCACGGCCTGGCGGTCGCCGGCAAACACGAGCCGCTGCGTCTGGATGCGCCCGTCCATGGCCCAGCCGAAGCAGACGGTGCCGACGGGCTTGCCCGGCACGCCGCCCGTGGGGCCGGCGATGCCTGTGGTCGAGACGGCCACCTGGGCTTCGCTGTGGGCCAGGGTGCCTTGCGCCATGGCGGCGGCCACTTCCTCGCTGACGGCGCCGTGTGCGGCGATCAGTTCGGCAGGCACGCCCAGCATGCTGCGCTTGGCGCCGTTGGAATAGGTGACGAAGCCCCGTTCGAACCAGGCGCTCGAGCCCGCGATATCGGTGACGGCCTGCGCCACGCCGCCGCCCGTGCACGATTCGGCCGTGGCCAGCAGCAGGCCTTTCGCCTGCAAGGCCAGGCCGAGCGCGGTGGAGAGGGGGACGAGTTCGTTGCTCATGGATGACTCCTGCATGCGGTGAAAATGGTGGCAAGACTGTAGCATGGCCGATGGTAAAAGAAACTTTCCCCGGTAACAGCGAAAATGCGTACACTCTTTTATACATTTGCTACCACTTCGGGCCGGCAGGCGCTCTGTCGCTGCGCCACCCTGGTGCGCATCGCCCGAACAGGCAAGCGGCATGGTGCCGCGCCTTCGTATGCATTATCTTTACTCGGTTGTCATGGCAATTCTGAACTGGACCTGGTGGCATCATCCTGGCCCCTTGCGCCGCCCCGCGCGCGGCGCCGCTCGCCGCTCCCTGCGCTGGGGCTGGCTATTGCTGTTGCTGGGCGTGCTGTGCGCCGATGCGCGATCGCAGGTGCCGGGGGAGCTGGAACGCCAGGTCAAGGCCGCGTATCTGTACAAGTTTGCCGGCTATGTCGAGTGGCCAGACGGCAGCTTTGCCCGGCCCGACTCGCCGCTGGTGATCGGCGTGGCGGGCGCCGACGCGCTGGCCGAGCAGCTCGAGCAGAGCGTGGCCGGGCATAGTGTCCACGGCCGCGTCGTGCAGGTGAAAAAAGTGCGCCGCGGCGAAGCGCTGGCCGGGCTGCACGTGCTGTACCTGGGCGCGCTGGAGAAAACGGCGCTGCAGGAGATGCTGGCCGCCAGCCGTGGCCTGGCGTTGCTGACGGTGTCCGATTCGGATGAGGTCTACGCGATGGGCAGCATGATCAATTTTGTGATGGCCGAAGACAAGGTCCGCTTCGACGTGGCCTTGAAACCCGTGGCGCAGGCGCATATCCGCATCAGCGCGCGCATGCTGCTGGCCGCCTACCGCGTGCAGACTGGGGGCGCCTAGATGATCAGACTGCGTTCCATCCGCCACAAGCTGATGTCGGTGGTCTTGCTGACCACCCTGGTGGCGCTCGTCATTTCGCTGGGCACCATCGTCGTCTACGACTTGCGTGCCTACCACCGCAACCTGGTGGCCGACATCAGTACCCAGGCCGAGCTGCTCGGGCACATGAGCTCGGCCGCGCTGGCCTTCGACGACAAGCGCCTGGCGCTGGAAAACCTCAATTTGATGCGCATCCGTCCGCGCGTGACGGCCGGCGCCCTGTACAAGGCCGACGGCAGCCTGTTTGCCAGCTACCGCGCGCATCAGCACGTGGGCGAGCTGCCGGCGAAGGCGGGCAAGGAAGGCGTCAGCATCGCGGGCAAATCCGTCGAATTGTTCAAGCCCATCGTCGACAATGGCGAATTGCTGGGCACCGTGTATCTGCGTGCCGATTACGAGCTGGCCGGCCGCACGGCCGATTACCTGGCCATCGCGCTGAGCGTGACGGTGCTGGCGCTGCTGGTGGCCTTGCTGCTGCTGCGCCGCCTCGATTTCGTCATCACGCAGCCGATCCTCGACATCGCCGACGTGGCGCGCGAAGTGATCGAGACGGGCGACTATTCGCGCCGCGCGCGCAAGCTCAGCGTCGACGAAGTGGCGCAGCTGGTCGATTCCTTCAACAAGATGCTGGCCGAGATCGAGCTGCGCACGCAGGCGCTGGAGCGCTCGAACGGCGAGCTGGCGCGCGAAGGCGAGCAGCGCGCCGAGGCGCAGCAGGAAGTCATGCGCCTGAACCAGGAACTGGAAGTGCGCGTGCACGAGCGCACGATGCAGCTGGAAATGACGAATGGCGAACTGGCCATGGCGATGGAAGAGGCGCGCAGCGCCAACTATGCCAAGTCGGCGTTTTTGTCGTCGATGAGCCATGAATTGCGCACGCCGCTCAACGCCATCCTGGGCTTCGCGCAAATCCTCAGTTCCGACCGCCTGCCGTCGACCCTGGAACAAAAGAAGGAGTTCGCCGGCCATATCCTGAAATCGGGGCGCCACCTGCTGACACTGATCAATGAAATCCTCGACCTGGCCAAGGTGGAGTCGGGCACCGTCAGCCTGTCGCTGGAACCGGTGGGCCTGGACGCCATCTTGCAGGAATGCCGCGACATGATCGCGCCGCTGGCCAGCCAGCGCGGCATCGGCATGACCTTCCCCGACGCCTGCCCCCTGAACGTGCTGGCAGACCGCACGCGCCTCAAGCAAATCCTGTTGAACCTGTTGTCGAATGCGCTCAAGTACAACCGCGAGCAGGGGCAGGTAGCCATCGATTGCGCGCCGCAGGCGGGCGGGCGGGTGCGCATCAGCGTGCGCGATACGGGCGTGGGCCTCGACGGCGAACAGGTGGCGCTGCTGTTCCAGCCTTTCAACCGGCTGGGACAGGAGGGCGGCACGGAAGAAGGCAGCGGCATCGGCCTGGTGGTCACCAAGCGCCTGGTGGAGCTGATGGATGGCAGCATCGGCGTGACCAGCGCGCCCGGCGAGGGCAGCACCTTCTGGATCGAGCTGCGCGTGGTCGACGCCTTGCCCATGCCTGCGGCCCCCGCCTTGCCGCGGCCGGACCTGGCCGGGGCGCTGCTCGATCACAGCGCCCCCGTGACCTTGCTGTACGTGGAAGACAATCCCGCCAACCTGACCCTGGTCGAGGAAATCGTGCGCTACTGCCCGCAATTGCAGCTGTTGACGGCCACCGATGGCCGCCTGGGCGTGGAAATGGCGCGCACGCACCTGCCGCAGCTGATCCTGATGGACATCAACCTGCCGAACGTGAACGGCACGGATGCGCTGAAACTGCTGCGCGCCGATCCACGCACGGCGCACATTCCCGTCATCGCCCTGACGGCCAACGCCATGCCGGGCGACGTCGAGCGCAGCATGGCGCTGGGCTTCTACCGCTACCTGACCAAGCCGATCAACCTCGATGAATTTACCGAGGCGATCAACAGCACTCTGGCCTATGTGGCACAGCAGCGCCGGCAGAAGGGAACAGGCGCGCCATGATCAGCCAGGCCGATATCTACGCGGCGAAAATTCTCCTCGTCGACGACCAGGAAGTCAATCTGCGCCTGCTCGAGCATTTGCTGCACAGCGGCGGCTACACGGCCATCACCAGCACCCTCGACGCGCGCGCCGTGGCCGGCCTGCACCAGCGCCACCAGTTCGACCTGATCATCCTCGACCTGGTGATGCCCGGCATGAGCGGCTACGAGGTGATGGATGCCCTGCGTCCGCTGGAGCTGGAAGGCTACCTGCCCGTGCTGGTGATCGCCGCCGACCCGGACGCCAAGCTGGCGGCGCTGGAAGCGGGCGCGCGCGACTTCATCAGCAAGCCCTTCGATGCCCTGGAGGTGCTCACGCGCATCCGCAACATGCTCGAAGTGCGTCTGTTGCACCGCGCCGCGCGCCACTACAACACCCTGCTCGAACGCACGGTGGGCCAGCGCACGGCCGAACTGCAGCGCTTTCGCGGCGCCATGGACGCCACCACGGACGCCATCTTCCTCGTCGACGTGGTGGGCATGACCCTGGTCGACGTGAACGACGGCGCTTGCCGCCTGCTCGGCTATGCGCGCAACGAATTGCTGGCGCTGGCGCCGGGCACCTTGCTGCCATCGCCGCCGGCCCCGCCGCTTGCCGCGCTGCCGGGCGGCCCGGCCCATCTGGCCACGGAAGTGACGGAGTGCGAACTGGTGCGGCGCGACCTGAGCCTGATCCCCGTGGAACTGGGCTGGCACTGGTATGCGCAAGCGCCCGTGACGGGCGGCTATTCTGGCACCCCTGGCGCGGGCGGCCTGCTGCTGATCGCCGTGGCGCGCGACATCAGCGAGCGGCGCCAGGCGCAGGAGCGCCTCAAGCACCTGGCCCATTACGATGGCTTGACGGGGCTGCCGAACCGCAGCCTGTTCTACCAGACGCTGGCCCAGGCCGTGGAACTGGCGCAAGAGAAAAGCTGGCGCATCGTGGTGCTGTTCATCGCGCTCGACCGTTTTAAAAGCATCAACGACACCCTGGGCGCGGCGCTGGGCGACGAGCTGCTGCGCCAGTTCAGCAACCGCCTGGTCGAATGCGTGCGCCTGCGCGACACGGTGGGGCGATTGGGCAACGACGAATTCGCGCTGATATTGACGATGAGCCGCAACCAGCAGGAAGCCGTGGCCGTAGCCAACCAGGTGCGCGAAGCCCTGAGGGCGCCCTTCGACTTGCGCGGCCACGCGGCCACCCTGACGGCCAGCATCGGCATCGCCATGTATCCGGACGACGCCACCGACCCGGAAACCCTGATCAAATATGCGAATACGGCCATGGGCGGCGCCAAGCAGGCAGGCCGCGATGGTTACCGTTTCTTCACGGCCGGCATGAACGTGCAGGTGCTGGCGCGCCTGGACCTGGAACTGGCGCTGCGCCATGCGCTCGAACACGACCAGTTCATCCTGTACTACCAGCCCAAGGTGGATTTGCGCACGGGCCGCATCAGCGGCGTGGAAGCGCTGCTGCGCTGGCGCCGTCCCGGCTACGGCCTGGTGGCGCCTGCCGAATTCGTGCCCGTGCTGGAAGACACGGGCCTGATCGTGCGCGTGGGCGCCTGGGTGATCCAGGCCGCCTGCCGCCAGATCGCCGAGTGGCGCGACAGCGAAGTGGGACCCGTGCACGTGGCCGTGAACGTGTCGAGCCGCCAGTTTGCCGAAGGCGACCTGGAAGGCGAAGTGACGCGCGCGCTGGCGCATCACAACGTGGCGCCGGAATTGCTGGAACTGGAACTGACGGAAACGGCGCTGATGTCGAACGCCGAGCGCACCATCGTCGTGCTGGGCAAATTGAAGAAAATCGGCGTGAAGGTGGCGATCGATGATTTCGGCACCGGCTATTCGAGCCTCGCGTATCTGCAGCGCTTCCCCATCGACAAGCTGAAGATCGACATCGCCTTCGTGCGCAACATCACCAGCAACCCGAACGACGCGGCCATCGCGCTGGCCATCGTCAGCATGGCGCACAGCCTGAAACTGAGCGTCGTGGCCGAGGGCGTGGAATCGCGCCCGCAGCTCGAATACCTGCGGCGCAACCGCTGCGACGAGATCCAGGGCTTTTATTTCAGCCGCGCCCTGCCGACGCTGGAACTGGGGCAGATGATCGTCGCCGGCGCCGGCCTGCCGCCCGGCCACGACCCGGCCGCGCAGCCGGCGCAGACGCTGCTCATCGTCGACGACGACGTCAACGTGCTGTCGTCCTTGCACCGCCTGTTCCGTCCCGAGGGCTATCAGATTCTTACGGCCAGCACGCCGGCCGAAGGGTTTGAAATGCTGGCCCTGCACAGGGTACACGTGATCGTCTGCGACCAGCGCATGCCGAGCATGAGCGGCACGGAATTCCTCAGTAAAGTAAAAGAGCTGTACCCGGAAACCATCCGCATCATCCTGTCCGGCTACACGGGCCTGGAAGCCGTGCTCGACTCGATCAACCGGGGCGCCATCTACCGTTTTTATACGAAGCCGTGGGACGACACCCAGCTGCGCGACAACATCCGCCTGGCCTTCCAGCACTACTGGATGGTGAACCAGCCGGGGCTGGCGCGGGTGGCGGTGCGCTAGCCGTCCTAATGCGGTGAAGTGGTCGAAGGAAGACAGCTGCAGATCGAGCGGCTGTCCTGCCGCATCCACCAGCCGCAAGCCCGCTTTGGCCTCGATGCTGCCCACGCGCGTGGCTGCTGTGCCGCAGCTGGCCGCCAGGGCGGCGATGGCGTCGCGCGAAGAGGCGGGCGCCGTGAAGCACAATTCATAATCGTCGCCGCCGGCGGCCGTATAGCGGCGGCGCAAGCCTGTTTCCTGCTGCGCCAGCACGGGGCCGGCAGGCAGGGCGTCGACGTCGAGGGTGGCGCCCACCTGCGACGCTTTCAAGATGTGACCGAGGTCTCCCACCAGGCCATCCGAAATGTCGATGGCCGCATGCGCGAGGCCCGCTTCGGCCAGCGCGCAGCCGAGCGCCACGCGCGGCGTCGGCGTGTGCATGCGCGCGCCTGCCATGGCCAGGTCGGCTGGCGACAATGCCTGTTCCTTGCGGTAGCCGGCCAAGGCCAGGCGCGCGTCGCCCAGGGTGCCGCTGACCCAGATGTCGTCACCCGCCACGGCCGCGCTGCGGCGCAGGGCCTGGCCCGGCGCCAGTTCGCCGAACACGGTGATGCAGATATTCAAAGGGCCTTTGGTGGTGTCGCCGCCGATCAATTCGCAGCCGAACGCATCGGCCAGCGCAAACAGGCCGTCGGCAAAGCCGGCCAGCCAGCTGCGCTCCGCTTGCGGCAGGGCCAGGGCCAGGGTAAATGCCACGGGACGCGCGCCCATGGCGGCCAGGTCGGACAGGTTCACGGCCAGGCTTTTGTGGCCGAGCATGCGGGCGTCGGCGCCGGCAAAGAAGTGCCTGTCTTCGACCAGCATGTCCGACGAGATGGCGATCTGCTTGCCCGCGCCGGGCGTGATCAGCGCGCAATCGTCGCCGATGCCCAGGGTGGCGCGGCCGGGGCGCTGGCGCACAAAATATTGTTTGATCAGGTCGAATTCGGAAAGCGCGTCGTGTGGGGCCATGGCGTGGTCAGTTCGTTGAGTGAGGGTGTGGCCCGGCTATTATAGGCTGGCATACAATAGTCGCCTTTGCCACTGCCGAACAGCTTGCCATGCCCCTCCTCGATATTCATTTCTTGCTGCAATCCTGGCTCGACCACGGCTGGCTGCGCGACCCGCAAGCCGTCGGCTTGCGCACCTTCGAAGCGCAGGAGCTGGCGGAGCGCGGCTTCGACGCCATCAGCGACGGCGGCCAGCTGTGCCTGTACGAAGATGCGCGCCTGTTCCGCCGCGCCGGCCGGCCCGTGCCGGCGTCGTTCAAGGTGTATCTGCAGCGCGGCCAGCTGGGCGCGAATGGCCTGGAACTCGGCTATCAGGTACACCTGGCCGGTTTCCTGCGCGCGGCGCGGCAGCCCTTGCCGGCGTGTCGCGTGCTGCTGGAACACGGTGGCCGCAGCGGCGCCCTGCTGTTCGACAACGGACTGGTGCTGCAGTTCGCCACCAACTTGCGCGGCAAGCCCCGTCATTACTATCTGACCCTGGTCGAGGGACATGTGGCCGATGCCCAGCTACCGGACCGCGACAGCGATATCGACTTGCGCGCGGCCAGCGCACGCCATGTCCAGGCCATCTACGACAGCCGCGACCCTGCCGAACTGCGGCGTCTGGCGCGGCGCGGCAATGCGGCGCTGCGCGAGCTGGCGAGTCTGCTCGCCTAGCCTTTCTTCGCCTGCGCCATGCCGTGCAGCAGCTTGGCCAGCAACTGGTCGAGCTGGCGCTGTTCGTCCGCATCGAGCGCAGACAGCATGGCGCGCTCGTTCTCCACGTGCAGCAGCACGAGCTTTTCTATCAATTCCAATCCCTTTTGTGTCAGGGCCACCAGCACGCCGCGCCGGTCCGTCGGATGCTTCTGGCGTTCGATCCAGCCGGCCGCTTCCAGCCGGTCGATGCGGTTGGTCATGCCGCCCGAAGACAGCATGGCCGCCTCGTACAGGGCCGTCGGCGTCAGGCTGTAGGGCGCGCCCGAGCGGCGCAATGTCGCCAGCACGTCGAATTCGCCCGGCTGCAAGCCGTGTTCGGCGAACAGCGGATTGAGCCAGTCGCGCGCCATCAGCTGCGCCACCGTGCCCAGCTGGCCTACCAGCTGCATGGCGCGCGTGTCCATCTGCGGCAGCTCACGCTGCCATTGTGCGGCGGCAAATTGCGCGCGCGTGTGTTCTTGCGGGGTAGTTGTCATGGGCATCCATTTATCTCGACATAAAGATAGATTTCTATCTTTATGCTAAGATACTTTTCATCGAGTCATATTTGATGACGCATTAAACCATGTGCCTCCCAGCGAGGCAAGGACTATCCCATGCCTTCCGCCCGACCTGCCGCATCCCTTTCTGCTTCATCGTCTTCGGCCCTGCTAGTGGCTGCCATCATTCTGCTGGGCTTGAACCTGCGGCCTATCCTGGCCGCCATCGGTCCCTTGCTCGACAGCATCCAGGCCGGCACAGGCCTCAGCAATGCCGATGCGGGCTTGCTGACCACCGTGCCCGTGTTCGCCATGGGCCTGTGCGCACTGGCGGGCGCGCAGCTGCAGCGCCGGCTGGGCGTGGCGCGCGGCATCTCGCTGGGCATCGCCATCATCGCCGCCGCTTGCGCGCTGCGCTGGCCCCTGCATGGCAGCGGCGGCCTGATCGCCACGGCGGCCCTGGGCGGCCTGGGCATCGCGCTGGTGCAAGCCTTGCTGCCCGCCTTCATCAAGCGCCATTTCCCCGAGCGGGCAGGCCAGTTGATGGGCTTTTATACGACGGGCATCATGGGCGGCGCCGCCATTGCCGCCGCGTCCGCTTCGCCGTTGGCGCAATCGCTGGGCTGGCAGGCGCTGCTGGCCCTGTGGGCGCTGCCGGCCGTGGCCGCCGCGCTGCTGTGGCGCCGCGCATCGGCCGCGTGCGTGGAGGTGCCCGGCGGCGCGGGCGCCAGCCTGCCCGTGGGCAGTGGCCGCGCCTGGCTGCTGATGGTGTTCTTTGGCATCGGCACGGGCGCCTACACCTTGGTGCTGGCCTGGCTGCCGCCGTTTTACACGGAGCTGGGCTGGAGCGCGGCCGACAGCGGCTTGCTGCTCGGCGGCCTGACCCTCGTGGAAGTGCTGGCGGGACTGGTAATTTCCAGCATCATCCACCGTTTTCCCGACCGCCGCATCCTGTTGCTGGTCGTGCTGCTGGCCGTGCTGGGCGGCCTGGCCTGCCTGATTGTGGCGCCCGCGCAACTGGCGTTGCCCGCCGTGATATTACTGGGCTGCGGCATCGGCGCTTTGTTCCCCTTGTCGCTGATCGTCAGCATGGACCACGTGCGTGATCCGGCCGGCGCCGGCGCACTGCTCGGTTTCGTGCAGGGCGGCGGCTACATCATCGCCAGCAGCATGCCGTTCATCGCCGGCCTGATACGCCAGCACTCGTCCAGCCTGGCCCAGGCGTGGATGGTGATGGCCGCCGGCGTCGTGGTGCTGCTGCTGATCGCCGTGCGTTTCGCGCCGGGGGCGCGGCTGGCCAATACCCGCTAAGGTGCGCGTGCCGTGTGCCGGCAGCTGATATATTTCGCCCATGCACATCGTCGACCACTATTTGGCAGGATTGCGCCAGGCCTTGCCACCAGAGCCGCTGGCGGAGCTGGCGCTGGCCAGCGGCGCCAGCGCGGCGCAACTGGCCAGCTTGCGCCACGCGTATCCGCTGTGCCCGGACAGCCTGCTGCGCTTGCTGGGCCAGTACAACGGCACCTATTATCAGGAGTATGCGGGTGGCATGGTGCTGGTGTACATGCTGGGCTCGGACGTGTTCGAGTATCCGTATTACCTGAGTTCCGTCGAGCAGATCCTGCAGGACGGGCAGGCGAACCAGCGCAGCATCGCCGATATCTATGGCCATTACCTGGAGGAAGATCCCGGCATCGTCGACGCCCGCATCGACGCCGGTATCCGGCAAGGCCAGCGCCTGTGTTTTTCGCATTGCATGAATAATGGCGGCTCCTCGCGGCTGTATATCGATTTCACGCCCACGGCGTCGGGCAAGGTCGGGCAGGTCGTGCGCTTTCTGCATGACCCCGACAATTACCAGGTCATCGCCGACAGCTTCGACGCTTATCTGCAAATGCTGATCGATGGCGGTTATGCATTCCTGATCGAGGACTATTTTGAATAGTCGCGCCACGCCGCCATCCCTGCTGCCCGCCAACCGCCGCATCGTGCTGTCCGGCGAGGATGCGCTGCGCATCCTGCGCGAGATCGAATTCCTGCTGCAGTCGCTGCAGCACATCGGCCGCCATTATTATCCCGACGGCGACGATGACGGCGCCGATGCCCAGCGCCGTGCGCAGTATTGCGCGGAGACGACGCGCTTCATCGACGCGCAGCAAGCGACGACGCGACTGGCGCTGATGCGCCGCATTTTGTCCGCCCAATTCGACACCACTCTTGGGGACGACGAGATGGACGATATCGAGCGCGCCGTCGCCGCGCTGCCGCTGTGGCGAGCTCCCGGTCAGTGATCACAAAAACTAATTGAAATCTAAAATTTGATAGTTTTTCCTGTTGAGGACGTTTGTGCCGCCGGACGGCCTTACAATGCTAGGTTATGCGTTTTCGTGATATCAGACTGTGGCTAGCGGAAAATACCTAGCTAATTGAAAGAATCGGTCTGATAAAATCCGGAACACCCGATCGACCAAACAGGAAGGCAGCACAGCATGGATTCGTCATCTGATAAAAAAGAAGAATTGCGTCAACAATTGCGCTTGGCCGCACTCGAGTATCACGAGTGCCCGCGCCCCGGCAAAATCAGCGTGACGCCGACCAAACAACTGACCAACCAGCGCGATCTGGCACTGGCCTACTCGCCAGGCGTGGCGGCACCGTGCGAAGAAATCGTCATCGATCCGGCCAACGCCTATAAATACACGGCGCGCGGCAACCTGGTGGCCGTCATCACCAACGGCACGGCCGTGCTGGGACTGGGCAATATCGGCCCGCTGGCCGCCAAGCCGGTGATGGAAGGCAAGGGCGTGCTGTTCAAGAAATTCGCAGGCATCGACGTCTTCGACATCGAAATCAACGAGATGGACCCGGACAAACTGGTCGACATCATCGCTTCGCTGGAACCGACCTTCGGCGGCGTGAACCTGGAAGACATCAAAGCCCCTGAATGCTTCTACATCGAGCGCCAGCTGCGCGACCGCATGAAGATTCCCGTCTTCCATGACGACCAGCACGGCACGGCCATCATCGTCGGCGCGGCCATCCTGAACGGCCTGAAAGCCGTCGGCAAGAAAATCGAGGACTGCAAACTGGTCGTGTCGGGCGCGGGCGCCGCGGCGCTGGCCTGCCTGGACCTGATCGTCGACCTGGGCTTCCCGCTCAAAAACATCTACGTCACCGACCTGGCCGGCGTCGTCTACAAGGGCCGCACGGAACTGATGGACCCGGACAAGGAACGCTTCGCGCAAGACACGCCGCTGCGCACCCTGGCCGAGATCATCCCGGACGCCGACATCTTCCTCGGCGTCTCCGCCGGCGGCGTGCTGAAGCAAGACATGGTGCGCAAGATGGCGCCGAACCCGTTGATCCTGGCGCTGGCCAACCCGAATCCGGAAATCCTGCCGGAAGAAGTCAAGGCCGTGCGCAGCGACGCCATCATCGCCACGGGCCGTTCGGACTATCCGAACCAGGTCAACAACGTGCTGTGCTTCCCGTACATCTTCCGCGGCGCCCTCGATTGCGGCGCGACGACGATCACGCGTGAAATGGAAATCGCCGTCGTGCACGCGATCGCCGACCTGGCGCATGCGGAGCAGTCCGACATCGTGGCCACCACGTACGGCATCAGCAACCTGTCGTTCGGTCCTGAATACCTGATCCCGATGCCGTTCGATCCGCGTCTGCTGATCAAGATCGCGCCGGCCGTTGCCAAGGCGGCCGAGGATTCCGGCGTCGCCACGCGTCCGATCAAGGACTTGCAAGCGTACGCGGACAGCCTGCAGCAATTCGTCTACCGCAGCGGCACCTTCATGAAGCCGCTGTTCCTGATGGCCAAATCCACGCCGGCCGAACTCAAACGCATCGTCTACGCCGAAGGCGAAGAAGAGCGCGTGCTGCGCGCCGTGCAAGTGGTGGTCGATGAAAAACTGGCGCGTCCTATCCTGGTCGGCCGTCCACCGGTGCTCGAAGCGCGCATCCAGAAATTCGGCCTGCGCCTCAAGCAAGGCGTCGACTTCGACGTCATCAACCCGGACTTCGACGAGCGCTATCGCGATTACTGGAACACGTATTACGCGATGACGAGCCGCAAGGGCGTCACCGAGGAATACGCGAAGCTGGAAATGCGCCGCCGCCACACCCTGATCGGTTCGATGATGATCCACAAGGGCGACGCCGACGGCATGATCTGCGGCACCTTCGGCACCACCCAGCTGCACCTGAAATACATCGACCAGGTGCTGGGCAAGCGCGCCGGCAGCAATGTGTATGCGGCCATGAACGTCCTGATCATGCCGGAGCGCCAGCTGGTGATGGTCGACACGCACGTCAATGAAAATCCGGACGCCGAGCAGCTGGCCGAGATCACCATCATGGCCGCCGAAGAGATGACCCGTTTCGGTTTGTCGCCGCGCGCGGCCCTGCTGTCGCACTCGAATTTCGGTTCCAGCGACAGCGCCTCGGCGCAAAAGATGCGCGCCGCCCTGGCCATCGTCAAGGAACGCGCGCCGGACCTGGAAATCGACGGCGAAATGCACGGCGATACGGCCCTCGACAGCAAGCTGCGTCACAAACTGATGCCAAATTCGGCACTGAAGAACGACGCCAACCTGCTCGTCATGCCGAATATCGAATCGGCCAACATCGCCTACAACCTGGTGAAAACGGCGGCCGGCAACGGCATCGCCGTGGGCCCGATCCTGCTCGGCTGCGCCAAGCCCGTGCACATCTTGACGCCATCGGCCACCGTGCGCCGCATCGTCAACATGACGGCGCTGTGTGTCGTTGACGCAGTGGCCCAGCGCAAAGTCTAAGGCTGTCGCTGTCAGTTAAAAGCCGCGTCATCCGCAAGGGTGGGGCGAAAAAACGCGGCGGTGCGCCATCTGCAAGGCCGTCGCCAGGAAATTGCGAGTTATTTGATGTGCATCAAAATGCTCGACTTGCTGCCGGCCATAATGGCATCGAACTCCTTGCCCTTCCAGTGGTCTGCATCGGCGCCGGCGCCATCTGTCCGGCACTTTCTTGTGTGACGCAACAACGCTGGCTGTGGCGGGAGTTCACTTTTCAGGCGGCCGCGTGGCTTTCCTCTTTCTCTGCCCAGCGCAGCCGGATGGCGTCGATGGCGGGCAGTTCCTTGACAAACAGCTCGACCAGCCGCGCATCGAAATGGCTGCCTTGTTGCGCTTGTAAGTAGCCCACGGCGTCCGTCACCGACCACGCGCGCTTGTACGGGCGCACCGAGGTCAGCGCGTCGAAGACGTCGGCCACGGCGATGATGCGTCCCGCCAGCGGGATCGCCTCGCCCGCCAAGCCGTTCGGGTAGCCGCTGCCATTCCATTTTTCATGGTGCGACAGGGCGATCTCGCGGGCCAGCGCCAGCATGCCGCCTGCGGCATGTTCGCCGATGATGTCGGCGCCGATGCGCGCGTGCGTCTGCATGATGGCCCATTCGTCCGCATCGAGCTTGCCCGGCTTTTGCAGGATGCGGTCGGGGATGCCGATCTTGCCCACGTCGTGCATGGGCGCCGCGTGCAGCAGGTCGTCCGCGGCGGCCTCGTCCATGCCGGCGGCCACGCCCAGCAGGCGCGCGTAATGGCTCATGCGGATCACGTGCAAGCCCGTTTCATTGTCCTTGTACTCGGCCGCCAGGCCCAGGCGCTGGACGATCTGCAGCCGCGTTTCCTTCAATTCGTCAATGCGCACCAGCGACAGATGCGTGCGCACGCGGGCACGCACGATGGCAGGGCTGAGCGGCTTGGTGATGTAATCGACGGCGCCCGCTTCAAAACCGCTCAGTTCGTCGCGCATGTCGTTCAGGGCCGTGACGAAAATGACGGGGATGGCGGCCGTCAGCGGCGCCGCTTTCAGCTGGCGGCAGGTGTCGTGGCCGCTCATGCCCGGCATCATCACGTCGAGGAGGATCAGAGCCGGGCGTTCCTGCTGCGCCAGTTCCAGAGCCCGCGCGCCATCCTTGGCGAACAGCAGCGCGTAGTCGTTCTGCAAGATCTGGCGCAGCAATTGCAAATTGGCCGCTTCATCGTCGACGACGAGAATCACGGGCCTGGCTCGTGCATTCATGGGGACTCCGGGGAGAAGGTGGGCAGCAGGCCGTGCAGGAGCGACTGTGCCAGGGGGAAATCAAAGTCGTCGATGGCGTGCAGCAGCGGCGCCAGCGTATCCGCTTGCGCGCCCATGGCGTGCTGCAATTGTGCTTGCGCCGCGTCATCGAGTTCGCCGCGCTGCAAGGCCTGCAGCAGGGCGCTGGCCGCTTGCCGGGCGGCGGGTGCGTCGATGGCGCTCGTCGCCGTTGCCGCCGGCAATGCAGGCGGCGCCAGCCGGGCGATGGCGGCCAGGGCCGCCGGCCATTGCGTCAGCAGCTTGCCCAGCGTCTCATCGAGCTGTGGCGCCGTGGCGGGGCCAGGGCTGGCGCACGTTTGTTCCAGGGTCGCCAGGCTGGCGGCCAGCTGTTCCAGGCCGAGGTTGGCCGCCGCGCCGCGCAGCCGGTGACTCTGCGGCAGGAGCACCGCGTGGTCGCGTGCCTCGATGGCGGCCAGCAGGGCAGGCGGCACGCGCGGATGCTCGCGTCCGAAACGGGCCAGTGCCGCGCGGTAGGCGCTGTCGTTGCCGGCCCAGCGCTGCAGGGCGCCCGCATGGTGCAGCACTCTTCCTCCAGCGGGCGCGGGGCTGTCATCGGCCGGCTCCGCCGTCAGGCCCAGCACGCGGGCGATTTCCCGCGACAGCGCCTGCCATTCGACGGGCTTGGTGGCGAAACCGTCCATGCCGGCCGCCTGCGCCGCCTTGCGGTGCGCATCGAGCACGCTGGCCGTCATGGCGATCACGGGCACGCGCGGGCGGCCATCGCGCAGGGCGGCGGCACGGATGGCTTGCGTGGCGGCCAGGCCATCCATGCGCGGCATTTGCAAGTCCAGCAGCAGAATGTCGAAGTCATCCTGCTGCGTCAGCTGCAAGGCTTGCACGCCATCGCCTGCCGTGATCACCGTGTGGCCGCGCTTGCCCAGCAGCAGACTCAGCAGTTCCAGGTTTTGCGGCACGTCGTCGGCGGCCAGCACGCGCAGGGGCGGCAGGCGCACGCTGCGGCGTTCGCTGGCGGGCAGCGCCGCCTGGCGTGCCGGCAGCAAGGGCAGCATGACGTGGAATACGCTGCCGTGCGGCACGCTGGCGTCGGCCCAGATGCGCCCCTGCATCAGGGTCACCAGCTGCCTGCTGATGGTGGTGCCCAGGCCCGTGCCGCCAAAGCGCCGCGTGGTCGAAGCGTCCGCCTGCACGAAGGGATCAAAAATGGCATCGCGCCGTTCCGCGGCGATACCGATGCCGCTGTCCCGCACCAGCAAGTGCAGCTGGCCACCGTCGAGGCGCGCCGCCAGGCTGACACCGCCGCTGGCCGTGAACTTGATGGCGTTGTCGAGCAGGTTGCCCAGCACCTGCCGCATGCGCAATTCGTCACCATGCAGCACGGCCGGCAGTTGCGGATCGTACTGCACCTCCATGCGCAAACCCTTGTTGCGTGCATGAATGCCATACGTGGACGCCAGTTCATCGACCAGCGCCAGCAGGCTGTAGTCGCGCATTTCCAGCGCCACGGCGCCTCTGTCCAGCTTGGCCGTATCGAGCACTTCGTTGAGCAGGCGCAACAGCGAGCGTCCGGACTGCCGCACGGTATTGAGGTGGCGCCGCTGCTCCGGCGCCAGCGGCGAGTCGAGCAGCACATCGGTGAAACCGAGGATGGAATTCATCGGCGTGCGGATTTCATGGCTCATGTTGGCGACAAAGCTGGCCCGCGTGGCGGCCGCCAGCTCTGCCTTTTCCTTGGCCTTGCGCAAGTCTTCCTCCATCTGCCGCCGTTCGCTGATATCGAGGATGACGCCGTCGACCCAGCGCACGGCGCCTGCCGCATCGTGCACGACGGTGCCCCGCTCCCACAGCCAGCGGGCCGTGCCGTCGGCATGCAGCAGCCGGTATTCCAGCAGGTAGGGCTCGCCGCTGGCCACGCTGCGGTTGAAGACGTCGACGACGTAGGCGCGCTCTTCGCTGGCAATCAGGCCCGTGATGCTGCGGCGCGGTGTTGCGCCGAGAAAGTCGGCGGGCGGATAGCCGGTGACGGCTTCCACGCCATCGCTGATGAACAGCATGGGCTGGTTTTCCGCCGTGGTACAGCGGAAGGCGATGCCGGGAATATTGCCGATCAGCGAGCGCAATTGTTGCTCGCTTTCGCGCAGGGCAGCCAGCATGGCGCGCCGTTCGCTGATGTCCGTAATGAACAGCACATACAAATCCTGGTCGGCCAGACGCGCGCTGGCCACCGAACGCTGCACGGCGACCGGTATGCCATCCTTGCGCAGGTAGACGATTTCCTCGCTGGACTGGAAAGTGCCAGCCTCGCCCGTGCGCAGGTAATGGAGCAGGCCGTGTTGTTCCGACTGGCGCACGTCGCTGACCAGCACGCTGACATGGCGGCCGACAATTTCCGCCGACCGCCAGCCGAGGATGCGCTCGGCGGCGCCGTTGAAGTCGATGATGCTGCCGTGCCGGTCGATGGTGATGACGCCGTCGACCGTGCTCGTCAGCAGTGAACGGGTCCAGTGTTCGCTCTGGTTCAGGTGACGAAACAGTTCTCGGTAGCGCAAGATGCCTACTGCCGAGGCGACCAGGATCGTCAGGGCAATGGTCAGCAAGGTCACGCTGATCACCAGCATGGGCCGGTTGGCATCGGCATCATTGCCCGGGGGGATTGTCCCCACGAAGCGGGCCGCCTGCATGCCCATGTAATGCATTCCGGCAATCGCGCAACCCATGACGCAGGCGCTGATCAGCGTGCGTTGCGACGAGGGCACGCGGCTGCTCCAGCCGCGCAAGCCAAAACGTATCCACAGGGCCAGGGTGGCCAGCGCCACGGCAACGACGAGCGACAGCGCGAACAGCAGCGGATCGTAGCGCAGCGACAAACCCACACGCATGGCCTGCATGCCCGTGTAATGCATGGCGCCGATGCCCAGGCCCACCAGCAAGCCGCTGCGCAGCAGCAGCGGCGCCGTGACGGCGCGCCGACTGATGGTGGCCAGGGCCACGAACGAGGCCGCCACGCTGGGCACGATGGACAGCAAGGTCAGACCCGGGTCGTAATCGACGCTGGTGCCCAGCTCGAAGGCCAGCATGCCGATGAAATGCATGGCCCACACGCCGCAGCCCAGCGCCAGGCTGCCGGCCAGCAGGCACAGCAAGTGCAAGCGGCGGCTGATGCTCGCCTGCGCGCGGCTGTACGCCGTCATCTGGAAAGCCATCCACGACGTGAAAATGGCGATCACGAGCGACAGCAGCACCAGACCCGGCGCATGCTGGCCGTGGTGCAGCTGGGCCGGGTCGGCGGGAAGGTGGAACAGGTGCTGGACGCTGGCAGGTATCATCGTAGGCAAACAGGTGACGCGTTTGGCGCCGGCATGGACGCCTGCCGCCACTGCGGGTGATCGATGCGAATTACCTTACCAGATTTCAGGAAACAAATATCTTAATTGTAATTATTTTCCCTGTCGTGCAAGCGATTCCCGAGCGGGACAGGTGGGTCTCGGACTTGTCGTGCCCGTGGAATGGCGATGCTGGCGAGGAAGTTGCCATTAAGAATTGTGTGGTTTTTTTGCAAGCTGCGACGCCTTGCCGGGTGTCATGCTACATTCGCGTCCTGTTTTTTCTGAAAGGATGACGATGCCTTTAAGTGACAACTTCTTGCGGCATAATCAGCAAGCCTGGGATGCCCAGGCTGTACAGAACAGCCCATGGTCGCAGCCTGTCGACTGCGCCACCATCGCCGCAGCGCGCGCCGGGCAGTGGCAAATCCATTTGACGCCCGGCCCCTTGCCGGCTGGCTGGCTGGGCGATGTGCAAGGCAAGCGTATCCTGTGCCTGGCCGGTGCCGGCGGGCAGCAGGCGCCCGTGCTGGCCGCCGCCGGCGCACACGTGACCGTCTTCGATTTATCTGAGCAGCAACTGGCGAAAGACCGCATGGTGGCTGAACGCGACGGCTTGCACCTGGCCACCGTGCAGGGTGACATGCGCGACCTGCGCCATTTTGCCGACGCCAGTTTCGATGTCATCGTGCACCCCGTGTCGAACCAGTACGTGCCCGACATTGCTCCCGTGTGGCGCGAATGCGCGCGCGTGCTGGCGGACGGCGGCGTGCTGCTGAGCAGTTTCTTCAATCCGGCCGTGTTCATCGGCGACCGCGATCCGCAATGGGCAAAGCAGGGCTTGATACGTCCCCGTTTTGTGCTGCCGTATTCCGATGTGGAGGATATGCCAGCCGATGCGCTGGCGGCCCGCATGGACAGGGGCGAGGCGCTGATCTTCGGCCACGGCCTGGACAGCCAGATCGGCGGTCAGCTGGCGGCGGGGTTCGTGCTGGCAGGCTACCACGAGGAAATGCATCCCCACCCGCGCTTTGAAATTGAAAAATACCTGCCCAGCTTTATCGCTACGCGCGCCGTCAGGCTGGCGCGCGCGATAGCTTAGTTATAGGGCTGCAGATCGAGCCATACGGCATACGCCAGGCGCTTGCCATTCCACAGACCGCCGCCGCGGATGACGGCGTCGCATGAGGTTAGCTGGCCGACCAGGTCCATGCGGCCCAGGTTGCGGCGCAGGCGCAGGGCGTCGTTGTGCGACAGGTAACCGACCAGCAGGCCATCGATGAAGACGGCGATGGCCTTGTCCTGGAACGGGTTGGCATCGTCGCAGACGAGCAGGGCCAGGCATTTCTCTTCCGCATTGCCGGGACCGTGCTCGCCGGCCAGCTTGGCGATGGCGGGCTGGTACATCGACTCGTTTTCCACTTCCGACGCAAAGCGTCCCTCATCGCTCCAGTGGTGCGCAGGGGCGCCGGGAGGAATCGCCGGCACGTACTGGCGCACCGAGACGAGTGGCTTGTGCAGCGGTTTGACGGGCGTGCGGCCACTGAAGACGTAGTACAGCAGGGCGGTGACGATCACGATGGCAAGCAGGTAAAGCATGGTATCTCTCTGATTTCTAAGGGGGGAGCCGGGCTCGCGGGCGCGCCGCGCGGCGTTGCCGCTACTATAGCAAGTTCGCCGCCTGGTCCCGGGTAAATCTGCCCATGATTTGCCGCCGACGCCGCAGTGCCAGCGGGTCGCTCAGCACGATGGGCGAGGCGCCAGTCAGCCCCGAATAATACTGGCCGTGCTGGCGCAGCACGATGGCGTAGGCACGCAGCGCGTGGCCGTGCGCCAGCATGCGCGCGTCGCAATCGACCTCGATGGCAAAGCGCAGCCGGTGCAGTTGCCACCACAGGGGCAGGTTCCAGGGCATGAGCACGATCAAGGCGTACGCCACGGCCAGCAGCAGCGGATCGCGCGCGGCCAGCCGGCATTGTTCGTGCGCCAGCAGCAGCGCCTGTTGCGGCGGCAGAATCAATCGCAGCCAGACGGGCATCACGATGCGGGGCCGCAGCAGTCCCGCCACGCAGGGACCGATGCCGCCGCTCAGGAAGACGGGCGTGCCCAGCAAGGTGCTCTTTTGCCAGCGGCGCTGGTGCGACAGCAGCCAGACGCTGCGCAGCGCCAATATCAACAGCATGCCCGTCGACAAGACAAACCAGCCCAGCTTCAGCTGCGCCTGTTCCGCCGGCATGGCCGCCAGCACGCCGGGCAGCCATGCCAGGGGCAAGAGGACGGACGCGGCGATGGCCGCCAGCCACAGCCAGCGCGTCGTGCGGCCGCGCCGCTGCAGCAGGCGCTCGGCGCCCCAGGCGGCGGCGCTCAACAGCAGCGCCAGCGCCATGCTGCAAACCAGCCAGACCGGCACTAGCGTGTCAACGCCATGCCGACGGAGGCGGGCGCCGTGTGCTTGAAACCGAATTGCGCGTACAAGTCTTGCGCCTGGCCGTCGGCGATCAGGCTGACGTACGCGCTTTCCGGCACCTCCGTCTCGATGAACTGCATGATCTCGCCCATGATGCGTTTGCCCAGGCCCTTGCCCTGGTGGGCCGGCAGCACGGCGATATCGGTGACCTGGAAGAAGCAGCCGCCATCGCCGATGACGCGGCCGATGCCCACCACCTCGTCGCCATGCAGGATTTGCACGGCAAACAGCGAGTTCGGCAAGCCCTTGGCGGCCGCTGCCGTGCTTTTCGCACTCATGCCGGCGGCGACGCGCAGGTGCTGGTAGGTGGCGCTGGAGGGGATGGCCAGGCGGGTGGTGTAGGACGATGCTGCGGTCAAGGCGGTCTCCTGTGCAATATGGATGGAATGGCCATTATAGGCGGCACGCTTTATTCGCCGCGCGCTATGTTGTCCGGGACGCTTTTGCGCTATGGTGGCGTCATCCATCCATTTGTTGAAAGCACGCCATGTCCGCAGGATTTACCGCCACCGAGTTGTCCGTCATTAATGAAGACGACGCCCTGATCACCACCCTGGCCGCACCAGCCGGCAAAGGCGAGCCCGTCTACCTGATGCTGCAGCGCGCCGATGAATACGACGAGCAGGACGTGGCCATGGGCATGGACGAACCGTACATCGAATACGGCGGCCAGGAGTTTGCCTGGTATGGCCACATGCACGCCGTGATCCTGCATCCGAACCGTTTATCCGTGCAGATGGATGCCGAGGCCGCCATGCAGATGGATGACGACGGCCAGATCGACGTGCGTTTCAATTTGACGCCCGAGCGCTACGCCCAGCTGCAGCAGGCGCTGCGCAGCACGTTCGAGGGCTGTGATTATTATCGCGAGGAACGCTGATTTGCGGGGAAGGTGTCGGCCAGCTGGCCGGCTTGCTGCCCACTGCCCATGCGGGCGCTGACGTAAAAAAACCCGCAGCATCTGGCGATGGGCGGGTTTGATCAGGTGCTACTAAAGTGTTCTGTGGTGCCGGGAGCCGGAATCGAACCGGCACGCTGTTTCCAGCGCGGGATTTTGAGTCCCGTGCGTCTACCTATTCCGCCATCCCGGCAACGCGAGACGCATTATCACTGATTTGTCACAATCTGGCAAGTTTTATGCTTGGCGTGTGTTTTGCACAGGCATTGAAATCCTTGATGGCGCCGATTCCAGCGCAAGAAGCGGAGTGCCGCGCCTGGCCTGCCGTCCTATCGTGTCCCTTCATTCACCTGGAGGGATATCCCATGAAGCAACTGGACAACAAGGTCGCCATCATCACGGGCGCCAGCTCGGGCATCGGTCATGCGGCGGCGCGGCTGTTTGCCCGCCATGGCGCGCGGCTGGTGCTGGTGGCGCGGCGGCGGACGGAACTCGATGCGCTCGTGGCGCAACTGGCGGACGGCGGCGCGCAAGCCGTGGCTTGCGTGGGCGATGTGGGCGACGCCGCGTGCGCGCAAGGGGCCGTGGCGCTGGCGCTGCAACGCTTTGGCGGCCTCGATATCGCTTTTAATAATGCGGGCACCCTGGGACCCATGGGGCCCACGCAGGAAGTTGCCCTGGAAGACTGGCGGGCGACGGTCGATACCAATCTCACGAGCGCCTTCCTGGCGGCCAAATACCAGTTGCCAGCCATGGCGGCGCGCGGCGGCGGATCGCTGATTTTCACGTCCACGTTTGTCGGCCATACCTTGGGCATGCCCGGCATGGCGGCGTATGCGGCCAGCAAGGCGGGCGTGATCGGCTTGACGAAGGCCCTGGCGGCCGAATATGGCGCGGCGGGCATCCGCGTGAATGCCTTATTGCCAGGCGGTACCGATACACCATTGGGGCGGCAAGTGGCCAATACGCCCGAGACGCAGGCCTTCGTGGCGGGACTGCACGCATTGAAACGCCTGGCCACGCCGGACGAGATCGCCCGCTCGGCGCTGTACCTGGCCTCCGATGCATCAAGCTTTACCACCGGTACGGCGCTGCTGGCCGACGGTGGCGTGTCCATCGTACGGGCATAAGGCGCCTGAAAACGCCGACGGCCCGGGGATGAGCCGGGCCGTCGGTGCTGTGCTGCTAGATCAAGCTCAGTTGTGAGCCGAGTTCAGCTGACGCGCGATGATGTCGTGGTTGAGCCAGACGACCGGTGCTGGCGGTTCCGACATGGTGTGGAACATCAGCGGGCCCGTGCCTTCCAGAACCAGCGAGCTCAGGTGGTCGGTGATCAGTTCCTTGCGGTCCTTGTGCAGCTTGGTGATGTCGTCCGAGGTACCGATCATGACGTCGGCCAGTTCCGGCGTGTTGTCCATCGGCCAGGCGGCGAAGTTGCGGAATTGCACGCTGGTCGCGTCGCCATTGTAGGCGGCGATACGGTCGAGCAAGTCTTGCAGCGAAACGCCGTCTTCCAGCAAGCCCTGGCAGATTTTCCATTGCTCTTCGGCCCAGGCGCTACCGCCTTCTTTTTTCAGCGCGTCGAGCAGCGGGAACAGTGACAGTTCCACGCCGACGAAAATGTCGGACGAGTTCGTGCGGATTTCCGGGCAGTTGAAGACGGTGGCCTTGATGCCTTTGTCCCACGCGGCCTTGGCCACGTTTTCCAGGCGCATCTTCGCCAGGCCTTGCGTGTAGTTGCTGTAGGTTTGCCACTGGTACTTGCCGTCGATCAGGATCTCGGTGCCGTGGTAGCCGTAGGCGCTGTAGCGCACCTGGCCGCCCGTTTGCTCGATGCGGGCGCGGATGGCGGCGCTGCCGTCGATCAGGTGCTGCAGGGTGTTGGCCGTGACTTCGTCGAAGTTCATCAGGATCAGCTTGCCCAGGTCGCTGTCGAGCAGGGCGCGCGAGGACATGAAGCGCTCGCCGCGGCCTTTGTAGATGCGGTTGGCGATCGCCAGGAAGACTTTGACCTTCGGAATGCCGCCAGCCATGGTATGGGCGAAATACACATTGCTGCCGTCAGGAATCAGGCTGTCCAGCTCGGCCATCGCTTTGGCCACGGAAGCGCTGAAGCGGGCGATGCCGGCTTCGCGGCAGCGTTCGATCTGCGCCCAGTCCAGCTTGTCTTCTTGCCAGCTCTTCAGGGTCATGTCGGCCAGCAGGGCCGTCGGCGTCGGTTCGCCGGCTGGCGCGTCGAGGTCGAAACCGGCCATCAGCGGCACGTTGATGATGCGGCCGCCCAGGTTGGCTTCCGCTTCGGCCAGCTCTTCCGCGTTCAGCGGGCGCAGCGCCATGTTTTCATCGCGGCGGCCGACCGTCATGCCGACGATATTCATGCCCGCCTTGCGCGCTTCGTCCAGCAAGCCATTTACATAGCCGCGGCCGAACAGCTCGCCGAACAGCACAAAGGTGTCGCCCTTGCGGAAGATATTTTTTTGCGGGATGTCTCTTAAGGACGTGATCTCGGTCATGGTGTCAATTCATTCTAAAATTAGCAGGGCAGATGGCTGGTGCGACTGCCCGCTGGTTCAACATAGTTGTAAATTATGCGCCATTTCAGCGAGGAAAATTCTGTTGCGAACGATTCTCGTCTGGAATGGCATCTTCTTCTGCATGCAGCTCTTATTCTTTCGCCATGGCGTATTTTACGCTGCCACGGCGCACAGCGCCTGCGGACAGGGTCAGATAAGCCCGGAAGGCGCCGATATTACCTCAGCTTGGCCGCCCAGGTCAGCAAAATTGATCTAAAACAAATCCTGCTGGCCCGACACGAGGCGCGAAAAATCGTCGCCCAGGAAGGGCAGAATGGCGTCGGCCACCGGTTGCAGCTGGCGCGTCAGGTAATGGTGATAGTCGATGGGCGAGCGCTGCGTTTCCAGCGGTTCCGGCCCCGCCACCGTGATCACATAGCTGATCCAGCCGCCGTTCTGGTATTGCAGCGGCCGTCCCTGCGCCAGGTTATAGGCGTCGGCCGTGCGCGCCGCGCGCACGTGGGGTGGCACGTTGCGCTGGTAATCGTCGAGCGGGCGGCGCAGGCGCTTGCGGTAGACCAGTAAAGCGTCGAACTCGCCGCGTACGGTGCGCGCCACGTAGTCGCGCACATAGTCCTGGTAGGCGGCGCGCTGGAAGATGCGCCGGTACAAGTCCTGCTGGAATTGCTGCGCCAGCGGCGTCCAGTCGCTGCGCACGGTTTCCAGGCCCTTGTAGACCATGTCCTCGCTGCCATCGGGTTTGCCGACCAGGCCCGCATAGCGCTTCTTGCTGCCTTCTTCCGAGCCGCGGATGGTGGGCATCAGGAAACGCCGGTAATGCGTCTCGAATTCGAGCTCAAGCGCATTCTCGAGGCCAAATTCGTCACGCAAGTATGTATTCCACCACGCATTCACGTGTGTCACCAGGGCGCGGCCGATCTCGCCCGCCTCTTCATCCGTATGCGCCGTTTTCAGCCAGACGAAAGTGGAATCCGTGTCGCCGTAGATCACCTGATAACCGTGCCCGGTGATCAGCTCGCGCGTGCGGTGCATGATGTCGTGGCCGCGCAGGGTGATCGACGACGCCAGGCGCGGGTCGAAAAAGCGGCAGCCGCTCGATCCCAGCACGCCATAGAATGCGTTCATGATGATCTTTAACGCTTGCGACAGCGGCGCGTTGCGCTCGCGCTTGGCCGTTTCGCGCCCCTGCCACACCTGCTTCACGATGGCCGGCAGGCAGTGTTTCACGCGCGAAAACTGCGCGCCCCGGTAGCCGGGCACGGTATCGGCTTCATCGCCGCTGGTGCCCACCACCAGGCCCACGGGATCGATGAGGAAGGTGCGGATGATGGACGGGTACAGGCTTTTGTAGTCGAGCACGAGCACGGAATCGTACAGGCCCGACTGCGAATCCATGACGAAGCCGCCGGGGCTGTTTTCGCCGGAGACATCGCCCAGGTTGGGCGCCACATAACCCTGCCGGTGCATCAGCGGCAAGTACAGATGTTCGAAGGCGGCCACGGAGCCGCCGCTGCGGTCGGCCGCCAGGCCCGTCACGCTGGCCCGTTCCAGCAAGAAGGTCAGCAGCTCGGTCTTGGCGAAGATGCGCGTGACCAGCTCGCAATCCTTGAGGTTGTAGCGGGCCAGCGCCGGTTTGTCTTCGCGGAAGCGCCGGTCGATCTCGGCCATGCGCTGGTAGGGATTGTCGATGGACTTGCCTTCGCCCAGCAGCGTCTGCGCCACGTTTTCCAGGCTGAACGAGGAAAAATTCCATGTCGCCGATTTCAAGGCTTCGATGCCGTCAATGATCAACCGTCCCGCAGCGGCCGCAAAATAGTGTTCCTGCTTGCCGCCGTGTTCGCGCCATTCCATCACGGCACCGCCGCGTCCCAGTTTCAATGGTACCTGGTAGCGCTCGGCGTGTTGGCGCAGCACGCGCAAGTCGAACTGCACCAGGTTCCAGCCGATGATGGCGTCGGGATCGTGGCGCTCCATCCACGTGTTCAGGCGCTCGAGGATCTGTGCGCGCGTGTCGCAGTATTCGAGGTCGAAGTCCAGGGCGTCATCGCCGCCGTTTGGCGGCCCCAGCATGTACACCTGGCGCTGGCCGCAGCCTTCCAGGGCCAGCGAATACAGCTCGCCATGGGCCGTCGTTTCAATGTCGAGCGATACCAGTTTTAATGTGGGGCGGTAGCCGGGCGCCGGTTTCAGCTGCACTTCCGTTTCTCCGCTGAACGTGACCGGCGCCGTGATGAAACGCTCCATCAGGTAGCGCTCGGGTGGACGGATGTCGGCTTCGTACACGTCGACGCCGTGCGCGCGCAGCTGCTTTTCCAGCTTCAGCAAATGCCGGTATTGCTTGCAGTACAGGCCCAGTACGGGACGGTGGTGGAAATCGCACAGCGACAGGGGCCGCAGCTCCGCATGGCGCTCGCCGCGCAGCAGCTGTTGTGCCTGTTCCTGCTGCTCCATGGGAAGGAAGGCGACGGCCGTCTGCACAGGCAGGCGCACGTGGCGGGGCCCGGCATCCGTTGCCAGCCAGAAATCGACTTCCGTGCCGGCGCTCGTGTCGCGCCAGTGGCGGGTCAGGATGAAGCCCTGTTCGGGCGTGTGCTCGGTGTTGCCTGTCATGGTGCCGTGAGTGTCGGATGTGCTGGCCTGCACATTACAGCAAGCTGACGCAGGGCGGGGGCGGTTGCGGCTATAATTTTCTGCATCGAAGACGATAACAAGAGCGCGCCGCGCCACCCAACCCGGAGACAGCATGCAAGCAATCAGTTATGTACACGGCGCCCACGAGACGCCGTTGATCGGCGAAACCATCGGTGCTTATCTGGACGGCATCGCCGCCCGCTATGGCCAGCACGACGCCCTGATCGTGGCGCACCAGAACGTGCGCTGGACGTATCTTGAATTCCAGCAGCGCGTGCACCGGCTGGCGGCCGGCTTGCTGAAACTGGGCTTGCAGCCGGGTGACCGGGTCGGCATCTGGTCGCAGAATTGCGCCGAATGGGTATTGACCCAGTTTGCCACGGCGAAAGCCGGCTTGATTATGGTCAACATCAACCCCGCCTACCGGCGCTCGGAACTCGAATACGTACTCGACAAGGTGCAATGCAGCGCGCTGATCCTGTCGCCCAGCTTCAAGTCCAGCGACTATCTGGCCATCGTGCAAGACGTGGTGCCGGAAATCGCCCGTTCGCGCGCCGGCGCCCTGCAATCGCCGCGCCTGCCGCAATTGCGCCACGTCATCCGCCTGGGCGCGGCCGCCACGCCGGGCATGCACAACTTCGACGCCCTGATGGAGGGCATCACGGATACCGACCTGGCGCATCTGGAAGAAGTGAGCGCTGGCTTGCAGTTTGACGACGCCGTCAACATTCAGTTCACGTCCGGCACCACGGGCGCGCCGAAAGGCGCCACCTTGACGCATCACAATATCCTGAACAACGGCTTTTTCATTGGCGAAGCCATGCGCCTCACCGAACAGGACCGCTTGTGCATACCCGTGCCCCTGTACCACTGCTTCGGCATGGTGCTGGGCAACCTGGCCTGCGTCACGCATGGCGCGGCCATGGTGTTTCCCGGCGAAGGCTTCGATCCGAAAGCCGTGCTGGAAACCGTGCAAGCGGAGCGCTGCACGGGCTTGCATGGCGTGCCGACCATGTTCATCGCCATCCTCGATCATCCCGACTTCAAGCAATACGATCTGTCGAACTTGCGTACCGGCATCATGGCCGGTTCGCCATGCCCGATGGAAGTCATGACGCGGGTCATCGAATTGATGCACATGGCCGAGATCACGATTGCGTATGGCATGACGGAAACGTCGCCCGTCAGCTTCCAGACGTCGATCGAGGACCCGCGCGAAATGCGCGTATCGTCCATCGGCCGGGTCCACCCGCACCTGGAAGTGAAAATCATCGATGCGGAAGGCCGGATCGTGCCGCGCGGCGAGAAGGGCGAATTGCTCACGCGCGGCTATTCCGTGATGCAGGGCTACTGGGGCGATCCGGAAAAAACCAGCGAGGCCATCGACGCGGCGCGCTGGATGCACACGGGCGACCTGGCCGTGATCGACGCCAACGGCTTTTGCAGCATCGTCGGCCGTTCGAAGGACATGGTGATACGCGGCGGCGAAAACATCTACCCGCGCGAAGTCGAGGAATTCCTGTACCGCCATCCGAGCGTGCTCGACGTGCAATGCGTGGGCGTGCCCGATGCCAAGTATGGCGAAGAGTTATGCGCCTGCATCATCTTGCGGCCCGGCACGCAGGCCACCAGCGACGACATCCGCGCCTTCTGCGATGGGCAGATCGCTTATTACAAGATTCCCCGCTATGTGCGTTTCGTCGAGGAATTTCCCATGACGGTGACGGGCAAGATCCAGAAATATGTCTTGCGCAAGCAGGTGGCGACGGATTTGGGCTTGAGCACGGAATAGGGTTTTCGCCAGTGCATAAAAAAACACCGGGACGCTCGCGCGGCCCGGTGTTTTTTATTGATTCAGCGTAAAGCTCAGGCCATCGCGGCTTGCGGTGCGCGCGCTGGCGTGCGGCGGCGCATGAAGGCCAGCAAACCCAGGCCGGCCAGCAACATGGCGTAGGTGCCTGGTTCCGGCACGGCCGACACGTTGACCGTGTTGAAGCCGGCGCCGTTCATCGCGACGTGGCCATAATTGATCGAGCTGACCGAATTGGCGATCAGGGTGCCGTTCATGTCGCCCGAACCGGAGAATGCGCTGTTCGGCGCCAGGATGCTGCCGTTGATGCCGACGTTGTTCAGGCTGGTGGTGGTGGCGTTGGCGAAGTTGAACAGCGTGCGGTTGGCGAAGCTGGCGAAATTGTCGAAGCCGCCGCTCATGGTGATGTTGCTGGCCGTGCCGTTGATGATGATGCTGGCCGTGCTTTTCAGCGAGGACAGGTCCAGGGTCAGGTTATGCAGGTTCGACGCATCGATGTTGAAAATATTCACGTCGGCGTTGACATTGCCCACCAGGGTCATGTTGCCGTATTGCGAGATCACGGTGCCGTTCGATTGCAGCTTGGCCACGTCACCCGACAGGGTCGTCAATTGCTGCTTGGCGCCGGCGAAGTCCAGGGTGGATGCGTTGCCTTTGCTGATGTTGTTGGTTGGGAACCATTGTGGCGCCGTCAGGGTGGCGTTGGGGTTGCTGACGCCGTACACGGCCGAGCCGCCGAGCGTGCCCCAGCCCGTGTTCAGGTTGCCGCCAGCAACGACGGAATTGACGGCGTTGCCTGGCTTTTTGTTCGTGCCAACGTTGTAGTTGTTGAGGTAGATATTGCCGCCAGCGGCGATGCTGCCACCGACGCTGGTAAAGCCGCTGGCGCCGCTGCTGCCGATGTTGCCGAAGATGAAAGCCGAGTAGCCATTGGCGACGCCAAGGTCAACCACGGTGGCCTGGGCCGACGCGCTGAAGGAGAAAGCGAACAGGGCGGCGCTGATGAGCGGCAAGGTGCGGGTAGCAAATAATTTCATGGACAATCTCATAGTAAATTGGGGACGATTAGGGCGGGAAAGCAAGACACCGCCATCGCGCAGTCCGCTATTATAATATAAAAAGCAATTCTAGTTCAATTTAGGTAATTAACTATATTTTAAGGCAACACTTTTCCTGCGGGTAGCAATTGTCTGGCGGACATAAAAAAACCGGGCTGGCCCGGTTTTTTTTTGCTGCTTACCTGACGCGCTGGTACAGGCGGAAACGTTCCACGTCATCCGTGGGGCGGCGCCCTTCCCACAGCTTGATCCAGTCCGCGCCGTGATGCTCGGGCAGCTTTTCCTTGTTGTCGGGAACCTTGATGCTGTCTTGTAACAAGAACACATCGCATTCCTGCTGCCCTACGCTGGCAAACGGCAGGTGGCCGAAGTAGGCGAACGAGGCGCGCTGGGCGGCGCCGACGTTGCTGTTGATGCACTTGCTGCCTGGCGGCAGGTGGACGGAAATCTGGTGCGCCACGCTGGCGTAGCTCTTGCTGTAGTTCAGCGGCGGCAGGAACAAGGTCATGATCAGTACCCAGATCAGGATCAGGCCGCCGGACGACAGCACCACGGCGCGCCACAGCACGGCCGGCTGGCGCGAGATGCGCCAGTGCACCAGCGCCACCCAGCCCGCGCTGGCGCAGGCGGCGACGAAGAAGGCCAGCAAGTCCAGCTCGGGCTTGAAGCCGGGCATGAGTTTCAATGCATTATGCGACAGTTTCGGCGGCCAGCCCGTCAGGATGGCGAACCAGAACAGCCACAGCGCGAGGGCACAGATGGTCAGCACCATCACGGAGAACCAGTCGATGGCGTTGATGGCGCCCCGTTTCATGGTCAGCAAGCCGAACGCGGCCATCACGGCCAGCGGCGGCAGCAGCGGCAGCAGCTGGCTCGGGTCGGGATCGGGATGGCACAGGCCCAGGATGGCCAGCATGGCGACAAAGGTCAGCGGCACGACGATGTGCAGCACGTGGTGCTGGCGGCGCCAGGCATATACGGCCCAGGCGGCGAAAGGCCAGGCGGGCCAGAAGAACCAGATGCCGACACGCAAGAAATACTGCACGCTGATCAGGCTCGGAGCGCTGAGCTGGCGCCAATTCCATTCCATCCACGCTTGCAGCGGCGAATGGCCGTAAGGACGCAGCCATTCGCCCGGCAGCAGCCAGACGAGGGTCAGCGCGGCGCCGATCACGATGGCCAGCGCCAGGTGGCGCACGCTGCGCAGCAGTGGCAGGCGCAGGAAGACGGTGCACAGCAGCAGGGAGATGCTCAGCGCCGCCGGCGTGATCCAGCCGCGCGCGAGGGTCAGGCCGCCCAGCGCCAGGCCCAGCAGGGCCGCATTGCGCACGGACGGGCCTTCCACGTAGCGCACGGCGCGGTACAGCAAATACGCCATCAGGGACACGTACAGCGCTTCGGCCGTGATGTCGTGGCTGTGCTGCAGCAAGCCCAGGCAGCCCAGGTAGATGAGGACGGCGGCATCGGCCAGGGTGCGGCCGAAGTCGTCCGGCTCGGGCTGGCCGCCGAAGGCCAGGCGTAGCGGCTGGGCGTCGTTGCGGCGGCCCAGGTTGAAGGCCGTGTACCAGACGGACAGGGTGCTGACGACGAAGATGCCGATGGTCGACATGCGCGCGCCGAAGACGTCGCCGTCGATCCAGCCGAACAGCTTGATGAAGATGGCGCCCAGCCAGAAGGCCAGCGGGCCTTCATCGGGCTGCGACAGGCCGGCGATATTGGGCCACAGCCAGTCGTTCAGGCCGCCATGCGCTATGGTCCACATGATGCCGAAACTGGCGGCATCATCGTTCTTCCACGGTTCGCGGCCGATCAGGCCAGGCAGGATGTACAGCAGGCCGAGCGCAAACAAGGCCCATCGTGGCAGCGCGAGTGTGGCAGCGGCGGGAAGGCGGACTGGCTTCATCGATAGTTGTATCAGAATAGTGGCAAGACGCGACGAATGGCGTCGGGTATGCGCGAGTATAAAGTAAAGCGGCCAAAGACAAAAAAGGCAGCCGTGGCTGCCTTTTCTCTGGTAGCCGAAGCTGCCCTTTTTTGCCGCAAAGCGGCAAAAATTAGCCTGCTGCGACTGCGGTTTTCGAACCAACCGAACCGAACTTCTGACGGAACTTCTCGACGCGACCGGCGGTATCGACGATTTTGTGCTTGCCCGTGAAGAATGGGTGCGATTCAGCCGAAACCTCGATCTTCACCAGTGGGTATTCTTTACCGTCGTGGGTGATTTTTTCGCGGGTTTGGATGGTCGAGCGGGTAACGAATTTGAAATCGCACGACAGATCGTGGAAAACAACTTCGCGGTATTCTGGATGGGTATCGACTTTCATGGGATTCTCTCTAAGTAGGTAGCCAAACAGCACTTCGTCGGTCGTCTTGCTTCTTGACCCGATTGCCGATCACTTGCCAGGGTTTAAAATAATGCAACCGTCGATTATATAGCGCTTTCGGGTTGGCGGCAATAAAAAAGCCGCCCGAAGAGCGGCTTTGCATGATCGCGTCCGGTCGGAGTGGCGTAACCGACAACGGACCACCGCYCCTGCGCGGCCTCCGGCGGCCCCACTAATCCGACCTACGTCTTTGGTGGCAGCATGTTGCCACCGGGGAGGGAGAAACCGTAGCGAGCAGGCCGCAGTTGCGATCGAGTAGCGCAACCGCACAAAAGTACGGTGAGCAACGGAGATCGCAAATGTGGCCGCGCAGTAGGTTTATCCCCCCCGGCGCATCATGTCGAAGAATTCGGCGTTGTTTTTGGTCGCCTTCATCTTGTCCAGAATGAACTCCATCGCCTCGATCTCGTCCATCGAATACAGCAACTTGCGCAGGATCCAGATTTTTTGCAGTTCGTTCGGCTTGATCAGCAGTTCTTCGCGACGGGTGCCCGATTTGTTCAGGTTGATTGCCGGGTAGACGCGTTTCTCGGCGAGACGACGTTCCAGATGCACTTCCATGTTGCCGGTACCCTTGAATTCTTCAAAGATCACGTCATCCATGCGCGAACCCGTTTCGATCAGCGCCGTGGCGATGATGGTCAGCGAGCCGCCTTCTTCGATATTGCGCGCGGCGCCGAAGAAGCGCTTTGGACGTTGCAGCGCGTTCGCGTCGACACCGCCGGTCAGGACCTTGCCCGAGGCAGGGATGACGGTGTTGTAGGCGCGGGCCAGACGGGTGATCGAGTCGAGCAGGATGACCACGTCTTTTTTCATTTCGACCAGGCGCTTGGCTTTTTCCAGCACCATCTCGGCCACTTGCACGTGGCGCGTGGCCGGCTCGTCGAAGGTCGAGGCGACGACTTCGCCGCGCACGGAACGTTGCATCTCGGTAACTTCTTCCGGACGTTCGTCGATCAGCAGCACGATCAGGGTGATGTCCGGGTGATTTGCCGTGATCGCATGCGCGATGTGCTGCAGGATCACGGATTTACCGGATTTCGGCGACGCCACCAGCAAGCCACGCTGGCCTTTGCCGATCGGGGCGATCAGGTCGATGATGCGGCCGGTGATGTTTTCCTGGCCATTCATTTCACGTTCCAGGCGCAGCGGCTCGTTCGGGTGCAGCGGCGTCAGGTTTTCAAACAGGATGCGGTGTTTCGACATCTCCGGCGATTCGCCATTGACCTTGTCGACTTTGACCAATGCGAAATAGCGTTCGCCATCTTTCGGGGTCCGTACCTCGCCTTCGATCGAATCGCCGGTGTGCAGATTGAAGCGGCGGATTTGCGAAGGGGAGATGTAAATGTCGTCGGTGGACGCCATGTAGCTGGCGTCGGGCGAGCGCAGGAAGCCGAAGCCGTCAGGCAGCACTTCCAGGGCGCCATCGCCAAAAATCTGTTCGCCGGACTTGGCGCGTTTTTTCAGGATAGCGAACATCAGCTCCTGTTTGCGCAAGCGGGCTGCGTTGTCAATGTCAAGACCGATCGCCATCTCAAGCAGGGCGGATACGTGTAGGGCCTTTAGTTCGGATAAATGCATATGTGTTGAGTGTCCCGAGACGGGATGTAAAGGTAGGGGAGGGGACTGCGTGGCGTTGATTAATTATTGGGGAAGGCTGTGCACGAATGAGGGCAAAGCCGCTTCCCGGTTGTTCAGTCAGGCGGCGCTGCGGGCGCAGCGCTGCCCATCATACATTAAATGTTGCTGTCGACGAAAGCGGTCAACTGGCCCTTGGCCATGGCGCCTACTTTTTGAGCAGCTGCAACACCATCCTTGAACAGGATCAGGGTCGGGATGCCGCGGATGCCGAACTTGGCAGGTACTGCCTGGTTGGCGTCCACGTCCATCTTGGCGATCTGGATGCGGCCGGCGTATTCCTTGGCCACTTCTTCCAGGATCGGGGCGATGGCCTTGCAGGGACCGCACCATTCTGCCCAGAAGTCGACCAGTACTGGCAACTCGGATTGCAGGACGTCTGCTTCAAAAGATGCATCGCTAATGTGTTTGATATTTTCGCTCATATTTTCCTCAAATGAGGGTGGGATCAATAATGCCTGGAATTAACCATACGCTGGTTCGCCATCCATGCTTCCTGGAATGCAGTTAGAAGATGGGGACAATGGGCACAAATTCAATGTTCTTGGAAGGTGCGACCAGAGGTATGCAGGCGGGGATGGCTGAAATAATAACCCATTTTTTCAAAGCGTGGCGATTATTGCAGAAAAAGTTGAGGCATATCGCCAGCATATCGCTCCTGCAGGCGCCTGCAGGGCGGCAAAGCCGCATGCCTGCTGGCCTGCAGCGCCGTGCCCGCCCCTTCGGCCTGGCCTTGAGATCAGGCTTGCGCGTTGGCTTGACGCGCCGTGTGTTGCAGTTGTAAGTTCACCATCAGCTGCAATTCCGCGCTTTCCATCGGCTTGCGGAAGGTGCCCAATATATGCAGGCCGTTGGCCATGGCCAGGCGCTCGGCCGCCAGGCGCACGGCCGAATGCAGGCCCGACAGCAGGACCACGCCGCCGCGGAAGCCGTTTTCAGCCGCCATGCGCAAGAATTCGATGCCGTCGATATCGGGCATGGACAGGTCGCAGATCAGCAGGTCGGGCTGGTGCTGCTTCAGGGTCGACAGCGCCTGTTCGCTGTGCGACTCGCAGCGGATGTCGAACGGGCCCATTTGCTCGAGCATGTCGCTGAGCACGTCGAGCATGAAAACGTCGTCGTCCAGCAGCAGCACGCGCAACGGCGCCAGGCCTGCTTCATTGTGTTCCCCGCTTGTTTGGTTTGGTGCAGTGTTCATCGTCATGTCTTTCTGTTGATATGCATCGCTGTCGATGCCGATACCTTGCCATAGCGTCATTTGGCGGTAGCTAATCGTCATTGGCAAAGCTGGTGTTATTCATGATTTGTTCGGTAATCTGTTCCAGCAGGGGCCACAGGCGCGCGACGATGCGCCGTGCCCGCTCCGCCTCGTCGGCCGGTTCGCCCGGCGCCAGGGTTTCCAGGTTGTGGCACAGCTCGGCCAATCCCAGGGCGCCCACGGTGCGCGCCGACGATTTGATGCGGTGCCCCAGTTCGCGCACCTGGTGCACGTCGCCGCGCGCCAGGGCCGCATCGATGTCGCCAAAGCCATCCTGCGTGGTCTGCAGGAACTTGAAGGCGAACTTGCGCACCTTTTCCGGGTTGTAACCCAGCAACTTTGCCAGGATGGACAGGTCGATCACCTGCGGGTCGCCGGCCAGGGTGGTCTTGAAGGCGGGCGCGGCGCGGCTGCGCGCCGGTGGCGGCGGTGTCTCGCGGGCCGGCAGCCAGCTGGCGATGGTCTGGTACATCATGGCCGGCTGGATGGGCTTGGAAATGAAATCGTCCATGCCCGCGTCCAGGCAGCGCACGCGGTCTTCGCTGGTGGCCGTGGCCGTCATGGCCAGCACGCGCAAATGCGCCAGCTGCGGGTCGGCGCGGATGTGGCGCGTCGCTTGCAAGCCATCCATCAGCGGCATTTGCACGTCCATCAGCACGCAGTCGAACTGCGTCTGGCGCAGCAAATCGAGCGCTTCTTCGCCATTGTTGGCCAGGCAGACGGAAGCGCCCGCTTCTTCCAGCAATTCCAGCGCCACTTGCTGGTTGAACGTATTGTCTTCCACCAGCAGGATGCGCGCATGCTTGAGCGTGCGCATCACCAGGGCCGCGTCGGCGCTGGCGCGCATGGCGGCCGCCGTCTGCACCATGCTGTCGAGCATGGCCGGCGCCGCCTGGTCGGAAATGCCCAGGTTGGCCGTGAACCAGAAGGTGCTGCCGGCGCCGGGACGGCTGTCGACACCGACGTCGCCGCCCATCAGCTGCGCCAGCTGCTTGCAGATGGCCAGGCCCAGGCCCGTGCCGCCATATTCGCGCGTGGTGGACGTGTCCGCCTGCTGGAAGGACTGGAAAAGCTTGCTCATTTCATCCTGCGACAGGCCGATGCCGTGGTCGCACACTTCAAAGCGCACCAGGCAGTGTTTCGCGTCCGCCACGACCTTGCGCACTTTCACGGTAATGCTGCCCTGTTCACTGAACTTGATGGCGTTATTGGCGTAGTTGATCAGCACTTGCCCCAGGCGCAGCGGGTCGCCCACGAGCACGGCCGGCAATTGCGGGTCGATTTCAAACAGCAGTTCCAGATTCTTGCCGGCGGCGCGCGGCGCCACCACCGTCATCAGGGTTTGCACGACGTGGTCGAAACTGAAGTTGACGCGCTCGATCTCCAGCTTGCCCGCCTCGATTTTCGAGATGTCGAGGATGTCGTCTATGATGCCCAGCAAGTGTTCTCCGGCAAAACGGATTTTTTCAAGGTAATCGCGCTGGCGCGGTTCCAGGTCGGTTTTCAGGGCCAGATACGCCATGCCGATCACGCCATTCATCGGCGTGCGGATTTCATGGCTCATATTGGCCAGGAATTGTCCCTTTGCCAGGCTCGCTTCTTCGGCCACCTGCTTGGCCTGGTCGAGCTGTTCGGTGCGCTGTGCCACGCGCTCTTCCAGATGTTCATTGAGTTCGCGCAAGGCGCTTTCGCTGCGCTTGTGATACGTGATGTCCGTCAGGCTGGCCACCACCATGCCCACCTTGCCGTATTCATCGCGGATGGCCTCGGTATTTACGGACAGCCACGACAGGCTGCCGTCCGGCTGCTGTACGCCCATCAGCACGTCGCGCATGGCGACACCCGTCGACAGGGTGATGTGCACGGGATGGCTGCGCTGGTCGAAGGGGGAACCGTCCTCGTGGATGGCTTGCCACAGGCTGTTGCCGGCAGGACTGGCCGCCAGCATGCGTTCGGCGGCGGCGTTGCTTTCCAGGATGTGGCCGTGGCTATCCTGCACCACGAGGCCATTCGTCACGGCGCCGAAGACGGACGCCATGCGCTGGCTCGAGTTCGACAGCGCGATCGACGCCTGGCGCCGTTCCGTGATGTCGGTGATCATCGCCAGGGTACCGCCCGGTTCGCCGTTGTCCGACTGGATGCTGGTGCTCGACAGCAAGCCCCACAGGCTGGACTGATCCTTGCGGAAGAAGCGGAAATCGACCTGGTCAGGCTGGCTGGCGAAGCTGCCGTGGCTGGCCAGGCGGCGCTGCATCAGCAGCTGGCTGTCGCGGTCCATGAAGTCGAGCAGGGGACGGCCGAGCATTTCCTGCACCGTGTAGCCGAGCATGTGCGCCATCTTCGGGTTGACGAAGGTGGTCTTGCCGTCCGCACCCGTCATCCAGATGCCTTCGGCGGCCGTCTGCACGATCAGGCGGTAGCGTTCCGAACTCGCGTGCAGCGCTTCTTCGGCACGTTGCCGCTGCGTCATGTCGCGCAGCGAGACAATGGAAAACACTTGCCCGGCCATGCGCAGCGGCGACAGGCTGACCTTGGCAGGAAAATGCGTGCCGTCGCGGCGGCGCGCCATCATCACCCGGCCCGGCAGGCTGTGCCGCGCTTGCGGGTCGCCCACGGAATGGCTGGTCGTGCTTTCCGGTACCAATTGCTCCAGCGACATGCCCGTCAATTCGGCCAGCGGATAGCCGAAGCAGCGCGCGCCGATCTGGTTGGCGTAATGCACCTTGCCCTCGACGTCGGCCACCAGCATGGCTTCGGGCGCCGCTTCCAGCATCGAGCGCATGCGCGATTGCTCGTCCTGCTTGCGTTCGCTGATATCGCAGATGATGCCGCTGGCCTGCGTGGCGGCGCCATCCGAGGCGCGTGTCAGCACGGCGCCGCGCGCCAGCAGCCAGCGCCAGTGGCCGTCGCTGTGGCGCAAACGGAATTCGCAATTGAAAGTGCCGGGTGCCTGGCCATCCAGATGCTGGCGAAATGCCAGGCTCAGGCGCGCGCGGTCGTCGCGGTGCACTTCGGCCAGCCACTCGTCCAGTGTATGGTCGAGCTTGGCGCTCTTGTCGCCCAGCACGTCCTGGTACTGGGGCGCGAACTGCAGCCGCCCGGACTGGCGCCGCCAGGTCCAGCCAGCCAGGGCCGCGCCGCGCAAGGCTTGCCCCGCATCCTGTTCGGCCAGGGCGTGCGCGGGCAGGAGCAGGCGGCGCAACTGTTGCCGCAGCCGCCATGCTTGCCAGCAAGCCACTCCCGCCAGGGCGGTGGCGCTGGCGGCAGCGTACGGCCACAGTACTGTTGGCGCCATGCCGTGTACCGCCGCCTGCACCGGCAACGAAAGCGCCATGCCTGCCGCCAGCATCGTATGAGCGAGCCGGTGCAGCGCAGGGCGCCGGGGGCGTGATGCGCTGAAACTCGTGTGGCTGCAATACGACAAATGCATCCCTTTCTGGGGCATGATGGAACTGGGCTGACAGTGCATGATGCGCGCTCAAATAAACGCCTGCGGCGCTTTCTGGCGGCAACTATAGCATCGAATATTTGCTCGCAGTAGTTAAGTTCAGAAACGGCCAAAACGGGATTTTTTTTGCCCCGGAATGGCTGTTTTTTTCGCGATTTGGTGAGAATCTGAGAGAAAGTTGGCGCGAAATCGTGCTACGGAATAGCGTTGTATGACCTTAAGTGAAACTGCCGGCGAACTGATAGCGGTGTCCGGGATGCCACATGGTGGCGATCGAGGCGATCTTGCCGCCCGAGCGCGTCTGGCGGCGCAGCACCAGGCATGACTGTTTGGTGTCGATGGCCAGCATTTCGGCGATGTCGCGCGGCGCCGACAGCGCTTCGATGCTGTAGGTGGCGCCTTGCAGGGGCGCGGCCGCCATCAGGTATTCGTTCGGCGTGATGCTGGAAAAATCCTGCGTCATGTAGTCGGGCGCGCACTCGGGATTGACCCAGCGGTCTTCCACCTGGATCGGCACGCCGTTTTCAAAATGCACGATCAGCGAGTGGAACAGCGGGTGCTCGGGCGGCAGGCCGAATTGCTTGGCCAGCAAGTCGGACGCCTTGGTGCGTTCCAGCAATTGCAAGCTGCTGCGGTGGATATGGCCGCGCGCGCGCACTTCATCGGCGATACTCTTGATTTCCAACAAGGTCGCCTGGTATTTTTGCTGCGCGACATAAGTGCCGGAACCCTGGCGCCGGGTCAGCACCTGTTCGCTCGTCAGTTCGCGCACGGCGCGGTTGACCGTCATGCGCGAGACGCCGAATTGTTTTACGAGGGCTTGCTCGGATGGAATCACGTCGCCTTCCTTCCAGCGTCCGGCGGCGATGCCGGCCAGCAGAAAATCCTTGATGCGCTGGAAAATGGGCGTATTTTCTTGTGTATTGTGATCGTCCAATGCGGTTTCTCCGAGGCGCGGGCAGGGCGCGCCGCCGGCTGGAGGCGCGATGGCCGATTTTAGCACCGAGCACGATGCCTGCCGCCAGCCTTTTTTGAATTCAAAAGCAAGCGCCGGAGTGTGGCGCGCGCGGGTGCTGGCTATGCTGGTGACTTGGAGCCTATCCCAGTAGGGGATGTATTCATCTACCGGGATAGGCTCTTAATATTGACTTGCACGGAGTTCGCCATGGAACACGCTTACCTGACTGACGATGAACGCTGGGATGCCCTGCAGCGGCGCGCGCTTGATGCCGACGGCGTCTTTTATTACTCGGTGCGCACGACGGGCGTGTATTGCCGGCCTTCCTGCGCCGCGCGTCCCGCCTTGCGCCGCAACGTGGCTTTCCACGCCAGTTGCGAACAAGCGGAGGCGGCCGGCTTTCGTCCCTGCCTGCGCTGCAAGCCGAATTTGCCGCCGCTGGCCCAGCGCCAGGCGGCCATCGTGGCCGACATCTGCCGCCTGATCGACGCCAGCGACGAGTTGCCTGACCTCGATAGCCTGGCACAGGCCGCCGGCATGAGCCGCTTTCACTTCCACCGCGTCTTCAAGGCGCACACGGGCATCACGCCGAAAGCGTACGCGGCGGCGCGGCGCGGCGAGCGCCTGAAAGCCGGCTTGCAGGGCGCGGCAAACGTCACGGAAACCTTGTATGCGGCCGGCTTCAATTCCAGCGGCCGCCTGTATGCGGCAACGCCGGGCTTGCTGGGCATGACGCCGGGTGCGTTTCGCGCCGGCGGCAGCGGCGCCGTGATCCGTTTTGCCATCGGCGCCTGCTCGCTGGGCGCCATCCTCGTGGCCAGCACGGACAAGGGCATTTGCGCGATTCTTATTGATGACGACCCGGAAGTGCTGCTGCGCGACTTGCAGGACCGCTTTCCGCAAGCCGAACTGCGCGGCGCGGAAACCGACTATGAACAGACGGTGGCGCAGGTGGTCGGCCTGGTCGAGGCGCCAGCTATCGGCCTGGACTTGCCGCTCGACGTGCGCGGCACGGTGTTTCAGCAGCGCGTGTGGCAAGCCTTGCGCGAGATTCCCGCCGGCAGCACGATCAGCTATGCCGAGCTGGCGCGGCGCATCGGCGCCCCGCAAGGCGCGCGCGCCGTGGCCGGTGCCTGCGCGGCCAATGCGCTGGCCGTCGCCATCCCCTGCCACCGGGTGGTGCGCAACGATGGCGCCTTGTCCGGCTACCGCTGGGGCGTGGAGCGCAAGCAGGCGCTGCTCGAGCGCGAGGGCGAGCGGTGAGGGCGCTCGATTGGCAGCGGATCGAAGATGAGCTGAATGCGCATGGCTGCGCCGTCGTGCCGGGCTTGCTCGATCCCGCGCAGTGCGCGGCGCTGGCGGCCCAGTACGACGACGCGTCGCGCTTTCGCAGCAAGGTCGTGATGCAGCGCCATGGCTTTGGACAGGGCGAGTACCAGTATTGGGCGCATCCGCTGCCCGATATCGTGGCTGCCTTGCGCACGGGCTTGTATTCCCCCTTGGCGGCGATTGCCAACCGCTGGCACGCCGCCATGGGCATCGGGACGCGCTTTCCAGCCAGCCACGCCGATTTCCTCGCGCGCTGCCATGCGGCCGGGCAAACCCGGCCCACGCCTCTGCTGCTGCGCTACCGCGAAGGCGATTACAACTGTTTGCACCAGGACCTGTATGGCGAGCACGTGTTTCCGCTGCAGCTGGCCGTGCTGCTGTCGCGCCCGCAAGACGATTTCACGGGCGGCGAGTTCGTGCTGACGGAGCAGCGCCCGCGCATGCAGTCGCGCGCCGAGGTCGTGCCGCTGGCGCAGGGCGACGCCGTCCTCTTTCCCGTTGCGCTGCGCCCCGTGAACGGCACGCGCGGCACTTACCGCGTCAACATGCGCCACGGCGTGTCGCGCCTGCGTTCGGGCTTGCGCCACACCCTGGGCATCATTTTCCATGATGCGAGCTGAGCAGTACGTGTGATCCTTGAGTTTCCAGGATTACATGGCATGATGGCTACTCCTTGTCACTCTTTCATTTCCGCCATGTCCGCGTTGCTCCGCCTGTTGTGCCTGTTGACCATTTTCCTGCTGCCCGCAGCCCATGCGGACGATGGCGTGCCCGCGCTCGTTGCGGAGGCCGGGACCGTCGTGGCGCCATCGCAAGCCGCGGCCAGGACGGCGCCGCTGATGTTCGCCAATCGCAAGGTATTTGTCTTCCGCGCCGCGCTGGCCGGCTATCCGCCCGATGAGCGGGCCATTGGAGCGCAGCGCCGTCTGGAAAGCGTGCTGGCGAAAAACGGTCCCTTGCAGGCGAGCACGCGCATGATTCCCGAAGGCACGCAAGTGCTGCTTGATGGCGTGCAGCTGTTCGTCGTCGTGCCCGGCGACGTCAACCTGCTGGCGGGCGACACGACGGAAAGCGTGGCGAAAACGGCGGCCGCCGAGTTGAGCAAGGCTGTGTTTGACTATCGCGAGCAGAGCAGCTGGCGCTACCTGGCCATCGCCGCCGCCGTGTGCGCGGCCGCCACCCTCGTATTCTGGCTCGTGTGGATGGGCTTGACGCGCTTTTACCGCTGGGCCAAGCGCCGCAGCGGCATCCTGCTGGCTTCGCGCCTGCGCGACGTGCGCCTGAAAAACGTGCGCGTGCTCGACGCCGAGCACTACATCGCCTTCGCGTATCAGCTGCTGAGCGCCGTGCTGTGGGGCTTGCGCCTGATGGCGACCTATCTGTGGGCCGCCTTCGTGCTGGGCCGTTTGCCGTACACGCGTTCCTGGGGCGAAAGCCTGAGCGGCTATCTGCTCGACGTGGCCGCCGACGTCTTCCACGCCATCATCGGCGCCTTGCCGGGGCTGGTGCTGGTGTGCGTGATCTTTGCCATCGCGCGCCTGATCGCCGCCACGGCCGCCTCGCTGTTCAAGCGCGTGGAAAGCGGCGAACTGCAAATCGGCTGGCTGGACAAGGACACGGCCCTGCCAACGCGCCGCATCGCCAGCGTGGTGATCTGGCTGTTCGCGCTGGCCATGGCGTATCCGTATCTACCCGGCTCGCACACGGCCGCCTTCCAGGGCCTGTCCGTGCTGGTCGGCCTGATGGTGTCGATCGGCGCGTCGAGCATCGTGGGCCAGGGCGCCAGCGGCCTGATCCTGATGTACACGCGCGCTCTGCGCAAGGGAGAATATGTGCGCGTGGGCGACAGCGAGGGCACGGTGGTCGACGTGGGCATGTTCGAGACGCGCTTGCGCACGGGCCTGGGCGAGGAAGTTGCCTTGCCGAACGCGTGGGTGATGTCGCAAACGACAAAGAACTATTCGCGCGCCCAGCCCGGCGGCGGCTTCGTGCTCGACTCCACCGTCACCATCGGCTACGCGACGCCGTGGCGCCAGGTGCACGCCATGCTGGAACTGGCGGCCTCGCGCACGCCGGAACTGTCCACTTCGCCGAAACCGTACGTGATGCAGCTGGCCCTGCAAGACTATTATGTGCAATACCGCCTCGTCGCCTACGCCAGCGCCGAAGTCCCCCGCCAGCGCGCCGAAGTGCTGAACCGCTTGCACCAGAACATCATCGACGTCTTCAACGAGTTCGACGTGCAGATTACCTCGCCGCACTACATAGATGACCCGAAAGAGTCGCAGGTGGTGCCGCCGGAAGAGTGGTTCAGGGCGCCGGCGAAGCGAGGGGAGGAAGAGGCGGCTCAAGTGGTGCCTCTCAAGCCCTGAAGTTGTTAGGGATTGGATGGGCAGACTTTATCGATCCAGGCCTGCATGTCGCTGTTGATGGGGATGACTTGCTGGCCGCCATCCGCCGTAGCTCTCACGCAGAATTTTCCTTGATAACCATAGGTTGGATCGGACGGATCTTTGGGGCTGCCATTCAGGAAGACATGATAAAAATGCCCGGGTATCAGTTTTTCAGCGCGTATACCCGTCGCGCCGGTAGGCACCTTTCCATAGCGGATACATATGCTGGCGCGGATGGGTAGCGGCATGTCTGGAGGCATGGAGAATCCCCATACTTCTTTTACTGGTTGCACGGACATGTCTGAAACCATGAGTGCGCCAAGAAATGGTAGGCCATTGCGCGCCTCTTCCTTTTTTGTAATCGAGAAGCAGGGTATGCCCTGCGCCGACTGGATAACTGCTTCTGCCATACGGGAATATGCCCATGTGTCAGGGAATATCGAATATAGGCTCATGGTCAATATCGTTGCCAGGCAAGTTTTTCGGGCTCTTACGGTCGTTAAAAAAATCATTGAGTACCTTTTTAAACAGTTCTCCGGAGTTTTTATAGCGCTGTTGGCGCATGGCGCGAGTGGAAGTTAAAAACCTCAGCACAAAGTAGTCCGCCAATAAATCACCTTGCGCTTCCATGTCATGGCTGGATAATTTTTGATTGGGGAGCAAGGTGTATTTGTAGTCCAGCCCCAATCGAATGGCTCCCCGCAGTTTTATTTGATATCCGAGTTGATACTGCCAAACATGAACCATTTCGTGCATAAACCAGTGTTTCTGACTATCGTTTTCTTTGGAAAAGTCCTCCATGTAGTCCGATGGATGAAAATAAATCTCCCCATCCGGCGTCATGGCCACATCCTTCGGCTGCAAGCCAAACCATAGATACGGCTCCGCATGCACCTTGACCTTGCCGTAGTCGATCGCATCCTGGAACAGCAGCCACGCCATGTCAATCTCGCCCTTGGTTAGCGGGCGAACTTTGTCTTTCACTTTGACCTGTTTCACGGACGAGCCGACATCTTTGTCGGTTGTCTTGATGCCATCGAGCTGGACGATCTTGATGGCTGGCGTCGCGTGTTTTGGCGCGGCGGCGCAGCATGGCGATTTATTCGCGTGCGGCAGGAACTCTGCCTGGGTAATCTGTTCCTCGCGCTTGCTGGCAATTCGCCCCGTGCACCCCCTGGCATCCGTCGTCCCCGTCCACGTTTCGCCATTGCTCAAGGTGAGGCAGTAATCGGCGTGCGCCAGCGGCACGTTGGCGGTTGAGACGAATTCCAGCTGTTCGTCATCGCCGCAGCACCAGCATTCGTCGGGCTGGCCGGCCAGGCGGTGCAGTTCTCAGCCGCTTGTCGCGTTACGCAGGGTGGCGCCGAGCACGGGCTGGCCGTTGGCGCTGAACGTGACGATCATGCTGTCGAAGCGCGCGCCCAGGCTTTTCTTCTGGTGGGCCACGAGCTTGAAGAACACGTCGCACGCGGTGGTGCTGATGACATGGTGCCTGGCCAAGGAGACTCCGTGACAAAACGCCAGCGTAGACTAGCGGCGGCGGGGAGATATTGACTGGGCGCAAGGCGCGCGCGCTTTGACCATTTTGCCAATTTCTATACACTCGTCTTTTCATTCATTGACTTTAAAGACCTGGAGATGGAAATGCCGACCCTGCCCCTGCGCCGTACCCTGCTCACGCTCGCCTGCCTGGGCGCCTTGCGCCACGCTCATGCCGATACCGTCATCGACAACGCCAACGGCTACACGCTCGATGCAAACGGCAAGGTGGTGCGCTTCACGGCATTGGCTTTTGACGACGCTGGAAAACTGCTCGCCGTCGGCAGCGCCGCGCAGGTGAAACGCAAGGCGGCCAAGGGCGCGACCCACGTCGACGTGCAGGGGAAGACGATTCTCCCGGGCCTGATCGACGCGCATGGCCACGTGTTCGGCCTGGGGACGATCGCCAGCGGCGTGATGCTGTACGGTTCGTCCTCGCTGCCGGCCGCCGTGCAGGCCGTGGGCGACTTCGCGCGCGCACATCCGGAACGCAGCTGGGTCGTCGGCAATGGCTGGAACCAGGAAATCTGGAAGCTGGGGCGCTTTCCCACGGCGGCGGAACTCGATGCGGCGGAAAGTGCGCGGCCCGTGTGGCTGCGCCGGGTCGATGGCCACGCGGGCTGGGCCAACAGCCGCGCGCTGGCGCTGGCCGGCATCACGCGCGCCACACCAGACCCGGCGGGCGGCAAGATCGTTCGCGACGCGGATGGCAATGCCACCGGCGTGCTGGTCGACAGTGCCATGGACTTGATGGACGCCGTGCTGCCCAAGCCGGGCGACGTGGAAAACCGCGCCGCCCTCGATGGTGCGCTGGCGCAGTTGTCGCAAGTGGGCCTGACCAGCGTGCACGATGCGGGCATCGGCCAGATGCAGGACCGGCTGTTCCGCGACTATGCGGACCACGGCAAGCTGACGGTGCGCGTGTACGGCATGATTGCCGACACGACGGAAGACTTCGACGCGCTGGCGAAAAACGGTCCCTTGACCAGCTATGCGCGCGACATGTACGCCTTGCGCGCCGTCAAATTGCTGTCCGACGGCGCCCTGGGCAGCCGCGGCGCGGCCTTGCTGGCGCCGTACAGCGACGATCCTTCTACCCGCGGCCTGCTGTTCTATCCGGACGCCGCCATGCGCGCGAAGATGGACAAAGCCATGCGCGCCGGCTATCAGGTGAACGTGCACGCCATCGGCGACGCGGGCAACCATCAAATCCTCGACGGCTATGCAGCCTTGACCGCGCAATACCGCAGCGTGGGTCTGCGCCACCGCATGGAACACGCGCAGGTGGTGCAATTGAGCGACATCCCCCGTTTCAAGGCGCTGGGCATCGTGCCGTCGATGCAGCCGACGCACGCCACCTCGGACCAGAACATGGCGGAGCAGCGCGTGGGGCACGAACGCATCAAGGGCGCGTATGCGTGGCGCACCTTCCTCAAACAGGGTTCGCGCATCGCCTGCGGCTCCGACTTTCCCATCGAGTCGCCGAACCCGTTCGAGGGTATCCACGCGGCCGTCACGCGGCAGAACAGCGAGGGTTTCCCGGCCGGCGGCTGGTACCCGCAGCAAGCTATGACGGTGACGGAAGCGCTGCGCTGCTTTACCTTGGACGCGGCCTGGGCGGCGCACCAGGAAAAGGTCATCGGCACCCTGGAAGCGGGCAAATGGGCGGATTTCATCGTCGTCGACCAGGACCTGTTCACCGTGGCGCCAACCGCGATTGGCAAGACGCAGGTGCTGCAGACGTGGGTGGCGGGCAAGCGCGTGTACGAGAAAAAATAAAGGCTGGGGTCAGACCCGCCGGGTCTGACCCCAAAGAAAACCTGTTGACTTGGTTGTATAGACAACCTATGCTGGGAGCACCAGAGCGGACCACGCATGTCCGCTCGCACCCTACGAGGAGACAGCATGAACAGCACAATGGACACCGATCCACGCTTTGATGCCAGCCGTACCATCCGCGCCCCGCGCGGCACGGTCATGGCTTGCAAGAGTTGGCAGGCCGAAGCGGCCTACCGCATGTTGCAAAATAATCTGGACCCGGAAGTGGCGGAAAATCCGCAGCATCTGGTCGTCTACGGCGGCATCGGCCGCGCGGCCCGCAACTGGGCCTGCTTCGACCAGATCCTCGCCTCCTTGCGCGAACTGGAAGACGACCAGACCTTGTTGATCCAGTCCGGCAAGCCGGTGGGCGTGTTCCAGACCCACGCGGACGCGCCGCGCGTGCTGATCGCCAATTCCAACCTGGTGCCGAAATGGGCCAACTGGGAACACTTCAACGAACTCGATCGCCAGGGCCTGTTCATGTACGGCCAGATGACGGCCGGCAGCTGGATCTACATCGGCACGCAGGGCATCGTGCAGGGCACGTATGAAACCTTCGCCGAGGCGGGCCGCCAGCATTTCGGCGGCGACTGGGGCGGGCGCTGGATCCTGACGGCGGGCCTGGGCGGCATGGGCGGCGCACAGCCGCTGGCCGCCACGATGGCGGGCGCCGTCTCGCTCAATATCGAATGCCAGCAAAGCAGCATCGACTTCCGTTTGCGCACACGCTACCTGGACAAGCAGGCGGCCAGCCTGGATGAAGCGCTGGAATTGGTCAAATATCACACGGAACGCAAGGAAGCGATTTCCATAGGCCTGCTGGGCAACGCGGCCGAAGTGCTGCCGGAACTGGTGCGCCGCGCGAAAGCGGGCGGCCTGGTGCCGGACCTGGTGACGGACCAGACGTCCGCGCATGACCTGGTCAACGGCTACCTGCCGCGCGGCTGGAGCGTATCGGACTGGAAAGCGGCGCAGCAGGACCCGCAGCGCCATGCGCGCCTGACGGTGGCCGCCGCCGATTCCTGCGCCGCCCATGTGCAGGCGATGCTCGATTTCCACGCCATGGGCGTGCACACGGTCGACTATGGCAACAACATCCGCCAGGTGGCGTTCGACCAGGGCGTGCAGAACGCGTTCGACTTCCCCGGCTTCGTGCCCGCCTACATCCGCCCGCAATTTTGCGAAGGGCGCGGGCCGTTCCGCTGGGTGGCCCTGTCGGGTGACCCGGAAGACATCTATAAAACGGATGCGAAGATCAAGGAGCTGTTCCCGCACCACAAGCAGGTGCACCACTGGCTGGACATGGCACGCGAGCGCATCGCCTTCCAGGGCCTGCCGGCGCGCATCTGCTGGCTGGGGCTGGGCGAACGCCACATCGCCGGCCTGGCCTTCAACGAGATGGTGCGCACGGGCGAGCTGAAGGCCCCCATCGTCATCGGCCGCGACCACCTCGATACGGGTTCCGTCGCCAGCCCGAACCGCGAAACGGAAAGCATGAAGGATGGCACGGACGCCGTCTCCGACTGGCCGCTGCTGAACGCCATGCTGAACACGGCCGGCGGCGCCACCTGGGTCTCGCTGCACCATGGCGGCGGCGTGGGAATGGGGTATTCTCAGCATGCGGGCATGGTCATCGTGGCCGATGGCACGTGAAGCGCGGCGAAACGCCTGGCTAGAGTGCTGGTCAATGACAGCGGCTCGGGCGTGATGCGCCATGCCGATGCCGGCTACGAAACAGCGGCCGCCTGCGCCAAGCGTAACAATCTGAACCTGCCGATGCTTAATACGAAGTGAAAGCAAACATGACACAGCACTCCAAAAGTTGGACCCTGAAACCGGGCGCGATGACCCTGGGCGACCTGCGCGCCGTGTGGGCCGCGCCTGCGAAACTGATCCTTGCCGCCGAAGCGTATCCCGTCATCGAGGCGTCGGCCGCCGCCGTGCAAGCCATCGTCGCCAAGGGCGATGCGGCCTACGGCATCAACACGGGTTTCGGCCTGCTGGCCAAGACGCGCATCCCCGATGAAAAGCTCGAGCAATTGCAGCGCAACCTGATCCTGTCGCACTCGGTCGGCACGGGCGAGCTGCTGTCGGACGCCGTTGTGCGCCTGATCATGCTGATGAAGATCGGCAGCCTGGCGCGCGGCTATTCCGGCGTGCGCCCGCTGATCGTCGACACCCTGATCGCGCTGTACAACGCGGGCATCATGCCGGCCATTCCCGCCAAGGGTTCCGTCGGCGCCTCGGGCGACCTGGCACCGCTGTCGCACATGACCCTGGCCATGCTGGGCGTGGGCGAGGTGCGCGTCAACGGCGAATTGATGGCGGCGCCCGAAGCGCTGGCGCAGGCGGGCATCGCGCCCGTCGTGCTGGCGGCGAAAGAGGGCCTGGCGCTGATCAACGGCACGCAAGTGTCGAACGCGCTGGCGCTGCATGGCCTGTTCATGGCCGAACGCCTGCTGGAAGCGGCCATGGTCACGGGCGCGCTGTCGCTCGACGCGGCCAAGGGCAGCGATTCGCCGTTCGACGCGCGCGTGCATGCCGTGCGCGGGCAGCCGGGGCAGATCCTGGCCGCGCAGATGTACCGCCAGTTGGTGGCGCACAGCGCCATCCGCGCCTCGCACCTGGAAGGCGACGAGCGCGTGCAGGATCCGTACAGCCTGCGCTGCCAGCCGCAAGTCATGGGCGCCTGCCTCGATTTGATCGGCAATGTGGGACGCACCCTGCTGATCGAAGCCAATGCCGTCACGGACAATCCGCTGATCTTCCAGGATGGCCCGAACGGGCAGGCGGAGATCGTCTCGGGCGGGAATTTCCACGCCGAGCCGGTGGCTTTTGCGGCCGACACGCTGGCGCTGGCGATTGCTGAAATCGGCGCGCTGGCCGAGCGCCGCATCGCGCTGCTGATCGACGCCACGCTTTCCGGCTTGCCGCCATTCCTCGTACGCGACCCCGGCGTCAATTCCGGCTTCATGATCGCCCACGTGACGGCGGCCGCGCTGGCGTCGGAAAACAAGTCGCTCGCCCATCCGGCCAGCGTCGACAGCCTGCCCACTTCCGCCAACCAGGAAGACCACGTGAGCATGGCCACGTTCGCCGGGCGCCGCCTGGACGACATGGCGCATAACACGGCCGTCATCGTCGGCATCGAGCTGCTGGCCGCCGCGCAGGGCATCGATTTCCACCGCCCGCTGAAAACCTCGCCGCACCTCGAGCATGTGCATCACCAGTTGCGCCAGAAAGTGCCGTTCTTCGACGCCGACCGTTTCTTCGCGCCCGATATCGAGGCGGCCAAGCAGATGGTGCTGCATGGTGAGTTGAGCAGCACGTGCAAGAATTTGTTCGCCCCGCTGTACGCCTGAGCGGGCGCAAGGAGACAAGCATGGATTTCCGCTTCAACGAAGGCAGCATTCCGCTGCTCGTGTCGATGCCCCACGTGGGCACCGACATACCCGATGATATCGCCGCGCGCATGACGCCCCAGGCCCTGGTCAAGGCCGATACGGACTGGCATCTGCGCGAACTGTATGGCTTTTTGCAGGAGATGGATGTGTCCGTGCTGTCGGCGCGCTGGTCGCGCTACATCATCGACTTGAACCGCCCGCAGGAAGACACGAATCTGTATCCGGGCCAGGATACGACGGGCTTGCTGCCCAACGATACCTTCCACCGTGAGCCGCTGTACCTGGCCGGCAAGGAACCCGATGCGGCCGATGTGCAGCGCCGGCTGCAGCGCTACTGGGCGCCGTATCACGCGCAGCTGCGCGCGGAACTGGACCGGCTGCTGCGCGTGCACGGCGCCGTGGTGCTGTGGGATGCCCATTCCATCGCCTCGCATGTGCCGCGCTTCTTTGACGGCAAGCTGCCCGACCTGAACTTCGGCACGGCCGATGGCGCCAGCTGCGATGGCGGCCTGACGTCGGCCGTGGTCGATATCGCGCGCGCGCAGGATGCATTTACCGTGGCCTTGAATGGCCGCTTCAAGGGTGGCCACATCACGCGCCATTACGGCCAGCCGGACAGCCGCGTGCATGCGATCCAGCTGGAGATGTGCCAGTGCCTGTACATGGACGAGACGGCGCCGTTTGGCTACCGGCCCGACTTGGCGGCGCAGGTGCAGCCGCTGCTGCGTCAGATGATGGAAGCGGCCGTGGCATGGGTGGCGCGTTGAGCGGCTGCTTGTTTGCGCGCCACGCGCTGCTGCCGCAAGGCTGGCGCCGCGACGTGCTGCTGGAGTGGGACGCGGCCGGCGATTTGACGGCGGTGGCGGACAACGCCGCAGCGCCGCCTGGCGCGGAATTGGCCGAATACCTCTTGCCCGGCATGGTCAACCTGCATTCGCATGCGTTCCAGCGGGCGCTGGGCGGCATGACGGAAATTGCAGGTGATGGCCCTGACAGCTTCTGGACCTGGCGCGAGCTGATGTACCGTTTCGCGCACCACATCACGCCGGAACAGATGGAAAGCATCGCCGCGCAGCTGTTTGCCGAATGCCTGCGCCATGGCTACACGGCTGTCTGCGAATTTCACTACCTGCAGCGCGATGCGGCCGGCGCGCTGTATGCGCGTCCCGCCGAAACGGCCGAACGGGTGCTGGCCGCGGCGCGCCTCAGCGGCATCGGCCTGACCATGCTGCCCGTGCTGTACAGCCATGCGGGTTTTGGCGCACAGCCCCTCAAACCCGAGCAGGCGCGCTTTCGCACCGGTGCGGATGACGTGCTGCGCATCGTCGAAGCGCTGGCGCCGCAGCGTGGCGGGCAGGTGGAGGTGGGCTTTGCGCCCCATTCCCTGCGCGCGGCCGGCGTGGCGCAGATCCGTGAAGTGGCGCAAGCGCTGCCCGCGGACCGCCCCATCCACATCCATATCGCCGAGCAGCAGGGCGAGGTGCGCCAGTGCCTGGATATCAGCGGCCGGCGCCCGGTGCAGTATTTGTACGACCAGATCGACGTCGATGCGCGCTGGTGTCTCGTGCATGCCACGCATGTGCAGCCCGATGAAGTGGCGTTGATGGCGGCCAGCGGCGCCGTGGCAGGCCTGTGCCCGACGACGGAAGCGAACCTGGGTGACGGTCTGTTCCCGCTGGCCGAATTCATTGCCGCCGGCGGGCGTTTCGGCGTCGGCAGCGACAGCCACGTGTCGCAGTCGCCGGTGGAGGAATTGCGCTGGCTCGAATATGGCCAGCGCTTGCAGCGCCAGCAGCGCAATGTGGCCGCCACGCCGGATGAACGCCATGTGGGCGACTACCTGTGGCAAACGGCCTTGCAGGGCGGCGCGAAGGCGGCCGGGCGCAAGCTCGGTGCCCTGGCGCCGGGCTGCCGTGCCGACTTGCTGGTGCTCGACGACGCGCATGTGAACTTGTGCGGCGTGGCCATCGACGATGTGCTGGGCAGCGTACTTTTCTGCGGCAACGACAACCTGGTGCGCGACGTGCTGTGCGGCGGCCAGTGGCAGGTGCGCGATGGGCGCCACGTGGCGCAGGACGCCATCGCCACCGCCTACAAGCGCACCCTGGCGCAACTGAGGGCACTCTGATGGCAACCTTCATCCCGCAGGAATACCTGCGCGCCGCGCCGTGGAAAAACGGCGGCGGCAGCACGACGGAAATCGCGATTGCTCCCCCGGGTGCCGGTTTCGACGATTTCGACTGGCGCATCAGCCTGGCGACGATCACGGCCAGCGGGCCATTTTCCAGCTTCCCCGGCATCGACCGCAGCCTGATGCTGGTCGATGGCGACAGCGTGCAGCTGACGCTGGACGGCGCGCGCAAGGTGACCTTGAGCGCGGCGCAACCGATGCTGTGGTTTCCCGGCGAAGCGGCCGTGGTTGCGCAGGTCAAGGGGCCGACGACGGATTTCAATGTGATGACGCGGCGCGACCGCTGCCGCCACCAGCTGGAAAAAATCACGGCGCCGGGCAAGCTGGCGCGGCGCAGCGCGGCAACCCTGCTGTTCGTCGCCGGCGAAGGCCACGTGCTGGCGCGCGGTGGCGAGCAGCAGTTCGCGCTGGCCCGCCATGACGCGCTGCTGCTCGACGCCGACGATGCGCCGGACTGGCGGCTCGACGCTTTGCAGCGCACGGCTGTGTTCCGCGTCGACCTGTTCATCTAGGAAGGAAACACACATGCAAGACTGGGATATGGTCATCCACAACGTCCACCTGGCCACGATGGAGCATGGCTATGGCGAGCTGCTCGACGCGGCCATCGCCGTCAAGGATGGCCGCATCGCGTGGTTCGGCCCCGGCGACGAGCTGCCGGCCAGCGGCGCGGCGCTGCTCGATGGACAGGGCTGCTGGCTGACGCCAGGCCTGATCGACTGCCATACGCACATCGTCCACGCGGGCAACCGCAGCGATGAATTCGAGGCGCGCCTGAATGGCGCCAGCTATGAAGACATCAGCCGCGCCGGCGGCGGCATCATGTCCACCGTGCGCGCCACGCGCGCGGCCAGCGACGACGAATTGCTGCGGCAAAGCCTGCCCCGCGTGCTGGCGCTGCTGGCCGAGGGCGTGACCACGATCGAGATCAAGTCCGGCTATGGCCTGGACGCGGATAGCGAGGCGAAGATGCTGCGTGTGGCGCGCAGGATAGGGGAACAGCTGCCGGTCACTGTGCGCACCACCTTCCTCGGCGCGCACGCGCTGCCGCCCGAATATGCTGGCCAGGCCGACTCTTATATCGAGCTGCTGTGCGCGCGGATGCTGCCCCAGTTGGCGAACGATGGACTGGTCGACGCCGTCGACGCGTTTTGCGAGCGCATCGGCTTTACGCCGGCGCAAACGCAGCGGGTGTTCGAGGCGGCGCAGGCGCTGGGCCTGCCCGTGAAACTGCATGCGGAACAGTTGTCGGACCTGGGCGGCGCGGCGCTGGTGGCGCGCTACGATGGCCTGTCGGCCGATCACCTGGAATTCCTGTCGGAAGAGGGCGTCGCCGCCATGGCGCAGCATGGCACGGTGGCCGTGCTGCTGCCGGGCGCGTATTACTTTTTGCGTGAGACGCAGCCGCCGCCTGTCGCGGCATTGCGCGCGGCCGGCGTGCCGATGGCCGTATCCACCGATTGCAACCCGGGCACGTCGCCGATGACGTCCTTGCTGCTGGCGATGAACATGGCGTGTACCCTGTGGCGCTTGACGCCGCAGGAAGCGCTGGCCGGCTGCACGATCCATGCGGCGCGCGCGCTGGGTTTGCAGGATCGGACGGGCAGCCTGGTGGTGGGCAAGCGCGCCGATTTCGCCCTGTGGCGCATCGCGCGCCCGGCCGACCTGGCGTATGCGCTGGGCCTGAACCCGTGCGCGGGCGTGGTGCATGGCGGTGTCTGGCGCGCGCCGGTGGTAAGCTTGCCGGATTGATCATCCGCCCTGGAGCGCCGCGTGCGTGTTGTTTACTCGTTGTCTTCCCTGCTGTTGTTGCTTGTTTTTGCCGCCGCCCCTGCCCTTGCCCAGGATGGCGGCACCTTGAAGGTGGGCTCGAAGCGCTTCACGGAATCGTACATCCTCGGCGAAATCCTCCAGCAGAGCGCCGCGCCGCACGTCAAGGCGCAGCACCGCCAGGGCCTGGGTAACACGGCCATCGTGCTGGCCGCGCTGCAGGCGGGCAGCATCGACGTGTATGCCGAATACATGGGCACCATCGGCAGCGAAATCCTCAAGCACGACAAAGCCATCGACCTGGCGCAGATGCGGCGCGAGCTGGCGGCGCTGGGCCTGGGCGTGGCCGTGCCGCTGGGCTTTAACAATACGTATGCGCTGGCAGTGCGCAACGATGAAAAATCCATCGCCAGCCTGGCGCAGCTGGCCCAGCACCCGGCCCTGAAATTCGGCCTGTCGCATGAATTCATCGGCCGGGTCGACGGCTGGCCAGGCCTGGCCACGCGTTATGGCTTGCCGCAGCGCCCGCGCGGCCTCGATCACGGCATCGCCTATGAAGCGCTGGCGCAGCGCCAGGTGGACGTGATCGACATCTATTCGACGGACGCGAAGATCCGCCAGTACGGCTTGCGCGTGCTGGCCGACACGCAGCAGTACTTTCCCCGCTATGACGCCATGCTCCTGTACCGGCTCGACGTGCCGCAGCGTTTTCCCGCAGCATGGCTGGCGTTGCAAGGGTTGCAGGGACGCATCAGCGAGAGCGACATGATCGCCATGAATGCGGCCGTGGAAATCGACGGCAAGCGTTTTTCCGACGTGGCGCGCCAGTGGCTGGCCTCCGGCACGCAGGCGAACAAGCCGGCCGCCGCGCGCGGCAAGCTGCTCGATAAAATCATCGGCGACGACTTGTGGACCCTGACGCGCCAGCATGTGACCCTGGTATTGTTGTCGGTGGCTTTGGCATGTCTGATCGGCATTCCGCTGGGCGTGCTGGCGGCGTTTTCGGCGCCGCTGCGGCAAACGGTACTGGCCTTCGTCGGCGTGCTGCAGACGGTGCCCTCGCTGGCCTTGCTGGCGATCTTGATCCCCGTGCTGGGCATGATCGGCACCGTGCCGGCGCTGGTGGCGCTATTCGTGTACGCGCTGCTGCCCATCGTGCGCAACACGTGCACAGGCATCTTGCAGGTGCCGCAAGGCTTGCGCATGGCGGCGCTGGCGCTGGGCTTGAGCCGGCGCGACCGCCTGCTGCACGTGGACTTGCCCCTGGCCTTGCCCGTGATGCTGGCGGGCGTGAAAACGGCGGCCGTGATGAGCGTGGGCACGGCCACCATCGCCGCCTTTATCGGCGCGGGCGGCTATGGCGAACGCATCACCATCGGCCTGGCGCTCAATGACAACGACATGCTGCTGGCCGGCGCGATCCCCGCAGCCGTGCTGGCCCTGCTGACGCAAGGCTTGTTCGAGCTGGTGGAGCGCTGGGCCGTGGCCGGCCGGCAGCGCTGACGGCATCACGGTTACAGCGAGTGCAGTTTGGAGCGCACCGAGACGACGGCCTGGTGCAGGATGCGTTCGGCCTGGAAGTCGTTTTCGCGCTGTTCGGCGATGGCTTGCAAGTCGCGTGTGTAGCGCTCCAGGCGGGAGCGCAGGTAGGCGCGGTAGATTTTCATGACGAGCGGTTTGGCAGAAACATTCATGATGTGGCTCCCGTATGCGATTCGTTCATTGATTCGTTCATTGTGTGTGAGCGCATTGCCGCCATTTTGCGTCGCATCAAACGCCAGCGTGCCGTCACTTTGGCGCGTTTGATCTTCCGCAATGTCCCCCAGGCCGAAGATGCCACACTGAATTTTCCCTGTTCGCCTGGTCATCATCAGCCGCAGGCCTGATTCCCTCAAGCATACTCAAGGAGCGTCGCATGGTCATTTTTGCCGTGGTTGCTGGCTGCATCGCCTGCCTGACAGTGTATCAAATCTATAGAAAATCGCAGGGTGGCAGTGGGGTTGCGCAACAACATATTGGCTTGCACGGCACATTGATTGAACCACGGAAATAATCAGTGGCATCCGGGCGACACTGGGTGACACTTGGTTAGCGGATTTAAGTCAAATGTAAGGCCCGGTAAGCAAATGTAAAGGTCTGCGCCATCGCAAGCGGCAGCGTTTATATTGATAACCGTTGATTGCATTCTCCCCCTCCCACTTGACAATGGGTTCTGCCCCGCGGTGCCGCTAGCCCGCGGGGATTTTTTTGGAACTTGCGCTGACAGTTCCCCCATCAGGCCGATGTTGGCGTGCCTGCCGACAATTGCGTCAAGGCATCGCCAGCGACCCGGCAGATGCGCCAGTCCGGCATCACGTCCGCGCCCATGCCCTTGTAGAAGTTGATCGCATTTTCATTCCAGTCCAGCACCGACCATTCGAAGCGGCCGCAATCGCGTTCGACGGCCAGTTGCGCCAGCGCCACCAGCATCTGCTTGCCATAGCCCTTGCCGCGCACCGATTGCTTCACGTACAGGTCTTCCAGGTACAGTCCCTTGCGGCACAGGAAGGTGGAAAAATTATGGAAGAACAGGGCGAAGGTCACGACTTCACCATTTTCTGTGCCGACCAGCGCTTCGCACGCGGGATGGGCGCCGAACAGGCTGTCGTGCAACATCGATTCCTTGGCGATCATCATGTGTTCGAGTTTCTCAAACACGGCCAGTTCGTGGATCATGCCGAAGATGGCGGCCACGTCGGATGCGGTTGCGGGACGGATGGCGAGGGAGGAAGAGGTGCTCATGTTGCCTTTGCTGATGGAGTGGTGGAAAGGGAAGCAATGGTATTCGTCTTGCGCGCGCCCGACGTCAGGGCCCAGGCCACGCTGGACAGGCACAGCACCATGCCCACCCATTCGATGGCTGCGGGCCGGTAGTGTTCGAATTGTACCGACAGCAGCACGGAAATGACGGGCGTGACGACGCCGATATACACGGTCTTTTGCGTGCCGATGCGGGCGATTAACGTGAAATATGCGCTGAAGGCGATCACCGAGCCGAAGATGGCCAGGTACACCAATCCCATCCAGTAACTGGGGCGCGTGGGCAGCTGCCAGGACTGGCCCGTGGCGATGGCCCAGGCGGCCACCATCAAGGTGCCCCACAGCATGGTCCAGGCCATGGTCAGCATCACGTTGCCCGAATGTTCGCGCACTTTCATGACGAGGGCGTTGCCTGCCGTGCTCGACACGGTAGCGACCAGCGCCAGGATAAAACCGAGCAGAAAATGGCCATTGCCGCCACCCAGAATATCTTGCAGCGCCGCGCCGATGGACTGGTAAAACAGCAGCACGATGCCGCAGATGGCGACGAATGCCGCGCAGCAGGTGCTCCAGGTGATCGGTGTGCCGAAGGCGATGCGGTTGAGCAACGGCGTCCAGAACACCATCAGCGCGAACAGCACGCTGACGAGGGCCGATACCAGGTATTGCTCCGAGCTGTAGGTGCACACATAGCTGAGGGCAAACGAGGCCAGGCCTTGCAGCAGCATCCATTTTTGCGCGCGCCACGGCAGGCGCAAGCGGTCGCCGCGCACGGCGCACCAGGCAAACAGGGTGGCGGACGCGAGGCCGAAGCGATAGACCACGGAAACGGCGGGGGCGACGTCGCCCAGCTGCAAGGTGATGGCCCAGAAGGTGGAGCCCCAGATCAGGCAGGCAATGATGAACAGGAGAGGAGAGGACATCGCGCAAGTATACGGGCATCGCGCGGGGATGGCGAGTGCGGTCGAGTTTGCTCAACGTGGCGTCAGGAGACAGCCGGGATTGAGCCAGCGCAGTGCTTCTGGAAAATATTGAATTTATGAAAATATTTACTTTATTATCAAGTAAGTATTTTCCGGATTGCATCTTTGAAGGGGAATGCCATGCCAGCCTCACTGCAGATCAAAGTATGGAGCGTGCTTGTGTATGTCGTCGTGACGGCTGCGATTGCCATCTGGCTGCACCCTTCAGTCTTGCTCGCTGCCGGCGCATTCGGCTGAGCGCCTGCGCCGGCAAGTGGATCAGTGCGTGACGCGGGTCTTGCGGCCGTCCGACAGCAGGCGAACGCGCTCGCCCGGGCGGAACAGCTCGTCGGCGTCTTGCACGATGGCGCGCATGTCGCCATTGTCCAGGCGCACGGTGATTTCCAGGCCGGGCTTGTTCGAGGCATTCGCTTCGATGCTCTTGCCGGCCATGCCGCCTGCGACGGCGCCGAGGATGCTGGCCGCGATGGCGCCCTTGCCGCCACCGACTGTCGAGCCGGCCACGCCGCCCAGCGCCGCGCCAGCCAGCACGCCCGTGCCCGTTTCGCCCTTGTCGATGGTCACCTGGCGTACGGATTCAACCGTACCCATGCGGACCGATTGTTCATTCTGCGCCTGGCGCGCGTTGTAGACATTTGCCGAGTTCGGTTGTACGGCGCAGCCGGCCAGGGTGGCGAGCAATGCCACTGCAATAATTGGTGCTTTCATGTGGGACTCCCTTGGACAAAAGTTGGTTGCCGATTGCGTCGACCGGCAGATGATGACTTATCATAAGGACACTTGCTGCAGATACCTAGTTGCGAATAGTAAAAATCTGTTACGGCTACCCCATGACCGCTTGCCGCTCAATACGCCAGCCGCAGGCGCCGGTACAAAAATCCCAGCACGAACAGCGGCCCCACCAGCAAAAAGCGCAAGTCGTCGAGGAACGACGGTTTCTTGCCTTCGATCTGGTGGCCGATGAACTGGCCTATCCAGGCCAGCACGAACAGCGCCAGCGACACGGGCAGGATGGTCAGCGGCGGCATGAGCAACAGCAGGCCCAGCATGGCGGCCAGCATCGCCAGCATGCCCGCCGCAAACGGGCGCGACAGCTTGTAATAATAGTATAAGGCCAGAACACTGCCGAGCAGCGCCACGCTGGGATGCACGCTCCACAGCAGCCCCAGCAGGCTGAAAACGATCAGCGGCACGCACACGATGTGCACCCATTCATTGACGTGATTGCGGTGGCTTTCGCCATACTGGGCCAGCAGGGTGTCGATGGTGCGCATGGGCGGTCTCGTGGGCAGGAAGGTTGTGCGGGAATTCTACACCGTCGCGTGGCCGGGTAAAATGGTCCTTCGTTTTCCCTTCCGGACCGCCCATTGAATAGCCCAGTCATCCTGCCAGAGCAAGCCGCAGATGCGCGCAAGCGCTGTTTCGATCCCGTCGTCGACGCCAACACGCGCTTGCTGATACTGGGCAGCCTGCCCGGCGAAAAATCGCTGGCGCACAGCCAGTACTATGCACATCCGCAAAACAGGTTCTGGATGCTGCTGGGCGAGGTGCTTGGCTTGGATTTGAAGAGCCAGCCCTATGAGGAACGTCTGGCGACCTTGCTGGCGCACGGCGTGGGCCTGTGGGATGTGGTGGCGCAGGCGCACCGCACGGGCAGCCTGGACAGCAATATCCGCGCCCGCGACGACAACGACCTGGTGGCCTTGGCAGCCAGCCTGCCGCAGCTGCGCACGATCGCTTTCAACGGCGGCACGGCCGCGAAGCTGGGCATCAAGGTGCTGGGCGAACACGCGCAGCGCTACCGCATCGTCAGCTTGCCGTCGAGCAGCCCCGCCTATACCTTGGCGTATGGCGCGAAATTGCGGCAGTGGCTGGCATTTGCGTCGGGGGGGGGCTTACGCCGGCGCGTATGGCTGCGCTTCCAGCGGCTGTCCCTTGGCATCGAATTTCAGCGCCACGGACAGTTGCGTCACGCCGATGGTGGCCAGCGCGTCGCAGATGTCGTCGACTTCGTCCTGCAGGTCGGCGGCCAGGTCCAGCGGCTTGTCGGCGCTGTGCAGCAGTTCGCCAGCCGCCGTACTGACGTTGACGCGCAGCAGCATTTCGCCATGTTCATCGGCCGGGCCGACGACCACGGAGACGTCGCCGGCGTCTACCTTGTTTTCCGCCAATGCGTGGTTGATGCCGGACATCATCTGCAGCATCGCGTACTCGCTCATGCCTTGTTCCTTGCCGCCGTGGAACAGATCCTGGTAGAGGAAGCTCACTTCCAGGGGGCTGCCGGCCGGCGCCAGGCAGCGCTTGACGAGCTCGCCGACTTCCGTCGTCCACTGCTGGTAGCGGGCCATGCGCGCGTCGAACCAGGCGTCGAGCGCCGCTTCGTCCTTCGGTTCCGCATAGAACGGGTCGTCCACGCGTTTCAAGGCAAAGCCCAGCAGGAAGCGCAGTTCGACGGCCGTGTCCTGCGGACCGAAGGCCGTTTCGCTCCAGCCGACGATGCTGCTTTCCAGGCCCGGCGTGGCGACGATCTTCTTGTCCGTCATCGAGCTATAGGCATCGCGCACCATCTCGTGCAGATGGCTGTAGGTGATGCGGTCGATTTCATCGAGGTCGTAGGCATGACTCATCAGGACCACCTTGGCCTTGGCGCTTTCCAGTTCTGCCTGCTGGAAACTTTTCACCAGCGCTTCGAAAGCGTTCTGGTCCTGGAAGCTGTCCGCTTCCTTCAGGCCGCCCGTGCTTTGCACCAGCAGGGGCACGACGAAGGCGTTGATTTCCATGGCCGGGGCATTGTCGCGGCGGATCACGGAAATGGATGCCGCTTCCTCGATGTGGCTGTGCAGGTACTGGTAGGCGCCCACGTCTTCGTACTTGGCGCGCTCGATGGCGTCGTACAGAATTTCATCCTTCTTTTGATTCAAGGCCTTGCGGATCAGGCGGCCGAACTCGACGGCTTGCTCGGCCAGCACCGTGCCCTGCGATTCGCTGTCTTCCTGCTCAGCCAGGTTCAGGGCCATCGTGCACAGCATGCGCGTGACGGATTCATCCTTGTCTTCAGGCGTGTTGGCGGATTTACGGGGGACAGGGCGCTTATTTTTGGGCATGGCGATCAACAGGTTAAGAAATACGGGTCAGGCAAACGGAAACGGGCGCCATGGCTCAGGCCAGGCGCCGGGACAGATCATACAGGCGGACGCGGCCGCCTGATACCTCAATGGTCGGTATCGAACATCTCGTGCAATTCGTCGAGCAGGTCGGCGGCTTCTTCCTGCGACAGGCCGAGATGCTGGCAGGCAAGTTCTCCGCCCTTGTCCCACTCGAGCGAGGTACTGTTGCCATGGTAGCGCTGAATGCCCTTTTCGGCCAGCAGCGACAGGGCGACGAGCGAGCGGATGGCGTCGTCCGTGGACGGGTCGGCCAGCACCGTGTAGTCGTGGTGATGCAAAATCGCCCAGGAAACGTCGGAGGACAGGCCCCAGTTGCGCGCCAGCAAGCAGCCGATGGCCGCGTGGTTGGTCTGGTGGCGCGCGTCTTCCAGTGCCGTAAAGCAATTGCGCGCATCGTTGGCCGCCGCCGCGTACGTGTTGACGTAGTCGGGGAAGCGGTTCATCAGCAGGGGCACGCCGATATCGCAGAACAGGCCGAAGGTGTGGGCGATGTCGGGCGGGGCGATGCGCAGCTTGCGCGAGGTAAAGACCAGGGCGCGCGCGCGCTTGGCCGATACATCCCAGAAGTTGGTCAGTTCCACGCCTTCCGCTTCCAGCGCCTGGCGTGCCAGCAAGCCCGTCATCATGGCGCTGCACTGGTTGATGCCAAGAAAATTGATGCCTTGCTCGACGGACTTGGCCTTGCGTGCGGCGCCATAGAACGGCGAGTTGGCCAATTTCAGCAGGGCGCCGGACATGCCGACGTCATCGGCGATGATGCGCGCGATGCGGCGCGGCGACGGATCCTGTTCCGCCAGTTCGCGCTGCAAGTCGACCAGCAGGCTGGGACGCGGCGGGATACGGATGGAACGCATCAGGGCGTCAACCGGATCTTCCTGCACTACCTGCTTTTGCGCTGCCGCTCTCATCATTACGCTTTCATCATCATTTTGTGCCCGGTGCTTATTCTGTGCGCGCTGCCGCTGCCCGCTGCATGAGCGTCTGGCGCAGTGCCCGACGATTATCGCTGTTTATGCAAGGCAATAGTTCATCTCTGCAATATTTTGTCGCAAAAATCCCCGTTTGGGCCTGCTCCAGCTGCGATTTTCGTCATTTTACGACGCTGCTCATCGCGATATTTGTGATGGAAAGGTCAAGTTTTATTTGTTTTCAAGACGAAGCGAGGCGTGTGGCGGGATGCGCAGCGGTACAATTGCCCGATGAAAAAAATCCTCGCGGGTATCGATTTTGCGGATGATTCCAGCAGCGTGGCGCGCCAGCTGATCGGCGTGACCGTGCTGGTCGACGGTGTGGGCGGGCGCATCGTGGAAACGGAAGCGTATGACCGGCTGGACCCGGCTTCGCACACGTATGGTGGGATGACGCCGCGCAATGCGGCCATGTTCGGCCCGCCCGCGCACGCCTATGTCTACCGCTCGTACGGCATCCACTGGTGCCTGAACTTTGTGTGCCGCGAAGCAGGGCACGGGGCGGGCGTGCTGATCCGGGCGATTGAACCGCTCGTGGGGCTCGATGCCATGCGCGAACGGCGCGGCGTCGAGGATGCGCGGCTGCTGTGTTCGGGGCCGGGCAAGGTGTGCCAGGCGCTCGGTGTCACGTATATGCACAACCGGCTGGCGCTCGATGCGCCGCCATTCACCCTGCTGGCGCGCGAGGAAGAGGTGACGGTACACGCTGGCCCGCGCATCGGTATTTCCAAGGCGATGGAGACGCAGTGGCGCTTCGTGCTGGCCGGTTCGCCTCACCTGAGTAAACCGATGCGCGCGCCGGCCAGTTAGCTGCGCCGGCGCTGTGGCGTCGTGTTTGCGCCGTGCAAGCCGGGCATGCCGCGTAGCGGGCTATGCAGTGCGCGCCGCTCCTGCTGCGCACTGGCCGGATGCCGGAACGCTTCCTCGTCAGTCGAGGCGGGCTGTGCGGGCGCCAGCGGGTCGAGGGTGAACACAGCCACGGCCGCCGACAATTTGACGGCCTGGTCCTGCAAACTGGCCGCCGCTGCCGCCGCCTGCTCCACGAGGGCCGCATTTTGCTGGGTGACGTCATCCATTTGCGTGACGGCCTGATTCACTTCCGTGATGCCCGACGCCTGCTCCGCACTGGCCTCTTTCACGCGCTGGATGATTTCATTGACTTGCTGCACCGAGGCCACGATGGCGCCCATGCTGTCGCCCGCTTGCTGCACGGCCACGCTGCCGCCATCAATGGTGGTGACCGAGGTGGCAATCAGGGTCTTGATTTCTTTGGCCGCCTGGGCCGAGCGCTGCGCCAGGGTGCGCACTTCGGACGCGACCACGGCAAAGCCGCGGCCTTGCTCGCCCGCGCGCGCCGCTTCCACGGCCGCGTTCAGCGCGAGGATATTGGTCTGGAAGGAAATACCGTCGATCACGCCGATAATATCCACGATCTGGCGCGAATTGGCGCGTATCGTCGCCATCGTCGTCACCGCTTGCTGCATCGACGCGCCCCCTTGCACGGCCAGGGTCGATGCTTGTCCCGCCAGCTCGCAGGCCAGCTGGGCGTTGTCGGCGTTGTCATTGACGGCTTGCGTCAGTGCTTCCATGGCGCTCGACGTTTCTTCCAGCGAACTGGCCTGCATTTCCGTGCGCGCCGATAAATCCAGATTGCCTGTGGCAATTTCACGCGAGGCCGTGTCGATCGATTGCACGGCGTTCATGATGGTGCGCAAGGTCTGGTTCAGGTGGGCGATGGTCTGGTCCAGCACGCGTGACGTGGCGGCGATTTCGTCATTGCCCTGCTTGGGCGCGCCCGCCATCAGCTTGCCCGCCGCCAGGTCTTGCACGGCGTCGGCAATACCGCGGATTTCCACCAGCATGGCGCGGCGTACCAGCATGGTCACGACGATGGAAACGAGGATAGACAGCAGCACCGTCAGCAGCAAGCTCCAGCCCAGGCTGCGGAACTCGGCGCTGGCCGTCGCATGGGCCTCGCTGCTGAGGCTTGTTTCCAGGGCCGACAGTTGCGCCAGCTGCGTGTTGAGCTGGACGAATTGGGTTTCCGCCTTGAGCATGGAATTGGTGGCGATCGACTGGTCCATCTGCGCCATTTCCATGGTTTCCAGCACGGCCTTGCGATAGCCGGCCAGCGCCGTGATGGCCGCATCGACGAGGGTGCGCTCGGCACCCGTGGCCGTGGCGCGCAGCGTGGCCAGCTGCGCGCCGATGGCCGCGTGGCGTGCCTTGATCTGTTGCTCCAATGTATCGAGGCGGGCCTTGGCGAAGCTGCCATTCGTCCACGACAGCAACTGGTACATATTGCCGTGCACCTGCTTGGCCTCTCCTAGTACGTCGGCGGCCGCCTTCAAATGCGTGATGCGTACCCGCACCATGTTTTCCAGTGAGGCATTTTGCCGCACCATGCCATACCACGCGCCGCTCGAGCTGAGTATCAGCAGCAGCAAGACCAGGGTGGGCGCCAGCAATAATTTTGGTCCGATGCGTAATTGATTGAGCATGCTTGACTCCTGGCGATGGCTGTTCAAACCGCAGGCGGCGTATGGCGTGCGTGCGCGCCGCCCCCGTCTTATTTTTTGTAGATGCCCGCTTCCAGCACCACATCATTGACGCGCAGAATGTACGTGGTCTTCGGCTCGATCTTGCCGCTGACGGGATTCTTGTACTGGTAATCGACCCAGCCCTTGCCCTGCTTTTGTGCCAGCTCAATGATTTCACGGCGATATTTCTTGCCGTTCGCATCGGGCACATCCGTCAAATCCTTGCCCACGATGGAAGGATTTATGGGGTGGGCCAGCACGATGCCCGTCTTGATGTCGCGCATGTCCACATACAGCGAGCCCTGCACGAAGTCCGGGTCTTTCGCCGTGATTTTCTTCATCATTTCTTCCTTGCCATGCGCCTTCATGAAGGCGGCGCCCCGTTCGGCCATGGCGATCGCATCTTTTTCTGTTGGTTCGACCGCGGCACTGACGCTGCCGCCGGCAAATGCCAGGCACAGCAGGCTACCCGTGAATAAGCGTTTCATGAAAGCTCCTTGTGATATCGATGGAAGTGTTGCCAAGACGTAATTTACGTCGCCGAAGTCCGTCTCAGCTTGCGTTGGAACAAACTAAGGTGTTGCTTGTAGGCAGCATGCAACGTATCGACGGCTTGTTGATATGCAGCAATTTGGTTCCGAACGGCAAGAATTATGATGACTTTCACAGCATGCCGGGGTGGCCTGGCATGCGGGAGAAAAAGGCTGGAATTGGCCGATATACGGCCAATTTTATGACAGTTATCGCTATTTACAGGCAAGGAGCCGATCGTGTCCGCACTCATTACTGAGCCGTTTTCACCCAAGTTCAAGCCGTATACGCGGCAAACCATTCAGCAGGCGCGGCAGTGGGAATGGCTGCCCGAAGAGCAGCGTGTAGCCGTGCAAGTGGTGTCGCACGTCTTGCCGTTTCGCACCAATGAATATGTGCTTGATCAACTGATCGACTGGAACAATATCCCTGACGACCCCATCTACCGCCTCGTCTTTCCCCACCGCGACATGCTGCCACCCGAGCAGTACGCGCACTTGCGCGACCTGGTGCTGGTGCAGCGCGACAAGGCGGCCATCGATGCCTATGTGCATGGCTTGCGCCTGGGCATGAATCCCCATCCGGCCGGCCAGATGACGCATAACGTGCCCCGGGTCAACGACGCGCCCGTGCGCGGCCTGCAGCATAAATATGCGCAAACAGTGCTGTTCTTCCCCAGCGCAGGCCAGACCTGCCACGCGTATTGCACTTTCTGCTTCCGCTGGCCCCAGTTCGTCGGCATGGACGACATGAAGTTCGATGCGCGCGAGTCGCATGAGCTGGCCGCTTACCTGAAACTGCATCCGGAAGTGACGGACGTGCTGATCACGGGCGGCGACCCGATGATCATGAACACGCGGCAACTGGCCGCCTACCTGGAGCCGCTGCTGGCGCCGGGCCTGGAACACATCCAGAACATTCGCATCGGCACCAAGGCGGTGGCGTATTGGCCCCAGCGCTTCGTCTCCGACCGCGATGCGGATGACTTGATGCGTTTGTTCGAGCGCATCGTCAAGGCGGGCAAGAACCTGGCCGTGATGGGCCATTACAGCCATGCCGTCGAGTTGCGCCAGAACATTGCCCAGCAAGCCGTGAAACGCATCGTCTCCACAGGCGCCACCTTGCGCATGCAGGGGCCGCTGATCCGTCACATCAACGAAGACCCGGCAAGCTGGGCCGAGCTGTGGCAGACGGGCACGCGCCTGGGGGCGATTCCGTATTACATGTTCGTCGAACGGGACACGGGTCCGCGCGGCTATTTCGAGTTGCCCTTGGCAAAGGCGCACGAGATTTTCCAGGCCGCCTACCAGATGGTGTCGGGCCTGTCGCGCACGGTGCGCGGACCGTCCATGAGCGCCTTCCCCGGCAAGGTCGTCATCGACGGCATCGTCACCATCAATGGCGAAAAACTGTTTGCCTTGCAATTTTTGCAGGCGCGCAACCCGGACTGGGTGCGCCGGCCGTTTTATGCCAAGTTCGATGCGGAAGCAACGTGGCTGGATCATTTGAAGCCGGCATTTGGCCACGACAAGTTTTTCTTTGAAATGGATGAGCCCGTGCCGCAGCTGCCGCATAAAATCATCCGCCTGGCACAGGCCGCCTGAGCATGCACGCGGCCGTTGCGCCTGCCCGCTCCGGCGTGGCCGTGTTTTGCCTGGTATTCCTGCCGTTCGCGCTCGGGCATTACCTGTCGTGCCTGCTGCGCGGCGTCAATGCCGTGCTGACGGCCGAGTTGCTGGGCGCCATCGCCCTGACACCCGCCCAGCTGGGCCTGCTCACCAGTGCCTTTTTTCTCGCCTTTGCGCTGGTGCAACTGCCGATCGGCATGGCGCTCGACCGCTACGGTCCCCGCGCGGTGCAACTGTGGCTGCTGGCGCTGGCCGCCCTGGGCGTATGGCTGTTCAGCCGGGGCCACAGCTTTGCCGAGCTGATGTGGGCGCGCGCCTTGATGGGAGCGGGCCTGGGCGGCTGTTTCATGGCCGCCGTGAAAGCGGTCTCGTGCGCCATCGCCCCATCGCGCCTGCCGTCCGTGCACGGCTATCTGATCGCCGTGGGCGGCCTCGGTGCGGCCACGGCCACCATGCCCGTCAAGCTGGTCCTGCACTACACGGATTGGCGCGGCGTGTTCCTGGGCCTCTCACTGGCGGCGCTCGCCATCGGCTTGTTGATCCGCCTGCTGTCGCCGGCCCTGCCTGCGCCTGCCGCGGCCAAGAGCAAGGTCAGTGTCTGGAGCGTATACCGCGATCCCGGCTTTCGCCGCACCATCGCGCTGATTCTGCTGCCCCACACGGTGTTCTTTGGCGTGCAAGGCTTGTGGATAGGCCGCTGGCTGGCCGACGTGGGCGGCTTGTCTGACGACAACGTCGCGTATTTGTTGTACCTGGGCATGGCGGCCGTCATCTTCGGCGCCATCGGCATGGGCATGCTGACGGAATGGGCGGGGCGGCGCGCGATTGAACCGATGCAGGTGGCGGCCGCCGGCATCGTCCTGTTTGTCGGCGTGCAAGTGGCGATGGCCTGCAATGTGGTACCCAGCCTGCCTTTGCTGTCCGTGCTGTTTACCTTGCTGGGCACGGTGACGGGCCTCGAGTATGCGATCGTCGCGCAAAGCATGCCGGCCAGCCTGACGGGCAGGGCGGCCACGTGCCTCAATTTGCTAATTTTCACGGGCGCCTTCCTGGTGCAGGCGGGTTTTGGCCTGATCCTCGGCTGCTGGCCTTTGAACACCCAGCAGCAGTATCCGCCGCAGGCCTACCAGGCGGCGTTTGGCGTGCTGGCGGCCTTGCAACTGCCGGGACTTGCGATGTTTTTCATTGACCGCTACAGGCGTGCCGGGCCATCCGGTAAAATGGCAGCCTGCACAGCGGCAATGATCAACTCCAAGGAAGACTATGAAACTCGTTCGTTATGGACGTCCAGGCAAGGAAAAACCGGGCCTGATCGATGAAGAAGGCAAACTGCGCGACCTGTCCGGCGTGATTGCCGATATTGACGGCGCACAACTGTCCGACAAAGCCCTGCGCAAGCTGGCCAAGCTTGACGAAAAGACCTTGCCTTTGGTGCGCGGCAATCCACGCTTCGGCGTGCCGCTGGCGAAAGTCGGCAAGTTCATCGGCATCGGCCTCAATTATGCGGATCACGCAGCCGAGTCCGGCATGGCTATCCCCGCGGAACCCATCGTCTTCATGAAGGCCATTACTTGCCTGAATGGCCCGGACGACAATGTCGTGTTGCCAAAAGGCTCGAAAAAGACGGATTGGGAAGTGGAACTGGGCGTGGTCATCGGCACGCGCGCGCAATACGTGAGCGAAGAGGACGCCCTGAAATACGTGGCCGGCTATTGCGTCGTCAACGACATCTCCGAACGCTCGTTCCAGCTGGAGCGGGGCGGCCAGTGGGACAAGGGCAAGGGCTGCGACACCTTCGGCCCCGTCGGCCCGTGGCTGGTGACGCGCGATGAAGTCATCGACGAGCAGGACCTGGACCTGTACCTGGAAGTCAACGGCAAGCGCATGCAGACCGGCAATACGCAAACCATGATCTTCACGGTGGCGCAGATCGTCAGCTATTTGTCGCAATTCATGACCCTGGAACCGGGCGACGTCATCGCCACAGGCACGCCGCCGGGTGTGGGCCAGGGCCGCAAGCCGCAGCGCTTCCTCAAAAAAGGCGACAGCATGCGCCTGGGTATCGCCGGCCTCGGCGAACAGCAGCAGGACGTGGTCGCCTGGACCGCCTGATGGCCGGTTGCGATATCGACCGTTTGCCGCCGCTGCCGCTGGACCAGCTGGACCCGCAGCAGCGCGCGGCCGCGCAAGCCATCATCGATGGCCCGCGCGGGGCGCTGTACGGCCCCTTCGTGCCGCTGATCCGCAGCCCCGAGCTGATGGAAACGGCGCAGCGCATGGGTGAATACCTGCGCTACCGCAGCGCCATTGGCACGCGGTTGTCGGAACTGGCGATCCTCGTGACGGCGCGCCAGTGGGACCAGCAAGTCGAGTGGGCCATCCACGCGCCGCTGGCCGTGCAGAACGGCATTGCGCAAGCGGCCGTGGACGCCATTGCGGAACGGCGCGTACCGCTTGCCCTGAAAGACGATGAGCAAGCCGTGCACGACTTTTGCATCGAGCTGCAGCAGAACAAGAGGATCAGCGACGCTACCTATGCGCGGGCATTGACCCTGTTCGGCGAGCACGGCGTGGTTGACTTGATGGGCATCAATGGCTACTACACCTTCCTGGCCATGGTGATGAATGGGGCACAGACGGCCGTGCCGGCGTTGGGCGTGCCGCCCATGCCCGCCTGATGAGATGAGTTTAGAGGAGTTCTTCGGCAAAGATGGACAAAGTGTAATGAAGTTGCAATTATTCAATATATAATTTTACTTCCCTTCCATTGCCAACAAGCTCAATGAAAACTCGTCCGTGCTTCACCCTGATGGGCCGCGCCTTCCTGGCGCTGGCCCTTTCTTTTTGCCCCTTGATGACGGTGCGTGCGCTTGCCGCCGAGACGGCCGCCAGCGCCAGCGCTTCCGCCCTGGAAAACTCCGTCGTCAAGGTGTTTTCCACCCTGCGCGGGCCTGATCCGTACAAGCCGTGGAGCAAGGCCGCGCCGCAAGAGGTGACGGGTTCCGGCGTCGTCATCGAAGGCCGCCGCATCCTCACCAATGCGCACGTGGTCGGCTATGCCAGCCAAGTGCAGATCCAGGCCAACGGCGCCGGCGACAAGATTCCGGCAACCGTGCTGGCCATCTCGCGCGGCATGGACCTGGCCTTGCTGAAAATCGACGACGACAGTTTTTTCGCCAGCCACAAAGCCGTGCCGCGCGCCAATGTCTTGCCCGACGTGCGCGATGCCGTGCTCGCGTATGGCTATCCGACGGGCGGCACGTCGCTGTCGATCACCAAGGGCATCGTTTCGCGCATCGAATTCGTGCGCTACAACTTTCCCGTCTCCGGCCTGCGCATCCAGATCGATGCGGCCATCAATCCGGGCAATAGCGGTGGCCCCGTGATTGCCGGCGACAAGATGATCGGCCTGGCCTTTGCCGGCATGCTCAATGCGCAAAACATCGGCTACATCATCCCCAACGAGGAAATCGAGCTGTTCCTGCGCGACCAGGAGAGCGGCGCGCCCAAGGGCAAGCCGGCCATGCGCGACGTGACGCAAACGCTGGAAAACCCCGCGCTGCGCACCTATCTGAAGCTGGCCAAGGGCGTCGAGGGCGCCGTCGTGATGTCGCCGGCCAGCAAGGATGCGGCCTATCCGCTCAAGGAGTGGGATGTCATCACGCATATCGGCGATTTTCCCATCGACAACCAGGGCATGGTCAAGCTGAATGCCAACAGCCGCGTGCGCTTCCAGTACCGCGTGCAGCAGCTGGCGAAAGATGGCGAATTGCCGCTGACGGTGGTGCGCCAGGGCGCCCCCCTGAAAATCAAGGTACCCGTCTCGGCCGCGCATCCGATGCTGATCGGCGGGCTGCAGGGCAATTACCCATCCTATTTCATCTTCGGCCCGATGGTGTTTTCGCGCGCCACCACGGAATTCATGGCGGCGCCGAATGGCAACCCGGCGATCCTGGGCGGCATGGCGTTTGCCGGCAATCCGCTGGCCACGCGGCGCGGCGATGCGCCCGATAGCGAGCGCGATGAGCTGGTGGTGATCGCCGCGCCCTTCTTCCCGCACAAGCTGATGAATGGCTACAGCACCCGTTTCTTCTCGGTCGTCGATTCCGTCAATGGCGTGCGCGTGCGCAGCCTGGCGCATCTGGTGGCCTTGCTGCGCGACCAGACCGATGACTTGCTGACCTTCCGCTTCCAGCAGCGCGATGCGGAAATGGTCGTCGTGCCCCGCAAGGACATGCTGGCAGCGACGGAATCGATACTGACGGACAATGGCATCCGCTCGGAAGCATCGCCCGACATGCTGAAAATCTGGAATGAAAAAACGCCGGCGAACTGATCGTTCCCGGCGTTACGCAAAACAACAGGCGCGGCGCACACCGCGCCTGTTTATTTTAGGCGAGGACTTTTTTCAGCCACGCGCCGATGGCGTCGATCTCTTCCTGGCACAGCGAGTGCTGCATCATGTACTCGTGCCATTCCACCTTGTAACCCATGCCGATGAGCAAGTCGCGCGACTGCTGTGCGCGGCCGATCGGCACCACGGGGTCGGCCGTGCCGTGCGCCATGAAGACCGGCGTCTGCAGGCTTGCCGGCGTGCGCTCGGCCGCTGTCTTGTCGGCCAGCGGCAGATAGCCGGACAGGCACATCAGGCCGGCCAGCGGTTCCGCGTGGCGCAAGCCCGTTTGCAAGGTCATGGCGCAGCCTTGCGAGAAGCCGGCCAGGATGATGCGGCTGGCGGGAATGCCGCGCGCCTTTTCGCGCGCGATCAGTGCTTCGATCTGCGCCTGCGAGGCACGCAAGCCAGCCTCATCTTCGCGGCGCACGAGGTCGTTCACGAGGATGTCGTACCAGGCGCGCATCACATAACCGTTGTTGATGGTGACGGGCATGGTGCCGGCGCTGGGGAAAATGAAGCGGATGGCGGGGCAGCCGCGCAAATCGAGTTCTTTTACCAGGGGAACGAAGTCGTTGCCGTCGGCACCCAGGCCGTGCATCCAGATGATGGCGACGGTGGGATTCGGTGCGCTGTCGAGTTCTATGGTTTCCAGCAAGTTGCTCATGTGTTTTCCTCTGGTAATGGTTGCGCCGGACGCAGCGCTGATTTGGGGCGGAAGGCCTTGCAGATGGCCGGGTCGGTTTCCATGTAGGGGCCACCGATGAGGTCGATGCAATATGGCACGGCGGCAAAGATGCCGTTGACCAGTTGCACGCCAGCGGCGTCTTTCAAGCCTTCCAGGGTTTCCTTGATGGCTTTCGGCTGGCCCGGCAAGTTCATGATCAGGGCGGCGCGCTCGGGCGTCTCGCGGATCACGGCCACCTGGCGCGACAGGATCGCCGTCGGCACGAATTGCAGGCTGATCTGGCGCATCTGTTCGCCGAAACCGGGCATTTCCTTGGTCCCTACGGACAAGGTGGCGTCCGGCGTGACGTCGCGCCGCGCCGGTCCCGTGCCGCCCGTCGTCAGGATCAGATGGCAGTGGCTCAGGTCGACCATGTCGATCAGGGTGTTTTCAATCTGCGAGCGCTCGTCCGGGATCAAACGCTTTTCCAGGCGGAAAGGCGTGCGGATGGCGGCGGACAGCCAGCTTTCCAGGGCGGGGATGCCCAGGTCTTCATACACGCCGCCGCTGGCGCGGTCCGAGATCGACACGAGGCCGATAATCAATTCGTCTTCTATCGTGGTCATGGGGCGCCTGTCTATGTCGTAAAAAAACCGGGCTGATCCCGGTTTTTCGTCAATGCTGGGGTCAGACCCCAGTTTTTTACTCGTCGTCTTCGCCTTCAACGTCATCTTCGTCGGCATCTTTCTTGCCGCCGTTTTTCTTCTTGGCGATCTCTTTCAAAATCTGGAAGATTTCACGGTAGGCTTTTGGCGGCTTGTTCTCGGCCTGCTCCTTGCGGGCATTGCGGATCAGGGTGCGCAGGTGCTGCACGTCCAGTTCCGGGTTTTCCGACAGCAAGACGGTCAACGCCTTGTCATCCGTCAACAGCTTGTCGCGGCGGCGTTCCATCGCGTGCATATTGGCCGTGTCGGCTTTCGACAAGCCTTTCCAGCTATCGATGGTGCGTTGGATGGCGGCAACTTCTTCTTCATCCAGGGTGCGCATCTTCTTGCCCACGTATTGCAGCTGGCGGCGGCGGCCTTCGTGATCCTTGATTTGCTGGCATTCGAGAATGGCGTCGCGCACGTCTTCAGGCATCGGGACGCGCTTGACGCGGTCGCGTGCTTCATTGACGAGTTCTTCGCCCAGCTTTTGCAGGACGGTCATCTGGCGTTTGAGTTCCGATTTCGACGGACGTTCATATTCCTGTTCGAATTCGGTCGATTGGAAGCCGCAAGCTCCCCGGTTTGGATTTGGCATGATATATAAGGCGGGAGAGGACTTGTGGACCGCTCCTGTAAACTGTAAACGACTGCTATGATAACCTTTTTAGCGGCTTTCCGAAGAAAACAGCGCATGAACGACTCCGTATTTACCCATAGTCAAGAGCAATTGCAGCAACTGGCCCGTGATGTGTTGTCTTTTGCGCGGGAAGCGGGCGGCACCGACGCTGCCGTCGAAGTCAGCGAAGGCGGTGGCCTGTCCGTTTCTGTACGAAAAGGCAAGATCGAGACGATCGAGCAAAACAAGGACAAGGGCATGGGCGTGACCGTGTTTGTCGGCAAGAAGCGCGGCAATGCCAGCACTTCCGACTTTTCGCCGTCCGCACTGCGCGCCACGGTGGACGCCGCCTACAACATCGCCCGCTTCACTGCCGAGGACGATTGCGCCGGCCTGGCCGACGCCGACATGCTGGAAATGTCCCCCCGCGACTTGCAACTGTTCTATCCGTGGCTCATTTCCACCGAGGAAGCCGTCGCGCTGGCCCAGCGGGCCGAAGCGGCCGCGTTTGCCGTCGACCCGCGCATCACGAACAGCGAAGGCGCCAGCGTACACGTGCAGCAATCGCATTTTGTGTCCGCCAATTCGCGCGGCTTCATCGGCGGCTACCCGTTTTCGCGCCACACCCTGTCCGTGGCGCCCATCGCCGGCAAGGGCGCCAAGATGCAGCGCGACGACTGGTATTCATCCGTGCGCGACGCCGCCAAAATGGCTAGCCCGGAAGCCATCGGCCGTTACGCCGCCGAGCGCGCCCTGTCGCGCCTGAATGCGCGCAAACTCGGCACGCGCACTTGTCCCGTGCTGTTCGAGGCGCCGCTGGCGGCCGGTTTGCTCGGTACCTATGTGCAAGCGACCTCGGGCGGCGCCCTGTACCGCAAGTCCACGTTCCTGAACGACTCGCTGGGCACGCAAGTGCTGCCGTCGCACGTGCAGATCTTCGAAGACCCGCACGTGATCGGCGGCGTCGGTTCGGCGCCGTTCGATGAAGAAGGCGTGAAAACCGTCAGCCGCGACGTCGTCAAGGATGGCGTGGTGCAAGGCTATTTCCTGTCGACTTACACGGCCCGCAAGCTGGGCATGCAGACGACGGGCAACGCGGGCGGTTCGCACAATCTGTACCTGACCTCGAAGCTGACGGCCGCCAGCGACGATTTTGTCGCCATGTTGAAAAAGCTGGGTACGGGCTTGCTGGTGACGGAACTGATGGGGCAAGGAACCAATTACGTGACGGGCGACTATTCGCGCGGCGCGTCCGGTTTCTGGGTAGAAAATGGCGTCATTCAATACCCGGTGGAAGAAATCACCATCGCCGGCAACATGAAGGACATGCTGCGCAACATCGTGGCCGTGGGCGCCGACGCCTTGCGCCGCGGCACCAAAGAGACGGGGTCCATCCTCATCGAGAGCATGGTAGTGGCGGGCGGCTGAGTCGCATTCTGATGTTTGCCTTGCGGCAGGGGATGTCTCAGTACTCTTCCCAATCGGTATCGGCGACCACGGCCAGTGCCCCCGCCTTGCCCGCTTTCCTGGCGGGCGCTGCCGTGGCGCGTGGCGCGGCGGCAAGCTTGGCTGGCGCGCGTGCCGGAGCGCGGATGGCTTGCACCTGCGCCGGTGGCAGCGCCTGCGTGCCGTCGAGCTTGAACACGCTGACGGCTTCGGCCAGAATGCCCGCCTGATCCTGCAGGGCTTCGGAAGCGGCGGCGGCCTCTTCCACGAGGGCCGCATTTTGCTGTGTCACGGCATCCATTTCCGTGATGGCCTGGTTGATCTGTTCAATGCCCGCTTCCTGCTCGTTGCTGGCGGACGTGATCTCGGCCATGATGTCCGTGACGCGCCGCACGCTGCTGACGATCTCTTCCATGGTGCTGCCCGCCTGGTTCACGAGGCTGCTGCCGAGGTTGACCTGGTGCACGGAGTCGTCGATGAGGATCTTGATTTCCTTCGCCGCGGAGGCGGAGCGGTGGGCCAGGTTGCGCACTTCCGTGGCGACCACGGCAAAGCCCCGTCCCTGCTCGCCCGCCCTGGCCGCTTCCACGGCCGCATTCAGGGCCAGGATATTGGTCTGGAAAGCAATGCCGTCGATGACACCGATGATGTCGGCGATTTTCTTCGACGAGGCATTGATGGAATCCATGGTCGTGATCACTTCGGCCACTACCTGCCCGCCCTTGCTGGCCACGCTGGAAGCCGATTGCGCCATCTGGTTGGCCTGGCGCGCATTTTCGCCATTCTGCTTGACGGTCGACGTCAGTTCCTCCATCGACGATGCCGTTTCTTCCAGCGAGCTGGCTTGCTGTTCCGTGCGTGACGACAGGTCCATATTGCCGGAGGCGATTTCACGCGAGCCGTGGGCGATGGCATCCGTGCCATGGCGCACGCGCGCCACGATGCCTTGCAGATTGTCATTCATCTCTTTCAAGGCCCGCAGCAGCAGGCCCGTTTCATCGTTGCCGTGCGCGTCGATGGTGACCGACAAGTCGCCGGCTGCCACCCGTTGCGCCACCTTGACGGCTTCGCCGATGGGGCGGCTGATCGAGCGGCTGATCAGCATGGCCAGTGCAATGGCAATGGCCGTCGCGATGACCGACAGGGACAGGGACAGGATGATGGCCATGCGCCCATCGGCGGCGGCTTGCTTGCCTTCGCTTTCCATCAGCAATTCCTGGAAGCTGGCCATGGCCGCCAGTGCAGTCAGGAATTTTTCTTGCGGATAACGCAGCTGCGTCAGCAGGAAAGTGCCCGCCGTTTCCGATTTGCCTTCTTGTAATAGCTTGATATTCGCATCGCGCGTCTTGCCATAGGCTTCGTGGCCGTTCGCCACGGCCTGGAACAGCTCCTGGCCTTTGGGTGTGTTGACCAGAGCTTTCAGGCGCGCCAGCAGTTCCACGTTCTTTTTGACCGACGCCTGTACCTTGGTTATGGAACTGCTGACTTCGTCAGCATCGTTGGCGCCGATGATGGCGATGCCCAAGATACGGGCCTGGACATTGACCTCGAACTGTATCGCATTGGACAGCATGACCTTGGCATAGCGGTCATTGAGGATTTTTTCCGTCGAGGCATTGATGTTGCGGATGCGGCTGATGGAAACAAATGCCACCATGATAAGCAGGACAATGATCAGGCCGAAACTGAAGGCCAGGCGGGTACTGATTTTAAGCTTGGACATAAGTCATTCATCCTCGGCGGAAAGCGGAAAGCGTGCGCTGGGCATCGTTCCTGCGGACAGGCGGCGTCCGTCCGTGACGATGCTGATGCGGTCAGTTTGCGTTACAGAGAGCTAGCTCGGCAGGTATGGGGCCGTGATGTCAAGGGCAATGCCATGGATGCGCATTGCAGAGCGCCGGCGACGGGGCCAGCGGCGTATTCTTGAGGGTCCGCGCAGAATGGCACGGTCCGATTTTGTTGTTTAGTGTAGGACGATAATTTCTGACAGGCAAGATGTTCGCGCAAAAAATCACCGGGCCAGCAACGCTTGCCGCGCGGGCAAAAAAAATGCCCCGGCGAGCGGGGCATGGGGTCAAGCGGGCCGGTGTGGCCCTGGCGCTCAGGCGCGCAAGGTCGACAGGATAGGCTGCAGCACGGCCGCGCCCAGGGCGGCGCTACGGGCGCCGCTCCAGCCCGTTTGCGGGTCGGGATCGTTGGCGTTGTCCTTGAACGGCAATTCCAGGGTCAGCGACAGGCAGCCGAAGGCGTGCGTGATGTGGGGCGAACCCATGGTCAGCACTTCCGGCGTGAACGGGCCGTCTTCGTAGCCGTGCTCATCCTGGAAGTCGGGGCTGGCCACCTTGAAGTCGGCGATGAAGCGATCTTGCTCGGCCTTTTGTGCTGGCGTGAAATTTTCCAGCGCGTCGCTGCCGGCCACGAAGACGTAAGGCAAGCCTTCGTCGCCATGCACGTCGAGGAACAGGTCGCAGCCGATTTCATGCATTTTCTGTTTCACCAGGAATACTTCCGGGCTGCGCTCCATGGTCGGCGTCATCCATTCGCGGTTCAGGTTGGCGCCAGCCGCGTTGGTGCGCAGGTTGCCATGCACGGAACCGTCCGGGTTCATGTTCGGCACCACGTAGAAGACGGCGTCCTGCAGGCACTGGCGGGCAAACGGATTGGCCTGGTCCAGCAAGGCTTCGAGCATGCCTTCGACAAACCATTCGGCCATCGTTTCACCGGGATGCTGGCGCGCGATGACCCAGATTTTTTTCTCGGCATCGGCGTCGCCGACCACCAGCAAGTTCATGTCGCGGCCTTCGACGGTGCTGCCCAGGTCGATCAGGCGCACCAGCGGCGACGCTTGCGCGCTGTCGATCAGGGCCAGATGGCGGTCCCATGGGTACGGCTCGAAATAGGCGTAGTACACGCTTTCCTCTTCCGGCGTATGTTCGATCGTCATCACGGTGCCGTCAAAGCTGGTCGGCACGCGGAACCAGGTTTCGCGGTCGTAGCTGGCGACGGCCTGGTAATCTTTCCAGCCGTCCGGGTAGGCCGACTTGCCTGCGTTCATGAAGCGGATCGTGCACGCCTCGCCTTGCGCGCCTTGCAGGCGGAAGTAAAACCACTGCGTGATGTCGGCGTGGGAATCCTTGCGGATGTTCAGCTCGATGGATTGGGCATCGTCGGCGCGCAGCACCTCGATCGCGCCGGCGTCGAATTGCTGGCTGATTTTAATGGTCATGAGTGTTCCTGATAAAAACGTATGGGTTTTGCATCGTGTGCAATGGCGCGATGATACCTGTTTTAGCGGTGCCTTTGTGCTGGCGCAAGCGATGACGGACATGCTTTGCTAACGTGAAAGCTCCAACAGGGGAGATCATCATGGATGACAACGGCAAACACATACGCGAACTGGAAAAGAAAGTCAGCGCCCTCAGCGACGCCCTGGCGCACCTGGGCAAGGGCACGACCTTGCAGGAATTGCTGCGCATCCTGCGTTTCCCCGGCTATACGACGCCGGCCGAATACACGTTCAACGTCGCCATCCTCGACACCATGCTGGTGCAGGCCAATGCGCTGGAAAAGCTGGGGCAGGATTTGCTGGCAGGGGCCAAGCAAGTAGTGGTGAAGTAGTGAACGCCTGAGAAAATGTCCATGGCGGCGTTGCGTTGCCTTGGCGTACTAGTCGTACTGCCTGCGGCCACGCGCCTGGCCCTGAACATTTTTCAGACGTTGAAGTAGTAAGTCCACCAAAACGTTCAAAAAACCACGGCTCGACGTCCGGGGCATGCTCATCCTCGCGCCGCAATGTCGCCAGGATATGCTCCTCGGCAGGTGCATACGTGATGCGGTACAGGTCGCGCGCCAGCACATAGGCTTGCGTGCCGGGCCACGGTTCGGGCAGCAGTTCGACGGGCAGTTGCGGGTCGTGCAACTGCACGCGGCGGTAGGCGTGCGTCAGCAGCGAGCGGATGACGAACGCCTGCTCCGCATCGAACACGGGTTCTTCCTGCAGCAGGGTCAGCAGGGGCTGGAAGCTGGCGATGAATTTTTCGTAGCCGGCCATCACTTCCGACAAGTCCCAGCAGTCGCCCACCATGTCGCGCAGGGGGCGCGTGCTCACGCCCGGCAATTCCGTGGTGTGGCAGACGTACAGCTTGCCCTGCACCTCGTTGCGCACGAGGATATCTTCCAGCGCTTCCGCATTGCTGGCGGGGTGGCCAAAGATGCCGGGAGAAATCAAACCATAGCCGGCCCACAATAATTCCTTGCGCAGCGCTCCCCGCTCGGCCGCGCCGATGCTGCCGGCCGGTCCGATCACCAGGGTCCAGCTGCCATCCCAATGCACGACCAGCGGCGCATAGATGCGGCGGTAGGCACGTTCGAAGCGGGCCAGCGCCTCCGGGCGTATCGTATAGGCACTGCGGCGGCCGTCGCGCTGCGAGCTGAGCCAGCCTTCCTGCGCCAGGCGGAACACGCTGGTGCGCAATAAGCGGTCATTGACGCCGAATGGCGCCAGCAGTTCGATCAGGCTGCCCAGCCAGATGGCGCCGCCGCGTGGCACGATGGCGTCGCCAAAGATGGTCATCACCAGGGACTTCGAGCGCGGTGGGTCGCTTTCCAGGAAATCGGCTATCCATGCCGTGCAGCGGGTGTTCTTCATGTGGTTCCGGTCTGGCCGTGTTGCGGTCGAATCAATAAAAGCAGCAGTTTACTTGGCTGCGCGGGTAGCGCGGCAATAATTTGCCGGAAGCGCTGGTGGCGCTCCATAGTGTTTTCTCATAAGCAATATCATACGCACAAAAAAGCGGCACAAGATACGATTTTTTAAAATGATTCATATCAAGTGTATGCAAATCGTTTTTTGTATCGTATTATCTGTTCATCGCACCGCGTTGCTGCGCAAAATCAAAGACATGGGAGACACATCATGTACGCACAAATGGTTGAAACCGGCCTCAAGAACGTCCGTTCCCTCGACGACATGGGTCAAGAAGAGCGCGCTTTCCAGGCGCGCATCGACGAAGGCATCAAGATCGAGGCCAAGGACTGGATGCCGGACGCCTACCGCAAGACCCTGATCCGCCAGATTTCGCAGCACGCACACTCGGAAATCGTCGGCCAATTGCCCGAAGGTAACTGGGTCACGCGCGCGCCGACCCTGAAACGCAAATCGATCCTGCTGGCGAAGATCCAGGACGAAGCGGGCCACGGCCTATACCTGTACAGCGCCGCGGAAACCCTGGGCGCATCGCGCGACGACTTGCTGGCCGCCTTGCACTCGGGCAAAGCCAAGTATTCGAGCATCTTCAACTATCCGACCCTGTCGTGGGCCGACATGGGCGCCATCGGCTGGCTCGTCGACGGCTCGGCCATCATCAACCAGATTCCCCTGTGCCGCTGTTCCTACGGTCCGTATGCGCGCGCCATGATCCGCGTCTGCAAGGAAGAATCGTTCCATGCGCGCCAGGGCTACGACATCATGATGTCGCTGTGCAAGGGCACGCCCGAGCAGAAAGCCATGGCGCAGGATGCGCTGAACCGCTGGTGGTGGCCATCCCTGATGATGTTCGGCCCGTCCGACGCCGCCTCCGTCAACAGCGCCCAGTCGGCGCAATGGCGCATCAAGCTGTTCTCGAACGACGAACTGCGCCAGCGCATGGTCGACCAGACCGTGCCGCAAATCGAATACCTGGGCTTGACCGTGCCCGATCCCGACCTGAAGTTCAATGCGGAAACGGGCCATTATGAATTCGGCGAGATCGACTGGTCGGAGTTCAACAACGTCCTGAAGGGCAATGGCCCGTGCAACCGCGAACGCCTGCAAACGCGCGTGAAAGCGTACGAAGACGGCGCATGGTTCCGCGATGCCTTGGTCGCGTATGCAGACAAGCAGGCTGCTAATAAAGCGGCAGCGTAAATACACAAGACAGATAGGGGATAGCAACATGAGCAAAGAATGGCCATTGTGGGAAGTTTTCATCCGCAGCCAGCACGGCCTGGCGCACAAGCATGTGGGCAGCCTGCACGCTTCCGACGCCACCATGGCGGTCAACCATGCGCGCGACGTCTACACGCGCCGCAATGAAGGCGTGAGCATCTGGGTGGTGCGCGCGGCCGATATCGTCGCCAGCAGCCCCGGCGACAAGGGCGCCCTGTTCGAACCGTCGAACAGCAAGGTGTACCGCCATCCCACCTTCTTCCCGATGCCGGAAGAAGTCAAGAATCTGTGATGGGAGCGCCTGCAATGGATGACAAGGTCAATTACCTCTTGCGCCTGGGCGACAACGCCCTGATCCTCAGCCAGCAGCTGTCGCAGCTGTGCGGCAAGGGTCCGGCGCTGGAAGAAGACATGGCGCTGACCAATGTGGCGCTGGACTTGCTGGGCCAGACGCGCTTGTGGTTCAGCTATGCGGCCGAGCTGGAAAACGCGGGCCGCGACGAGGACGACATCGCCTTTTTGCGCGACGCCCACGATTTCAAGAACTGCCTGCTGCTCGAACAGCCGAACGGCAATTACGCCGACACCATGATGCGCCAGTTCTTCTTCGACAGCTGGCACTACTTCCAGCTGCTGGAACTGACGAAATCGGCGGACGCGCGCATCGTCGAAGTGGCGCAAAAGTCGATCAAGGAAGTCACGTATCACTTGCGCCGCAGCGGCGACCTGATCGTGCGCCTCGGCGACGGCACGGCCGACAGCCACGCGAAAACGCAGGCCGCCGCCGACAAGCTGTGGATGTACACGGGCGAGATGTTCACGTACGACGCCGTCGACCAGGTCATGGTTGCCGCCGGCATCGCGCCGCCATCGGACGTGCTGCGCAGGGCTTTCCTCGAACACGTGGCCGAGATCTTCGCCGAAGCCACCTTGACCATGCCGGCGCCCGACGCCTGGATGCAAAAGGGCGGCAAGCAGGGCACGCACACGGAGCACCTGGGCTTTATCCTGGCCGAGATGCAGTTCCTGCAGCGCGCCTATCCCGGGGCGGAGTGGTAATGAACACGGTCGCTGACGCCGCAGCGCTGGACGCCGCCCAGGTCTGGGCCTGGCTCGGCGACGTGCCGGACCCGGAAATCCCCGTCATTTCGGTGGTGGACCTGGGCATCGTGCGCGCCGTCGATGTGGTGGCTGGCGACGAATGCATCGTGACGATCACGCCCACGTATTCGGGCTGCCCGGCCATGCAGGTGATCGCCGATGCCGTCACGGATGCCTTGCGCAGCCATGGCGTGGCCAAGGTGACCTTGGTGAACCAGCTGGCGCCCGCCTGGACGACGGACTGGATGAGCGAAGCGGGCAAGGCCAAGCTGAAAGGCTATGGCATCGCCCCGCCGCAGCAGCAGGTGATCGACATCAGCGGCCTGCGGGGTGGCGTCAAGCGTCAGCCCATGCCAAAACTGGACGTGATCTGCCCGAACTGCGGCTCGACGCACACGCAGCTGACCAGCCAGTTCGGCTCCACGCCGTGCAAGGCCCTGTATAAATGCATGGATTGCCGCGAACCGTTTGACTACTTCAAGTGCCACTAAAAAAATCAGGCACACGTTCCGAAGAAACTGGAGATGAAGCATGAGTAAATTTTATCCGCTGTGCGTAGCCAACGTGCGCAACGAAACGCGCGACACCATCGCCGTCACGTTCGACGTGCCTGCCGAACTGCAGCAGCAGTTCCGCTTCCAGCAGGGCCAGCACCTGACCCTGCGCGCCAATATCAATGCGGAAGACGTGCGCCGCTCGTACTCGATCTGTTCGGCGGTGCAGGACGGCACCCTGCGCGTGGCCATCAAGCGCACGCCCGGCGGCGCCTTCTCGACCTGGGCGAACGACACCCTGAAAGCTGGCACCACCATCGACGTGATGCCGCCCATGGGGCACTTCAACGTGCCGCTCGACTGCGTCAACCGCAAGCACTACCTGGCCTTTGCGGCCGGCAGCGGCATCACGCCCATCCTCTCCATCATCAAGACGACCCTGCTGACGGAGCCCCTGAGCCGCTTTACCCTGTTCTATGGTAACCGCGCCTCGTCGTCCGTCATCTTCAAGGAAGAATTGACGGACTTGAAGGATGTGTACCTGGAGCGTCTGAACCTCGTCTACGTGATGAGCCGCGAGCAGCAGGATATCGAATTGTTCAACGGCCGCATCACGCAGGAAAAATGCGAACAGTTCCTGCAGCACTGGATCAAGGTGGAAGACTACGACAACGCCTTCATCTGCGGCCCGGAAGACATGATGCTCGGCGTGTCCGCCGCCCTGCAGGCGGCCGGCATGCCGAAGCAGAACATCAAGATTGAACTGTTCGCCGCCAGCATCCCGAAAAACGCCCACAAGCCGCGCGCCCAGCTGGCCGCCGACGCCGTGCAGGAAACGGAAGTGACTGTCATCATGGATGGCAACCACACTACCTTCACGATGGACAAGGACAAGGAATCCCTCCTCGACGCGGGCCTGCGCGCCGGGCTGGACATGCGCTATTCGTGCAAGGGCGGCGTATGCTCGACCTGCCGCTGCAAGATCCTCGACGGCAAGGTCGAAATGGACGTCAACTACGCGCTGGAAGACTACGAAGTGGCGCGCGGTTTCGTCCTAAGCTGCCAGAGTTTTCCTGTCACCGACAAGGTGATTGTCGATTTCGACCAGGCAGAATAAATGCCGGGGTCAGACCCGCCGGGTCTGACCCCAGATTTCCGCTGCGGGCCAATAAATAAAATAGCGAGACACGCCATGACCTACCAAAACATCCTCTTCACCATCGAGCAGGGTATCGCCACCCTGACCCTGAACCGTCCCGACAAGCTCAATAGCTTTACGCAAGCCATGCACGAGGAAGTGCGCGACGCGATTGCGAAAGTCAATGCGGACAGCACCGTGCGCGTCTTCGTGCTGACGGGCGCGGGCCGCGGTTTTTGCGCGGGCCAGGATTTGTCCGACCGCGCCGTGGAACCGGGTTCGAAGGGCGTGGACCTGGGTGAATCGGTGGAAAAGAACTATGCGCCGCTGGTGCTGGCCTTGAAGGCTATGCCCATGCCCGTGATTTGCGCCGTCAACGGCGTGGCGGCCGGTGCGGGCGCCAACCTGGCGCTGGCCTGCGACATCGTCATCGCCGGCAAATCGGCCAGTTTCGTCGAAGTGTTTTGCAAGCTGGGCCTGATCCCGGACACGGGCGGCACCTTCTTCCTGCCACGCCTGATCGGTTCCGCGCGCGCCATGGGCCTGGCCATGCTCGGTGAAAAACTGACGGCGGAAAAAGCGGAAGACTGGGGCCTGATCTGGAAATGCGTCGAGGATGCAGAACTGGCGCAGGAAACGCGCAAGCTGGCCGTGCACTTTTCCACGGCGCCGACCAAGGGTCTGGCCTGCACCAAGCAGGCGCTGGCCGCCAGCGGCGCCAATACCCTGCCGCAGCAGCTGGCGCTGGAAGCGCGCATGATGAGCGATCTCGGTAACAGCGACGATTACCGCGAAGGCGTGGCCGCCTTCATGGAAAAGCGCGCACCGCAATTCAAGGGACGTTGATATGGCAGCTTTGGACAACAACAATATCGTCGCCGTCATCGGCAGCGGCGCCATGGGCGCAGGCATCGCGCAGGTGGCCGCCGCCGCCGGCTACCGCGTCAAGTTGTACGACACGCGGGCGGAAGCCGTCAGCAAGGCGCTTGCCGACATCGGCAAGATGTATGCGAAGCTGGCCGAAAAGGGGCGCATGACGGCGGACGAAGCCACGGCCGCCACGGCGCGCCTGCAGGCGGCCGGCAGCCTGGCCGATGTGAGCGATTGCGCCCTGGTGGTGGAAGCCATCGTGGAAAATCTCGACGTCAAGCGCGGCCTGTTCGCCGAACTGGAAGCCTTGGTCAGCGACGACTGCATCCTGGCGACGAATACCTCGTCGATTTCCGTCACGGCGATTGCCGCCAAACTGCACCGCCCGGAACGCCTGGTCGGCATGCATTTCTTTAATCCCGTGCCCCTGATGGCGCTGGTGGAAGTGATCAGTGGCCTGGCCACCAGCGAGCAGGTCGCCGCCACCGTCTACGATACATCCATCGCCTGGGGCAAGAACCCCGTGCATGCGAAATCGACGCCCGGCTTCATCGTCAACCGTGTCGCCCGCCCGTTTTACGCGGAAGGCTGGCGCCTGTTGAACGAGCAGGCGGGCGATGCCGCCACCATCGATGCGGTGCTGCGCGAAGCGGGCGGTTTCCGCATGGGGCCCTTCGAATTGATGGACCTGATTGGCCACGACGTGAATTTCTCCGTCACGCAATCCGTGTTCAGCGCCTACTTCAATGACCCGCGCTTCACGCCATCGGTGCTGCAGCAGGAAATGGTCAATGCCGGTTTCCTCGGCCGCAAATCGGGCCGCGGCTTCTACCCGTATGGCGAAGGCGCCAGCGCGCCTGTGGCGCAGGCGGAAGGCGCGCAGCCGACACCGGAATTCGTCGCCCTGTCGGCCGCCATCGGCGGCGATGGCCGTGGCCACAGCGGCATCATCCACAGCCTGGTGCAGCGGCTGGAGCAGGCCGGTATCACCGTCAGCCGCCGCGTGATGCAGGAAGGCCAGGCGCATGACGAAGCGCCGGCCCTGCATTGCCATGGCGCCGCGATTTACCTCACCGATGGCCGCAGCGCCACCCAGCGCGCGCACGACAACCAGCATCCGGATACGGTGCTGTTCGACCTGGCGCTCGATTACGCCGGTGCCAAACGCATCGCCGTGGCCCGTGCCGACCAGTGCAGCGATGCCGCCTACGCGGCCGTCGTCGGCCTGTTCCAGGCCGCCGGTTTCATCGTCTCGCGCCTGGACGACGTGCCTGGCCTGGCCGTCATGCGCACGGTCGCCATGCTGGCCAATGAAGCGGCCGACGCCGTCAACCAGGGCGTGTGCACGGTGGCCGCCGTCGATATCGCCATGCAGAAGGGCGTCAACTATCCGCGCGGACCGCTGGCCTGGGCCGATGCCGTCGGCGTCCAGCACATCGTCACCGTATTGCAGCATCTGGCGCTGGGCTATGGCGAAGACCGCTACCGGGTCTCGCCGCTGCTGCGCCGCAAACTCGCCAATGGAGCACCGTTTCATGCCGAATGATATGTCAAATAAGGACCACAGCATGAGCGCGCAAGCGCTGGCCGAAGCGGCTGCCGCCTCGATGCTGTCGCGCGATAACGCCACCGCCGCCATGGGTATTGCCCTGGCCGACGTGGGCCCCGGCCATGCGCGCATGACGATGACGGTGCGCGCCGACATGCTCAACGGCCACCAGACCTGCCACGGCGGCTTTATCTTCGCCCTGGCCGACAGCGCCTTCGCCTTTGCCTGCAACAGCTACAACATGAACACCGTGGGCGCCGGCTGCTCCATCGACTACCTGGCGCCGGGCCGTGAAGGCGACGTGCTGACGGCGCATGCCGTCGAGCAGGCGCTGGCGGGCAAGAGCGGCGTCTATGACGTCAAGGTCAGCAACCAGGAAGGGCGCGCCATTGCGCTCTTCCGCGGCAAGTCGATCCGCGTGGCCGGTGAAGTGATCAGCAATTGAAGTGACAAGAGCAGGTTTGAACTGCCGGTAGCAATTACACAGTGATAGTAACGATTCAGGAGACAATGATGGTCCAACGTACGCCTTCCCCGAATGACCTCGAGCCGATCGAGCGTGCCAGCAAGGATGAACTGCAGGCGCTGCAGCTCGAACGCATGAAATGGACGCTCAAGCACGCGTATGACAACGTGCCCCATTACCGCGCCGCTTTTGACGAAGCGGGCGTGCATCCGGACGACCTCAAATCCCTGGCGGACCTGGCAAAATTCCCGTTCACCGATAAAAAAGTCTTGCGCGACAATTACCCGTTCGGCCTGTTCGCCGTGCCGCGCGAGCAAGTGGTACGCATCCACGCGTCGAGCGGCACCACGGGCAAGGCCACGGTGGTCGGCTACACGCAGAACGACATCGATACCTGGGCCAACGTGGTGGCGCGTTCGATCCGTGCAGGCGGCGGGCGCGCGGGCGACATGGTGCATATCTCCTACGGCTACGGCCTGTTCACGGGCGGCCTGGGCGCGCACTACGGCGCCGAACGCCTGGGCTGCACGGTCATCCCGATGTCCGGCGGACAGACGGAAAAGCAGGTGCAATTGATCCAGGATTTCAAGCCATCGATCATCATGGTCACGCCATCGTATATGCTCAACATCATCGAGGAATTCACGCGCCAGGGCCTGGATCCGGCCGAATCGTCGCTGAAGGTGGGCATCTTCGGCGCCGAGCCGTGGACGGACGCCATGCGTTCGGAGATCGAAGCGCGCGCCGGCATCGACGCCGTCGATATCTATGGCCTGTCCGAAGTGATGGGCCCTGGCGTGGCATCCGAGTGCATCGAGAGCAAGGACGGTCCCGTCATATGGGAAGACCATTTCTACCCGGAGATCATCGACCCGGAAACGGGCGAAGTGCTGCCGGACGGCGCGGAGGGCGAACTGGTGTTTACCTCCTTGTCGAAAGAGGCGCTGCCCATCATCCGCTACCGCACGCGCGACCTGACCCGCTTGCTGCCGCCGACGTCGCGCTCGATGCGCCGCATCGGCAAGATCACGGGCCGTTCCGACGACATGCTGATCATCCGCGGCGTAAACGTCTTCCCTACGCAGATCGAAGAGCTGATCCTCAAGATGCCGCGTCTGGCGCCGCAATACCAGCTGGTGGTGACGCGCGACGGCCACCTCGACAAACTGGAAGTGATCGCCGAGCTGCGCATCGACCTGACCGCCACCATCTCGGCCAGCGAAACGGACGCGCTGGCGCGCGAACTGGAACACCGTATCAAGACGCATGTGGGCGTGAGCACGCGCGTGCGCCTGGTGGCCGCCGCCGGCATCGAACGCACCTTGACGGGCAAGGCCCGCCGCGTGGTCGACCAGCGCCCGAAGATTTTCTCCTGATAGCCCGAACAAGGAAGCAAACATGAACGAAGCCTTTATCTGTGACGCCGTACGCACTCCTTTCGGCCGCTACGGCGGCGCCCTGGCCAGCGTGCGCGCGGACGACCTGGGCGCGCTGCCGATCGCCGCGCTGATTGCCCGCAACCCGTCCGTCGACTGGTCCGCCATCGACGACGTGTTTTACGGCTGCGCCAACCAGGCGGGCGAAGACAACCGCAACGTGGGCCGCATGGCCGCGCTGCTGGCCGGCTTGCCTGTCGGCGTGCCGGCCAATACCATCAACCGCCTGTGCGGTTCCAGCCTGGATGCCGTGGGCATGGCTGCCCGCTCCATCAAAGCGGGCGAAGCGGAACTGATCATCGCCGGCGGCGTGGAAAGCATGACGCGCGCGCCTTTCGTGATGGGCAAGGCCGACAGCGCGTTTTCGCGCGCGGCGAAAATCGAGGACACGACACTGGGCTGGCGTTTTGTGAACGGCAAGATGAAGGCGCAGTACGGCATCGACACCATGCCGGAAACGGCGGAAAACGTGGCCGTGGAGTTCGGCATCAGCCGCGCCGACCAGGATGGTCTAGCCTTGCGCAGCCAGCAGCGCTGGGCTGCCGCCCACGCGGCCGGCGTGTTCGAGCGCGAAATCGTGCCCGTCGCCGTGCCGCAAAAAAAGGGCGATCCGAAGATGGTCACCAGCGACGAACATCCGCGCCCGGACACCTCGCTGGAGATGCTGGCAAAGCTCAAGGGCGTGGTCAAGGCTGATGGCACCGTCACGGCCGGCAATGCCTCGGGCTTGAACGACGGCGCCTGCGCCATCTTGCTGGCATCCGCCGCCGCCGTCGATAAATACAAATTGACGCCGCGCGCAAAAGTGCTGGGCATGGCCACGGCCGGCCTGGCGCCGCGCATCATGGGCTTTGGCCCATCGCCCGCGTCGCGCAAGGTGCTGGCGCAGACGGGATTGACCATCGAGCAGATGGACGTCATCGAACTCAATGAAGCGTTTGCGGCGCAGGCCCTGGCCGTCACGCGCGACCTGGGCCTGGCGGACGATGCGGCCCACGTGAACCCGAATGGCGGCGCGATCGCCATCGGCCACCCGCTGGGCGCATCGGGCGCGCGCCTGGTGATGGCGGCCCTGAACCAGTTGGAGCGCACGGGCGGGCGCTATGCGCTGTGCACCATGTGCATCGGCGTGGGGCAGGGTATTGCTGTAGTAATTGAACGCGTATAAACGCGTAAAGCTAAGTAAAAACAAAAGGCGCAGGCTTGTAAAAAAGCGCCAACCAAAATTGACCGTAGTGCCAACCTGGTGGAGACCATAATGATTGCCAATATCTTCAAGAAAACCCTGATCGCCGGCGTGCTGGCCATGTCCGCCGCGGGTGCGTATGCGGCCGAGAACATCAAGATCGGTTCCGTGCTGTCCGTCACGGGCCCTGCCGCCTTCCTGGGCGACCCTGAACTGAAAACCCTGCAGCTGTACATCGAGAAGATCAATGCGGCCGGCGGCGTCCTGGGACGCAAGCTGGAACTCGTGCATTACGACGACGGCAGCGATGCGGCCAAGGCCAACGGTTTCACGAAACGCCTGATCGAGTCCGACAAGGTCGATGTGCTGATCGGCGGCACGACCACCGGTGCGACGATGGCAATGGCGCCGCTGGTGGAGCGCGCCAGCATGCCGTTCATCTCGCTGGCGGGCGCCGTGGTGATCATCGACCCGGTCAAGAAATGGGTCTTCAAGACACCGCATACGGACCGCATGGCGGCCGAGAAGGTGTTCGAGGACATGAAGAAACGCGGCATCAGCAAGGTGGGCCTGCTGTCGGAAACGAGCGGCTTTGGCGCCTCGGGCCGCAAGGAATCGCAAATCGTCGCCTCGAAATACGGCATCACCCTGGTGGCCGATGAAACCTACGGCCCGAAAGATACGGACATCACGGCACAGCTGACCCGCATCAAGAACACCAAGGGCGTACAAGCCGTGTTCGTGTTTGGCCTGGGCCAGGGGCCGGCCGTCGTGACCAAGAACTATGGCCAGCTGGGCATGGCCGCGCTGCCGCTGTACCAGTCGCATGGCGTGGCGTCCGACGAATACCTGAAACTGTCGGGCAAGTCCGCCGAAGGCGTGCGCCTGCCAACACCGGCGCTCTTGATCGGCGCCATGCTGCCGGACAGCGACGCACAGAAGGCCGTCGTCGTCGGCTACGACAAGACGTATAAAGACCGCTACAAGATCGATCCATCGACCTTTGGCGGCTATGCGCTCGACGCCCTGAACCTGTCGGTCGACGCCATCAAGCGTGCCGGCGGCACGGACCGCGAAAAAGTGCGCGCGGCGCTGGAATCGACCAAGGGTTTTGTCGGTACCACCGGTGTCTTCAACATGTCGGCGAAAGACCACATGGGCCTGGACCTGTCGGCGTTCCGCATGGTGGAAGTGAAGAACGGCGAATGGCAATTGTCGAAGTGATGTTCGAAACAAGGTAAGCCAGAAGTACCTGCGCGAGGCCGCCCCCGAAGGCGGCCCGCGCATCGCCGAACATATTGGAGACACCATGGAAGTCGCACAATTTCTACAATTTCTGTATTCCGGGATGACGGTCGGTTCCGCCTATGCGCTGGCGGCGCTGGGCTTTACCATCATCTACAACACCAGCGGCGTGATCAACTTCGCCCAGGGCGAATTCATCATGCTGGGCGGGATGCTGGCCGCCGTGATGTCGGCCGCCGGCGTGCCGCTGCCAGTAGCCATCATTGTGGCCGTCATCGCCACCGGCATCATTGGCCTGCTGATGGAAAAAACCGTGATCGAGCCGGCGCAAAACGCGCAGGTCATCACGCTGTTGATCATCACCATCGGCGCCTCGCTCGTGCTGCGCGGCCTCGTGCAAATCTGGCTGGGCAAGGACACGCATTCGCTGCCAGCATTTTCCGGCGACGCGCCGATCGAATTTTTGGGCGCCAGCCTGCTGCCGCAAAGCCTGTGGGTGCTGGGCGTGACGGTCGTCATCGTGCTGGTGCTGGGCTGGTTCTTCGGCCGTACCCTGATGGGCAAGGCCATGCTGGCCACCTCGCACAACAAGCTGGCCGCGCAACTGGTGGGCATCAACACGCGCAAGGTGTTGCTGTTCTCGTTCGGCCTGTCGGCACTGCTGGGTGCTGCCGGCGGCATCCTCGTCGCACCGATCACTTACACGTCCTACGACGCGGGCATCATGCTGGGCCTGAAAGGCTTTGTCGCCGCTGTTCTCGGTGGCCTCGGTGGCGGCGCGGGCGCGATTGCCGGTGGGCTGATCCTCGGCATCGCCGAAGCCATGACGGCCGGCTACATCTCCTCGGCCTACAAAGATGCGGTGCCTTTCGTGCTGATCCTGCTGATCCTGTTCTTCCTGCCGCAAGGCTTGTTTGGCGCTAAAAATTCGGAGCGTGTATGAAGAATTTATTTACCCGCTCGCGCCACGGTGGCCTGCTGGTGCTGGCGCTGATCCTGGCCATCCTGCCGCTGTTCCTTACCAACGCGTTCTACTATGACGTGGCGATCCGCATCGCCCTGAACGCCATCGTCGTCATCGGCCTCAATCTGCTGATGGGCTATACGGGCCAGATCAGTCTCGGTCACGCGGGTTTCTATGGCCTGGGCGCGTATGCGTCGGCCGTGCTGACCACGCACTACGGCTGGCCGCCGCTGGCCGCCCTGGCCGCCGGGGCCGTCGCCACGGGCCTGCTGGCGCTGCTGCTGGCCCGCCCCGTATTGAAGCTCAAAGGCCATACGCTGGCCATGGCGACCCTGGGCCTGGGCATCATCATTTCCATCGTCATCAACAACGAGACGCAGTGGACGGGTGGTCCTGACGGCATCGGCGTGTCCGCCTTCAGTGTCGCCGGCCTGGAGATCGCCGGTGAAAAATCGTGGTACCTGGTGTGCGCCGTGCTGCTGTTGCTGGTCACGTGGCTGGCCCTGAACCTGATCGACTCGCCCGTCGGCCGCGCGCTGCAAGCGATTCACGGTTCGGAAGTGGCGGCCCGCGTCGTTGGCGTCGATACGACCCGCTTCAAGGTGCGCGTGTTCGTGCTGTCGGCCGTCATTGCCAGCATCGCGGGCAGCATCAGCGCCCATTACATCGGTTTCATCACGCCCAACCTGGCCGGCTTCTTCCACTCGATCGAGCTGGTGACGATGGTGGTGGTGGGCGGCATGGCGTCGATCTTCGGCTCCATCATCGGTGCGGCCCTGCTGACGATCCTGCCACAGCTGCTGTCCAGTTTCGAAGGCTGGGAAACGGTGGTGTTTGGCGTGATCCTGATGGCCACCATGATCTTCATGCCGAAAGGCCTGGTGCCGAGCCTGGCCAGCCGTTCGCGCAAGCGGGCAGCCACGCCGAAAGCACCCGTTAAATCCGCACAGGAGGTCTGAGATGCTGACGATTAACAAGCTGAGCAAGAGCTTCGGCGGCGTGCACGCGGTGCAGGACGTCAGTTTTACCGTCAAGGAAGGCAATATCCACTCCGTGATCGGTCCGAACGGCGCCGGCAAGACGACCTTGTTCAACCTGATCACGGGCGTGTACACGCCGACCAAGGGCGAAATTTTGCTCAATGGCGAGAACGTGGCCGCCATGTCGCCCGATGCGCTGGCGCGGCGCGGCATGAGCCGCACCTTCCAGAACCTGCAGGTGTGCATGAACATGACGGCCATCGATAACGTGATGGTGGGCGCGCATCTGCGGCTGAACCAGAACCTGTTCGCTTCCATGCTGCGCCTGCCATCCGTGCGCCGCGCCGATGCGGCCTGCCGCGACGAGGCGGCGGGCCTGATGGAATTTGTCGGCGTGGGCCGGCATGTCGATGACGAGGCGGGGCAGATGTCGTATGGCGCCTTGAAACGCCTGGAAATCGCCCGCGCACTGGCGGCCAAGCCGAAAGTGCTGCTGCTCGATGAACCGGCGGCCGGCTTGAACCACACGGAAACGGGCGAGATCGAAGCCTTGATCCGCAAGGTGGCGCAATCGGGCGTGACGGTGGTGCTGGTCGAGCATGACATGAAACTGGTGATGAATCTGTCGGACCATATCCTGGTACTCGACTATGGCAAGAAGCTGGCCGAAGGGACCGCCGCCGAAGTGCGCGCGAACCCCGACGTGGTGGCGGCCTATCTGGGAGTGGCGGCATGATGAAGATGGAAAAACCTCAGACACCGCTGGTGCTCGACATCCAGGGATTGACTAGCCACTATGGCCGCATCCAGGCCTTGCACGGCATCGACCTGCAAGTGCGCCAGGGCCAGCTGGTGGCGCTGGTGGGCGCGAATGGCGCCGGCAAGACGACCCTGCTGCGGGCCATCTCCGGCGTGCAGCCGATCAGCGCCGGCAGCATCGCCTTCGCCGGCCAGGATGTCAGCCGCATGAGCGCCGACAAGCGCGTGCGCAGCGGCATCTGCCAGGTGCCGGAAGGGCGCCAAGTATTCGGCCCCATGACGGTGGAAGACAATCTGCGCCTAGGCGCGTTTACCCGTCCGCCGCAAGACGTGGGCGGTGACATGGAGCGCATGTACGGCCTGTTCCCCATCTTGAAGGAAAAGCGCTTGCTGCTGGCCGGGACGCTGTCGGGCGGACAGCAGCAGATGCTGGCCATGGCGCGCGCGCTGATGGGCCGTCCGCAACTGCTGCTGCTCGACGAACCGAGCATGGGCCTGGCGCCGCTCCTGATCGCGGAAATCTTCCGCATCGTGGCCGAACTGCGCGATCAGGGCATCACCATCTTCCTCGTCGAGCAGAACGCGCATGCGGCCCTGTCGATTGCCGACGTGGGTTATGTGATCGAGACGGGCGCCATCACCTTGTCCGGGCCCGGTCCTGAATTGCTGCATAACGAGCAGGTGCAGAGCGCCTACTTGGGTATGTGATGACGTAGGTCGGATTAGCGCTTGCGCGTAATCCGACATCAGCCGCTACGGCTGGCAATAATGTTTTGGAGAGCAATATGGTCAAAGTCTACGAAATCAACGGCGTCACCCCCGTCGTCCACCCCAGCGCCTATGTGCACCCGTCGGCCGTGCTGATCGGCGACGTGATCGTCGGCCCGCGCTGCTATATCGGTCCGCTGGCCTCGATCCGCGGCGACTTTGGCCGCCTGATCCTGGAAGAAGGCGCGAACCTGCAGGACACCTGCGTCATGCACGGTTTTCCCGGTTGCGACACGGTGGTTGAAGTCGATGGCCATGTGGGCCATGGCGCCGTGCTGCACGGCTGCCGCATCGGCCGCAATGCGCTTGTCGGCATGAACGCCGTGGTGATGGACAACGCCGTCATCGGCGAGGAATCCATCGTCGCGGCCATGAGTTTCGTCAAGGCGGGCATGATCGTCGCGCCGCGCAGCATGGTGGTGGGCACGCCCGCCAGGATCATCCGCGCGTTGACCGACGATGAAATCCAATGGAAAAGCTCGGGCACGGGCCAGTACCACGAACTGGCCGTGCGTTCCATGCAGACGATGCGCGAAGTGGAAGCCCTGACGCAAGTCGAGGCGAACCGCCAGCGCCTGAATTTCGAATCGGCATTGCCGCTGCATTTGCACAAGAACGCCGCCGCGCAATAAGCAATATGGGCGTAAATGGTCGGATTAGACCCGACGCCACCGACCATTTATGGAGAAACAAAATGGCTCAAATATCCACCCTGCAAAGCCTGATCGCCGGCCGCTGGCTGGGCGAAAGCGCCGCCGTGCCCCTGCACAGCGCCTTGAACAACCGCGTCATCTATCACACGCATGCGGAAAAGATCGACTTCGACGAAGCCGTCACGTATGCGCGCAAGACGGGCGTGCCGGGCCTGATGGCGCTGGACTTCCAGCAGCGCGCCGCGCGCCTGAAGGCGCTGGCCCTGTACCTGGTCGAGCGCAAGGAAGAGCTGTATGCGATCTCGCATTTGTCGGGCGCTACGCGCGCCGACAGCTGGGTCGACATCGAAGGCGGCACGGGCACCCTGTTCGCCTACGCCAGCATGGGCAGCCACGAACTGCCGTCATCTAACGTGTTGCACGAAGGCCCGGCCATCGCGCTTGGTAAAAAAGGCGGTTTCGCCGGCACGCACATCCTGGTGCCGCGCGGCGGCCTGGCCGTGCACATCAACGCCTTCAATTTCCCCATCTGGGGCTTGCTGGAAAAGTTTGCGCCCAGCTTCCTGGCGGCCATGCCCTGCATCGCCAAGCCGGCCACGGCGACCAGCTATTTGACGCAAGCCGTCGTGCGCATGATGCATGAATCGGGCTTGCTGCCGGCCGGCAGTTTGCAGCTGGTGATCGGCTCCACGGGCGACTTGCTGGACCGCCTGAATGGCCAGGATTTCGTCACCTTTACGGGTTCGGCCGCGACGGCCGCCAAGCTGCGCACCAATCCGAACCTGATCGCCCAGTCCGTGCCTTTCAACGGCGAAGCCGATTCGCTCAACTGCGCCATCCTGGCGCCGGACGTCACGCCCGACGACGTGGAATTCGACCTGTTCGTCAAGGAAGTCGTGCGCGAGATGACGGGCAAGTCGGGCCAGAAGTGCACGGCGATTCGCCGCATCATCGTGCCCGAGCACCTGATGGACGCCGTCGGCACGCGCCTGCGCGAGCGCCTGGCCAAGGTGGTGGTGGGCGATCCATCCATCGAAGGTGTGCGCATGGGCGCGCTGGCGTCGAAAGAGCAGCAGAACGACGTGGCTGAACGTGTCGCCACCCTGTCGCAGGGTAACGAGGTGGTGTTCGGCGCGGCCGACGGTTTCAGTCCCCTCGGTGATGGCGCCCTTGACGGCAGCTTCTTCTCGCCGACCTTGCTGATGTGCCGCGACGCCTTTGGCAACGACGCCGTGCATGACGTGGAAGCGTTCGGCCCCGTCAGCACCATGATGGGCTACCACGATATCGACGAAGCGCTGGCCCTGGCCGCGCGCGGCAAGGGCAGCCTGGTGAGCACCCTGGTGACGCGCGATCCGAAGATCGCCGCGCGCGTGGTGCCGCAAGTGGCGGCCACGCATGGCCGCGTGCACGTGCTCGAGCGCGTCGCGTCCGTCGATTCGACGGGCCATGGCTCGCCCTTGCCGCAACTGAAGCACGGCGGCCCTGGCCGCGCGGGCGGCGGCGAAGAGCTGGGCGGCGTGCGCGCCGTGCGCCACTACCTGCAACGGGCGGCCGTGCAAGGCTCGCCGACCATGCTGGCGGCCATCACCGGCGAGTACGTGCGCGGCGCGGACGTCAACGAAAGCCCGATCCACCCGTTCCGCAAACACTTCGAGGATTTGAAGACGGGCGACTCGCTGCTCACGCACCGCCGCACCGTCAGCGAAGCGGACATCGTCGCCTTCGGCGGCATCTCGGGCGACTTCTTCTACATGCACTTCGACGAAATCGCGGCCAAGGAATCGCAGTTCGGCAAGCGCATCGCCCACGGCTACTTTGTGCTGTCGGCCGCCGCCGGCCTGTTCGTCTCGCCTGGCGTCGGTCCCGTGCTGGCCAACTATGGCCTGGACAACCTGCGCTTCGTCGCGCCGGTGGCGATTGGCGACACCATCCGCGCCCGCCTGACGTGCAAGCGCAAGGTCGACCGCAACCGCAAGGACGTCTTTGGCGTGGGCCAGGGCGTGGTCGCGTGGGACGTGCAGGTGACGAACCAGAACGAGGAACTGGTGGCCAGCTACGACATCCTGACCCTGGTGTCGAAGCGCGAATAAGCGTCTGCCGCAGCACTGGCGTGAACGGCGCCGCCCGCGATCTTCGCGCGGGCGGCGCTTTTTTTATTCCAGTTCCTTTCGTCTTGAATTATCCATAAGTGTATGAAAAATATAGCGTAAGTGTGGTTTTGCACGGCGTGCTATTTAGATAAACCCCTCTAGAACGCGTGCTTTTTTCGTCAAAAGAGGCGAATTCGCTCATTGCCTCAAGAAAACTTTCCAACGTAAAACCTTTTCTCTGTAGCATGGTTTTACTCACTGGTCACGCCGCCATCACGCCCGAAGCGATGGCGGCGCGAAAAAAACGGACCCGGCCTTTTACGGCCGGTGAGCCATCGACCTCGAGCCCAACTCCACGTTCACCGCTACGGGTATTTAATTACTATGAATAAACACGTCCTGCTTTTCCTGCTGGCCATGCCCTTGGCCATCAGCCATGCCTATGCCGAAGAACCCACCGGCCCCGCGGTCAAGATCAGCGGTTACGGCACTGCCGCCCTGACCATGGCCGATACCGATAACGCGCAGTTCGCGCGCCCGAACCAGGCTGCCGGCGCCGGCCGCACTGCCCGCACGGGCGTCGATTCCAACCTGGGACTGCAGGCCAATGTCACCGTCAACCAGTGGCTGTCGGCCACCGTGCAGGGCCTGGCGCGCAAGGACGGCGAGGACGATTTCGGCGCCGAACTAGCGTGGGCCTTCGCCAAGGCCAAGGTATCGGACAGCTTCAGCGTGCGCGTTGGCCGCATGGGCCTGCCCGTCTTCATGATTTCCGATTACCGCAACGTCGGCTATGCCAACACCATGCTGCGCCCGCCCGGCGAAATGTATTCGCAGGTACCGCTGAACAGCATCGACGGCATCGACGGCACCTACCAGTTCAGCGCGGGCGACACGAGCGTCACGACGCAGCTGGCGCTGGGCCGCACCAAGGCCACCCTGGCCACAGGTCCCGCTTCGACCGTGCAGGTGGAAGGCAAGTCCATCGTCGCCCTCAACGTGGTGGCCGAACATGGCCCCGTCACCGTGCGCTTCGGCCGTGCCGAGACCAAGCTGACGATCAACGATTCGCCCAGCCTGAATACCCTGATGGGCAGCTTGCGCGCGGCCGGCAGCGGCTACAGGATCGCCCAGCTGGGCGCCCTGGCCGATGCGCTGGAAGTCAAGGACAAGAAGGCGTCCTTCACGTCCGTGGGCCTGGGCCTGGACTGGAACAACGTACTGCTGCAGTCCGAATATGCGAAGCGCAAGACGGACAGCTATGTCAGCGACAGCACCTCGTGGTACGTGATGGGCGGCTACCGCATCGGCGCCTTTTTGCCCTACTACAGCCACGCCAGCCTGAAGGCCGATGGCCGCGTGAACAATACCGTGCCCGCATCTTGCCCGGCCGGCTATCCGGCCGCCTGCACGCCGACCCTGCGCGCCCTGTCGGCGGGCGTCGACACGCTCGCTTATACGCGCAACCAGCTCGAGCAATCGACGGACAGCATCGGCGTGCGCTGGGATTTCCACCGTTCGGCCGCGCTGAAAGTGCAGATCGACCGCATCAAGCCGAAGAATGGCCCTGGCCTGTTCGTGCAAGCCAAGCCAGGCTTCCATGGCCCCGTCACGGTGGCTGCCGCCGCCATCGATTTTGTTTTCTAAGGAGCGCCGCATGAAACCTTACATTTTTGCGGCTGCCTTGCTGGCGCTGTCGACCGCTGTTCCCGCCATGGCCGAAGTGGTCGTGGTGGTCAATCCGAAGAGCGCCGCCGGCGCCATGACGAATGAACAGGTGGCGCAATTCTTCCTCGGCAAATCGACGGCCATGACGCCGATCGACCAGCCGGAAAGCGCGCCCGTGCGCGCCGAGTTCTACAAGAAGGTGACGGACAAGGAACCGTCGCAGGCGAAGGCCCTGTGGTCCAAGCTGGTCTTCACGGGCAAGGCCACCTTGCCGAAGGAAGTGGCCAATAGCGCCGACGTGAAGAAGGCCGTGGCCGCCGATCCGAAAGCCATCGGCTATATCGAAAAGAGCGCCGTCGACGCCAGCGTCAAAGTGGTGTTGACGGCGCCATAAAGCCGGCCCGGGCCGCCCGCCATGCGGCGGCCCGGTACACATATCATCAGGAGACAGCAATGAGCATCAAACGCAAGATATGGGCGCTGCCTGTCGTCTCGGCCGTGATTTTCGGACTGGGCCTGGCCGTCAGCGCCTACCTGTCCACGGCCACGCTCAATTCCATCCACGCCACGGAAAGCGCCGACTATCCCGTGCTCGACATGGCCAAGTCGCTGACCCTGGACGTGGCCGCCGTGGGTGACGCCCTGCGCGACGCCGTCAGCGAAGGCGACAAGGAGCGCATCGGGCAAGTCGGCGGCCAGGCCGTCAAGCTGCGCGAAAAACTGGCCGCCTTTGCGGCGATTCCCGGCCAGCGCGAGCAGGGCCAGCGCCTGGCCAGGGAATTCGATGCCTACTATGCGCCGGCATTGAGCGCGGCGCGCATCATGCTGGAAATGGAAGAGGGCGACCCGCAAGCGACCGTGGCGCGCATGCAGGGCGCGCTGGCGGTGCTCAACACGGATCTGGCCAAGACCAACGAACAGGCGCAATTGCAGTTCAAGCAGGGCATCGAGCGCAGCGCGGCGAATGTGCGCAATGCGCTCAATACCAGCATCGCCGTGGCGCTGGCCGTCATCGTCTGCCTGGTGGCCGTCTCGCATTTCGTGGTGCGCGCCATCTGGCAGCAGCTGGGCGGCGAACCCGAATACGCGCGCCAGATCGCGCGCGCCGTGGCCGATGGCGACCTCTCGATGCACATTGTGACCGAGGCGGGCGACCAGGACAGCCTGCTGGCGGCGCTGAAGGAGATGCGTGGCCGGCTGGCCGGCATGGTGTCCGGTATCAAGGCGTCGGCCGAAACCATCCAGGTGGCCAGCGCGGAAATCGCCCAGGGCAATGCGGATCTGGCCGCGCGCACGGAATCGCAGGCGGGCAGCCTGGATCAGACGGCGCGCAGCATGGACAGCCTGACTTCCACCGTGCGCGATAACGCCGCCAACGCGGGCCAGGCGCACGAACTGGTGGTGTCGGCGTCGTCCGTGGCCGTGAAGGGCGGGCAAGTGGTCAGCCAAGTGGTCACCACCATGGGCGAGATCAACGATTCATCGAAGCGCATCGTCGACATCATCGGCGTCATCGACGGCATCGCCTTTCAGACGAACATCCTGGCCTTGAATGCGGCCGTGGAAGCGGCGCGCGCCGGCGAACAGGGACGCGGCTTTGCCGTGGTGGCGTCCGAAGTGCGCAGCTTGGCGCAGCGCAGCGCGGCAGCGGCGCGCGAGATCAAGCAACTGATCGGCGATTCGGTGGCCAAGGTGAACGTCGGTTCGAAGCTGGTCGACGAGGCGGGGCTGACCATGGGCCAGATCGTCGATTCCGTGAAAAAGGTGGCCGACATCATGGCCGAGATCAGCGCCGCCAGCCAGGCGCAAAGCGCCGGCATCGGCGACATCGGCGTGGCCATCGGCAGCATGGACCAGATGACGCAGCAAAACTCCGCGCTGGTGGAAGAAGCGTCGGCGGCGGCAGAGTCGCTGCAGGAGCAGGCCGTGCAGCTGGGCACGGCGCTGGCCGTGTTCAAGCTGGCGCAGGGCAGCGCTGTGGCGGATTACACGCAAGCCGCTAATCCGACGCACCGGGCGTTGGCGAAGACGTAGGTTGGATTAGCGCAGCGTAATCCAACACAGGGCTTAGGCCCGCAGCCCGAACGGATCGTCGATGCTGTGCGCCGGCTGCGTGAACCAGCGCGGACCGTTTTCCGTCATGTAAAAATGGTCTTCGTGGCGGATGCCGAATTCGCCGGGGATGCAGATCATCGGTTCGTTCGAGAAGCACATGCCCACGTCGAGCGGCGTCGTGTCATTGCCCACCAGGTAAGGCCACTCGTGGATATCGAGGCCGATGCCGTGGCCCGTACGGTGCGGCAGGCCTGGCAGCTTGTAGCCGGGGCCGTAGCCGTCCGCTTCCAGCGACACGCGCGCGGCGCGGTCCACGTCGCCGCAGGGCACGCCCAGCCGGGCGGCGGCGAAGGCGGCGGCCTGCGCGGCCTTTTCGCTGTTCCACACGCTGCGCTGGCGTTCGCTGATGGCGCCAAACACATAGGTGCGCGTGATGTCGGAGATGTAGTTCATCACCTGGCAACCCGTGTCGATCAGTACCGTGTCGCCTGCCTTCAGGGTTTGCACGTAGTTGACGCCATGCGGATAAGCCGTCGCCTCGCCGAACAGCACGATGCAGAAATACGAGCGGGGCGCGCCTACCTTGCGGTGCGCGCGCTGGATGAATTCTTCCACTTCCACCGTCGTGATGCCTTCGACCAGCATGCTGGCCGTGGCCACGTGTACGGCCAGGGTCATGTCCATCACGCGCTGCATCAGGGCGATTTCCGCCGATGACTTGCGGCTGCGGCAGTAGGCCGTGACGGCGCGCGCGTTTTCCAGCGCATAGCCGGGCGCCAGCGGCTTGATGCCGTCGTAGATGAAGAAGGCGGCGCTTTCGCAGATGCCCACGCGCGGCGGCGCAGCCGCATCCTGAGCCACGCCCATGCGCGCCAGCACGTCGGCGAACAGCTGGTACGGGCTTTCATGCTCTTCCCAGCAATTGACACGGCCTTCGATGAGCATGAAGCCTTGCAAGGTGCTTTCCTCGAACGCGGGGGCGATGTATTCGATGTCGCCGCTGGCCGGCAGGATGGCGCCCACCATGCGTTCGCTGGCATACCATTTGGTGCCCGTGAAATAAGTGAGGTTGGCGCCCGCGTTCAGGTAGATCGCGGCGATGCCCTGCTGGCGCATGAACGCTTGCGCCCTGGCGATGCGTTGCGCATGTTCGTCCTTGCCGATGGCGACCATGCCGCCCGTCATGTCCGACAGCGATGCCAATGCCTGTTCGATGGAAGTGCCACCTATGCTCATGCCTGCTCCTTTGTTCGATGCTGAATATGGAATGCGGGCATGATATCAGTTCGCGCCTTTCGGCTTGAGCCCGGGCGCGCCGCCGGCCGCATCGGGCGGTGCCAGCACCAGGTCGTGCGGATACGTGAAGTGCCAGTCCGCGTAGCGCTGCTTGCGGCGCAGGCTGGCGTCTTCATCGAGAAAATTGTCCTGCTTGATGGGCAGCTGCGGCGACAGCGAATGGATGCCGACGATGCGTCCCTCCTGCCGCAGCAGCCCCCATTCCGCCTTGCCCGTGACGGGATCCGCATACACGCGGCGCAAGTGCCGCCGGGCGTTGGCAAAGCGCGGGTCGCGCAGCAGTTCCTGCAGGGTCAATGGATAGCGGGGCCGCCCGTCGCCCGGCGTGCTGTCGTAGTAGCGGCCCAGCGCATTGCGGAATTCATGGCCGATGAACAGCAGCTCGCGCTCCTTGTCGCGCCGCGCGGCCGTGGCATGCAATTCGCTGGCCAGCACCAGGCCCACGCCCATGAAGGCCACCAGCATCAGGGTCCAGATATACGCGAAGCCCCGTGCGCGGCGCCGAAAATCAGAGCTGCTCAAAGGGGATGCCCTCGCGCGTCTTGCCCTTGGCGCCGCTGCGCACGTCGGCCACGCCGCCGATCTCGCCATTGGGCGAAGGGATCAGCTGCCAGGTGGCGGCGGACTCCGTGACGGGATCGAGTGGCACGCTGCGGAAGTAATGGTGGGTCACCAGGTCGTCCAGCGCGGCCGGATATTCTCCCTTGTCGGCATAGTATTTATCGAGGCCGCTCCTGAGCACCTGCAGGTTTTCCTTCAGTGCGACTTCCTTCGATTTTTCCACGGAACCGAAATAGCGGGGGATGGCGATCGTCAGCAGCAGCGAGATGATCGCCAGCACCACCAGCAGTTCGACCAGGGTAAAGCCGCGGCGTAGAGAAGAGGCAGGCATGGGGTTCACCATTGATTGAGCGGCACGCCGTTCAGGCCCACCTTGGTCGAGCGCGAGGCGATGTCGAACACGTCCTCGCCTTCGCTGGGGTTGTCGGGCGGCGAGGCATAGGCGCGCTTGCTCCAGCTGTCGGCCGCGCTGCCTTCTTCCCTGGGCTGGAACGGGTCGCGCGGCAAGCGGCGAAGGAAATAGATGTTCTGCTTCGATGGGCTGCGCTGGTCGGGGACGCCCTCGACCAGTTCATCGAGCTTTTTCGGATAGCCGGATGAACCCAGCGACAGCTTGATGCGGCCATTGTCCGACGCGCGCTTGTAGGCATCGATCGCTTCGCGCATCTCGATCAGGGCGCTGCGCAATTGCTGCTCCTTGGACCGTTGCAAGGCCACCTGCGCCATCGGCACGGCCACCGTGGCCAGGGTCGCCATGATGGCCAGGGTGATCATCAGCTCGATGAAGGTAAATCCCCTTGGCTTCACTGGCCACCCTTGCCTGATTTTTCGCCGGCGGCGGGCGCCTCGTCGCCGCCCGTCATGGGCGAGCCGCTGCGCGCCGGGGCTTGCTCGGGGGCGGCGATGACCTCGGGGGCGCCGCCCACGCTGGCGCGTCCGCCCACGGATGCTTCGGTGCCCGAGTTGAATTCGGCCGTCATCAGGTCCGGGCGGCGGATGCTGCGCAGCAGGCGCGGCGTGATCGACAGCACGATCTCGCTGCGCATGGCGTCGTCCTTCTGGCTGCCGAACAAACGGTTCAGCACGGGCAGTTCGCCCACGCCCGGCACCTTGTTGGCCGTGCCCCGGTCTTCGTCGCTGATCAGGCCTGCCAGCACCTGGGTCTCGCCATCCTTGAGGCGCAGCACGGTCGACGCGCTGCGCGTGCCAATCTGGTATGCCTGCGTGCCCGTCTTGCTGATCACTTCCTTGACGACGTTCGACACTTCCAGGTTGATCTTGATGGCTACTTCGTCGTCCAGGTAGACGTTCGGTTCCACGTCGAGTTTCAGGCCCACGTCGATGTAGTTGACGCTGTCGGAGCTGACGCCGTTATTCGTCGTGACGGTGATGACGGGCACGCGGTCGCCGATGAGGATCTTGGCTTTTTCCTTGTTGCGCACGCGGATGCGCGGGTTGGCGAGGATATTGCTGTCGCTGTCCGTCTTGTTGGCGTTCAGGGTGACGCCGCCGATGCCCAGGTTGATATTGTCGCCATTGATGCGGTGCAGGTCCGCCACTTTCAGGCCGCCCAGGCCTCCCGTGCTGCCTGCGACGCCGGCCAGTGTCAGGCTGGCCTGGTCCGGCCAGCGCACGCCCAGTTCCATCAGGCGCGTGCGCTTGACTTCCAGCACCTCGACTTCCAGCATCACTTCCGGGTCGGCCAGGTCTTGCACATTGATGATGCGCTCGGCCATGCGCACCATTTCCGGCGTATCGCGCAGCATGATGATGCCCAGGCGTTCATCGGTGACGACATCCTTGGCCTTGAGCAGGGTCTTGATGGAAAACGCCACCGTCTTGACGTCGGCATTGGCCAGAAAGAAGGTGCGCACGACGAGCTGCTGGTAATCCTTCACCTTTTGCGGCGTGTTCGGGTAGATCGTGATTGACTTGTCGCTGGTGATGCTTTGTTCCAGCTGGTTGGCGCTCAGCAGCATGGCGATCGCCTCTTCGATGCTGGTGTCGCGCACGGAGATCGTGGCGCGCAGGGCCGGGTCGACTTCCTTGTCGAAGACGAAGTTCAGGCCCGACACCTTGCTGATGAAATCGAACACGGAGCGCAGCGGAGCGTCGCGAAACTCGAGGGTGACGGGTTTCCTGTAGGCGGCCGCCAGCTTGCCGCCGGCCGGCAGGCTTTTCGACTGCGCTTCGCCGATGCGGCTTTTCAGTGCCAGCGCCTCGCGCTGTGCGGGGCGCTCCTGCAGCACCTGGCGCAAGGCTTCCTGGGCCTGCGCGACATTCGCTTCGCCACCGCGCTGGTAGCTGGCCTGCGCTTCCTGCACCAGCTTGCGGTGCCGTTCATCCTGCGCCACGCCGGCCAGGCCCCGCTGTGCCACGTCGTTGCTGGCGTCCAGCGCCAGCGCCTGCTGGTACAGCGCTTGCGCTTCGGGCAGCTTGCCCTGCTGGCGCAGCGCTTCCGCGCGGCCATTCAGCTTGTTCAGCGCGCGCATCCTGCCATTCGTGACGGCGATGCGGTACTTGGCGTTGGTCGGTTCGGCCTGCGCCGCCTGTTCCAGCAGGGCCAGGCCCTGTTCCGTGCGGCCCGCGCCCAGCATGGCCTGGCCATCGTTGTAGGCCTGGTTGCCGGCGCAGGCGGCCAGCAGGGACAGCACCGGCAGCAGGGTGATGAGATGACGAGACATACGTGCGGCGCATCGTTTCAATTGAGGTCCCCTACGGCGAGTGTCTGTTTCAGATTGAGCGGCAGATAGGTAAATTGCAGGGCGCCTTGCACCACGCCGTCGAAGCGGTAACGCTCTTCGAGCGTGTCGCCGGGACGCGCCACCACATTGCGTTCGCCCGCTTGCAAGAAGTAGGCCGCCTTGCCTTCATCGACAAAGCGGCCGAGGAATTGAAATGGCAGCGGTGGCGGCGCATTCGCATCGACGCGGGCGGCGGGCAGCGTGGCCTGGGCCGCCTGCTGGTCGAGCATGATCTTTTTCGGCGTCTCCGGCTGCCAGCTTTGCTTGGCGAACAGGGTGGCCGCTTCCTCGTCGTCGAGGCCCCGGCGCGGTTCGATGGCCAGTGCGCGATTGGTTTGCGCAGCAGCGGCAGTGGCGACGACGAGGGGGGGCGGCGCCACCCGCTCCACCTGGCGCGGCGTGGCTGTGGCCGGTCCCACGATGCTGCCTTCGTCCTCTGGCGCGAACAGGGCGGCCAGCAAGGTCGCCACGGCGGCGGCTCCCAGTACGGCTTTTTTCATCGGCGCACCTCCGCCTTCTTCACCAGCAGGATGAACTGGATGCGCGCGTCGATTTCGCCCGCTTCGATCTGCTCGCGCTTGAAGAGCACGGAGTCCAGGGTCAGGGTGGGCAGCGCTTGCAGGGCGTCGACGATAAAGGTTTGCAGCTGCGCGTATTCGGCCTTGACGGGCAGGGTGATCTGGTAGCGCAAAAAGGCCGTGTTGCCGTCTTCCTGCGGCTTGTAGTCGGCCTTGGCCAGGGTGACGCCGCTCTTTTGCGCCACTTCCAGCAAGGCCTTCAACTGGTCGGGAATGCTGTCATGCGCGGGAAGGTAGGCGTGAAAGGTGGCCAGGCTGTCGGCATCCGCATCGAGCGTGACGGGTGCCGGCGGCAGTGCCGCCTGTCTCGGCGGCATGGCCAGTTGCGCGCGCAGTTGCTGCTGGCGTCGTGCCAAGGCATCACCCTGCTGCATGGCGAAAGCGGCCAGCGCCAGGCAGGCTGCGCCGATGGCACTGGGCCAGCCCAGCATGCGCCACAGCCGCGCGGCTTCCCACGTCAGGCGCGGCGGCATATGCAGCTGCAGGCGCGCGCGGGCCACGGGCGTGCCGGCTTTTAACACGGGTTTTATTGCCGCCATTGCGCCTCCAGCTGAAAACGGTAAGGGTGTTCGGGGGCGTTCACGTTCATCTCGTGCTTGAGCAGATACACGGAACTGAACATCGGCTGCTGGTTCAGGAAGGCCAGGTAATTGAGCATGTCCTGCGGCGTTTCCGCTTCGGCGGCGATCTTCAGGACGCTGGCGCCATCCTGTCCCTGCTGCGCGTTCAGGTCCAGTCCCAGCAAGGCCACGCGCACGTCGCGCGGCGCCTGCACTGTCTTGATCAGGCGTGTGACGGGCAGGTTGAGCTGGCGCACGGCGGCAGCTACCTGTTTCAGTTCGAGGTCGCGTTCGCGCTGCTGGCTCGCCGACAGGGGCGCGCGCACGGGACGCGCGGGCTGCAGCTGCGCCAGTTGCGCTTCCAGGCGCCGCGTTTCCTGCGCCTGCACCAGCCAGTACACGGCGGCCGGCAGCAGCATCAAGCCGCCCGCCAGGCACAGGGCCAGGCGCCAGCCCTTGAAGGTCTGCGCCGCTCCAGGTGGCAGGAATTCCAGGCGGCTCAGGCCCATGCGGCCTCCCGCATCAGGTGGGCACCGCTGGCCACGGCGACGGGCACGAAGCGTTCGGGCACGTTCGTTTGCGGGACGCCGCTCAAGTCGATCAGCGCCACCTGGTCGATGGCGTCGAGCTGCGGCGCGCGCAAGTTCCAGCGCCGCCACGCCCGGTCCAGTTCATCACCCCAGTCCGCGGCGCAGGGCTGGCTGTGCAGGGCCGTGATGCGCCCGGCGCTCGTCGTTGCCAGCAGCAGCCGGCCCGCTTCCACCAGGGCGAAGGCGGCCGGTTTGCTACCGGCGATGCTGCGCCAGGCCGGTCCGGCGATCGGTTCGATGGACAGGCAGCGCCGGCCATGCGCGGCGGCCGCATCCTGCACGCCTTGCAGCAGGGCCGCATCGATGCCGCATGCCAGGCGCGGCTTGCCATAGGGCGCGTCGTCGGCGGCCAGGCGCCAGCCGCGCGCACCCTCGCCATACACGGCGCTGAACTGGCTATGCAGGAAGCGCTGTGCGCTGGCCTGGTCGAGCAGGGCGCCGCTCCACGGCACCACTTGCATGGCGCACCAGCGGCCGGCCAGGCTGACAGCCAGCGGCAGTTTTTTGCCGCCATCCTGTTCGAGCCAGCCGCGCAGGGCCGCCAGTGCCACTTCCCAGCTGGCGTCGGGATTCGCAATGGGCAGGTGGAAGGCGCTGTCCGTCACGGGACGGCCGGCGCGGCGCAGCACGCCGTGCAGCCCGTGCGGCGCCAGGTGCAGGCACACGGTGGCGCGGGCAAGGCGTTCAATAAGTGACACGATTGAGCTCCGCTAAAGTGGTTTCGCCGCGCCGCACCAGGTCCAGGCCCGCTTCGCGCGCCAGACGGAAACCGTTGCGCGCCGCTTCTTCCTTCATCTGGCTCAGGGGCGCGCGCGTGCAGATCATTTCGCGCATCGCGTCGCTTAGCATCAAGACTTCGGCGACGGCCTTGCGGCCCTTGTAGCCGGTGCCGCGGCAGTGGCCGCAGCCCTTGCCGACCATGAACTGCCAGTCCTGCACCTGGTGCAGGGCCAGGCCGCTGTCGCGCAATTGCTGCGCATCGGCCAGCACTTCGGCGCTGGCGTCGACGGCGCAATGGGCGCAATTGAGGCGCAGCAGGCGCTGCGCCACGATGCCGTTCAGGGCGGCCGCGAAGCTGTAGGCATCGACGCCCATGTGCAGGAAGCGGCCGACCACATCAAAGACGTTGTTCGCATGCACGGTGGTAAACACCAGGTGACCCGTGAGCGCGGCCTGCACGGCGATCTGCGCCGTTTCATCGTCGCGGATTTCGCCGATCATGATCTTGTCGGGGTCATGGCGCAGGATGGAACGCAGGCCGCGCGCAAACGTCAGCCCCTTCTTTTCGTTGACGGGAATCTGCAGCACGCGCGGCAAGCGGTATTCGACGGGGTCTTCGATGGTGACGATCTTGTCGCGCCCCGTGTTGATTTCCGTGATGGCCGCGTACAGGGTGGTGGTCTTGCCGGAACCCGTGGGGCCCGTCACCAGCAGCATGCCGTGCGGCTTGGCGGCCAGGCGGCGGATCTGCTCGATGGCGTCCTCGTTCAGGCCCAGGCTTTCCAGGCGCAGCGCCTGCGCCGCCTCCGTCAGCGCGCGCCGGTCCAGCAGGCGCAGCACGGCATCCTCGCCAAAGATATTGGGCATGATGGAAACGCGAAAATCGATCTCCGCCCCTTTCACACGCACCTTGAAGCGGCCATCCTGGGGGATGCGCCGCTCGGCGATGTCGAGATCGGCCATGACCTTGATACGCGAGATGATCTGTTCGGCCATCGCCAGCCCCTGTACCTGGCCCGCCTGCACCAGCACGCCGTCGACGCGGTATTTGATGACCAGGCTGGCCACGTCGCATTCGAGGTGGATGTCGCTGGCCTGGAATTTCAGGGCGTCGTAGATGGTGGAGTTCACCAGTTTCACCACCGGGCTGCTGTCCTCGCTGATGCGAATGAGCGAGATATCCTCGATGCTCTGGTCCAGCCCTGGAATGTCATCCCCGTGCTGCATTTCCTGCATCGCCTGCTGCACGCTTTCCTGCTGCAGCAGATAGGCGGCCAGGTCGTCCGGGTGGGCCAGCGCCACCGTGAAGGGCGTGGACAGGGCGAAGTCGGCCCACTGCAGCAAGTCTTCGGCAAACGGGTTGCCAATGACGAGCACGGGCGGCGCGCCGGGAACGCCTGGCTGCAGCAGCACGCAGTCGCGCTGGGCGCAATCCGTGTAGGGCAGCAGGCCAAAGGCGGGCAAGGCGGCCTGCAGCTCGGCCATCGTCCAGGCCGGGTAGCGGAACAGGGCGGCCAGCTGGCGCAAGAAGACTTCGGGCGGCAGGGCCGCCGTTTCCTGCAGCACGGCCATCTGCGGGCGGCCCTGTTCCAGCGCGCTGGCGTGGGCGCGGCGCAGCATGGCCGCATCGAGCACGGCCCGTTCTTCGTCGCGTGCGTTCATGTCATGACCCTCACGATAAGCTCCCGGCCAGTTCAAAGATCGGCATGTACATCAGCACCACCACGCCGCCGATGACGACGCCGATGATGGTCATCAAGAGCGGTTCGAGCAGGCGCGACGCCCAGTCCACCCAGCGGGCGAATTCCTCGTCGTGGAACTTGGCCGAGCGTTCCAGCATGTCGCCCAGTCGGCCCGTGTTCTCTCCCACTTTCAGCAGCGATTGCGCCACCGGCGTGGCCATGCCGGCCTGTTCCAGTGCCGTGGAAAACGGCATGCCTTCCTGCACCGCGCGGCGCGCCTGCGCCAGCTGCTCCTGCTGCGCCGGCAGCAGCATGGGCGCGACCATGGCCAGTGCCTTGTGCAGCGGGATGCCGGCGTGCAGCAGCAGGCTGAGGGCGCGGTAGAAGCGGGCCAGGCGAAATTCCGCCGCCTTCCCGGCCAGCACGGGCAGGCGCAAGAGGCGCAGCACCAGCGCCATGCGCATGGCGCGGTTGGCGATGCCGAAGACCACGGCGCCGACCACGGCGGCCAGCGCGCCGGCGCACAGCAACGGATGCGCGGCCAGGGTCTGGCCAAAGCCGAGCAGCATTTGCGACATCCACGGAATCTCGCGGCCCGAGCTTTCGTAGACAACGCTGAACTTCGGCACCACGTAGCCGAGCAGGAACAGGGTCACGAGGCCGCCGACGACGAGCAGCATGCACGGGTAGATGGCGGCGGAAATGAGTTTTTTGCGGATGGCGTCGAACTGCAGCTGGTAGGCGACGAAGCGCGCCAGCGCCTCGGGCAGGTTGCCCGAGCGTTCGGCCGCGTGCACGGTGGCGATGTAAATATCGGGGAAGATGTCGGGAAAACCGGCCAGGGTGTCGGAAAAGCTTAGGCCCTGCTGCAGGGTGAGCACGATGGCGGCCAGGGTGGCCTTGGCGCCCGCGCGCGTTTCCTTGTTGTGCAAGGTGGCCATGGCCTCGCCCAGGTTCAGGCCCGCTTCGAGCAGGGCCAGCAGCTCCTGGCTGAATTGCAGCAGGGGCAGGCCCTGTTTGCCGGGACGCAGCGCCGCGGCGCCCGTGTCTGACGTGGCGCCAGCGTCGACGGCCAGCACGCGCCAGCCGCCGCGCACGGCCGCGCGGATCGCCTCGGCTTCGCTGGCGGCGTCGATGGCCAGCGCCTGGCTACCCGCCGGGCCCTGCACCTGGAGGTGGAACTGCATCGTCGGCTCAGGCGAGCATGGTGATGGCCTGGGGCGTGAAAATGGGGTGATGTGAAAAGGGGACAGCGCGTGCGGACAAGGTCGAAGTAGGCATCGGTCAGGAACAATCCAAAAAAAGTTCAATTCGTCGCGGGTACCGGCAGCAGGCAAGAGGCAATCACTGCCTCAGGGTAGACTGGAATTGCCAGGAAATCAATCGTGCCGTGCGGGCAAGCCTTGTATCGATGGCTTGCCCGCAGTTCAGCCGCTTACTGGGTAACCAGGCTGACCTTGTCGATCACGAACGAGGTTTGCAGCGATGCATCCTCGGTTGCGGCAAACGAGATCTGCACGGTCTGGCCCTTGTAGGCGATCAGGTCGAAGGTGCGGATCTGGTAGCCGGCGGCCTTGTTCACGTTCGAGTACGAAGCCAGGGTGCCCAGCACCGTACCGGCGCTGTTCTTCACGGTGACGACCAGCTTGTCGTACACGGTGCTGCCCGTTTCGGCCGTGTCGATATGCAGCGCGAAGCTCAAGCTGGCGGACGTGGCGGCGGCGGGAATGGCCACGCTTTGCGTCAGCGATTCGCTGGCCGTGGTGCCATTGCCGCCCAGCCAGGCGTACTTCGTGCCTTCGTACGCGGTTTGGCCCGTGAAGGTGCCGATGGCGCCCGTGGTGCCGCTCCAGCCCGTGGCGCCGGACTCGAAGCCGCCGTTCGTCACGCGCTCGGTGGCGCTGCTCGTGCCGACCGTCAGGGTGGCGTTGTTCGACGTGGCCGTCACGGCAGGCGACGAGGAATCCGTCACCGTGGCCTTGAAGACGGCGCCGCTGTCGGCCGCCACGGCCGTGAAACTGTAGGCTGGCGACGTGGCGCCGCTGATCACGGCGCCGTTGCGGTACCACTTGTAGGTGTACGGTGCAGTGCCGCCGCCCGCGCCCACGGCGAACGAGGCGGTGGCGCCCGGTGCGACGGTGATGCTGGCCGGCTGGCTGGTGATCGTCACCGCGCCGCCCGTCGTCGATTCATCGACGTCGGTGCCCACGTTGATGGCCGCATACGCGCGCTTGACGGCGATAGACTCGGCGCTGCCCACGCCATACAGTTCCTCGGCCGCCTGCAGCACCTTGTTGCGCGCGTCGGCATAGTTGGTCGACGAGGTGAACTTGGTGGTGGCTGCCTTGAACCAGATGCGGTAAGCCTTGTCGCTGCCGATACCGGTCATGGCCAGCGGGCTCTTGTTCAGGTAGGAGCTGTAGTAGTCGCTGCTGGACGTGGAGTTCGAACCTTGCGACAGGAAGTAGAACATGCGGTTGTTCGGGCCGCTGCTGTAGTGGACGTCGAGGTTCTTGATGGAGCTGCTCCACGCATTCGGGCTGCTGCCATCCTTGCTCGGCTTGTACAGCCAGCGCAGCGGCTGGCCATTCTTGGCGATTTCCTTGCCCGTCATCCAATCGTTGCCCGTGTTGGGAATCGTGGTGCCCGTGCCGCCGGCGCGCGCATACGCTTCCACCATTTCGCCGGCGATGTCCGAGCTCGATTCGTTCAAGCCGCCCGACTCCTGCGAGTAGATCAGGCCCGAGGTGGCGTCCGTGATGCCGTGACCCATTTCATGGCCGATCACGTCGATGGAACCGAGGTTGTTGAACGAGCTGCCGCCGTCGCCGATGTACATGCACTTGCAGCTGCTGTCGTAGTAGGCGTTGTCGTAGGCCGTATTGACGTGGGCGGCGATGTGGGTGGCCGTGTTGTTGCCGTCCAGGCTGGACCAGCCCAGCACATTCTTGTGCGTGTCGTAGGTGTTCATCAAGCCCCACATCGCGTTCACGGCCGCCGTCTGGCCGTTGGCGTTGGTGGTGCTGCCGCCGTTGATGTATTGCTGGCCGTCGCCCCAGGTATTGCTGGTGCTGCTGTACACGCTGCCCGAGGTGGTGCCGTGGTTGGCATTCGTGATGGCCATGCCGCCGAAGCTGCCGCCCGTGCCGCGGCTGGGGTCCTTCATGGTGTAGGTGCTGCCCGTGAGCGTGGTGTTGAGCGGCACCTGGCCGTTGTACTGGCTGTTGCCGATGCCGGCCACGGTTTTCAGGGCTTTCCATTGACGCAGGATGCGGCCATCCTTGGCGCTGACGACGGTGTCGTAGTAGACCGGCTTGCTGCCGCTGATCATGCGCGTCTGCACCAGGTAGGCCAGCTCGTAGTGGTCGACCACGTCCTGCACGTCGAGGGCGTTCAGCGCGGCTTCCGATTTATTTTCGGCACCGGCCACGCGCACGGTTTTCATGACGGGGTAGATCAGCAGCTGGGCATGCGGCGGCACGTGGTCGACGCCTCGCACGCCGATGTTATTCACGGCGGCGGCGATGGCGGCGGCGGCGCTGACGGCCGGCGTGGTGTCGATATCGGTGGTGGCGCTGCGGGTGACGGAATTGACGCCGCCGCTACCGAGGCCGGACGCGCGGTCCGACACGGATTCGCTGACGATGTCGCCGGCGCTGTTGCTGACCACGACCGTTTCGGAACCGAAGACGGGCAAGCCCTTGTAGGTGTGCTGTACGCGGCTCACGCGCGTGCCGCTGACGCCAGGATGCTGGGCGCCGACGGCAAAGCCATGTTCGGTATTCAGGCCACGGCTGCGCGCTTGCGCGGCCAGCTTGTTGACCAGGCTGGCGGTCTCTTGTGGAGAAGCCAGGGCGACCGGGGCGGCCATCAGGGTCTGTGGCAGCGGCGTGGCGGCGTCTGCCGTGGTGGCCATCAGCGGCAGGGCGGCGATGGATGCGGCAACTATTGTCAAACGTAAATTCATTTCTGCTCCAGGGTATCGGTTAAGGAAATGGTGAATGAGCTGGCCGCGATGCCTGATGGCCACCCCGGCGTGCCTGGCGGCGGGCGGATAGCCTGCCGTTTTGTGGTGGCATGACGCCGGGTAGGGGGACACTAAACTTGTCGAGATCGCCATGTCAAAAAATTCAAGAAATGGGTCACTCGACGATTTTTTGTTAAGAATTGAACATTTACCGGCGTCGCATCGTTGGAAAGTTTGATCTACCACAAGCTGCAACTTTTGTTATGGACTACTTCCCCTAATGGAGCGTTCTGTTGGAAAAACACTGTTGCCTTTTCTAAATGTTGCGATCTACACTAGCTCTTCGCGTTGTTCCCTGCGGACCACGCGAAGACAAAAAAAGCGCACGCGGCAATGACCGCGTCCAGATACAGCGCATCGGGAAAAAAATCGGGAGTTTCACATGACGTCAGTTCTGTTTTCTGCTGTTGGTTTCAGCCATTTCCCCTCTGGAGCGGCATTCATGCTGCATCCGCCTTCCTAGCCGCCGCCAGCCGGCTTTCCCCCCGCGAGGGGGTTCTTTTCCGCGAGTCCGACCGCGCCGCCCGGCGTGGCCGCTGGCGCAGTGCATCCTTTTTTCAGGAAGGGTTGCCGGCTCCTGGTGCGTGCACCGGAATCACCGGCCCGAAGAACTATGCTTTCGATAGCGACCAAAGTGGAACAGATCGTGATGGAATCGGCCTTTCTCAGCGAGGGATTGGGCCGTGGTTTGCTGAACCTGTCGGAACTGGCGCGCCAGCTGCAACCGCAATTGCAGAGCGACCTGTGGAAACCGGTGGGGCAGGCCGCCGTGGTGATGGCGCTGCGCCGCCTGGCCGAGCGAATGCCGCAGCAGAAAAGCGGCGAGATCGTACTGGCGCACCGCGCGGGAGAGCTGTCCACGCGCAGCGAATTGATGATTTTTACCTACCGCTATTCCGACCAGACCTATGACTGCCAGCGCCAGTTGCTGGCGCTGGCAGCACCCCAGCGCGGTACCTTCATTACCGTCACGCGCGGCGTCAACGAGGTGATGGTGATCTGCAGCCGTTCGTTGCATGCGCTGGTGGAAGAGGTGTTCGGCGAAGAGCAGGAACTGGCGCGCCTGGAGCGCGTGACGGCCGTGACCTTGCACCTGGCGCCAGAGACCTGCTATACGCCGGGCGTGTATCACGCCATCCTCAAGCGCCTGGCGTGGGAGCGGATTAACCTGATCAACATCATTTGCACGTATACGGAACTGACCTTGCTGCTGGAGGCGTCGCAGACGGGGGCGGCTTTTTCCGTGCTGTCGAAAATCGTCGCGCAATGAAAAAGGCTCTGCTGCCGCTAAGTAGCGGGGCGTCCGAAGGCGCAGGCGCCGTTTATTTTTCCAGCTGCGTACGCACGCGGGTGATCGCGGCGCGTACCTGGCGTGGCGCGGTGCCACCCACGTGGTCGCGCGCGGCGACAGAACCTTCCAGGGTCAGCACGGCAAACACGTCTTCGTCCGTCAACGGGGAAAACGCGCGCAGCTGCTCGAGCGACAGGTCGGCCAGGTCGCAACCGGCATCGACGCAGGCGCGCACGGCCAGGGCCACCGCTTCATGGGCGTCGCGGAACGGCAAGCCCTTCTTGACCAGGTAGTCGGCCAGGTCCGTTGCCGTCGCGTAGCCTTGCAGGGCCGCCGCGCGCATCGCTTCCGGTTTCACCGTGATGCCGCCAGCCATGTCGGCGAAGATGCGCAGGGTGTCGATGACGGTGTCGACGGTGTCGAACAGCGGTTCCTTGTCTTCCTGGTTGTCCTTGTTGTAGGCCAGCGGCTGGCCTTTCATCAGGGTCAAGAGGCCAGTCAGGTGGCCATACACGCGGCCCGTCTTGCCACGCGCCAGTTCCGGCACGTCCGGGTTTTTCTTTTGCGGCATGATCGACGAGCCGGTGCAGAAGCGGTCGGCGATGTCGATGAAGCCGATGCGTGGGCTCATCCAGATCACCAATTCTTCGGCCATGCGCGACACGTGCATCATCAGCACGGCGGAGGCGGCGCAAAATTCGATGGCGAAATCGCGGTCCGAGACGGCGTCGAGCGAGTTGTGGCACACGTCGTCAAAGCCCAGCGTTTTTGCCACGCGCAGGCGGTCGATCGGGAAGGTGGTGCCGGCCAGGGCGGCGGCGCCCAGCGGCAGGCGGTTGACGCGCTTGCGGCAGTCGGCCATGCGTTCGGCGTCGCGGCCGAACATTTCGACATACGCCAGCATGTGGTGGCCGAAGGTGATCGGCTGGGCCACCTGCATATGGGTAAAGCCCGGCATGATGGTGTCGGCATGCTGCTCGGCCAGATCCGTCAGCGCGCTGCGGAAGGTCGCCAGCAGGGCGGTGATGTCGTCGATGGCGGAGCGCACGTACAGGCGGATGTCGGTGGCCACCTGGTCGTTGCGCGAGCGGCCCGTGTGCAGGCGCTTGCCCGCGTCGCCTACCAGTTCGGTCAGGCGTTTTTCAATATTCAGGTGGACGTCTTCCAGGTCCAGCAGCCATTCGAACTGGCCGCTGGCGATTTCCTGCGAGATTTGCCCCATGCCGCGCTGGATTTCCGCGTAGTCGGCAGGGCTGATGATGGCTTGCGCATGCAGCATTTCCGCATGGGCCAGCGAACCTTCGATGTCGAACAGCGCCAGGCGCTTGTCAAAAAATACAGAAGCTGTGTAGCGCTTGACGAGGTCCGAGACCGGTTCGGAAAACCGGGCCGACCAGGCTTCGCCCTTTTTGGAGAATTGATCAGTCATGAAAGAAGTCCTTTAGTGTACGGCGATTATAAACAAGGTTGGCCGGCGGTAGGGCTTTTAGGGGCGCGCAGGGCGCTGAAATGGCCAGGAATGGGGCTGGCAAGCGTCAAATGCCACGGCGATGGCCCGTTGCGCGTTCCATCCGGGCTGTTTGTATTCTGTCCCGCGAATCGGGCGTTTTGTCGCAATCCGATGGCAGGTCAGGGAGGATCGGCCTACAGTTCAATCATCGCAGCACACAACCAGCCACCCAAAGGACACCATCATGAACATCGCTAAAAACATGGAAGCCATCTTCGTTGCCATCATCGCCGTCGCCGCCGCCACCAGCCTGGCCACCGCCGCCGTGCCGAAGTTCCGCGCCGCACCGGCCGCTTCCGCCGCCCTCGTCGCCAGCGCCGATCAAGCCACCATGCACACCGTGTACGTCAGCGCCAAGCGTTTGAGCGCCGAAGAAAAAGCCGCCCTGTAAGCGCGGCCATGCAATCGAGGCAGAATCAGCAGCATCCGTAGTCACCATCGCACCAGCAGCAAGCAGTACAGCATCAGCGGCAATCGGAACGGGCGGCGCCCCCGTTTCCTTTTCAGCCCAGGCGGAACGCGAGCTTCCCGCCATCCTCAGCATTTTTCAGCTTGCCATCGGCATCGGTCAATGGCGTGCTCCGTTTTACTGCCAGTGCATCAGGCACGGTGGTATCAATAGCAGCAGCGCCAGCACCAGGTAGATCAGCTGCAGCGGGATCATCCACTTGGCCCACGTGATCCACGGTACGCGCGCCAGCGCCAGCACGCCGACGGTGATGCCGGACGTGGGGATCATCGGCGTGGTGAATTCGCCGAACTGGAAGGCCAGGATGGCCGTCTGGCGCGTCACGCCCACCAGGTCGGCCAGCGGCGCCATGATGGGCATGGTCAGCGCCGCCTGGCCGCTGCCGGAATGGATGAAGAAGTTGATCACCGACTGCATGAAGAACATCTTTTGCGCGGCGAAGACGGGGCTCGACGAGGCCACCAGCGGCGTCAATGCATGCAGCATGGTGTCGATAATCTGCGCGTCGCGCGCCAGGATCATGGTGCCGCGCGCCAGCGCAATCACCAGCGCCACGCTGACCATGTCGCGCGCACCCTGCACGAAGGACGCCACCAGGCTATCCATGTCGAGCCGGCCAACCAGGCCGACGACGATGGCCATCACCAGGAACAGGGCGGCGATTTCATCGATGAACCAGTCGTACTTGACGACGCCGACGACCATCGTCAGCAAGGTCGCCATGAAAATCCACAGCACCGCGCGGTGCGTGCGCGTCATGCCGGCAAAGCTGTCGAGGTCCATCGAGTGTTCGCTGCGTTTTTCGATGTCGAGCAAATAGGTCGGGCTTTTTTCCGGATGGCGCTTGATGCGCGCCGCGTACCACATCAAAAACACGATGCTGACCGCCGTGGCGATGGCCCACACGATCAGTCGGTAGCCGATGCCGGAAAAGATCGGCACGCCCGCGATGCCCTGCGCGATGCCGACGTTGAACGGATTCAAAAAAGCGGCGGAAAAACCCACCTGCGAGCCGATGAAGGGAATCGACACGCCCGTGATGGTGTCGTAGCCCAGGGCCAGGGCCAGCGGCACGAAGATCAGGATGAAGGGAATCGCTTCTTCGTTCATGCCGAAGGTGGCCCCGCCCAGCGAGAACATGGTGAAGAAGACGGGAATGATGGCGGCACGCACGAAGCGCGAACTGGTGTGCGCCTTGGCGATGGCCTTGATCAGCGAATCGAAGGCTTCCGTTTTTTGCAGCACGGCGAAGGCGCCGCCGACGATCAGCACGAAGCCGATGATCAGGCTGGCGTCGACGAAGCCCTTGATGGGCGCCATCATCAGCGCGGCGAGGCCCTGCGGCTTGTTGTCGACATAGTGAAACGTGCCGGGGATGATCAGCTGCTTGCCGTTCACCAGCTGGGTATCGAATTTCCCGCCCGGCACCAGCCAGGTCGCCACGGCGATCATGGCCAGGATGCCGCACAGCAGGACGAAGGTATTGGGTAGCTTGAATTTTCTCATGGGCGTCACTTATTGGCTCAGCAGGCTGCCGCCGCGGTAGGCAACGGCGCCTGCGACCTTGCCCACGTTCATGCCGCGCAAAACGTGGCGGTGGGCGCTGCGCGCAAAAAAGACACCGGGCACGGTACAGCGCAAGGTCGTCGTCTCGCCGCTGACCGGATCGATCAGGTCGGCCACCGCGTCGCCTGCGGCCAGCACGTCGCCCATTTCGCGCAGGTAGACCAGCACACCGTGATGCGGCGCGAGGATCGGTTCCACGCCGGCCAGCGGCGTCGGCTCGCATTGCGGCGCGGGCAGGTCGTCGCCGGCACCGGCTATCTCCAGCACGCCCTCGATGGCGAGAAAGCGCAGCAGCGCAGCAGCGTCGCGCTCGGCCAGGGCGTAGCTCACTTCCACTTCGCCGCGCAGTTCGACGGTGGTCGACAGGCAGGCGGCGGGAATCGGATAGCGGCCGCCGAAGTGCGTATCGAGATCCCACCACAAGCGGCTGCAGGCTTCATCGAACGGCTCTTCGCCGGCCGCCAGTTCCAGCAGCACGGCGCGCGCGCCCAGGAGCGCGGACAGCGGCGCGATCTGCGCCGCCAGCGGCGTGCCCGTATAGATGTGCAGGGCCGCCTCGTTATCGCAGTGCAGGTCGAGCACGATGTCGGCGTCGATGGCCATGCCCAGCAGGGTTTTCTTCAAGGTTTCCGCATCCGTGCCCGGCCGCCAGGCGGCGACGGCGGCGCGCGCATGCTCGCGTATCAGCGCCACATTGGCCTGCGCATCCTGCCCCAGCTGGCCAGCCAGCGTGGTTTTCAGTTCATCTGCCACGTGGCGGTAGGCGCGGTTGAAGTTGATGCCCGTGGTCAGGTCGAAGCGGCCGAACGGTGCGCCATGGATGGCTTGCGCCAGGCCGATCGGGTTGGCAGCCGGCACCAGGATGATTTCACCGTGGATCTTGCCGGCCGCTTCCAGCGCCAGCAGTTCGCGGCGCAAAAATTGCGACACCAGCATGCCCGGCACCTCGTCCGCGTGCAGGGCCGCCTGGATGTAGACCTTCTTGCCGCTGCGGCTGGTGGCGGCCGCGGTGCCGAAGTGGAAGCTGCTCAATTGGCACGACATGCTGGCGTGCGCGGTGGAGATGGGATGCTGTTGTACTTGCATGGTGGGCGCCCCGGAAAGGTGCATGGTTGATGGATTCCGGTCGATTATGTAGCAATATTTTCACGAAGTAAATCAATGAAAATCCTTTTACAAATATTTGTTGAGTTTTCTTTTTGATATGAGTACAGTAAGTTCCAGCGACCCGATTTCGCCTTCCGCCAGTGATCCGCAGTACCCAAGAATACAGGCCGCCAGTGATATGAGAGCATCCGCCAGTCCTGCCCGCAGCAGCACCGCCACGCCACTTGCCACCACGCTGGCGTCGCCCGACGCCGCGTTCGCGCAATCGCCGCTGGGGCAGGCGCTGATGCACGTGCTGGCCAGCGGCTCGGCTTCGCAGCGGCAGATCGCCGATTACCTGCTGCGCAACCAGATGCGCGTGACGGCGCTGGGCATCGAGGAACTGGCCGACAGCTGCCAGGTGTCGACGGCCACCATCAGCCGCTTCGCGCGCGACATCGGCCAGAAGAATTATTCGGCCATGCGCGGCGCCATGGCGGAGACCTTGCAGGCGCTGTTGCAGCCGGTCGACAAACTGCGCCGCACGATAGAACGGCGGGCGCGCGCCACCTCGCCCATCACGCAAAGCCTGGAATATGCTGCCGCGAACATCGCCGCCACGTCCGATGCCCTGTCGCCGCCCTCCATGCAGGCCGTGGTGCGCCGCCTGACGCGCGCCAAGGTCGTGTATGTGATGGGCTTTGGCCTGTCGGCCAACCTGGCGGGCATGCTGGTGCAGCATCTGCAGCCGTTTTGCCCGCATGTGGTGGAAGTGGCTGGCATCGGCGGCTCGGAAGTGGCGGCCGGCCACCTGGTCAACCTGACGGCGCGGGACGTGCTGGTGGTGATCTCGTTCCCCCGCTACACGCTCGACTGCATCGGCCTGGCCAGCTTCGCGCGCGACCGCGGCACCTGCATCGTGGCGCTCACCGACTCGCCCGCGTCGCCGCTGGCCGAACTGGCCGACCACGCGCTGTATGCGCAAAGCACGCATCCCGTCTTGCCCAGCAGCGCCAGCACGGCGCTGGCCATGATCGAGGCGCTTGCCGTGGCGCTGATGGTATCGAACAAAAAGAACGTAGAAAAAGCGGGCCGCTTGAGCGACGTCATCGCCGCCTATCTGTATGGCGGCGAACATGGCGTGCACGGGCCGCGCAAAGCAGCTTCAAAGCAACGCAAGGCAGTCTTGAAATCATTATAAAAATCAGGCATCAACATCAGGGGGAGAGTGACAATGCACATGAAAAGACAGGGCGGCTCCTTGCCACGCGAGCGGGTGCTGGCGCAAGGCGTGCGCGTGGCGCTGGGCGCCCTGAGCGTGACGGCGGCGCTGGGCATGCTGGGCGATGGTGCGCAGGCGCAGGCGCAGGAGAAGGAGCAGGAGACAGAAGCTGCGCCGAAAAAAATGCAGCGCGTGGAGATCACGGGTTCGGCCATCAAGCGCCTGGAGTCGGAGACGGCGCTGCCCGTGCAGATCATCACGCGCGCCGAGATCGAAAAGGCGGGCGTGACGACGGCGGCCGAGTTGATGGCGCGCGTGTCGGCCAACGTGGGGGGCCTGACGGACGGCGCCAGCATCAACGTGGGCGGCGACCAGCGCGGCTTCAACAGCGCCAACCTGCGCGGCGTGGGCACCTCGTCGACCCTGGTGCTGCTCAATGGCCGGCGCATGGCCAACTTTGCCTCGCCCGGCGACGATGCGGGCGTGGACCTGAATAACATTCCCGCCGCCGCTCTGCAGCGCGTGGAAGTGCTGCTCGATGGCGCCTCGGCCCTGTACGGCACGGACGCCATCGGCGGCGTCATCAATTTCATTACGCGCAAGGATTACCAGGGCGTGGAGCTGAACGTCTATGGCAGCCGCACCGATGAAGGCGGCGCGGGCAAGCGCACGGCCAGCATCACGGCCGGCACGGGCGACCTGGCTGCGGATGGCTACAATATCTTCGCCGTGGTCGACCTGCAAAAAACGGACGGTCTGCGCTCCTCGCAGCGCAAGTTCATCCCGAACCTGCAGATTCCGCAGCGCCTCGGGCATTTGCTGTCGAACTTTACCAGCCCGGCGAATATCCGCCTGTCCAGCGCCCAGCGCGAGCACCTGCAGGACAATGGCTTCCTGCTCAATGGCCAGCCGATCACCAACCGCCAGATCAATTTTGGGATTCCGAACTGCGCGCCGCCGGCCAATTTGTACCTGCCGGCGGGCACGGGCGGCGTCGATGCCTGTACCTACGACTACATGGGCGACACGGAGCTGTATCCGAAGACGGACAAGCAGAACCTGCTCACGCGCGGCGTGCTGAAACTGAATAACGATCACCAGCTGTACGCGGAAGTGGCGCTGAGCCGCTCGCGCAGCCATTACGTGGGGTCGTCGGCGCGCGTGATCGGCTACCTCGATTACAGCAAGGTGCCGCAGCTGGCCAATGCGGGCTTCGATACGCTGCTCGATGACGATGGCAAGCAGGTGGAGCGCGAACTGGAACTGCGCATGCGGCTGAACGAGGCGGGCATGCGCACCAGCCAGCTGACCAGCGAAAGCCAGCGCTTCGTCGTGGGCGCCACCGGCACGCTCGCCGGCTGGGATTACGACGTGGGTTTCAATCACAGCGTCAATGTGGTGAAAGACCGCGATACCCACGGCTACGTCCTGTACGACAAGCTGCAGGCAGGGATCGCCGCCGGCGACATCAATCCCTTCGGGCCCTCCAGCGCGAAAGGCCGGGCGCTGCTCGACAGCATCCAGGTCGACGACGAGGTGCGCCATGCGCACGGCGTCATGGACTCGCTCGACTTCAAGGTGTCGCGCGCCTTGATGCCCATGGGCGGCGGCGACATGGCGCTGGCCGTGGGCGGCGAAGTGCGGCGCGAACGCACCGAATTCCGTCCGTCGGCGCTGCTCATGAGCGACAACATCAACAACGATGCGGCGCCGGAAGGCGGCAAGGGCACCAGCGACAGCCGCAATGTACAAGCCGTCTACGGCGAACTGCTGCTGCCGTTGACCAGGCAATGGCAGGCGCAGCTGTCTGGCCGCTACGATCATTACGAGCAGGTGGGCGGCGCCCTCAGTCCCAAGGTCGGCCTGACCTACATGCCCAGCAAGCAGGTGCTGCTGCGGGCCTCCGCCGGCAAGGGCTTCCGCGCGCCGTCGATGTCGGACTTGCACCGTCCCACCGTCTACAGCAGCACGGCGACCTTGCCCGACCCCGTGTTGTGCGCCACCGTGGACAACAATTATGCCGATTGCGCGCAGAACTGGGATACGCGCCGCTACAGCAACGACAAGCTGAAACCGGAGCGCAGCCGCCAGTTCTCGGCCGGCCTGGTGCTCGAACCGAGCCAGCACTGGACCTTCAGCTTCGATTACTGGAACATCAGGCGCACGGACCTGATCAGCGAAATTGGCGACGACATCATCCTGGGCAACCTGTCCAAGTACGGCGACCTCGTGCACCGCAACGAGGACGATGAAATCGACTACATCGAACTGCGCAAGGAAAACCGCGGCGCGCAAAAAGCCTCGGGCATCGATATCACGGCCGACCTGCATGGCGTGAAAACGGCATGGGGACGCTTTGGCGGCCACCTGAGCGGCACGTATGTGCTGGGTTCAAAAATCCAGACCAGCCCTGGCGACACCTTTGTCAGCAATCTCAATCGCTTCGTCACGGACGGCGTGGTGCAGCGCTGGCGCCACACGATCACACTCGATTGGGACAGCGGCCCGTATTCGGCCAGCCTGTCGAACACGTATTCGAGCGGCTACGATGACCAGAACTCGGCCATCAACACGGACGATGGCAGCGTGGTCAAGCCGAACCGGGTGAAGGCGTACACCTTGTGGGACATGTCGGCGGCATATGCGGTCAGCCAGCAGTTCAAGCTGCGCGCGGGCATACAGAATCTGTTCAATACCAGTCCGCCATACTCGAACCAGGCCTATTTTTTCCTGTCCGGCTATGACCCCAGCTACACGGACCCGCGCGGCCGGCGCTTTTATGCGAGCGCCAATTACAGCTTCAAGTAAAAAAAGCCGGGGATGCCGCAACAACGCTGTCATATGCGGCAGGTAGTATCGTCGTTCGGTGGAGTTGGGTTGCAAGCAGCAGTTTGGCAGCAAGGGCGCGCGCCGGTATCGACAAGTGTGCGCCACTTTCATTGTATTCGAAAGGCACCATGAAATCATCTTCAAACCTGTATCACACCTTCCGCGCCGCGCTGCTGTTCGTGCTGGCATTGTGCAGCGTCCATGCCGTGGCGGCGCCCGCAGGCAGTGCCATCGGCAGCGCGCCGCAGGGCACCCTCGTCATCATTGGCGGCGGCCTGCGCGCCGACAATGCCGAAGTCTGGCAGCGCATCGTCAAGCTGTCGGGCGGGCCGGGCGCGCGCATCGCCGTGCTGGCGTCGGCCGCGATGAACCCGGAAAAATCCGGTGAAAACATCATCAGGAAACTCAATCAATATGGCGCCGAGGCCTTTTTCGTGCCGCTGGCTGTCAAGCTGGCCAACCGCGATTACCGCAAGGCGGCCGAAGACCCTGCCATCGTCACGCAGATCAAGTCGGCCACCGGCATTTATTTTGCCGGCGGCGACCAGGGGCGCATCACGCAAGCCTTGCTGCGCCCGGACGGCAGCCGCACTGCCGCGCTGGAAGCTATCTGGTCGGTCTACCGCAACGGCGGCGTGATCGCCGGTTCCAGCGCCGGCGCGGCCATCATGAGCACGACCATGTTCTACGACGCCAAACCGGTGCTCGACATGCTCAAGATGGGCGTCACGGATGGCCGCGAGATCGCGCCGGGCCTGGGCTTCATCGGCAGCGACGTGTTCGTCGACCAGCATCTGCTGGTGCGCGGGCGCTTTGCCCGCATGATCCCCGTGATGCTGAAAAAAGGCTACCACCTGGGACTGGGCATCGATGAAAACAGCGCCATGGTGGTCGATGCCATGCGCGATGTGGAAGTCATCGGCTACAGCGGCGCCCTGCTGATCGACCTGTCGGGCGCCATCAGCGACCGCGGCGTGAAAAATTTCAATATCAGCAATGCTGCCATCAGTTACTTGGACCGGGGCGACAAATTCAACCTCGTCACGCGCGTGTTTACGCCGTCGCCGGACAAGGCCGACAACAAGCTCGATCCGAACCAGCCCGACATGCGCGAACCTGTCTTCACCAACGATATCCTCGGCAACAACGCCGTGCTCGACCTGATGGGCAATTTGATCGACAACGCGCAGCAGGAAGCCATCGGCATCGCCTTCGGCAACCCGCGCGACCCGTACCCGGACCTGGGCTTCGAGTTCCGCTTCAGTAAAACCGTCAACAGCGTCGGCTACAGCTCGACCGAGGCGGAAGCATATTCCGTGCTGAAGCTGCGCCTCGACATCCGCCCGATCCAGCTGCGCCAGCCGCTGTACCGCTACAAGTAAGCGGAGCGCTACCTCCGCCAGCGCGGCCACGCGGCGACCGTCAATGCCCGCAGCAGCCACTCGACGGGGCCATAGGCGTGGCCGCGCAGCCACCAGCGGCTCAATGGCAGCTGCACGCCAAAGATGATGGCGGCCAGCGCCAGCGCGCCGAGCGGCGAGACGCTGCCCATCAGCCGCATGCCATACGCGAGGAACAGCACGGCGCAGATGGCCGACTGCAGCAGGTAGTTCGACAGGGCCATGCGGCCCGTGTCGGCCAGCAGCGCAAACAGCGTGCCGTCGCGCAGGCGCTCGAACAGAGATAGCGCCAATGCCAGATAGGCGCCCGCCAGCAGCGGTGCGGTGGCCAGGCCCACAGCCAGTCCCGCTACCTGCCATGCCTGGCTGTCGCCATACACGGAAGTCCACGCATAGAAGGCGGCGCCGGGTAATCCCGCCAGCGTGCCGGTCCACAGCAGGCGACGGCGCAGCGGCAGATAGTCGCTCGCATGCAGCAGCATCTCGCGCTTGCCGGCGGCCAGGCCGCACAGGAACATGGCCAGCGCGCACGGGGCCTGCACCAGCAGCAGGACGAGCCAGATGTCACTGAGTTCGCGCAGATGCTGATGGATGACGGCAGCCGGCGTGGCGCGGTAGGCGGCCAGTGCGCTTGCCGCTTTTTGCGCCATGTCCACGGCCAGCTGCGCGTCGTTGCTCGCCGGCTGCAGGCTTTGCAGCCAGGCCATGCCTGCCCAGAACGCCACGCAGACGGCGACGAGCGTCAACGCCAGGGACAATGCCTGGCGTTCGCCGCAGCGGTGCAGCGCCAGCAGCACGATGCCCAGCAGAGCGTAGGTGGTCAGTATGTCGCCATGAAACAGGAATATGGCGTGCAGAGCGCCGATCAGCCACAGGCCCGCTTGCCGGCGCAGCATGCGCGGCACGAACGGTGCGCCAGCGCGCGCGGCCGCCTGCATCTGCAGGGTGAAGCTGTAGCCGAACAAAAAGGAAAACAGCAGGTAGAACTTGGTCTCGAACAGCAGGGCGACGAGAAAATGCGTGGCGCGGTCCACGCCGCCGTGAAAGGCGGGATCGGTCAAGCCCAGGCCGAACCAGGGCGTGGCGAAGGCGCCGATATTGACGACCAAAATGCCGAACAGGGCGCAGCCGCGCAGGGCGTCGACGTCGGCGATGCGCGCGGGCTGCGTACTCGGTGAGCGGTTCATGGCGGCGCTCATGCCAGGGCAGGGCGCAGGAAGCGCGCCAATAGCAGATGCAGGCTGGCCCGCTGCGCCAGCGGCGCGTAATCGGGATCGACGGCAACCCGGTTGAAGATGCCATCGATTAGCGCGGCGATCCAGCTGGCCGTTTGCGCGGCGTCCAGCGCGGCGTCGGCCTGGCCCTGCGCGGCCGCCTCTTCCAGCAAGGCTTGCAGGCCGCCGCGCAGGCTGGCGTCGTTGCGCGCTACCCTGGCCGCGATGTCCGTGTCGCGCATCGCCTCGGCGGCAATGTCCAGCGCCAGTCCCGCAAAGTCCGCGTCGGCCGCCAGTGCCAGCACCACATCCATGAAATCGAGCAGGGCGCCGTAGGCATCGGCGCTGCCTTGCACGCCGGCGAAATAGGCGGCCGTCTCGCTGCCTTCCTGGTCGACGATGGCGGCGATGATCGCTTGCTTGGTGGGGAAGTAATGGAACAGGTTACCGGGACTCATGCCCGCCTGCGCGCAGATGGCGGCGGTGCTGGTCTGGTGAAAGCCCTTGCGCGCAAAGCAGCTGCGCGCGGCGGCGAGAATGGCGTCGCGGCGCGCCGCGTGTTTATCGGGATCGATGGTGCGCATGGCTTTACCTTTAATTAATAGACTAGTCAATCTAATATAAGCCGATTGCCTTGCCAGGTCAAGCTGGGCGCTTTGCACGTCCCCTTCCGGTCGCTACAATGTGCCGCAGCGGTTTTTCCCGCGCCTGCCGGCAAGCCCGCCGATTGTTTGGAAAACCGATCCCTTCACCTGTTTTTCTACCGTTTTAGGAATGACATGCAGCAGACCCCGATTCGATCCTTTCTTTGCGCGCTGGCGCTGGCCGCCGGCATTGCCCCTGCCGCGCAGGCAGCCAGTGCCGCCCAGCCGGCCACCATGCGTCTCGATTACCAGCACAGCGGCAATGCGCTGGGCGAGCATTATGCGGTTGAGCGCGTGCTGGTCGAGCCCCTGCCATGGGCGGGCAATCTGGCGCGGCCCATCGATGACAGCAACCGCGGTAACAATATGCTGGAAGTGGTCGACATCAAGTCGGGCAAGGTGCTGTATTCGCGCGGCTTTTCCACCATCTTCGGCGAGTGGGCCAGCACGGACGAAGCGAAAACCACCACGCGCGCGTTCCAGGAATCCGTGCGCTTCCCGCAGCCCGAGCAGTCCGTGCGCGTGCGCATCCTCAAGCGCGACGAGCGCGGCCTGTTTTCCATTGCGTGGAGCACCGATGTCGATCCTGCCGCGCAGGACGTGATCCGCAAGCAGCCGCCGGCGCCCGTCAAGCCGATCCCGATCCGCATCAGTGGTCCATCCAGCGACAAGGTCGACCTCTTGATCATGGGCGACGGCTATACGGCCGCTGAAATGGGCAAGTTCGAAGCGACGGCGCGCAAGCTGGCCGAGCATCTGTTTACCGTGTCGCCATTTCGCGAGCGGGCCAATGACTTCAATGTGTGGGCCATGGCCGCGCCGACGCCGGAGTCGGGCGTGTCGCGTCCCTCGACGGGCATGCACCATGCGTCGCCCTTGGGCACGCGCTACGACATCTTCGGCAGCGAGCGTTATGTGCTGACGACGGACAACCGCGCACTGCGCGACCTGGCGCAGTATGCGCCGTATGAATTCATCGAAATCCTCGTCAATAACGATACCTACGGCGGCGGCGGCATCTTCGGCCAGTTCAGCACGGCGGCGGCCAACAATGACTGGGCCAATTACCTGTTCGTGCATGAATTCGGCCACCATTTCGCCGGCCTGGCCGACGAGTACTACACTTCGCCCGTGGCCTATCAGTCGAATGGCGAACGCCAGGAACCGTGGGAGCCGAACGCCACGGCGCTGCGCGATCCGGCCAAGCTGAAATGGAAAAACCATGTGAAGGCGGGCACACCGCTGCCGACGCCATGGCCGAAGGAGGCGTACGACAGCCATGCGCGCGAATACCAGAAGCAGCGCGCGGCCCTGCGCGCGGCCAACCGCCCGGAAAGCGAAATGAGCACCTTGTTCAAGGCCGACCTGGCGTACACGCAGCAGCTGTTCTCGAAAGCGCCGCAGCGCCATGCGGTAGGCGCCTTCGAAGGCGCGCACTACGAGTCGTCAGGCTACTACCGGCCCGAGATGCAGTGCATCATGTTCGACCGCAGCGAGACGTTCTGCTCCGTTTGCCAGGATGGCATCAGCACCATCATCGATTTGTATTCGCGTCCGGCCCCGGCGCCAGGCAAATAAGGCCGCTCCTGTCATTCCAGTAGTGCATGGGGCCATGTTGCATCGCAATAGCATGGCCCCGATTTTTCCCGCTCCCCGCCTGGCGCCGCGCGCCAAGTCGCCCCACCGCTTGTTTTTCAGGCAATCCCCTTTCTTTTTGCACGGCTGCCTTTCTGTGCGCCAGCCCCACGGAGTTATCAAAAAGGCACCGCGATTCGCTTGCTTGTCAATTAGTTCATTTAAATAATATTGATGTAGAATTTGATGTATATCAATGTTGCATTGCCGCAATCGCACTTATAGTTGACCTAGCTCAAAACGATAAGCATGCGGACCGGACTCATCGCGAATCACGTATCTAAATGCTGTAGAGTAATTTTCGCCCTGTACCAGTTCCCCGAGAATGCACTGGTGCCGGCCTCGAATTTCAGTGACGGAAGCCGATTCATGAAGATGCAGACCCCCACGCCTGACGCGTGCAGTACCCTCCATCCCCACACTCCGATTGCCTTGCCGTATGCGCGTGCTGGCGGCGTTACCCTGGCCATGTGCGCCGCCGCCATGCGCGCCGGCGCCGTGCGTAGCGTGCATGCGGCCACGCCGTGGCCCGCCCTGCGTCCAGTCCCGGCATGACGGCCGGCTTGCCCCACCTGCCTTTGCAGGGCAAGCAGGGGCTGGTGGTGGGCATCGCCAACGCGCAAAGCATCGCCTGGGGCTGCGCCAGCGCCCTGCGTGCGGCCGGCGCGGAACTGGCCGTCACCTGGCTCAATGACAAGGCGAGAACGCACGTGGAACCGCTGGCGCAGCAAGTGCAGGCGTCCATCATGGCGCCGCTCGACGTGGCCGTGCCGGGGCAATTGGAGGCGATGTTCGCGCAGATCGAACGGCAGTGGGGGCGGCTCGATTTCCTTGTTCACTCCATCGCCTATGCGCCGAAACACGATTTGCATGGCCGCGTGACGGACAGCTCGGCCGACGGCTTTGCGCAGGCGATGGATGTCTCCTGCCACTCCTTCATGCGCATGGCGAAACTGGCCGAACCGCTGATGCCGGACGGCGGCAGCTTGATGACCATGAGTTACCTGGGCGCCGAGGAAGTCATCGCCGATTATGGCCTGATGGGGCCCGTGAAGGCGGCGCTGGAAGCGTCCGTGCGTTACCTGGCCGCCGAACTGGGCCCGCAAGGCATCAGAGTCAACGCCATTTCGCCGGGGCCACTGGAAACGCGGGCCGCTTCCGGCATTGCCCATTTCGACCGCCTGATGGCCGACGCCATCGAACGTTCGCCCATGCGCCGCCTGGCCACCATCGAGGACGTGGGCGCGCTGTGCGCCTTCCTCGCCGGCGACGGCGCGCGTGCCATCACGGGCGGCACCCTGTACGTCGATGGCGGCTACAACATTCTGAATTGACTGGAAGATGATGACCATGGCTGTTTTTACCTTGCCACACCGCGCCATGCTGGCCGCCCTGGCAGCCACGCTGGCCCTGGCCGGCTGCGCCTCGATGGCGCCGCCGTATGCGCCACCGCCGCTGCCCGTGGCGGCGCAGTATCCGGAAACCGATCCGGCCGGCGCGCACGCACCCGACGTCGCCTGGCAAAGCTACTTTGCCGACCCGCGCCTGCAGGCGCACATTGCGCAGGCGCTGGCCAGCAACCGCGACATCCGCATCGCCGCGTTGCGCGTGGAAGAGGCGCGCGCCGCGTATGGCATCCAGCGCGCGGAGCAATTTCCCACCATCGCGCTGGGCGCCTCCGGCAGCCGCGCACGCGTGCCAGATGATCTGAGTCCGACGGGCCGCGCCATGACCAGCGCGCAGTACCAGGCGGGCTTGAACGTGAGCGCCTGGGAACTCGATTTCTGGGGCAGGGTGCGCAGCCTGAAAGACAGCGCGCTGCAAACCCTGCTGGCCAGCGACGAGGCGCGCCGCGCCGTCGGCGTGGCCCTCGTGGCGCAGGTGGCCAATGGCTACCTGGGCTTGCGTGAACTCGACGAAAGGGTGGAACTGGCGCGCGCCACGGTCGACAGCCGCGCCGAATCGCTGTGCATCTTCACCCGCCGCTTTGAGGTAGGCTCGATTTCCAAGCTGGACCTGACGCAGGTGGAAACCCTGCTCAGCCAGGCCCTCTCGCTGTCGGCCCAGCTGGAACAGGCGCGCGCCGTGCAGGCGCACGCGCTGGCCCAGCTGGTGGGCGGCCCCGTCGACCTGGCGCCGGTGGCTGAGGTGCGCCGCTTCGACGACGCCAGCGTGCTGCAGCCGCTGCATGCGGGCCTGCCATCGGCCTTGCTCACGCAGCGTCCCGACCTGATCGCGGCCGAACACCAGTTGCGTGCCGCGCAAGCCAATATCGGCGCCGCGCGCGCTGCCTTCTTCCCGACGATTTCACTGACGGCTGCCTACGGCACGGCCAGCGCGGAATTGAACGGTTTGTTCGACTCGGGCAGCGGCGCCTGGAATCTCGCGCCGCGCCTGGTGCTGCCGATCTTTGACGCGGGCCGTTTGCGCGCCAATATGGACCTTGCCGAGGTGCGCCGCGACGTGGCCGTGGCCAATTATGAAAAAAGCGTGCAGGGCGCCTTCCGCGAAGTGGCCGACGCGCTGTCGAACCGGCGCTGGCTGGCGCTGCAGGTCGACATCGGCAAGACGACGTTGGCGGCGCAGAGCGAACGGGCGCGCCTGGCCAAGCTGCGCTACGACAATGGCGCCGCGCCCTACCTGGAAGTGCTCGATGCGCAGCGCGACTTGCTGACGGTGGAGCAGCAGCTGGTGCAGACGCGCCGCGCGCTGCTGTCGAGCCAGGTCAGCCTGTATGCAGCCCTGGGCGGCGGCGCGCCCGTCGCCTCTGCCGCCGCTTCCACCCACTAATTTGATCGCCCCGATACCATGAATGCTCAACTGAAGAAAAAACTCATCCCCGCGGCGCTCGTCGTGGCCGTTCTCGTGCTCGGCTATGTGGCCTGGCAAAAAATGCGTCCCACGGGTCCTGGCGAAGGTTTTGTCAGCGGCAATGGCCGCATCGAAGCGACGGAAATCGACGTTGCCACCAAGCTGGCCGGCAGGGTCAAGGAGATCCTCGTGCGCGAGGGCGACTTCGTCAAGGCGGGCCAGCCGCTGGCCACCATGCAGGTGGACTCGCTGGCGGCCCAGCGCGACGAGGCGCGCGCGCGCCAGCAGCAGGCATCCGATGCGGTGGTCGGCGCGCAGGCGCAGGTGGCCGTGCGCGAGAGCGACAAGGCGGCCGCGCTGGCCATGGTGGCGCAGCGCGAAAGCGAACTCGATGCGGCCAAGCGCCGCCTGGCCCGCTCCGAGACCCTGTCGAAAGAGGGCGCGTCCTCGGTGCAGGAACTCGACGACGACCGCGCCCGCGTGCGCAGCGTGGCCGCCGCCCTGAATGCGGCCAGGGCGCAGGTGACGGCGGCGCAGGCGGCCATCGACGCGGCCAAGGCGCAGGTGGTCGGTTCGCGTTCCGCCGTCGTGGCGGCCGAGGCGACGACGGCACGCATCGATGCCGACCTGGCCGATGGCCAGCTGGCGGCGCCGCGCGACGGCCGTGTGCAATACCTGGTGGCGCAGCAGGGCGAAGTGCTGGCCGGCGGCGGCAAGGTGCTCAACCTGGTCGACCTGTCCGACGTCTACATGACTTTCTTCCTGCCCGAAACGGCGGCCGGCAAGGTGGCGCTGGGCGGCGAAGTGCGCATCATCCTCGACGCGGCGCCCCAGTACGTGATACCGGCGACGATCTCGTTTGTTGCCGCCAGCGCGCAGTTCACGCCGAAGACCGTGGAAACGGCCAGCGAACGCCAGAAGCTGATGTTCCGCGTGAAAGCGCAGATCAGCCGCGAACTGCTGCAAAAGCATCTGGCGCTGGTGAAAGTGGGCTTGCCCGGCGTGGCCTGGGTGCGTCTCGATACCAAGCAGGCCTGGCCCGCTGAACTGACGGCGAAGGTTCCGGAGTGACCATGGCTAACAATTCCCCTGTCGTCAGCATTCGCGGCGTCAGCCAGCATTACGGCAAGACGGTGGCGCTGGACGGCATCGACCTCGACGTGCCGGCCGGCCGCATGGTGGGCTTGATCGGTCCCGATGGCGTGGGCAAATCGAGTTTGCTGTCGCTGGTGGCGGGCGCGCGCGCCGTGCAGCAGGGCAGCGTGATGGCGCTCGGCGGCGACATGCGCGATGCGCGCCACCGCGACGACGTTTGTCCGCGCATCGCCTACATGCCGCAAGGCCTGGGCAAGAATCTGTATCCGACCCTGTCGGTCGAGGAAAACCTGCAGTTTTTCGCGCGCCTGTTCGGCCACGACGCGGCCGAGCGCCGCCGCCGCATCGACCAGCTGACCCGCAGTACGGGTTTGCAATCGTTCCTCGCGCGCCCGGCCGGCAAGCTGTCGGGCGGCATGAAGCAGAAGCTGGGCCTGTGCTGCGCGCTGATCCACGATCCCGACCTGCTGATTCTCGACGAGCCGACTACCGGCGTCGATCCGCTGGCGCGCGCCCAGTTCTGGGACCTGATCGCCGGCATCCGCGTGCAGCGCCCGCAAATGAGCGTGATGGTGGCCACCGCCTACATGGACGAGGCGCAGCGCTTCGATTGGCTGGTCGCCATGGATGACGGCAAGGTGCTCGATACGGGTACGCCGGCCGAACTGCTGGCGCGCACGGACAGCGGCAACCTGGAAGCGGCCTTTATCAAGCTGCTGCCGGAAGCGAAGCGCGCGGGCCACCAGCCCGTCGTCATCACGCCGCTCGATGCTGCCAGCGCGCAGGACGTCGCCATCGAGGCGCAGGACCTGACCATGCGCTTCGGCGATTTCACGGCCGTCGACCATGTGAATTTCCGCATCGGCCGCGGCGAAATCTTCGGCTTCCTGGGCTCGAACGGCTGCGGCAAGTCGACCACCATGAAGATGCTCACGGGCTTGCTGCCGGCCACGGAAGGCAAGGCCTGGCTGTTCGGCAAGCAGGTCGATTCCAGCGATATCGACACGCGCCGCCGGGTCGGCTACATGTCGCAGGCGTTCTCGCTGTACAGCGAACTGACGGTGCGCCAGAACCTCGTGCTGCACGCGCGCCTGTTCCACGTGCCAGAGGGCGAGATACCTGCGCGCATCGACGAGATGGCGCAGCGCTTCGACCTGGGCGCGGTGATGGACGACTTGCCCGACAGCCTGCCGCTGGGCATACGCCAGCGGCTGTCCTTGGCCGTGGCCATGGTGCACAAGCCGGAAATGCTGATCCTCGACGAACCGACGTCCGGCGTCGACCCCATCGCGCGCGACAATTTCTGGCGCCTGATGATCGAGCTGGCGCGGCGCGACCACGTCACCATTTTCATTTCCACCCACTTCATGAACGAGGCCGAGCGCTGCGACCGCATCTCGCTGATGCATGCGGGGAAAGTACTGGTCAGCGATGCGCCGGCCGAACTGGTGCGCAAGAAGGGTGCGCCTTCGCTGGAAGCGGCTTTCATCGCCTACCTGGAAGAGGCGGGCGGCGGCACGGCGCCGGCGGCGCAGGAAAGCGAGGCGCCCGTGCAAAAGGCGGAAGCGGTCGCACCGCACCAGAAGCGTAGGCGCAACCGTTTCAGCCTGGGCCGCATGCTCAGCTATATGTGGCGCGAAACCTTGGAACTGCGCCGCGACCCCGTGCGTCTGACCCTGGCGCTGGGCGGCTCCGTGCTGCTGCTGTTCGTCATCGGCTTCGGCATCAGCCTCGATGTGGAAGACTTGAGTTACGCGGTGCTCGACCACGACCAGACCACGTTGAGCCAGAATTACACGAACAACCTGGCCGGCTCGCGCTATTTCATCGAGCGAGCGCCGTTGCGCGACTATGCCGATATCGACAAGCGCATGCGCAGCGGAGAACTGTCGCTGGCCATCGAGATCCCGCCCGGCTTCGCGCGCGACGTGCAGCGCGGCGCGCCGGCCCAGGTGGGCGCGTGGATCGACGGCGCCATGCCGATGCGCGCGGAAACCGTGCAAGGCTACGTGCAGGGCATGCACCAGCTGTGGCTGGCCGACCAGGCCTTGCACCGCTATGGCGTCACGATGAGCAACCCCGTCGCCATCCAGACGCGCTACCGCTACAACCCGGACGTGAAAAGCCTGCCGGCCATGGTGCCGGCCGTGATTCCCTTGCTGCTGCTGATGCTGCCGGCCATGCTGGCGGCGCTGTCCGTCGTGCGCGAAAAGGAACTCGGTTCCATCATCAACCTGTACGTGACGCCCGTCACGCGCCTGGAATTCTTGCTCGGCAAGCAGGTGCCCTACGTCGTGCTGGCCATGTTCAACTTCCTTCTCATGGCGCTGCTGGCTGTCACCGCCTTTGGCGTGCCGGTCAAGGGCAGCCTGGCGACCCTGATCGGCGCCACCTTCATCTTCAATATCTGCGCTACCGGCATCGGCCTGTTCGCCTCGACCTTTACGCGCAGCCAGATCGCGGCCCTGTTCGTGACCATGATCGGCACCATGATCCCGGCCATCCAGTTTTCCGGCCTGCTCAATCCCGTCTCGTCGATGGAAGGCGTGGGCAAGGCCATCGGCCTGATGTACCCGGCCACGCACATGCTCAACATCAGCCGGGGCGTGTTCAACAAGGCGCTGGGGCTGGGCGACCTGCACGCCTCGTTCTGGCCGTTGATCGTGGCGATCCCCGTGATCCTCGGCGTGACCGTGGCGCTGCTGAAGAAGCAGGAGAGCTGATATGCGCCACCTTGAAAACATCTACCGCCTGGGCGTGAAGGAAATCTGGAGCCTGATCCGCGATCCGATGATGCTGATCCTGATCCTCTACACGTTCACGCTGGCCATCTACGTGGCCGCCACGGCCAAGCCGGAAACCCTGCACATGGCGTCGATCGCCATCGTCGACGAGGATGGCTCGCCCCTGTCCGGGCGCATCGCCTCGGCCTTCTTCCCGCCCCAGTTCACGCCGCCGGCAATGATCAACCAGAGCCAGGTCGACGCAGGCCTGGACGCGGGCCAGTACACCTTCGTGCTGACGATCCCGCCCAAGCTGCAGGCCGACGTGCTGGGCGGACGCCAGGCGGAACTGCAGCTGAACGTGGACGCCACGCGCATGAGCCAGGCCTTCAGCGGCAGCGGCTACATCCAGCAGATCGTCGCCGGCGAGATATCGGAATTCGCCAAGCGCTACCGGGGCGCAACCGTCTCGCCCGTGGAGCTGGTGATGCGCGCGCGCTTCAACCCGTCGCTGAGCCAGGCCTGGTTTGGCTCGCTGATGGAGCTCATCAACCAGGTGACGATGCTGTCGATCATTTTGACGGGCGCGGCCCTGATACGCGAACGCGAACACGGCACCATCGAGCATTTGCTGGTGATGCCCGTGACGCCTGCCGAAATCATGCTGGGCAAGGTATGGTCCATGGGTCTCGTGGTGCTGCTGGCCGCCGCCTTGTCGCTGAACCTCGTGGTGCGCGGCATGCTGCACGTGCCGATCGAAGGCTCGATCGCGCTGTTCCTGTGCGGCGCGGCCCTGCACCTGTTCGCCACCACGTCGATGGGTATTTTCCTCGCCACCGTGGCGCGCAGCATGCCGCAGTTCGGCATGCTCCTGATCCTCGTGCTGCTGCCGCTGCAGATGCTCTCGGGCGGCAGCACGCCGCGCGAAAGCATGCCTGAACTGGTGCAAAACATCATGCTGATCGCCCCGACCACGCATTTCGTCGAATTGAGCCAGGCGATCCTGTACCGGGGCGCCGGCATCGACGTGGTGTGGAAACCGTTTCTGGCCCTGCTGGCCATCGGCACGGCCCTGTTCACGTTTGCCCTCGCCCGTTTTCGCAAGACCATCAGCCAGATGGCGTAGCTCCCGCGCCGGAATGGTCCGGCGTTTTTTGCATGAAAAGGATAGCCATGAAAACCGAAGCTGCACCATTTTTCTCCACCGGCGGCTTGCCGTCGCTGGGCGTGCTGGGCGACTATGCGCGCGATTCGTGGCAGCGCATCGTGCTGTACGCGGACGTGATGCGCCGGCGCGGTAACCAGTATCAGGAACACATGGCCGAGGAAGTGCCGAACGTGCTGGACTTCCCCGCCGAACTGGTGATGTCGGGCCTGGAGCTGGCGCGTCCCGTCAACTACGGCCTGGCGCGCATCCTGACGCCCGATGCGCCCGAACCTGATCCATCGAAACGCCCGTTCGTCGTCGTCGATCCGCGCGCCGGCCATGGTCCCGGCATCGGCGGCTTCAAGGCCGAGAGCGAGATCGGCGTGGCCCTGCGCGCCGGCCATCCATGCTACTTCATCGGCTTCCTGCCCGATCCCGTGCCGGGACAGACGGTGGAAGACGTGATGCACGCCGAGGCGGCCTTCCTGGAAAAAGTCATCGCCCTGCATCCGCACAGCGAGGGGAAACCCGTCGTCATCGGCAATTGCCAGGCGGGCTGGCAAATCCTCATGACGGCGGCCATGCGCCCGGAATTGTTCGGTCCCATCATCGTGGCAGGCGCGCCCGTCTCGTACTGGGCCGGCTGGCATGGCCGCAATCCGATGCGCTACGCGGGCGGCCTGATGGGCGGCAGCTGGGCCACGGCCCTGGCGGGCGACCTGGGTAACGGCCGCTTCGACGGCGCCAGCCTGGTGCAGAATTTCGAAAAACTGAACCCGGCCAACACGCTGTGGAGCAAGCAGTACAACTTGTACGCGAACATTGATACGGAAGCGCCCCGTTACCTGGAATTTGAAAAATACTGGGGCGGCCACGTCTTCCTCAACGACGTCGAGATGCAATACATCGTCGACAATCTGTTCATCGGCAACCGCCTGGCCACGGCCGAATTGATCACCTCCGACGGCGTGCGCCTGGACTTGCGCAATATCCGTTCGCCCATCGTCGTGTTCTGCTCGAATGGCGACAACATCACGCCGCCGCCGCAGGCGCTGGGCTGGATCACGGACCTGTACCGCGACGACAAGGACGTGCTGATGCACGACCAGACCATCGTCTACGCCGTGCATGACAGCATCGGCCACCTGGGCATCTTCGTGTCGGCCAAGGTGGGGCACAAGGAACACCAGAAATTCGCCAGCAATATCGACCTGATCAACCTGCTGCCGGCCGGTATCTACGAAGCGCGGATCGTCGACAAGACGCCCGACACGCCGAACGCCGACCTGGCCAGCGGCGACTACGTGCTGCAGGTCGAGCACCGCGGCATCGACGACGTGCGCGCCATCGTGCAGCCGAGCGTGGAAAACGACCGCAAGTTCGCCGCCGCCGCGCGCGTGTCCGAGGTGAACCTGGCCCTGTACCGCACGTTTGCGCAGCCATGGGTGCGCGCCATGGTCACGCCGCAGACGGCGCGCTTCCTGCAGCTGGCGCACCCGCTGCGCGTGTCGTACGAGCGCTGGACCGACCACAATCCGCTGGCCAGGCTGGTGGCCAGGGAGGCGGAAAAAGTGCGCGCCCACCGCCAGCCGGTAGCGCCCGACAATCCGCTGCTGGCCATGCAGGAAGCGATCTCCGGCGCCATCACGGCCGGCTTGAACGGCTGGCGCGACTGGCGCGACACGGTGCAGGAAACGACCTTCGACCTGGTGTACGGTTCGCCGCTGGTGCAGGCGCTGACGGGACAAGCCATCGGCGATACGACGCCGCCGCGCCCGCATCCCGGCATCTCGCCCGAGCATTGCGAATACGTGCGCTGCGAAACGCGCAAGATGGACGAGGACATGCAGCGGGGTGGCCTGGTGGAAGCGGCCGTGCGCGCGCTGTTCTATATCTACCGCTTCCGCATGATTGCCGACGAACGCAGGGTCAACCTGGCCCTCAAACTGATCAAGCCGCAATACCGGCAGGACGTTGGCATGGAGGAGTTCCGCGGTATCGTGCGCCAGCAGGCGCGCCTGATGCTGCATGATTTCGATGCGGCCATCGCCGCCTTGCCGGCCTTGCTGTCGCGCGCCGACCCTGACGACATCGGTGCACTGGCCGGGTGGCTGCAGCAAGTGCTGCAAGTGCCCGAGGCGCCGACGCCGGACGAGGAAGCGAGCCTGCAGCAGATGCTGGACGTCTTCGACCGCGCGGTCAAGGATCAAACGAAGGCGCAACCGCCGGCCGTGCGCGCATCCAAGACTGAACCGAAAGCCAAACCGGCCAAACACATTACCCCTGTATAGAAGACCACGATGACTACTCCCCTAGACGATGATTTGAATATCGTACGCAACCGTACCTTCGACCAGATCGCCATCGGCGACACGGCCAGCATCACGCGCACCCTGAGCATGGACGATATCGCCCTGTTCGCGGTGATGTCGGGCGATGACAACCCGCAGCACCTCGATACGGAATTTGCCGCCGCCACCCGCTACCAGGGCGTGATCGCCCACGGCATGTGGGGCGCGTCTCTCATTTCCGCCGTGCTGGGCACGCGCCTGCCCGGCGCCGGCACCGTCTACACGGGCCAGACCCTGCGCTTTTTGCAACCCGTGCGCGTGGGCGATACGCTGGCTATCAGCGTCACCGTCACGGCGCTGGAACCGCGCAGCCGCCACGTGACCCTGGCTTGCCGCTGCGTCAACCAGCATGGCGCTGTGGTGCTAGAAGGCGAGGCGCAGGTGATCGCGCCCGCCGAGCAGATCGAACGGACGCGCGCCACCTTGCCCGAAGTGCGTCTGCATAACGGCGACGGCACGCGGCGCCTGCTCGAGCACGCGCGCACCCTGGGGCCGATCAGGGTAGCCGTGATCCATCCTTGCGATGAATTGAGCCTGTCCGGCGCGCTCGACGCGCATGCGGCCGGCCTGATCACCCCCGTGCTGGTGGCGCCGCGCGCGCGCCTGGAAGCGGTGGCGTTGGAGGCTGGCCTGAGCCTGGAAGGCATCGCCATCGACGACGTCGAGCATAGCCATGCGGCCGCCGCGCGCGGCGCCGAACTGGCGGGCAAGGGCGAAGTGGAAGCCTTGATGAAGGGCAGCCTGCACACGGATGAACTGATGTCGGCCGTGCTGTCGGCCAGCGCCGGCCTGCGCACCAAGCGCCGCATCAGCCACTGCTTCCTGATGCAGACACCCGCGTATCCGCGCCCCTTCATCATCACGGATGCGGCCATCAATATCGCACCGAACCTGGCCATGAAGGCCGACATCGTGCGCAACGCCATCGACCTGGCCCACGTGATCGGTGTGGCCTGCCCGCGCGTGGCCATCCTGGCTGCCGTGGAAACCGTGAACGCGGACATGCCCGCCACCCTGGACGCGGCCGCCCTGTGCAAGATGGCCGACCGTGGCCAGATCACGGGCGCCATCCTCGACGGACCGCTGGCTTTCGACAACGCCGTGTCGATCGCCGCCGCCACCGTCAAGGGCATCGTCTCCGAGGTGGCGGGCCGCGCCGATATCCTGCTGGTGCCCGACCTGGAAAGCGGCAACATGCTGGCCAAGCAGCTCGAATACATGGGCGACGCGGACAGCGCCGGCATCGTGCTGGGCGCGAAAATCCCCGTCATCCTCACCAGCCGCGCCGACTCGCGCGCCAGCCGCATCGCCTCGTGCGCCATCGCCGTGATGCTGGCCAACCATTACCGGAGCACGCCGCCATGAACGCAGCAGTCCAACATGCCGATGGCACCCTGATCCTCGTGCTCAATTGCGGTTCGTCGAGCATCAAGTTTGCCCTGTTCGAGCAGACGGGCGGCGTGCTGCCGCAGCAGGCGCAATGGAGCGGCAAGGTCGAAGGCATCGGCCGCGAAAACGCCACCTACCGCGCCGGCGGCCTGCCGGCCGTCGCCCTGCAGCTCGATCCGCAGCAGCCGCATCACGCGGCGCTCGAATACATCCGCGCGCAAGTGGTGGCGCAGCTGGACGGGCGTCCGCTGCGCGCCGTGGCGCACCGCGTGGTGCATGGCGGCAGCAAATATTTCGCCCCCGTGCGCATCGATTTTGCCGTGCTGGCCGACCTGAAAAGTTATGTGCCGCTCGCGCCCCTGCACCAGCCGTTTGCGCTGGAAGCCATCGAGGTGCTGCTCGAATCGCGGCCCGACATCGCCCAGGTGGCGTGCTTCGACACGGCCTTTCACCACACGGTGCCGCAGGTCGAGCAGATGCTGGCCCTGCCTTACGATGCGTGGGAGCGGGGCTTGCGCCGCTACGGTTTCCACGGCCTGTCATACGAATACCAGTCGCTGGTGCTGGAGCAGCGTTTTGGCGCTGTCGCGCGCGGCAAGGTCATCGTGGCCCACCTGGGCAGCGGCGCCAGCCTGTGCGCGATGGAGAATTTGCACAGCGTGGCCACCACCATGGGCTTTTCGGCGCTCGATGGCCTGATGATGGGCACGCGCTGCGGTTCGCTCGATCCGGGCGCCGTGATCTACCTGATGGAGATCGAAAAACTGTCGCTGGAAAAAGTGGCGCACGTGCTGTACCACGAGTCGGGCTTGCTGGGCGTATCGGGCGTGTCGGCCGACCCGCCGGTCTTGCTGGCGCAGCAGGACCGGCAGGATGCCACGGGCGAGCGCATCCGCGCCGCGCTGGCCTTGTATATCCGCCGCATCGTGCGCGAGATCGGCGCCCTGACGGCCGTGCTCGGTGGGCTGGACATGCTGGTGTTTACAGCCGGTATCGGCGAGCACAGCGCCGAGCTGCGCCAGCGCATCTGTGACGAGCTGGGGTTTATCGGCCCGGTGCTTGACGGGGAGGCGAATGCGCGCAACGCCAGCCGCATTTCCACCGATGCCAGCCGCATCGTCGTGGGCGTGGAGCCGGCCAACGAGGAATGGGTGGCTGCCCGCCACGCGGCGCTGGCCGTGGGCGCATGAGGCTATGAGACCTGCATCGCACCCAATGGGAAATTTGCTGATTTGCACATATTTTCCGTTGAGTGCGCTAACGCACTGTGTGGTTTGCCAGATATCTTTACTATGAAGTCATGCCATTGCGCTACATCAAGAAACAGCGCGATGCCTGGCAAATTTTGAACATTTTGCCCGCCTTTAGTAAGAATAAAATTAAACCATATTGAAAGGTCTCATCATGAACAAATTACTCGCCACCCTGATCGCTACCCTGTTTGCCACCGCTGCCATCGCGCAAACGGCGCCAGCTACCCCAGCCGTTGCCAGCGCCCAGGCGTCTGCGCAGCATGACATCAACAAGGCCGCCAACAAGGAAGCCAAAGTCGATGCCAAGGCTGACGCCAACGTCGCCAAGGCCGAAATGAAGGCCGACGAAAAGAAAGCCGACGCCCAGCACAAGGCAAATAAAACCAAGGCCAAGGCCCACGACAAAGTGGTCGACGCCGATCCGGAAGACAAGATGAAGGCGCAAGCCAAGGCTGACAAAGCTGCCGCCAAGGCCGATGCGAAAGCGCACAAGGCCAGCGTGAATGCGGACGCCAAAGTGGCCAAGGAAAAAGTGGAAGCGAACCAGGATAAAGCCATCGCCGCCACCAAAACGGAAGAAGCCAAGGCCAAGGCCGACGCTGAAGTCAAGGCCGCCGCCGCCAAGTAATACACCGTTTGCGGGCTTCGGCCCGCAGGCCCACAAGACAGCTTCGGCTGTCTTTTTTTTCGTCCGCCACTTTTCCCTGGCACCGCTTGCCAGTCTTGATCTCGCGCAAGTGCTCCTCTTTTTGCCGTGCCATAGTGAATTGGCATATAGACGAAGGAGACATCATGAGCACCGCTAAAACGAAAAAATCGCCGGCCACCAGCTCGGCCGAAGACATGCCTGCCATGCCGGTCGAGGGCGATGTGCAGGCCGATGCCCGGGCGGCGGATGCCATGCCGGGGCCGCGCCTGGGCGTGTCGTACGCGGACCAGGCGGCGCTCACCCAGGGCGCGGCCGCCGTGAATGCCGGCGACATGCCGGGCGGCGGCATGCAGCAGGCGCCGCAGGGCATGGCGGGCGCCAGTTGCATGCAGGTGGGCGTTGGCGGTGGCATGGGAGGCGATGGTGGCGGCAGTGGCGGCATGGGCGGTGATGGAGGGCAGGGCGGCGGGCAGGGGGGCGGCACCCCGCAGAAGCGCACCTGCGCCACGATGGACGTGCATCGCCGCCTGCTCACCGAAGATCCGTCGTACGCGAACGTGCGCGCCGATATCGAGAATCTGGCGGGGCTCTACGAGGGCGACGCCAGCATTGCCGGGCGTTCCGGCGTGACGCACATTCCGGTGGTCGTGCACGTGGTGTGGAATACGGCCGAGCAGAATATTTCGGATGCGCAGATCGCCAGCCAGATCGATGTGCTCAATCGCGACTTCCGGCGCGTCAATCCCGATGTCAACAGCACGCCGGCGCCATTCCTGCCGTTGACGGCCGATGCGCGCGTGGAGTTCGCGCTGGCCACGACCGATCCGCATGGCGCGGCCACCAGCGGCATCGAGCGGCGCCAGACGACGGTGGCCTCGTTTGGCGCGGACGATGCGGTCAAGTCGCAGGCGACGGGCGGCATGGATGCCTGGCCGGCCGACAGCTACCTGAATATCTGGGTGTGCCAGTTGGGCGGCGGCTTGCTCGGTTACGCGCAGTTTCCCGGCGGCCCGGCCGCCACCGATGGCGTGGTGATTTTGCAATCGGCCTTTGGCACGACCGGCACGGCGGCGCCGCCGTTCCACCTGGGGCGCACGGCCACGCATGAAATCGGCCACTGGCTGAATTTGAATCATATCTGGGGCGACGACGGCACCGGCTGCTCGGGCACGGACAACGTGGCCGATACGCCGAACCAGGGCGGGCCGAACATGGGCCAGCCTTCGTTTCCCCAGGTGTCGTGCAGTAACGGGCCGAATGGCGACATGTTCATGAACTACATGGATTACGTCGACGATCCCGCCATGTTCATGTTCACGGCAGGCCAGGTGGCGCGCATGCAGGCTTGCCTCGATGGCCCGCGCGCCAGCATCGGCACGGGGGGCGCAGGTACGGGCGCCACGCCGCGCCAGAGTTCCTCGCCCGTCGTGGCCTGGGGCGCGAACCGGCTCGACGTGTTCGTGGTGGGCACCGACCGCGCCCTGTACCACAAGGCCTGGAATGGCACGGCCTGGGCGCCGTCCGTCACCGGATATGAAGCCCAGGGCGGCATCTGTACCAGTGCGCCGCAGGTGGTGTCATGGGGGCCGAACCGGCTCGACGTGTTCGTTACGGGCACCGACAGCGGCTTGTTCCATAAATGGTGGAACGGCACGGCCTGGGGGCCGTCGCTGACCGGCTATGAAGCGATGGGCGGCCTGTGCGTGGGCGACCCGCGCGCCGTGGCCTGGGGGCCGAACCGCCTCGACGTATTTGTCGTCGGCACGGACCGTGGCCTGTATCACAAGTGGTGGAACGGGTCCGCCTGGGGGCCGTCGCTGACCGGGTACGAAGCCATGGGCGGCATTTGCCTGGGCCAGCCGGAAGCCGTGGCATGGGGGCCGAACCGCCTCGATGTCTTCGTCGTCGGCACGGACCGTGCCCTGTACCACAAGTGGTGGGACGGCACTGCCTGGGGACCGTCGCTGACGGGCTATGAACGCCTGGGCGGCATCTGCACCTCGTCGCCGAAGGCCGTGGCATGGGGGCCGGACCGCCTCGACGTCTTCGTTACGGGCACCGATGGCGCGCTGTACCACAAGTGGTGGGATGGGTCGAAATGGGGGCCTTCCAACGATGGTTTCGAACGGCTGGGCGGTATTTGCGTGGGCGAGGTGGAAGCCGTGTCGTGGGCACCGGACCGGCTCGACCTGTTCGTCATCGGCACGGACAGCGCCCTGTATCACAAGGCCTGGAACGGCACGGCCTGGTCGCCTTCCCTGACCGGCTTTGACAACCTGGGTGGCGTGTGTACTTCGCGTCCTCGCGCCACGGCCTGGGCACCGGACCGCCTCGACGTGTTTGTCACGGGCACGAATGGCGCGCTGTTCCACAAGGCTTGGAACGGCACGGCCTGGTCGCCCTCCGTGAGCGGCTATGAAAACCTGGGCGGCGTGGTATCGTGCTTCTGAGGGAGGGATCGCCATGCATGGCATGACAACGGCACTGCCCAGCGGCAGTTGGACGCACTCGTTCGAGGAGGATGCGGACGGCATCGAGGTGTACCGGCCCACGGCCACGTTTGTCTTTCCTCCCAGCCGCAAGGGGCGCAAGGTGCTGGAATTCGGCGCGCCCGCCGGCGCCATGGCGCAAGGGGCGGCGACCTTGACGCCGATGGCGCCCGGCCCCGACGACCGGCCCCGCGCCGGCCCCGTGACCCGGCTCGTACCCCTGGGCATGGGCCGTTATGCGCTCGGTGATGGCGCCGGGGCGCAAGACGTGATCGATATCGTCGAAGCGACGCCCGACGTGCTGCGCCTGTCGCGGCGCTAAGGCTGGCCGCGCAGCTTGTGCGCAAGCGCCGTGCGGTTACCCACGTCCAGCTTCTGATAGATCGCGTGCAGCTGGTTGCGCACGGTGGCCGGCGACTTGCCCAGTTCCCTGGCGATGCTTTTGTAGGGCAAGCCTTCGGCCGCCATGGCCGCGACCAGCCGCTCGGCCGGGGTCAAACGCTGCATGGCGACCTGCCTGAAACGTTGTTTCTCATCGCTGTTCTCCTCTCCGTGGACGGCATGCCGGTGGCATGCCTGCAGGGATAACGAAAACGCGGCGCGTATTTGTAAAACTATTTTTCCTGCTTCGATACGCTGTGATAGGCGAAAAAAAAGACAGGCGAACCTGTCTTTTTGTATGGCGCGATGCCGGTCAGCCGATGGCCGCCATCGACACCGGTTTCAGCTTGGCTGCCAGCGCCTTGCCCTTCTTGGCGCGCTTGCCGAAGTGGTCGGCCAGGGCCGTGGCGCCCAGCGACGCATCCTGCGGTTTCGAGGCCCGGCCGATGCCGGAGACGACCACGCCGCGCTGCGTGATCGGCTGCACGGCCAGCAGCTTGTCCTTGGCATCGAGGTCGATCAGCTTGACGCCGGTGCCGCCCTTGGACAGGGTTTTCATTTCATCGAGGCCGAATACGAGCAAGCGCGCGCCTTCCGTCAGGCAGGCCAGGGCGCTGGCCGCTTCGGCGATGACTTTCGGTTCGAGCGGCACGTCGCCGTCATCGAGGGTGATGAAGGCCTTGCCGCCTTTCAGGCGGCTGACCATGTCGCCCGCCTTGGCGATGAAGCCGTAGCCGGCGCTCGACGCCAGCAGCAAATTGGTGGCGCCATTGCCCGCAAAGTAGTGCAAGATGCGCACGGCGTTGCCCGGGGTGCCGCCGCTCAGGTCGCACAAGGTCGTGATCGGCACGCCGTCGCCGCGCGCGTTGGGCAGCGCCGAGACGGGAACCGAGTAAATCTTGCCGTTGTTGCCAAAGCCCAGCAGGGTGTCGACCGTGCGGCATTCGAAGGCGCCATGCAGGCTGTCACCGGCCTTGAACGTGAATTGTGCCGCATCGTGGCCGATGCCGGTACGCGCGCGCACCCAGCCTTTTTCCGAAATGATGACGGTGACCGGTTCATCGACCACCTTCTGTTCCGCCACGGCTTTTTGCGCTTCTTCGATCAGGGTGCGGCGCGCGTCGCCGAACTGCTTGGCATCCGCTTCGATTTCGCGGATGATGGCGCGCTTCATCGAGCCCGGATTGTCGAGCAGGTCTTGCAGAGACTTTTCTTCCTTGCGCAGCTCGGCCAGCTCCTGCTGGATCTTGATCGTTTCCAGGCGCGCCAGCTGGCGCAAGCGGATTTCCAGGATGTCGTCGGCCTGGCGTTCGGACAGTTTGAACGCGTCGATCAGGGCCGCTTTCGGTTCATCCGAATTGCGGATGATCTGGATCACCTTGTCGATATTGAGCAGGATCGCTTCGCGTCCTTCCAGGATATGGATGCGGTCCTTGACCTTGCCCAGTTTGTAGCCGGTGCGGCGCGTGACGGTCTCGAAGCGGAAGTCGATCCACTCGCGCAGGATGTCGCCCAGGCCTTTCTGGCGTGGACGGCCGTCGCCGCCTATCATCACCAGGTTGATCGAGGTCGACGATTCCAGCGACGTATGCGCCAGCAGCATCAGCATGAATTCCGTCTGGTCCTGGTTCTTCGACTTCGGCTCGAACACGAGGCGCACGGGCGCGGCGCGGCCCGATTCGTCGCGGATGGTGTCGAGCGAATTGAGGATCAGCGCCTTCAGGGCCACCTGGTCCGGCGACAGCGCCTTCTTGCCCAGTTTGATCTTCGGATTCGTCAACTCCTCGATTTCTTCCAGCACCTTTTGCGAGGAAGTACCGGGCGGCAGTTCCGTCACGACGGCCTGCCACTGGCCGCGCGCCAGCTCTTCGATCTTCCAGCGCGCGCGCACCTTCATGCTGCCACGGCCGCTCGCATACATGTCCTGGATTTGCGATGGTGGCGTGATGATCTGGCCCCCGCCGGGGAAGTCCGGACCGGGAATGATGGCCATCAGCTCGGCGTGCGTGATCTTCGGATCGCGAATCATGGCGACAGCCGCTTTCGCCACTTCCGCCAGATTGTGCGACGGGATTTCCGTCGCCAGGCCCACGGCGATGCCGGAGGCGCCGTTCAGCAGCACCATCGGCAGGCGCGCCGGCAGCAGCTTCGGTTCTTCCGTCGAACCGTCGTAGTTGGGCTGGAAGTCCACCGTGCCCATGCCGATTTCATCCATCAGCAGCTTGGCGATCGGCGTCAGACGCGCTTCCGTGTAACGCATGGCCGCCGCGCCATCGCCATCGCGCGAGCCGAAGTTGCCCTGGCCATCGATCAGCGGGTAGCGCAGCGAGAAATCCTGCGCCATGCGCACCAGCGCGTCGTACACGGACTGGTCGCCGTGCGGATGCAATTTACCGAGCACGTCGCCGACCACGGCTGCCGATTTGCGCGGCTTCGCCGTGGAGTTCAGGCCCAGCTCGTTCATCGCATACAGGATGCGGCGCTGCACGGGCTTCTGGCCGTCGCAGACGTCGGGCAGGGCGCGGCCCTTGACGACGGAGATGGCGTAATCGAGATAGGCGCGCTCGGCAAAGGTGGACAGGGTCAGCGCTTCGCCGTCGAATACCGGTTCATCCGGCTCGATCGGCTCAGGCTGGGCATCGTCAAATAAATTCGTTTGTGTGGACATGGCGCTTGTTTCGGTGTTGAGTGGTTGCGGTTGAATTCGTGGGGCTGATTATGACAGCCGGGATTTGGAAAAGGACTTGCCGTACGTCAGATACATATAGCGCAAGGTCAGATACAGCACGGCCAGGGCCAGTTCGACGCTGTGATGCATCATCGGCATGGCGCGGATGGCCGGGGCGTGGCCGGCCAGCACGACGCTGGCGAGGGACGGCACCAGCACCACCGGCCAGATCGTCTTCCATTTGAAATCGGTGGGAGAAAACAGCAGGCCGGCGCACGACCAGGCATACAGCGCGGCACCGACGAGGGCGGCCGGCAGCAATTGCAAATACAGTTGCAACAGCAAGCCCGCACAGCCAATCAGCCATGCGGCGCGCAGGCGGGGCAAGAGCGATTCGCGCCAGCCGCAATCGCCATACAGGCCGGTGGCGCAGCGCAGGGCCAGCGCCGCCAGGCAGAACATCATCGGCATGGCATCGCCGATGGCCAGTGCCGACGGGCCTTTGCCGCTCATGAACATGGCCGCGAACAGCGACAGGCCCAGACACAGGAGCAGCAGCATGCCATGCAGCAGCTGGCGGTTCATCGCATACGCGAGCAGGGCCGACGCGCACAAGCCTGCCGCAGTGACTAGGCGCATGGTCTCGCTGCGCTCGGGCAGGAACAGCAGCAAGGCCAGTACAAGGTAGGGCGCGATCCAGCCCAGTTGCCGCAAGCCGGGCCGCTGCCACAGCATGGGCAGGCGTTCCTGCAGCGCTTCCTGCAGCGAGTCGAGCCGCGTGAACAGGGACGCCGGCCAGCGCAAGGCATGCATGGCCAGCAGGGAAAAGGCCAGCGCCTGGAAGCCCAGCAGGCTGGCATAGGCCGCCGTGTCGCCGAGCTTGAAGCCGGCCGCATCGAGCACGCCCGCGAGCATGAAGTGCAGCACGAAACCGAGGCCGCCCGAGGCCAGTGCCGTCTGCTTGAAGTAGCGCTTCGCATGGACGGCGTGTTCCCACCGTTCGAACAGGTCCGTATCGAGTTTGTAAGCGAGCATCTCGCCGTGCTGCCAGCGTATCGTGTGCAGCAGTTCGCGCAGCTGCAGCGTGAATTTTTGGTCGAACAGCTGGCGCGCGTAGGCCGATGGCGGCTGCTGCGACATGATGCAGTCCAGGCCCGGGTAGCTGTCGCGGTTGTCGCTGAAATGGGCGAACGAGCGGTCGGCCCGGTAGCGCTGCACGGCAGTGCGCACCAGATCCCCATGGCTGCGCGCCAGGTAGGAAAAATCGCGGTCCCAGCCCAGCTGCTCGAACAGGGCCTGGCGCAGCACCAGGTCATAGCCGGCGCTGGCGCAGTAGCGCAGCGCGCACAGCTCGAATTCCTCGCGCACGTCGAGGTTGAGCATGGCGTCGTCCTGCAGGATGACGGCCAGTACCTCGCTGGCATCCGCATGCCGCGACTGCTCCAGGAATGCCTGCCACAGGCTGGCCGCTTCCTGTGCCGGATCGATGGCGACCACGCCCCATAGTTCCGGCGGCGGTGCGGGCTCCCGGGCAATGACGCCCCACAGTTCCGCAGGCGGCTCCTGCGCTTCCTGCGCGGGTTCGTCGATCACGCCCCACAGCTCGGCCGCTTCCAAGGGCGGCGCTTCTGGCGCYTCGGCCGCTTGCGCTTCCGGGAACTCCTCGGCAAACAGGTGCGCATGGCGCAGCGCGTATTCATACGCGTCGCGCAGCTCCTGGAAGGCGGCAGGATCGTCTTCGGGACGCGTCACCTTCAGGCGCTTTGCATACGCGCGCTTGAGGGCGCGCTCGTCGCCCGTCGGCTCCGTGCCCAGGATTGCCCACAGGCTGCGCTGTCCGTTGTCCATGCCGCCGTCCATTTACAGGAAGCTCTCGCTCTCGACCTGGCGCAGCACCTCGTCGAGTGCCTGGCGCGCCTTGCGGATGGTGTTCGGGTCCTGCGTTTCCAGCGCGGCCTGGAAATTGGCCGTGTGCGCAGCCAGGTACTGGCGCACGTCGCCCAGCGACTGTTCGTACAGGCGGTCGGCGCGCGTGACCAGGGTGCGGTTTTCCAGCTGCTCGCGCGGGTGGATCTTCAGGTCGGCCAGTTCCGCAAAGCGCTGCTCGATCTGTTCCGGCGTCATCACGCCCGCGTTGTCGCTGATGATCATCTTGTGGCGTTCCTGTGTGGCCAGCACCGTCACTTCCGCTTCCAGCACGCCGCTGATGTCATAGGTGAAGCGCACGTCGATGCCGATCTCGCCGGCTTTTTTCGCGGGTATCGGGAAGCTGATCTTGCCGAGGAAGACGTTGTCGGCCACCAGGCGCGATTCGCCCTGGAAGATCGCCACGTTGATTTCCTTCTGGTTGTCGTAGATGGTGGTGATGTTTTCCGTTCGCGAGACGGGCACCACGGAATTGCGCTCGATGATAGGCAGGTAATGGCCGCCTTCATACTGGTTCGCGCCGACCTGGCGCGAAATGGAAATGCCCAGCGAGTATGGCGCCACGTCCGTCATGACCACTTCGTCGAGGGCCGCGTCGCGCATCTTGAGGCCCGCCTGCACGGCGGCGCCCAGCGCCACGGCTTCGTCCGGGTCCAGGTGGATGGCGGGGAAGCGGCCGAACATGCGCGAGACGAGTTTGCGCACCAGCGGCATGCGCGTGGCGCCGCCGGCCAGTACCACTTCATTCAATTCTGCGGCGCGGATGGTGGCGTCGCGCAGCGCCCGTTCCACTGGCAGGCGCAGGCGGGCCAGCAGGGGCTCGCACAATTGCGCCAGCTTGTCTTCGCCGATCTCCCAGCTGTATTCCTTGTCCTGGTAGCGCGTAGCCATGCGAACGGACGGCTGGTCCGACAGCAGGCGCTTGACGCGCTCGGCCTCATCGCGCAGCAGCTGCTGCTGGCGCGGGTCGAGCAGGCGGCTGCCGACGGCGTCGCGCAGGCCGCTGCCTTCCAGGAAGGCGTCGACCAGCACGGTAACGAAGTCTTCGCCGCCGAGGAAATTGTCACCGGCTGATGCGCGCACCTCCATCACGCCTTCGAACAGCTCCAGGATCGACACGTCGAACGTGCCGCCGCCCAGGTCGAAGACGAGAAATTTGCTTTCCTGTTCCTTGTCGCGGATGCCGTAGGCCAGCGCGGCGGCCGTCGGCTCGTTGAGCAGGCGCTCCACGCGCAAGCCCGCCAGCTGGCCGGCGATGCGGGTGGCTTTGCGCTGCGCATCGCTGAAATACGCGGGCACGGTGATGATGGCTTCCTCGACCTTGTGGCCGAGGAAGGCTTCGGCATCTTCCTTCAGCGCGCGCAGCACCATCGACGACAGTTCTTCCGGACGGAATTGCTGCGTGCCGAGGGTGATCTTCTTTTCGCTGCCCATGTAGCGCTTGAAGACCGCCGCCGTCAGCTGCGGGTGCGTCTGCAGGCGCTCGCGCGCGGCGCGGCCTACGAGCACGGTGCCGTCGTCATCGATGCTCACGCATGATGGCGTCAGGTGCTCGCCGAGCGCATTCGGGATGATGGAAGCCTTGCCGTCGCGCCAGATGGCGACCAGGCTGTTGGTGGTGCCCAGGTCGATGCCGATGATCATCAGATATCCGCCTCCGCCTCATTGCCGTGTTCTTCGATCCAGGCGCGGCGTCCTGCCGCTTCGCCCTTGCCCATCAACATATTGAAGCGCAAGGCCGAAGCCATGTGATCGACTTCACCGAGCGTCACGGGCAGCAAACGGCGCGTGTCCGGGTTCATCGTCGTTTCCCACAGCTGCTCGGCGTTCATCTCGCCCAGGCCCTTGAAGCGCGAGATCGACCAGGCGCCCTGTTTCACGCCTTCCTTGCGCAGCTTGTCTTCGATGGCCACCAGTTCGCCGTCGTCGAGCGCGTAGATTTTCTGGATCGGCTTCTTGCCGCGCGCGGGCGCGTCGACCCGGTACAAAGGCGGGCGGGCGATGCAGATGTGGCCCTTGTTGATCAGGACCGGGAAGTGCTTGAAGAACAAGGTCAGCAGCAATACCTGGATGTGCGAGCCATCCACGTCCGCATCGGACAGGATGCAGATCTTGCCGTAGCGCAGACCGGACAGGTCGGGTGTATCGCCCACGTTGTGCGGGTCGACGCCGATGGCCACGGCGATATCGTGGATCTCGTTATTGGCGAACAGGCGGTCGCGGTCCGTCTCCCACGAGTTCAAAACTTTGCCGCGCAGGGGCAGAATAGCCTGGAATTCCTTGTCGCGGCCCATCTTGGCCGAACCGCCCGCCGAGTCGCCCTCGACGAGGAACAGTTCATTGCGCGCGATGTCCGACGATTCGCAGTCGGTCAGCTTGCCCGGCAAGACGGCGACGCCCGACGATTTTTTCTTTTCCACTTTTTGCAGCGAGCGCTGGCGCGACTGCGCCTGCTTGATCACCAGCTCGGCCAGCTTCTTGCCGTAGTCGACGTGCTGGTTCAGCCACAGTTCCAGCGGCGGCTTGGTGAAGGTCGAGACGAGGCGCACGGCGTCGCGCGAGTTCAGGCGCTCCTTGATCTGGCCCTGGAATTGCGGGTCCAGCACTTTCGCCGACAACACGAACGAGGCGCGCGCGAACACGTCTTCCGGCAGCAGCTTCACGCCTTTCGGCAGCAGCGAGTGCATCTCGACGAAGTTTTTCACGGCGCCGAACAGGCCGTCGCGCAAGCCCGATTCGTGCGTGCCGCCATTCGAGGTGGGGATGAGGTTGACGTACGATTCACGCACGATGGCGCCTTCTTCCGTCCACGCCACCACCCAGGCCGCGCCTTCGCCTTCGGCAAAGCCTTCCGAATCCGGACCCGCGTATTGCGCGCCTTCGAACAGGGGAATCAGGGTTTCGCCATTCGATACCTGCGCCAGCGTTTCGGTCAGGTAGCCGCGCAAGCCTTCCGCGTACTGCCACGTTTGCGTGTCGCCCGTTTTCGCGTTGGTGAGGGTGACGGTGACGCCCGGCAGCAGCACGGCTTTCGAGCGCAGCAGGCGTTGCAGCTCCGTTTGCGAGATGTTCGGCGAATCAAAATATTTTGCATCGGGCCAGGCCGTGACGCGCGTGCCCGACTTCTTGCCGTCGCGCGGGGCGGGGCGGGAATTCAATGGCTCGATCACGTCGCCATTCGCAAACACCATGTGGTGCAAGCCGTTGCCGTCGCTTTCCTTGCGCCAGACGGTGATTTCCAGGCGCGTCGACAGCGCATTGGTGACGGACACGCCGACACCGTGCAAGCCGCCCGAGAACGCGTAGGCGCCGCCCGAACCCTTGTCGAACTTGCCGCCCGCGTGCAGCCTTGTAAACACGATTTCCACGGTCGGCACGCCTTCTTCCGGGTGCAGGCCGACGGGAATGCCGCGGCCATTGTCTTCCACGGTGATGCTGCCATCCGTGTTTTGCGTGACGGCGATGTGCGTGCAATGACCGCCCAGCGCCTCGTCGGAGGCATTGTCGATCACTTCCTGAATGATGTGCAGCGGATTTTCAGTGCGGGTGTACATCCCCGGGCGCTGCTTGACGGGTTCCAGTCCTTTCAGGACACGGATGGATGATTCGCTGTAGTCGGATGCTGGTTTTTTAGTGGCCATACGTGTTCAAGCTAAGTAAAGACAGTGGTTGGAACGCCAGGCCAGGGCACTGCGGGCGCAATGACAGCGGCGGCGATAACTGTATGAATATACAGTATATCCCGTCCAGCGTCACTGGGGGAGGGCAGTGCGGCAGGCCAGGCGTCCTTGTGCGGACGCTCGCGCATTCTATCTTGTCCCGCGAGCAATAGCGCTACTCCAGGGCAACAACAGTGCGCCTCAGGCGTGGTTTTGCGCCAATTGTGCTGGATTTTATGCGGTAAAGCCCCCGTTTTTACATCTTGTTTACATGCGCCTCCCCAGTCTTTACGAATTTTTTAGACCCTTTTGGCTAATCTGCTCACTATCAAAACAAACCTGAATGAGGGTGGGAATGGATCTCGTGTATCTCGGCTTGATTGCCGTGTTTTTCGTCCTGGCGGCCGGCTTTGCCGTCGCCTGCGACAAATTAGGGAGCGTCAAATGAACGCGTTTTATGTGCTGGGCGCCGTCGTCTCGGCTGGTTTGCTCGTCTACTTGCTGGTGGCGCTGCTGAAGGCGGAGGAACTGTGATGACGACGCAATCGATACTGTTATTGGTGGCCTTCCTGGCCGTGCTGCTGGCCGCCGGCTATCCGCTGGGCCTGTACATGGCCAAGGTGGCCGGCGATGCGCCCGTGCGCGGCCTGGGCTGGCTGCAAAAGCTGGAAAACCTGCTGTACCGCTGGTCCGGCCTGCCTGCCGACAAGGCCATGGGCTGGAAAAGCTATGCCATCGCCCTGATCGTCTTCAATACCGTGGGCGCCGTCTTCGTCTACGGCTTGCAGCGCCTGCAGGGCTTTTTACCGTTGAATCCACAGGGCCTGGGCGCCGTCAGCCCCGATTCCTCGTTCAATACCACCGTCAGCTTCGTCGCCAATACCAACTGGCAGGGCTACGGCGGCGAACAGACCATGAGCTACCTGACCCAGATGCTGGGCATGGCATGCCAGAACTTCTTTTCGGCTGCCACCGGCATCGCCGTGATCTTCGCGCTGGTGCGCGGCTTCGCCTCGCGCTCGGGCAAATCGATCGGCAATTTCTGGGTCGACCTCGTGCGCTCGACCCTGTACATCCTGCTGCCGCTGTCGCTGGCCCTGTCCGTCGTCTTCATGGGCGAAGGCATGATCCAGAATTTTTCCGCCTACAAGGAAGTGACCCTGCTCGACCACGTGGCGTATGAAACGCCGAAGGTGACAGCCGACGGCCAGCCCGTGCTGGATGCGGCCGGCAAGCCCGTGATGGAAGCGCAAGTGGCGGCGACGCAGACGATCGCCATGGGCCCCGTCGCGTCGCAGGAATCGATCAAGCTGCTGGGCACGAATGGCGGCGGCTTCTTCAACGCCAATTCCTCGCACCCGTATGAAAACCCGACCGTCCTGTCGAACTTCCTGCAGATGCTGGCCATCTTCCTCATTCCCGCCGGCCTGTGCTTCACCTTCGGCCGCATGGTGGGCGACCTGCGCCAGGGCTGGGCAGTGCTGGCCGCCATGACCCTGATCTTTGTCCTCATGACGGCCGGCGTGATGAGCGCCGAGCAGCAAGCCAATCCATCCTTGCAAGCGCTGGGCGTGGATCAGCAGGCCAGCAGCCTGCAATCGGGCGGCAATATGGAAGGCAAGGAAACGCGCTTCGGCATCAGCTCCTCGACCCTGTTCGCTGCCGTGACGACGGCCGCATCGTGCGGCGCCGTCAATTCCATGCACGACTCGTACATGCCTTTGGGCGGCATGGTGCCGCTGCTGCTGATGCAGTTCGGCGAAGTGATTTTCGGCGGCGTGGGCACGGGCCTGTACGGCATGCTGATGTTCGCCATCCTGGCCGTCTTCATCGCCGGCCTGATGATAGGCCGCACGCCTGAATACCTGGGCAAGAAAATCCAGGCCTATGAAATGAAGATGGTCTCGCTGGCCATCCTGATCACGCCAGCCCTGGTCTTGACGGGCACGGCGATCGCCGTGATGGTCGAACCGGGCAAGATCGGCGTGGCCAACCCGGGCGCGCATGGTTTCTCCGAAATATTGTACGCGTTCACATCGGCCGCCAACAACAACGGCAGCGCGTTTGCCGGCCTGTCCGCCAACACGCCGTTCTACAACGTGATGCTGGCGATCGCCATGTGGTTCGGCCGCTTCGGCGTGATCGTGCCCGTGCTGGCGGTGGCCGGTTCGCTGGCGGCCAAGCAGCGCCTGTCGGCCAATGCCGGCACCATGCCCACGCACGGCCCCATGTTCATCGGCCTGCTGATCGGCGTCGTCGTGCTCGTCGGCGTGCTCAATTACGTTCCCGCGCTGGCCCTGGGCCCGATCGTCGAACACCTGCAACTTTTCATCAAATAAGAGGCTACCATGTCACGCACAAGCCTGACTTTGTTCGATTCCGCACTGATCGGCCCCGCCGTCGTCGATGCGTTCAAAAAACTCGACCCCCGCACGCAGTGGCGCAGCCCCGTGATGTTCGTCGTCTACGTGGGCAGCATCATCACGAGCCTGCTGGCGACCCAGGCCGGGATCAGCGGCGGCCAGGGTGAAGCGCCATTCGGCTTCATCGTCGCCGTCGCCGTGTGGCTGTGGTTTACCGTGCTGTTCGCGAACTTCGCCGAAGCGCTGGCCGAAGGCCGCAGCAAGGCGCAGGCGGCCTCGCTGCGCGCCCTGAAGCAGACGGTGATGGCAAAGAAAATGCAAACGCCGAAATACGGCACTTCCTGGCTGCCCACGCCGGCCACCGACCTGCGCAAGGGCATGACGGTGCTGGTCGAGGCGGGCGACGTGATTCCCGCCGACGGCGAAGTGACGGCCGGCGTGGCTTCCGTCGATGAAAGCGCCATCACGGGCGAATCGGCGCCCGTCATCCGCGAATCGGGCGGCGACTTTTCCGCCGTGACGGGCGGCACCCGCGTGCTGTCCGACTGGCTGCTGGTACGCGTTTCCGTCAACCCTGGCGAAGCCTTCATCGACCGCATGATCGCCATGGTCGAAGGCGCCAAGCGCCAGAAGACACCGAACGAGATCGCCCTGACGATTCTGCTCGTGGCCCTGTCGATCGTCTTCCTGATCGTCACCGTGACCTTGCTGCCGTACTCGCTGTTTTCCGTGGCGGCGGCCGGCAGTGGCACGCCCGTGACGATCACGGTGCTGATCGCGCTGCTCGTCTGCCTGATTCCGACCACCATCGGCGGTTTGCTGTCCGCCATCGGCGTGGCCGGCATGAGCCGCATGATGCAGGCCAATGTGATCGCCACGTCGGGCCGCGCCGTGGAAGCGGCCGGCGACGTGGACGTGCTGCTGCTCGATAAAACGGGCACCATCACCCTGGGCAACCGCCAGGCGTCGAGCTTCGTGCCTGCGCCCGGCGTGACGGAGCAGCAGCTGGCCGACGCGGCGCAGCTGGCCTCGCTGGCCGATGAAACGCCGGAAGGGCGCAGCATCGTCGTGCTGGCCAAGCAGAAGTTCAACATCCGCGAACGCGAGATGGCCAGCCTGCACGCTACCTTCGTACCGTTCACGGCGCAAACGCGCATGAGCGGCGTCGATATCGCGGGCGAACAGCAGGTGCGCCAGTTGCGCAAGGGCGCGGCCGATTCCATGAAAAAGTATGTGGAAGCGCTGGGCCAGCCGTATCCCGATGAAGTGGCGCGTGCCGTCGACGACATCGCGCGCCGCGGCAGCACGCCACTGGTGGTGGTCGACGATGGCCGTGTCATGGGCGCTGTGGAGCTGAAAGATATCGTCAAGGGCGGCATCAAGGAGCGCTTCGCGGAATTGCGCCGCATGGGCATCAAGACCGTCATGATCACGGGCGACAACAAGCTGACGGCTGCCGCGATTGCGGCCGAGGCGGGCGTGGACGATTTCCTCGCCGAAGCGACGCCGGAAGACAAGCTGAAACTCATTCGCAGCTACCAGTCCGAAGGCCGCCTGGTGGCGATGACGGGCGACGGCACCAACGACGCGCCGGCGCTGGCACAGGCCGACGTGGCCGTGGCCATGAATTCGGGCACGCAGGCGGCCAAGGAAGCGGGCAATATGGTCGATCTCGATTCGAACCCGACCAAGCTGCTGGAAATCGTTGAAATCGGCAAGCAGATGCTGATGACGCGCGGCTCGCTGACGACGTTCTCGATTTCGAACGACATCGCCAAGTACTTCGCCATCATCCCGGCCGCCTTCGTGGGCACCTATCCACAGCTCAAAGCGCTGGACATCATGCACCTGGCCAGCCCTGCGTCGGCCATCATGTCGGCCGTGATCTTCAATGCCCTGATCATCGTCGTGCTCATTCCGCTGGCCCTGAAAGGCGTGCAATACCGGGCCATCGGCGCGGCGAGCCTGTTGCGCCGCAATCTGCTGATCTATGGCCTGGGCGGCATCGTCCTGCCCTTCATCGGCATCAAGCTGATCGACATGCTGCTGTCCGCACTCAATTTAGTCTAAAGGAACCATCATGAGCACCATCGTACGTCCCGCCCTGGTCCTGTTTGCCGCGCTGACCGTGATCTGCGGCGTCGTCTATCCATTCGCCACGGCCGGCATCGGCCAGCTGGCCTTCAGCGATGAAGTCAACGGCAGCATCGTCGAGCGTGGCGGAAAACCCGTCGGCTCGACCCTGATCGGCCAGTCCTTCACGTCGCCCAAGTACTTCTGGGGCCGGCCATCGGCCACCGCGCCGATGGCCAATAACGGCGCCGGTTCGGGCGGCTCGAACCAGGGACCGACCAATCCGGCCCTGGTAGACGCCGTCAGGGCGCGCATCGCCGCTCTGAAGGAAGCGGATCCCGGCAACACGCGCGCCATTCCCGTCGACCTGGTAACGGCGTCGGGCAGCGGCCTGGATCCGGAAATCAGTCTGGCCGGTGCCTTGTATCAGGCGCCGCGCGTGGCCCGCGTGCGCGCCATGCCGCTGGCGCAGGTGGAAAACGCCATCGCCAAGGTGCAGAAAACCGCATATATCGGCTTTTTCGGCGAACCGCGCGTGAATGTGCTGGAACTGAACCTGGCGCTCGATGCGATGGCGAAGTAAGCTGGCGAAGATGCGCAGGCCGGCGTAGGTCGGCTTAGCGCAGCGTAAGCCGACACCACCACCAGCCAGGCCAACAATGTCGTCGGATTACGCGCAAGCGCTAATCCGACCTACGTGCTTACGTCGCCGCTTGGCGCCACGGCAAAATAACAAGATAGCATTACGCAAGAAGATTAAAATACAACATGCTCCCCAACGACAGCCAACGCCCCGACCCTGATGCCCTGCTGGCGCAAGTGCAGGCGCAGGAAAAGAAAGCCGCGCGCGGCCGGCTGCGCATCTATTTTGGCGCCTCGGCCGGCGTCGGCAAGACCTATGCGATGCTGGCGGCCGCGCGCAAATTGCTGGCCGATGGCCAGGACTTGCTGGTGGGCGTGGTGGAGACGCATGGGCGCCAGGATACGGCGGCCCAGCTTGACGGGCTGCCCGTGCTGCCCCTGAAGGCCATCGAGTACCGGGGCAAGACCCTGTACGAGTTCGACCTCGACGAAGCGCTTCGCCGCGCGCCGCCTTTGATACTGATGGATGAACTGGCCCACTCGAACGTGGCCGGCTCGCGCCATCCGAAGCGCTGGCAGGATGTCGAGGAATTGCTGGCCGCCGGCATCGACGTGCTGTCGACCGTCAATGTGCAGCACCTGGAAAGCCTCAATGACGTGGTGGGGGGGATCACGGGCGTACGCGTGGCCGAAACCTTGCCCGACACGGTATTCGACCGCGCCGATGAAGTGGTGCTCGTCGATATCCCCGCCGATGAACTGCTGCGCCGCCTGAAGCAGGGCAAGGTGTATCAGCCGCTGCAGGCCGAGCGGGCGTCGCAGCATTTTTTCCGCAAGGGCAATCTGATCGCCCTGCGCGAACTGGCCTTGCGCCGCACGGCGGACCGGGTACAGGACGATGTGCAGGCTTACCGCGTCGAGAAATCGATCAACCCCGTATGGAAGACGGGCGCCGCGCTGCTGGCCTGCGTGGGACCGCACGCGGGGGGCGAACACGTAATCCGCAGCACGGCGCGACTGGCCAGCCAGCTGAATGCGGAATGGCATGCGCTGTACGTGGAAACGCCGCGTTTGCAGCGCCTGCCGGCGGGCCAGCGCGAACGCATCCTGAAAACCCTGAAACTGGCGCAGGACCTGGGCGCGCGCACGGCCATTGTGCCGTCGGCCGACATCGCCGGCGCCGTGGTCGAGTATGCGCGCAGCGCGAATATCTCGAAAGTCATCGTGGGCCGAGGCCGCACCAACGCGCTGGCGCGCCTGTGGCAGGCGCCGCCGGCCGCGCGCATGGCCAGCCTGGCACCCGATATCGATCTGATCGAAGTGGGCTTGCCGCCAGCCGATGCGGCGCCCCGGCGCGCAAGCGGCGACGATGCGGAAGCGCCGCGCCGGTCCTCGCGCCATTGGCGCTACATCGTGGCCGCCGGCGTCAGCCTGGCCACGGCCCTCGCCTCGGTTCCATTGCAACCGTACCTGGACCTGGCCAATATCGCCATGCTGTCCCTGCTGACGGTGGTGCTGGTGGCCGTGCGCCTGGGGCGCGGACCGGCGGCGCTGGCCAGCCTGGTGGGCGTGGCCAGCTTCGATTTCATCTTCGTGCCGCCCCGTTTCTCGTTTGCCGTGGGCGATTTCCAGTATGTGATCACGTTTGGCGTGATGCTGGCCGTGGGCCTGATCACGGGCCACCTGACGGCCGGCCTGCGCTTCCAGGCCCGCGTGGCATCGCACCGCGAGGCGCGCGCCCGCGCCCTGTACGAATTTTCGCGCGAGCTGTCCGGCGTGCTGCAGACGGAGCAGATTTTCGACATCACGAAAAGCGCCATCGAGCGGGCTTTCCGCGCACGCGCAACCTTGCTGTTGCCCGATGACGAAGGCAGCTTGCAAGTCCCTAACGGCGGCGAGGCGCTCGATATCGGCATCGCCCAGTGGGCCTTCGACCATGCGCAGGCGGCGGGAACGGGCACCGACACCTTGCCGGCGTCGCCCATTTTCTACCTGCCGCTGATCGCACCGATGCGCACGCGCGGCGTGCTGGCGCTGCTGCCGCTCGAGGGTGCGCAGCGCGGGCGCTGGCTGCTGGTACCGGAACAGCGCCAGCACCTCGATACCTTTGCCGCGCTGGCAGCCATCGCCCTCGAGCGCGTGCACTACATCGACGTGGCCCAGGGCGCGCTGCTGCAGATGGAGTCCGAGCGGCTGCGCAATTCGCTGCTGGCGGCCCTGTCGCACGATTTGCGCACCCCTTTGACGTCGCTGGTGGGCCTGGCCGAATCGCTGGCTTTGTCCCGGCCCGCGCTGTCGCCCGCGCAGCTGGACATGGCGCGCTCGCTGCAGTCCGAAACCGTGCGCATGAGCGCCCTGGTGGCGAACTTGCTGGACATGGCGCGCATCGAGAGCGGCCAGGTGCGGCTGAACCTGCAATGGCAGGCGCTGGAAGAAGTGGTGGGCAGCGCGCTGCGCGCCAGCGGCCCGCAATTGCAGCAGCATGCCGTGCAGACGCAGCTGGCGCCGGATTTGCCGCTGGTGCGCTACGACGCCGTGCTGGTCGAACGCGTGCTGTGCAACCTGCTGGAAAACGCGGCCAAGTATACGCCGCCCGGCAGCACTATCACGGTCGCGGCCGGCGTACACGGCCAGTTCCTGCAGGTGACGGTGTTTGACGATGGCCCGGGCTTGCCGCCGGGCCGCGAAGAAGCCATCTTTGAAAAATTCACGCGCGGCGAGCGGGAATCGAACAAGCCGGGTGTCGGCCTGGGGTTGGCCATTTGCCGCGCCATCGTCGAAGCCCACGGTGGCACCATCCACGCGCAGCCGCATGTGCCGGGACAGGGGGCCGCCATCGTCTTCAGCCTGCCGCTGGGCACGCCCCCGGCGCCGCCGGAGCTTGAGCTCGATGACGCCAACGACCATGAAACAGGAAAATCAATATGAACGAACCTTCCGCCACCGCCTTGCTGGTCGAGGATGAACCGCAAATCCGCCGCTTCGTGCGCGCCGCGCTGGAAGACGAGGGCTGGCAGATTTTCGAATCGGCCACCATGCAGCGGGGCTTGATCGATGCGGGCACGCGGCGGCCCGACCTGATCGTGCTGGACCTGGGACTGCCCGATGGTGATGGCATCGATTTCATCGCCGACATCCGCAAATGGTCGGCCGTGCCCATCATCGTGCTGTCGGCGCGCGTTGACGAGCAGGACAAGATCCGCGCGCTCGACGCGGGCGCCGATGACTACTTGACCAAGCCGTTCGGCGTGGGCGAATTGCTGGCCCGCGTGCGCGCCACCTTGCGCCGCCAGCGCCAGCCCGCCGCCAGCGACGATGGCGTGGTGCAGTTTGGCGACGTGCGCGTCGACCTGAAGGACCGCCTGGTCACGCGCAACAAGCAGCTGGTGCACATGACGCCGACGGAATTCCGTTTGCTGTCCGTGCTCGTGAAAAACGCGGGCAGGGTGGTCACCAATCCGCAGCTGCTGCGTGAAGTGTGGGGGCCGTCGAACAGCGAAAACGGCCATTACCTGCGCATCTACATGGGCCATCTGCGCCAGAAGCTGGAAGCCGATCCGGCCCAGCCGCAGTACCTGCTGACGGAAACGGCCGTCGGCTACCGGCTGCTGCTGCCGCTCTAGACACCTTTGTGTCCCCTGTTTGAAAACAGGCGCCGCGCGCGCCAGGGGGACGCTTTACTTAAAATTTTTGCAGCGATTTTTTGCAGCGGCGGGCCAGCTGCGCCATGTTGGCAAAGGCCCATACCACCGATGAAGAAGAACAACCATGAACAAAATGCTACTTGCACTTGCCGTCGCCACAGCCTTGACGGGCAGCCTGGCCCACGCGGACGAGGCCAAGCCCGATAATGAAGTGAGCTTCAACGTGGCCGGCGTATCCGACTATCGCTACCGCGGCATCTCGCAGACACGCTTGAAACCGGCGCTGCAGGGCGGCGTCGACTATGTCAACAATCCGACTGGCCTGTACGCGGGCGCCTGGGCCTCCACCATCAAGTGGACCAAGGACGCGGGCGGCAGCGGCGACGTGGAAGTGGACCTGTATGCGGGCAAGCGTGGCCAGTTGGGCAGCGATGTTGGCTATGACGTGGGCGTGCTCGCCTATGTGTATGCGAACAACGGCTTGAAGCACGTCGCCGGCCTGGCCGACGCGGACACGCAGGAAGTCTACGGCCAGCTGTCGTATGGCCCCGCCTATATCAAGTATTCGCACGCCGTCTCGAACCTGTTCGGCATCGTCAACAGCAAGAACAGCGGCTACCTGGACATCGGCGTGAATATCGACCTGACGAACGGCTGGACCGGCAACCTGCATGCGGGCCATCAGAAGGTCAAGAACAACGATGCATCGAGCTATACGGACTGGAAAGTGGGCGTCACGCGCGACTTCGGTATTGTTTCGGGCGCGCTGGCCGTGATCGGCACGAACGCGGGCAAATCGGCCTATGCCTCGCCCGTGAATGGCAAATTCATGGGCAAGACGGCGCTGCAGCTGACGGTCAGCAAGACGTTTTAATTGACAGAGAAGAAGGCGGCGCATGCGCCGCCTTTTTTTGCGTGCCCGGCCCGGCTAGGCGGGCAGGTTGAAAACGGCGCAGTACAGCTGTCCCAGGCTGACCACGCGGGCGGCCGGGATCTGCGCGGCCAGCGCATGGGCGGGCGCCGCTTGCGTGTCCGTTGCCAGCAGCACGCGCAGGTCCGGATTGATGCTGCGCGCATGTGCGATGCGGCGCGCCAGGCCTGATTGCGCGGCGGCGTTGACGACACCGTCGAGCGGCACCACCAGCACGCGCGCGGCGACCAGGGCCGAACGGCTGCCCATGGAGTCGCGGCCTTCGCTGTCGATGACGATGTCGTGGTAGCAGTGCACCAGGTGTTCCAGCTCCGGCTGCAAGCCCTTGGCGCTGATGGTGCGTGCCATCAGGCGCGGCCGCGTCAGGCTGCCGTGCATGGCGCCGTCGTGCATATTCCTCGCCTGCGTCATGGCGCCCTGGCGCGGATCGGCATCGAGCAGCAATACCTTGCGTCCGGCCAGCGCGCGCGAAGCGGCCAGCCGCCCGGCCAGGATGGATTTCTCCATCCCTCCGCGTTCATCCGTGATGGCGATGATCATCTTGGCGCACGGCTGGCATGATGTTGGCAGGGGAAACCAGCTGCAGCAGGCAGCCTTCGCGCGGCTCGTCCCTGTCGCTGGCCGTCCATGCGGGCAGTTCCAGCAGGGGCTCGAGGGCCGCGGCCAGGGCGGCCTGGCCGGCGGCCGACATGGGCGTCATCGGCAGGCGCAAGGCGTTGCGCACCTTGCCCTGCATGGCCAGCGCTGCTTTGACGGGAGCGGGATTCGGTTCGGCAAACAGCAGGCGGATGACGGGCAGCATGGTCTTGAACAGGGCGCCGGCGGCGCCGTGGCGGCCCTGCCTGACGAGGTGGTACAGCTGCGCGTACAGGTCGGGGCGCACCTGGGCGGCGGCCGACATGGCGCCATGGCCACCCATGGACAGGCTGGCCAGCAGCAGCGCATCGTCGCCGCACAAGACGTCCAGGCGCGTGTCGAGCAGCAGTTCGCCCAGCTGCTGCAGCTTGCCGCCCGCTTCCTTGATGGCGACGAAGTGCGAGTCGCGCGCCAGCAGGGCGGCCGTCTGCGGTTCGATATTGACGCCGGTGCGGGCCGGCACGTTGTACAGCACGATGGACTGGTCGGTGGCGGCGGCGATGGCCTGGAAGTGGCGCACGATGCCGTCCTGCGACGGGCGCACATAGGCGGGGGCGGAGACCAGCAGGCCCGCCAGCGGATGGTCGTTGTAGCGCTGCACCGTGGCGACGACGCTGCGCGTATCGCTGCCGCCTATCCCCATCACGACGGGTAAGCGGGGGCCGACGGCTTCGAGCACGCTGTCTAACAGCATGGTCTGTTCGGCGGCGCTCAGCATGGCCGCTTCGCCCGTGGTGCCGCACACCACGAGGCCATCGATGCCGCTGGCGGCCAGTTCGCACGCGAGCTGCTGGGCCGCGTCGAAGTCGATGTCGCCGTCGCCATCGCGGAAGGGCGTGACCATCGGCACCCAGATGCCCTGGAAGTGCGCGGTGATGCGCATCGAGGACATCGCCTGCTCGCAGGAATACTGGTTCATAGCGATTTCCCCTGGCTGATGCGGCCAAATTCGGCCGCCGGCAGCAGGCGCATGACGGCGTCCATCGTCAGGCGCAGGGCCGGTTCCGTCACGCACAGCCAGACTTTCATGCGCTCGGCGTGGTCGACCGCCTCGACGCGCATGAACGACAGCATGCCGCCGCACGTCCTGACGACCAGCTGGCGCAGCTCGGCCAGGCAGGCTTTGTCGACCGTGATATGCATGAGGAAAGTGGGCAGGCGCGGGTGGCGGTGGGGCAGGGCTTGACGTGCGGACAGGCGTGAATGGGGTTCCATGGTGGCTTTGCAGCGGTGGTTAAGGTACGTTCAAGATTAGCAGCGGAGGCGTAAAGATTCTCTAAAAAGCGGGGCCGCCAGCGTAAACGGGGCGTATGCGTTTGCCGCCGGCGTGTTGCGTGGATGCCCCGCAGGTATGCTTTTGTTACAAAATTGAATCGTGCTTTTGAAGGCAGGGGTTTATATTGAAACCGTTCTCCGCTTTCAGTCAGCCCCGCCATGTCAGACGAAAAAGATCCCCAGCAGTCCCCGTCCACAGACCCAGCGCCGCCAGAGCCAGCACCGGCGCGGCCCGACAGGGTCGGCCGCCGGGCACCCGATGACGAGCACCGCGCGCGCGACGCCGCCCCCCGCTACCTGAAGGATAACGATACGCCGCTGGCGCTGGCCTGGCGGGTGATCTCGTCGCGCTACCGCTCCATGCGCGACAAGGCCAGCCGCGATTTCATGCGGCGCACCCTGCGCATCGGTATCTCTGCGCGCATTTTCCACCCCGAGCCGGGCGCCACTGGCCTGCGCAGCAAGAACCTGCAATACCTGGAAGAGTCGATCGCGCAGTGGGTCATGTCGCGCGACGTGCTGGTGTTCATGATCCCGACGGTCAATACCAACGGTCAGCTACACCCGAGTAACATCACCCTGCGCCACTATGCGCGCCACCTCGACGGCCTGGTGCTGCAGGGCGGCGCCGACGTCTCGCCGCAGACGTATTCCGAGGCGGCCACGCGGCCCGAATGGAACGGCGACCGCGCGCGCGACCTGTACGAACTGGAACTGCTGCACGAATTCGTCGATGCGGGCAAACCCGTGCTGGGCATATGCCGCGGCTGCCAACTGATCAACGTGGGCTTTGGCGGCACCCTGTACCAGGACATCGCTTCGGACGTGGAAGGCGCCGCCTCGCACGTCAACGACCTGTATGACCGTCACCGCCACACCATCGTCTTCCCGAAAGGCTCGTCGCTGGCCGGCATGTTCCCGAAGGCGGGCGAGGCGCTCGTCAATTCCATCCACCACCAGTCGGTCAAGGATCTGGGGCGCGACGTCACCGTGGAAGCGTATTCGCAAGGGGACAACATCGTTGAAGCCATCCGCTACCAGCGGGCGCGTTTTGTCATGGGCTTGCAGTGGCACCCGGAATTCCATTCGGCGGGCGGCGTCGAGCTGCTTGATTGCACGCCCATCCTCGATAATTTCTTGCGCGCAGCGCGGGAGACGCGGTTTTGAGTACGCACCTGATGCGCCGGCGCATGGTGCTGGCCGGCCTGCTGGCATTGCCCCTGACGGGCTTGCGCGCGGCACCGCGCCCGCATGACGGCCCGCTGCCGTTTGCGCTGACGTCCGCCGCGCGGGCCCGCATGCTCAAGGCGAAGGTGGCGCCGGCCATCGCGGAACAGGTGCTCAAGGCGGCGCGCAAGGATGCGGCGCGGCCCGTGCATCTGATGGCCGAAGTGCGCACGGGCGGCTTGCTGAAGGGAGAGGGCGGTCGCGAGACCAGCCAGCAGGCGCAGGAAGACTGGCGCCAGGCGCGCTTGCAGGCCCTGGCCTGGCGGCTGTCTGGCGAGATGGCGCATTTCGAGGCGGCGCGCCAGCTGCTGCTGGCCTGGAGCGGTAGTTATCAGCCTTCGTTCAGTCCCGTCGACGAGACGGAGCTGGCCAGCTTGCTGATGGGATTTGACCTGGTGCAGGAGCGCTTGAACGGCGTCGAGCGCGAGCAGGTGCAGGCGTTTTGCCGCACCCTGGCGAACGGGTATCTGAGTGACCCCATCAAGGTGGGCGGCCCGTCCACGGCGCGTAATAACTGGCACAGCCACCGCATCAAGATCGGCACGGCCGCCGCGTATGTCACGGGCGACGCCTTGCTGATCGCGCGCGCGAAGGAGCGCTTCCTGGCGCACGTGCCGCGCAATATCGGCGCCGGCGGCGTGCCCTTCGACTTCGAGCAGCGCGACGCCCTCCATTACACCACCTACAGCCTGGAGCCGCTGCTGACGACGGCGCTGATGGCGCAGGCGCATGGCGACGACTGGTATGGCGCGCCGGAAGCGAAGCGCCTTGCCGAGGCGCTGGCCTGGCTGTCACCGTATGCGCAGGGCAAAAAAACGCACGAGGAATTCGCGAAAAGCGCCGTGCCCTTCGACCGCAAGCGCGTGGCGGCCGGCGAAAAGGGTTTTACGGGGAATTGGGAACCGAAGGGCGCCGCCAATGTGTATTTGCTGGCGGCGTGCTTCGATCCCGCTTACCTGTCCCTTGCGCTGGAATTGCGCCCGCCAGCCTGGGCGCTGGCGCTGTACGGCAACTGATTAAAACTTTGTGCGCAAGGTCAGCATGACATTGCGCGGTTCGCCGTAAAAGCCCGTCTGGAACAGGCCCAGGCCCGTGAAGTACTTTTTACCCGTCAGGTTGTTCACGTTCAGGCTGGCCGTCGTGTTCTTGCTGATTTCGTAGCGGGCCAACAGGTTGACCAGGGCAAAGCCGCCTTGTTCAATGCGCGCATAGTCATTGGCGGCCGGGTTCCAGATATGGCCGTAGAAGCCGCTTTGCCAGTTGACGCCACCACCCACGGTGATTTTATTCAGGCTGGCCGGCAGGCGCCATGTCCCCTGCACGCGCAGCAGGTGCGGCGGCTGCGTCGTTTGCAGCATGGTGGAAAACACTTCCTGTCCATCCTTGTCGCGGATACGCGTATAGGTATAGCCGGCGCTCAGTTTCACATCGTTCAGCACTTCGCCGGTCACTTCCATTTCCAGGCCGCGGCTGGTGACGCCGTCGATGCCTTCATATGCTTCCTCGCCATTGACCTCGCCCACATAGTTGGCCACGTTGCTCTGGCGGATCTGGTACAGCGAGGCGCTGGCGTTGACTTTACCTTCCAGAAATTCGGCTTTCACGCCCGCCTCGAAACCCTTGCCGCGCACGGGGGCGAGGAAGTTGCGGTTCATGTCGCGGTTGCTTTGCGGCGCGAAGATGCTCGTGTAGCTGCCGAAGAGGGAATAGGTTTTGTCCAGGTCATACACGACGCCCGCATACGGCGTGATGACATTGCTTTCGTCGATACGCGAGGTGATGCGCGCCGTGCCGCTGTCGAAGAAGCTGCGGTCCTGGTTCTGCTTGTAGTTGCTGACGCGCGCGCCGACGATGACGGACAGCGCATCCAGGGGACGCAGGCGCAGTGCGCCATACAGGCCACTCTGGCGTGTCGTGTCGTTGTCGTTACCCAGGCGCGTGAACGCCGGTTCCGCGTACTGGCCGCGCCAGTCGAAGTAGCTGCCTTCCACGGGCGGGTAGACGGATTCGTAGACGGGACCGTCCTGCTTCGCGCTGGATGAGGAATAGCCGATCATCGCTTCGTGGCGGCGGCCGAAGGCCGTGAATGGTCCGCTGGCGTCGACGTTGACGGTGGTCTGGCGGCGGTCGCCCTTGTATTTGCCCATGAAGAAGTAGGTGCCTTCGCCCGTGACGGGATCGGGATTGCCGCCGCTGGCCGAACCGAGCACGCTGTCATGCCTGCTGCGCAGCTGGTTGGCGCTCAATTTCAGTTTCCACTCGTTGGCGAACGTATGTTCGAGCGACGAGAACAGCGTGGTGTTCTGCATGTCGCGGCGGCTCCAGTCCGTGGCCGGGTTCCACGAGGTGGGGAAATCCGTGCGCGAGCCGTCGGCCAGCAGCACGGGGAAACCGGTCCACGTCGAGCCGCGCGGCTTGTAGTCCTGGTGCGTGAAGCCGGCCGTCAGCAGGGTGACGGGTGTCAGGTCCGCCTCGATGATGCCGTAGGCGACGGATTTCTGCTGCGTGTAGCGGTCCAGGTGGGAATGCTTGTCCTGGTAGGCGCCCACCAGGCGGCCGCGCACCGTGCGGCTGTCGTTGAGCGGGCCGGAAACATCGGCTTCGCCGCGGTAGTTGTCCCACGATCCCGCACCCAGGGTGGCCGAGCCTTCGAAGACTGCGGTGGGGCGCTTGCGCACCATGTTCACGGTGGCCGACGGGTCGCCCGAGCCGCTCATCAAGCCCGTTGCACCCTTGAGCACTTCGATGCGGTCGTAGATGGCCATGTCGCTGTTCGTCGTGCCCCAGTCGTAGACGCCGTCATAGATGGCCGACACGCCGTCATACTGGAAATTGGTGACGGCAAAGCCGCGCGCCCAGAAGCTCCAGCGGTCGCTGTCATAGTTTTGCACGTTGACGCCATTGACGTTCTTCATGACGTCGGAGACGGCATTGCTGTTCTGGTCATCCATCTGCTGGCGCGTGACGATGGTCAGCGATTGCGGCGTTTCGCGCTGCGTCAGGGCCAGGCCTGTGGCGCCGCTGGCGGGGCCGCCCGTATAGCTGCCCGTGCCGCTGGTGACGGCGCTGCGTTCGGCTGCCGCCACCACGGTGACGCCGCCCATGACGGCCATGCCGCGGCTGTCCGCCGAAGGGGCGCCGGCGCTGGCGGGGATTTTCTGCAGCAGGTAGCCGCCATTCGCCTGCGGCACGGCTTGCAGGCCGCTGCCGGCCAGCAGCACGCGGAAACCATCGTGTACGCCATAGCTGCCTTGCAGGCCGGCGCTGCGCAAGCCCTGCGTGGCATCGCTGGAGAACGACAATAAAATGGCGCTGTCGCTGCCGAAGCGCGTCAGCACGTCGCCCAGCGCACCGGCGGGAATGCTGTAGGTGCGCACTTGCCGGGTTTGCGCCTGGGCCGATGCCGGCAGGGCCAGGGCCATGCCGATCTGCGACAGGGCGCAGGCGAGGACGGTGCGGGTAAGGAGGGAACGCGAAGCGTGGTGCATGGAATAAAACCTTTCGTGGATGCGCAAGATGGAGACTGCCTATCTTCCAGGTCACGCAAGCACGGCGAAACAGCTCACTTTGCAGAAAATATTTTTCAGCGGGCCGCCAGTTCTATCCTGACGACTTGATGACCCCAGAAGCGCGTGACGGTATGGCGCCGCAGCTGCAGGCTGGCGCCGACGGCGTCGAGGATGGCATCGACATCGGCCAGCGGGTAGGAGCCGGAGACGCGCAGGCCGGCGATGGCGGGCGCGCAGCTCAATGGATGGTCGCTGTAGCGCGACAGCTCGGCGAGGAAATCGGCCAGGCGCATGTCGCGCGCCACCAGCATGCCATTGAGCCACGCGCCGCCATACGGCGCCAGGGCCTGGCGGTGCACGCCCGTGCCGTCGAAATGGGCGCCTTCGCCGGGACGCAGCACCAGGCGCTGCGCGCCATCATCGGCCAGCACGGCGACGGCCCCTTCGAGCACGCCGGCGCTGGCGTATTGCTCGTGCAGGCGCACGGTGAAACGCGTGCCCAGCGCCTGCAGGCTGCCATGCGGCGTGTCGACGAAGAAGGGGCGCTGCGCCGCATCCTTGCCGGTGGCGATAAAGATTTCACCGGCCAGCAGTTCGATGCGGCGCCATGCGCCGTCGTAAGCGATATTCACGGCGCTATTGGTATTGAGCGTGAGCTGCGTGCCATCATCGAGGGTCACCACGCGGCGCTGGTTGACGGCCGTGCGGTAGTCGGCCATCCAGCCGCGCCATGGGCTGCGGCGTTCGAACGCATACAGCGAGGCACCGCAGGCCAGCAGCAGTGCCAGGGTCTTGACGGCGTGGCGGCGCGGCGCGTTCGCTTGCACGCAGGCGCGCAGCAGGGTCGCGTGCACGGCGGACGGCAGGTGTTCGTGCTGCGTTTGCAGCTGCTGCCACGCTTGCGTGGCGCTGCCGGCGCGCTGCAGATGGCGTTTCACGGTGGCCAGCGAGATGCCGAGCTGGCGCGCGATGTCTTCCTGCGGCAGTTCGTCGAGCTGGCGGAGTAAAAAAGCCCGTTTCACGGGAGGCGGCAAGCCGTCGAGCATGCGGTCGAGTTCAAACACGGTGGCCAGCAGTAGCGCCCGATCCTCGGGCGACGGCGCATGCAGGGGCGGCAGCTGCGCCAGCACGTCGAGATAAGCCTGTTCCAGTTTCTGGCGGCGGTAATGGTTGAACAGCACGCGCTGGGCGACGGTGGCGAGAAAGGCGCGCGGTTCGCGCGCGGCGACGGCGTCTTCGCGGTCGAGCAGGCGCATGAAGGTGTCCTGCGCCACATCGGCCGCGCACGCCGTGCTGCCCAGCTTCTTGCGCAGCCAGCCCTGCAGCCAGCCGTGGTGGTCGGCATACAGTGTCGTGATGTCCTGGCGTTGTAACGGCTTTGCCAGCGGCATCGCATTCCCCTTGCATGACCGGCCCGGTGGGCTGGCGTTTTTAAACAATAATAAGAATCATTCTCACTTATTGTAACAAGCGGGGGATGGCGCTGTAAATAACGGGGAGGCGCGGTGTGGTTTTTTGGTTGACGTTATTGAGTGCTGGGGTCTGGCCCGGCGGGTCAGACCCCAAGGACCGTAATCCGACGCCAACCACTGGCGCTAACAATGTTGTCGGATTACGCCCTACGGGCTAATCCGACCTACGTTACCATGCAGAGCAGCCTTAGTAGTTCATCGGTTCACCACGGAAGCATCTGATCGCCGAATCGACCATGCCCTCGGCGCTGCCCTGCAAGCTGTGCTGCTTGCGCAGGTATTGGGCGTCGCTCCATTGCTTGGCCACGTCCGACAGGTGTTTCAGGGCCGGCGTGCTGCCCAGCGCCTCGGCGTGCGGTTCCATCTTGCGCAGCGTCGTCATGATGTCTTCGCGCAGCGACATCGTTTCGTAGGTTTTCGGATGCGTGATGGCGCCATCGAGGCCGAAGCGGCAAGCCTGGAAGCGGTTGTAGTTATACACGAGGTAATCGTCTTCGACCGGCGGCACCTCCTTGCGTTCGAGCAGGTAGCGGCACAGGGCCTGCAGGTAGGCGGCCAGCGCGGCGGCCCGTTCCACCGTCAGCGGCGTGTCGCACACGCGCAGTTCGATGGTGCCGAATTCCGGCTTGGGACGGATATCCCAGTAAAAATCCTTCATGCTCTTGATGATGCCCGTGTTCTCCATCTTGGCGAAATACTCGTTGGAGAACTGGTCCCAGCTCAGGGTGAACGGCGCGCGCCCGCTCATGGGGAACGCGAACACGGAGTTCAGGCGGGCCGAATCGAACAGGGTGTCGCGGCCCTGCACGTAGGGCGAGGAAGCCGACAGGGCGATGAAATGGGGGATGTAGCGGTTCAGCGAATGCAGCAAAAACATGGCGTCGTCGCCCGAGGCGCAGCCGATGTGCACGTGCTGGCCGAAGATGGTGAACTGCTTGGCCAGGTAGCCGTACAGCTCCGAAATCTCCTGGAAGCGGGGCTTGGAAAAGATCTTTTGCGACGACCATTGCTGGAACGGGTGCGTGCCGCCGCCCGCGATGCCGATATTGAGCTTGTCGCCGGCCGTGATCAAGGTGTCGCGGATTTCCTGCAACTGCGCCAGCAGGGGGCCGTGATGCGTGTGCACGCTCGAGTTGATCTCGATCATGCTCTCGGTGATTTCCGGGGTGACGTTGCCGGGGAACGGCTTTTTATTCAGCAGATGCAGCAGGTCGGGGCTGGCGGCCGTCAAGTCATAGTCCGACAGGTTCACCAGTTGCAGTTCGAGTTCGACGCCGAAGGTCAGCGCGGCCGATTGGCCAAAGGGTTCCAGCGGCATTTAGCGCTCCTTGATTTCATGGGTTTCTTTGGCCAGCATCAGCACGCGCTGCACCAGCACGGGGCCGACCAGTTCCAGGCCCAGGGTGATGGCGGCCAGGGCGTTCAATTCGTCGCCGAAGTTCACGCCGTGCTGGCGCGCGTGTTCCAGCAGCAGGATGATGAAGACGGAAACGGGCGTCAGCGCCACGCCCGTCAGCACGCCCTTGCGCCAGGAAATGCCGCTCACGTGCGAAAACGCGGCCACGCCGGCGACCTTCGTCAGCAAGCGTCCGCCGACGACGGCCAGGGCCAGGCCCGCGCCGGCCGTCACGCTGGCCCATTCCAGGGTCGAGGCGGCATACACGAACAGCAGCACCGTCAGCAGCTCGCCCATGGCGCCGAAATTGCGCTGCGCCTGGCTGAAGGCGACACGGCGGTGGCGCGCCACCAGGCCGAAGGTGAGCGTGGCCAGCAGCGGCGACAGGCTGGTGGTGTAGGTCAGGGCGACGAGCAGCATCACCGACAGCGCGAACGCCACGGTGGCGTCCTGCGCCATGTTGCCAAGGCGGCGCAGCATGGCCGGCACGACGATGCCGAAGACGGTGCCGGCGGCCACCGAGGCGGCCAGCACGGCGGCGCTGCTGCTGCTCGCCTCGATCAGGTCGGTGGAGCTTTGGAACATCCAGAAGCCGACGATGATGTTGAACGTGAAGACGGCCAGCACGCAATTCAAGGCCGTGAGGTGGACGATGCGTTCCGTGACCTGGCCCGAGCTGCGCTCCTCGTTGATGACGCGCATGATGGTGGCCGGCGAGGTGGACATGGCCAGCGATGCCAGCAGCAGCGCCGTCATCGAAGTGCTGCCGAATTCGATGCCGATGAAGTAGACGACGGCAAAGGTCAGCAGAGACTCCACCAGGCCCGTGACGGCGATCCACGGGTTGTTCTTCAGCCAGCGCAGGTTGATGCGGTAGCCCACCTCGAACAGGATCAGGCCGAAGGCCACGTCGGCCAGCACCAGCATGGGGCCGGCGTCCGTCTGCGGCAGGATGCCCACCTGTGTCTGCGCGAGGACGAATCCGATCACGCCGTAAAAACTGATGCGCGGCAGGCCCGTCCAGCGGTGGCCGAATTCGCCCACCACCCAGGCCAGGGTAATGGCGAACGGCCAGGACAGGTCGGCGGCGATCGAGATCAGACTTTGCATGCTCATTCCTTTGAAAATGGCGCTGGCACCGGCCGGCAGCACGGGGGCTGGCGCGGCAATGTCGTGGTGCAGCGATGGTGCATTGTTTGCGCAGAGCGATGCGCCGATTCTACCGGAGCAGAAGGCGCGCACGATGTGCGCAATCGAACAGTGTCGCGGCCATGGCGGCCGCGCACAGGATGCAGCAGGGTTGGGCAGGGCTGGTATCAGCGTATGGTACCCGCCCGCAGCGGAGATGCTCCGCACGGTAGTGCCGTGTCGCAGTGTACGGCATGGCGGCCCCCTGCCGCCATGGACTTTTTGTTAGGCGCTTTTATTTACTGAGCAGACGCATGCCCCGCTCCAGCCCGTCGATCGACAAGGGGAACATGCGGTTGTTCATCAACTGCCGCATCACGCCGATCGACTGGCGGTACTGCCACAATCCCTCGGACTCGGGATTGAGCCAGATGAATTTCGGGAACGCCTGGGTAAAGCGCGCCAGCCACGTCGATCCCGCTTCCTCGTTGTTGTACTCGACGCTGCCGCCCGGCTGCAGGATTTCATAGGGGCTCATGGTGGCGTCGCCGACGAAGATCAGCTTGGTGTCGGGCGGGTATTTGCGCAGCACGTCCCAGGTGGGAAAACGCTCGGCGTTGCGGCGCCGGTTGTTCTTCCACAGGTAGTCGTAGACGCAGTTATGGAAGTAAAAGAACTCCATGTTCTTGAATTCCGTCTTCGCCGCCGAAAACAGTTCCTCGGTGCGCTCGATATGGTCATCCATGCTGCCGCCCACGTCGAGCAGCATCAGCACCTTGATGCGGTTCTTGCGCTCGGGCCGCATCCTGATGTCGAGGTAGCCCGCGTTGTTGGCCGTGGCTGCGATGGTGGCGTCCAGCGCCAGTTCATCTTCCGCCCCTTCGCGCGCGAACTTGCGCAGGCGGCGCAAGGCCACCTTGATGTTGCGCGTGCCCAGTTCGCGCTCGCCGTCGTAATCCTTGTAGCTGCGCGCTTCCCACACTTTCACGGCCGTGCGGTTGCCGCCCTTGCCGCCGATGCGGATGCCTTCCGGGTTCGTGCCGCCATTGCCGAACGGCGACGTGCCGCCCGTGCCTATCCACTTGCTGCCGCCTTCGTGGCGCTCCTTCTGCTCCTTCAGCAGTTCGTTCAGGCGGTCCATCAGCTTGTCGTAGCCGAATTTTTCCAGCTGCGCCTTCTGCTCCTCGGACAGTTCGCGCTGCATGCGTTTCAGCAACCAGTCGAGCGGAATCGCCGCGTTCGTGTCGAAGGCCGCGTTGACGCCCTTGAAGTACTGGGCAAACGCGCGGTCGAACTTGTCGAAATGGGCTTCATCCTTGACCAGGGTCAGGCGCGACAGATAGTAAAAATCATCCATCGAAGCGTCGATGACGTTCTTTTGCAGCGCCTCAAGCAAGGTCAAAAATTCCTTGATCGAGACGGGAATCTTCGCGTCCTTGAGCGTGAAGAAGAAATCGATCAGCATGGCGACCGCTCTCCCGCGCGGGGCAGGGCGGCGATGGGGCGCTGCGCCAGCTTGTAGCGCAAATGGGCGGCAATCTCGGGCCACTCGCCGCGCGTGATGCTGTACATGACGGTGTCGCGCACGGTGCCGTCGCGGCGCAGCGCATGGTGGCGCAGCACGCCATCCTTTTTCGCGCCCAGGCGTTCGATGGCCGCCTGCGAGGCGTGGTTGAAATTGTCGGTGCGCAGGCCCACCAGCGCGCAGCCGAGCGTGTCGAAGGCGTGCGTCAGCAACAGCAATTTGCAGGTGGTGTTGACGTGGCTGCGCTGACAGCGCTTCGCATACCAGGTGTAGCCGATTTCCAGGCGCCCGATGGCCGGCACCACGTCGTGGTAGCTGGTGGTGCCGAGCACCTCGCCGCTGGCCGCGTCGACGACGGCAAAGGCGAAGCGCGAAGGGCGCATCTCGATGCCCTTGAAAATGTACTGGTCCACCTGGTCCGGTTCGGGCACGGAGGTGACGCGCAGATTCCACAGTTCGCCATCCATGGCCGCCGCGCGCAGGCCGGCCGCATGGTGAGGCGCCAGCGCTTCGAGGCGGATGCCGTGCAGTTCCAGGGGGACGAAGACCTTGTCGGGGCTGATGTCGTTCACCGGCGCTCCTTAGCGGTTGGTGCGCGACATGAACATCAGGCGCTCGAACAGGTGCACGTCCTGCTCGTTTTTCAGCAGCGCCCCGTGCAGCGGCGGCACGACGGCCTTGTTGTCCTTGCTGCGCAAGGCTTCGGCCGGGATGTCCTCGGCCAGCAGGAGTTTCAGCCAGTCGAGGAATTCCGACGTCGACGGTTTTTTCTTCAGGCCCGGCACGTCGCGCACTTCATAGAAGGTTTGCAGCGCCTGCGCCAGCAATTCCTGTTTCAGGTGCGGGTAGTGGACGGCGACGATCTGCTCCATCGTGTCCTTGTCCGGGAATTTGATGTAGTGGAAGAAGCAGCGGCGCAAAAAGGCGTCCGGCAATTCCTTCTCGTTGTTCGAGGTGATGATGACGAGCGGACGGTGGCGCGCCGTGACCATTTCGCGCGTTTCATACACATAGAATTCCATGCGGTCCAGTTCGCGCAGCAAGTCGTTCGGGAATTCGATGTCGGCCTTGTCGATTTCATCGATCAGCAGCACCACCGGTTCGGGCGCCGTGAACGCCTGCCACAGCACGCCCTTGACGATGTAGTTCTGGATGTCGCGCACGCGCTCGTCGCCCAATTGCGAATCGCGCAGGCGCGAGACGGCGTCGTATTCGTACAGGCCCTGCTGCGCCTTGGTGGTCGATTTGATATGCCATTGCATCAGCGGCATGTTCAGCGCGGCGGCCACTTCCTCGGCCAGCATGGTCTTGCCCGTGCCCGGTTCGCCCTTGATCAGCAGCGGGCGTTGCAGGGTCAGCGCCGCATTCACGGCCAGTTTCAGGTCGGCGGTGGCGACATAGCTGTCGGAACCTTCGAAGCGTTGGCCTTGCTGGGGGTGCTGTGCTTGCATGAGCGGTCTGCCAAAGTAGGGAAATGGTGAGTATAAACAGAACTGTGGCCCAGCGTCACGCGGACGGCCTGTGCCTGCGTGCCTACAATGCGGGTTTTATAGGTGGACTTGCAAGAATATCTTGGCTAGAATCGGCAAGCAGCAGATTAATTGGCAACCTTAATTGTCAACACATAAAATCAAAAAAAACCAGCTCTGGCGTTTCTCCGATTACCTTTGTTCACATTGCCACTATGAAAAAAATATTTGCACTTCTCGTGCTTGCCGGCATAGCAAATGCCGTCACAGCGGCTGACATTGTAGGAAACGCCAAGGCAGCCCCTGCCAAGGTGGAAATGTGTATCGGCTGCCACGGCATTCCCGGTTACAAGGCAACCTTCCCTGAAGTATTCCAGGTGCCGATGATCGGCGGCCAGCCGGCAAAATATATCGAGAATGCGCTGCAAGCCTACAAGAAGGGCGACCGCAAGCACCCCAGCATGAAGGGCATCGCCAGCAGCCTGTCGGACCAGGATATCGCCGATGTCGCCGCGTATTATGCGCAACAAGCCAAGACGAACTGAGGACCAGCCCGATGAAAAAACTACTCGCCGCCCTCGTTTGCGCCACCGTCTCGTTTTCCGCCAGCGCCGCCGGCAATATCAACACAGGCAAGGCCCTGGCCGAAAAATACAGCTGCGCCACCTGCCACGGCAAGGATTACAGTTCGCCCATCGACCCGTCGTACCCCAAACTGGCGGGCCAGCACAAGGATTACCTGGAACATGCGCTGATCGCGTATAAACGGGGCGACAAGGCCAACGGCCGCAACAACGCCATCATGACGGGCCAGGTAAAACCGCTGAGCAACCAGGACATCAAGGACCTGGCCGCTTACCTGCACAGCTTGCCGAGCAGCCTGGTCACTCACCGCTGAGCGGTAACGCCGGCTCAGGCTTTCAGCCCCACCCGGCGAGCAAGTTTATGCAGATTGCTGGCGTCGAGTCCCAGCTGCCGCGCCGCAGCGGCCCAGTTATCCTGATGCAGCACCAGCGCTTGCCGGATGGCCTGGCGCTGGCTCGCTTCCACGATCTGATGCATCGATAGCAGCGGTGCCGCCGGCATGCCGCACGCGGCTGGCGCCAGCGGCAGCGCGTCCGTGCCGGCCGGCGCTTCCAGCGCATCGAGGTCGAGCATATCCGTTTCCAGGGTCACGATGTCCTTGCGGTCCGCGCCGCGTATCACGGCTTTCAGCGCGGCCCGGCTGATCACATGTTCCAGTTCGCGCACATTGCCCGGCCAGCGGTAGTGGCACAAGGCGTTTTCCGCCGCGGCGGACAGGCGCAGGCTGCGCAAGCCCAGGCGCGCGCGGTTCAGTTCCAGGAATCCCCCGGCCAGCAGCAGCACGTCATTGCCCCGCTCGCGCAGCGGCGGAATCGGCACGGGATACACGGATAAACGGTGATACAGATCGGCGCGGAACGAGCCGTCGCGCACATGTTCGCGCAGGCTGCGGTTGGTGGCGGCGATCACGCGCACGTTGACCCGGCGCGGCCGGTCCGCGCCCAGGCGCTGGATTTCGCCATTTTGCAAGGTGCGCAGCAGCTTGGCCTGTATCGACAATGGCAATTCGCCCACTTCATCGAGAAACAGGGTGCCCCCTTCGGCCGCCTCGAAACGCCCGGGCCGGTCGCTGACGGCGCCGGAAAACGCACCGCGCACATGGCCAAACAATTCGCTTTCGGCCAGGGACTCGGGCAAGGCCGCGCAATTGACGTGGATCAAAGGCTTGCCCGCGCGGCGCGACAGCCGGTGCAGGCGGTGCGCGCACAATTCCTTGCCCACGCCCGTCTCTCCCAGCAGCAGCACGGGCAGCTCGGAATCGGCCACCACCTGCAATTCGTGCAGCAAGTGCGTGATGGCGCTGCTCTGGCCCACGAAATCGTGTTCCTCGCGCGGCGCTTGCGCATCGGCCAGCATGGCGCCGCCCGACAGGCGCAGGGCGCGGATTTCCGTTTCCAGGCGCGTCACGCGCACGGCCGCCTCGATGGCGCAGGCCAGTTCGCCCAGGTCGCGCTGCGCCTGCATATCGAAGGTGCCCACCTGCAGCGCGTCGAGCGTGATCACGCCCCAGCGTTCGCCTTCCAGGTCCAGCGCCATGCCCATGCAGTCGTGCACGGGCAGCGGCTCGCCGGCCCGCTCGGCGATCAGGCCATCGTAGGGATCGGGCAGGGAACTGTCGTGATGGAAGCACAGCACGCCGCGTCGCTGCAGGATGGCGGCCAGGCGCGGATGGTCGGCGACGGCGAAGCGGCGTCCCAGCGCATCGTTGGCCAGGCCGGCCATCGCCACGGGGCGCAAATGCTCGCCATCGAGCTTGAGCAAGGCCACGGCCTCGCAGCCGAAGTGGGCGCGCAGGCTGCCGACGAGGCGCTGCAGGCGCACGGCCACGGGCAGGTCGGCGACCAGGTCGGTGAGTAGCAGCAGGTGGATGGCAGTGGTGGTCATAAGTACCATGCAGGGTACAACGGACCATGCTTGAGCAGGGTCATATCGACCCTGCATTTTTCAAATCGTTGATTTAAAACAAGTTTTTCCTGGCACACGGATTGCCTAGGTAAGGGTGCCGAACCGGCATACAAGACCAAGGAAAGCTTGATGAAAACGACTCCCTCCCTCCGCGCCATTGCCGCCGCCGTCTGCGTACTGGCCATGCCCCTGTCCGTGCAAGCCCAGGTGAGCCTCCCTGCCAGCGCCGCCGCTACCGCCGCCAAACCCGCTACCGCCGCAGTCAAGCGCTATGAACTGCAAACCAATATCGTCGACGGCAAGATGGTGTTCATCGACGCCAAGGGCCAGGTCAACCCCGTGCTGGCGGCCAAGGTGGGCGACACGGTGGAACTGGTGCTGAAAAGCGGCGAAGGCGCCGAGCACGATCTGCTGATCCCGGAACTGAATGTGGCCTCGGCCAAGTTCAGCGCCAACAGCGGCAGCACCACCGTGCGCTTCAAGGTCACGCGCGCCGGCACGTTCACCTATTACTGCTCGATCCCCGGCCACCGCCAGATCGGCATGGAAGGCAAGCTGGAAGTGACCGGCACCTCACTGGCCGAGCCGGCAACACCGAAGGCCGCTGGCGCCGGCAGCGCTGCCAGCGAATCGAGCCAGGCCGCCGCGCTGGCCCTGTACACGCCCGCGCCGTCGCCGATGCGCGGCCCCGATCCCTCGGCCGTCAGCGTGGCGGCCAATCCCGCCTCCGTGCCGACCGCCATCGGCGCGCGCGCGCCGCAAACCCTGAAATACCGGATGGAGACGGTAGAACTGCCGGGCAAGCTCGATGACGGCACCAGTTTTACCTACTGGACCTTCAACCGCCAGGTGCCCGGCCCGATGCTGCGCGCGAAGGTGGGCGACACGGTGGAACTGACCCTGTTCAACGCCAAGGACAGCAAGATGATCCACTCGATCGACCTGCACGCCGTGACGGGCGGCCATGGCGGCGGACAGCACACGCAGGTGGCGCCAGGGCAGGAAAAAACCGTCACTTTCAAGGCGCTCAATCCGGGCCTGTATGTGTACCACTGCGCCACGCCGCTGGTGCCGCAGCATATCGCGGCCGGCATGTACGGCATGATCCTGGTCGAACCGGAAGGCGGCCTGTCAAAAGTCGACCGCGAGTACTACGTCATGCAGGGCGAGATGTACACGGGCCGTCCGCACGGCGCCCCCGTGCACCAGGAACCGAACCTGGAAAAAATGGCCAATGAGCTGCCGGACTACTACGTCTTCAACGGCGAAGTGGGCGCCCTGAGCAAGACGCACAAACTGCAGGCGAAAGTCGGCGAAACGGTGCGCATCTATTTCGGCGTCGGCGGCCCGAACAAGATTTCATCGTTCCACATCATCGGCGAGATCTTCGACAAGGTGTACAGCGAAGGCTCGATCAGCAGCCCGAAACACGACGTGCAAACGACGCTTGTGGCACCGGGCGGCGCGACCATCGTCGAACTCAAGGTACAGCATCCTGGCAGCTATCTGCTGGTCGACCATGCGCTGTCGCGCGCCGGCAAGGGCGCCGTGGGCGTGCTGGAAGTGACTGGCGAACCCGTGCCCGGCGTCTACCACGCCGGCGCCCGTCAATAAACCCCATTCATCATCAAGGAAGCATTATGGAAATGATCGACCAATCCCTGGGCCAGCTGGCCCGCCGCATCCCTGGCGCCACGCGCCTGTTCGATGCGCACCGCCTGGATTTCTGCTGCGGCGGCAACAAGACCCTGCGCGCGGCGGCCGAAGCGGCCGGCGTGGACACGGCGTCCATCGTCAAGGAACTGCAAGTGCTGGCAGGACGGACTGACGCCAGCGGCGAGCGTGACTGGCAGGAAGCCTCGGCCACCGAGCTGGTGGAACATATCCTGTCCCGCTACCACGCCGTGCACCGCGAACAGCTGCCCGAGCTGATACGCCTGGCACGCAAGGTCGAGCAGGTACATGGCGACCGCGCCGACTGTCCGCACGGGCTGGCGGAACACCTGTCGGCCATGGCGCAGGAGCTGGAAAGCCATATGCGCAAGGAAGAAGACGTGCTGTTCCCCATGATCGTGCGTGGCCAGGGCCCCCGGGCCGGCGCGCCCATCAACGTGATGCGCATGGAGCACGACGACCATGGCGTGGCCTTGCGCGCGATGGAGGAAATGACGAACGACATCACCGCGCCGGCCGGCGCCTGCACCACCTGGCGCGCGCTGTACACGGGCTTGCGCACCTTCCGCGAAGACCTGATGGCGCACATCCATACTGAAAACAATATCCTGTTCGAGCGCTTTGCGCCGGCCGTGGTGCACTGACAAAGGAAAGACCCATGGGTCCCTACAAAAAACTCTGGTTCACTCTGATCGGTGTGCTGATCGTGACGTTTTCGCTGCTCGGCTACTACGGCGCCGAAGTGTACCGGCAGGCGCCGCCCATCCCCGCGCAGGTGCTGGCACAGGATGGCCGGCAACTGTTCGACCGCGAGGGCATCCTCGATGGCCAAACGGCCTGGCAATCGGTCGGCGGCATGCAGCTGGGCTCCATCTGGGGCCACGGCGCCTACCAGGCGCCCGACTGGACGGCCGACTGGCTGCACCGCGAACTGACGGCCTGGCTTGAACTGGCCGCGCAAGAGCAGCATGGCAAGGCCTATGCGGCGCTCGACGGCCCCACGCAGGCGGCGCTGCGCGAAGCGCTTAAAATCGAATACCGCGGCAACCGCACCGATGATGCGCAAGTGCTGCGCCTGTCGCCGCGCCGCGTGCAAGCGATCGCCAACACGGCGCACTATTACGACCAGCTGTTCTCCGATGCGCCGGCGCTGCAAAAAAGCCGTGAACACTTCGCCATGAAGGAAAACACCCTGCCCAGCGCCGAGCGGCGCACGCAGATGACGCAGTTCTTCTTCTGGACGGCATGGGCCGCCGCGACCGAGCGTCCTGGCCAGAAAGTGACCTATACGAACAACTGGCCGCATGAACCGCTGATCGGCAACCAGCCCAGCGGCGAAAACCTCGTCTGGTCGGTTGCCAGCGTGGTGGTGCTGCTGGCCGGCGTGGGCTTCCTCGTCTGGGGCTGGGCATTCTTGCGCGACCATGACGAGGCGCTGCCGGCGGCCGGTCCGCGCGACCCGCTCACCACGTTCGCGCTGACGCCTTCGCAGCGGGGACTCGGCAAGTACCTGTTCCTCGTGGTGGCGCTGTTCATCTTCCAGGTCTTCATCGGCGGCTTCACGGCGCACTACACGGTGGAAGGGCAGCAGTTCTACGGCATCGACGTGTCGCGCTGGTTCCCGTATGCGCTTACGCGCACCTGGCATATCCAGGCCGCGCTGTTCTGGATCGCCACGGGCTTCCTGGCCGCCGGCCTGTTCCTCGCGCCCCTGATCAATGGCGGCAAGGACCCCAAGTGGCAGCGCCTCGGTGTCGACGTGCTGTTCTGGGCCCTCGTCGCCGTGGTCGTCGGCTCGTTTATCGGCAACTACCTGGCCATCGCGCAAGTGATGCCGCCCGAGTGGAATTTCTGGCTGGGCCACCAGGGTTATGAATATGTGGACCTGGGACGTTTGTGGCAGATCGGTAAATATATCGGCATCCTGCTGTGGCTCGTCTTGATGCTGCGCGGCGTCGTGCCGGCACTGCGCAAGCCGGGCGGCGACAAGAACCTGCTGGCGCTGTTGACCGCATCCGTGGGCGCCATCGGCCTGTTCTACGGCGCCGGCCTGTTCTACGGCGAGCGCACGCACTTGTCGGTGATGGAATACTGGCGCTGGTGGGTGGTGCACCTGTGGGTGGAAGGTTTCTTTGAAGTCTTCGCCACGACGGCGCTGGCCTTCATCTTCTCGACCCTGGGCCTGGTGTCGGTGCGCATGGCCACGGCGGCCAGCCTGGCCTCTGCCTCGCTGTTCATGCTGGGCGGGATACCAGGTACTTTCCACCACCTGTACTTCGCCGGCACCACCACGCCCGTGATGGCCATCGGCGCGAGCTTCAGTGCGCTGGAAGTGGTGCCGCTGATCGTGCTGGGACATGAAGCGTGGGAAAACTGGCGTCTGAAGGAGCGCGCGCCATGGATGGAAAACCTGCGCTGGCCGCTGATGTGCTTTGTCGCCGTCGCCTTCTGGAACATGTTGGGCGCTGGCGTGCTGGGCTTCATGATCAATCCGCCCGTCGCCCTGTACTACATCCAGGGCCTTAACACGACCCCCGTGCATGCGCATGCGGCGCTGTTCGGCGTGTACGGTTTCCTGGCGCTGGGCTTTACCTTGCTGGTGCTGCGCTATCTGCGTCCCGACTACCGCTTCAGCCCTGCCTTGATGAAGACGGCGTTCTGGGGCTTGAATGTGGGCCTGGTCCTGATGATCTTTACCAGCTTGCTGCCGATAGGCATCATCCAGTTCCACGCCAGCGTGACGGAAGGCCTGTGGTATGCGCGCAGCGAGGCATTCATGCAGCAGCCGCTGCTGCAAAACCTGCGCTGGATACGCACCTTCGGCGACGTGGTCTTCATCGGCGGCGCCATCGCCATGGCGCTGCAGGTGGTGCTGGGATTGATGGGCAAGGCGAAGGCACCCGCGCTGCCACAGGCGGTACGGCCAGCCTGATCGGTTGCTGCGCCGCCGAGTGTTGTTGATCGCTCTCCCGAAGCCGTGCTAGCCACGGCTTTTTTCATACAGGGCCAGGAAGACGAGGCCGGCGGCCAGCGGGATATTTTTCGTCAGCGGCCCGAAAGGGTGTATCAGGAATTCCGGCAGGAAGACGGCGATCACCAGTGTATAGCCGGCCACCAGCGCGCACTGCGTCCACCATAGCAACGGCCTGGCATGGAACAGCGAGGCGATGCCCATGGCCAGGTCGGCCAGGCATGAGGCGGCAAACACGTGTTCCGTATGCAGCGTGATGCCGCTGCGGCGCAGCCATGCGAGCGATTCGGCATGCGGATACAGATACCAGGACACAAACGCCGTCCATAGCCAGATAAAAGCCATGCCGAGGCGCATGGCCCAGTACAGCCCTTGCAGCTTGGCTGGCGTCATGGCGCGGGCTTGGCAACCATCAGCCAGTAGACCAGCATGAGCGCGGCAAATGCGGGCACGCCAAGCCAGAACCAGCAGCGCGCATAGACCCAGTACAGGCGCGGCAGCGGTGTGCCCGTGTCGTCAGCCAGGCGGGCCAGGCTGCGCATGCGGATCTGCAGCCATACCACGGGTAGCCAGCAGGCGCCGGCCACCGCATACAGCAGCATCGAGGCGAGGACCCAGCCGGACAGGATCGGATAGCCGGCCAGGTGCGCCAGGGCCAGTCCGGACAGCGGCTGGACAATGACGGCCGGCGCGGTGAACAGCCAATCGGCCAGCACGGTCTTTTCGGCCGACAGGCGGATCGCACGCACCTCGCCACTCCGGTCGTTGATCCACTTGAAGAAAGCGATGCCGATGCCCGTGCCAAACAGGATGGTGGCGCTGAGGATGTGCAGCCATTTGACGAACAGGTACCAGCTCATGCCGGTACCTCGGTCACGTCATGGCCTTGCAGCGCGGCCAGGTAATTTTCCACCGTGAGCAGGCCGACGCAGGGCATCGCGCCGCGCGGTAGCGGCGCACCACCGCTGCTGGCGCTGGCCAACCGGTGCGCCAGCGCGATCGACGCGCCGCACGGGATATGCGGGCCGTGGTTTTGCGCCGCCAGCAATTGCCAGGTCAGCGTCAGCGGCAGGCCATCGAGTCCCGTGCCTTGCAGCGTCACGAACATCGCGCCTTTGTCGCTGACCAGCGGTTCCACCCATTGGCTGATGGCGTGCAATGGCCTGACCAGCGGCAGCAGGCTGCGCAACAGGCCCAGGCGCACCAGTTGCGCGGCGGCCCAGACGAACAGATGGCCGGGCGCACCGGCAAAACCGGCGTGAAAAGTGACGGTGTCGAGGCCCGGATAGCGTTGCGGGAACAGTGCCAGGTCGGGCACGTCGCAGCTGCCCAGCAAGCGCCGTCCCACGGGCGCGGCAAAGCGGTGGCGTTTCAGGTCGAGCCAGCCGTGCGTGGTCTGCTGGCTGCCGGCAACCAGGCGCTGGAACGGTTTGCCACAGTACGAGAAGATGCCTGCCATGGTAGCGATGCCCGGCGCGCGGGCGCCGGAGGCGATGCCGTGGCGGATCGATGTGAGCTGGCGAAAGCGCGGCAGGTAGCGGTCCACCACGGCCGAGGACAGCGCTGGCAGCGAGCTGGCGCCGCTGGTGATGAACACGCCGCGCTGGCGCGCCAGGTCGTCGAGGCTGGCGATGCCGGCGACAAAATCGCGGCCGTCGGCCAGGTCGATATAGTTGGCGCCGGCCTCGATCGCCGCACGGGCGACGCGGTAATCCTGGCCCTGGAACGGGCCTGCGGTATGGATCAGCGTATCGACGCCCAGTTCGGTCAGGCGCCGCGCCAGATCAGGTGCATCGGCATCGAGCGCCAGTGCTTGCCGCGGTGGCAAGCCCAATTGCGCCGCCAGTGCCTTGGCCCTGGCGGCGTCGCGCCCGGCCACCAGTAGATGGATATTCTGATTGCCGGCTAGCGTCTGGCAAATGCGCGTGCCGAAAAAACCGTAACCGCCGAGTACGAGAATGGTGTGATGGGCCAAGATATCCTTCAGTGGCTGAGTTTCTTGGCAACATGATACTACCTGATCAGCGGCGCCGCACGCAGTCGATATACGCGTCCGTATCCGGCGGCAAACCCGAGCGCTGCGAAGCCCAGATCATCTGGCCCAGGCATTCCATCACTTCGTGCTGGGCGGCATGGGCCGAATCGAGGCGCTGGGTCAGCTGCTGGACGGCCGGGCGGATGCCGCGCGGCTGGTCCACCTGCACCTGCTCCGTGATCGACAGATGCATGGACAGGTGCAGGAACGGGTTGGCATGGCCCCCTTCGACGGAGTAGTCGCGCGCCAGCGCCGCTTCGACGTCGGAGAGCTCGTTTTCATACTCGGGGTGTTCGAGTATCCAGTCGAGCGCGATGGCTTCCATCGGCGTGAGGATTTCATGGGCGCGGTGCTTGCGCAAGGTGTCGCAAAAGAAGCGGCGCACGTCGTCGGAAGAGGGGTTGAACATGGCTGAATGGCTATGGCTAAAGGGCAGCCGGCATTGTACCGCGTACGTCAACGAAGGGCATCGAGGATGCCCTTTTTTCCGTCTGGCGCCCGCTTTCATGACCCGATAGTCACCGAAATTTAATACCCTGCAGTAAGTATTATCCACTACCGCCACGGCCCGGTGGCGCCAAATAACGGTGATAAAATCGCCGCTCTTGATATTTGCTCTGGACACGATGACGATTTTGTTGTCATTCCGTGCTTCCATTGCCCGCACCTTTGCCACCAGATCTTGCTCCTGGTTTATCCCGGAGCGCGGCAGCATGCCTATCACCATCGACTTGACCTGTCCGGCCGCCCTGGCGTTCCGGCTGGCGGGCTGTTTGCATTCCATGCAGCGATGGTGCCGCCACGGTGGCGCGCAAGAATCATCCTTCAGTATTCATAAACGGAGTTACGTATGCGTAAATCGCTATTACTTTTGATGTCGTGCCTGATCCTGGCGGCATGTAACAAGACCCCTCCGGCCTCGTCCGAAAAACCGGTCGACGTGCTGCTGATCGGCGCCGGCACCATGAGCGCCACCCTGGGCAGCATGCTCAAGGAACTCGATCCGTCGCTGACGATGGAAATGGTCGAGCGCCTCGATTCCGTGGCCGCCGAAAGCTCGGACGCGATGAACAACGCGGGCACGGGCCACTCGGCGTTTGCCGAACTGAACTACACGCCGGAAGCGGCCGATGGCAGCATCGAGACCAAGAAAGCCGTTGCCATCAACGAGCAATTCGAAATTTCCAAGCAGTTCTGGGCCTATCAGGTCGCCAACAAGCACCTGGGCGCGCCGCAAACCTTCATCAACAATGTGCCGCACATGGCCTTTGTGTGGGGTGACGACAATATTTCCTTTTTGAAGAAGCGCTATGCCGCGCTGCAAAAGGAAAACCTGTTCAAGGGCATGCTGTTCTCGGAAGACCTGGCGCAGATCGAGCAGTGGGCGCCGCTCGTCATGCAAGGCCGTGACAAGGGCCAGAAAGTGGCGGCGACGCGCATGGAAATCGGTACCGACGTCAATTTCGGCAACCTCACGCGCGGTCTCGTGAAATACCTGACGGACAGCCACGGCATGGTCCTGCACCTGCGCCACCAGGTGGAAGACATCCAGCGCGGCGCCGATGGCGTGTGGAATGTGACGGTGAAAGACTTGAACGCTGGCAAGGAAAAGACCATGCGCGCCAAGTTTGTCTTCATCGGCGCCGGCGGCGGTTCGCTGCCGCTGCTGGAAAAATCGGGCATTCCTGAAGCCAAGGGCTACGGCGGCGTGCCGGTCGGCGGCCAATGGCTGGTGACGACCAATCCTGAACTGGTGGCGGCGCATGCGGCCAAGGTCTACGGCAAGGCATCCGTCGGTTCGCCGCCGATGTCCGTACCGCATCTGGACACGCGCATCATCGATGGCAAGAAAGCCCTGCTGTTTGGTCCGTTTGCCACTTTCTCGACCAAGTTCCTGAAAAACGGTTCGTGGATCGATTTGCCTGCCTCGATCGGCACGGGCAATGTAAAACCGATGCTGCAAGCCGGCTACGACAATATTCCGCTGACGAAATACCTGGTGGAACAGGTCATGAACTCGCCGGAAGACCGTTTGAAGACCCTGCGCGAATACCTGCCGAACGCCAAGATGGAAGACTGGACCCTGCAAAACGCCGGTCAGCGCGTGCAGATCGTCAAGGATGACCCTGTCAAAGGCGGCTTGCTGCAGTTCGGCACGGAAGTCGTCGGCGCCGCCGATGGCAGCATCGTCGCCCTGCTGGGTGCATCGCCAGGCGCCTCGACCGCGCCGCCGATCATGATCAAGGTGCTGCAAACGGCATTCAAGAGCCGCCTGGCAACACCGGAATGGCAAGCGAAGATGGTGGAAATGGTGCCGTCGTACGGTCAAAAGCTGAACAACGACCCGGCCCTGGCCAACAAGATCCGCCACTACAGCAGCAATATCCTGGGCCTCAAAGCCATCACGCTGGATGTTCCCGCCGCTGCGCCAGTTACTGCAGCAAACTAAGCCAGCCTGACCGGCAGGGGAGTTTCCTGCCGGCATGAAAAAAGGGGCAGCCTGTTCAGGCTGCCCCTTTTGCGTGGGAGAGTGCGTTCATTGCGGCGGACTACTCCTTGCCTGGCAGAATCAGCTCCGGCGTACACCCTTCGGCGGCAATGCCGTCGCAAGGCTTGGCCACAGCCGTACCGTCCTGTGCCCGTGGCGCATGGGGCTGGCGCAGGTAGCGCGACGTGTGGCGGTGCGCTTGCTGTGCGTTGCCATGCACGGGCCAGGTCAGGAAGCGGGACAGCTCCTGCAAGGCGCGCTGGTACACATCGCGTTTAAATTCAATGACGACATCGAGCGGGACCCAGTATTCATGCCAGCGCCAGGCGTCGAACTCGGGATGGTCGGTCAAGCGCAGATTGACGTCGTTATCGCGCGCGCACATTCTCAGCAGAAACCAAATCTGCTTCTGGCCACGGTAATGGCCGCGAATCTCGCGCTTGATGAAGTGGTCTGGCACTTCATAGCGCAGCCAGTCGCGGGTGCGGCCGACAATTTTGACGTGTTCCTGTCTGAGTCCGATTTCCTCTTCAAGTTCGCGAAACATGGCTTGTTCCGGTGTTTCGCCATATTTGATACCGCCTTGCGGAAACTGCCATGAGTGCTCGCGCACCCGCTTGCCCCACCACACCTCGTTCTGGGCGTTTAGCAGGATGATGCCGACGTTGGGCCGAAACCCTTCACGGTCGAGCATAATGCACCTCAAACTTTCTGCGACAGAGCGTCCTTTTTTACATAATTACCCACAACTTCGCAAGCCGGTGACCTTTTCGGGGTGCGAAAAGCGCCGGAATCGCACCAATTGAGCGCATTTGTGTAAAGTATGGACGCATCAGCCAGCTAATCCTTTAAAATTAGGTTGATTATAACCCTCTCTTTTTAAAAAGAATTCACCGTTATGCGCGCCTCCCGTTTTTTTATTTCCACACTTAAAGATGCACCTTCTGACGCGGAAATCGTCAGCCACCAATTGATGATGCGTGCAGGCATGATCAAACGCCTCGGTTCCGGCATCTATACCTACATGCCGATGGGCTTGCGCGTGATCCGCAAGGTGGAAGCCATCATCCGTGACGAGATGAACAAAGCCGCCGGTATCGAACTGCTGATGCCGCTCGTGCAGCCGGCCGAACTGTGGCAAGAGACGGGCCGCTGGACCAAGATGGGCGACGAACTGATGCGCGTGAAAGACCGCCACGGCCGCGAATACGCGATCCAGCCGACGTCGGAAGAAGTCATCACCGACGTCGTGCGCACGGAAATCAAGTCCTACCGCCAGTTGCCGTTGAATTTTTATCATATCCAGACCAAGTTCCGCGACGAGCGCCGCCCACGCTTCGGCCTGATGCGCGGCCGCGAATTCACGATGAAGGACGCGTACTCGTTCGACCGCGACCTGGCCGGCATGCAAGCGTCGTACAAGGTCATGTTTGACGCCTACACGCGCATCTTCACGCGTTTCGGCCTGAAATTCCGCGCCGTGGCAGCCGATAACGGCGCCATCGGCGGTTCCGGTTCGCACGAATTCCACGTCATCGCCCACACGGGCGAAGACGCGCTCGTGTACTGCCCGACGTCCGACTACGCGGCCAACATGGAAGCGGCCGAAGCGCTGCCGCCAGCGGGCGAGCGCCCGGCCGCCGCCCAGGCACTGACGAAAACGGCCACGCCGGACACCGTCAAGTGCGAAACCGTGGCTACCCTGCTGGGTATCGAGCTGTCGCGCACCGTGAAAACGATCGCCCTGACCGTGGAAACGACGGGCAAGGACGAGAAAGTCACGAAACAGCATTTCATGCTGCTGCTGCGCGGCGACCATGAATTGAACGAGATCAAGGTGGGCAAGGTTGCCGGCCTGGCCGGTCACCGTTTCTCGACGGAAGCGGAAATCCTGGAAGTCTACGGCACGATTCCCGGCTACCTGGGCCCGATCGGCACCAAAGCGCCCGTCACCGTGGTGGCGGACCGCACGGTCGCCCACATGAGCGACTTCGTGTGCGGCGCGAATGACGCCGGTTTCCACTACACGGGCGCCAACTGGGGCCGCGACGTGGCCGAGCCTGCCATCGTGGCCGACTTGCGCAATGTCGTCGCCGGCGACGCTTCGCCGGACGGCCAGGGCGCACTGGCGATTGAGCGCGGCATCGAAGTGGGCCACGTGTTCCAGTTGGGTACGGCGTACTCGGAAAGCATGAAAGCCACCTTCCTCGATGAAAACGGCAAACCTGCGCCGCTGCAGATGGGTTGCTACGGCATCGGCGTGACGCGCATCCTGGGCGCCGCCATCGAACAGAACTTCGACGACAAGGGTATCATCTGGCCCGCGTCGATCGCGCCATTCGAGGTCGTGCTGTGCCCGATGGGCATGGACCGCAGCGAACTGGTCAAGGAAGAGACGGAGAAGCTGTACGCGGCCCTGCAAGGCGCTGGCGTGGACGTCATCGTCGACGACCGCGGCTTGCGTCCAGGCGCCATGTTCGCCGACTGGGAGCTGATCGGCGTGCCGCACCGCATCGTCATCGGCGAGCGCGGCCTGAAAGAAGGCAAGCTGGAATACCAGGGCCGCCGCGACGCGGAAGCAACTGGCGTGGCGCCGGAAGAGATCGTCGCCTTCATCCAGGGCCAAATGGCGCAGTGAAGCGTCTATCCGTAAGCAAGACGGCTGGCGCGCTCGCGCTGGCCGCCTGTCTGGCCTGCGTCTCTCCGGCGCAGGCCGGCAACCAGAAGGAAGAGGCGCTGGCCGACTCCGTCCGTTTGGCCCTGTCGCACGCGATCCGCGACGAACGCCCGCCGCAACCCAAATTTGCCACGCCCGCCGACTTGCAGCGCTACCAGCAATGGCTGGCGCAGATGTCGTCGCGCCTGCAGCGCAAGCTGCCGGACGCCCAGCTGCGCACGGAATTCCTGGAAACCGTATGGTACGAATCGCGCCGCGCGGGCCTGGAGCCGGCCCTCGTGCTGGGCCTGATCCAGGTGGAGTCGGCCTACCGCAAATACGCCGTCTCGCTAGCTGGCGCGCGCGGCTACATGCAAGTGATGCCATTCTGGACGGGCGTCATCGGCGACCATGACCGCAGCAAGCTGTTTCATATGCAGACGAATCTGCGCTACGGCTGCGCGATCCTGCGCATGTACCTGGATATGGAAAAGGGTGATTTATACCTGGCGCTGGGGCGGTACAACGGCAGCCGGGGCAGGGCCGAGTATCCGAATGCCGTGCGGGCGGCTTGGAAGCAGTGGGAATTCAAATGAAGGCTGGGGTCAGACCCCCGGCAGCGTTGGCGCAGAGCTCTGTGTTAACGGTGTTGAGGGTCTGACCCCAAAATGCCCAAAAAAATGCCCCGCTCGCAGTAAAGCGGCGGGGCACTCACACGGCGTAGACGCCCTGTGCGTATCTGATTATTTCAAATGATCGGAGATCAGTTTGGTCATTTCAAACATGGAGACTTGGGCTTTGCCGCCGAAAACTGCTTTCAGCTTGTCGTCCGCATTGATCATGCGGCGGTTGGCCGGATCTTGCAGATCGAGTTTTTTGATGTAATCCCATACCTTTTTGGTCACTTCCGTGCGCGGCAGTGGTGCTGCGCCAACAACGGCGGCCAGATCTTTCGATGGCGTCATTGCTTTCATGAATGCTGCGTTTGGCTTGCGTGGTGTTGCCGGTGCTGCCGCTTTCTTCGCCGCTGCTGGTTTAGCTGCTGCCTTGGCTGCGGGTGCTGCTTTCTTGGCGGCTGCAGGCTTGGCTGCTGCTGCTTTGGCTGGCGCTGCTACTGGGGTTTTTTTGGCTGTTGCCATCTTCGAGCCTCCTTAACAAACACATGGGAAATTGCGCAATTAATCGCACGGCTAATATTGGTGTGGATTTACCTAGTATGCAAGTGTTTTTCACGTTTTCACGAGGAAAAAGCAGGGAAATGGCAATGCTGTCGCCCGGGCGCACCGCTTGGGAGCGCAGAACGGCGTTTTTGCCCGTAAATGGCATGGTTGCTTGCTATGCGGGGAGGGGGGCTGCTGAGGGAGGGAACAGTGATGCCGGACACATGAAAATGCAATCCGGCATTATTTAGAACGATGTTTTTACTTGGGTGTGCGGCGTAATGAATGCCGTCGAAGTCCCCGCGAGCGGGGACTTCGACGCCTTACCTCATCCCAGGCATCATGCCCTTCATGGAGCGCATCATCTTCATCATGCCGCCGCCCGACAATTTCTTCATCATCGTCTGCATTTGCTCGAATTGCGTCAGCATGCGGTTCACTTCCTGCACCTGCACGCCGGCGCCGGCGGCGATACGGCGCTTGCGCGTGGCCTTGATCAGTTCAGGCTTGGCGCGTTCCTGCGGCGTCATCGAATCGATGATGCCGCACATGCGGCGCACCTGTTTGTCGGCTTGATCCATGTTCTTGCCGCCTGCCGCCTGCTGGAACTGGGCCGGCAGCTTGTCCATCAGGTTGGCCATGCCGCCCATTTTCTTCATCTGGCCCAGTTGCGCCTTGAAGTCGTTCATGTCGAACTTGCCGCCAACCTTGATCTTCTGCGCCAGATCGGCCGCCGCCTTGCTGTCGACGCCCTTGCGCGCTTCTTCCACCAGGGCGAGGATGTCGCCCATGCCCAGGATGCGGTTGGCCATGCGGGTCGGGTCGAACGCTTCCAGGCCGTCGAGTTTTTCCGAGACACCGGCAAACTTGATCGGTTTGCCCGTGATGTGGCGCACGGACAGGGCCGCACCGCCGCGCGCATCGCCATCGAGCTTGGTCAGCACGATACCGGTCAGCGGCAGGGCATCATTGAAGGCTTTCGCCGTGTTGATGGCGTCCTGGCCCAGCATGGCGTCGACGACAAACAGGGTTTCGATCGGTTTCACGGCGCCGTGGACGGCGGCGATTTCGCGCATCATCTCTTCGTCGATACCGAGACGGCCCGCCGTATCGATGATCAGCACGTCGTGGTAATGCTTTTTCGCCCAGTCCAGCGCGGCCAGCGCGATATCGACCGGCTTGTCCGTGCTGGTGGACGGGAAGAAGTCGGCGCCCACCTGGGCGGTGACCGATTGCAGCTGGGCGATCGCGGCGGGACGGTACACGTCGGCCGAGACGGTCAGCACTTTCTTCTTCTTTTCTTCCTTCAGGTATTTCGCCAGCTTGCCGACGGTGGTGGTTTTACCCACACCCTGCAGACCGGCCATCAGGATGATGGCGGGCGGCTGCTGCGCAAAGCTGATCTGCGACGCTTCCGGTCCCAGGTCGGCGCCCATCAGGGCGGCCAGCTCGCGCTGCACCACGCCCACCAGGGCCTGGCCTGGCGTGAGCGAGGAAATGACATCCTCGCCCATGGCTTTTTCTTTGACTTTGGCGATGAATTCGCGCACGGCGGGCAGGGCGACGTCGGCTTCGAGCAGCGCCAGGCGCACTTCGCGCAGCATGTCGGCGGTGTTCGCTTCGGTCAGGCGCGCCTCGCCGCGCATGGTCTTGACGACTTTGGCAAGCCGTTGGGTGAGATTATCTAGCATGATGAACCTGCAATGAAAAGCTTGGGAGTGGGCGGCGCAAGCCGGACGATGGCCGCCATTTTACCCCATCGCGGGTGGCTGGCGGTCCCGCGCTGCACCGCCTGGCGGTTGGCCGGCGTTTGAATTACTTGGTATTTCTGGCAATGCCGCGATTGCATGAATGGCAGGAACGCGGTTAGAATGAGAATAATTCTTATTTACATTCTCGGGCGCCGCACGTCCGGGCGGAAAGGGATGCCATGTCGGCCGCCGATTTTGCACAGCAACAAGACCTGCACGCGCTCTACAGCAGCCATCACGGCTGGCTGCAGGGCTGGCTGCGGCATAAGCTGGGCAATGCGGGCGAGGCGGCGGACCTGGCGCAAGACACCTTCGTCAGCGTGCTGACGGCCGATGCCGCGCCGCAGATCCGTGAAGCGCGGCCTTTTCTGGCCACCATCGCGCGCCGCCTGGTGGCGCATCGCCACCGCCGGCAAGTGCTGGAAGACGCCTATCTGGAAGCGCTGGCTTGCCTGCCGCCCGAAGTGGCGCCCGCGCCGGAAGAGCGGCTGCTGGCGCTGGAAGCCTTGCAGGAAATCGACCAGGCCCTGGCTGGCTTGCCCGCGCCCGTGCGCACGGCGTTCCTGCTGGCGCAACTGGAAGGGCTCAGCTATGCCGAGATCGCCGCGCGCCTGAACGTGTCGGCCAGCTCGGTCAAGCAATACCTGACGCGCGCCAACCGCCAGGTGTTTTTCTCGCTGCCGGCATGAGCAAGGTGGGCAATGCTGCGGCCCCGGCGGCCATCCGCGAGGACGTGCAGCAGCAGGCGGCCGAATGGCTGACCATGCTGATGTCGGGCGAGATGGACGCGGCGCAACAGGCCGCCTGGCAGCGCTGGCGCGAGGCGGACCCGGAACATGAGCGGGCCTGGCGGCATATCGAAGCCGTGTCGCAGCGCTTCAACGGCTTGCACCGCGGTGCGGCTGCGCAGGCGCTGGCCGGCACGCAGCAGAAAACCGTCAACGGCAAGCGGCGCCAGTTGCTGGCGTGGCTGGGCGTGGCGGCCGGCGGCGGCATGCTGGCCGCGCAGACGGATGCCTGGGATGGCGTGCGCATCCTGCGCGCCGACTACCGCACGGCCACGGGCGAGCGGCGCGAGGTGGCGCTGGACGATGGCAGTGTGCTCAGCCTGAATACGGGATCGGCCGTGAACGTGCGTTTCGATGCCAGCCGCCGCCTGATCGAGCTGCTGGCCGGCGAAATCCTCGTCACCAGCGGCCATGGCGCCGGCAGCGGCGCGCCTTTGGTGGTGGCCACGCGCGAAGGCCTGGTGCGCACGCTGGGCACGCGCTTTGCCGTGCGCCAGCAGGATGACTACAGCACCGTGGACGTGTTTGACAGCGCTGTTGAAATCCGTCCCCGCGACGGCGGCGCACCCTTGCTGCTGGCGGCCGGGCACGGCGTGGCATTTTCCCGCCACGCGCTGGACGCGCCGCACGCCCTCGGTGCGTATGCGGACGCCTGGTCGCACGGGCAGCTGATCGTCGACGACGTGACCTTGGGCGATTTCCTGGCCGACCTGGCCCGCTACCGCCCCGGCGTGATCGACTGCGCACCGGCGGTGGCCCAGCTGCGCCTGTCGGGCGTGTTCCCGCTGGCCGACACGCAGCGCATTTTGAACATGCTGCCCAATTCCCTGCCCGTGCAGGTGCGCAGCCGCACGCGCTACTGGGTGACGGTCGAACCGGCCATGTCATTAAAAAATATTTAGCCATCCGGCTGCCCGTTTTTCGTTTTCGCGGCACCTACAGAGTAGGGCGCCTGTTTTTCACCGTCTGATGACGCCACTACTATCAGGAACTTGCATGTCTCACGCTTTGAATTTTGTCAGTTTGCCGTCTCCTCACTCTGCATTGCGTCCGCTGGCGCAAGCGGCTGCGGCCCTGTGCCTGGCCGCCAGCCTGCCGGCCATCGCGCAGCAGGCGCCAGCTACTCCCGCGACCGAACAGACCATGCTCGGCGTGTCCGTCACGGCGGGGCGCGATGCGACAACGGAAGGCAGCGGCTCGTACACGACAGGCGTGAGCAACACGGCAACCAAGCTGAACCTGTCGCTGCGCGAAACGCCGCAGTCGGTCAGCGTGCTGACGCGCCAGCAGATCGACGACCTGGGCATCACGACCCTGGACGACGCCGTGCAGTCGATCACGGGGCTGGTTATGCAAAAGGGCAACTTTACGGGCGATTCGGGCAGTTTCAGCGCACGCGGCTTTCCAATCGATAACATCTTGTTCGATGGCTTGCCTACCAGCCTGGGCGCGAACGGCACCTTCAATGGCGACAATGACGACCTGGCCATCTACGACCGCATCGAAGTGGTGCGCGGCGCCACGGGCTTGATGACGGGCAGCGGCACGCCCAGCGCGGCCATCAACATGGTGCGCAAGCGCCCGACGGCCACGCCGCAAGCGTCATTCTCGGCCAGCGTGGGCAGCTGGAGCAACTACCGCCTGGAAGCCGATGCGGCCAACGCGCTCAATGAAGCGAAGACCCTGCGCGGGCGCATCGTCGTGACGGTGCAGGACAAGAAGGATTTTGTCGACGTGCTGCATGGCCGCAACCACCAGCTGTACGGCATCATCGAAGCGGACCTGCGCCCCGACACCACCTTGACGGTGGGCGCCCACTACCGCAAGACGGACAACGACGGCGTCTCGACGGGCGTGGTGACGGCTGCCGACGGCCGCTTTTTGAATTTGCCCCGCTCCACTTACCTGGGCAGCGAATTCGATGACTGGCGCCAGACGGATAAAACCATCTTCGCCGAACTGGAACACCGCTTTGCCAATGGCTGGAAAGCCATGCTGGCAGCCACGCGCAAGACGCCCGAGATCGACACGACGTTTTCCGGCATCAACCGCCGCGGCGACACCCTGCGCTTCAATTCGCAAAGCTACCGCGCCGAACTGGCCAACACCAGCTACGACGCGTATGCGAGCGGCAGCTACAGCCTGTTCGGCCGCGAGCACGAGCTGACCGTCGGCGCCAGCCACCGCCGCTCGTCGAAAAACAGCTATGGCGGCTGGGCACCGTACAGCTGGGGCGCGGCGGCGCCGGTGCTCGACCCGTTCCACTGGGATGCGGGCAGCGTGGCGCGTCCCGTCATCAACTACGCGCAGTGGCGCACGGCCAGCATCACCGAGCAAAGCGGCGTGTATGCGGGCACGCGCATGCGCCTGGCCGACCCGCTGTCGCTGGTGCTGGGCGGGCGCGTGAGCTGGTACAAGGACGATGCCGGCTACTCGGTGGCGCGCGAATTCACGCCGTACGCCGGTGTCGTGTATGACCTCGACAAGCAGCATTCCGTGTACGCCAGCTGGACCGAGATCTTCCAGCCGCAGGCGGCCACCGACGCCCATGCGCAGCCATTGAAGCCGATCAGCGGCACCAACTATGAAGCGGGCGTGAAGGGCGAATACTTCGGCGGCGCTCTCAATGCCAGCGCGGCCGTGTTCCAGATCCGCCAGCAAAACCGCGGCGTGGACGACCTGGCCGGCCCGAACCCCTGTCCTGGCAGCACGTGGGGCTATTGCCAGCGCGCGTCGGGCGAAGTGCGCAGCGAAGGCGTGGAGCTGGACGTGGCGGGCGCGCTGACGCCCGACTGGCAGCTGTCGGCCGGTTTTACCTATGTGAAGGCGCAATTCAAGCGCGACAGCGATCCGGCCAATATCGGCAAGGATTTCAACAGCCGCTATCCGCGCCAGCAGCTCAAGCTGGCCACCAGCTACCGCCTGTCCGGCGCGGCGCAGGGCTGGCGCGTCGGCGCTTCCTTGTACGGCCAGGGCGCGACCGAATCGAATGACGGCACCTACCATCTGCGCCAGGGCCGCTACGCGATCGTGGGCCTGAACGCGGCGTGGCAGATCGACAGCCGCGCCGAGCTGCGCCTGAACGTGAACAATGCGCTCGACAAGCACTACTACCAGAGCATCTATTCCGATGTCTTCGGCAACATGGTGGGAGCGCCGCGCAACCTGATGCTGACCTTGAACTACAAACTGTAAATAACCGCTTTTGAATGATCTATCTTGATGAAGGATGCATGGCTTATGGAAGTGCAGTTGAATCGGGCCCGCGACGGTGTGAGCCAGCGTATGCCACAGGGAGCGCCGCGATGATGAAATCGGCCCACATGATGTTGTTCTCGCGCGTGCTCGCCGCCATCTTTGGCGGCTATGCACTGACGTCCGGCGTGGCCGTGCTGCTGGCGGCCGTGCTGCCGCTGTCGCGTGCCGAAGCCGTGCTGACGGCTACCCTGAGCGCCTTCGTCGTCTATACCTGCGCCGTGATCTGGGTCTTTGCCGTGCAGGACCTGCGCCGCGCCTGGCTCGGCATGCTGCTGCCGGCCATCGCCTGCGGCGGCATCGGCCTGCTGCTGTCGCGGGGTGCCGCATGAACGCCGTCAAGGTAGACAAAGTGGCCAAGACGCCGCAGCAGGGCGGCTTGCGCCAGGCCATGGCCTGGCTGCATACATGGAGTGGCCTGTGGATTTCCTGGCTGCTGTTCGCCATTTTCCTCACCGGCACCCTGGCCGTCTTCGACGAGCCGATCACCCACTGGATGACGCCCGAGCATGCACTGGAAGAGGCGGCGCATGCAAACGATCCGCCGCTGCCGAAGGTCACGGACCGTGGGCACCGCCTGGAACTGGCGCTCGACTTCATGGCGAAGGAACATCCGAAGGCGGACATGTGGGAAATCTGGCCCGTGCAGCGTCCCAGCCACGGCCTGTCCGCCTACTGGTTCCAGCCCGCCGGCGGCTATGGCTCGGCGGACCTCGATCCGCTGACGGGCGCCGTCATCGAACATGCGCGCGAGGCAACGGAGCGCGACACCATCGGCGGCCACCATTTCGTCGATTTTCACTACGAGCTGCACGCGGGACGCATCGGCGTGTGGATCGTCGCCATCACCACCATGATCATGCTGGTGGCGCTGGTGAGCGGCGTCATCACGCACAAGCGCATCTTCAAGGATTTCTTCACCTTCCGCCCGGCCAAGGGCCAGCGTTCGTGGCTCGACGCGCACAACGCGGTGGCCGTGCTGACCTTGCCGTTCCAGTTCATGATCGCCTACACGGGGCTGGCCTTCTTCAGCGATGACTATGTGCCGGCCCCCGTGGTGGCGCAATACGGCATGGACAACGCCAAGAAGGCTTTCCTGGCCGACTGGAACGATGTGGGCAAGCCCGCGAAGACAGGCCAGCCGCTGGCCATTCCCGCGCTGGAACCGTACGCGCTGCGCGCCGAGCAGGCTATCGGCCAGGAAATCCGCGCCGTGGTGCTGGACAACCCGAACGACGCCTCCATGCGCGTGTGCATGTACGGCTGGAATGAAGAGACGGACACGATGGAACGCATCAGCGCCAACACGGGCAGGGCTTGCTATGCGCTGGCCACCGGTGAGCAGGTCGCCTTGCGCCGTCCCGGCGAGTCGGATACGGGCGGCGCGGGCCTGACGCGCGCCGTCATGTCGAACCTGCACATGGTGGGCTTTGGCGGTACGCCGATGCGCTGGCTGTACTTCTTCTGCGGCCTGGCCGGCACAGCCATGATGGGCACGGGCGCCATCCTGTTCATGGTCAAGCGCCGCCAGAAGTCCGGCGGCGAGTTCGGCACCTACACGCAGCGCGTGTACCGCACCGTCGCCTGCCTGAACGTGGCGGCGATTGCCGGCCTGTCCATCGCCTGCGTGGGCTTCCTGTGGGCCAACCGCCTGATTCCCGTCGGCGTCGAACACCGCGCCGGCTGGGAATTGCGCGCCTTCTTCGGCGTGTGGTTTGTGATGCTGGTGCACGCCTGCCTGCGCGCGGAAAAGCGCGCGTGGATCGAGCAACTGGGCTTGCTGGCGGCTCTGTGCCTGCTGCTACCGGTGCTCAATGTACTGAGCACGGGCGACAATCTGGCGGCGCAGATCGCGCGCGGCGACTGGGAAAGTGCCGGCGTGGAACTGGGCAGCATGGCCTTCGGCCTGCTGGCCGCCTGGGGCGCGTGGAAAGTCCACAAGCGCAAGGAAAAACCGGCCAGCAAGGCCGCCGCCAGGGAAAGCGCCGCGCCCACGGCCAGCCTGCAAATTAATACGGAAGGACAGTCATGATCCCTACCATCCTGTGCGCGCTGGGCCTGTCGTATGCGGGCATGGCCAGCCTCTCCTTGGCGATGGACCGCCACCATGGCCAGGTCTGGGGCAGGGATGCGGCGCCGAACGTGCGGCGCGCGCTGCAACTGGCGGGCGCGGTCCTGCTGGCGCTGGCCATCTGGCCCTGCGTGGCCGGCTGGAGCGCGACCGTCGGCGTCGTCGCCTGGCTTGGTTTCATATCGGCCGGCGCGCTGCTGGTGGCCCTGTTGCTGCCGTATGCGCCCAGCTTGCTGTTTCGTAGTTCCCTGCTGGCAGCCGTCGCCGCGCTGGCAGGTCTTGTGACGTTCCTGCGGTGATATTCACCGCCATTTTCAAGGATAGACCGATGCACTTTTCACGTTTGGCGACACCGACCGATGTTGTGACTATATTGAAAGCGGCCGCCTGATGGGGGCCCGCCTGCCTTCCCGCCGCGCCCGCATCCTGGGCGGCGTGGTCTTGCTGGTGCTGTTCGGCGCCGGCGCCCTGTGGGCCACGCGCGGCCCGAGCACCGTGTTCGACACGGCGCCCGTCAAGCGCGGCAACATCGAAGCGAGCGTCACGGCCATCGGCACCTTGCAGCCGCAAACCTATGTCGACGTGGGCGCGCAGGTGTCGGGCCAGATCACGCGTTTGCACGTGCAGCCGGGCAGCGACGTCGATAAAGGCCAGCTGCTGGCCGAGATCGACCCCAGCGTGCAGCAAGCCACGGTCGATGCGGGCCGCGCCGCGCTGGCGGGCTTGCGCGCGCAGCTGGCCGACCAGCAGGCGCAGCACCGGCTGGCGGGCCAGCAGCACGTGCGCCAGAAGCAGATGGCCAAGTTCGATTCGACCCCCTTGGCCGACCTGGAAACGGCCGAAGCCACGCTGGCCTCGGCCGGCGCCAAGATCGACCACCTGAAGGCGCAGATCGACCAGACCCAGGCCAGCCTGAAGGCGGACGAGGCGCGCCTCGGTTACACGCGCATCTACGCGCCGATGGCCGGCAAGGTGGTGGGCCTGGACGCGAAGGAAGGGCAAACCCTGAACGCCACGTACCAGACGCCGAACATCCTGCGCATCGCCGACCTGTCGGCCATGACGGTATGGACGGAAGTGTCGGAAGCGGACGTGCGCCGCGTGCGCCCGGACATGCCCGTGTATTTCACCACCCTGGGCGGCGACCAGCGGCGCTGGAGCGGCAAGGTGCGCCAAGTCCTGCCTGCGCCGCCAGTGCCCGGCGGTTCCGCCGCCGGCACGGCCCTGGCGCCGTCGACCAGCAAGGTGATCTTGTATACAGTGCTGTTCGACGTCGATAACGCGGACGGCGAACTGATGCCGCAGATGACGGCGCAAGTGGTGTTCGTCACGGCGGCGGCGAACAATGTGCTGGCCGTGCCCTTGCCGGCCCTGAAACCGTCGACGGAAGAAGGCGCCAAGCCGGGGCAGTTCACGGCCCGCGTGATGGGTGCGGACGGCAAGGTCGATACGCGCGCCGTCACCGTCGGCGTGCGCAACCGCCTCAGCGCGGAAGTGCTGCAAGGCTTGCGCGAAGGCGAATTGCTGGTCACAGGCGAGCAGCCATCGAACAGCGGCGCCAGCAGGTTCCAGCTGTGAGCGCGATGAGCGAGGCCAGGTCGCTGGGACAAGCAGGAGAACCTGGCCAGCCGGCGCCATTGATTGAACTTGCTGGCATCCGCAAGCGCTACGGCGGCCACGATGGCGCGCCGGCCGTGGAAGTGCTGCGCGGCCTGACCTTGTCGATTGGCGCCGGCGAATTCGTTGCCATCGTCGGCGCCTCCGGTTCCGGCAAGTCGACCCTGATGCATTTGCTGGGGTGCCTGGACCGCCCCAGCGACGGCACGTACCGCTTCGCCGGCCATGACGTGGCCAGCCTGAACCCCGATGAACTGGCGTGGCTGCGGCGCGAAGCGTTCGGTTTCGTCTTCCAGGGGTATCACCTGATCGCCACGGAATCGGCGCGCGAAAACGTGGAAGTGCCGGCCCTGTACGCGGGCATGCCGGCGGCGGCCCGCCATGCGCGCTCGGAAGCGCTGCTCAAGCGCCTGGGCCTCGGTGAACGTTTGGATCACCGGCCGAACCAGTTGTCGGGCGGGCAGCAGCAGCGTGTGTCGATCGCGCGCGCCCTGATGAATGGCGGGCGCATCATTCTCGCCGATGAGCCGACGGGGGCGTTAGATAGCAGCAGCGGCGCCGAAGTCATGGCCCTGCTGGGCGAACTGGCCGATGCGGGCCACACCATCATCCTCATTACGCATGACCGCAAGGTGGCGGCCCAGGCGCGCCGGGTGATCGAGATCAGCGATGGCGAAATCGTCGAAGACTTGGGCGCCATCGCCATTCCCGCCACGTCGACGGCCCTGCCACCGCTTGACATGTCGCGCGCCGCCCACGACACTGGCGCGTCGCTGGGCACGGAATTGCTCGACGCGGCCCGCGCGGCCTGGCGCGTGCTGTGGATCAACCGCTTCCGCACGGGATTGACCTTGCTCGGCATCGTCATCGGCGTCGCTTCCGTGATCGTCATGCTGGCCATCGGCCTGGGCACGCGCCAGCAGGTGATGGCGCAACTGGGCGCGTTCGGCTCGAATCTGCTGTACATGGCGTCGCGCGGCGAAAGCTCGCGCATCCCCGGGCGCAGCATTACCCTGGCCGACCTCGATGCGCTCAAGGACGTGCCGGGCATTTCCCACGTGCTGCCTAACGTCACGGGCAACAAGGTGATACGCCACGGCAACCTCGACGTGCAGACCTATGTGCGCGGCACGGGGCCGGCCCTGCCGCAGATCCAGACCTGGCCCGTGGCCAAGGGCGGCTTCTTTACCGAGGAAGACGAGCGCGAGATGGCGACCGTGGCTGTGCTGGGCGCGCACCTGGCGGAAAAGCTGATGCCCGACGTACCCAACCCCGTGGGGCAGAGCATCCTGATCGGCAACGTGCCGTTCCAGGTGATCGGCGTGATGAGCGCGAAGGGCGCGCTGACGGGCGAGAAGGATGAAGACGACGTGCTGCTGCTGCCGTTTTCCACGGCCGGCATCCGCGTCTTCGGCCAGCGCGAGCCCACCTACACGGTGATGGCGGTGGACGACGTCAAGCGCGTGACGGAGGTGGAGGCGGCGGTCGACGCCACCATGTTCGAGCGCCACCGCATCCGCGACTACGGCATCAGCAACGCGGCCGCCTCGATCGCCGCCGAAGCCAAGACGCAGGACAACATGACCATGATGCTCAGCCTGATTGCGGTCGTCTCGCTGGTGGTGGGCGGCATCGGCGTCATGAACGTGATGCTGATGACGGTGCGCGAGCGCACGCGCGAAATCGGCATCCGCATGGCGACGGGCGCGCGCCGGCGGGACATCCTGCGCCAGTTCCTCACCGAAGCCGTGCTGGTGTCGGTGGTGGGCGGCGTGGCCGGCATCGTGGTCGGCGTGACGGTGGCCGGCTTGCTGCTGGTGTGGGACGTGCCGGTGATCTTTTCCCTGAGCGCCATTGCCGGCGCGTTTGCCTGCGCCGTGGTGACGGGGCTGGTATTTGGCTTCATGCCGGCGCGCAAGGCGTCGGGACTCGATCCGGTCGTGGCGCTGGCTGGACAGTAATAACAGGCAGTAATAACAACGCCGGCAGCGTGGCTGCCGGCAAAAAAATGTTGCCCTGGCTCTAACACGCGGTACTATCTCCTGATAATAAAAGCAGTGTTTCGCGTGCCCTTGCGGGCACACACCAACCACCACAGGAGAACCCGATGCAGAAAAAATCAACCCTGAAGACCGGTATCGCCGCCGCCCTCATGCTGGCCTTCGGCATGGGCGCCGTGCAGGCGCAGGAAGTCGTGCGCCTGGGCAATTTGAAATTCGCCCATTACGGCGCCGTGTCGTACATCAAGGAAATCGCGCCCAAGTGCGGCATCAAGGTCGAAGAGCATATCTTTGCCAAGGGCCTCGACGTGATGCAGGCGATTATCGCGGGCGAGCTGGACGTTGGCGCGACGGCGTCCGAAGCGGCCATTTCCGGCCGCGCCGGCGGTGCCCCGATCTATGTGGTCGCCGGTTTTGCCAAGGGCGGCGCGCGCCTGGTGGGCGGGGCGGGGCAAAAGATCACCAGCGTCAAGGAGTTGAAGGGCAAGCGCGTGGGCGTGACGCGCGGCGGCATCCAGGAAGTGCTGCTGCTGGCCGAGCTGTCGCAGGCGGGCCTGACGTACTCGGAAACCAAGGGCAAGGATGTGCAGCTGGTATTTCTCGCCTACGCCGACTTGAACCAGGCGCTGATGGGCAAGAATATCGACGCGATGATGCAGTCCGAGCCGCAATCGTCGCAGGCGATCAACAAGGGTTTCGGCACTGAGGTCATCAAACCGTACGACACGCCGATCGGCGAGCCCGTGCGGACCATGGTGATGACGGAAAAGTTCTACAAGGAACGCCGTCCCGTGGCGGAAAAATTCATGCGCTGCTTCGTCGAAGCGACCAAGACCTTTATCGACAACAAGGCGACGGCGGAAAAATATGTGCGCGAAGTCGTGTTCCGCGGCCAGATCACGAAGGATGACTTCGACGACGCGATCAGCAATTCGCCGTATTCGTACGATATCTCGCCCGAGCATATCCAGATCACCACGGACGTGATGGTGAAAACGGGCGTGGGCCGCATGACGAAGCCGCCCGTGGCCAAGGACTGGGTCAAGACGGACTTGCTGGAGCAGGCGAAAAAGAGCCTGAACGTGAAGTAAATCAGGCAGCCATGAAAAAAACCTCCGCACCAGCGATGGCGCGGAGGTTTTTTTATGGAAGGGTGGCCTTAGCGGGCGTTAAAACCCATCCAGCCCTTCTCCGTTTGGCGGAAGCTCAGCGTGTAGATGCGGGTCAGCTCATCGCCTTTCTTCAGCTGGCGGCTGATGATGGCGCCGTAATTGTCTTGCACGAGCTGGTCCGACCATTGCATCAGGTTATCGAAACGCTCGGCCGTCATCGCCGCCTGGCGCGCCAGCAGCGGCGCGGGAATCGCCTTCTTTTCCTGCTGCTGCACCCAGAATTCGCGGAAGACCTTGTTCTCTCCGCCCATGCCGCGCGCCATCAGGCCCAGGCCCATGGTCATGCCCACGGAGCCGTCCGTCTTTGCCTGCGTTTCGAGCTTGTCGGCCACGTCGGCCAGCAATTCCAGGTAGCCCACCTTGGCGCGCAGCACGGCCGAGCCCTTGATTTCGTACTGTTCGTTCTCTTTCCAGCCGTTCAGCTTTTCCAGCTTTGCAATGTCGAAGTACTCCTTGTACAGGTCATAGCTTTGGATGGACGTGCGGAAATACTCCTCGTATGTGGATTGGGAAGGCGCATCTTTCATGCAACCGCTTAATACGGTGCAGGCGGCCAGCAGGAGACAGGTCCAGGAAATTTTTTTGAAAGAAAACATGGCGGTGGTGGGCGAGTGGCGAAAAGTGAAAGATTGTTGCTCTATGGACATAATTATAGGGCTGGCTCATCCAGATGGCAACGTGGCCGTGACGCGGCGGCAGTGCGCCGCAGGAAAGATTGCCAAAATCTTGAGGGTGCGCTACCCCGCCGCGCCCGAGGCGCGATATCATGGCAGGCTTGCGGTGTCGGCTGGCGGCGAATTGCCTGCAGCCCATACTGTCGCTTGAATCGCGCTTGCCGGCTATGGTGTAAACTTAAACTATGCAGATCTATTTCTTTTTCATCGCCGCCCTGTTGTATGCGGCGTGCGCGGTGCTTCCCTCGTCCCGTGCCCGGCTCATTGCCGGCCTGACCGGCGTCGCCTGGCTGGCGCACGCCGCCACCCTGTGGTTCGACCTGATGGCGCCGGGCACCTTGCGCTTCGGTTTTTCCGCCATGCTGTCGGCCGCGCTGTGGGTGTCGGTGGGCGCCTACTGGATAGAGAACCGCAATTTCAGCCTGGACGGACTGCGCCGCATGGTCATGCCCAGCGCCGTCCTCGCCATTGGCCTGGCCTGGGCCTTTCCTGGCAGCCAGGTCAGCATGGAAGGCAAGTCGGCCGTCTTCGGCTGGCATATTGCCGTGGCCGTGCTCGCCTACAGCACCCTGACGATTGCCGCTTTTCACGCCGTGCTGATGGCGCTGCAGGAATCGCGTTTGCATACGCGCAGCGAAAGCCGCGGCTTCATCGGCACGGCGCTGGACCAGCTGCCAGCCCTGCTGACGATGGAAAAGCTGCTGTTCCGCATGATCGGCCTGGGATTTATTTTGCTCAGCCTGACCGTACTGTCGGGCATCGTGTTTTCCGAACAACTGTTTGGCAAGGCGCTCAACTGGGATCACAAATCCGTGTTTACCATGCTGTCGTGGCTGCTGTTTGCCTCGCTGCTGGCAGGCCGGCGCTTTCGCGGCTGGCGCGGCAAGACGGCCCTGAGCTTTACCCTGGCCGGTTTCGCCACCTTGCTGCTGGCCTATGTCGGCAGCCGTTTTGTACTGGAAGTGGTTTTACACCGAGGATTCGCATGACACGTGTTTTATTCTGGCTGGCGCTGGTGTTCCTGGTGCTGTTTGCGATCCGCAGCAAGATCCGTGGCATGCAGCAACGGGCCCGCGCGCAGCAACAACAGCAGCCGAACCCGTTTGCGCCGCCCGGCCGGCCGCAGGAATTGCCTGATGCCGAGCTGATGCTGTGCTGCGCCCACTGCGGCGTGTACTACCCGGCCTCCGAAAACGTGCAGGCCAAGGGCCACGATTACTGCAGCCACGCGCACGCCACCTTGTAAGGGCAGGCCCGCAGGTGCGCTCGCGTTGCTCATCCGTATCGTAACGTCCTCCGGCCTCCGTCCGGCGTAGCATCTGCATGAGGCGGTTCGCCGCCGCCATTGCGGAAAGGCGCGCTTCCATGTCCCGTCCCAATCCTGGTCCGGATACCGTGACCGCCACCGGCATGCCGCCGGCGCCGCAACTGAGCGGCAACTCGCTGCCCATGCAGGCGCTGCGCGCGCAGATCGGCCGCATCGCCCGCTGTGGCGCGCCGGTGGCCATCCGCGGCGAATCGGGCACGGGCAAGGAACTGGCGGCGCGCGCCATCCATGCGCAGGGCGCGCGCGCCAGCTTCCCGTTTATCGCCGTCAACTGCGGCGCTATTCCCGAAGCGCTGATGGAAGCGGAATTCTTCGGCTGCCGCCCGGGCGCCTATACGGGCGCGCTGCACGAACGCCAGGGTTTGTTCCAGGCGGCCCATGGCGGCAGTTTGCTGCTCGATGAAGTCGACGATCTGCCGCTGGCCATGCAGGTAAAACTGTTGCGCGTGCTGCAGGAGCGCCGCGTGCGCAAGCTGGGCGGCAGCAGCGACGAAGCCGTCGACGTGCGCATCCTGTGCGCGAGCCAGCATGGCCTGGCGCGCGGCGTGGCCGCCGGCACATTCCGCCAGGACCTGTTTTACCGGCTCAACGTGATCGAGCTGGCGCTGCCGCCGTTGCGCGAGCGGCGCGGCGATCTGCAGGTATTATGTGAGGTGATCCTCGCGCGCCTGTCGCCACGCCGGACCGTGAGCCTGGCGCCGCCGGTGCTGGCGGCCCTGGGTGCGTATGCGTTTCCCGGCAATGTGCGTGAACTGGAAAACGTGCTGGAGCGGGCGCTGGCGTTTGCCGACGGCGGCGTGATCGCGCTCGACGGGCTGGCCTTGCCATCCACGGCGGGCACTATGCCCTTGCGGGCGGCGCCGGCACTGCCGGCACTGCCGGACTTGCCGGAGCGGCAACTGTGCCTGCCCGGCATGGCCGCGCATGGCGTGGCCCCCGTCCTGCCGCTCGACGTGTATTTGCGCCAGGCCGAGCGCGACATGATCATGCTGGCGCTGGCACAGGCGCGCTACCACCGCGCAAGGGCGGCGCGCCAGCTGGGCTTGAGCGTGCGCCAGTTGCGTTACCGCATGCAGAAATTGACGATACAGGAAGCTTTACTTGATGAGCGTATGGACGATAGATGAAGATGGCTGGTGCGCTGGCGCGCTGCGCTATGACTCGCCGCACCACGATGCGCGCCCGGACGGTACGCAAGTCGACTTGCTGGTGATCCATAACATCAGCTTGCCGGGTGGCCACTTTGGCGGGCCGCATGTGTCGGACTTGTTTACGGGCCGGGTAGATTATAATGCCGATCCTTCTTTCGCCGACCTGCGTGGCTTGCAGGTGTCGGCGCACTTTTTTGTGCGGCGCGATGGTGCGCTGCTGCAATATGTTTCTACTGATCAACGTGCCTGGCATGCGGGCGCGTCCATGTTTGAAGGACGCCCGCAGTGCAATGGCTATTCCATCGGTATCGAAATGGAAGGCGCGGACGACGTGCCCTTCCAGCGGCGGCAATACCATGTGCTGGCGGCGCTGACGGCGGCGCTGGTGGCGCGCTACGGGCTGTCGCAGGTGCGCGGGCACGAGCATATCGCGCCGGGGAGGAAGACGGATCCGGGGCCGTTTTTTGACTGGCATTTTTATCAAAAATGCTGGCTGGAAATCTTGCGCGGGCAGCCTGCGTTAGCGCTTACTTCGCGGGGATTGGGCTTTCCATCCATACCCTGAAAAGTCAACCGAAATCGTATATGAAAATACAAAAAATTACGCCGGCGGATGCCGGAAAACTATTGCATCACCCTCCGATGGGTACTACAATTAGTGCAGAAGTTGGATGTAAAGACTATATCTAGTGCCATCACAGACGTTTTCAGAATTATTGTCAAAGCTACCCGGATTGCTGATAAAGCACTGGAACTGGCGGTTTATCACCCTTGATCGTGTTTCGCGCCAGCCGGGCAGTACGGTGTGGCGATATGGCTTCTGACTCTGTTTTATGCATTAATAATTTACTATTTAGCAACAAATACCTGAAGAAACCCTGACCATCGGGCGTTCTATTCAACAACACACGCGGCAGCAAAACTGCAGGCTGACTTTAGCTGACAACGGGAGCTTCAATGCAATCACCACAAGATATTTCCATCCATCCAACGCCAGTATCGCCAGCGCCAGGCGCGGCCAACAGCGTGGCGAGCACGGGCGCGGCATTGGGCGACTATCGCATCATCCGCCGCAACGGTGCGGTGGTGGCATTTGAGCCTTCGAAGATCGCGATCGCCATGACCAAGGCGTTTTTGGCCGTTAACGGCGGCCAGGGCGCAGCCTCGGCACGCATCCGCGAACTGGTGGAACAGCTGACGGACGGCGTCGTTGCCGCGCTGGTGCGCCGCCATCCGGGCGGCGGCACCTTCCATATCGAAGATGTGCAAGACCAGGTGGAACTGTCGCTGATGCGTTCGGGCGAGCACGACGTGGCGCGTGCCTACGTGCTGTACCGCGCCAAGCACATGGAAGAGCGCCGCCTGCAGAAGGAAGCGCAAGGCGCGTCCGCGCAAGTGACCGCGCCCCAGCTGAACGTCACCGACAACGGCGTGCGCCGCCTGCTGGACATGCAGGAAGTGCGCGACCTGATCAACGCCGCCTGCGCCGGCCTGGAAAAGCACGTCGATGCCGACGCCATCCTGGCTGAAACCGTGAAAAACCTGTACGACGGCGTGCCTGTCGAAGAGCTGCACAAGTCGGCCATCCTGGCGGCGCGCGCACTGATGGAAAAAGATCCGGCCTACAGCCAGGTCACGGCCCGCATCCTGCTGCACACGGTGCGCAAGGAAGTGTTCGGCAAGGAAGTGCCGCAAGCGGCCGCTGCCGCTGAATACCTGACGTATTTCCCGCAATACATTGCCAAGGGTATCGCCGCTGAGCTGCTGAACCCGGTACTCGCCAGTTTCGACCTGGAGCGCCTGGCCAAAGCCATCGTCGCCGACCGCGACTTGCAGTTCGGCTACATCGGCCTGCAAACCCTGTATGACCGCTACTTCCTGCACATCCAGGACGTGCGCATCGAAATGCCGCAAGCGTTCTACATGCGCGTGGCCATGGGCCTTGCGCTGAACGAAGCGGACCGCGAAGCACGCGCCATCGAGTTCTACAGTCTGCTGTCCTCGTTCGACTTCATGAGCTCGACGCCGACCCTGTTCAATTCGGGCACCCTGCGCTCGCAGCTGTCGTCGTGCTACCTGAGCACCGTCTCCGATGACCTGGAAGGCATCTACGACGCCATCAAGGACAATGCGCTGCTGGCCAAGTTTGCCGGCGGCCTGGGCAACGACTGGACGCCAGTGCGCGCCCTGGGCGCCCACATCAAGGGCACCAACGGCAAGTCGCAAGGCGTGGTACCGTTCCTGAAAGTGGTCAACGACACTGCCGTGGCAGTCAACCAGGGCGGCAAACGCAAGGGCGCTGTCTGCGCCTACCTGGAAACCTGGCACATGGACATCGAGGAATTCCTCGACCTGCGCAAGAACACGGGCGACGACCGCCGCCGCACGCACGACATGAACACGGCGAACTGGATTCCCGACATGTTCATGAAGCGCGTCATGGAAAAAGGCGACTGGACCCTGTTCTCGCCATCGGACACGCCAGACCTGCACGACAAGGTCGGCAAGGCTTTTGAACAGGCTTACCTGGGCTATGAAGCCAAGGCCGCCGCCGGCGAAATCCGCGTCTTCAAGAAGATCGCCGCGCTGGACCTGTGGCGCAAGATGCTGTCGATGCTGTTTGAAACGGGCCACCCATGGATCACGTTCAAGGATCCTTGCAACATCCGCAGCCCGCAGTCGCACGTCGGCGTCGTCCACAGCTCGAACCTGTGCACGGAAATCACGCTGAACACGGGCCCTGACGAAATCGCCGTCTGCAACCTCGGTTCCGTCAACATGCCGGCGCACATGAAGGAAGGCAAGCTCGATCACGTCAAGCTGGCCAAGACCATCCGCACCGCCATGCGCATGCTCGACAACGTCATCGACATCAACTACTACGCCGTCGACAAGGCGCGCAATTCGAACATGCGCCACCGTCCGGTCGGCATGGGCGTGATGGGCTTCCAGGACTGCCTGCACATGATGCGCGTGCCGTTCGCCTCGGACGCCGCCGTATCGTTTGCCGACACCTCGATGGAAGCCGTCTGCTACTACGCCTACCTGGCGTCGACGGAACTGGCCGAAGAGCGCGGCCGCTATGAGTCGTACGCCGGCTCGCTGTGGGACCGCGGCATCCTGCCGCAGGATTCGGTCAAACTGCTGGCCGAAGAGCGCGGCGGCTACCTGGAAGTCGATTCCTCGTCGGCCATGGACTGGACTCCGGTGCGCGAACGCATCGCCAAGTTCGGCATGCGCAATTCGAACTGCGTGGCGATCGCCCCGACGGCGACGATTTCGAACATCATCGGCGTGTCGGCCTGTATCGAGCCGACGTTCCAGAACCTGTACGTGAAATCGAACCTGTCGGGCGAATTCACCGAGATCAACGGCTACCTGGTGCGCGACCTGAAGGCACGCGACCTGTGGGATGAAGTCATGATCTCCGACCTGAAGTACTTCGACGGCTCGCTGGTGAAGATCGACCGCATCCCGCAAGACCTGCGCGATATCTACGCCACCGCCTTTGAAGTGTCGCCAAGCTGGCTGGTGGAAGCGGCTTCGCGTCGCCAGAAGTGGATCGACCAGGCTCAGTCGCTGAACATCTACATGGCTGGTGCATCGGGCAAGAAACTGGACGAGACCTACAAGCTGGCATGGCTGCGTGGCCTGAAAACCACCTACTACCTGCGTACCATCGCCGCTACCCACATGGAGAAATCGACCTCCAAGACGGGCGCCCTGAACGCCGTGGCAGTCGACGGCGGCATGTCGGCCAGCGCGCAAAGCGCCCAGGCAGCGGCCGTGGCGGCAGCAGCGGTGGCCGTGGCGCCAGTGGTGGCAGCGGCAGCGGACGACGCCGATGGCGAAGCGTGCTACCTGCGTCCGGGTGATGACGGTTTCGAAGAGTGCGAAGCCTGCCAGTAAAAACCTGCTGCGCAGCCCCCTCTCGGGTTCTGTGTTGCTCACCGTACTAAAGTACGGCTGCGCTACTCGACCCGATATCGGGCTTGCTCGCGACGGTTTTTAAAAAATTTAAAGTTGTCAGCCCGGAGCGTCTGGGCTGATTCAATGTTGTCAATGTCCGCATTGTCCGATTCAACGGGCCTGTTGCGGATCGCCGGCTCGCCGGCATGGAAAGGAAGAAGAATATGTCGTTGTCATGGGATGATGAAACCACGTCGGCAGCTGTGCCGCGTCCGGCGCAGCAAGCGCCATTGGGAAATACCGAATTGAACCTGCCGGCAGGTGCCGAGCCGTCCGAAGCGAACGCCGAGCAAGTGGCGCGCCGCGTGAATGCGGACGACAAGCGCATCATCAATGGCAAGACGGACGTCAACCAGCTGGTGCCGTTCAAGTACAAATGGGCGTGGGACAAATACCTGGCCGGCTGCGCCAACCACTGGATGCCGCAGGAAGTGAACATGCAGCGCGATATCGAGCTGTGGAAAAACCCGAACGGCCTGACGGACGACGAGCGCCGCCTGGTCAAGCGCAACCTGGGCTTCTTCGTGACGGCCGATTCGCTGGCTGCCAACAACATCGTGCTGGGTACCTACCGCCACATCACGGCGCCCGAGTGCCGCCAGTACCTGCTGCGCCAGGCGTTCGAGGAAGCGATCCACACGCACGCTTACCAGTACATCGTCGAATCGCTGGGCCTGGACGAAGGCGAGATCTTCAACGCCTACAACGAAGTCAAGTCGATCCGCGACAAGGATGAATTCCTGATCCCGTTCATCAACACCCTGACCGACCCGGCATTCGTCACCGGCACGGTGGAAAACGATCAGAAGCTGCTCAAATCGCTGATCGTGTTTGCCTGCCTGATGGAAGGCCTGTTCTTCTACGTCGGCTTCACGCAGATCCTGGCGCTGGGCCGCCAGAACAAGATGATGGGCGCGGCGGAACAGTACCAGTACATCCTGCGCGACGAATCGATGCACTGCAACTTCGGCATCGACTTGATCAACACGATCAAGATGGAAAACCCGCAGCTGTGGACGGCCGAATTCCGCGAAGAGATCAAGGATCTGTTCATGCAGGCCGTGGAACTGGAATACGCATACGCGGAAGACACCATGCCGCGCGGCGTACTGGGTCTGAACGCGCCGATGTTCAAGGGCTATTTGCGCTTCATCGCCAACCGCCGCGCGCAGCAGATCGGCATCGAGCCGCTGTTCGCCCAGGAAGAAAATCCATTCCCGTGGATGAGCGAAATGATCGACATGAAGAAGGAACGCAACTTCTTCGAGACGCGCGTGACGGAATACCAGACCGGCGGCGCGCTGAACTGGGAATAAGCCAGCCGATAGCGTCACAAGTCATGTATGTAACAAAGGCCTCGCGGATGCGGGGCCTTTTGCTATCTGGAGAGCTGACTGCACCTAGCTCGCACGGTCGGGATGGTGCCGCCCGTGATCAGCACACGCTTGTCCTTGAAATCGGTATTCATGCGCTGATCTCCAGGGTCTGGATGCGGTTGTCGGCGAGCGTGAAGGCAAAGCGCAGCGCCAGCGGGCTGCCGGGGAAACTGCCGCTGACGCTGCCGGTGACCACGCAGCGTGCGCCCTGGATGTCGGCCGAGATGGGGCTGACGGTGGCGCCGTATTGCTTGCTGCCAGCTTCTTTCCAGGCCTGGATGGCGGCATGGCCCGCGTGAGCCCGGCCTTCGTCGTGCACGACGCCATCGGCGGCGAAGCATTGCGCCACGGCCTTGCTATCGTGATGGTTGTCGGCGCTAAAGTAATCGCCGACGATGGCCGGCATGAGGAGAGACATGGTGCTTCCTTTCGATGGAGAGGTAGGGAGCAACCATCATATGGCGTTCAATTGCAGAGAAAAAGTAGCGTAGGGGTGATAGGCTTTACACTTCAGGTTCATTATTGGCGGCGTGATCGCGCATGAAAAATAACTCTCTCGATGGCATCCGTACCTTTCTTGCGGTCGCCGAGCGCAAAAGTTTCAGCGCCGCGGCACTGCAGCTTGGCGTGACGGTGACGGCCGTCAGCAAGGCGGTCAAGGTGATGGAGCGCCAGCATGGCGTGCTGCTCTTCAAGCGCAATACGCGCAATGTCGCCTTCACCGAAGCCGGCGCGGGCCTGTACGCCAGCCTGGCCGGCGCCACCCGGCAGATCGATGACGCCTTCGCCGCGCTGACCATGTTTCGCGACCGGCCCGCCGGCCATTTGCGGCTGACGGTGCCGCGCGCGCTGGGCGCGCTGGTCATGCGCGCATTGATACCGCGTTTTCGCGGCAGCTATCCTGACGTGACCATCGACCTGTCGCTTGACGATGGCGCCGTCGATCTGCTGGCGCACGGTTACGATGCCGGCATCCGCCTGGGGCAGTCCGTGGAGCAGGAGATGGTGGCCGTGCGCCTGACGGGCGACTTGCGCTGGTCCGTGGTTGGCGCGCCCGGCTACTTCGAGCGGAAAGGGCGGCCGCTGATTCCGGAAGACCTGATGCGCCACGATACGCTGGCCTACCGCTTCCACACTTCCGGCGCCTTGCACCGCTGGCGCTTCATGCGCGATGGCGAAGAATTTCTGGTGGAGACGGGCGCGCCCCTGGTCGTCAACGACACCACGCTGATCGCCGATTTCGCGCGCTCGGGTCTGGGCCTGGCGTACATGCCGGACGTGGAAATCGAAGCTGACCTGGCCAGCGGCAGCTTGCTGCGGGTGCTGGAAAACTACGTGCCGACGACGAGCGGATTGTTCCTGTATTTTCCAGCGCGTACCCAGAGCCAGCCCAAACTGCGCGCCTTCATCGATACGGCGCTGGCGCTCTCCCGGCCCGCGTCTTCCGGCGATACGCGCTAGCCTCGCCTGCTTTTTCCAGCCTGGCGCCATCATCCTGAGGGCCGGCTGCGGCATCGCACGCCGCGTTTTTTCGACGCTGCTTTTTCATGAGGTGCAGTGGCGCGGCGGCGCAGAAAAGTGCGGCCATTTTTTTGCCGCATCGCGCGCCGCGACGCATTTTTTTGATGGCGCCAATGCGCGCGGGACGGGGTGTAAATATCGTTTCCGGACGCGCTGGCGGCGGCATTTGCCGCGCGATTGTGCGATAGCACGCGTATCGTGCAAAAAAGCGGGCGAAAACATGTCGTGCCGGTTGCGCATTGACAAGGTTTTCGTGTACTTTATGAGATTGCAAATGCGAGCGTTAGAATGCGGGGTTTTTTAACCAGCGCGGTAGCGAAAAAACCTCGCAAAACAGGGATACAGATTTACACGGATATGCACAAAACCACACCGTTTTCGTCTGCCGCCGTGCCCGAATTTTTTCAGGCATGGCGGTTTTTTATTTGACGCATCGGTGTTGTGGCGAGCGCGATGCGAGGAGCGAAAAAACGCACGGCATCGAAAACGAATGACCGAATTCAGACTTTGCCACCAGCTGCGAGATAAAGCAGGGTGGCACCGACGATGGCTGAAGTGCTGCAAACGTGAGGAGTTGCAGCAGTTCAGCTGGTGCCGAATTCATTAGCGCAAACGACCGTTTGCGCCGATGAATAATTCGCCTGGCCTATCCCTGTGGTGGGTCGGACGGGTTTAAATCTTGTAGCTTAAATTTCTCATCTCAGATGAAGGAGAGACAAATGGCAACAGCCGCTAAGAAATCAGAAGTAAAGAAACCAGCCGCCAAGGCTGCTCCTGCCGCGAAGAAGCCGGCAGCCGCAGCGAAGACGGTTGCCGCTAAACCAGCTGCCAAAGCCGCAGCGAAACCAGCAGCGAAACCAGCCGCCAAAGCCGCAGCCAAGCCTGCAGCAAAAGTGGCTGCCAAGCCAGTAGCGAAAGCCGCAGCGAAACCAGCGGCCAAGGCAGCAGCGAAACCGGCCGCCAAACCGGCAGCCAAGCCAGCAGCGAAAGCCGCAGCGAAACCGGCCGCCAAGGCAGCAGCCAAGCCTGTCGCGAAAAAAGCCGCAGCCAAACCGGCCGCCAAGCCAGCAGCAAAAGCCGCAGCCAAACCAGCGGCAAAAGCAGCAGCCAAGCCAGCAGTGAAAAAAGCCGCAGCGAAACCTGCAGCCAAGGCAGCAGCGAAGCCGGCAGCCAAAGCGGCAGCCAAGCCAGCAGCGAAAAAAGCCGCAGCAAAACCGGTAGCCAAGCCGGCCGCCAAAGCAGCAGCGAAGCCAGCAGCAAAAGCTGCAGCCAAGCCAGCCGTGAAAAAAGCCGCAGCAAAACCTGCAGCCAAGGCAGCAGCGAAGCCGGCCGCCAAAGCGGCAGCCAAGCCAGCAGCGAAAAAAGTCGTCGCCAAGGCAGCAGCGAAGCCAGCAGCCAAAGCGGCAGCGAAGCCAGCAGCAAAAGCAGCAGCGAAGCCAGCGGCCAAGGCAGCAGCCAAGCCAGCAGCAAAAGCCGTAGCCAAGCCAGCGGCCAAGGTGGCAGCGAAGCCAGCGGCCAAGGTAGCAGCCAAGCCAGCAACTAAGGCGGCAGCCAAGCCAGCGGCCAAGGTAGCAGCGAAGCCAGCAGCAAAAGCGGCAGCCAAGCCTGCAGCCAAGGTAGCAGCGAAGCCAGCAGCCAAAGTGGCAGCCAAGCCAGCAGCGAAACCTGCTGCCAAGGTCGCAGCAAAACCGGCAGCCAAGCCAGCAGCAAAAGCTGCAGCGAAGCCAGCCGCCAAGGCCGCAGCAAAGCCGGCAGCGAAAGCAGCAGCGAAACCTGCCGCCAAGCCAGCCGCCAAGCCAGCCGCAGCGCCAGTCGTGGCAGCCGCACCAGCAGCAGCGCCGGCAGCAGCTCCAGCGGCACCAGCCGCCGTGGCCGCCAAGCCAGCCGCCAAGAAGGCCGCGCCTAAAAAGGCCGCACCGAAGAAGGCAGCTCCTGTCGCCAAGCCATCGGCACCTATCGCACCTGTAGCAAAAACCGTGTTGGCACCGGCTGCAGCCTGGCCATTCCCAACCAGCACCCGCCCATCGTAATTTCAACGATACGGGTGCCTGGATGAGGCAACACGCCGCTGTGTGACTCAATCACACAGCGGTTTTTTTTTGGAGAATTAGTCGTGCTGATCGTTATCCTTACATTGATCGTTGATACCATCGCTACCTTGCTGGGCGGCGTGCTGCTGCTGCGCTTCTGGATGCAGGCGGTGCGCGTGCGGCCCCCCTCGTCGGTGGCGCAATTCACGTTTCAATTGTCCGACTGGCTGGTGCGCCCCCTGCGCCGCGTGGTGCCGGGCGTGGGCGGGTATGACTGGGCCAGTCTGATCGGCGCTTTCCTGATCGTGCTGCTGGCCAGCTCGGTGCTGTTTATTTCCGGCTATCCCGTCGAAGTGGTGCTGCTCAAGTCGCTGCAACGCTTCCTGCAATGGATACTCTACGGTTTCATGGCCTTGCTGATCATCGAAGCCATCTTCAGCTGGGTCAACCCGCATGCGCCGCTGGCGCCGTTTGTAAGGGCCTTGAACGAGCCGCTGCTGCGCCCGATCCGCAAGGTCGTGCCGCTGGTCGGCAGCCTGGATTTGTCGTTGCTGGTCGCGCTGATCCTGCTGCAGATCGCGCAGGTGCTGGTGGGAATGATTATTGTGGTGCGATGATGGTGGAGTAGGTCGGGTTAACGTAGCTTAACCCGACATCAGCACTTGCCATGCCAATGATGTTGTCGGATTACGCGCGGTTTAGCCGCGCTCATCCGACCTGCATATTAATAGCGGTAACCGAACGCCGCTTCGAACTGGTCGGCGATGCTCTCTGGCGTAAACACGTGGTTTTGCGCGCCTTGGGTGGCGATCTTGATGGCGCCCAGCAGGCTGGCCAGGCGGCCGCTGGTTTCCCAGCCCAAGTCGTTGGTGATGCCGAACAGCAAGCCGGCACGGTAGGCGTCGCCGCAGCCGGTCGGGTCCAGCACTTCCTTGGCGGCCACGACAGGAATGTCGATGCGCTTGCCGTCCGTATAGATTTCCGACCCTTTTTCACCGCGCGTGACGATCAGCGCTTCCAGGCGGCTGGCGATGTCCGGCAGGGTCAAGCCCGTGCGTTCCATCAACATTTCCATTTCATAGTCGTTGGCCGACACATACGTGGCTTTGTTGATGAAGTCGATCAACTGTTCGCCATTGAAACGTGGCAACTGCTGGCCCGGGTCGAACATGAAGGGGATGCCCAGCCCGGCCAGGTCGGCGGCGTGCTTGAGCATGCCCTGGTCGCCGTCCGGCGAAATGATGGCGACCTTGGCCGGGCCAGCATTGGCGATCGGGTTTTCATGCGCAAACGACATGGCGCCCGGGTGGAAGGCGTTGATCTGATTATTGTCCGCGTCGGCCGTGACGAAGCACTGCGCGTTGTAGCTGTCGGCCTTGATCAGGATGTTGGCGGTGGAAATGCCCAGCTTTTGCAGGCGCTCCAGGTAGGCGGCGCTGTCTTGCCCCATGACGCCGACGATGCGCGGGTCGCCGCCCAGCATTTTCAGGCTGTAGGCGATATTGCCCGAGCAGCCGCCGAACTCCGTGCGCATGGTGGGCACGAGGAAGGACACGTTCACCTTGTGCAACTGGTCGGCCAGCAGCGATTCGCCGAAGCGGCCGGGGAATTGCATGATGGTGTCGGTGGCAAGCGAGCCGCAGATCAGCGATGTTTTGGTCATGATAGTGTCTGTTAAGGGTAGAAGATGGCGATATGGTAGCCAGACGCCGTGAGCTGGTCTAATGCAAAATACAGTTTGATGGTTTGTTCCGAGCGCGGCGCAAAGCCCTTGCTCACGTCGATATTGGCCGGCAGATAGTCGCGCGGCGCGATCACGCGGCGCAAGACGGGCTTGTCGTTGGCGTCGTTGAGGATCAGTTCGATGCTGGGCCAGGCTTGCACGCTGCGGCTCTGGTTGCGCAGCAGCGAGACGTAGGAAAAGGTTTGATCCTTGATGGTTTGCAATTCGCCTTGCTCGATGGCCAGCGCCTCGATCTGCGCCGGCAAGTCGACCTGGCAGCCGCTGAGCTTGCACAGCGCCACCAGGGTCGGCTTCCAATGCGGGAATTGCGCCGCCAGCGGGTTGCGGAAGGTGGTCATCACTTGCAGGAATAATAGCAGCAGCAGTACTGCCGAGCCGGCGGCCATGGCCATGCGCAAGGCCTTGCCGCTTTGTTCGCGGCGCCGTCCCAAGGTTACAAAGGCCGGCTCGTCGTCGGCTGGCGGCAGGACAGGTTCTTGCTGCTCTTCGGCTGGTTCCGGCGCGACGGGTGCGGCGGGCAGCGCTTCGAACGAGTGGTCGGCCAGCGTCGGTTCACGGCGCGCGGGCGCGGGCTTGTCCAGGCTGACTTTTTCGGTCGCGGGCACTACTGGGGCTGCCGCTGCTTCCAGGTTCGGTTCGCGGCGGCTGTCGCGCAAATACGTGGCGAAGGCGGGCACATCATCGATCTGGCGGCGCTTGAAGGGCGCCATCGGCTGAGGCAGCGGTGCTTCGGGCAGCTTTGCCGGGGTTTCTTCAGGTTCAGGTCTATCGAGCGGTATGTCGAGCGGTGCGGCGGCCGGTACCTCTTCGGGCAGGGCCACGTCGAGGTCCAGCTCGATGTGCTCGCCATCATCTTCATCGTCCTTGAGCTGCGCCGTTTCCGGCAAGATGCCGAACGGGTCGAACGAGGTGTCGAAGTCGAGGGAATAAATGGGTTCGTCGTCCGTGGCGGACGGCAGGCTGTTGTCGGCAGGGTAACTGTCTGGCAGCGGGGCGGCAGTGCCGGGGGCCGATGTTAAAAACGGCGATGCCGCGGCCGGATCGACCAGCGCGGCATTGCCGTCAAACACTTCTCTGCACGTGCCACAGCGCACGATGCCCCCACGTAACTTCAATTGGTCAGCAGCGACCCGAAATATCGTGTTGCAATGGGGGCATTTGGTGGCGAGGGCCATTGCTGTGCTTATGCACCTTCCGCGCGGGGCGCAGGCGCTTGCGTGCAGCCCAGGCGGCCATGCAGCGCCACCCAGCCGTCTTGCTCGGCCCACACGCCCAGTTGGATGAACGGTGCGTAGGCAGCGGCCACTTCTTCGGCCTGGCGTGCCAGCACGCCGGACAGGATCAGCGCGCCGCCATCGGCGACACGGCCGGACAGCATCGGCGCCATCAGCTTCAATGGGCTCGACAGGATGTTGGCGACGACGATGTCAAACTTGGCCGTGGCGTGTGCCGATGTGGCAAACGTGTCTGGCAAGAAATATTCGATGTCGCACTGGTTGCGTTCGGCATTGTCGCGCGCCGATTCGATCGCCTGCGGGTCGATGTCGACGCCGGCCACCGTTTGCGCGCCCAGCTTCTTGGCCACCATGGCCAGGATGCCGGAACCGCAACCGTAGTCGAGCACGGTCTTGCCTGGAGCGGGGTTCGCTTCCAGCCATTCCATGCACAGACGCGTGGTCGGATGGCTGCCCGTGCCGAAGGCCAGGCCAGGGTCCAGTTCCAGGATCAGGCCGTCTGGATCCGGTGCCTCGTGCCAGCTGGGCACGACCCAGATATTCTTGCCGATGTGAATCGGCGCGAATTGCGACTGCGTCAGGCGCACCCAGTCCTGCTCTTCCACGGGGCGCATGGTGAAGGCGGGCACTTCCGTCATGCCGACAGCCTGGGCCGCGGCGGCCACGATGGCGGCCTGGTCGGCGTCGACGTCGGTCAGCGCCACCACGCGGCTGCGTTCCCACGCCGCTTCCTTCGGTTCCATGCCGGGCTCGCCAAACAGGGGCTGCTCGGCATCCGTGCCTTCATCGGCGTCTTCCACCGACACCGACAGGGCGCCCGCTTCCATCAACGCGTCGGACATGGCCTCGGCGTTGTCACGGGCGATTTCGATGACGATTTCCGTCCAGCTCATGCGCCCGCCTTGATTTCGGACTTCTTGGCGATGCTGGGGCTGCCGCCATTCAGGTTCTTGCCCAGATCCGGCATGTCGGCCAGTTTCTGTTCCAGATAGTGAATGTTGGTGCCGCCTTCGATGAAGCGCGCGTCGATCATCAGTTCGCGGTGCAGGGCGATGTTCGTGTTGATGCCTTCGACCACCATTTCGGACAGGGCGATCTGCATGCGGCGGATCGCTTGCTCGCGCGTGGCGCCGTAAGCGATCACTTTACCGATCATCGAGTCGTAGTGCGGCGGCACGTAGTAGCCGGCGTAGGCGTGCGAGTCAACGCGGATGCCAGGGCCACCCGGTGCATGCCACGACACGATCTTGCCTGGCGATGGCGTGAACTTGAAGGGGTCTTCGGCGTTGATGCGGCACTCGATGGCGTGGCCCGACAGCAAGACGTCACGCTGGCGGAAACGCAGTTTTTCGCCGGCGGCGATGCGGATCTGTTCTTGCACGATGTCGATGCCGGTGATCATCTCGGTCACCGGATGTTCCACTTGCACGCGGGTATTCATTTCAATGAAATAGAACTCGCCGTTTTCGTACAGGAATTCAAACGTGCCGGCGCCGCGGTAGCCGATCTTGCGGCAAGCTTCGGCGCAACGGTCGCCGATTTTCTCGATCAGCTTGCGCGGGATGCCCGGCGCTGGTGCTTCTTCGATCACTTTCTGGTGGCGGCGCTGCATGGAGCAGTCGCGCTCGCCCAGCCAGACGGCGTTCTTGTGTTCGTCGGCAAGGATCTGGATTTCCACGTGGCGCGGATTTTCCAGGTACTTCTCCATATACACTTCAGGGTTGCCGAAAGCCGTGCCGGCTTCCGTCTTGGTCATCGCCACGGCGTTGATCAGGGCCGCTTCCGTGTGCACCACGCGCATGCCGCGGCCGCCACCGCCACCGGCGGCCTTGATGATGACCGGGTAGCCGATCTTGCGGGCAATTTGCACGATCGCTTTCGGATCGTCGGGCAACGCGCCTTCCGAGCCGGGTACGCACGGTACGCCGGCCTTGATCATGGTTTGCTTGGCCGATACTTTATCGCCCATCAAACGGATCGATTCGGAGCGGGGACCGATGAAGACGAAGCCCGATTTCTCGACGCGTTCGGCGAAGTCGGCATTTTCCGACAGGAAGCCATAGCCTGGGTGAATCGCTTGCGCATCCGTCACTTCAGCGGCGCTGATGATGGCGGGCATGTTCAGGTAGCTCAGGGACGACTGTGCCGGGCCGATACAAACGGATTCGTCGGCCAGCTTGACGTATTTCGCGTCCTTGTCGGCTTCGGAGTGGACTACAACCGTTTTAATGCCCATTTCGCGGCAGGCGCGCTGAATACGGAGGGCAATTTCACCACGGTTGGCAATCAGGATTTTTTCAAACATGGTAGGTTCGCGTATGTCTGTGAGAGCCGGCGAGCCGGCGAAACAACAAGTGTGAGGGGCTAAAACTGCAAACGGCCGTTGCCGGCCGTGTGGACTGGGTTTTAGCCGATCACAAACAAGGGTTGACCGAATTCGACCGGTTGGCCGTTTTCGACCAGGATCTGGGTCACGACACCGGCTTTGTCGGAGTCGATTTCATTCAGGAGCTTCATCGCTTCGATGATGCACAGGGTATCACCTTCCTTGACGGTAGCGCCCACTTCAACATAGGCGGCGCTGCCAGGAGCGGACGAGCGGTAGAAGGTACCGACCATCGGCGACTTGACCACATAGCCCGTTGGCTCGGCGGCGACCACGACGGCGGCTGCCGCAGCAGGAGCGGCGGCTGGCGCGGCTGGCTGGTATTGGGCTTGCATGCCTTGCGGCTGCATCATGACCATCTGGTTTTGCGGCATGGCCGACGATTTGACGATGCGAACCTTGCTTTCGCCTTCGGTAACTTCCAGCTCTGCGATATCCGATTCGGCGACCAGGTCGATCAAGGTCTTGAGTTTTCGTAGATCCATGTAAAACCCCTAGGAATGTAGTTTGTTTTTTGAGTGATGCGGTGATGTCCAAGAACCTATCGCCGCGCTAAATGCGTGCAGATCGCGTAGATTAACGTTTTTTAAGCGCAAAGTCGATGGCAAACCGATATCCATCGATACCCAGCCCGCAGATCGTCCCCTGCGCGATCGCGCTGAGAAATGAGTGATGTCGAAACGTCTCGCGTTGATAAATATTCGAGATATGGACTTCCACGAACGGGATGGCGACCCCGGCCAGCGCATCGCGCAAGGCAACGCTGGTATGGGTCAGGCCGCCCGGATTGATGACGATGGCATCGATCCCTTCCGCTCGCGCGGCATGGATGCGGTCGATCAGCGCGCCTTCGTGGTTGCTTTGAAAGCAGACCAGGTCGGCGCCGGCCGCCATGGCTTGCGCCATTGCTGCCTGTTCGATATCGGCCAAGGTGCTGGCGCCGTAGACCTCAGGCTCGCGCGTTCCCAGCAAATTCAGGTTGGGACCGTTGAGCAGAAGGAGGTTTTTTGCCATGTATGGAAGACCGTTTTAGCGAAAGTTCCGCATTTTGCCGCCAAAGATACGCATTGGCAAGAGAAAAAAGCACGCTCCGAATTTACAATTTATCCAGATCGGCGCGCAACTGATCAAATTTCAAGCGGCCCAGATAGGTCTTTTTGACTTCGCCATCGGCGCCGATCAGCACCGTAAAGGGCAAACCGCCCGTGGCATTGCCAAAATGGCGCGACAGGTCGGTGCCGCTCATGCCGGAGACATACACGGGATAGGCGATCTTGACCTTGCTGGCAAAGGTGGCAATATTGCTGGCTGAATCGATGCCGATGCCGATCACCTGCAGATTTTTCGCCGCATAGTGGCCTTGCACTTCGGATAACTCCGGCATTTCTTCCACGCATGGCGGGCACCACGGCGCCCAGAAATTGACCAGCAAGTTCTTGCCTTTCCATTGCGACAACGCTTGCGTGGCGCCGGCCGCGTCGGGAAGGGACAGCGCATACAGATCGTTGACGGGACCCGTCGCGCCAGGCGCGATGGTGCTCGTCAGCGGCCCCGCTGCTTTGGCTTTTTCCTTGCTCAAACCGACGTAAGCGCCCATGCCGCCAAACATCAGCGCCACGATGGCGCAGGCGATCCAATTCTTTTTTGTCATAACTTTATCTATATCAATGTTAGTCGGCAGCCGGCACGCCATCGGCGAGGCTGGCGGCCAGCAGGCTGCGCAGCCCGGCGATGTCGGTGCGCAGCACCTTGCCGTCCGCCTTGGCTTTCAGCGCGCCGCGCATATCGTCGAGCTCATACATGGCCGCGTGCACGCCTTCGTTTTTCCACAAGAAACTGGCTGTCTCGACCGCATCATAACGCGCTCCCTTGAAATGCGGGCTTTCCGACATATCGAGCACGACATTTTTATTCAGCAGGAAGATGTGGATTTCCTTGGCGCTCTCGGCAAACAGCTGCAAATAGATCTCGTCGTGCGGGCCGGCCGTGCCATTGAGCACGGGACCGCTGAGCAGGGGATGAAATTGTTGCAACGCTTCCATCACCTGCAGCGCGATCGTGCGCAGCTGGAACAGCCGCGCCGGCTGGCTGTCGGCCAGGAACAGGGCATTGTATTGCCGCACCTGCTCCTCGATCATGTCGTTGTCAGGCAGGATATTGGGGCGGTTCGGCGCCTCGCCGAGGACTTGCCGCGCCGCCTTGCGCTTGGCGCTGCCATAGTCGGCGCCGTCCTGCGCCACGAGGCGCGCGGCAGCGGCGGCGATTTCCAGGCGCAACTGCGCGCTATCGTCAAATGCATCGTTCGTCATGAGCGAGATGATACTCCGAAGCGGAAAAAGTCATGGCGTCAGGTAAAATCCTGCACTTGCTGTTTTTTATCTCACCGTCTTACTTACTTAAGCGTGCGCCTTTCGCACTGATCACATGCATATTCATATTCTCGGCATTTGCGGTACCTTCATGGGCGGCCTGGCTGTCCTGGCCAAGGAAGCCGGCCATAAAGTTACCGGTTGCGATGCCAACGTGTATCCGCCGATGAGCACCCAGCTGGAATCGCAGGGAATCGAACTGATCCAGGGTTTCGATCCGGAACAGACCAAGCTGAACCCGGACTTGTATGTGATTGGCAATGTGGTCTCGCGCGGCAACCCGCTGGTGGAAGAAATCCTTAACCGCAGCCTGCCGTATGTGTCCGGCCCGCAATGGATCGGCGAACACATCTTGCGCAACAAGTGGGTACTGGCCGTGGCCGGCACGCATGGCAAGACGACCACCTCGGCCATGCTGGCCTGGATACTCGAAGACGCGGGCTACGCGCCGGGCTTCCTGATCGGCGGCGTGCCGATGAACTTTGGCATTTCCGCCCGCCTCAGCGGCACAATCGACGGCAAGAGCGCCGATTCCGACTTCTTCGTCATCGAAGCGGACGAATACGACACGGCCTTCTTCGACAAGCGCAGCAAGTTCGTGCATTACCACGCGAAGACGGCCATCATGAATAACCTGGAATATGATCACGCCGACATCTTCCCCGATCTGCACGCGATCGAGACGCAATTCCACCACCTGGTGCGCACCGTGCCCGGCATCGGCCGCCTCGTGTTCAACGGCGACGAAGCGTCGCTGCAGCGCGTGCTGGCGCGCGGTTGCTGGAGCGAAAAGGAAAGTTTTGGCCAAGATGCAAACTGGCAACTGCAAGAGCAGGCCGATGGCAGCTTCGACGTGTTCTTCAATGGCAAGCAGGAAGGCCACGTGGCGTGGGCGCTGACGGGCAAGCACAACCGCAGCAATGCGCTGGCGGCCATCGCCGCCGCGCGCCACGTGGGCGTGCCCATTGCCCAGGCGTGCGCCTCGCTGGCCACGTTCGAGAGCGTCAAGCGCCGCATGGAAGTGCGCGGCGTCGTCAACGACATCACCGTGTACGACGATTTCGCGCACCACCCGACGGCCATTGCCACCACCGTGGGCGGCCTGCGCCAGAAGATAGGCAACAGCGCCCGCATCCTGGCCGTGCTGGAACCGCGCTCGAACACGATGAAGCTGGGCGCCATGAAAGATGCGCTGCCGGGCAGCCTCAAGGATGCCGACCTCGTTTTCGGTTTCGGCAGCCAGCAAGCGCTGGGCTGGAGCCTGGGCGATGCGCTGGCGCCGCTGGGCAAGATTGCCAGCGCCTACGAAGACATTGATACCCTGGTGGCGGCCGTGGCGGCCAGCGCGCGTCCCGGCGACCAGATCGTGGTCATGAGCAACGGCGGCTTTGGCGGCGTGCACCAGAAATTGCTGGAGGCCCTGGGCCGATGATTCTGTACCTGCATGGATTTCGCTCGTCGCCCCTGTCGATGAAGTCGCGCTTGCTGGCCGCACAGATGCAGGCGCTGGGCCGCGAAGCACAGTGGCTGTGCCCGCAATTGCCGGCTTCGCCGAAACTGGCCATCGCACTGGCCCTGTCGCTGGTCAAGGATGTGGCGCCGGCCGAGCTGACGATTATTGGTTCGTCCCTGGGCGGCTATTACGCCACCTGGCTGGCCGAGCAGCTCGGTTGCCGCGCCGTATTGCTCAATCCTGCCATCGTGCCCCTGATCGACCTGGAGCAGCATGTGGGCGTGACGACGGAATTCCATTCGGACAAGCCATTCGAGTTCAAGCGCGAATACATCGACGAGCTGCGCACGTTTGCCGTAGAGAAAATTACTGAGCCGCAACGCTATTTCCTGATTGCCGCCACCGGCGATGAAGTACTCGACTACCGCGACATGGTGGCGCATTATCAGGGGGCGCGGCAGTTGGTCATCGATGGCAGCGACCATGGCATCAGCGAATTTGCCGACTACCTGGCGCCCGTGCTGGCCTTTTGCGGCATCGATGCGGACGCTGCCCAGTGAGGCCGGGTTCGCTACGGCAGGCGCAATGGCATGCGCACGTGAACGCTGTCAATGCGCCGCCGGCCTTGCGCCACTGGCTGACGGGCGGGGGTTCGCTGACGGCCAAGCTGAAAGCGCATAGCCAGGCATTTCGCGTGCAATGTTTGCATCAAGAAACGGCACGTTGCCTGAGCGACGAGGCTGCCATCATCGGTTTGCACCGCGCTGGCCGCGTGTGGGAACGTGAAGTGCTGTTGCGTTGTGATGACAGACCGGCCGTGTTTGGTCACACCGTCGTGCCCATGCAGGCGACGGCCACGGACTGGCCCTTGTTTTCCGCGCTGGGCGAGCGTTCGCTGGGCACGACCCTGTTTGGCGACCGCATGGTACGCCGCGGTGAGCTGGAATTTGCCCGTCTGCGCGCCGGGCATCCGCTGGTGCAGCGGGCGCAGGCGGCGCTGGCGCGGGAAGGGCGGCGCGCCGACGCTCAGGCGCTGTTTTTTGCCCGCCGCTGCCTGTATCAGCGTCACCAGGGATTGCTGCTGGTAACTGAAGTATTTTTGCCGGCGGTGCTGGAGTTGATGTCCGTCACTCGCACCGTTGCAACCGACACATTAATAAACAAAGCATAACAATGAATCTATTTTTTGAAGAATCCGGCGATTTCAAGGTCGGCACGGTCCTGTCGCAAGCGGGTGAAGCGTACCAGGTCGAAATGGCCAGCGGCAAGCGCACCAAGGTCAAGGTCAAGGACGTGCTGCTGCAGTATGAAAAGCCGGCCCCGGCCGAGCTGCTCGAGCAAGCCAAGGCGGTTGCCGCCGAGATCGATCTCGATTTCCTGTGGGAAGTGGCCGGCGAAGACGAGTTCGGCTTTGCCGAGCTGGGCGCCGAGTATTTCGGCCATGCCCCGTTGCCGCCGGAAGCGGCCGGCCTGATCCTGGCCCTGCATTCGGCGCCCGTGTATTTCTACAAGAAGGGCCGTGGCCGCTACAAGGCGGCGCCGGAAGCATCGCTGAAGGCGGCCCTGGCCGGTATCGAAAAGAAAAAGCAGCAGGCGCTGGTGCAGGCGGGCTATGTGGAAGAGCTGAAACAGAACCGCTTGCCCGCCTCGATGCAGCCCATGGTGCTGCAACTGCTGTTCAAGCCGGACAAGAATACGATTGAATACAAGGCGCTGGAAGCGGCGTGCACGGAATTGCACACGACGCCGCCGCGGCTGATGCTGGCTGTCGGTGGTATTGCTTCACCAAAAGACTTGCACCTGTCGAAATTCCTGTTCGAAAACTTCCCGAAAGGCGCAGGTTTCCCGAGCGTGCCCGTGCCTTCCGTGACGGCCAAGCTGCCGCTGGCCGACGTGGCCGCCTTCTCGATCGACGACGTGACCACGACCGAGATCGACGATGCCTTCTCCGTGCAGCCGCTGCCCGATGGCACCGTGAAAGTGGGTATCCACATCGCCGCGCCGGGCCTGGGCATCCGTCCGGAAGACGTGATCGACAAGATGGCGCGCCAGCGCATGTCGACCGTCTACATGCCGGGCGACAAGATCACCATGCTGCCGGACGAAATCGTCAACGCGTTTACCTTGGCGGAAGGCACGACGTGCCCGGCCCTGTCGTTGTATGCGACCCTGGATCCGAAAGCGGACTGGGCCGTAGTCAGCACGCAGACGCGCGCCGAGCTGGTGCCGATTGCCAGCAATTTGCGCCATAACCAGCTCGACGACCTGGTCAACGAGGAAACCCTGGCCAGCGGCGAAGGCGAGTATCCGCACAAGGCCGATTTTGCCGTGCTGTGGCAATGGGCGCAGCAGCTGGAACAGGGCCGCATGAAGAAACGCGAAGCGTTTGGCCTGAAGCCGGAACAGAATAACCGTGTCGATTTCAACTTCTATGTGGAAAATGACATCGTTACCGTGGCGCGCCGCAAGCGTGGCGCGCCGCTCGACAAGATCGTCGCCGAATTGATGATTTTTGCCAACAGTACGTGGGGCAAGATGCTGCACGACCATGGCGTGCCCGGCATTTACCGCAGCCAGGGTGGCGGCAGTGGCAATAGCTGGGCGGCAAAGATGCAGGTGCGCATGGTTACCCATGCGGCGCCGCACCAGGGCTTGGGCGTTGATCAATACGCATGGAGTACTTCGCCCCTGCGCCGCTATACCGATCTGGTGAACCAGTGGCAAATCATTGCCTGCGCCGAGCATGGCGTGACGGCGCCGCTGGTGGCCCCGTTCAAGCCGCGCGATGCGAATCTGTTCGCCATCGTTTCGGCGTTTGACGCCGCGTATGCCGCGTATGGCGATTTCCAGTCGAACATGGAACGCTACTGGTGCTTGCGCTGGCTGCACCAGGAAAACGCGCGCCAGGTCGATGCCGTCGTCCTGAAAGACGAGATCCTGCGCCTGGTCGACATTCCGCTGGTCATCAAGCTGCCGGGCATGCCGTCGGTGGCGCGCGGCGCCCAGGTGAAACTGGACTTGCTGCGCTGGGATGAGGTTGACCTGAGCATCGAAGCGCGCCTGCTGGAAATCGCCGCCGTGCCCGATGCGGCGGCCGATGCCGAGCTCGACTACGAGGAAGAGGCGGGCGACGATGCTGCGGACGAGGGCGACGTGGCGGCCGAGCCATCGCCGGAAGCGGCGAATCAGGTCAGCGACGCCGATGCGGAAGTGGCGGAACTGGCCAGCGAAGACGTGGTCAGCGAGCCCGAGGTCAAATAAGGCGCCAATCAGGCTGCAAAGGCGGTGCTGAAAATTGTTGCCGGCACCGCCTTTGACGTAGAATTCAGCCATCTTGTATGGTGTGTTTGTTGCGAACTGGGTTGCGCGTGAAGTCTTTCCGAGAGAATCGTTTCCTGATGATAGCCGTGGCGGTATCGCTGCTGGCCCACGGCGCCTTGCTGGCGATGCATTTTGTCGCCCCGGCCCCGCAGCGGGCCGTCGCCACCGATCCCGGCCTGGAAGTGATCCTGGTCAACGCCAAGCATGCGAACAAGCCGCTGAAGGCCGATGCCCTGGCGCAAGCCAACCTCGACGGTGGCGGGCAAGCCGACAAGGGCCGCGCCAAGTCGCCCTTGCCCGACATGCGCAAGGTGGAAGAGGGCGACAGCGTCAAGGCCAGCGCCCGGCGCATCGCCGAACTCGAGCAGAAACAGCAGGAACTGCTGACGCAGGCGGCCAGGCCGACGCCTTACAGCGCTGCGCCTGTCACGGAAAAGGACAAGCCCAATCCCTTGGCCACCGGCTCGGACTTGATGGAAAGCAGCAAGGCCATCGCCCGCATGGCGGCCGAGATCAGCCAGACCGTGGAAGACCAGAACAAGCGTCCGCGCAAGACCTTCATCACGCCCAGCACGCAAGAGGTCGGCTATGCCATGTATTACAAGACCTTGCAAAAGCGCATCGAGGAAATCGGCACCCTGAATTTCCCGCAAAAGAATGGCCGCAAGATGTATGGCGAACTGGTCGTCTACATCCCCATCTTCCAGGACGGCACGATTTACCAGAAGGAAGGCGGCGCCCGCGTGGAAAAAAGCTCGGGCAATCCGGCCCTCGATGCGGCGGCCCTGGCCATCGTGCGCCGCGCGGCGCCGTTTGGCCGTTTCCCACCGAACATGTTGTCGAGTGACAAGGATGACCTGTGGGTGGTGATTACCCGCTTCAAATTTACGCGTGAAGAAAAAATGGAAGCTAACCTGACTGGCGGCAGCAATTGAACAAGCAAGCAATGAATCCTGATCAATATTGTGTCTTCGGCAATCCCATCGCCCACAGCAAGTCCCCCCTGATCCACGCCGCGTTTGCCCTGCAGACGGGCGAGCCCATCGTCTATGACCGCCGGCTGGCGCCGCTCGACGGCTTTGCCCTGGCGGCCCGCACGTTTGCCGCCGAGGGCGGCAAGGGCGCGAACGTGACGGTGCCCTTCAAGCTGGACGCGTGCGCGCTGGCCACCGAGCTGACGCCGCGCGCGCAAGCGGCCGGCGCCGTCAACACCCTGCGTTTCGATGGCGGCACGATTCTTGGCGACAATACCGATGGCGCGGGCCTGGTGGCCGACATCGTGCGCAACGCCGGCGTGAAGGTCGCCGGCAAGCGCGTCCTGCTGCTGGGCGCGGGCGGGGCCGCGCGCGGCGTCGTGCTGCCCTTGCTGGAACAGGGACCGCAGGAAATCTTCATTGCCAACCGCACCGTGGCCACGGCCGAGGCGCTGGTGGCGCAGTTTGCCGACGCGCTGGCCCACCCCGGCCAGCTGTGCGCCGGCGGCTTCACGCAGCCCGAAGGCGTTTTCGATATCGTCATCAATGCCACCTCGGCCAGCCTGGCGGGCGACTTGCCGCCCGTGCCGCCCGGTATCTTCGGCAGCCACACCCTGGCGCTGGACATGATGTATGGCGCCCAGCCCACCGTCTTCATGGACTTTGCCGCGCAGCATGGCGCGCACGTGCGCGACGGCCTGGGCATGCTGGTGGAGCAGGCGGCCGAAGCGTTTTACGTGTGGCGCGGCGTGCGGCCGCAGACGCAGGACTTGCTGGCGCAGCTGCGCAGTGCCCTGTGAGCGCCGGCAAGAAGGGCGCCCGCAAAAGCGGCAGCCGCTACGGCTGGATCAAGTGGCTGTTCATCGTCCCCGTGCTGGCCTTTATCGTCGTGCAACTGTATTTCTTCCTGCAAATCTGGTGGTGGGTCGACCATAACCCATCCAGCACGGCCTTCATGCGCGAACAGTTGTCTGTCTTGCAGGATAAAAATCCCAAGGCCACGATCAAGCACACGTGGGTGCCGTACAACCGCATCTCGAACAACCTGAAACGCGCCATCATCGCTTCGGAAGACGCGAATTTTTCCGAGCATGAAGGGGTGGATTGGGAAGCCTTGCAAAAGGCGTATGAAAAAAACAGCAAGAAGCAGAAGGTCGTGGCGGGCGGCTCCACCATCACGCAGCAGCTGGCGAAGAATCTGTTCCTGTCCGGTTCGCGCAGCTATGTGCGCAAGGGCCAGGAACTGATCATCACGTACATGCTGGAAAACCTGATGGAAAAGGAGCGCATTTTCGAGATTTACCTGAACGTGGTGGAGTTTGGCACGGGCACCTTTGGCGCCGAAGCGGCCGCGCGCCACTATTACCGGGTCAGCGCGGCGGGCCTGAGCGCGGGACAGGCGGCGAAACTGGCCGTGATGCTGCCGAATCCCCGCTTTTACGACCGTCACCGCGATACGGGCTACCTGAACCGGCGCACGGGCGTGATCCTGCGCCGCATGGGAGCAGCGGAATTGCCTTGATGGCAGTAGGCTTTCTTTGCATAAAGTTAAAGCTGCCTGATTGGCACTATTGCGGCGCAGCATCTTAATCGTCCCCCCTTGGTGCAACGCCGCACTTTTTCCGTGAAAAAGCGGTGCCGGGGGTGGTCGTGAAAAGGCCTTTGCGGGTACACTTGCGCTGTTTTCATTTTTGGCGCCAGCGCCAGCACATCACGATAACCCCACATCCGGCTGAGAGCGCGCATGATCAATGTCTTTGTATTACAGAATGGCCGGCTCAACCAGGTGCCGATCGACAGCCGCGCAGACCTCGAAAATGCCGAACCGGTGTGGGTCGACCTGACCGACCCTACCGATGATGAACGGGCCTGGGTCAAGGCCATCTACAACGTCACCCTGCCGGGCGAAGACGAAGTCAAGGATATCGAAGCGTCGGCCCGCTATTACGAAGCGGAAAACGGCGACTTGCACCTGCGCACGGATTTCCTGCGCGAAGAGGACGACGGCCCGTCGCGCGTCATCACCGTGGCTTTCATCCTTGCCCGCAAGATTTTGTTTTCCATGCATACGGACGACTTGCCCGTGTTCCGCCTGGTGCGCATGCGCGCCCGTTCGCGGCCCGGCTCGATTGCCGACTACATGGACGTGCTGCTCGACCTGTACGCCACCGATGCCGAATACTCGGCAGACGTGCTCGAAGGCATCTACCAGAACCTGGAAGAAGTCAGTACGCGCGTGCTGCAAAAGGAATTTACCGATGCGCACGCGGCCGAAGCGCTGAATGCGATTGCCCACGAGGAAGATTTGAATGGCCGTATCCGCCGCAACATGATGGATACGCGCCGCGCCGTGAGTTTTTTGATGCGCGGCCGCTTGCTCAATTCCGAGCAGTTCGAGGAAGCGCGTCAGATTTTGCGCGACATCGAATCGCTGGACGGCCACACCTCTTTCCTGTTCGACAAGATCAACTTCCTGATGGATGCCACCGTCGGTTTCATCAACATCAACCAGAACAAGATCATCAAGATCTTCTCGGTGGCCAGCGTGGCCTTCCTGCCGCCGACCCTGATCGCCAGCGTGTACGGCATGAACTTCAAGCTGATGCCGGAGCTGGAATGGTCGTTCGGCTATCCCTGGGCCTGGGGCTTGATGATCACCAGCGCCATCGCGCCTTTCCTGTACTTCCGCCACCGCGGCTGGCTGAAATAAGCCGTATCGCAGCATCGCCGGGGCGCTCCGCGCCCCGGTTTCAGCACGAGCGCAGCAATTCCAAAAATCGGCGATAATCACTGGTATTGCGTGGTATTGAATTGGTATTGTGTATTTGCCGATTCATGCCTGCCGCGTGCTGTGCAGAAAAGTATCGTCATTCAGACATTTTCTGCGTGGTAGCGTCCGCTTGTTCCACCTATGATCGTTACGATGCCGGCCTTGGCCGGCTGGCCGCCGCATTTCCCGTCACCATTGCTTTCTGGAGAGTCCATGCCTGATACCGCCACCACCCCACCGCGCTTTACCCATCTGATCAGCGACTGCGATGGCGTGCTGATCGACAGCGAAGCCGTGGCCCTGCAAGCGCTGCTGGAATTGCTGGGGCCGCGCCTGCCGAACCTGCCCGAGGGCGTTACCCTGCAAGGCTTGATCGAGCCGCGCTTGGGCCAGCGCCTGGTACCGCTGATGCAGGATATCTACAAGGAACTGGGTTTGCCGCAATTGCCGGCCGACGAGATCATGGCCATCGGCAACGCCGTCGATGCGGCTTGCGACGCGCAATTGCGCGCCGTGCCCGGCGTGGCGCAGGCGCTGGCCGCCATTCCCCTGCCCAAGGCCGTCGCTTCGAACAGCGTCAGCGCGCGCGTGCTGTCGGCGCTCGAGCGCACTGGCATGGCGCCGCTGTTCGACAAACGCGTGTTTACGCCCGACCTGGTCGGCCACGCCAAGCCGCATCCGGGCGTCTACCTGGCGGCGGCAGCCGCCTTTGGTGTGCCGCCAAGCCAGTGCTTGGTGCTGGAAGACAGCGTCACGGGCGTGACGGCCGCCGTGGCGGCGGGCATGACGGTATTGGGATTCATCGGCGGCGGGCATATCGCGCCCGGCCAGGAAGCGCGCCTGAAGGCGGCCGGCGCGCATGTCGTGTTCAACGACATGGCCAGTTTGCCGGCGCTGGTGGCTGCGGTGATGGACACCGCGACCGTATAAAAGCGCTTAGGCGAAGCGAGCAAACACCTTGCGCGCGGCGTCGATGGTGGCGTCGATGACGGCGTCATCGTGCTGCGCCGAGACGAAGCCCGCCTCGAAGGCGGCGGGCGCGAAGTACACGCCTTCGTCCAGCATGGCGTGGAAGAAGGCGTTGAACTTGCTGCGGTCGCCGGCCATCATTTCCGCGTAGCTGGTCGGCGGCGTTGCGCTGAAATAAATGCCGAACATGCCGCCGATGTAGTCGGCGCAGAAGACCACGCCCGCTTCTTGGGCGGCGGCGGTCAGGCCTTCGGCCAGGCGCTTGGCCGTGGCGCCCAGCTGCTCGTAGAAGCCCGGCTGCTGGATCAGTTTCAAGGTGGCCATGCCGGCCGCCACGGCGACCGGGTTGCCCGACAAGGTACCGGCCTGGTAGACGGCGCCTAGCGGCGCCATGTTGTGCATCAGCGCCGCACTGCCGCCGAAGGCCGCCACCGGCATGCCGCCGCCGATCACCTTGCCCAGCGCCGTGAGATCGGGCTTGATGCCGTACAGCGCCTGCGCGCCGCCCAGGGCCACGCGCAAGCCGCACATGACTTCATCGAAAATGAGCAGTGCGCCGTGCTGCGTGCACAGTTCGCGCATCGCCTGCAGGAATTCCGGCGTGGCTTTCACCAGGTTCATATTGCCGGCCACCGGTTCGACGATGACGCAGGCGATTTCCGCGCCGAAGCTGTCGAAGGCGTCTTTCAGCTGCTCGACGTTGTTATAGTCGAGCACCAGCGTGTGCTTGACGAAATCTTCCGGCACGCCGGCCGACGTCGGGTTGCCGAAGGTGAGCAGGCCGCTGCCCGCTTTCACCAGCAGCGAATCGGCGTGGCCGTGGTAGCAGCCTTCGAACTTGACGATCTTGTCGCGTCCCGTGGCGCCGCGCGCCAGGCGCAGGGCGCTCATGGTCGCTTCCGTGCCGGATGACACCAGGCGTACCTGCTCGATCGACGGCACCAGGCGCGTGATTTCCTCGGCCATCAGCACTTCGCCTTCCGTCGGCGCGCCGAACGACAGGCCCAGCGCGGCAGCATCCTGCACCGCTTTCACCACTTCCGGATGGGCGTGGCCAACGATGGCCGGGCCCCAGGAACCGATGTAGTCGATATAGCGCTTGCCGTCCGCGTCCCAGAAATACGGGCCTTCGGCGCGCGTGATGAAGCGCGGCGTGCCGCCCACGGAGCGGAAGGCGCGCACGGGCGAATTGACGCCGCCTGGCGTGGTTTTTTGTGCGCGGGCAAACAGGATGTCGTTCTGTGAAGTCGTCGTCATGATAATCGTGCCTTGAAAGTGGATCGTTGTCTGTGTCGTCTGGTCTTATTGTGCGCCGCGCTGGCGCTGCTGCAGGAACAGCCGGTTCGGCACCAGCTTGCCCATGCCGTGGCGCTGCGCGTGGGCCAGCGCGCCGGCCGTGAATTCCTGCGCCGCCACGACCACCTGCGGCACGTCATCTTCGTTTTCCGCCAGGGCCAGCAGGGCGGTGGCGGCCGCCGACAGGGTGCTGCCGGCGCCGTTGAAGATGCCGGGCAGGTGCTGCCATTCGTCGTGGCGCACCACGCCGTCTTCACCGAACAGGGTATTGGCGCGCAGCTTGCCTTCGGCCGTGCCGGACTTGCTGGCGTCGGCCGGCATGCCGGTGACGAGCACGTATTCGCAGCCCAGGGCCACCAGGTAGTCGACGTCGTTTTGCAGGGTGTCGTCCGGATCGGCGTCGCGCCAGGTCTCGGCCAGGCGCTCGAGTTCCACCGGCGAGAGCACCAGCAGGGTCGTTTGCGGAATCAGGAGCTGGCGCACGGCCGTCAGGATGTCTTCGTCGTCCATGCCCTGTTCCGGCAGCGCCGAAATGAAGGGATCGAGGATCAGCGGCACGTCCGGATAGTCGGAGACGATTTCGGCGATGGCCGTGACGTTTTCCACGCTGCCCAGCGCGCCGATCTTGATGGCGGCCACGGACATGTCTTCCAGCAGCACGCGCGCCTGGTCGGAAACCCAGTCCGGGTCGACCGCCTGCACGTCTTCCACGCGGGCCGTATCGCTGATCAACAGGCCCGTGGTGACGGACAGGCCATGGCAGCCGAAGGCTGAAAAGGTGGCCAGGTCGGCCTGGATGCCGATCGCGCCGACCGGATCGGACACGCCGAAGCTTAATATGAGGGGAGAAGTTTGGTTTTGCACGGCGGGTAGATTAAGATACCTAATTCAGCATTTTACTTGATTGAAGGGTGGCAGAACGTGAGTAGCAACGAAACAACGCAGCAATTCCAAACGTGGATGTGTCTTATTTGCGGCTGGGTTTATGATGAAGCGGCCGGCTTGCCCGACGAAGGCATCGCTCCCGGTACGCGTTGGGCCGATGTTCCGATGAACTGGACCTGTCCTGAATGCGGTGCGCGCAAGGACGATTTCGAGATGGTGGCGCTGTAATCAATCAGCTCCACGGGATGCCGCTGCCGCACGCAGGTATCGCGGCTGCCTGTGCTATGGTATGAAAAATTGTCGAATAATCACATGACGCGATCGTTCTTGCCCGAGGCGCCGTCCGATGCCGTGTGCGCGAGCGTCACGATACTCGTCATCGACGACAGCGCGACGATACGTAGCGCGGCCGCGAAGATCCTGGGCGAGGCCGGCTATCGCGTGGTGGTGGCGGAAAACGGCTTCGAGGCCCTGGCCAAGATCGCCGACTGCCAGCCGGCGCTGATCGTGTGCGACATCGTGATGCCGCGGCTGGACGGCTACCGCACCTGTGCGCTGATCAAGGCCAGCGCCGCGTATCACGCCACGCCGGTGCTGATGCTGTCGTCGAAGGAAGGCTTGTTCGACCGCGCACGCGGCGCCATGGCAGGCGCCAGCGCCTGCCTGGTCAAGCCCCTGGCGCGCGAGGCGCTGCTGGAGGCCGTGCGGCTGCACCTGGCCGGGCATTTTGAGTAGTGGTTTATTGATTGACAACGCAGCAAGGAAGCAGATGGCCATACACACAATTCTGATCGTCGATGACTCGCCGACAGAACGCTACTACCTGAGCGAGATGCTGGTGCGTGCCGGTTATGCCGTCCTCACGGCGCAGGACGGCGCCGACGCGCTGGCGCAGCTGAAGCAGGCCAGGCCCGACCTGATCCTGATGGACGTGGTGATGCCCGGTGCGAATGGCTTCCAGATTACGCGCGCCATCGCCCGCGATCCGGAACTGCAGGACGTGCCGGTGATTATCTGTTCGAGCAAGAGCCAGGAAACGGACCGCATCTGGGGCTTGCGCCAGGGGGCGCGCGATTACCTGGTCAAGCCGGTGGTCGAAGCCGAGCTGCTGGCCAAGATCGCCGCGATTTCCTGAGCATGCACACGATGCCAGGTCACGGCGTGTCCACAGCGGCCTTTCCGCCCGCCGCTGCCGCCATGCCATCTTTCGAGACGGGCGCGCGGCAGGGGCGCTTGCGCCAGTATCAGCTGCAATTGATCGAGCGGATACAGGCTGCGCGCAGCGGCGCGCTGGCGGCGCGCAAGGAACTGGGCGTGATGCTCGGTGGACGCCCGTGCCTGCTCGACCTGACGCAGCTCGGTGAAATCGTCATTGCCGCCGGTGTGCAGGTCCAGGGCGTGCCGCTGGCGCAGGACTGGTACCTGGGCCTGGCGGCCATGCGCGGACGCCTGACGGGGGTCGTCGACCTGGCCCGCTACATGGGCGAACCGGCTTGCGCGCCCGGCAATCACTGCCGCATCATCACGTTTTCTCCGCGTCTGGGCCTCAATTGCGCCTTGCTGGTCGAGCGCGTGCTGGGCTTGCGCCAGCTGCGCACGATGCAATCGGTGCCCTTGCCGGATACGCAGCACGGTGTGCTCCCATCGTGGGCCGCGCAGGCGCTGCGCGACAGCGAAGGGCAGCAGTGGCTGCGCCTGGACCTGGCGCAGCTGGCGCAATCGGAACGCTTTCTCGATGCCGGCTTTGGCGGCCTACCCGTACACAAGGATATGTGCTGATGGGCGCCAATTCTCCCATCCTGGCGGCCAGCATGCCCGAAGCGGAGCACGCGCCCGGCGAGCCGGCATCGGCTGCCGACCTGCCGCTGCGCCTGCGCGATGCGCTGGGGCGGCGCAAGTCGCTGGCCAGCGCGCCGGTCAGCGACTTGAAGCTGCCGCTGATCGGCCATCTGCCGCTGCAAAAACAATTGAGCATCCTGTCGACGGTGATGGCCCTGAGCCTGGCCGCGAGCTTGCTGTTCGTGGGGCTGAACACGCGCAGCGGCAATATCGCCTCGGCGCAGACCCAGCTGGCCAGCGATGCGCTGATGCATTCGCAGCGCATCGGCAAGGCCGCGCCGAACGCCGTGCAAGGCAATCCGGAAGCGTTCCGCCAGCTCGAGGAAAGCCGCAATGAACTGAACCAGGATTTCCGCCTGATGCTGCGCGGCGGCACGTATCACGGGCGCGATATCGGCGAGTCGCGTGCCGCCCTGCTGGCGGCGGTGGCCGACGCGCGTAAAAAATGGGCCAGCAGCGACCGCGCGGCCAGCACCATCTTGCGCCTGAAACCGGAGCTGGGCGAATTCGACAAGACCTTGCAGCAGTTGAACGCGCTGTCGCCGGCGCTGCTGGCGCAGACCGAGGAAATCGCGGCCCTGAAGGTGCAGCGCGGCGGCAATGCGCGCGACCTGGCCGTCATTGGCCGCCTGATGATGCTTAGCCAGCGCATGAGCCGCAGCGCCAGCGAGTTCCTCTCGTCGGGCAGCATCAGTTCGGAAACGGCGTTTTCGCTGGGGCGCGACACGACGTATTTCCGCACCGCCGTCGAAGGCCTGCTCAATGGCAGCGTGTCGCTGCAGCTGGCGCCCACGCGCGACGCCGAACTGCGCGACCGGATGGTGGCGCTGAAAGCCAGTTTCGACACGTACCAGAAGCTGGTGTCGTCGATACTCGACCGCCTGGACAAATTCAGTTCGGCGAAAAGCGCCGAGCAGCTGATCTTCAACGAGAACGAAGACCTGCGCCAGCGTTTGACCCTGCTGCAGCAGATGTATCACGTGAACCAGGAAACCCTGGGCATCGCTTTCTGGATGATGGTCGGCGGCGTGCTGCTGACCCTGATCGCGGCGGCCGGCATCGGCAGGGTGCTGCTGCAGGACTCCGTCAACCGCACGCGCGACGCCGAGCGGCGGCGCCAGGAAGCGGAAATCCGGCGCCTGCAGTCGCAGGAAAAAGAGGAAGTGGCGAAGGCCAGGAATGAGCAGAACCAGGCGGCCATCCTGCGCCTGATGAACGAATTGCAGAAGGTGGCCGACGGCGACCTGACGGTGCAGGCCACCGTGTCGGAAGACATCACGGGCGCCATCGCCGATTCCGTCAACTACACGGTCGAGGAATTGCGCGGCCTGGTGGGGAGGGTGACGGCGACGGCCGAACAGGTCAATCGCGCTTCGACGCAGGCGCAAAGCATCTCGAGCAAGCTGCTGATCGCGTCGCAGCAGCAGTCGCGCGAAATCCAGGGCGTCAGCGCCACCGTCGTCAAGATGGCCAATGCGATTACCGACGTGTCGAAGTCGGCCAGCGTCTCGGCCGACGTGGCGCGCCAGTCGGTGGCGGCGGCGCAGCAGGGTTCGACGGCCGTGGAAAACGCCATCAAGGGCATGCATGAAATCCGCGAGCAGATCCAGGATACGTCCAAGCGCATCAAGCGCCTGGGCGAATCGTCGCAGGAGATCGGCGAGATCACCGAGCTTATTTCCGACATTACCGAGCAGACCAACGTGCTGGCGCTGAACGCCGCCATCCAGGCCGCATCGGCGGGCGAGGCGGGGCGCGGCTTTTCCGTCGTGGCCGAGGAAGTGCAGCGCCTGGCAGAACGCTCGGCCGCCGCCGCCAAGCAGATCGGCGCGCTGGTGCGCACCATCCAGGCCGATACCCAGGATGCGACGCGGGCGATGGAAACGTCCACGCAGGGCGTGGTCGAGGGCGCGCGCTTGTCCGATGCGGCCGGCGCGGCCTTGAACGACATCAGCCAAGTATCGAAACACCTGGCGGAACTGATCCAGGGCATCTCGTTCGCCACCGGTACGCAGGCCGGTTCGGCCAGCGGCGTGGCCTTGAATATCCAGCATATCCTGAGCGTGACGGAGCAGACCCAGGACGGCACGCAGCAAACGGCGCAGTCGATCCACAAGTTGTCGATGCTGGCACAGGAACTGAAAAATTCGGTGTCGCGCTTCCGCGTCGCCGCCTGAACGCCGCGCCAGTCCAGGGCGAATTCTTTACCGAGGCATGCATGAGCACACCAGATAGTCCACAGCAGTCCAAGCCGTTCGACAGCGAGCCTTTGTCGTGGGTGATGGTGGAAATCCGCGAAGCGCTGAGCCGCTCGAAAACAGCCCTGTTCGAAGCGGGTGGCCGCGAGCGCGAGGAACGCGCCACGGCCCTGCAGCATGCGCGCTCGCATCTGCACCAGGCGCATGGCGCGCTGGTGATGGTGGACGTGGCCGGCGTCAGCCTGCTGACGGACGCCGCGGAACTGGCACTGGCGCGCTTTCGCGACGGCAGCCTCGAATACACGCTGGACCATGCGCAAGTGGTCGCCGAACTGTATCAAGCCTTGAGCGAATACCTGGAAGACCTGGTGGCCGGCACGCCGCCGCAGCCGGCGCGTTTGTTCCCCTATTACCGCGATCTGCAAACCATGCTGGGCGCCGAGCGCATCCACCCGGCCGACCTGTTCTTTCCGCCTGCGTCGACGCTGGAAGGGCACGCCATCGCGCTGGCGGAAGCACCGCCGGTGCCCGATTACCCGGCCTGGCGCGGGCGCTTTGAAAAGTCTTTGCTGCCCTTCCTGAAGGCGCAGGATGACGCAACGCGGCGCCAGCATGCTGGCGACCTGCACGCCACCTTGACCCTGGTGGCCGACGCGCAGCAGGAAGCGCCGGCGCGCACCTTCTGGTTCGCCATGCAGGCGTTTGCGGGGCTGGCGGCCAGCGGCGAAGGCATGGGCACGCTCAACGTCAAGCAGTTGTTCGGCCTGATCAACCTGCAGTTGCGCCGCCTGGCGCAGGGCACGGCCAGCCTGCCCGAGGCGATGCTGCGCGACGCCCTGTTCTTCATCGCCGCCGCACGCGAGCCGACGCCGGAAGCCCGCCAGTTGCGCGCCGCTTTCGCCCTGGAAGGCATGCTGCCGGCCGACGTGGAAGCGCGGCGCTACGGCCAGGTCGACCAGGATGCCTTGCAAGGCGCCCGCACGGCGCTGGCGCAGGCGCGCGCCAGTTGGAGCCGCCTGGCGCAAGCCGACCTTGATCCTGCCCTGGACACGGATTTCGACGAGGCGCTGCAACAGGTGGCCGCACATGTGGATACGCTGAAGCAGCCGGCCCTGGCCAGCCTGCTGCGCGAATGCGCGGCCGTGGCGCGGCAAGCCGTGGCCAGCGGGCGCAGTGGGGCCCTGGAAAATGAAATCGGCATGGCGCTGCTGTTTGCCGACACGGGCCTGGAGCAGCTGCGCCGCCTGCCCGACGATTTCGCGGGCAATGCGGAAACCATCGCCGCGCGCCTGCAGGCGCTGCTGGCTGGCGAGGCGCCGCCGCCCGTCACGGCGGGCGAGCTGTCGCGCCAGATCGAACAGGGCCAGACGGTGGCCGCGCTGGCCGAGGAAATGAAGACGGGCTTGCGCCAGGTGGAAAAGGTGCTCAACGCGTATTACGCGGATGCGGCGGGTACGGGGACGGGAGCGCTCGATGGCGTCGCGCCCGTGCTGGAGCAGTTGCAGCAGCAGCTGGCCGGGCTGGGACAGGAAGACGCACGCGCCGCCGTGCTGCAGGTCGATGCGGCCGTGCGGCAGCTGGCCGGTGGCGACGCCAAGGCGGGTGCCAATGCGGAGGCGCGCGCCGAGGCGCTCGACGAGATCGCGCAAAATGTCAGCGCGCTGGGCTTTTTTGCCGATATGCTGGGCCGCAACGCGCAGGCGGCCAGCGGGCGTTTCCACTTCGATGCGGCCGCCGGCACCTTCCGCGCGCTGCCATTTGAAAAAGTCGCCGCCGCCGGCCCCGTGCCCTTGCTCGACCAGGCACTGGCGCCCGCCGCGCCTGCCGGCATGGATGCCGTGCCGGCGGTGACCGATGTCGACGCGGAGATGCTCGACATCTTTATCGCCGAAGCGCGCGAAGTGCTGGCCTTCATCGACACCACCCTGGCCCTGCCGCGCGAGCAGGCCGCCAGCGGCGACCACCTCGCCATGCTGCGCCGCTCGTTCCATACCCTGAAAGGCAGCAGCCGCATGATCGGCCTGGCGCAGTTTGCCGAAGCGGCTGGCGCCATCGAACGCGTCATGAATACCTGGCTGGCCGAATCGCGCCTCGTCAGCGACGACTTGTTTACCTTGCTCAATTACGGCTGGTACCAGCTCAGCGAATGGGTGGCCGAACTGGAAGGCGGCGCTGGGCGCGAGCGCGAGGCCGGCATGCTACTGATGGCGGCCGAGCGCGTGCGCGAAGGCGGTCCGTTCGAACTGCGCAAGCCGCGCCCGGCATCGGCCGCGCCAGTGGCCAGCAATGGCAATGTGATCGGACTTCCCTTGGCCACGGCGCCGACGCTCCACGAAGCGCCGGACGATCACCTCAAGCACGTGGGCGAACTGCGCATCAGTCTTCCCTTGTACAACATCTACCTGGCCGAGACGGATGAATTGCTGCGCGTGCTCACGCGCGACTTCGGCGAATGGCGTCATGAACAGCGCGCCGTCAGCGCGGAGGCGCTGCAAGCCGTGCATACCCTGGCGGGGACGTCGGGCACGGTGGGCTTTCAGTCCCTGCGCGACCTGGCGCACGCGCTTGAAACGGTGATTGAAACGGTGGTGCCGCCGCTGGCGGGCCTGCGCGCCGAACAGCACGACGTGCTGGAACAGGCCACGCAGCGCATCGGGCAAATGCTGCAGGCCTTCGCGCTGGGCGACCTGGCGCCAACGCAGCCGGACATGATCGAAGCTCTCAACACCTTGTGGCGTGCCTTGACGGCGCCGCCCGACGAGAGCAAGGAAGACCGGCTCGACGCCCTGTTCGCGGAAGCTTACGCCAGCATCGTCGGCGCGCCGGCGCAGCCCGCCGAGCCGGTCGCTGAAGTCCCGCTGCCGCAGCTCGAGACGCTGTTCGAGGCGACGTATGCGAGCATCGTCGCCGATGCGCTGCAGCCGGAGGTTGCCGATGTGCCGGCACCGTCGCCGGCGCAGGACACTGGCGCCAGCGACGACCTGTTCGACGCCGGTTTTGAACACGCACCGCCGTTGGAGCATGCGGCGCCGGAAGCACCGGCGCCCGCCATCATGCCGGCCGATGCGGCCGCGCTGCTGGCGGCCAGCGCCGGCATCAGCGATGAACTCGACCTCGATCTCTTGTCCGTCTTCCTGGAAGAGGGCGCCGACTTGCTGCCGCAGATCGGCGAGGCGCTGCGCAGCTGGCAGCAGCAGCCGCACGACAGCGGCCAGGCGCAGATGCTGCTGCGTACCCTGCATACTGTCAAGGGCAGCGCGCGCATGGCCGGCGCCATGCGCCTGGGCCAGCATGCGCATGAAATCGAGACGCATATCGAAAACATGCTGCACGCGGGCACCGCCACGCCGCAGGCGTTCGAGGAATTGCTGGCCCATTACGACCATGCGCTGCACTTGTTCGAGCAGCTGCAGCAACCGTTGCTGCCCTTGCCGGGCATGGAAGACACGCCGCCCGCCGAACCGAAGGCGGCCCTGGTGCGCGTGCGCGCCGATATCCTCGACCGCCTGGTAAACCAGGCTGGCGAAGTGTCGATCACGCGCTCCAAAATGGAAAATGAAGTGGGCGTGCTCGGCGCTTCGCTGTCCGAGTTTTCCGACAACCTGACGCGCTTGCGGCGCCAGCTGCGCGAAGTGGAAATGCAGGCCGAATCGCAGATCGCCTCGCGCATGGCCGTCGGCAGCGAGCGCGAATTCGACCCGCTCGAATTCGACCGCTTTACGCGCCTGCAGGAACTTACGCGCATGATGGCCGAAAGCGTCAACGACGTGGCGTCGTTCCATGAAAACCTCAGCCACAGCGTCGATGCGGTGACGGACGACCTGGTGCTGCAGGCACGCCTGACGCGCGAGCTGCAGCGCGACCTGATGCAGATACGGATGGTGCCGTTTGCCAGCATCGCCGAACGGCTGTTCCGCGTGGCGCGGCAAAGCGCCAAGGAAGTCGACAAGCGCGTCAACCTCGACATCCGCGGCGGTGGTGTGGAAATCGACCGCAGCGTGCTCGAACGCATGGCCGCGCCCTTCGAGCATTTGCTGCGCAACGCCATCGTGCATGGCGTCGAGCCGCGCGACGCGCGCCTGGCCGCGGGCAAGAGCGAGACGGGCGAGCTGCTGGTGCAGGTCAGCCAGCAGGGCAACGAAGTGGCGATCGCTTTTTCCGACGATGGCGCGGGACTGGACCTGGAACGCATCCGCGCCAAGGCGCACGGCACCGGCCTGGTGGCGACGGACGCGCCATTGACCGACGCGCAGGCGACCGAACTGATTTTCACGCCCGGTTTTTCCACCGCCGACAGCCTGACGGAACTGGCCGGGCGCGGTTTTGGCATGGATATCGTGCGCTCCGAAGCGCTGGCCCTGGGCGGGCGCGTGGAAACGCTGACGCAGGCGGGCCTGGGCATGCGCTTCACCATCCACCTGCCGCTGACCCTGGCCGTTACCCAGGTGGTGCTGCTGGCGGCCAGCGGCAAGACGTATGCCTTGCCATCGGTGCTGGTGGAGCAGGTGCTGCACCTGAAAGGCGAGCAGCTGGAGCAGGTGCGGGCGGCCGGGCGCATCGAGTCGCACGGACAGTCGCTGGCGCTGCACCACCTGTCGGCCATGCTGGGCGAGACGCCGGCGGCGCAGGCCACGCAGCGTTATGCGCCCGTGCTCCTGTTGCGAAATGGCAATGACAGGCTGGCTTTGCAGGTCGATGACGTGGTGGGCAACCGCGAAGTCGTGGTCAAGCACGTGGGCCCGCAACTGGCGCGCATGCCGGGCATCGCCGGCGCCACGGTGCTGGGCACGGGCGACATCGTGCTGATCCTGAACCCGGTGGCGCTGGCGCAGCACTTGGAACACCATCCGGAACTGCTGTCGCAGTATGCGCTGGCCAGCAGCGAGCAGCATGCCGCTTCCAGCGCGCTGGCCACGCCAGCCGTGCGCGTGATGGTGGTCGACGATTCGCTGACGGTGCGCCGCGTGATGCAGCGCCTGTTCGAGCGCGAAGGCTACCAGGTGCTGCTGGCCAAGGATGGCCTCGATGCGCTGGAACAGCTGCATGCGCTTGAACCGGCCGCCATGCCGGCCCTGCTGCTGGTCGACGTGGAAATGCCGCGCATGGATGGTTTTGATTTGACGCGCAATGTGCGCAGCGACGACAAGACGCGCGCCATCCCCGTCATCATGATCACCTCGCGCAGCGCCGACAAGCACCGCGCGCACGCGTTCGAGCTGGGCGTGAATGCGTATTTCGGCAAGCCGTTCCAGGAGGAGGAGTTGCTGGCGGAGGTCGGGCGGTTGTTGAGCGACGGCGTGCGTAAGGCCCAATGCTAACAGATCTACGCCTGTTGAGCGCGTAACCCGACACCCGAAGCCAACAATTACCTGATTACGCCACCACCTTCACCACCGCATAGCGCTCCAGGGTCTCCTTGCGCGCCTCGTCGTGCTGCACCAGCGGTTCCGGATAATCGCGTCCCAGCATGATGTTTTTTTGTTCGAGCAGCATGCGCGGCACCAGCCAGGGCGCGTGGATTTCCTTGTCGCCCAGCGCTTTCAGCTGCGGCAGGTAGCGGCGGATGAAGCGCCCGCTGGCGTCGAATTTTTCCGACTGCGTAATGGGATTGAAGATGCGGAAGTAGGGCTGCGCGTCGCAGCCCGACGACGAAGCCCATTGCCAGCCGCCGTTGTTCGATGCCAGGTCGAAGTCGTTCAGGTGCAGCGCGAAATACGCTTCGCCACGGCGCCAGTCGATGCCCAGATCCTTGATCAAAAAGCAGGCCGTGACCATGCGCAGGCGGTTGTGCATATAGCCCGTCTGGTTCAGCTGCGCCATGGCCGCGTCCACCAGCGGATAGCCGGTGCGCCCCTCGCACCAGGCGGCAAACGCGGCATCGGCGTCAGGCCCCGTTTCCCAGGCGATGGCGTCGTAGGCCGGTTTGAAGGCGCCGCCTTCCACATGCGGGTTCTGGTACAAAATCATGGCGTAGAAATCACGCCAGATCAGTTCTGCCAGCCACACGGGCGCGCCATCGCCGCCACCGCCCCGGTCCATCAGGTCGACGATGGTGCGGACTAGGTAGCGCAGCGAGACGGTGCCGAAGCGCAGATGCATGGACAGGTACGATGGTCCCTTCAGGGCGGGGAAATCGCGCGCCATGTCATAGCGGGCCACGCGCGGCAAAAAATCATCGAACAGTTGGCTGGCGCCCGACATGCCGGTGGGGATGGCCAGTTCGGCCAGGTTGCTGGCCTCGAAACCAAGTTCGTCCAGGGCGGGCAGTGGCGCGGGCGTGCCGGCGCGCGGCGGCGCCAGGCTGGCCGCATGCGGCTCGATATCGAATGGCGCCAGGCAGGCAGGTTCGGCGCGCATTTTCTTCAGCCAGGCATTCTTGTACGGCGTGTAGACGGTGTAGGGCTTGGCCGAGAGCGTCAGCACTTCGTCCTTTTCAAAAATCACCTGGTCCTTGAAGCTGAACCACAGGCGCGCGTCATGCGTGAGCGCGGCGGCCACCGTGGCGTCGCGGGCGATCGCTTGCGGCTCGTAGTCGTGGTTGGCAAAGACGGCGTCGGCGTTCAACTCGGCGGCCAGGCGCGGGATGGCCTCGGCCGCGTCCGCGTGCAGCACGATCAGGTCGCCGCCGAGCTGGCGCAGCTCATTGGCCAGCTCGGCCACGCTGGCATGGATGAAGTCGACCCGCCGGTCGCGGCGCGGCAGCGCAGCCAGGATGGCGGTGTCGTACACGAAGACGCAATGCACGGCCTGGCTCTGGCGCAGGGCGTGATGCAGTGCAGCATGGTCAAACGCGCGCAGATCGCGCCGGAACCACACCAGGGAAGTCTTGATTGTCATTATTTCGCGTGTTCAGGGTCAAAGATAGGCTATTTTTTGCCGCCAACAGGGCTTTATGGCCGCTCGCGTCGCGCCTTTGGCGTCGCTGCGGCGGTAATTCAGTGTAAACTAGCGGGTATGTTCGCGGTACTTTATGTGCGACAGCGATTTTGCAATCAATTTTACAATTGGCATTGAAATGCGCCGGCAGACATAGCGAATTGATCATTAATTTATAAGATAACAAGAATAACGCCTGGCACCACGGTGCGCGCCGCCCAAGATTCGCGGCAGCTTGCGCCAGGCGTACGATAGCGGGGTAAGCGAGACTTGCCAGCAAGCCCACAGAGAGAGCATCGCGTATGAAAAAGAGTAAAATCGACCAGACTCTACCAGGACATCGTCTGATGCAGGGTGTGGGAGAACCGGCCGCGACCGGTTCCTCCACCCTGAATCTGGCCAACCATTTCCTCATTGCGATGCCGGCCATGCAAGATCCGATCTTCGGCGGCACGGTCGTGTACGTGTGTGAACACAATGAAAACGGCGTGCTCGGCGTCGTCATCAACAAGCCCACCGACATGACCATGGAAGTGCTGTTCGACCGCATCGACCTGAAACTGGCGGCCGGCAGCGACACACCCATCATCAATGAACCGATCATGTTCGGCGGCCCCGTGCAGGACGACCGCGGCTTCGTGCTGCATACGCCGGGCGCGCGCTATTCCTCGTCGCTGACGGTGACCGATGAGGTGGCGTTTACCACCTCGATCGACGTGCTCGAAGCCGTCGCCAAGGGCGATGGCCCCGAGCGCATGCTCGTCTCGATCGGCTACTCGGGCTGGAGCCCGGGCCAGCTGGAAGACGAGATCGGCCGCAACGGCTGGCTGACGGTGGGCGCCTCGGCCGACATCCTGTTCGATTTCCCCATCGAGCAGCGCTACGTGGCGGCCATCAAGCTGCTCGGTATCGACCCTCTCATGCTGGCGATCGAAGCCGGACACGCATGAGCGGTGACGCCATCGACACCATCCTCGCCTTCGATTTCGGCTTGAAACGCATCGGCGTGGCCATCGGCAATACCATGATTTGCCAGGCCAAGCCGCTCAGCGTGATCACGGCCACGGCGAACGAGCCGAAGTTTGCCGCCATCGATAGCCTGATCAAGGAGTGGGGCGCCAGCCGCATCGTGGTGGGCTTGCCCAGCCATCCCGATGGCACGGAACACGAGATGAGCGCGCGCTGCCGCCGTTTCGCCAACCAGGTGCATGGCCGCTTCAACCTGCCCGTGGAACTGGTCGACGAACGCTATTCCTCGGCCGTCATCACCGCCAAGCGCGGCGAAGTCATCGACGATCGCGCCGCCGCCATCATCCTGCAACAGTATTTCGACGCGAATTATTAATCTGACCCTAGACTCCCTCCTTGAATGATTAAGAACTCTATGCCGCATCCTACGAATCCATCCCAACTCGACGCCGAGGCCCTGTACGGGGTCTTGCTGCAGCAAGTGCAAAGCGGCCTGGCGGGCATCCCCAACGTGGCCATCGTCGGCATCCATTCGGGCGGCGCCTGGCTGGCCGAACGCCTGGCGCGCGACCTGAATCTGCTCGACCGCCTGGGCGTGCTCGACGTGTCCTTCTACCGCGACGACTTCGCCCAGAAGGGCCTGCATGCGGACGTCAAGCCGACGCAGATCAGCTTTGACGTGGCCGGCGCCACCATCCTGCTGGTCGACGACGTGCTGTACACGGGCCGCACGACGCGCGCGGCCATCAATGAATTGTTCGACTATGGCCGCCCGGCGAAGATCATGTTGGCCGCACTGGTCGACCGGGGCGAACGCCAGCTGCCGGTGGCCGCCGATTTCGTGGCCGCCTTCACTGCCGTGCCGCCGGGTCAGGCCCTGGTCCTGAAGCAAGCCGACGATGGAAAATTCACGCTCACCATAGATACCCACCATGCTTAATCCGCAACTGAATAAACACGGCGAACTGCAACATCTGCTGACGATTGAAGGCTTGCCGAAGTCTATCGTCAACCACATCCTCGACACGGCTTCCTCGTTCGTCGGCATTTCCGACCGCGACGTGAAAAAAGTGCCGCTGATGCGCGGCAAGAGCGTTTTCAACCTGTTCTTTGAAAACTCCACGCGCACCCGCACCACCTTTGAAATCGCCTCGAAGCGCCTGTCGGCCGACGTCATCAACCTGAACATCCAGGCCTCGTCGGCCAGCAAGGGCGAGTCGCTGCTCGACACCATCGACAACCTGTCGGCCATGCATGCCGACATGTTCGTCGTGCGCCACGCGCAGTCGGGCGCGCCCTACCTGATCGCCAAGCACCTGATCGACACCAAGCAGCCGCACGTCCACGTCGTCAACGCGGGCGACGGCCGCCATGCGCACCCGACCCAGGGCTTGCTCGACATGTACACGATCCGCCACTACAAGAAGGATTTCACCAACCTGACGGTGGCCATCGTGGGCGACATCCTGCACAGCCGCGTGGCCCGTTCCGACATCCACGCGCTGACCACCCTGGGCGTACCTGAAGTGCGCGCCATCGGTCCGCACACCCTGCTGCCGGGCGGCCTGGAACAGATGGGCGTGCGCACCTTTACCAACATGGATGAAGGCTTGAAAGGCGTCGATGTGATCATCATGCTGCGCCTGCAAAATGAACGCATGAGCGGCGCGCTGCTGCCGTCGGCGCAGGAATATTTCAAGAGCTACGGCTTGACGCCCGAGCGCCTGGCGCTGGCGAAACCGGACGCCATCGTCATGCATCCGGGCCCGATGAACCGCGGCGTGGAAATCGATTCGGCCGTGGCCGACGGTCCGCAGGCGGTGATCTTGCCGCAGGTGACGTTCGGTATCGCTGTGCGCATGGCGGTGATGAGTATTTTGGCTGGTAATCAGGGCTGATAGCCCAAGGACGAGTAAGCGAGCATGACGACACTACATATCAAGAACGGCCACCTGATCGACCCTGCCAACGGCATCGATGGCTTGCAAGACCTGTTTATCGCCGATGGCAAGGTGCTGGCCGTGGGCAGCGCCCCGGCCGGCTTCAAGGCTGATACCACGTTCGACGCGGCCGGCCTGGTGGTTTCCCCCGGCCTGGTCGACCTGTCCGCGCGCCTGCGCGAGCCGGGCTACGAATACAAGGCGACCCTGGAATCGGAACTGCAGGCGGCGCTGCAAGGCGGCGTCACGAGCCTGGTCTGCCCGCCCGACACGGACCCCGTGCTCGATGAACCGGGCCTGGTGGAGATGCTGAAATACCGCGCCAAGACGCAGAACAAGGCCCACGTGCATCCGCTGGGCGCACTGACCATGGGCTTGAAGGGCAAGTCGCTGACGGAAATGGCCGAACTGACGGAAGCGGGCTGCATCGGCTTCGCGCAGGCGGAAGAGCCGATCGAAGACACGACCGTGCTGCTGCGCGCCATGCAGTACGCGAACACCTTCGGCTACACGGTCTGGCTGCGCCCGCAAGACCCGCATATCGGCCGTGGCGGCATCGCCCATAGCGGCCCGCTGGCGTCGCGCCTGGGCTTGTCCGGCGTGCCCGTGATGTCCGAAACCATCGCCCTGCACACTATTTTCGAATTGATGCGCGCCAGCCGCGCGCGCGTGCACCTGTGCCGCATCTCGTCGGCGGCGGGCCTGGAACTGATCCGCGCTGCGAAAGCTGAAGGTTTGCCCGTCACCTGCGACGTGGGCGTGCACCATGTGCATCTGACGGACGCCGACATCGGCTTTTTCGATCCGAACGCCAGGGTCACGCCGCCGTTCCGCAGCCAGCGCGACCGCGATGCGATCCGCGCCGGCCTGTTCGATGGCACGGTCGACGCCATGTGCTCGGACCATACGCCCGTCGACGACGATGAAAAACTGCTGCCGTTCGGCGAAGCGTCGCCCGGCGCCACGGGCCTGGAACTGCTGCTGTCGCTGGCCTTGAAATGGGCCGACGACTACGCACTGGAGCAGCCGCAAGCGGGCGCACGTCCGCTGGCGCGCGCCGTGGCCAAGGTCACGGCCGACGCGGCCCGTGTCGCCGGCATCCCGGCTGGCAGCCTGGCCGTGGGCGAAGCGGCCGACATCTGCGTCTTCGATCCCGCCGCGCGCTGGACCGTGTCGTCGGCGTCGCTGGCCAGCCAGGGCAAGCACACGCCTTTCCTCGGCTATGAGCTGAGCGGCATCGTCAAGGCGACCATCGTTGCCGGACAGGTGGCGTTTCAGCGTTAATTGTTTGTATCGGAGTGAAACTCCAGCATACTGCCGGGGTCAGTCCTTTCAGGAGCGGAATTCGCCCCATTGGGGCGGATTCCCCCGCCGGGTCTGACCCCAGAATTTGCTGTGGGTTTGCTTCTTTATCTGGTGTCATTTGAAACTTCTGCTTACCTACCGCCTCGCGCGCATCGCCATTCACCTGAGCTGCGGCATGGCCAAGAGCGCCGTGCTCTTTCCCTGGCTGGACCTGGAGGGGCGCAACCGGCGTATCCGCCGCTGGTCGACGCAGCTGCTCGATATCTGCGGCGTGCACGTGGCGCAGCCGGCCGACAGCGTGCCGGCGCTCGACCATGCGATGGTGGTGGCGAATCACGTCTCGTGGCTCGATATCTTCGTCATCAACGCCGTCCACCCTTGCCGTTTCGTCGCCAAGGCGGAAATCCGCGCCTGGCCGATCCTGGGCTGGCTGGCGGGGCGCGCGGGCACCATCTTCATTTCGCGCGGCAGCAAGCGCGATCTGCGCTTGATCTTCCAGGGTCTGGTGGATAAATTGACGGCGGGCGAGCGCATCGCGTTCTTCCCCGAAGGCACGACCGCCGCGCAAGGGCAGATCCTGCCGTTTCACGCCAATCTGTTCGAGGCGGCCATCGACGCGCAAGTGCCGGTGCAGCCGTTCGCGCTCGTGTATGTCGATGACAAGGGGGCTTTGCATCACGCCGTAGACTTTATCGGCGACATGAGTTTTGCGCAAAGCATGGTGGCGATCTTGAGCGGTCCGCCCATCACGGCGCGCCTGACCTGCCTGGCGCCGGTGGCGACGCTCGACGCGCACCGCCGCGAACTGGCGGCGGCAACGCAGGCGGCCGTAGCCGCTACGCTGCCGCTGGACAAGGCCGCTTAATTCTTCACGTGCAGCCAGCGCGCATGCGCGGCGCGGGCCAGGTAGTCGAGAATGAAGCCGAGTATGCCGATCAGCACGATGGCGGCCATCAGCTCCGAATACGCGAGGCGGTCGCGCGTATCGAGGATGAAGTAGCCGAGGCCCGCCGATACGCCCAGCATTTCCGCCGGCACCAGCACGATCCAGATGATGCCGATGGCCAGGCGCACGCCCGTCAGAATGTCGGCCGTGATGCCCGGCAAAATCACTTTGAAGACGATTTCGCTGCGCGTGGCCGACAGGCTGCGCGCCAGCAGCAGCCAGTTCGGATCGAGCCGCGCCACGCCGGCCGCCGTATTGAGCAAAATCGGCCAGACGGCCGCAAACGCCAGCAGGAAGTATACGGGCGCGTCACCGACGCCGAGCACCATCACGGCGATCGGCATCCACGACAGCGGCGAAATCATGCGCAGCAGCTGGAACAGCGGCATGGCCGCACCGGAAAAGCTTTTCGACATGGCCACCAGCACACCGAGCGGCACGCCGATGACGATGGCCAGTCCCAGGCCCACGGCCACCCTTTGCAGGCTCAATACCACGTGCAGCCAGATATCCGCTCCGCCCACCATCTCCCTGAACGCCAGTGCCGTGGGCAGCGGCGCAAATGCGGTGGCGATGGGCGTGGATTTCTCCAGTGCCGTCACGCCCATGGACCACAGCAGCAAGGCACAGGCCAGCCCCACGAGGGGCAGTCCGAACTTCGTGAACAGCTTGCTCGCCATCGTCAGACCGCCACGGTTTCGCTGCGCAGCAGGTTGGCCGGCAAGCCGAAGGCGGCAGGGCCGCCGACCGCCGTGATGGCCTTGCGCACGAAGCGGTCATCGACGAGGTCGCGCGCGGCGAACTTTGGATCGAGGTTGGCCAGGAAGCGCGTATCGCCTTCGACCTTGGTGCGGCCGATGGCGCGCACCAGTTCTTCCGTGTACGAGGCAAACGGATACGGCTGGAAGTCGATGCGGCGCTGCTGCCAGTTCTTGTGCACGATCAGGCCCTGCTTTTCGTAGCCGGCGTAATCGGTGGTGGCCAGCACCTTGGTCAGCACCTGCAGCGGATGCGGCGTGTAGCGGTGCTCGCCCACGTTCGACAGCAGCTTGGCCGTGTCGACCTGGTTCGTGCGCGTCCACAGCTGCGCCTTGACGATGGCGTTCGTGACCTTTTGCGCCCATTCCGGACGCGTGTTGATGTCGCGCTCGGACAGGAAGGTGACGCAGCATGCATGGTTTTTCCACACGTCGCCCGAGAAACGCAGGATCTTGCCGATGCCGGCGTTTTCCGCCGCCGCATTGAACGGCTCTGCCACGATGTAGCCGGCGATCGACTTGCTGGCCAGGGCCGAGACCATTTCGGCCGGCGCCAGCACGATCAGGTTGACTTCATTCGGCTTGATGGCGGCGTTGCGCGCGCGCGTGACCGGCGTCAAGCCATTCGAGGACAGGATCTGCTGCAGCAGGATGTTGTGGATCGAGTACCAGAACGGGATCGCGACCGTGCGTCCACCCAGGTCGGAGACCTTGTTGATCTCGTTGGCCACCGTCAGCGCGGACCCGTTGACGTGGTTCCAGGCGACGACTTTCGCGGGGAACTTGGCGCCGTAGCGCACCCACAGGGTGGCCGGCGACAGAAGGTGAATCACGTTGACCTGGCCGGCGACGAAGGCTTCGATGATTTGCGCCCAGCTGCGGAACAGCCGCGGCGTTTCCGCTTGCAAGCCTTCCGCTTCGAACAGCTTGCGGGCGTGGGCGACGAGCAGCGGGGTGGCGTCGGTAATCGGCAGGTAGCCGATTTTCACGGGCTGGTCGTCGCCCTTCGGTCCTTGCTGGGCCATGGCGTCGCCGGCGAACAGCAGCGGCGAGGCGACGCTGGCCGTGGCCAGGGCCGACATGCGCAGGAAGTCGCGCCGTGTCAGGCCGCAGTCGCAATCGGACGAGGCGCAGATGTGCAGGGGTTTGTTGTGGTCTTCGAATGTCATGGGAATGTTCCGGTCAATTAATTGGGAGCAAAGGCAGGCGCTTGGTCCTGTTTTTGCAGCGCCTGCAGGGCGTCGAGGATGTCCATCTTCAGGGCGATGACGTCGGCGCTGTGGCCGATGCGCGGCTGGTCGATGGCGACGGGCCATTCGCGCACGATGTTGCCCGGCTTGCCGCCCATGAGCAAGATGCGGTCGGCCACGAGAATCGCTTCATCGATATCGTGCGTGACGAGCAGCACGGCCGTGTGCCAGCGGTGCACCACGTCGACCAGCAGCGATTGCATCTCGGCGCGCGTGATGGCGTCGAGCGCGGAAAACGGTTCGTCCGCGAACAGCAGTTCCGGTTCGCGCGCCAGCGCACGGGCCAGGGCCACGCGCTGCGCCATGCCGCCCGACAGCGCGGACGGATACAGTTTTTCGCGGCCCTTCAAGCCCACCGCTTCGATGGCTTGCGCCACGCGCGCCTGGTGCGCCTCGCGCGTGAGATGCGGCTGGTGCTTGAAGTCCAGGCCGAAGCCGGCATTGCCCGTGACGTTCAGCCAGGGTAGCAAACTGGCTTGCTGGAAGACGAGGGCGCTGCGCGGATCCGGTTCGCGCATGGGAGCGTCGAGAAACTGGATCTCGCCAGTCGATGGCGGCTGCAAGCCGGCCAGCACGCGCAACAGGCTCGATTTGCCGCAGCCGCTGCCGCCCAGCAGGCAGACGATTTCGCGCTTGCGCACGCCCAGCGAGACGTGCTGGAACACGGGCGCCGTGCCCGGATAGGCGTAGCTCAGATCCTGCGCCTGCAAGGCCCAATCGGCAACGCTCATGCCTGCGCTCCCGCTGCCTTGGCCGCCTGCTGGCTGTCGAACAGCTGCAAGGCCGCCTGCAATTGCGTCAGGCTGGGAGTGACGATGGGGATGAACGACGATTCGCGCCAGCGGCGGGCAAAGCCCTGCTGCTCGGCGTTCAGGTAGGCGCGCCCGCCCATGGCTTGCAGTTCCAGCATCAGCGCCTGCTGCAGCACGTCGGCCAGCTGTATGCGCAGGCGGAACATGGCTGGCGCCTGCGTCTTGAAGCGGCCATCGTGCACGCCGGCCAGCAGGGTAGCGACGGCTGCTTCCAGTGTCGCTTGCAGCGCTTCGATGCGTGGCGTGAGCTGGTTGCGCGAGCCGGCGGAAATTTGCGCCGCCTTTGCCAGGCCGGCGCGCGCCAGGCCGATCGACAGGCCGCACTGCATGCCGAGGAACGATGGGCGCACCTGCGGCAGCCAGGCTGGCGCATTGTCGCTGATGATGTCGGCGGCCGGGATGTGCACCTGCGCCAGCTTGACGGATGCCGTATTGCTGCCGCGCAGGGCGATCAGGTCCAGGTCGTCGCTGCGCTTGACGCCTGCGCTGCCGCTGTCGAAGGCGATGATGACGGGTGGCGCGCCGTCGTCCGGCGCCACGGCGGCCGCCGCGACAAAGCCCGCCTTGCGCAAGTTCGTCACCCAGGCCAGGCCGCCGTCGACGAGCAAGCCGTCATCGTGGCGCGCGCCCGTGATTTGCAGCTGCTCGATGCCGGACAAGAATTTCATGGCGTTCGACAGGCCGCTGGCGCCTGCCTGCGTGCCGGCCAGCAGGCCGGGCAAGCGGCGTTCGGCCAGCGCGCGGTTTTCGCTTTGCAGCAGGAATTCGATAAAGCAGCGCTGGCCCCAGAAGACAAAGGCCGCCGTCACCGATTGCTCGGCCACTTTGGCGATGGCGTCGATGGCGTCGCGCACGTCGCCGCCCGCGCCGCCGTATTCCTTCGGCACGCCGATGGCCAGCAGCTTGTCGCCAGCGAGGGCAGGTAAAACGGTTTCAGCCAGTTCCGATGATTGGTCGAGCTGGTCGGCATGCATGTGCAGCCAGTGAGTGAGGTTCGCCATGTCAGACGGCGCCAGGCAGGTAGGGCGTCAATTGCGGATTGACGGGCGTGCCAGCCAGGCTGTTGGAGAAATTGCACAGGGTGGCCAGGCTGATGCCCAGCACGACTTCCAGCGCTTGCTGTTCGTTGTAGCCGGCGGCCAGGAAGGCTTGATATTCGCTGTCGGCCACGGCGCCGCGCGTGGCGATGACGGCCGTGGCGAAGGCGGCGACGGCATCCAGCTTCGCATCGCCCGTCGGCTGGCCGTGCTGCAGGGCGCGTACCGTGTCCGGCGTCTGGCCCGCTTTTTTCAGCGAGATGGCGCTATGGCCGGCGATGCAGAAATCGCAGCCATGGATGCGCGCGGCCGTGATCTGCACCACTTCGCGTTCCATTAACGTCAGGCTGGCGCGCGCATTGATGCTTGATACGGTCAGATAGGTTTCCAGTGCCAGCGGGGCATTGGCCAGCACGCCAATCAGGTTGGGCAGGAAGCCATTGTTGGCGATGGCCTTTTCCACGAAGGGGTGGCTATCGGCCGGGGCGGTATCGAGAGTGTGCAGCGTCAGACGGGACATGGGGTACCTTGCTAAGTTAGTAAGTCACCCGGCCATTATATCGGCCATGCCGTGCACGCAACAGACGTCAGCGTCGTCCTTTTGTGCTCGTTCGTCTGCGATTGTGCGATCCTTGATTTCGGCAGGCGCTTAGCTGGCCAGCTGGCGCAATCTCTGGTCGCGCCGATAGGCGCCCGGCTGCTCGCCAGTGACCCGTTTGAAGGCGCGCGTGAAGGCGGCGTGCGAGCGGTAGCCCACCAGTTCGGCCGCACGTTCGACGGAGACGCCGTCGTGCAGCCGGCGCGCGGCGATCTTCATGCGCAGCAGGAGCAGGAACTGGGCCGGCGAGTGGCCGCTGGCGCTGGCGAAATGCTTGCAGAAGCTGGCGCGCGACATGCACGCCGCCTTGGCCATGTTCTCGATCGACCAGTCGTCGGCGGGCGCGTCGAGCATGCGTTCGAGCAGCGGCGAAAATGCGGGCTGGTGCAGCAGCGACAGCAGGCCGGCCGCCACCTGCTCGCCCTGCGCCACATGGCGGATCAGGTAAAAGAACAGCAGTTCGACCAGGCGCGCGATCAGCGGCGACGGCTGTTCCGGATCGCCGCCGGCTTCCGCCAGGATCAGGTCGAACAGCGCGGCGGCCGCACTGAAGGCGGGCGCGTCGCCGCGTATCAGCAGATACGGCGGAAACGAGTCGACGATCAGCGCGGAGAGGGCGCCGCGAAATTGAAAGAAGCCGCAGGCCAGCGCCGTCGCCGGCTGCTCCGTGGGCGTTTGCAGCGGCAGCATCGCTTGCGCGCTGACCGCCTGCAGCGGGTCGCTGTGGGGGCTGAGAAAGTGCGGCAAGTCGCGCAGCAGGAAGACGCCGTCGCGCGGGCCGAGCGCGATCGGCGCCGCCCCGTCGAGGTGCAGATAGCAGTGGCCATCGAGCACCAGGTGAAAGCTGCCCAGTTCCCGGCCCGCCGTGGACGCGCGCCAGCGGCCGCAGTACTGGCCCACATGCAGGACGGCGGTGTCGAGTTCCAGGCTGCCGAGCAGCCAGCGCGCCAGTCTGTCGGTATCAGGATGCATGGGATGGCAAAGGCAAAAGCTCCATCATACGGGCCAGGCGCGGCATAGCCAACGACCGATTTCGACTAAGCATATGCGCGCCATGGTTGCTACTTAGCGTTTGCCGCTGTGCTGCTGGAACGTGGGGCAGTCGACCTGCAGCAGCGAGCGGTCTTCCAGGCACACGGCCGACAGTTTTCCGCCCCACACGCAGCCGCTATCGAGGCCGATCAGGTGCGGCCGCAATTGCAGTCCCAGCGCCGACCAGTGGCCGAAGACGATGGTGTCGCCGGCGCTGCGCCGGCCCGGCACGTCGAACCAGGGCTGCAGGCCGGAACCGGGCGGCGGGCTGCCGCTTTCCTTCATCTTGAAGTCCATCACGCCGTCCGGCGTGCAAAAGCGCAGCCGCGTCATGGCGTTGACGATGCAGCGCAGCCGGTCGGCGCCCTGCAGGTCGTCGCGCCAGGCGGCCGGCTCGTTGCCGTACATGGTGCGCAGGAACGCCACCCAATCGTCGCTGCGCAGCATGCTGGACACCTCCCCGCTCAGAGACAGGGCCTGGGCCGCGCTCCATTGCGGCAGCAAGCCCGCATGCACGAGCACATGGCCATCGTGTTCCAGTGCCAGTGGCCGCTGGCGCAGCCAGTCGATCAACTCCGCGCGGTCGGGCGCATCGAGGATTTCGGCGAGGGTGTCGGACGCATGCTCGGGGCGGATGCCGTTGGCCACGGCCAGCAGGTGCAAGTCATGGTTGCCCAGGACGCTGTCGGCCAGGCCCTGCCGCGCCAGCGTGTGAATGTGGCGCAGGGTGGCCAGCGAGGCCGGGCCGCGATTGATCAAGTCGCCCGCGAACAGCAGGCGGTACGGACCATCCGCTGCCGCCTGGATCCGTTCGATCAGTTCGACGGTTTGGTCATGGCAGCCTTGCAGATCGCCGATAAAATAAGTTTTCATATGTGCCGGGGTGAAGTGGACTACGCGCCTGCATTATAAGCATGCAGGCCCTTTGGCGTTGGCGGCATTTCTGGCAAGTGCCCGATTGCACGCATGGCCGGCGGGAAGAAAAACACGGGCGCCGATTATTCCGCATGGGGAGTTGATTCGGCTGCATTCACTGCCGCCCTATATCGGCAATAATCGGCCGGCATGCCGCACGGCATGAATCGCCATTTTATTCCATGGTTGATTGCATGCGGGAATGCCATTTTATTCATGGTTATTCATTTTCATGTGTGCTTCCCGTATATTCTTCATTGAATCTTAATGTTGCTCCGCTAAATAAACCGGGAGCAGTAATGAAATTGACGATAGATTATGCAATGGTGCGCAAATGTTTATGCAATGTAGTATATTCCACGTGATTTTATTATTTAAATGAATATAAAGGATGTACCAATGGATCTGTCTACGATGACGATGCTGGAATTGCGCAAACTGGAAGATAATGTCAAACAGGAATTGAACAGCCGCGAGCGCGAAGACTTGAACAAGGCGCGCGAACAGATCATGGCCATCGCGCAGCAGGCGGGCATTCCGCTGAAACAGCTGATACTCGATGGTTTGCACCCGCGCACGGGCAAAGTCGCGGTGCGTTACCGCCATCCTGACAATGCGACCGAACAATGGACAGGCCGTGGCCGCCAGCCGCTGTGGGTCAGGCAGTGGGTGGAATCGGGCAAGTCGATCGATCTGCTGCGCGTATAATTCGGTATGCTCATGGCGCAGTAGCAAGTTGCCAGCCGCACGCTGCACCTTGCCAGGCTCCCTATTTATTCCTTATTCGACCCTTACTTATACCGGCCACACCATGCTTCCATTGTCCCAAACGATCTTCAAGGCCTACGATATTCGCGGCATCATCGCTAAAACCCTCGATGCCAGCGTGGCGCACAAGATCGGCCAGGCATTTGGCCAGGCCGCCCTGGCCAAGGGCGAGCAGCGGGTCGTGATCGGCCGCGATGGCCGTTTGTCGGGACCGGAATTGACGGCGGCGCTGGCGCAGGGCTTGCAAGCGGCAGGCGTCGACGTGATCGACCTGGGCGTGGTGGCCACGCCGATGGTTTATTTCGGCACGAATGTGCTCGACACGCGCTCCGGCATCATGGTCACGGGCAGCCACAATCCACCTGACTACAACGGCTTCAAGATGGTGCTGGCCGGCGAAGCGATCCACGGCGAAGCGATCCAGGCGCTGTACCACAGCATCGTCGCGCACGACGGCAGCGTCAGCGCCAGGGACGTTGCCAATCCGGGCACCTATGCCACGCACGATATCCGTGCCGCCTACCTCGAGCGCATCCTGGGCGACGTCAAGCTGGCGCGCCCGATCAAGATCGCCGTCGATTGCGGCAATGGCGTGGCCGGCGCGTTCGCGGGCGACCTGTTCCGCGGCATGGGCTGCGAAGTCATCGAACTGTTCTGCGAAGTCGATGGCAATTTCCCGAACCACCATCCGGATCCGGCGCATCCGGAAAACCTGCAAGACCTGATCCGCTGCCTGGCCGAGACGGATGCGGAAATCGGCATCGCCTTCGACGGCGACGGCGACCGCCTGGGCGTGGTCACCAAGGATGGCCAGATCATCTACCCTGACCGCCAGATGATGCTGTTTGCCGCCGACGTGCTGACCCGCCACCCTGGCGCGCAGATTTTGTACGACGTGAAATGCACGCGCCACCTGGCGCCGTGGATCAGCAAGCATGGCGGCGTGCCGCTGATGTACAAGACGGGCCACTCGCTGGTGAAAGCAAAGCTGCGCGAGACGGGGGCGCCGCTGGGCGGCGAAATGAGCGGCCATATCTTCTTCAAGGACCGCTGGTACGGTTTCGACGACGGCATGTATTCGGCCGCGCGCCTGCTGGAAATCCTTACGCGCGAAGCCGACCCTTCGGCCTTGCTGAACTCCCTGCCGCAGTCCGACAGCACGCCGGAACTGCACTTGGAACTGAAGGAAGGCGAGAACGTCGCGCTGATGGACATGCTGCGCCGCGACGCCGTTTTCCCCGGCAATGAACAGATCATCACCATCGACGGCTTGCGCGTGGAATATGCGGACGGCTTCGGCCTGGCCCGCTCGTCGAACACCACGCCGGTGATCGTCATGCGCTTCGAAGCGGAAACGCCGGCAGCGCTGGCGCGCATCCAGGGGCAGTTCAAGAGCGTGATCCTGGCCGCCAAACCTGACGCCGTACTGCCGTTCTGACAGCATGGCCGCTCAACCTGGCGCACAGGCGCCTTTGAAAATCCTGCTGGTGCGCGTGTCTTCGCTGGGCGACGTGCTGCATAACCTGCCGATGGTGGCGGACATCGCCCGCCATTTCCCGAACGCGACCATCGACTGGGTGGTCGAAGAGGGCTACACCAGCCTGGTGCGCCTGAACCCGCGTGTCAATACCATCTTCCCGTTCGCGCTGCGGCGCTGGCGCAAGAGCCTGGGCAAGAAAGAGACGCGCGCGGAAATCGCCGCCTTCTTCCGCAGCCTGCGCCAGACGCACTATGATTATGTGTTCGATACCCAGGGCTTGCTCAAGACGGGCATCATCATGGGCGCCGCGCGCCTGGCGCCGGGCGGACAGAAGGTCGGCCTGGCCAATGGCAGCGAAGGCTCGGGCTACGAAGGCATATCGCGCATTTTTCACACGAAAAGCATCCCGCTCGACCCGCGCACGCATGCGGTAGCGCGTGGCCGCCTGGTGGCAGCCGCGGCGCTCGGCTACACGGCCGACACGCCGGCCGATTTCGGCTTGCCGGAAGTGTCAAGCAGCGAGCCGCGCCCGGACTGGATGGGGGCAGCGCCCTACTGCGTGTATTTCCACGGCACGGCGCGCGACGCCAAGAAATGGGCGCCGGAACACTGGATCGCCCTGGGCCAGGCGCTCGCACCGATGCCGATTTTGCTGCCCTGGGGTTCGCCCAAGGAAAAGGCGGAAGCGGAACAACTGGCGGCCGGATTACCGAACGCGCGCGTGCTGCCGAAGCTGTCGATGGGCGACGCCACCCTGCTGGCGCGCCATGCGGCGCTGGTGGTCGGCGTCGACACGGGCCTGACGCACATCGCGGCCGCCTTTGTGCGCCCGACGGTGGAAATCTATGCCGATTCGCCGCTGTGGAAAACGGAAGGCAACTGGTCGCCGAAAATCATCAACCTGGGCGATAAAGGCGCGCCGCCCGGCGTGCCGGAAGTGCTGGCCGCGGCACGGCGCCTGCTGGCAGACTATCCTCCCGCCTGACTTTAACATTCAATCATCATGCGACTTCTTTATACCCTTGCCTGGTGGCTGGCCTTGCCCCTGGTGCTGGCGCGGCTATGGCTGCGCGGACGCCAGGAACCCGGCTACCGCCAGCACTGGGGCGAGCGCCTGGGCTTTTACGGGCGCCAGCCGGCGTCTGCTACAAACACCATCTGGCTGCACGCCGTCTCCGTCGGCGAAACGCGCGCGGCCGAGCCGCTGATCGATGCGCTGCTGGCCGCCTGGCCCGCGTGCCGCATCGTCCTCACGCACATGACGCCGACGGGGCGCGCGACCGGCAAATCCCTGTTCGCCAAACACGGCGCGCGCCTCGTGCAAAGTTATCTGCCCTACGACACGGGCGCCATGCCGGCCCGTTTCATCCGCCATTTCGCGCCGCGCATCTGCATCCTGATGGAGACGGAAGTGTGGCCGAATCTGATCCACCAGTGCAATCGCTACAAAGTGCCCGTGGTGCTGGCCAATGCGCGCCTGTCGCAGCGCTCGCTGGGCAAGGCGCAGCGCCTGGGCAAGCTGATTGCCGATGCGGCGCGCGGCATCACCCTGGTGGCGGCGCAGACGCAGGACGACGCCGATCGCGTGCGCCAGCTGGGCGTGCAGGACGTCGTCGTCACGGGCAGCATCAAGTTCGACGTCGTCGTGCCCGAGGCGGCACTGGCGACGGGCACCTGGCTGCGCAACGCCATCGGCCAGCGTCCCGTGCTGCTGTGTGCCAGCACGCGTGAAGGGGAAGAGCAGCTGATCCTCGATGCGTATATTCGTGCCAGCTTGCCGGCGAATGCGCTGCTGCTGATCGTGCCGCGCCATCCGCAGCGCTTCGACGAGGTGGAAAAATTGATCACGGCGCAGGGCCTGGCCGTGCAGCGCAGGTCGGCCTGGCAGCAGGACGATGCCGTGGCGACGGGCACGCAGGTGCTGCTGGGCGACTCGATGGGCGAGATGTTTGCGTATTACGCGGCCTGCGATTGCGCTTTCGTCGGCGGCAGCCTGTTGCCGCTGGGCGGGCAAAACCTGATCGAGCCGGCGGCCCTGGGCAAACCCGTGCTGATCGGCCCCCACACCTTTAATTTCGCGCTGGTCACCGAGCAGGCGATTGCCGCCGGCGGCGCCGCGCTGGTGGCGGACGCCGATGCGCTGATGGCGCAGGCGTCGGCCTTGCTGCAGGATCCGTCGCGTTTATCTTCCATGGGAGAGCGGGCGCTGGCGTTTGCCAACCAGCACCGGGGGGCCACGCCGCGCACTATCGCGGCGATCAAACCGCTGCTGCCGTGATGGGCGCGCCCAACAATGTCGTCGGATTACGCGCGTTGCGCTAATCCGACCTACGTGACTGTAGGTCGGATTAGCTCGTAGAGCGTAATCCGACAGGCGCCTACGTGAACAGCACCGGCAACTCCTGCGAGCGCTTTCTGAGCGCTTGCTTGGCCCCATCGTAATCGGGATAAATCGATTCCACGGTGGCCCAGAAGCGGGGGCTGTGGTTCATTTCCAGCAGGTGCGACAGCTCGTGTGCCACCACGTAGTCGATCAGTGGCAGGGCGAAGTGGATCAAACGCCAGTTCAGGCGGATCTTGCGCTCGATGGTGCAGCTGCCCCAGCGTGTGCCGGCCGACGATAGCGACAGCGAATCGTAGCGCACGCCCAGCTTGTCCGCATATACGTCCAGGCGCGCCTCGAACAGCTGGCGCGCTTCGTGCTGGAACCAGCCTTTCACTTTTTCCTTCAATTGCTGCTCGCTGCCCGTGGGCGTGACCCATACGTGCAGCTCATTCGTCTCGCGCTGGAAGCTGGCGCGGTGGCGCGGCGCCTGGTGCAATCGCAAGGTGATCTCGCCACCGAGGTAGGGCAGCACGGCGCCATCGACCCAGGCCACGGGCGGGCGCTGCTGGCGCTGCACTTTGCGCTCGCCCCGTTCCAGCAGCTTCGAGACGATCCAGCTTTGCTTGGCGCGGATGGCGTTGTCGATTTCGGCCAGGGTGACGCGCTTGGGGGCCGTCACGCGCAAGCCGTTATCGTCGATCATGAAGCCGATGGAACGGCGCGTGGAGCGGCGCAGCGCGAATTCAACGAGGTGGCTGCCCAGCTGCAGCTGGCGCAATGGCGGGCCATCGGCGGTGCGTGGCGGGGAAGGCAGGGGAGGBKGGKCCGCACKAACGTTGGGCGGCGCGGGCGCCACTACCGGTGGCGCCACGGGCGGCGCTGGCGGTGCCGTGGGGCGCACCGCCGGGGGCGTGCTGGTCGAGACGTCATGCGCGAACAAATCCAGTTGCTGGTCGCCGACCTTGATGGTCTTCATCTGCTGGCGCAGTGTCGGCTCCTGGATGACCGCGCTGATGCCGTCTAGCCAGCGTTGTAGGCGTGAGGCGAAATGACGCGCATTTCTGATTCTATCCAATTTTCCACCTGTTGCATCATGCTGTCCGGGGTTTGCCCTTCCGGCGAAATCGGTTTGCCTATCGAGACGGTGATCAGTCCCGGGCGTTTGAGGAATGACTGCTTGGGCCAGCACTCGCCTGAATTGTGCGCAATCGGCACCACCACGGCGCCCGTGGCAATGGCCAGACGCGTGCCGCCGCTCTTGTACTTGCCCGCCTGGCCCACGGGAATGCGGGTCCCTTCAGGGAACATGATAATCCATTGGCCATCGGCCAGCCGGCGCTTGCCATGCGCGACGACGCTCTTGAACGCATGCTTGCCCTGTTTGCGGTCGATGGGGATCATGCGCAGCAGCGCCATGGCCCAGCCGAAAAAGGGGATGTACAAAATCTCCTTCTTGAACACATACACGAGCGGGCGTGGCAGGCTGGGAAGCAAGAAGATGGTTTCCCATGCCGACTGGTGTTTCGACAGCACGATGGCCGGCGCGTCGGGGAAGTTCTCGGCGCCCTTGACTTCATAGCGGATGCCGCAAATGACCTTGGCGCACCACAGGATAAACACGTTCCAGCGCGAGGTGACCCAATAGCGCTTGTTGTAGCTCAATGGCGCGGCAAAAAAGCACACGCAGGCCCAGACGATGGTGGCCACGATCATGATGATCATGAACAGCAGTGATCGCAGGAACAGGGAAATATTACGCAATGCGGTTCTCCGAAGATTAGATACTGAATGCCACGGTGGGCACCGGTGCGGCTGGCGCCTTGAGCAGGTGGCTGACGACGGCCGCCAGGTCGGGGAAGACCTGGGTGCCGGGGGGCAGGCCACCCGTCTCGTTGGTTTTTTCGCCCTTGCCCGTCAATACCAGGTAGGGCACGCAGCCGCTGATGAAACCGGCCTGCAGGTCGCGCAGGGAATCGCCGACCGTGGGCACGCCTTTCAGGCTGGTGTTGTAGCGCTGCGAGATTTCATGGAACATGCCCGGTTTCGGCTTGCGGCAGTCGCAATTGTCCGCGCCCGCGTGCGGGCAAAAGAAGATGGCGTCGATATCGGCGCCGACTTGCTGCGCCAGAGTGTGCATCTTCTGGTGGATCGCGTTCAGCACCGTCATGTCGAAGTATTCGCGCGCGATGCCCGACTGGTTCGAGGCGATCACCACGCGATAGCCGGCCTGGTTCAGGCGGGCGATCGCTTCGAGCGAGCCGGGGATCGGCAGCCATTCGGCCGGCGACTTGATGAAGGCCGGCGAGTCATGATTAATGACGCCGTCGCGGTCGAGAATAATCAGTTTCAGCGCCGGAGTACCCATTATGCCGCCAGCTTGGAAATGTCGGCCACGCGGTTCATCATGCCGTGCAGGGACGACAGCAAAGCCAGGCGGTTGTTGCGCAGGGCGACATCCTCGGCCATCACCATCACGTCGTTGAAGAAGCCATCGACATCGTCGCGCAGCTGCGCCAGGGTTTGCAGGGTGCTGGTGAAGTCGCCCTTGGCAAAGGCAGCGTCGACTTCCGGCTGCACGCGCGAGACGGCGGCGGCCAGTTTTTTCTCCGCTTCGTCCTGCAGCAGCGCCACGTTGACGCCGCCGGCGGCAACCTGGCTCACGGCTTCCTCGTTCTTTTTCAGGATGTTCGTGATGCGCTTGTTGGCGGCCGCCAGCGAGGCGCTTTCCGGCAAAGCGGCAAATGCCTGCACGGCTTCCAGGCGCTGCACGATGTCGTCCAGGCGGTCCGGATTCTGTGCCACGACGGCTTCGATTTCATTCGGCGAGAAGCCGCGCTCGCGCAGGATGCCGCGCAGGCGCTCCAGCATGAAGGTGGTCACATCCGCGACAGGATCCTTGAAGCCGGGCACCGCTGCGAACTGCGCGGCGGCATCCGCCAGCAAGCCCTGGATCGACAATGGCAGGCGTTTTTCCAGCAGCATGCGCAGCACGCCCAGCGCGTGGCGGCGCAGCGCGAACGGATCCTTGTCGCCCGTGGGCGCCAGGCCGATGGCCCAGATGCCGACCAGGGTTTCCAGCTTGTCGGCCAGGGCCACGGCGGTGCCGGTGGCGGTGGACGGCAGGCTGTCGCCGGCAAAGCGCGGCTGGTAGTGTTCGGAGGCGGCCAAGGCCACTTCTTCCGGCTCGCCGTCATGGCGCGCGTAGTACGTGCCCATGATGCCTTGCAGTTCGGGGAATTCGCCGACCATGTCGGTCAGCAGATCGGCCTTGGCCAGCAGGGCGCCGCGTTCGGCCAGGGCCACGTCGTACTGCAGCTTGGCGGCGATGGCGCCGGCCAGCGACTTGACGCGCTCTGTGCGTGCCGCTTGCGTACCCAGCTTGTTGTGGTACACAACGTTAGCCAGCAGCGGCAGGCGCGATGCCAGGGTCTTCTTCTTGTCCTGCTCGAAGAAGAACTTGGCGTCGGACAGGCGCGGACGCACGACGCGCTCGTTGCCGCCGATGATGTGCTCGGGCGTGTCCGTTTCGATGTTCGAGACGATCAGGAAGCGCGAGCGCAGCTTGCCTTCGCTGTCGGTCAGCGCGAAATACTTCTGGTTCGTCTGCATGGTGAGGATCAGGCATTCCTGCGGCACGGCCAGGAATTCTTCCTCGAAGTGGCATTCATACACGACCGGCCATTCGACCAGGGCCGTCACTTCATCGAGCAGCGCTTCGGGCATCAGCACCTGGTCGGCACCGGCCTTGTCCAGCAGCTGGGCGCGGATGCGTTCCTTGCGTTCCTCGTTGCTGGCGATGACGCTGGCGTTGAGGATCAGCGAGGGCGCATAGTTTTCCGCGTGCGCGATGGCGATCGGTTCGCCGTCGGTCAGGAAGCGGTGGCCCAGGGTGCTGCGGCCGGCCGTCAAGCCCAGCAGGGTCAGTGGCAGGATATTGATGCCGTGCAGGGCGATCAGGCTGTGGGCAGGGCGCACGAATTGCACGGTGGTGCCGTCCGGGCGCTGATAGCTCATCAGCTTTGGAATCGGCAGCTTGGCGGCCGATTCGGTCAACGCCGCTTGCGCGCCGGCGGCGAGCTGGCTGCCTGGCGCCGTGTAGGTGTAGAAGAAGCTTTCAGCCTTGCCGTCGGCGGCACGTTCCAGGTCGGCTACCGTCAGATCGGGGAAGCCCAGCGCGGCCAGTTTCTTGGCCAGCGGCGGCGTGCCGTTGCCGTTCGCGTCCAGCGCCACGGAGACGGGCAGGACTTTTTCGCGGATCGACTTGTCGGGCGAGACTTCGCGCACGTTGGTGATGGAGACGGCCAGGCGGCGCGGCGAGGCGTAGCTGGTGGCGACGCTGTCGGCTTCGAGGAAGTCGCGTGATTTCAGGCCGTTGACGATGCCGGCCGTGAAGGCGGCGCCCAGTTTGGCCAGCGCTTTCGGCGGCAGTTCTTCGGTCAGCAGTTCGATGAGCAGTGTTTGGTTCATGGTGTTCTTGTCAGGTACGGCGGTGTATGAGCTAGGCGATTAGGCGGCGGCGGGTTGGTCTGCGGCTGGCAGCATCGGGAAACCGAGGCGTTCGCGCGAGTCGTAATACGCTTGTGCCACCAGGCGCGACAGGGTACGCACGCGGCCGATGTAGGCGGCGCGTTCCGTCACCGAGATGGCGCCGCGCGCATCGAGCATATTGAAGCTGTGCGATGCCTTCATGATCTTTTCGTAGGCGGGCAGGGTCAGTTGCAGCTCGATCAAACGCTTCGCTTCCGCTTCGTAATTGCCGAACTGTTCGAACAGCAGGTCCGTATTCGCGTGCTCGAAGTTGTAGGTCGATTGCTCCACCTCGTTCTGGTGGAAGACGTCGCCGTAGGTCAGTTTTTTTGTGGTACCGTTTTCTTCCCACTCGGTCCACACCAGGTCATACACGTTTTCCACGCCTTGCAGATACATGGCCAGGCGTTCGATGCCGTAGGTGATCTCGCCCAGCACGGGCTTGCAATCGAGGCCGCCCACTTGCTGGAAGTAGGTAAATTGGGTCACTTCCATGCCGTTCAGCCAGACTTCCCAGCCCAGGCCCCAGGCGCCCAGGGTCGGGCTTTCCCAGTCGTCTTCGACGAAGCGCACGTCGTTCTGCTTCAAGTCCAGGCCCAGCGCGGCCAGCGAACCCAGATACAGGTCGAGGATGTTTTCCGGCGCCGGCTTCAACACCACCTGGTATTGGTAATAGTGCTGCATGCGGTTCGGGTTTTCGCCATAGCGGCCATCTTTCGGGCGGCGCGACGGCTGCACATACGCGGCGCGCCAAGGTTCCGGGCCGATCGCGCGCAGGAAGGTGCCGGTGTGGAAAGTGCCGGCGCCGACTTCCATGTCGTAAGGCTGGAGCAGGGCGCAACCTTGCTTGTCCCAATAGGTTTGCAAGGTCAGGATAATTTGTTGAAATGTGAGCATCGTATGAGTTCGCCGCGCGGGAGGCTGCGCTTTGTTAAGGTTTGCTTGAAGCCCGGACGCATGCTTGGCAGCGCGTCCGGGCCGGGGTTTTGCTAATTTTAGCGGTTTTTACGGGCCCACTGTGACTCTTCGGGCAATATCGGCCGCTTATTGCTGCGCGGCGCGGCCACGGCGGGCGGCGCGCGACAGCAGGAAGGCCGTCAGCAGGGCCAGCGCGGCCAGGGCCAGCACCAGTTTATTGCCGTACAGAATGTATGGCGTCATGCCGCCCATGCCTTGCACCTTGGCCGCCAGGGTCGCTTGCTGTTCCGGTGGCAGCAGGCTTTGCACCACGCCCTTGCCGTCGATGACGGCGGTGGCGCCCGTGTTCGTCGAGCGCAGCATGGGGCGGCCCGTTTCCAGGCTGCGCATCTGCGAAATCTGTAGATGCTGCGGGATGGCGATCGAGTCGCCAAACCAGGCCAGGTTCGAGATATTGAGCAGCACGGACGCCGACTGCTTGCCATGGCGGTGGGCGCTGGCCAGCTGGCCGGCGATTTCTTCGCCAAACAAGTCTTCGTAGCAGATATTCGGCAGCACCAGCTGGTCGCGCACGGGCAAAGGCGCTTGTACTTCCGCGCCGCGGCCCATGTCGCCCAGCGGGATGGCCATCATGGCGACAAACCAGTGCAGGCCGGGCGGCACGAATTCGCCGAATGGCACCAGATGGTGCTTGCGGTACTGGTAGTAGGGGCCCGGCGTGCCGTTGGGCGTGATCCCCACGGCCGCATTATAGAAGCGCTGCTGTTCGTCGAGCACGGGCATGCCAACCAAAATCGTGCTGCCCGTCTGCTGTGAATACGTCGCCAGGTTATCCAGATAGCCTGGTGGCAGCTGGTGCGGCAGCACGGTGACGGCCGTTTCCGGTGTGGCGATCAGGTCGGCCGGCGCGCTGGTGATGGCGCTCTGGTACATCTGCAGGGCGCCCAGCACGAAGCCGGGGTCGAATTTCTGCTGCTGCGGCACGTTCCCCTGCAACAGGCGCACGGTGATCGGGCGTCCGACAGGGTGGGTCCAGTTCACGTATTGCAAGCCGAAGCCGGCCGCGTACAGCGCGATGACGCCGCCCAGCGCAAACCAGCGCGTGCGGTGCGTGAGCAAGAGCAGGGCGCCGGCGGACAACGCCGCCAGCCAGCCCAGGCCATACGAGCCGATGATGGGGGCAAAGCCGCCCAGCGGGCTGGTATTGTGGGCGTAGCCGGTGGCCAGCCACGGGAAACCCGTAAACAGCCAGCCGCGCGTCCATTCGAACAGGGTCCACGTGGCGGGCAATACCAGCAAGGTCATGGCGGGCAGCGACAGTACCCAGCGCTGGCGCAGCCAGGCGGCCGCGCCCATGGCCAGGGCCACGTAAATGGCCATCAGGAGGGCCAGCAAGGCCACGGCGATGGCGGCGATCGGTGCGGCCATATCGCCATAGCGGTGCATGGAGATATACAGCCAGTGCGTGCCGGCCGCGCACCAGCCGAAGCCGTAGGCCCAGCCGATCAGCGCGCCGGCCTTGACGTTCGAAGCGCGCAGCACCTGGTAGAACAGCACGCCCAGGCTGAGGATTTGCAGCGGCCAGTAGCCGAAAGGGGCGAACGCCAGCACCGCGACGGCGCCGGCGATGGCCGCAGTCAGCATGCGCGCCCACGTGCTGCGGGGCGGTTTGGCGGGGGCGTTGGGATCGACGCGTCTGAAACGCATTTACAGCACGCGCATGTCAGAGTTCCAGTTCCGGCACGTTGGGCAGGCGCTCGACGAGCAGCACGTGCACCTGGCGCGCATCGGCGCGCAGTACCTCGAAGCGCAGATTGCCCAGGTCGAAAATATCGCCCTTGTGCGCCATGCGGCCCAGATACTTCGACACGAGGCCGCCGATGGTGTCGACGTCGTCGTCTACCAGATGGCTGCCCACTTCTTCGTTGAACTGTTCGATCTCGGTCAGCGCCTTGACACGCCAGCGGGGGCCGAACTGGCCTTCCTTGAGCGAGAGGATATTGTCCTCGGCTTCGTCGAAGTCGTATTCATCCTCGATGTCGCCGACGATCTGTTCCAGCACGTCTTCGATGGTGATCAGGCCGGCGACGCCGCTGTATTCATCGACGACGATGGCCATGTGATTGTGGTTGGCGCGGAAATCGCGCAGCAGCACATTCAGGCGTTTCGATTCGGGGATGAAGATGGCAGGCCGCAGCATGTCGCGCACGTCGAAAGTTTCTTCTGCGTAATAACGCAGCAAGTCTTTCGCCAGCAGGATGCCGATGACCTTGTCGCGCTCGCCTTCGATCGCGGGGAAGCGCGAGTGGGCGGTGGACAGGACTTCCGGCATCCATTCCTCGATCGGCTTGCTGATGTCGATGACATCCATTTGCGAACGGGGAATCATGATGTCGCGCGCGCAGAGATCCGATACCTGGAACACGCCTTCGATCATCGACAGGGCGTCGGCGTCGATCAGCTTGCGTTCATGCGCATCGTGTAGAACTTCGAGCAATTCTGCACGGTTCTCTGGCTCGGGGGAAATGAGTGCGGTCAGGCGTTCAAACAGTGACCGGTGGGGCTTGACGTCAGTTCTGACGCCACTAGGGTGCTCGGGCATAGGAGGCGTGAGCCGTTGTTGCGAAGGGATATAGGATACACCAAAAGTGGGGCCATACCGGATTTCCCCGCTTTTGATGTAAATTTAATACGTTGAAGTGCGCCGTTGCGCGATGTTTTACGCCGCTTCCTGGCCCAGCACGCGCGTGCGCAGGGCCGCCACGTCGGCCTGCCAGTCGGCGAAATGCTCGCTGTCCTGCCACAGCTGGCGCAGTTCCGACGACTCGGCCGTGATGCGCTCGAAGGCCAGGCGCGCTTTTTCCAGCAGCGGCGGCGTGACCTTCTTCTTGCAGGCGGCCACCCATTCGTCCACTTCGGCCGTGGCCGGGTCATCCTCGCCCTGCTTGCCCTGCAGGCGCGCGATCACTTCCAGCGCGGCCAGCGCTTCGGCGGCGAACGGCGCTTCCAGTTCCGCTTCCTGGCTGTCGATGACGTTGTCGAGCGTCGTCTCGACCAGTTCCAGGGTTTTATATTCGTGCAAATCCTGCGCCCAATCCATGGCGTAGTCGTTGCCGAAGGCGTCAGTGGCCCAAGTGCCCATAGTGTGTCCTTGTTGCGTGTGTGGTTGATGGCGCTATTGTGGCATGTGGGTCAGACGTTGCGGTGCTCCGGTTAAGTTGTTGGGTGTTGTCGGGTTACGCCCTGCGGGCTAACCCGACCTACCCCGACCTACGCGGTTTATTTTTGGTCCGCGTAGGGATCGCTGATGCCGAGCTTGGCGAGGATGTCCGTTTCCAGGCCTTCCATCTCGGTGGCTTCCTCGTCATCCATGTGGTCGTAGCCTTGCGCATGCAGCACGCCGTGGACGATCAAATGGGCCGTGTGCTCTTCCACGCTCTTCTTCTGTTCCGCCGCTTCCTTTTCCAGCACGTCCGTGCACAGGATGATGTCGGCGCGCGTCGGTTCGTCGTCGCCCAGTTCTTCGCCTTCATTGTAGGCAAACGTCAGCACGTTGGTGGCGTAGTCCTTTTCGCGGTAGTCGCGGTTCAGGGTGCGGCCTTCTTCCGCGTCGACGAAGCGGATCGTGAATTCGGCTGGCGCGAACAGGGCCGCCTTGACCCAGCGGCGCACTTTCGGGCGCGTGATCAGGGCTTCCAGGCGGGTGTCCGGGTATTGCACGGACAGGGACAGTTTATTTTTTTCGGACATTTTTGGCGGCGGCTGGTTTCAATAAGGAGGGCAGGTGGGCGGCGTCGGCATTTGCCGCCTGCGCCGTTTCATAGGCATCGACGATGCGCGCGACGAGCGGATGGCGCACCACGTCGGTGCTGTTAAATTGCGTGAAGCCGATGCCGCGCACGTCTTTCAACACGTGCACGGCGTCGATCAAGCCGCTCGTCTGGCTCTTGTGCAGGTCGACTTGCGTCACGTCGCCCGTCACCACGGCCTTGCTGCCAAAGCCGATGCGCGTCAAAAACATCTTCATCTGTTCGACGGTGGTGTTTTGCGCTTCATCGAGGATGACGAAGGCGTGGTTCAAGGTGCGTCCGCGCATATAGGCCAGCGGGGCGATCTCGATCACCTGTTTTTCAAATAGCTTCTGCGTGCGGTCAAAACCCAGCAAATCGTACAGCGCGTCGTACAGGGGACGCAGATACGGGTCGACCTTTTGCGCCAGGTCGCCCGGCAAGAAGCCCAGGCGCTCGCCCGCTTCGACGGCGGGGCGCGTCAAAATGATGCGCTTGACGGCATCGCGTTCGAGCGCGTCGACGGCGCAGGCGACGGCCAGATAGGTTTTGCCCGTGCCGGCAGGACCGACGCCGAAGCTGATGTCGTGTTCAAGGATGTCGCGCAGGTAGGCGATCTGGTGCGGCGTGCGCCCGCGCAGGTCGGAGCGCCGCGTTTTCAGCACGGGGCTGGCGATGTCCGGCTCGACGAAGGTGCTGGCGGGCGCGTTGGCATGGTGTTCGGAGGCGGCGGACAGGCCTGCGCGCTGTTCCACCAGGGCCAGCTGCACTTCTTCGAGCGGCACGACCTTGTTGGCGATGGCGTAGAACTGTTCGAGGATTTCCACGGCGCGTTCGGCATTGCTGCCGCCGACGATGAATTTCTCGCCGCGGCGGAAAATCGTCACGTCGAGGGCAGCGGAAATCTGGCGCAGGTTTTCATCGAGCGGTCCGCACAGGTGCGCCAGGCGCGTGTTATCGAGCGGCTCGGGGATGAAGTAATGCGGCTGTATCGGGGCTTTGGTTTTCAACTGGCTCTTTTCAATGCGGGTGCGCTGGCGACCAATTCGCCGCGCAGGGTGTAGGAATGGCTTTCGGTGATGCGCACGTCGACCAGCTGGCCGACCAGCTGCAGCGCGTCCGGGCCGGCGTCGAAGTTGACCACGCGGTTGTTCTCCGTGCGGCCTTGCAGTTCACTGTCATCGGTGTCCTTTTTGGAACGGCCTTCGACGAGGATGGTTTGCACGGTGCCCACCATGGCCAGGCTGTACTTGCGCGTGTTGGCGTCGATGGCCGCCTGCAGCTGCTGCAAACGGGCCAGTTTCACTTCATGCGGCGTGTCGTCTTCCAGGCTGGCGGCCGGCGTGCCGGGGCGCTTGCTGAAGATGAAGCTGTAGCTGTTGTCAAAGCCGACGTCCGCGATCAGCTTCATCATGGCGTCGAAGTCGGCTTGTGTCTCGCCGGGGAAACCGACGATGAAGTCGGACGAAATGGCCATGTTCGGGCGCACGGCGCGGATGCGGCGGATGATGGACTTGTATTCGAGGCCCGTGTAGCCGCGCTTCATGGCGCCCAGCACCTTGTCGGAGCCATGCTGCGCGGGCAGATATAAATGGTCGACCAGCTGCGGGATCTTCGCGTAGGCGTCGATCAGGCGCTGCGTGAATTCCTTCGGGTGGCTGGTGACGAAGCGCATGCGTTCGATGCCGGGAATGTCAGCCACGTATTCGAGCAGCAGGGCGAAGTCGGCGATCTCGCCGCCTTCCATCGCGCCCCGGTAGGCGTTCACGTTTTGCCCCAGCAGCGTGATTTCCTTGACGCCCTGGGCGGCCAGGCCCGCCACTTCCGTCAGCACGTCCTCGAAGCGGCGCGACACTTCCTCGCCGCGCGTGTAGGGCACGACGCAGTAGCTGCAGTATTTGCTGCAGCCTTCCATGATGGAGACGAACGCCGAGGCGCCTTCCACCTTGGCCGGCGGCATGTGGTCGAACTTTTCGATTTCCGGGAAGCTGATGTCCACTTGCGCATCGCCGCTGGCGCGGCGCAACTCGATCATCTGCGGCAGGCGGTGCAGCGTTTGCGGGCCGAAGACCATGTCGACATACGGCGCGCGCTTGACGATGGCGTCGCCTTCCTGCGACGCCACGCAGCCACCCACGCCGATCAACAGGTGCGGCTTGGCCAGTTTCAGCTCGCGCAGACGACCCAGGTCGGAAAACACTTTTTCCTGCGCCTTTTCGCGTACGGAGCAGGTATTGAGCAGGATCACATCGGCATCTTCCGGCGTGTCGGTGCGTACCAGGCCATCGGAGGCGCCCAGCACGTCGGCCATCTTGTCCGAGTCGTACTCGTTCATCTGGCAGCCGAAGGTTTTAATGAATACTTTTTTCTGCATGGAGTCAGGCGCTTATCGGTAAATGTGGCTGCAAATAAGTGTGGCGGAAAATAAGCTGGGCAGGCGGCTTGTGCCGTGCGCCGCTCGGGGCGGGAGGCGGTGGATGGCCGGCCGGGCGCCTCTGGCTGCCCGGTGGCAGGCTCGCTGCAAGTTCAGGCCATAGTTTAGCGTAAATCGCGGGCACGGGCCATGTCGTGCTGACCTTGCCGACAAGGTTGCCGCTTGTATATGCCGCCATGTGTCTTGATGCTCAAAAGCATTTATTGCCGTACGTCACCATTGATTTGTAACAAGTTGCTGCAAAGCCTTGTGTGCGCCCGCTGGCATCCTAATGTGTTGAAATAGCATCGTTGCCAAGCCAACCAGCAGCTTGATTGATATTTAACAATCAGGAAGTTTGCGCGAGGCGCAGATGCCGCGTGTTTGGGCTAGTATATTGTCTTATATGCAATTCATTTTGGTGGATTGCAGTGCTTTTTACTCACGCGGCAAGTTGCGTACGTTAGCTGGGCGTGGCTGTGCGAGTCCTGTGCGGGCAGTGCGATAAGGAGGAAGGGCGGGGGAAGGCTGAATCAGTGGGAAAGACGTTTATTTAAACACTCTAAGCCAGCCTTAAGTTCGTATCGGCATTATTTTCTACATTCACCAGACGAGGAAAAATCATGGCACATCATGCATTAGCATCGCAAGAGAGTTACAACCCGAACCACCTGCTGGATATTCTGCTGAGCAAGATGCAGCTGAAGAACGATGCAGCCCTGTCGCGTCTGCTTGAGGTGGCGCCACCGGTCATCAGCAAGATCCGCCACCACCGCTTGCCGGTTGGCGCTTCGCTGCTGATCCGCATGCACGAAGTAACGGGCATGAGCATCCGCGACCTGCGCGACTTGATGGGCGACCGCCGCACCAAGTATCGTCTGTCCGACGCCCAGGGCCGTCCAAAAGCGGAAGACCGCGGCGATGCGCAAGAATCGAATTACGCGCACTGATGTGGCGGTTGTACGCTGACTGTGCCGCTTGCGTAGCTGCTGGCGGCAACAGGCTGGCGTGGACCGGGCAGCATGGACCGACCGTAGTACCCCTAACGGCTTTCGCTTCGCAGCGAGAGCCGTTTGCGTTTGCGGCGTTGTGAGGACATTGCTTAGCTCAGCAGTGCCGAGGTGATTTCATCGTAGCGCAGCTCCGTTTCGCGGAACAGCTGCAGATACGCGTCTTCGCTCAGGCCCAGCGCATCCCAGGCCACCGGCGATACGCGCGGCACCATGTCGTCGCCCGCCTGCGCCAGGTCGAGCGCGCAAACAACCGCATTGGCCACGTGGATCAGCGACGCGAGAAAGCCTGCCCCCGGCGTTTCCGGCTGCAGGTAGTTGCCCAGCGCCAAGCGCATGGTGTCGGAAAAATTCCAGTGTTCGGCCAGGGCCACGCCCGCCTGCACGTGGTCCACGCCCAGCACGGCCTGCTCCGCTTCGAGCAGGCTGCAATCGTGCGCGGCCTGGTGGGCGATGGCTTGCGCGTAGTGCGCGGGAAAGCTGCTGACCAGCACCAGGCGGCCGATGTTGTGCAGCAAGCCGGCCGTGAACGCGTAATCCTGGTTGAAACGGATCTGCCGCGCCAGCACCTTGGCGCAGGCGGCCGTCGCCACCGAATGACGCCAGAAGGCCTTGTCGTCGAAACCGGGGCAGCGCCCCTCCGGGAAGCAACCGGTGATGGCGGCCGACGTGATCAGGCTGCGCGTCGTCTGGAAGCCCAGGTAGGTGATCGCCTGCTGGATGGTGGTGGCCTTCACTTGCAAGCCATAGTGGGACGAGTTGGCCAGACGCAGGGTTTTCGCCGTCAATGCCTGGTCGTACGACACTTTTTTGGCCAGCACGGAAATATCGACGTCTTCCTGGTCGATGCTGTTGAGCAGTTCCATGACGACGGCGGGCAGCGAAGGCAGGTCATCGAGGTGGGCGACGATATCGTCGAGCGTCAGCTGCGTGCTCATGCGGCCTCTCCCGTGCCCAGGCGGTAAGCCGTGACATAGCTGCGCAGCAAGGTGGTGGCCGCGTCCAAGGGATCGTCGGGATCATGCTTGCGGAACAGGTAGGCCAGCCGTTCGCTGTCGGCCGCCTGCTGCGCGGCGATTGCTTCCGGAGTAGGGGGCGGCGCTTGGATGGGCAGCATGTCGATGTTGTGGCGGGGCATCAGGGCCAGCATGTTTTCCGTCAATACCGCGCCTTGCGGCAACAGCACTTGTCCATGCGCATCGAGCAAGACATCCGACAAGATCATGCCGGGACGAACTTGTTCCAGGGGTAGATGTTGATGCGTGACCGCCATGACGACTCCTTAGATGATTGCGGGATATTACCATTGCCATGCCGCAATGTCTCAACCTGCATCAAAGTCTCTATCGAAAGTGGGAATACTGTAAATCTTGCCAATAAGCATGTCATACCGTACATTTGATTCAGGCCCTTGTATTGCCGACGTATCTACGCCCGCGCCGCGGGCCGGCGGCTGGCCTGGCCCGGGGAGTGTTGATTGATGGCGAGTATCCAAGTCCGGCTGACCCTGCTTTTTGTCGTGATCGTCACCTTGGTGCTGGGCATTTCCGGCAGCTATACCCAATATACACTGAGCCAGGAACTCGAATCGGGCAGCGCGCGCTTGCGTAGCGGCGTGCTCACGCGCTTGCAGACCAGCTTGCCTTCGGCACTGTGGGACCTCGACAAATCCAAGGTCGACAGCATCGTCGCGGCTGAAATGCTGCCGCCGGAACTGGTTGGCATCCGCGTCTACGACGCCTCGGTCGGCCTGTTCGCGGGCGAGGTGCGCGACGCGGGCGGTACCCTGGTACCTTTGAGCGCCGACATGGCCATGGGCGGCACGCCCGTCGAGGCGCCGCTGGTGTTTCGCGACGCCGTGGCGGCGGCCACGGGCGGCAAGCCGGTGATCGTCGGCAAGGTCATCGTCAATTTCAGCCGTGCGCAGATCGATGCGGCCCTGCATGCCGAAGTGCGGCGCAAGGTGCTGGAAGTGTTGCTGCTTGACATCATCCTCGTGGGCGCTCTGGCGCTGAGCCTGCGCATCGTCTTCGAGCCACTGAAACAGTTGCGCGACGGCTTGTTCGACTTGGCCACGCGCGGCAGCGATGACGTTGAAGAGCTGCCGGAAAACCGGCGCGACGAATTGGGCGACGTGATCCGCGGTTTCAATGCCGTGCAGCGCAAGCTCAAGTCCATCATCGAAGGCAGCCGCGAGGCGGAAGACATGGCGCGCCGCTCCCAGCAGGCAACGGCGCAGGCCATGGACGAGCTGCGCCGCGCGCAGGAATCGTTGCTGCAATCGGAACGCCTGGCTTCGCTGGGCAGCCTGGTGGCCGGCGTGGCGCATGAAATCAACACCCCGGTCGGCATCGCCCTGACCAGCGCCTCGGTGCTGAAGGAAGCCACCGATGACATCAGCGCAGCCGTGGCCGGCGGCAGCGTGAAGAAGACCGACATCGTGCGCTACCTGGAAACGGCCGGCGAAAGCGCGCGGCTGATCATGAACAATGCCTACCGCGCCGCGCACCTGATCCACAGCTTCAAACAGATCGCCGTCGACCAGGTCAGCGAGGCGCGCCGTTTGTTCGAATTGCGCGACTATATCGGCGAGGTGATTTCGAGCCTGCAGCCGACCCTGAAAAAGACGCGCATCAGCATCGATATCGATTGCCCGCCCGACATCATGCTCGACAGCTATCCGGGCGCATTGGCGCAGGTGCTGACCAACCTGGTGTTGAACTGCGTCGAGCATGCGTTTGATGCGGACATGGCCGGCAACATCCATATCGGCGTGCGCCGCGATGGCGACGCGATCGTCATGCAGGTACGCGACAACGGCCGCGGCATCGCGCCCGACATGCTCGACCGCGTGTTCGATCCGTTTGTCACCACGCGGCGCGGGCAGGGCGGCACGGGACTGGGCTTGAATATCGTGTTCAACTTGATTGCCAAGCAATTTGGCGGCACCATCACGGTCAGCAGCACCTTGGGGCAGGGTGCGACGTTCCTGCTGCGCCTGCCCACGGTGACGCCGTTGCCGGAAAGCACCAACAGCCAGGCATAGGCAAGGAGACAGCATGGCACAAATAGAAAACAGTCAGCAAGTGGCGCTGTTGCGCGGGATTAATGTGGGCCGCGCCAAGCGCGTGGCCATGGCCGACCTGCGCAAGCTGCTGGGCGACCTGGGGTTTGCGCAAGTGCGCACGGTACTCAACAGTGGCAACGTCGTGTATGACGGCGGCAAGGTAGCGCCGGCCGAGGCCGCCTCCCGCATCGAGGAAGCACTGGTGCTGAAACTGGGCGTGGCAGCCAGGGTGACGGTGCTGTCGGCCAGCCAGTTTGCCGAGCTGGTCGAACAAAACACCCTGGCGCCGGCGGCCGATGCGGCCCGCTTGCTGACCCTGGTGCTGAACAATCCGGCCGACGTCAAGCGCCTGGCGCCGCTTTTGCAGCAGTCGTGGCAGCCTGAAGCGCTGGCGCTGGGGCGCTGGGCCGCATATGCGTGGTGTCCCGATGGCGTGCTGGCCAGCAAGGTGGTGGCGGCGCTGGGCGTGCTGCTGGGCGACGGCGTCACGTCGCGCAACTGGGCCACCATGCAAAAACTGAATGCGCTGCTGAGCGGACCCGATGCGGCAGCCACCTCTTCATTTTCCAAGGAGCACTGATGCCTTCCATTACCGGTACCTTTGACGTCACCATTACCCCGGAAACCTTGTCGGACACGGCCGCGCAATCGGGGCTGGGACGCTTGTCGCTCGACAAAAGCTACCACGGCGCCCTCGAGGCCAGCGCGCAGGGCGAGATGCTGAGCGCGCGCGCCAGCGTGACGGGCTCGGCAGGCTATGTGGCATTGGAACGGGTGGAAGGCAGCCTGGACGGGCGCCGCGGCAGTTTTTATTTGCAGCACAGCGGCACGATGACGCGCGGCGCGCCCGCCTTGTCGGTGACGGTGGTGCCCGATACGGGAACGGAGCAGTTGCAAGGACTCAGGGGCAGCCTGGCCATCCGCATCGAGGACGGCAAGCATTATTATGATTTTACGTATGACATTGTTGAGGCGCAATGAACTGGGATATCGTCAAGGGTGTCCTGATCGTGCTTGTCGCCATCAGCGTGGTGGTGACGGCCTTCGTGCTCATTTCCGCCTCGGGCCCGGACAAGGCGGGCTGCATCGCGCGCGCCCTGAAGTCGGGCATTCCGGTGGGGAACATCGAACGGGTTTGCCGCCTGCTGGACAAATAATGGCGCCATAACAAAACATTCCGCACCAGGCGGAATGTTCTTCAGCAGCAGCTTGCCAGTGCAGGCGCCGTCAGTTATCGAATTTTTCCTGTTTTTCGCCGTGCAGGCTCAAGGCCACCAAGCCCAATCCCACCAGCAACATCGAGTACATGCTCGCTTCAGGCACGGGGGCCGGCACGTTGGCTTGCTGTGCGGGTGCGGCCGTCATGGGCCTCGGTGGCGCCAGGGCCACATGGCGCGCGCCACTGGTGCTCCAGTGCGGTGCCGCCGTCGCGCTGCTGCTGGCCAGCAGGCGTGCATACGGCAAGTCCGGCGTTTCCCAGCCGGGATTATTATTCAAGCTGATGCTTTCATCGATCGTCACGCGTTCGCCGGCTTCCTGCAGCTTGCCGGCTGTCGTGTCGCTGACTGCCGCCATGCTCCATGTGCTGGCCGACAGCGCCAGCAAGGCCATGCATAGCGACTGATAGATTCTCATCGTGCTCTCCCTGTTGTTCACCGTGCGGCGCAGCCGAAACCGGTTAGCGCATGGACGGACAATTCGCCCGTACGGGGGCGTATCATGGTTTTTCTGCTGTTCTCCCATTACAGCATAGATCGTGACAATTTTGATACGCTTATTTCCTCTTTATTACGAATATTTGTCATTTTGATAGCGTAAACATGATCGCTGCCGCACACTTTGCATAAGGATGCTATCGACGAAAAAACACTGTTGTTTTTTTGCGCGAATCGCCAGCACGAAAACAATATATTGATTAGTATATTGTTTATCGCACGCTATTCAACATGACCGCCTGTGGGAGGGCAAGATGGAGACAGTCGCAACACAACACGCCGAATACAACCTCGACGCCATGCGTGGCTCGGCCTACAAGGCCAGCTCGCTGCTCAAGGCCATGGGCAATGCCGACCGTTTGATGCTGCTGTGTCAGCTATCGCAGGGTGAGCATTGCGTCAGCGACCTCGAGCAAAAAGTGGGCATCGGCCAGCCGTCCCTGTCGCAGCAGCTGGGCGTGCTGCGCGAAGAGATGCTGGTGGCCACGCGGCGCGACGGCAAGCAGATTTATTACCGCGTCGCCAGCGCGCCCGTGCTGGCCGTGCTGCAAGTGCTGTACGCGCAATTTTGCGCGCCGCGCCCCCCGTTCAACGACGAAGCGGACTGAACCCTGCCATGACCATAGACTGGCAGCACTTCACGCCGTGGGCCTCGCTGGCCGGCGGCATGCTGATCGGCCTGGCGGCTGCGCTATTGATCCTGTTCAATGGCCGCATCGCCGGCATCAGCGGCATCGTCGGCGGCTTGCTGCGTCCGCGCAGTGGCGACCTCGGCTGGCGCATCGCCTTTCTTGCCGGCCTGATCGGCACACCCTTGCTGTACCCGTTGTGGCAAGCCTTGCCGCCCGTGCAGATCGACGCGGGCACGCCCGCCCTGATCGTGGCGGGCTTGCTGGTGGGCGTGGGCGTGCGCTATGGCGCCGGCTGCACCAGCGGCCACGGCGTGTGCGGGCTGTCGCGCCTGTCCCCGCGTTCGCTGGCGGCCACCTGTGCCTTCATGGCGGCTGGTTTCCTCACCGTCTATCTGTTGCGCCACGTATGAACAAACTGATTCTTTCCCTGTTGAGCGGCCTCGTCTTTGGCCTGGGCCTGATCGTCTCCGGCATGTCCAACCCGGCCAAGGTACTCGCTTTCCTCGACCTGGCCGGCGCCTGGGATCCATCCTTGGCGCTGGTGATGGGCGGCGCCATCGGCGTGGCCTTGCCGGCCTTCTGGCTGGCGCGGCGGCGCAGCAAGTCGCTGCTGGGCGAACCCATGCAGTTGCCGGCATCGCGGCGCATCGACCGGCGCTTGCTGCTGGGTAGCCTGGCCTTTGGTGCGGGCTGGGGTATCGCCGGTTTCTGTCCCGGTCCCGCCCTCGTGTCGCTGCTGGCGGGCCAGCCGAAAGCGTGGATGTTTGCCGGCGCCATGCTGGCCGGCATGGCCGTGTTTGAAGTGCTGGAGCGCCGCAAGCTGCCCGCGCCGGCCTGAGACGGTACAATCTGGCGCATCGCCACTTTGGATACCGCTTACATGAAGACCCAGATTTTCCGTGCCGGCGCGCGCGCCACCCTGCTGTGCAGCGTGCTGGCGCTGGCCGCCTGCGGCAGCCTGCTGAAGAAGGAAGCCCCGCCCGCTCCCGCGCCCGTGGCTGACGCCTTGCCCAATCCGCAAGTGCTGCTGCTCGGTGAAGTGCCTGACAATGCGCAAGGCCACCGCCTGCGCGTCGCAGAATTGCAGCGCCGCCTGGCGGCCGGCTGGCGTCCCGTGATTGTCATGGAGCAGTTCGACCGCGAAAACCAGGCCTTGCTGACGCGCGCCGCGCGCGAATGCGCCGACCCCGATTGCATCATCCGCGTGATGGAACAGCCGCGCTGGGACTGGAGCGTGTACCGTCCCGTGCTGGACCTCGTCATCAGCTACCAGCTGACCCTGGTCGCCGGCAATTTGTCGCCGGCCGATGCCTCGCGCATCGTGCGCGACGGCATCCAGTGGTCGATGCCGTCCGCCATGGTGGCCACGTACCTGGCCGCGCCCGTGCCGGTCGATATCCTGGAAGGGCAAAAAAAGGAAGTCCAGGCGGCCCGCTGCAATATGCTGCCCGACATGATGGTGGGTGGCGTCGTCAACGCCCAGGTGGCGCGCGATATCTGGATGGCCAAGCTGATCCGCGACCAGGCGCCGCGCGACGTGGTACTGATCGCCGGCAATGAGCATGTGCGCAAGGATATCGGTGTGCCCCGCTGGCTGAAGCTGGCCGACCCGCAACTGAACGTGCGCAGCATCGGCTACCTGGAGCAGGGTGGCAGCGGCTACAAGGGCACGTTCGACCTGACGCAAACAATGCCGGCGCAGCCGCGCCGGGATCCTTGCGCCAAGTTCAAGAAATAAGGTTCAAGAAATAAGCCTACTGCTGCACCCGCACCAGGGCGCTGACCCGGCTTGCCGTATCGAGCAGTTTCGGCAAGCTGTGTTCCAGCAGATGCGCCACGGACGGCCCCGCCGTCTGGCCGCTGACGTTGATCGCCGCCACCACCTTGCCGGCCCGGTCGAACACGGGCGCGGCCAGGGCGATCAAGCCCTGTTCCAGCTCTTCCTGTACCAGGCACCAGCCCTGGCGCCGCACTTGCGCAATCTCTTCCATCAAGACGTCGATATCGACCTTGGTCGCCGGCGTGATTTTCAGCAGCGCCATCTTCGACAGCCGTTCGCGCAGCACGTCGGGCGCCAGGCCCGACAGTAAAACCCGTCCCATCGAGGTGCAGTAGGCGGGCAGGCGGCTGCCGATGCCCAGGTTGATCGACATGGTGCGGTGCGCGGACAGGCGCACGACATACACGATGTCGTCGCCGTCGAGCACGGTGGCCGAGCACGACTGGCGCAAGGTCTGCATCAATTCTTCCAGCAGCGGCTGCGCCTGCGCCCACACGGGCAAGGATGACAGATAGGCGTAGCCGAGGTCGAGCACCTTCGGCGTCAAACGGAACAGCCGCCCATCCGCTTCCACGTAACCGAGATGCAGCAAGGTGTGCAGGATGCGCCGCGCGCCCGCGCGCGTCAGCTGCGCCCGTTCCGCCACTTCGCTCAGGGTCTGTTGCGGCGCGTCCGCGCCAAAGCTGCGCAGCACGGCCAGGCCCCGCGCGAACGATTGCACATAGCTGTCGCCGGGACGCGGCGCGCCGTCGGCATCGGCGGTTTCTTCGGCGGAAAGGGAGGTGCTGCTGCGTGCGGTCATGGCAATTCCAATTGATCAAGGTGGCAATTATAGCCATGGCGCTGGCGAAAACGGCAAATTGACAAGCGCCCCGATCAGGCATATTCTCACGAATAAGTTCTAAATACGAATATTTGTTCGTTATGCGAACAAGTAGCAGATGGATTTGATTGGGAGGAGACCGCAATGATCGACAAACTGCGTTCCAGCGTGCTTGATGCGCTGGCCGATATCCACGATGGCGCCACCGTCATGATTGGCGGCTTTGGCGGCGCGGGCCAGCCGGCCGAGCTGATCGACGGCTTGATCGCCCAGGGCGCGCGCGACCTCGTCATCGTCAACAACAATGCGGGCAATGGCGACACGGGCCTGGCGGCCCTGCTGAAAAACGGGCAAGTGCGCAAGATCATCTGCTCGTTCCCCCGCCAGGCCGATTCGCACGTCTTCGACGCCCTGTACCGCGCGGGCAAGCTGGAACTGGAACTGGTGCCGCAGGGGAATCTGGCCGAGCGCATCCGCGCCGCCGGCGCCGGCATCGGCGGCTTTTTCACGCCTACCGGTTATGGCACGGACTTGGCCAAGGGCAAGGAAACGCGCGAGATCGATAGCCGCATGTATGTGTTCGAGTCGCCGATCCACGCCGATTTCGCGCTGATCAAGGCGGAGCAGGGCGACCGCTGGGGCAACCTGACTTACCGCAAGACGGCGCGCAACTTCGGCCCGATCATGGCCATGGCCGCCAAGGTCAGCATTGCTTCCGTGCATGAAGTTGCTGAGCTGGGCAGCATCGATCCCGAGCACGTCATCACGCCGGGCCTGTTCGTGCAGCGCATCGTGCAAGTGCCGCGCACGGCCACCGGCCCCGCCGGCTTCAAAGCTGCCTGAGGAGTATCAAATGAACAAATGGAATCGAGACCAGATGGCGGCCCGCGTGGCGGCCGACATCCATGAAGGCAGTGTCGTCAACCTCGGTATCGGCTTGCCGACCCTGGTGGCGAACCACTTGCCGGCTGGCGCGGACATCATCCTGCACAGCGAAAACGGTGTGATCGGCATGGGCCCCGCGCCCGCGCCCGGCGAGGAAGACTACGACCTGATCAACGCGGGCAAGCAACCCGTCACCCTGCTGCCCGGCGGCAGCTATTTCCACCATGCCGACAGCTTTGCCATGATGCGCGGCGGCCACCTCGACATTTGCGTGCTGGGCGCGTTTCAAGTATCCGCCACGGGCGACCTGGCCAACTGGCACACGGGCGCGCCGGACGCCATTCCCGCCGTGGGCGGGGCCATGGACCTGGCCATCGGCGCGAAAAAAACCTGGGTCATGATGGAATTGCTGACCAAGACCGGTGAAAGCAAGCTGGTGCAGGCCTGCACTTATCCGCTCACGGGTATCGGCTGCGTCAGCCGCATCTACAGCGATCTGGCCGTGCTCGACCTGGGGCCAAATGGCGCCAAGGTCGTCGAACTGGTCGATGGCTTGAGTTTTGAACAGCTGCAAGCGTTGACGGCCGTGCCGCTGACGGACGGACGTTAATTCAGTATCAATACGCAAACCACTTTCTTGGAGGAAAGAACATGACCCACGCTTATATCTGCGATGCCCAGCGTACGCCCTTCGGCCGCTATGGCGGCGGACTTGCCGGCGTGCGCGCCGACGACCTGGGCGCCGTGCCCATCCGTGCCTTGATGGCGCGTAATCCGGACGTGGACTGGACCGCCGTTACCGACGTGCTGTACGGCTGCGCCAACCAGGCGGGCGAGGACAACCGCAACGTGGCGCGCATGGCCGCCCTGCTGGCGGGCTTGCCCGACAGCGTGCCGGGCGCGACCCTGAACCGCCTGTGCGGTTCGGGCCTGGACGCCATCGGCAGCGCCGCCCGCTTCATCAAGAGCGGCGAAGCGGGTTTGCTGATCGCAGGCGGCGTGGAAAGCATGAGCCGCGCGCCATTCGTCATGGGCAAGGCCGACAGCGCCTTTTCACGCGGCATGAAAATGGAAGACACGACCATCGGCTGGCGCTTCATCAATCCCTTGATGAAGGCGCAGTACGGTGTCGATTCGATGCCGGAAACGGCGGAAAACGTGGCGTCCGACTTCGGTATCAGCCGCGCGGACCAGGATGCGTTCGCGCTGGCCAGCCAGGTCAAGGCGCTGGCGGCGCAGCAGGCGGGCGTGTTCGACAGTGAAATCTGTCCCGTCAGCATCGCGCAAAAGAAAGGCGAGCCCATCGTCGTTGCCCGCGACGAGCACCCGCGCGCCACCACGCTGGACACCCTGGCCAAATTGAAACCCGTCGTGCGCGCCGATGGCACGATTACGGCTGGCAACGCATCGGGCGTCAACGATGGCGCGGCGGCCCTGCTGCTGGCCGACGAGGCGAACGCGGCCCGCTTTGGCCTGACGCCGCGCGCCAGGGTCGTGGCCATGGCGACGGCTGGCGTGGCGCCGCGCATCATGGGCATCGGCCCCGCGCCCGCCACCTTGAAAGTGCTGGCCATGACGGGTTTGACCCTGGCCGACTTCGACGTCATCGAACTGAACGAAGCGTTTGCCGCGCAAGGCCTGGCCGTGCTGCGCCAGCTGGGCTTGCCTGACGACGACGCGCGCGTCAATCCGAACGGCGGTGCGATCGCCCTCGGTCACCCGCTGGGCGCCTCCGGCGCGCGCCTGGCCATGACGGCCGTCAACCAGCTGCACCGCACGGGCGGGCGCTATGCGCTGTGCACCATGTGCATCGGCGTGGGCCAAGGCATCGCGCTGGTGCTGGAACGCGTCTGATTCCACGCGCCCGCAGGCGAAAAATAGTTGCCGGCGCTACGTATTAACCCGTATGCCGGGCGGCTTTTTGACCCCGATCAAGGGCGTATGATGCAAAACCAGCCCGGGCAACCGGGCTGGCGTTGGCTTTTTCACACGAACAAGAAGACTGATATGACATCCCACGATACTCCGCATGACGTTGCGCAGCTGACTTCCCAGCAGCGCATCAAGGCCATCATTGGCGCTTCCTCCGGTAACTTGGTCGAATGGTTCGACTTCTACATTTACTCGTTCTGCGCGCTGTACTTCTCGCACGCGTTCTTCCCTTCCGGTAACCCGACGACGCAGCTGCTGCAGACGGCTGGCATCTTCGCCGCCGGCTTCCTCATGCGCCCGGTGGGCGGCTGGCTGTTCGGCCGCATCGCCGACAAATACGGCCGCCGCCAGTCGATGATGATTTCCGTGCTGATGATGTGCGGCGGTTCCCTGATGATCGCCGTGCTGCCGACCTATGAAACCATCGGCGCCTTCGCTCCCTTCCTGCTGCTCGTGGCACGCTTGTTCCAGGGCCTGTCCGTGGGCGGCGAATACGGTACCAGCGCCACCTACATGAGCGAAGTGTCGGAATCGGGCAAGCGCGGTTTCTTCGCCTCGTTCCAGTACGTGACCCTGATCGGCGGCCAGCTGCTGGCCTTGCTGGTGCTGGTGGTCTTGCAGCAACTGCTGACCCTGGAAGAGCTGCGTGCCTGGGGCTGGCGCATCCCGTTCGTCTTTGGCGCCCTGGCGGCTCTCGTGTCGCTGAACCTGCGTAAATCGCTGACGGAAACGACTACCGCCAGCGAGCGCAAGGACAAGGATGCGGGCAGCTTGCGCGGCTTGCTCAAGCACAAGCGCGCCTTCATCACGGTGCTGGGCTTTACGGCCGGCGGCTCGCTCGTGTTCTACACGTTTACCACCTACATGCAGAAATACCTGGTCAACACTGCCGGCATGGATACCAAGACGGCCAGCGCCGTCATGACCTGCGCTCTGCTCGTCTACATGATTCTGCAACCGGTGTTCGGCGCCTTGTCCGACCGCATCGGCCGCCGTACCTCGATGCTGTTCTTCGGCGGCCTGGCCACCCTGTGCGTGCTGCCGATCATGCATGCCCTGAAAGACATCACCAGCCCGTACGCGGCGTTTGGCCTGATCGTCATCGCGTTGGCCATCATCAGTTTCTACACGTCGATCAGCGGCTTGATCAAGGCGGAAATGTTCCCCGTCGAAGTGCGCGCGCTGGGCGTGGGCCTGTCGTATGCGGTCGCCAACGCCATGTTCGGCGGTTCGGCCGAATACGTGGCACTGCAGTTCAAGGCTTGGCACGTGGAAGAGTATTTCTACTGGTACGTGACCATCATGTGCCTGATTTCCTTTATCGTCGCCATCCGCATGCCGGACCCGAGCCGCTCGGGGCTGCTGAAGTAAGCTTGTCGTAAAATGGGGGACACTGCGGTGTCCCTTTTTCATCACCGCTTTTTTATCGTGCCGATCAGGAGTTTTCATGTCGTATGTCATTCCCGCACCGATCCAGCCCAGCGTTCCCGTCACGGGCAGCGCCGACAGCTTTCCCGTCCACCGCATCTATTGCGTGGGCCGCAACTACGTCGACCACGCCAAGGAAATGGGCCACACGGGCCGCGAGGCGCCGTTTTTCTTCATGAAACCAAACGATGCCGTGCTGCCCGTGCCTGCCGGCACGACGGGTGAACTGCCGTACCCGGCGCAGACGCAGGATTTCCAGCACGAGATGGAACTGGTGGTGGCCATCGGCAAGGGCGGCAGCGATATCGGCGTGGCCGACGCGCTGAGCCACGTGTGGGGCTATGCGATCGGCCTGGACATGACGCGCCGCGACGTGCAGGGCGCAGCGAAAAAACTGGGCCGTCCGTGGGACACGGGCAAGGCCTTCGAGCACTCGGCGCCCATCGGTTCCATCACCCCGGCCGCGCAGGCGGGCGACATTGGCCATGCCGCCATCACCCTGCACGTGAACGGCGAGCTGCGCCAGGCGAGCACCATCGACATGCTGATCTGGAACGTGGCCGAAACCATCGCCGACCTGTCGACCTATTTCACCTTGCAGCCGGGCGATCTGATCTACACGGGTACGCCGGCCGGCGTGGCGGCCGTGCAGCGCGGCGACGAGCTGGTCGGCGCCATTGATGGCCTGGGCACTTTGCGCGTGAAAGTGGTCTAAGTTCTCAAGGAGACTGACATGATGAACGACACGTATTCCGTAGCGCAACCGACGCGCGCCGAGATCGACGCCTTGACCGGGCCGGCCCTGCTGGAATTCGGCACGGGCTGGTGCGGCCACTGCCGCGCCACCCAGGCGCCGCTGGCCGCCGCGTTTGCGCAGCACCCCGGGGTGCCGCATATCCGCGTGGAAGACGGCCCCGGCCGCGCGCTGGGACGCGCGTTCCGGGTGAAGCTGTGGCCGACCCTGGTTTTTTTGAAGGATGGCCAGGAAGTGGCGCGCCTCGTGCGCCCGCTCGACAGCGCGGAGATTGACAGGGCTTTTGCATTGATTGATGCGTAGGTCGKTTTCAGACCCGCCTTGTCTGTTGCCGGCAGTTGTGCACTACTTCTTGCCGCACCGCACCACTGCGCGTATCATAAGCCGCTTACAGCAAGATCAACCGCATCCTGAGTGATGCTGCGCGATCATCGCCGGCCCGCTCCACCCGGAGGGGCCGCAGGCAAGGATTCACCACAAATGACCGATGCCGCGATGCCGACGCGCGGGTCTGGTACGGAATGCCTGGCGATACGCCGGGCCTGATACACGTCGCCCACCCCCTGACGCCTTTCCTGCCGTGCCCCGGGTAACCGGATGGCGCACGACCGTTGTTTCTCTAAATCAGCACTGATCACGGCGCGATAGCGCGCGTTGGTACACCGTTGTCTGCCGTTAACAACGGCGTGTTACGGCGTGGAATTTGTTTGCGAATTTAATAGCAAATTCGCAGCAATTACGCCCGAGCACAGCTATGATATGTGAACCGCGCGCCTAGACAACGTGCTGTGCTGCTGCCTGAAAAAACATCCAGAGAATGGCCTTTAGACACCCTCCCCAAGGAGCGCAGTAAATGAGCACCCCCCCCAAGAAAAATTCCCCCGGCACGGTGCTGTTCGCCAGCCTGATCGGCACTACCATCGAGTTCTTCGACTTCTATATCTACGCCACCGCCGCCGTGCTGGTGTTCCCGAAACTGTTCTTCCCCGCCGGCGACCCGTCGGCCGCCGTGCTGCAGTCGCTGGCCACGTTCGCCATCGCCTTCTTCGCCCGCCCCATCGGTTCGGCCGTGTTCGGCCACTTCGGCGACCGCATCGGCCGCAAGGCGACTCTCGTGGCAGCCTTGCTGACCATGGGTATCTCCACCGTCATCATCGGCTTGCTGCCGACGTATGCCGCCATCGGCACCCTGGCGCCGCTGCTGCTGGCGCTGTGCCGTTTCGGCCAGGGCCTGGGCCTGGGCGGCGAGTGGGGCGGCGCGGTGCTGCTGGCCACGGAAAACGCGCCACCGGGCAAACGCGCCTGGTACGGCATGTTCCCGCAGCTGGGCGCGCCGATCGGCTTTTTCCTGTCGGGCGGCATCTTCCTGCTGCTGAGTGAAACCATGACCGATGAACAGTTCTTCAGCTACGGCTGGCGCATCCCGTTCCTGGCCAGCGCGCTGCTGGTCATCGTCGGCCTGTACGTGCGTCTGAAGATCACGGAAACGCCGGACTTCCAGAAAGTCATCGACAAGAACGAAGTCGTCAAACTGCCGGTCGCCACCGTGTTCCGCCAGCATGGCCGCATGCTGTTCCTGGGCACCATCATCGCCCTGGCCACTTTCGTGCTGTTCTATCTGATGACGGTGTTCGCGCTGAGCTGGGGCACGACCAAACTGGGCTTCACGCGCAAGGAATTCCTTATCGTGCAGCTGTTTGCCGTGCTGTTCTTCGCCCTGACGATTCCATTCTCGGCCGTGCTGGCCGACCGCCGCGGCCGCCGCGCGACCATGATCTGGGTTTCCGTCGCCATCGCCATCTTCGGCCTGGTGCTCGCGCCGATGTTCGGTTCGGGCGTGACCTGGGAAGTGACGCTCTTCATGGCCGTCGGCCTGGGCCTGATGGGCATGACCTACGGACCGCTGGGCACGATGTTGTCCGAGCTGTTCCCGCCCGAAGTGCGCTACACGGGCGCTTCGCTGACGTTCAACCTGGCTGGCATCCTCGGTGCCTCGCTGGCGCCGTACATCGCCACCTGGCTGGCCACCAACTACGGCTTGCAATACGTGGGCTACTACCTGTCGCTGGCGGCCGTGCTGACCCTGGGCGCGCTGCTGATGGTGGGCAAGCCGCGCGCGGGCAAGGAAGCCTGGCAGTAACTGCTTGCTACACGATGGTCGAAAGCCGCCAGTTGCATAGCTGGCGGCTTTTTTTGTGTCGGCGCCACGTGGCCGTAGCAGGCTTTCAGTCCCGCATAGTCGTAGAAGACGCTGCCGGGCGCGATGCGCGCGCCGTCGCAAGCGGCCTGGAACGGCGTTTCCTTTTCGTTGTACAGCAGGCGCACGATCAGCTGTCCTGCGCCGTTGCGGTACACATCCCACTGCATGTTGGCCGCCAGCGGCGAGATGCTCTGGCCGCGCCATCGAGGGCCGGCATGGCTGTCGCCGGCCGATGCCGGCAGCGGTGCCAGCGCCTCTTTCAAGCCCATGGCCGAAGCGAGCGGAATGATCATTTCGGCGTGCGTGAAGCGCAGCTTGGCCGCGTGGCGTAAATCCCCCTTGGCCAGTGCATCGACTTCCTTGAAAAAATCGTCGCGCAAGGCCAGCGCGAAGCGCCAGGTCACGCCGGGGCTGTTCGTGATGGCCGGCCCTTTCTGGTAAAAATCCTCGTGGTCGGCGATATAAGCGTAGTAGCGCGCATCCTCGGCGGGCATGTAGCGGCTGAAATCGGCCGGCGCTTCATGGCGCATGCCGGCGGCGATCGCATACAGTTCATATAGTTTTGTCGCGGCCGCATTCAGGCTGCGGATGACGGTCTTGCCGCTGCCCGTCATGGTGCGCGTGAGCTGGCCGTCCGCGCTGGTGAAGGTGTAGCTGCCCGTGTCCGCATAGCTGGCGGCGCCGCGCTCCAGCTGGTCGAGGAAGGCGGGTGCAAACAGCCGTTCGAGCACGTGGCGCGCATGCGCGGCCGCCGCAGGCAGTCTGGCGGGGGCATCCATCAGCGCATGCAGCTGCTTGGTTCTTTCGTAGTACTGGTAGGCCTGGCTGGCGGCATAGGTGGAGTAGTACTGGTTGGCGCGATCGGCGACAAGATCCGTCTGCGGCGCCAGCTTGTGCGCGTACAGCAGGAAACGGTTGACGCCATCCGCTTGCGGTACCGCCTTGCGCCCCTGCGGATACGGCGCCGGGGCGGGCGGCATGTAGAGCAAGGGCGCCAGCGCGGGCGCGTGCTCGAGCAGCGACTGCGTGAAAAAGCGGGCGCTGTCGCGCGCGCGATCCACGCCGGAATCGATGGTGACGAGCTGGCGCGGCGCCGTCGCCGCGTCCTGGCCCACTTGCGCAAACAGGGCGGGCAGGCGCGCCAGCATGCGCACGGCCAGTTGCCGGTGTTCCTCGATGCCCGTCTGCGACAGATTGCCGTAGCCGGGTTTCGCGATGCCGGCCACGCCATAACCAAGCAGCGCGTTGGCCTTCATCAGGGCCAGGATGTCGGGACCCAGTTCGCGCCCCAACGGCGTGAGCGCATCCTGCGCGGCGGCCTGCTGCCACATCGCATACAGAGCCGCGTCGTTCTTCATGCCGGTCAATCCGCGCGACCCGTGGCGCGCCACCAGTTGCGTGTAGATGGGCTGGAAGCCGGCCGGCGGCGCGGCATAGGTGGCCGGGTCCTGCTGCGGCGCATATGGCGTCTTGGTCTGGTAATGGCCTTCGGTGGCCAGGGAGGGGCTGGCGTGCAGGGCAAGGGCCAGCGCAATGCTGGACAGGGGTAGCAGTAAGGGCATGGTTTTTTCGTGGTGAATATTTCTCGTACGCCAGCCTAGCACTGAACGAAAAAAAGCGGAAAAAAAGGCGGGCACGGCTGAATGCCGGCCCGCCTGTGCCGTCAGCGCAGCGCGTCAGCCTACCACTTCGGCGTGTACTTCAGGGTCAGCTGCACGTTGCGCGGGTCGCCGAAGTGGTTATTGCCGCCCGTGTCGTTATACGACGGGATCACGTAGCGCTTGTCGAACAGGTTGTTGACGTTGACGGCCAGTGACAGCTGCGGCGTGGCTTGCCAGGCCAGGCGCGCGTTCCACAGCGAGAAGCCGGCCACGTCGAACGAGCGGCCGAAGTCCAGCGTGTGGCTTTGCATGTTCACGCCGGCGCCGACGCTGAACTTGCTCCACTCGCCGGGCAGGGTATAGCCGGACCACAGGCGCAGCATGTGCTTCGGCGTCCACGTCGAAAAGACCTCGCCCTTGTTGTCCGGGTCGTCGAGGTAGGTCGTCGTCGTGTAGGCATAGCCGGCCGACAGTTGCAGGCCGCGCGCCACTTCGCCCGACACTTCCGCTTCCAGGCCCTGGCTGCGCACCTTGCCCGAGGCGCGCGAGCAGTACCAGCCTTCGCAGGCGAAACCGGCGGCGTAGTCGTTGACGGCGCGGTCCTTGTGCTCGTAGCGGAAGACGGCCAGCGAGGTGTTGACTTTGCCGTCCAGCAGCTCGCCCTTGACACCGGCTTCATAGCTGTCGCCCGTGACCGGTTTCAGGACCTGGCCCGCCGCGTTGCGGTTCGTCTGCGGCTGGAACACGCCCGCATAGCTGGCGTAGGTGGACCATTGCGGCGTCAGCGCATACATCAGGGCCACCGATGGCGTGAACTTGGCCGTGACCCTGGTGTTGTCCGCCGTGCCGCCCTTGGGGGCATACTCGAAGTCATACCAGCTGAAACGCCCGCCCAGCAGCGCTTTCAGGTTGCTGGTCAGCTGGCCATTCCAGGTGCCGTACAGGCCTTTCTGGCGCATGTCGTAGGTGCTGCTGGAGCTCACGCCGCGCGCGGCGATGGTGTCGAAGTCCTGCCATGGGCGGTGATGGTCGATATTGAAGATTTGTGCGCCTTGCGTCCAGGCGCGCGCATAGCGGTCGTCGGAGTGGAACTTCACATAGCTGGCGCCCACGACGACTTCCTGCGCGATGCCCAGGCCATCGAATTTGCCGCGCACGAAGGCGTCGATGCCGCGCTTCTGGTTCTTGAAATCGGTGGAGAAGTCGCCGTACATGGAGCCGCTGCCATCGGCCTTGATGGTGCCGGCCATGCGCTGGTGGGTCGAATTGGTGCGTTCATTGACGCCCAGCGCGGCCGTCTTGAAGACCCACCGGCTGTTGAAGTGGTGCTCGAGGTCCAGGTTGACGGTGGTTTGTTCCACCTTGCTGCGGTTCCAGTCGGCGCCGGTATAGGTCGAGCGGGGCAATCCCAGTTCACTGCCGTCGGCGTAGCGTGCCAGGCCGATGAACATCGGGCGGCCGCGCCCATTGACGTTGCTTACGGCCAGGCCCACGGTGGTGGCGGGACCGAGGTCGTAGTCGAGCGCCGCATACACGGTGCGGTTCTTGCTCCAGACCTGGTCGATGAAGGAGTGGCTGTCGTCTTCATCGATGATGGCGCGCCCACGCAAAGTACCTTCCGCATTCAGCGGCGTGCTGACGTCGAGCTGCGCGCCGTAATGGTCCCACGAACCGGCGCGGCCCGTGAGCGCAACCTGGCGCGTGGCCAGCGGGCGCTTGCGCACCAGGTTGACGGAGCCGCCCGGGCTGCCCGTGCCTTCGAGCAGGCTCGATGCGCCGCGCAGCACTTCCAGGCGGTCGTAGATGACCATGTTTTCCTGGCCCCAGTTACCCAGCGCATAGGTGTTGCGGTCGATAGGCACGCCGTCGTACTGCCACTGGTCGATCTGGAAGCCGCGCGAGGTGATCACCACGCCCGCGCCCACGCCATGCACGCCCACTACGCCGGTGACGTTGTTGACGGCTTCGCGCAAGTCCGTGATGCCCTGGTCGTCCAGGCGCTGGCGCGTCAGCACGCTGACCGATTGCGGCATGTCCTTCATCGATTGTTCGCCCTTGCCGAGGGTGATCTTGCGCGCCGTGTAGGAGCCGCTGCCTTCCGTGGTGGCGCCTTGCTCGGTCTGGCCGACGATGGTAATCGAGGGCATGGTGCGCTCGGCCGCCGAGGCGGCGCTTGCCGCTGCCGTGGGGGCGGATGCCGGCGCGGCCACCAGCACATAGCCGGTCGCCGTCTTGCCGATGGCGTAGCCGCTGCCGCGCAGCAGCACGGCAAAGCCGTCGTCGATGGCATAGCTGCCCTGCAGGCCGGCCGTCTGCAGTCCCTGTACCTTGGCTGCGTCGATGACGATGGATACGCCCGCCTGCTGCGCATAGCGGTTCAGGGCGCCTGCCAGCGGACCGGCGGGGATGGCGTAGCTGGCGGTGGCAAGGCTGGCCTGCGCCTGGGCGGCTGCCTGGACGTGCATGCCGGCGCCAGCCAGCAGCAGGGCGGCCAGGGCCAGGGGATGCAGCCGCGTGCGCAGCGCGCGCGGCGAGGAAACGGTAAGGATACGAGCGGACATGGTGACAGCCTTTTTTGATTGATCTCAGCTGCCTTGACGCACGAGATGCGCAAAGTGGAACCGCGAATGCAAAAAATATTTACTTTTTGGCGGGGGCGTCGACCATCACCAGGTAGCGCGTCAGCATGCGGATGCGCAGCTGGGGGAAATTGTCGATCAGCAGCTGCAGCGCCTTGTCCGTGTCGTCCAGCGGCAGCACGGCCGCCACGCGGATGCCGGCGATCTGCGCGCGGTCGTAATGCAGCTGGCCGGGGCGGTGGCGGGCCAGCTCGTCGAGCACGTCGGCCAGCGGCAAGTCGTCGACCACCAGCTGGTGCGCGCGCCATGCTTGCTGCACGCTGGCCGCATCGATGCTGGTCAGTGGCCCGACGCCATCGTCCGTGATGCGCGTGCGCTGGCCTGCCTGCACCACGACGGCCCGATGCTGTGGCACCTGCGCCGATACTGCCGATTCGAGCATGCTGAGGATGGTGGCGCCATCTTCCCTGCGCACGGCAAAACGCGTGCCCAGCGCGCGGATCGCCGCCTGCTTGCTGTCGACGATGAAGGGGCGCTGCGCATCCTTGGCCACGTCGACGAGGATGTCGCCACGCACCAGTTCCACATGCCGTTCACCCGCATTGAAGCGCACGTTGACGGCGCTGCCGCCGGCCAGAGTCAGGCGGCTGCCGTCGGCCAGGGTGTACGTCTGCCATTGCCCCGTGGGGCTGCGCAGGTCGGCCAGCAGGTAGGCGGGACGTTCGCCAAGGACCAGCGCGCCGGTCAGCACCAGCATGGCCACGGCGCTGGCGGCGGCCAGCTGGCGCAGACGCTGGCGCTTGGGCGCGATGGCGGCCAGGGCGGCGCGCGCGGGGCGATGGTCGCCGCCGGCCGGCTCGCGCACGGCATGCAATTGGCGCAGCAGGTTTTCCATGCCGGCGGCCACTGTCGCGTGCAGCGGATCGGCCGCCTTCCACGCGGCGAAGCCGGCCCGCGCCATGTCGCGCTCGGCCGGGTCGTCCGCGCTCAACCGCACGATCCAGCGGGCAGCCTGCTCGGCGGCGATATCGGTGCGCGTGCCGCTCATGCCGCCATGGCCGGGCAGGCGTGGCGGCAGGCCAGCAAGGCTTGCACCAGGTATTTTTGCACCATGCGCGTGGAGACGTTCAGCTGCGCGGCGACGGCGGCCTGCGGCTGCTCTTCCAGGTAGTGCAGCAAAAAGGCGTCGCGCGCCTTGGCGGATATTCCGTCCAGCGCCGTGGCGATCTGCCCGAGCGCCTGCACGGCCATCAGGATTTCGTCCGGCGAGGGTGCGCCGGGCAGGCTGTCGGCCAGCAGGGCCAGTTCCGCCAGATAGCTGCGCTCGAGTACTTGCCGGCGCGCGCGGTCGAGCAGCAAGCGCTTCGCCGTCGTCGACAGATAGGCACGCGGCTCGCGCATGCCGAACAGCGCGTCGCGCGAGGCGATGATGCGCACGAACGTATCTTGCGCCACGTCGGCCGCGCCATGTGGGCAGCTGAGTTTCTTGCGCAGCCAGCCGACCAGCCAGCCGTGATGCTCGCTGTAGAGCGACTGCACTTGCTGTTGCAGGCTGGGCTGGATGGCGGACATGGGTGATGAATAATATAAATGAGAATTATTCTCATTGTAAGCGGCAGAGGCGACTTGTCACAATCCCCGATTGCATGCGGATGGGGCAGGTGTTGCGCGCAGGCCGCATGCGCGGTGCTGCCGGAAATGAAAAAACCCGCCGCTGCACGGGGCAGGGGCGGGTTCTTCATACTGCAAATTCTTGGTGGTGATAGGTGGACTTGAACCACCGACCCCAGCATTATGAATGCTGTGCTCTAACCAACTGAGCTATATCACCAAACAGACCGGTCAGACCGGATGCTCGTTTTGACCAGGGGAAACCTGATCGATGTTCTTTGGTGGTGATAGGTGGACTTGAACCACCGACCCCAGCATTATGAATGCTGTGCTCTAACCAACTGAGCTATATCACCCAACAGCCGAGCATTATCCAGTCTTCCCAATTCCTTGTCAATGCCGGCGCAAAAAAATGTGCGGTTTTTTCACGCACCGGCGAAGGCATGATTATTTCAATAACGGCTGGATCTGCGCCAGCATGGACGAGGCCGGATCAGGGCTCAGGCAGTCGATAACGATGCGTTCCGGCATCGAGCGTAACCTAGGTCGAGCCTGACGCTTGGCCAGCTGGCGCGTGGCGATGATTATTTCAATAACGGCTGGATCTGCGCCAGCATGGACGAGGCCGGATCAGGGCTCAGGCAGTCGATAACGATGCGTTCCGGCATCGAGCGTAACCAGGTCAGCTGACGCTTGGCCAGCTGGCGCGTGGCGATGATGCCTGTTTCGCGCAAGGCGGCGCGGTCGATGCGGCCGTCGAGGTAGTCCCAGGCCTGGCGGTAGCCCACGCAGCGCATCGAGGGCAGGCCCGGGTGCAGGTCGCCGCGCCGGCGCAACCCATCCACTTCATCGAGCAGGGCGTCGTTTTTCAGCATCAGGTCGAAACGCGTGGCGATGCGCGCGTGCAGCACGGCGCGATCCGACGGCTCCAGCGCGAACGATTGCAATTGAAACGGCAGCACGGTCTTTTCGCGGCGGTCCAGCAGGGCCGACATGGGCTGGCCGGACAGGGCGATGATTTCCAGCGCGCGGCCGATGCGCTGCGCGTCCTGCGGCGCCAGGCGCGCTGCCGTGACGGGATCTTGCTGCGCCAGGCGCGCATGCATGGCGGGCCAGCCGATGGCGGCCGCGTCTTCTTCCAGCTGGGCGCGCAAGGCAGGATCGGCCCCGGGCAGATCGTCGAGGCCATCGGCCAGGCCCTTGAAGTACAACATGGTGCCGCCGACGAGCAGCGGCAGCTTGCCGCGTGCGGAAATTTCGCTCACCAGGCGCAGGGTGTCGTTGCGGAACTGCGCGACGGAATAGGCGTCCAGCGGGTCGATGATGTCGATCAGATGATGCGGTACCTGGGCCAGTTCTTCCTTCGACGGTTTGGCCGTGCCGATATCCATGCCGCGGTAGACGAGGGCGGAATCGACGGAGATGATCTCGGACGGAATCGCTTGCGCGATGGCCAGCGCACTGGCCGTCTTGCCGCTGGCCGTGGGGCCCATGATGGCAACGGCCAGGGGGAGGTGTGGGGTGTTTGTCATGGTGACTCTTGTAAGGTGATGCGTAGGTCGGATTAGCGCAAGCGTAATCCGACGTGATGCCGCCGCTGCAGTGTCGGATTACGCTGCGCTAATCCGACCTACTGGCCGCGCAGGAACAGTTTATCGAGCGCATTGATCTCGACCTGCACCCACGTCGGCCGGCCGTGGTTGCACTGGTCGGCGCGTTCCGTGCTTTCCATCTGGCGCAGCAGGGCGTTCATTTCCTGCACCGACAAGATCCGGTTGGCGCGCACGGCCGTATGGCAGGCCAGGGTGCCCAGCAATTCGTTCTGGCGCTCGATCAGCACGCGCGAGCCGCCGTATTCGCGCACGTCGCGCAGCACGTCGCGCGCCAGGGTTTGCGCGTCCGCGTTTTTCAGCAGTGTCGGCACGCTGCGCACGGCCAGCGTGGTGGGCGACAGGGCGGCGATGTCGAAGCCCAGCGCTTTCAATGTGTCCTGGTTTTCATTCGCCGTCGACACTTCGATGGCGTCCGCATAGAAGGTGACGGGGATCAGCAAGGATTGCACCTGCATGTCCTGACCGGACACTTGCGCCTGCAGCGCGTTTTTCAGCTGCTCGTACAGGATGCGCTCGTGCGCCGCGTGCATGTCGACCAGCACCAGGCCCTTGGTGTTTTGCGCCAGGATGTAGATGCCATGCAGCTGGGCCAGGGCAAAGCCCAGCGGATATTCTTCGCGCGCCATCGCTTCGGGCGAGGCGATGTACGGCTCCACCTGCGTGATCGGCGAGTTGGCGGCGCCTGCACCGCCGCCGAACAGGGCGCCATAGGCCGCCGTATCCTGGGCCACGCCTGGGGCGTCGGCAAAAAAGGGACGGTTCGCGCCGGGCGAGGCGGGCGCGAAGGTGTTCGTGAATTGCGCGCCGAACGAGGTCTGCGTCTGCTCGCGGCGCCAGATGCCGGACCCACCCAAGCCCGCGCCCGCGGTATCGCCGCTCAGACTGGAGGCGGCCGGCAAAGGCGCCGGTACGCTGCCGAACGCTGTGGCCGACGTCTGCGCCAGCGCGCGCTGCACGGCGTGGAAGACGAACTGGTGCACGGAACGGCTGTCGCGGAAGCGCACTTCGATCTTCGACGGGTGCACGTTGACGTCGACCAGGGCCGGGTCGAGGTCGAGCGCCAGCACGTACGATGGAAAACGGTCGCCGTGCAGCACGTCCTGGTAGGCCATGCGCACGGCGTGCACGAGCAGCTTGTCGCGCACGAAGCGTCCGTTCACATAAAAGAACTGGCCATCGGCGCGCGCCTTCGATGCCGTCGGCAAGCCGGCAAAGCCGTGTATGCGCAGGCTGCCGGCCGACTCGTCCAGCGCCAGGCGCGCTTCGGCGAAGTCATTGCCGAGGATGTGGGCGCTGCGCTTGGCCAGTTCGCTGATATTCCACTGGTCGATGGTGCGCCCGTTGTGCGACAGCGAGAACGATACGTCCGGCCGCGCCAGCGCGATGCGGCGCACGACTTCGGCGCAGTGGCCGTATTCCGTCTGCTCGGATTTGAGGAATTTTCGCCGCGCGGGCGTGTTGAAATACAGGTCCTGCACGTCGACCGTGGTGCCGTGCGCGCCCGACGACGGAGAGACGCTGCCATTGTGCGAGCCGACGATTTCCCACGCATGCGCCGCGTCAGCCGTGCGCGAGGTCACGGTGACGGCGGCCACCGAGGCGATCGAGGCCAGCGCCTCGCCGCGAAAGCCCAGGGTGCCCACGTTTTCCAGGTCGTGCAGCGAGGCGATCTTCGACGTGGCGTGGCGCGCCAGGGCCAGCGGCAGCTGATCCTTGTCGATGCCGCGGCCGTTATCGGTAATCGCGATGCGTTTCACGCCCCCTTCTTCCAGCCGCACCGTGATCTGCGTGGCGCCCGAGTCGAGCGCGTTTTCCAGCAGTTCCTTGACGACAGCCGATGGCCGCTCGACCACCTCGCCGGCGGCGATTTGCGAAATCAACTGGTCAGGCAAGGCCTGGATCGGGCGGTGGGGCGTAATGGGAGCGTTCATGCGCCAATTATACCGGGGTCAGACCCTCAACGCCGCCAACGCCAGCGTACTTGGGGTCAGACCCTCAACACCGCTAACTCAAAATTTAGCGCCTACGTGCCCGGGGGTCTGACCCCAGCCTTAGTCCCTATTTATTCCCCACCTCCCGCACCGGTATCGGCGCATTGCACACGTCGACGTGGCCGGCCGTGACCTTGCTCCACGGGCCGCCGCGGTGGCGCTGGGCTTCCAGCACGGCCTGGTAGGCGGCGCTGTCGGTGCGCATCACTTCCAGCTTGCTGCGCTGCTCGGGCGGCACGCTGGCGGCCAGGCGGATGGCCTTGATCGGCACGTTTTTCTCGGGGCTGTCATAAAAGCCCATGGGCCCCGTGCCGCGCGGCAGGGTGGACAGCAATGGCATGCCGGAGACGACCCTGCCGACGACGGTGATGTCGCGGTCCAGGTGGCGCGGCGACTGGCCGATGACGGCGTACAGTTCCGTGCCGCCGCCGCTGTCGCTGGCGCTGTCGCGGCCCACGCCCACGGTGGCATAGCAATGCGTGAGCCAGGCCGTGCCCGTTTTCGGATCGCGCGCGGACGGGAAACCGTTCGAATGGCCCACTTGCGGCGCATAGCCGTCGACGTCCGGCAGGCGCGTGAAGCTCTTGATATTTTTCAGCGGTACCGTGAATTCGCCGGGCAGGGTGCGCTGCGCATGCTGGATCGGCTTGGGATTCTTCTCGTTCGGATCGCCCCACTGCGCCACCCAGTTGTCCTGCGCGCGCGTGATCGCCAGGCCGTCGTAATACTGTTCCGCCACCAGGGCCTTGATATTGGCCACGTGCTTGGGCGCGAAGTCCGGTGCCAGTTCGATCACCACGCGGCCGGCGGGAATGTCCAGGTACAGGGTGTTGTCCGGGTCCAGTGGACGCCAGTCGGACGACTTCGAGGCCTTGATCACGTCGGCCAAGGTCGCCTTGGCGGGCAGTTCGGCGGGCGCCTTGATCTGGACGGGCGCCGCGTGGGCAGCCAGCTGTGCAAGGCCCAGTACGGTGGCCATGGTCAGGCCGCTCAGTGGGTGTCGATACATGTTTTCTCCTGGTCGGCGCGGGTTGCGCCGTGCAGAAAGTGTATACCGGAATGGCAATATTTCGTCGTAAAAACATTGCATACCGTAATCCTGAGAGTTGCCTGCCGATATGGTGTTTCCTTAACCTTTACTTAAATTGCCACACGCGCAAGGGCGCCGCATAATTAATCCAGAAATATCGGCCCGGGGACTGCCGTTGCGCGGGCCGGGTGGTGTATGATTCCGCCGCTACCTTTAGGGAAAAATATATGGATTTTGTGCAATTCCTCGACATGATCGTGCATGTCGACAAGACGTTGGGTATCTTGATCGAGCAGTACGGCACCCTCGTGTATGCGGTGCTGTTCGCCATTATTTTTTGCGAGACAGGCCTCGTGGTGCTGTTTTTCTTCCCTGGAGATACCTTGTTGTTTATCGCCGGCGCGTTTTGCGCGACGGGACAGATGCACCTGGGCTTGCTGATCTTCCTGCTCGTCACGGCGGCCATCACGGGCAATACGCTCAATTACTGGATAGGCGAGGCCATCGGGCAGAGGGTGTTTACCCACGATTACCGCTGGATCAACAAGGACGCCATGCGCCGCACGCATGAATTCTTTGAAAAGCACGGTGGCAAGACCATCATCCTGGCCCGTTTCGTGCCGGTGGTGCGTACCTTCGCCCCGTTCGTGGCCGGCATTTCCGACATGACGCATGTGCGCTTCCAGATGTACAACATCACGGGCGCCCTGTTGTGGGTGGTCGGTCTGGTCACGGCGGGCTACTTCTTCGGCAATATCCCGTGGATCCGCGACCATCTGACCTTGATCGTGCTGATCGGTGTCGGCGCCGCCGTCGTGCCGGTGGTACTGGGCGGCATGTGGAAACTCTACAAGCGCATGGTCGGCAAGTCGGCGTAATTGCTGCAAAGATCCAGGGCAAGCATGCTGCGGCGCCGTCCACAGCTGGCCCTGGATCCCGTTTTCTCTTCGGTACTTCTGTTTTGCTCCTGCCCTGATTCAAGTTTTGTTGCTTTACAGCCGTAAACCAGAAGGTATTCTCACTTTCTGGATTTCCATGCGACATTTGAGCGCCCTGTTAGCTTGCAGCCTTGCCGTGATGACGGCCATGGCAAGCGCCAAAGATGCCCCCGCCCCGGCGAGCGCCACCGCATCCGCGCCCATGTCGGCGTCGGCGCGCGCGGCCGCCATGAAAACCCTGACCGAGTCGGTGAAGGGCAAGGAGGCCAAGGCGCCTGTCGTCGTCGCGCCCACGGCGCGCGAAAAGGAGGAAGCGGCCGAAGTCGATCTGTCCGAACGCATCGCCGCGCGCCTGGCGGAAATGCGCGCCACCCAAGCTGCCCGCGCCGCCGCCCGCGCCAAGCGCGCCGCCGTGGTGAAGGCCGCGCCGCCGCCACCGCCACCCGTGCCGCGCGGCACGCACTGGTCGTACGAGGGCGACAGCGGTCCGGCCAACTGGAGCAAGATCAATGTCGACTGGGGCAAGTGCGGCAATGGCAGCCGCCAGTCGCCGATCGATATCCGCGACGGCATGAAGGTGGAGCTCGAGCAGATCAGCTTTGACTACCGCCCGTCGTCGTTCAACGTGGTCGACAATGGCCACACGGTGCAGGTGGGCGTGAGCGGCGGCAATTACATCACGGTGCAGAACCGCATGTTCGAGCTGCAGCAATTCCATTTCCACCGCCCGTCCGAAGAGCGTATCAATGGCAAGGCCTTCGAGATGGTGGTACACCTGGTGCACCGCGACGCGGAAGGCCGGCAAGCCGTGCTGGCGCTGCTGCTCGAACGCGGTGCGCCGCAAGCGACCATCCAGACCGTGTGGAACAACCTGCCGCTGGAAAAATTCGAGACCATGCAGCCGACCATCCTGCTCGACCCGGCCGAAATGCTGCCGGCGCGGCGCGACTACTACACGTACATGGGATCGATGACGGAGCCGCCTTGCAGCGAAGGCGTGCTGTGGATGGTAATGAAGCAACCGGTGCAGGCGTCGCCGGCGCAGATGGCGCTGTTCAGCCGCCTGTATCCCTTGAATGCGCGCCCGGTTCAGCCGACCAATGGCCGCATCATCAAGGAATCGAATTAAACGAATGCGAGGCGCTGGCGCCCGGTCCATTCGGCGCCGGCGGCCAGCGTATCGGGCTGGATCAGGGCCGGCTCGATGCAGATGAAGCGCGGCTGCTCGTCGTCGGCCAGGTCGGGCAGGGCGGCCGCGTCTTGCGCGCCCGGGTTCCACACGACGGCGTCCGTAAAGCCCTGCTGCTCCAGGCGCAGGGTGTGGCGGCCAGACTGCAGGCTCAAGGCGCCCGGCAGCTGGTAGTAGATGCGGTCCAGCTTGTCCGAAAATTGCAGCACTTCTTCCGCCTGCAGGGCATCTTGCGGCGTCTCGTCCGAATAGCGCACGCGCTGCAAGCCTTTGATGCGCGCTTCGCTCAAATCATCAATCGAAAAATACGTATGCAGGGCGGCCGAAAACGGAAACGCCTGCTCGCCCGTGTTGTGCACGGACAGGTCCAGTTCCAGCGCCTGCGCCTTGACGGCCACGCGCAGGCACAAGGTGAAGGCGCAGGGCCAGCTGGCGGCGATCGCTTCGGGCAAGTCGGCCTGGGTCAGGATAAACTGCGCCCATGCGGCGCCATCGCTGTCGCCGCTCGATTCCAGCTGCCACGTTGCCACGCGCGCAAAGCCGTGGCGCATGCCCGTACCGCGCGCGCCGAACTGGGGAAAGATCACGGGTACGCCACCGCGGATGGCGCGGCTGCCGTCGAGGGCCGAATCGCGGCTGCAGAACAGGCGCTCCTGGCCATCGCTGGTCTGCCACGAGACCAGGTGGCCGCCGTACAGGGTGACGGTCGCCTGCGCACCATCGGCCGCGCGGATGGTCACGGCCGGCAGCTCGCCAAAGATACTCTCGCTCATGCTAGGCTTTCATGTCAGGTCAGGCGGCTTTTCGCCAGCGGCGGATTCTTCGCAAAATAATTCTTGATGCCCGTGACGATGGCGTCGGCCATCTGGTCCTGGTAGCCGTTGTCGGTCAGCTTGGCTTCTTCTTCCGGATTCGAAATAAAAGCCGTCTCGATCAGGATGGAAGGGATGTCGGGCGCTTTCAGCACGGCGAAGCCGGCCTGCTCGACGGAGCCCTTGTGCAGGCGGTTGATGCCGCCGATTTCGCGCAGCACGGCCTTGCCCAGCTTCATGCTGTCATTGATCTGCGCCGTCGTCGACAGGTCGAGCAGCACGCTGGCCAGCTGCTTGTCGTGGTTCTTCACGTTCACGCCGCCGATCAGGTCGGCCTGGTTTTCCTTGTTGGCCAGCCAGCGCGCGGCCGTCGAGGTGGCGCCCTTTTCGGACAGCACGAACACGGACGAGCCGCGCGCCGTCGGCTGGATGAAGGCGTCGGCGTGGATGGAGACGAACAGGTCGGCCTGCACCTTGCGCGCTTTTTCCACGCGCATGCCCAGCGGGACGAAGAAGTCGGCGTCGCGTGTGAGCATGACGCGCATGTTCGGCTGCAGTTCCAGCTTGGTCTTGAGGCGCTTGGCGATGGCCAGCACCACGTCTTTTTCGCGGCTGCCCCGGCTGCCCATGGCGCCCGGGTCTTCGCCGCCGTGGCCGGGATCGAGCGCGATGGTAATCATGCGCATCACTTTCTGGCCAGGCTGGGGGCGCGCTTCGGGGCGCTGTTCCGGACGTACGTCGGGCACGGGCGGCACGATCGGTGTTGCCGGTGTGACGGCGGCCACGGGCGGCTTGCCGCTCTCGGGCAGAGGCAGCGCGGGCGGCGGTGTGTGCGTGTCGGCCATCGGTGGCTTGGCCGGGTCGCTCGACCAGTCGCCCTTTTCGATCATCTGCGCGATCAGGTCCGGTTCGCGCACGGGATACAGGTCGAAGATCAAGCGGTGGTTATAGGAGCCGGCCGGCGGCAGGGTAAACAGCTGCGGCGTGACTTCCTCTTTCAGGTCGAACACCAGGCGCACGACGTTGGGCCGGTTCTGGCCCACGCGCACCTGCTTGATGTACGGGTCGTTCGACTGGATCTTCGCCACCAGGCCCTTCAAGGTGGGATTGAGTTCCAGCCCCTCGATGTCGACCACCAGCCGTTCCGGATCCTTGACGATGAAGTGGGTCGCCTTGAGGATGCTGTCGTTTTCCAGGGTGACACGCGTGTAGTCCTCGGCCGGCCAGACGCGCACGGCGAGAATTTGCGCCGCCATCGCCGACATGGGCGCGAACACGGACAACAGCAGGGTGCCGCCGGCCTTGAGGACCGTGCGCCGGGTGATGGGCGAGGAGATCAAAGGTTCGGGGCGAATTTGAGACGGTGAAGGCATGACAGACCCAATTCAGAAGACGCTTGCAATTCTACATCACGTCCTGTACCCGCAACGTTCAAATAAATATTCAGGTCGGCCGGCGGCAGTACCGGTTCGGCTTTCTCCGGCCATTCGACGATGCAGATATTGCGGCCGTCGAAGTCTTCGCGAAAGCCTGCATCGAGGAATTCCTCGGCGCTGCCCATGCGGTACAGGTCGAAGTGGATGACGTTGACGCGCTGGCCATCGAGCTGCACCGTGTACGGTTCGGACAAGGTGTAGGTGGGGCTTTTCACGTGGCCCGCATGGCCGGCCGCGTGCAGCAGGGCGCGCGTGAGGGCCGTCTTGCCGGCACCGAGGTCGCCGTGCAGGTAGATCGCCAGGCCCGGCGCCAGCGCGCGCGCCAGCGCGGCGCCCAGCGCGGCGGTGCCGGCTTCGTCGTGGAGGTGGGCTTTGAAGTGTTCGGTCATTATCTTCGGTATCGCATAAAATGGAGGCTGCTGTCATTGTAACCGCCCGCGCGCCTGCCGTTTTCCGTAAAGTCCCTTATGTCCGCCACCGTCACCGATCTCGCCGTCCTGGCGCGCACCATCAAGGAATGGGGGCGCGAGCTGGGTTTTGCCGAGGTGCGCATCGCCGACGTCGACCTGTCGCACATGGAAGCGCCCTTGCAAGCCTGGCTCGATGCAGGGTATCACGGCGAAATGGATTACATGGCCAGCCACGGCATGAAGCGCGCGCGCCCGGCCGAACTGGTGCCGGGCACGGTGCGCGCCATCAGCGCCCGCATGAATTATCTGCCGCCGGCGCTGGGACCGGACTGGCGCGAACGCGAGGCGGCGCGCGACGCCGACCCTGAAGCGGCCGTGATCTCCGTGTACGCGCGCGGCCGCGATTATCACAAGGTGATGCGTTCGCGCCTGCAGCAGCTGGCCGACCGCATCAAGGGCGAGATCGGCGACTTCGGCTACCGCGTCTTCAGCGATTCGGCGCCCGTGATGGAAGTCGAGCTGGCGCAAAAAGGGGGATTGGGCTGGCGCGGCAAGCACACCTTGCTCATCAACCGCCAGGGCGGCTCCTTCTTTTTTCTCGGCGAGATCCTCATCGACGTGCCGCTGCCCGTCGACCCGCCGGAAACGCCGCGCTGCGGCCAGTGCTCGGCATGCATCACGGTGTGCCCGACACAAGCCATCCTGGGGCCGTACCAGCTCGACGCGCGCCGCTGCATCTCCTACTTGACCATCGAATTGAAAGGCGCCATTCCCGTCGAAATGCGCCCCTTGATCGGCAACAAGGTGTACGGCTGCGACGATTGCCAGACCGTTTGCCCGTGGAACAAGTTCGCCCAGCGCGCCGTCGTGCCGGACTTCGACGAGCGCCACAGCCTGGGCAGCGCCGGCATGGTGGAGCTGTTCGCCTGGACGGAAGAGGAATTCAACCGCCGCATGGAAGGCAGCGCGATCCGCCGCATCGGCCACGAACGCTGGCTGCGCAACCTGGCCGTCGGCATGGGCAACGCGGCCGCCAAGGCCAAGGGCCAGGCCGACATCGTCGCGGCCCTGCTGTCGCGCCGCGAGCACCCGTCGGCCATCGTGCGCGAACATGTGGAATGGGCGCTGGCGCTGCACGGCATCGCCTAGACCGTCCTTACACCTGCTTCAGGCGCAGCGCCGACCAGTCCGCGTCGATGGCGACCATCGCCACGCTGTCGAGCCCCACGGTTTGCGCAAAGTCGCGGATATCGTCGCGGTGGATATCGCTGCCCGCTTTGATTCCACCCTTGCGGTACGCCACCCACAGTGCGCCACCGGGCGCCAGGCGCGCCTGCGCCGCTGGCAGGAATTGCTCCAGTTCCGCGCGGCTGCGCGCGAACAGCAGTATCCAGTCCGCATTTTCACCTTCCCGTACCACCCGCTCGGCCGGCAACTGCGCCAGCAATGCCTCATGCTCGCCGCCGTCATTGAGCACGGCCAGGGCCGTGGCATTTTTCACATACATTTTTTCAGCAAAGGTTTTTTCGGACATGGCATCGGCGTGTGGAGTGGGGAAAGACGAGCATAACAAATTTCTCCTTGACTTATCGATATATCGTTATAAAATAGCGATACCTACTAACGATATATCTTTAAAGAGAAAACATGAGAAACTCACACCATACAGAACACGGCCACGGCGGTCATCATCATCACGGCCATTGTGGCCAGCATCACCACCATCATGGCGAGCATCGCCACGAATACTCCATGCATGGCCGCGGCCCGCGCGGCTTCGACGAGCGCGGTGACGGCATGGGCGGTGGTCCTGGCGGGCGCGGTGGACGCGGCGAGCGGGCCGAGCGCGTCTTCGGCCGCGGCGACTTGCCGCTGATCGTGCTGGCGCTGATCGAAATCAGCCCCCGCCACGGCTATGAAATCATCAAGGCCATCGAAGAGCGTTGCGGCGGCGCGTACGCCCCCAGCCCGGGCGCCGTCTATCCCACCTTGACCCTGCTGGAAGAGCAGGACCACGTGACGTCGTCCGAAAGCGCCAGCGGCAAGAAGCTCTACACGATCACGGACCTGGGCCGCGCATATCTCGACGAGAACCGCGCCCAGGTCGACGGCATCCTGGCCCGCCTCGACATGTTTGCCCGCGTCCAGGCGCGCAAGGCCTTGCCCGAGCGCGTGCACCAGGCCATGCACACCTTGAAGCATGCGCTACTGCTGAACAAGACCAATTGGAGCGACGCGGAAGCCGAGCGCGTCTCCGCCGTGCTGGAACAGGCGGCCAACGCCATCGTTGACGGCCACTGAGCCCACTTTACAAGGATACCCAATGACTACTGTATCAACTGCAACGCCACGCCCGCACGCCATCGAACGCGTGCGGCATGACTTGAAACTGCGCGTGCTCACCGTCGTGCGCACCGAACAGATCACGCCGCACATGCGCCGCATCACGCTGGCGGGCGACGACCTCGATGGCTTTGTCTCGCCGGCGCACGACGACCACGTGAAACTGTTCTTCCCCGCCCCGGGGCAGACTACTCCCGTGTTCCCCGTGCTGGGCAATGGCCCGAATCCCATCCAGTACGCGGAAGGCGCGCGTCCCATCGCCCGCAACTACACGCCACGCCGCTACGATGCCGCGCGGCGCGAGCTGGAAATCGACTTCGTGCTGCATGGCGATGGCCCAGCGGCCAGCTGGGCGGCGCAAGCCGCACCGGGCCAGACCCTGGGCGTGGGCGGCCCGCGCGGCTCGATGCTGGTGCCACTCGACTTCGACTGGTATGTGCTGGTGGGCGACCAGACGGCCTTGCCGGCCATCGCCCGCCGCCTGGAGCAGCTGCCGGCCACGGCGCGGGCCATTGCCGTGATCGAGATCGTCGAAGACGGCGAGCAGATCGCGCTCGATTGCGCGGCGCAGCTGGAGGTGCGCTGGGTCGCGCGCAATGGCCGCAAGGGGCCGCTGCTGCTGGACGCGCTGCGTCAGGTCACGCTGCCGTCAGAAGGCGACGGCTATGTGTGGGTGGCGTGCGAGCATGCGCAGGTGCAGGGCTTGCGCGGGCACTTTATTGAAGGCGGGGTGCCGAAGCAGCATCTGCATGTGGCCAGTTACTGGAAGCATGGGGCGGCCGAGCATCATGAACATCACGATGAGTGATGGTGGTGGTGTCGGCTTACGCGCGGGGCGCTAAGCCGACCTACGCCTGATGTGCCGCGCCAGCCGGAGGCCCGCTTCGCGCATGAGACGATTGCCTGGTTTTTAACTTTCCAATTGCATATAATATTTTTTTATAGAAATAATATTCAAGGGGAAAATGTTGAAATTACTGTCTTTGAGCGTGCTGGCCGCAGTGCTGATGGGATGCTCGACGCCGCGTCCACCCGTTGTCATGCCGGAATTCCAGCAGGCGGAATATGACGCCTTGCAAAAAAACGGTACTGGCGGTGTCAAGGGCCAGGCCTTCATGAAGACCAAGGGCGGCGAATTCAAGAAGGCCGGTGGCGAGAAGGTCACTTTGCGACCGAAGACGGAGTATGCCCGCAAGCTGGCCATGCTGCCTGCCTCGCTGTACAAGCGTCAGGTGGTCGGCACCGTCAGCCCGAAGATCCGCGACTATGACCGCACGACCATGGCCGACAGCGACGGCCGGTTCGAATTCACGGAAGTCCCCGATGGCACCTATTACGTCACCACCAACGTGACGTGGTCGGTGTTCTATCCGGGCGCCTTCACGCCCGTCGAAAGCAAGCAGGGCGGCACGCTGACCTCCGAAGTGACGGTGGCGGATGGCAAGGTCTCGACGGTCATGCTGACGCGGTAAGCCCCGTTTCCGTTGTCGTCAACAACCGCGCCCGCTTTACCTTCGTCTTGAGTGGTGGTGTCGGCTTACGCGCTGCGCGCTAAGCCGACCTACGCCTATGCCGACCTGCATTGCAACGTAGGTTGGATTAGCGGCGCGCGAGCGCCGCGTAATCCAACATCAGCGTCATTACTTCAACAACCCCGCCAGCTCCACCGCCGTCTTGACCTGCATCTTGTCGAAGATATGCGCGCGGTGGACTTCCACGGTGCGCATGCTGATGCCCAGCTTGTCGGCCACCACCTTGTTCATCTTGCCCGCCAAAATCAGGTCCAGCACTTCGCGTTCGCGTGTCGACAAGGTGGCAAGGCGCGCGTGCACGGCGGCCAGTTCGCCCGCCTGGCGCGAGTTGGCCAGGCCTTGCTGCACGCGGTCCATCAGGTCGTTGTCGTTGAACGGCTTTTCAAAGAAATCGAAGGCGCCCCGCTTCAGGCTGTCGACGGCCATCGGCACGTCGCCGTGGCCGGTGAGGAAGATCACGGGCAGGCGCGCCGTCAGGTCGCGCTTGACCAGCTGGTCGAACATGGCGATGCCGTTCATGTCGGGCATGCGCACGTCGAGCAGCACGCAGTCGCCGGCGGTGTCGAAGCTGCCATCGAGGCTATCGAGAAATTGCTGGGCGCTGGCGTAGCTGCGCGCCTCGATGCTGCGCGAGGCGGCCAGCCAGGACAGGGAGTCGCGTACGACCTCTTCGTCGTCGATGATGTGTAGCATGGTGTCTCCGGCTTGTCGTTATGCGTTATTAGTTAATCGTTAGTGCGGCGCGCTTGGCGCGGCCGGCACGCTGAAGGTAAAGATCGTTCCGCCAGCGGGGTTGGCGCCGAAGGTCAGCGCGCCGCCGTGAAATTCGATGGCGGTGCGGCAGATGTTCAGGCCCATGCCCATGCCTTCGGACTTGGTCGAGAAAAACGGCGAAAACAGCCGCTCGGCCACGTCCTGGGGAATGCCATGGCCATGGTCGATCACGTCCACCGTCACCATGCCCTGCTGCGCGTCGTGGCTGGCCCGCAGGCGCATGATACGCCGTCCCGGCGCCGCATCCTGCATGGCCTCGATGGCGTTGCGCGTCAGGTTCAGCAGCACTTGCTCGATCATCACGGGATCGGCGCGCAGCAGCGGCAGGTCCGGCGGCAGCTCTTCCTGGATGGTGACATAGTATTTGCGCGCCTGCAGGTCGATCAGCGCGCGGATGCCGTCGATCAGGGTGCGGATGGCGATATCCTGGCGCTGCGGCTCGCTCTTGCGCACGAAATCGTGCACGCTGCGGATGATCTGGCCGGCCCGCTGCGCCTGCGCGCTGGCCTGTTCCAGCGCCGGCTTCAAGGTGCCCGGATCGACGGGGGCGTCATGGTCGATGGCGCGGCGGATCAAATTCAGGGCGCCTGTCGTGTAGCTGGAAATGGCCGCCAGCGGCTGGTTCAATTCGTGCGCCAGCATCGACGCCAGCTCGCCCATGGTGGCCAGGCGCGAGCTCGTTTGCAGCTTTTCCTGCTGCTGGCGATTGAGTTCTTCGACCCGCTTGCGGTCCGAGATGTCGAGCACGGAACCCATCCAGCCCGTCTGCTGGCCATTCTTGTCCACCAGGGGCGCCTCGAAGATCAGCACGGGCACGCGCGTGCCGTCCGGACGCTGGAAATAGGTTTCGAACTGCGGCGTGGGATTGCCGGCCAGTGCCTTGACGAAGCGCTGCTGGTATTCCTCCAGCGCTTCCGGCACCCAGTAGGGCATGGGCGGCAGGCGCCCGAGGATTTCCTCGGGCGGATAACCGACGATCTGGCAAAACGCGGGATTCACGTACGTGACTCTGCCTTCCAGGTCGCGCGCGCGCATGCCCGTCACCAGCGAGTTTTCCATCGCCGTGCGAAACAGCATCTGCTGGCGCAGCGCGCCTTCGGCCACCAGGCGGCGCGAAATATGCCGCCACAGGGCAAGCAAGCTCCACAGCAAACCCAGCGACAGGGCGATGACGGAGCCGACCAGCAGATTGGGCAGCAGCTTGGGCTGGCTTTTCACGCTGTCGGTAAACAGGGTGATGCTGGCGCCGGGCACGTCGAGCGCGCGCTTGTGCGTGTACACGCCGTGGCCGGGGCCGGCGGCGGCGCGCCGCGCCAGCACCTTGTCGTCGCGGTCGATCAGCGAAATCTGGTTATCCTGCGCAAACCACCACGGCACCATTTCATCGAGCAGGCTGCTGATCTGGTAGGTGGCGACCAGGCTGCCCACGTAGCGCTGGCCATCGAACAGGGGCTGGTGGTAATCCATCAGCATGGCGCCCGGCGGCGCGTCGGGAAAGCCCGTCTGCTGCGAAGGCTGGGCGTACTGGCCCCGGTGCAAACGGCGCGCATTGTCGGCCGCCGTCAGCGAGGCCGGCGAAAACGACAGCGCGTGCGGCAGGCTGTTGTCGCTGGTGGCCAGCACCTTGCCGCTGGTGTCGAGCCACAGTACGCGCTGCAATTCGCGGCCATTGCGCAACATCTGCTGCAGCCGTTCGTGCACTTTTTCCGCACCCAGCGAGCCGCTGGCGATGTCCACGCCAAGGTTGAACAGGCTTTCCTCGTTGCGCGCCAGCTGGAAGCGGATGGTCTGCTCCACCCACAGGGTGTCGGCGATCAGCTGCTCCTGGCGTTCGTTGCTTTCCATCTGGCGCGCCTGCCAGGGCAGCCAGAACAGGATGGACAGGAACAGCAGCAGCAGGATGACGGGCAGCAGCCAGCGCATCGGGCTCGATAGCTTGAAGCGGCGCGCAAGGGTGGGGGGAGTCGGCATGGCTGGCAGGGTAGCGGCTTATCGGGAACCGGCTATTGTGGTTAACCACAATAGCCGAAGCAGTTTCTTTGGCACAATATTCAAGTAGACAAATAATAAAGTTTTTCAAAAACCATCCAGGAGACAAAAATGCAGATGAAAACCATGTTCGTCGCGCTGTGCGCGGCCATTGGCGCCACCGCCGGCGTCCACGCTTACGCGCAAGCCCCCATCGTCATCAAATTCAGCCACGTCGTGGCCACCGACACGCCGAAAGGCCAGGCCGCCGAGCGCTTCAAGCAGCTGGCCGAAAAAGCCACGAACGGCAAGGTCAAGGTCGAACTGTACCCGAACAGCCAGCTGTACAAGGACAAGGAAGAACTCGAAGCGTTGCAGCTGGGCGCCGTGCAGATGCTGGCGCCGTCGCTGGCCAAGTTCGGCCCGCTGGGCGTGAAGGAATTCGAAGCGTTCGACCTGCCCTATATCTTCCCCACCAAGACGGCGCTGTACAACGTCACCGAAGGCGAAATCGGCAAGAGCCTGCTGAAAAAACTGGAACCCAAGGGTATCACGGGCCTGGCTTACTGGGACAACGGCTTCAAGGTGATGTCGGCCAACAAGCCGCTGCACATGCCGGCCGACTTCAAGGGCCTGAAAATGCGCATCCAGTCGTCGAAGGTACTCGACGCGCAGATGCGCGCGCTGGGCGCCAATCCGCAAGTGCTGGCCTTCTCGGAAGTGTATCAGGCGCTGCAGACGGGCGTGGTCGACGGCACGGAAAATCCGCCATCGAATATGTACACGCAAAAGATGCATGAAGTGCAAAAGCACGTGACCGTGTCGAACCACGGCTACCTGGGCTATGCCGTCATCGTCAACAAGAAATTCTGGGATGGCTTGCCGCCCGATATCCGCGGCCAGCTGGAAAAAGCCATGCGCGAGGCGACGACGTTTGAAAAAGCCATCGCCCAGCGCGACAACGACCAGGCCCTCGAGGCCATCAAGAAAGCGGGCAAGACGCAGATCTATACCCTGACGGTGCAGGAACAGGCCGAGTGGCGCAAGGCGCTGGCGCCCGTGCAGAAGGCCATGGAAGGGCGCATCGGCAAGGATCTGATCTCGGCGATCAACAAGGAAAGCGCGAAGTAATCGCGCTGGCCACGCCACCCGGCGAGGCTGTCAGGGGCATCCCTGTCTTTCTGCAGCAACGGCACCTGCGCGTCCTGCGCGGGTGCCAGCGTACCCGCATTCTTTGAAAGTCCACCATGAAATTTCTGGATCACCTGGAAGAGTGGCTGATCGCGACCCTGATGGGCGCGGCCACCTTCATCATCTTCGTCGCGGTCGTGCACCGCTACCTGGCGGGCCTGCCGATACCGGGCCTGCAAGACTTCCTGATTCAAATCAATACCAGCTGGGCCCAGGAACTGTGTATCTACATGTTTGTCTGGATGGCCAAGTTCGGCGCCGCATATGGCGTGCGCACGGGCATCCACGTGGGCGTCGATGTGCTGATCAACCGCATGAACCCGCGCTGGCGCGACCGCTTCATCGTCTTCGGCCTGGCTGCCGGCGCCCTGTTTACGGGCATCGTCGGGACCCTGGGCGCCAGCTTCGTGTGGTCGATTGGCCACACGGACCAGACTTCGGCCGACATGGAAGTGCCGATGTGGCTGGTCTACCTGGCCGTGCCGCTTGGTTCCTACCTGATGTGCTTCCGCTTCCTGCAAGTGATGGTGCATTTCATCAAGACGGGCGCCTTGCCGAAACACGACCACTCGCACGTCGAGGGGCTGGAAGATGAACTGACGGCTGAAGAAAAAGGAGCCAAGGCATGAACGCGCTGATCATTTTTGTGTTGCTGCTGGCGCTGATGCTGACCGGCATGCCGATTTCCATTTCGCTGGGCCTGACGGTACTGACGTTCCTGTTTACCATGACCAGCGTGCCCATCGAATCGGTGGCCCTGAAGATTTTCACGGGCATCGAGAAATTCGAGATCATGGCCATCCCCTTCTTCATTTTGGCCGGCAACTTCCTCACGCATGGCGGGGTGGCGCGGCGCATGATCAACTTCGCCAGCTCCATGGTCGGCCACTGGCATGGCGGCCTGGCGCTGGCCGGGGTGATGGCGTGCGCGCTGTTTGCGGCCGTCTCCGGCTCCAGCCCCGCCACCGTCGTGGCGATCGGCTCCATCATCCTGCCGGCCATGGTCAAGCAGGGCTATCCGCGCGGTTTCGGCGCCGGCGTCATCACCACCTCGGGCGCGTTGGGCATTTTGATTCCACCGTCGATCGTGATGGTGATGTATTCCGTCAGCACGAATACCTCGGTGGGCAAGCTGTTCATGGCCGGCGTGATTCCCGGCATGATGCTGGCCATGCTGCTGGGCCTGACGACGTGGTTTTTGGCGCGCAAGCACAACTATCCGCGCATGAAAAAGGCCAGCTGGGGCGAGCGCTTCGTCACGTTCAAGAAGAGCGCCTGGGGCTTGCTGCTGATCGTCATCGTCATGGGCGGCATCTATTCGGGCGCCTTCACGCCGACGGAAGCGGCCGCCATGGCTGCCGTGTACGCCTTCATCATCGCCGTCTTCGTCTACAAGGATTTGAAGATCAAGCAAGTGGGCAAGGTCTTGCTCGATTCGGCCGCCATGTCGGCGATGCTGCTGTACATCATCACGAATGCCGTGCTGTTCTCGTTCCTGATGACCAGTGAAAACATCCCGCAAGCGATGGCCGAGTGGATTACGGGCAAGGGCCTGGGCGTGATCAGCTTCTTGCTGGTGGTCAACGTGCTGCTGTTGTTGGCTGGTAACGTCATGGAACCGTCGTCCATCGTGCTGATCATGGCGCCTATCCTGTTCCCCGTCGCCATGAAGCTGGGCATCGATCCCGTGCACTTCGGCATCCTGATCGTGGTCAACATGGAAGTGGGCATGTGCCATCCGCCCGTGGGCTTGAACCTGTACGTGGGGTCAGGCATCACGAAGATGGGCATTTCGGAGCTGACCGTGGCCGTGATGCCATGGCTGCTGACGATGCTGGCCTTCCTGGGCCTGATCACCTACGTACCACAAATCTCGCTGTGGCTGCCAAATTTAATTTACAACTAAAACAGTTGTCCCCGTCATGGTGCAAAAAAAGTCGATACGGCCGAATAAATGCGCTATGATGGGCAGCCTTAAGGGGAAACACGTATATGCATATGCGCCCCGGTAGCAAGGCTGAAATACAGAATTGGCAACAAGGTTAGTGGGGGAGTGGTCTATAAAAACGGTATTGATACCGGGGATATATTGAGGAGACACACGTTTCACAGAAGTTGTTGAGTCATAGCTGTCTGCGGCCACAAGCCGGCACCGGCGGACCCAAATGACCGGGAACGTGAAGCAATATTTGAAGCGCACCGACTGGTGCGCTTTTTTTTCGTGCGCAGGAAACGTCCGCCGGCACGCCCAAAGTCGGTGCATAATTCCCGTGGCGCCGCTTCCCGCGCCGGCAGGTTGCATATATGCCACACTTGAATAATGATCAGCAGATGAAAAAACAACAGGGCAGTGAACTGTTCAGCGCCATCGTGGCCGCGCCATTCGGCGCCATGGGCGTGCGCGCGCAGGATGGCCAGATATGCGAACTGGTCTATCTGCCGCCGCACTTTGACGAGAAAGACGCGCAGGATGCCGTCTCCGAGCGGGCCTGCCAGCAACTGGCGCGCTATTTCCGCGACCCCGATTATGTCTTCGACTTGCCGCTAGCCGCTTCGGGTAGCACCTATCAGCAACGGGTGTGGACGGCGATCAGCGGCATTGCGCGCGGCCAGGTGCGCACGTATGGCGACGTGGCGCGCCTGATCGGCTCGGCACCGCGCGCCGTGGGCCAGGCCTGCGGCGCCAACTGGTTTCCCGTGGTGATCCCCTGCCACCGGGTCACGGCCGCTGGCGGCCTGGGCGGCTTTGCCCATCACGACGATGCGACGGGTTTCCACCTGGGCGTCAAGCGCTGGCTGCTGGCGCACGAAGGCGTGGCGGGCATGGGGTAGTCTACACGATGATGAATAGCCTGCTGGCGCCCGACAACGCTACCCTGATCGATGAATTCTGCGACAGCCTGTGGCTGGAAGACGGCCTGTCGAAAAACTCGCTGGACGCCTACCGGCGCGACATGCGGCTGTTTGCGCGCTGGCTGGAAGTGGCGCGGCCCGGGCGCGAGGGCCTGTACGAAGTCTCCACGGCCGACATCGAGGCGTATTTCGCGGCCCGCCACGACGAGAGCAAGGCCACGTCGTCGAACCGGCGCCTGTCCGTGCTCAAGCGGTTTTACCAGCTGGCCCTGCGGCACAAGCATATCGCCGCCGACCCGTGTCTGAAGATGGTCTCGGCCAAGCAGCCCGCGCGCTTCGTGCATACCCTGAGCGAAGCGCAGGTGGAAGCGCTGCTGGCGGCGCCCGACGTGAGCACGCCGCTGGGCCTGCGCGAACGCACCATGCTCGAACTCATGTATGCGAGCGGCTTGCGCGTGTCGGAACTGGTGGACTTGAAATCCGTGGAACTGAGCCTCAACGATGGCGTGCTGCGCATCACGGGCAAGGGCAGCAAGACGCGGCTGGTGCCGTTCGGTGAACAGGCGCGGCTGTGGATCGAGCGCTACCTGAAGGAGGCGCGCGGCATCATTCTCGACGGGCAAATGGACGATGCGCTGTTCGTCACGCGGCGCGGGGGCGCCATGACGCGGCAAATGTTCTGGGTCATCATCAAGAAGCATGCGCTGAGCGCCGGCATCACGGCGCCGCTGTCGCCGCACACCTTGCGCCACGCGTTCGCCACCCATTTGCTCAACCATGGCGCGGACTTGCGTGTTGTGCAATTGTTACTGGGGCACTCCGATATTTCCACCACGCAGATTTACACGCATGTGGCCCGCGAACGGCTGAAACTGCTGCATGCGCAGCATCATCCACGCGGCTAAACATTTGGTGTTTGCTCCAACTACGTCATAATGTGCCTTATATGCTTATCTGTAACATCTAAAAACTAAAGAGGTAGTAAATGGCCAAGACAAATTTCCAATACGAAAAACGGCAAAAAGAGCTGGAAAAGAAGAAGAAAGCCGAGGAAAAAGCCAGGCGCAAGCTGGAAGCGAAGAACAATCCGAAGCCGGCCGAAGGCGAAGAGGGTGCCGAGGGTGAAGAGTCCGAAGCGGACGATGCGGACGACGCTACCGACGCGCCCGCCCAGCCCCAGTAATTCCCCGTGCTTGACGACCGGTGCGGCACCATCGCCGCGCCGGTAACTCCTCGTTCTACTTTCTCCCCGCTACAAGCTCGGCCGCTGGCCGATCGCCAGTTGCAGCTGCGTGCTGGCGATGGCCGCATCGGCGCGCGCCTGCACATAGCCCTGGTAGGCCTCATCGGCCGAACGCTGCGCCGCCAGCCATTCCAGCAGCGAAGCATTGCCACTGAAGTAGGACAGGCGCATGCCATCGACCACCTTTTGCGCATCGATCAGCACGCCGTCGCGGTAGCGCGCCAGCCTGTCCCGCGCCGCACGCAATTGCCGCTGCGCCGTGCGCACCTGCGTTTCCGCTGTCAGTTCCGCCTGGCGCAAGGCCAGCATCGCCTGCGTGACACTTGATTCCGCCTGCACGATGTCGCCCGTGTCGCGCCGCGACAGGGGGATGGGAATGGCCAGCGAGATGGACAGGGCGCGCGAGCGGGCCGCGCCTTCGACGGGATTACCGCTGCCATCGATGCCGTCATGGTAGCCGCGCGCGGCGGCCAGGCCCACGGTGACGGTCGGATCGACGGCGCGGTTGGCGCGCACGAGCGCCGCGCCATCACGCAGATTGTCGACGGTGGCGCGGGCGATGCGCACGTCGCTGCGGGCGCCGAGCGCTTGCGGCAGCAGCACCCTGGCATCCTTGTCCTCAAATGCGGCGAAGTCGCAGGCCAGCTGCGCGTCCGGAAACAGCGCGTCGAACTGGCGGCCCAGGGGCGGCGACAAATTCAACATGGCGCTGTCCGCCTCGCTGCGGGCCTGCGCCAGCTCGGCCTGGAACTGGTCGCGTTCCACGCGCGACTGCAGCAGTTCGATGCCGCCCACGTCGCCCGCCTTGCGCCGCACGGCGTTCGCCTCGACCACTTTCGACAGGGCCGCCATGGTCTGCTCCTTGCGCGCGAGGACGTCGCGCGTGCGGCACGCTTCCGTGAACGCGGCGGCGGCCGTGCCATACAGATCGCTCTTGAAGCCGGCCACCGTTTCCTCGGCCAGCGCGACATTGCTGTGCGCGGCCTTCAAGCGCGCGGCGCGCTTGCCGCCCGTCTCGATGGCCATGCTGATGGCCGGGTTCCACGTGACGGGACGGTGCTCGGCGCTGCGCACGGTTTCGCGCGTGGCGCCCAGAGTGAACTCGGGATCGGGACGCAGGCCGGCGATGCCGATGCCGGCTTTGGCCGAGACGATGCCTTCCTGCTGCGCCTGCAGTTCCAGGCTGTGGCTTTCGACAGCGGACAAATAGGCCTCAAAGCTCAACGGGGCGGCGCTGGCGAAGGGCGCGATCAGCCAGGCCGCCAGCAGTACATTAAAACGCGTCATGGGGTTCTCCTTCGGTATGCGTCTGGCGTTTTTGCAGGTACGCCTCGATCAGGTAATACAGGGCCGGCAACAGCAACAAGGTCAGTGCCGTCGCCGTCACCAGGCCGCCCACGACGACGGTGGCCAGCGGGCGCTGCACGTCGCTGCCCAGACCCGTCGCCAGCATGGCCGGCGTCAGGCCCAGGGCGGCCACGGTGGCTGTCATCAGCACGGGACGCATGCGGTCGCGCGCGCCTTCGAGCACGGCGTCGCGCAAGCTCTTGCCCTCGTCGGTGCGCAAGCGGTTGATTTGCGCCAGCATCAGGACGGCATTCAGGACGGCCACGCCGAACAGGGCGATGAAGCCGACGGCGCTCGACACATTCAAGGTCATGCCGCGCAGGTGCAGCGCGGCCAGGCCGCCCAGCATGGCCAGCGGCACGGCCAGCAAGACCAGCGCGGGCTGGCGCAGGTTGCGGAACTGGCCAAACAGCAGCAAGAACATGGCGCCCAGGGTCATCGGCAGGATCAGGGCCAAACGGCTTTGCGCGCGCTGCAGGTTTTCGAACTGGCCGCCCCATTCCACGCTGATGCGCTGGTGCTCGCCTGCCACGGCTTGCGCCACCAGCGGACGCGCCTCGGCCAGGAAGCCGGCCAGGTCGCGCCCACGGGCATTGAGGCGCACGATGATGTGGCGCCGCCCCATTTCGCGCACGATCACGCTCTCGCCCGAGGTGGTGTTGATGGTGGCCACCTGCGCCAGCGGGATCTTCGCGCCGTTGGCTGCCGCGAGCTTCAGGCTGGCGATGGCGTCGGGGCTGGAACGCGTGGCGGGCGGAAAGCGCACGGCGATGTCATAGCTTTTTTCTCCCACGTAGACCTGGCCGATGGGTGCGCCGCCGATGCCGGTGGAAATCAGGTCGGCCACGTCGGCCGCATTGATGCCGTAGCGCGCCGCCTTGGCGCGGTCCAGTTCCACCTTCAGGTTGGGCAAGGGCGGCTCCACGTCCACGGCCACGTCGGAGGCGCCGTGGACAGTCTTCAGGGCATTGGCCACCTTGCCGGCGATGGCGCGCACTTCATCGAGATCGTTGCCGAAGATTTTCACCGTCAGGTCGCTGTGCGCGCCCGACAATTTATCCTGCACGCCATCGATCATCGGCTGCATGAAGGCCACCGTAACGCCAGGCATGCGGGCGAAGCGTGCATTCATTTTCGCGATCAGCTGCTGCTTGCTCATGCCGGACTTCCAGCTTTTGTACGGATGCAGCCCCACGCTCGCTTCGATGTGCGACGGCGTCCAGTAATCGGTGCCGTCGTCGTTGCGTCCCGTCTGCGTGACGATGGTCGACACTTCCGGGAATTCCAGCGCGGCGCGCCGCAGTTCGCTGGCCATTTCGGACGCCTTGTCCAGGGTGATCCCGGGCGGCATCTGCACCTGCAGCCACAAGGAACCCTCATCGAGGTACGGTAAAAAGTCGCGCCCGATGCTGCCGCCCAGGATGGCAAGCGCTGCGAGCGATCCTGCGCACACCATCGCCACCCAGCGCTTGCTACCCACCATGCGCTCGAGGAAGCGGCCATACGCGCCCGCCAGCGTGTCCAGCGCGCGGTTGTGGAAGGTGCGGCGCGGCTTGCGCAAGGCCAGCCAGGCCAGGCCGGGGATCAGCACCAGCGCCACCACGAGCGCACCCACGAGCGCTGCGCCCACCGCATACGCCATCGGTGAGAACAGCTTGTATTCGATGCGCTGGAAAGCGAACAGTGGCAGGTAGGCGGCGATGATGACGGCCATGCCGAACATGATGGGGCGCGCCACCTGCAGGGTCGCGTCGATGGCGTCCTGCAGGGTGAGGGGCCGTTCCTGATCCCGTTCGCGGCGGCGCAGCATGTTCTCCAGCACCACCACGGAACCGTCGACAAGGATGCCGAAGTCGATCGCGCCCAAGGACAGCAAATTGGCGGGAATCTTAAAATGGTGCATGAAGATGAAGGCGATCAGCAGGGCCAGCGGGATCGTCAGCGCGACGATGGCGGCCGCGCGCGGGCTGCCCAGGTACAGCAGCAGCACGAGGGCGACGAGCAGCATGCCTTCGCCCAGGGTAAATCCCACCGTGTGCAGGGTGGCGTCGATCAGCGAGCTGCGGTCCAGGTAGGGCACGATCTTGACGTCCTTCGGCAGCACGTTGGCGTTCAAGTCGTCCACGGCCGCATGGATGCCGGCCAGCGCTTCGGACGGATTGAAATCCTTGAGCAGCAGGGTGATGCCTTCGATGGTGTCGGGGTTGTCGTCCTTGCCCAGGATGCCGCGCCGCTCCACGTTGCCGTAAGCGAGCTTGCCCAGGTCCTTCACCAGCACGGGCACGCCATCCTTGCTGCTGACGACGACGTTGCCCATGTCGTCCAGCGTATGCAGCAAGCCCACGCCGCGCACCACGTACGATTGCTGGCCGCGGTCGATCACGCTGCCGCCGCCGCTGATGTTGTTGGCGTTGATGGCGTCCTTGACCTGCGCCAGCGAGAAGCCGTAGCTGTCCAGCTTTGCCGGATCGAGTTCCAGCATGAACTGCGTCGTCAGGCCGCCGAAATTGCTGACGTCCGCCACGCCACGCACCTGCTGCAGGCGCGGGATCACGGTCCAGAACTGCAGCTCGGACAGTTCGCGTAAAGACCGTGTTGTCGATTCCAGCGTGTAGCGGTAGATTTCGCCCGTGGGCGAGGTATAGGGATCGAGGCCCGGCTTGGCGTCGTAGGGCAGGTTCACGCTGGCCAGGCGCTCCTGCAGCCGTTCGCGCGTGAAGTAGCCGTCGCTGCCATCTTCGAACACCACGGTGATCAAGGACAGCGCGAACAGGCTGCGCGTGCGCAGCACGTGCATGCCCGGTGTGCCCAGCAGCGCGCGTTCGAGGGGAATCGTGATCTGCTGCTCGATTTCCTCGGCGCCCAGGCCCGGCACCTGCGTGACGATTTGCGAGGTGACGTCGGCGATGTCGGGATAGGCTTCGATGGGCAGCTGCTTCCAGCAGTAGACGCCGTAGGCGGCGACGAACAGCAGCACGAGCCAGACGATGCCGCGCCGCTGGCAGCAGGTGGCGATGAAACGGTCAATCATTGAGCAGCACTCCTTCCTTGACGACGATGCGTTCCCCGCGCGTCAAGCCCGAGACGATTTCCACCTGCTCGCCATGGCTGGCGCCCACCTGCACCGTGCGCGGCGTGAATACCAGCGGGCTGCGTTCCACCATCACGCGCGTCGATGGTCCGCTTTGCAGCACGGCGGCGGCCGGCACGAGGAGGGTGCGGCGGCTGGCGCCGGCGAATCCCGCGTGGGCGAACATGCCCGGCTTGAAGGCGCCGGCGCGGTTGTCGATGGCCACGCGCACCTTCACCGTGCGCGTCTCGGGATCGAGCACGGCGCCGACATAGGCGACCTTGCCCTCGAAAGCCTTGCCGGGCCAGGCGTCGACAGAGATGCTGGCCGCTTGGCCCACGGCCACCTGCGCCAGGTCCCGCTCGGCCACATTCGCCGACAGCCACACGGTGGAGAGGTCTGCCACCGTCATGACGGGTGCGTTGATATCGTTCCAGTAGCCGCCCTGGGCGCCTTCCATGGCGATCACGGTGCCGGCGATGGGCGATCGCAGCACGTAATCGCGGCGGGTGCCGCGCGCGCCGGCGCCGTACTGGGCCAGCTTGTCGGCGCTGGCCTGCGCGTCGCTGCCGGCCTGGTCGTAGGCTGCCTGGGCCGCTTCGTACTCCTTGCGCGCGGCGATTTCCGCGTCGAACAGGGTCTTCTGGCGCTCGAGTTCCTGGCGCGCCTGCAGCAGGATGGACTTGGCCTTGCTGTCGTCCGCGTAGGCGGCGCTCAGTTCCGCCGAATCGAGCGTGAACAGCGGGTCGCCCGCCTTCACGCTGTCGCCCAGCGCGCGCTGCAAGCGCGTGATCCGCCCTGCCAGCGGCGGCGTGATTTTCACCAGTTTTTCCGGCATCGCTTCGATGCTGCCGGGCGCCTGCGTCTGCGTGGCGATGTCCTGTTCCTGCACGGCGGCGATCTGCAGGCGCTGGCGCAGCGGCGACATCTTGTCGACGGCGATGCTGCCGTCGTCCAGGTGCATCGATTGGGCGGGCGGCGTGGCTGCCGGCGTCGGCCTGGCGCAGCCGGCCAGGGCCGAACAGGCGAGAGCGAGGGCGCAGCTGGCGCCCAGGGCGTTGCGGGTGGTCGTGTTCATCCCGTGTTTCCTTGTTATTGATGGTGATGGGGCATGCGTGGATGCCGTGCCCAGGCGGGCGGTAGAGGGGAGCAAGCAGCGCAGGCAGTGTCACTACAGCGCCGGGAAAGCATAGCAATGTGCTCCTGAAGAAGCGCCCAAGAATGCCTGAATCATTCTTCAGGTTCGGTGCGTGCGCGGTGCGGCGCGGTAAAATGCCAGCATGGAAAACAAGGCGCGACGCGAAAGGCAGGCATGAGAATCCTCCTGGTGGAAGACGACCGCAAGGCGGCGCGCCTGCTGGCCCGCGGCTTGCAGGAAGAAGGTTTTATCGTCGACGTGGCGCACAGCGCGGAAGAGGGCGAGGATGAAAGCTACGCCGTCGACTACGATGCGATCGTGCTGGACTGGATGTTGCCGGGCAAGCAGGGCCTCGATTTTTGCCGCGACTTGCGCGCGCGCGGCATCCAGACGCCCGTGCTGATGCTCACGGCGCGCGACGCCACGGCTGACCGGGTGGCGGGCCTGAATACGGGCGCCGACGATTACCTGACCAAACCGTTCGAATTCGAGGAGCTGCTGGCGCGCATCCGCGCCTTGCTGCGCCGCTCCGACATCAGCCGCCCGCTGGTGCTGGCGCTGGCCGATTTGACGCTCGATCCCGTCAGCCATCAGGCCACGCGGGCCGGCGCGTCTCTGGTGCTGACACCCAAGGAATACGCGATTCTGTTGATCCTGCTGCGCCAGGCGGGCGAGGTGGTCAGCCGCGCGCGCCTGGCCGAGCAGATATGGCAGGCGGACCTGATCGGCATCGATAATCTGATCGACGTCCACGTGCGCAATTTGCGGGGAAAAGTGGATGCGCCGGGTTTGCCGCCCTTGATCCACACGGTGCGCGGACGCGGTTTCCGTCTGGCGGAAAACAACGGTGGCTAGCTTTCGCAAACGCCTGTTGCTGGTGCACCTGGCCGTCATCCTCGCCATCGTCGCCTGCACGGCGCTGGCCGGCTACTGGGGCCTGTCGCGCGCCGTGCACGGCCAGCTCGATGCGGCCCTGCTGGCGCTGGGCGAGACGGAAATGGCCATGCTGCCGGCCGCGCCGCGCCAGCCCGTGCAAGTGCATGAGGTGGCGCCGGGGCTGGCGCCGCCGTCGTTGACACGGCTCGACCGCCTGGTGCAGATCATCGATGTCGAAGGCCGCGTGCTGGCGCGCAGCCGCAATCTGGAAGCGGCGCAGCTGCCGGCGCCGGCCGCCCTGCTCACGCGCCTGGCGGCCGGCGAGACCGTCTTCGAGACCTTGCCCAAGTTCGGCGAAGAGCCGCTGCGCATGGTGTCGATCCCCGTGCCCTCGTCCGGCGCGGGCCTGGCGGTGCAGGTGGCTGGCTCGCTCGACGACACCAACCGCGTGCTGGCCGCGGCCACCGTGCTGTTTGGCGCCATGGCGCTGGCCTTGCTGGCGGCCGTGGGACTGGCCGGCGAAATGCTCACGCGCCGCGTGCTGGGCGCCATCGATGACGTGGTGGACCAGGCCCATTCGATCGGCGAAGCCAGCCTGCACCAGCGCCTGCCCCATCCCGGCACGCAAGACGAGATCGGCCGCCTGGTCGACACCCTGAACGCCATGCTGGACCGCCTGGAGCACGGCTACGATGCGCAGCGCCGCTTCACGGCCGACGCCTCGCACGAATTGCGTTCACCCCTGTCGCGCCTGCGCACGGAAATCGAAATCACCTTGCGCCGCCCGCGCGAAGCGCCCGAGTATGTCGATGCGCTGGCGTCCTGCCTCGATGAAGTGCAGCGCCTGACGACCCTGGTGGAAGAGTTGTTGATGCTCACGCGCCTGGACGTGGGCCAGGAACGCAATGCCGTGGAAACCATCGCGCTCAATCCCCTCGTGCGGGCGGCCGCGCAGCGCCTGGAAAAGGCGGCGGCGCAGCGCGGCATCCGCATCGTCTTCGATGACAGTGTGCCCGTGCAGGCGCGGGTGGCGGCCGGCCCGGTGGATCTGGTGCTGGCCAACCTGCTCGATAACGCCGTGAAGTTTTCTCCGCCCGACAGCGTCATCGCCGTGCACGTGGCGCGCGATGGCGCGCATGCGCTCGTCGGCGTGGCGGACGCGGGCCCGGGCATCGGCGTGGAAGACTTGCCGCATCTGTTCGAGCGCTTTTACCGTGGCGCCCAGGCGCGCGCGGGCGAGGCGCCCGGTTTCGGCCTGGGCCTGGCCCTGTCGCAAGCGATCGTGCACGCGTACGGCGGCAGTATCGAGGCGCAGAACCGCCCGCAAGGCGGCGCGCTGTTCCTCATGCGCCTGCCAGCGTCAGATTGAGGGCGCGACGCCTTCCCAGCGCACTTGCCGCACTTGCGGCCAGGCGCCCGCGCGGTTGACGAAGCGCACCAGCACGGCGCGCTGCACGGCCTGGCACAGCACCGTGGCGATCAGCTGCACCACCTGTCTGGCTTCGTCCCAGCTGCGCAGCATTTGCGACGGCGCCAGGCCCGCGCCTTTCAGTTCGGCCAGCAGCAGGCGCACGACATGGTCGGCTTGCGCCGCAGGGCAGGTGACGGTCAGGCGGTAGGTGGCCACGACGGGACTGCGCCGGGCAAACCAATGTAAGAATTTTTTCATCACACACCCCGTTCTGCGACAAATTCCGCGTTGTTGACCAGCGCCCAGCGCACGGCCGAAACGCTGCCTTCCAGGCTCACCTGGCTGACGATCTGCTCCAGCAATCCCAGGCTGGACAAGGGCGTGAGCAAGTCGGCCCGCACTTCGATGCGTCCCGCGTGCGCGGCGTCCTCGCTGTGCAAGGACTGCAGCATCAGCGCCGGCATGCCGCTGATCAAGCGCAGCATCAGCTTGCGCACCTGGACTTCCTGCTCCGCCTCGCATACGGCCGTCACGCGGTAGATGCTTTCCGTCTCGATGCCCGCTTCGCTGCCGTGCGCGTTGATGCGCTGCGCCAGGTGGCGCAGCACGAGGTTGGCGATCAGCACGAAGCCCGTGCCGATCGCCGCTTCCAGCGCAAACCCCAGGCCGCACAGGATGCCGATGGCGGCCGAACACCACAGGGTGGCGGCCGTGTTCAAGCCACGCACCGTCATGCCTTCGCGCATGATGACGCCGGCGCCCAGAAAGCCGATGCCCGACACCACCTGCGCGGCGATGCGCATGTGGCCAGAGGCATCGCCTTCGAGCACGGAAACCATCACGAACAGCGAGGCGCCGACGGACACCAGCGCGTTCGTGCGGAGGCCCGCCATGCGCTGGCGCAGCTGGCGTTCGGCGCCGATCATGGCGCCCAGGGTCAATGCCGCGGCAACGCGCAGCGCAAAGTCAAATACCACCATTATTTCTCCAGGCTGGGGAGGAACAGGCGAGTGCATAAGGCGAAGACTATCCGCCCGGATTGGGGCAGCAGACGACAACGGTGGAACGAAGAGGGGGAAGTGGCGGCGAGAGAATACTGCCGCTGGTAAAACCGCACCTTGCCGAGGGCAAGGCGGGCGGAATGCGCGCGTCTTGCCTAAGGCCGATCGCCGATGGTCAATCGACTACTGTCACTGGAACAAGCACCCACGAGTCACTCCATATCATTGATAACGGGGACAGTCTAGCCAGTGGGGCCGCTTTGGTCAACTGAAGCTCTCTTCAGGAAGCCGCCGCGTCGTCCCCGCCAATGCGGGGACGGTGAAGGCGACCGGTGGATCAGTGGGCGTGTGCCTTGGCGTCGTCGGCATCGGCGTGGGCATGCTCGCCGCCGCCAAAGAAGCGCGCGGCGCGCTTGCCCAGGCTATCGAGGTAGGTATAGGCGACGGGCACCACCACCAGTGTCAAGAGGGTCGAGGTGATCACGCCGCCGATGACGGCGCGGCCCATCGGCGCCTGCGATTCGCCGCCGTCGCCCATGCCGATGGCCATCGGCAGCATGCCGAAGACCATCGCCAGGGTCGTCATCAGGATGGGGCGCAGGCGCACTTGCCCCGCTTCCATCAGCGCCTCGAACTGCCCCAGGCCTTCGCGCTGGCGCTGGTTGGTGAAGTCGACCAGCAAGATCGCATTCTTGGTAACTAAACCCATGAGCATGATGAAGCCGATCACGGAGAAGATGTTCAAGGTGCTGCCCGTAATGAGCAATGCAGCCAGCACGCCGATCAGCGACAGCGGCAAGGACACCATGATGGCGATCGGCTGCAGGAAGCTGCCGAATTGCGAGGCCAGCACCAGGTAGATGAAGATCACGGCGATCCCCAGCGCCATCATGGCGCCGCCCATGGTTTCGGCCATCTGCTGCGCATTGCCGGCCACGTCGAAGCGCACGCCCGGCGGCAGATCGATGGATTGCATGGCCTTTTGCACGTCGGCGTCGACGTCGCCGGCAGGGCGGCCCTGCACGCCCGCATAGATGGCGACGCGGCGCTGCAAGGCCTGGCGTTTGAGCACTTGCGGGCTCGATGACGGCACGAAGTCGACCACCTGGCGCAGCGGAATCATGACGGGCTTGCCGTTCGCGTCAAACTTGCTGGACGCCAGCGACAGGTCGGCCAGGTCGGCCACCTTTTGACGGCCCGACTTGGGCAGCTGCACGTTGACGTCGTAGTTCTGTCCGTCGGACGCCAGCCAGTGGCTGACCGTGTCGCCGGCGACAAACGGGCGCAGGGCATTGCCGATCTGCTGCACCGACAATCCCAGGTCGCTGGCCAGTTCGTTATTGATCTTCACGGTGGTCGACGGATTGGCGCCTTCCTGGCTGTATTCCATGTCGGCCAGGCCCTTGATGTTGCGCATCTTGTCCATCAAGGTGTGCGCCACCGCATCGAGCTTGCCTTCGTCCGTGCCGAGGATGGCGATGAAGATGGGACGCTGGCCGACGGACAGGGTGATGCCGGCAATCGGCGCCAGGCGCTCGCGGATCAGTTTTTCCAGTTCCTGCTGCGAGCGGCGCTTGTGCGTCTTGATGTCGGTCAGCTTCAGGTTCACCTCGGCCGCGTTGCGGCCATCTGGCGTGCCGATATTGGCCACCAGGCTGTCGATCTCGGGGAATTCCTTCAGGGCCGTTTCGATCTGGCGCACTTTGCTATCCGTGTATTCGAGGCTGGAGCCGACGGGCGTCTTGAAGCGGAGGTTGACCCAGCCCTGGTCCGTCTCGGGGAACATCTCGCCGCCGATCATGGGTACGAGCATCAGGCTGCCCGCGAATAGCGCCACGGCCGTGGCCAGGGTCGTCTTGCGCCAGCGCAGGGCCAGGGCCAGCACCTTGCCGTACCAGACGTGCAGGCGGTCGATGCCCGTCTCGATCCAGGCCATGAAGCGGCCCAGCCACGGCACGTATTTGAAGCGGTCCTTGACAGGGTCGCGCCAGACGGACGACAGCATGGGGTCGAGCGTGAAGCTGACGAACAGCGACACGAGCACGGCGACGGCCACGGTGATGCCGAACTGCAGGAAGAAGCGGCCGATGATGCCGTCCATGAAGGCGACGGGCACGAACACGGCGACGATGGCGAAGGTGGTGGCCATCACGGCCAGGCCAATTTCATTGGTGCCGTCGTTGGCCGCCTTGTAGTGGTTCTTGCCCATGCCCAGGTGGCGCACGATGTTTTCGCGCACGACGATGGCGTCATCGATCAACAGGCCGATGCACAGGGACAGCGCCATCAGCGTCAAAAAGTTCAGGGTGAAGCCGAAGGCCTTCATGGCGATGAAGCTGGCCAGCACGGAGATCGGCAGGGTCAAGCCCGTGATGATGGTCGAGCGCCACGAGTGCAGGAACAGGAAGACGATCACCATGGTCAGCACGGCGCCTTCGATGATGGTGCGCTTGACGTTATTGAGCTGGCTTTGCACGCGTTCCGATTCGTCGTCGAGCACGCGCAGAGTGATATCGGGCGGCAGGGTCTTTTGCAGGTCGGCCGCCACTTTCAGGATGCCGGTGCCCACTTCCACCACGTTGGCATCCTGTACCTTGGTGATTTCCATCGTCACGGCTTGCTTGCCGTTCATGCGCGAGATCGACAGTTCTTCCTGTTCGCCGTCGACGACGGTGGCTACCTGGTCCAGGTAGACGGGGCCGACGGCGCGGCGCGCGACGATGATCTTGCCAAATTCGCGCGCATCCTTGATCTTGCCTTCCACGCGCACCAATTGCTCGGCCGCGCCATGGCTGATGGAGCCGGCCGGCAAATTCGTATTCGTCGCCTGGATGGCGCGGATCACTTCATCGACGCCGATGCCCTGGGCATTGAGCTCGATCGGCTTCATGCTGATGAGGATCTGGCGCGCGCGCAAGCCGCGCAGCTTGACTTGCCCCACGCCGGCCACGCCCTGGAAGCGCTTGCTGATGATCTGCTCCGTCATGGTCGACAGCGCGCGCAGGTCATGCCCGGTGGCTGTGAGCACGATGGTGGCGATGGGACGCTCGTTGTCGCCCTCGGCGCGGGCGATGAACGGGTCCTTGGCTTCTTTCGGGAAGCGCGGGCGCACCAGGGCGACCTTGTCGCGCAAGTCCTGCATGGCCTTGTCCATATTCGTCGACAGCTCGAATTCCAGGTAGACGCCGGCGCGTCCTTCCCACGAGTTGGCGCGGATGGTCTTGATGCCGCTGACGGTGTTGACGGCGTCCTCGATGGGGCGCGTGATATCGTTTTCCACGGCCTCGGGCGAGGCGCCCGGGTAGTTCACTTCAATGGCGGCGAACGGGAACTGCACGCTGGGCATGCTTTCCACGCCCAGGCCCCGGTAGGAGAAGATGCCCAGCACCACCAGCGCCACCATGACCATGGTGGCGAAGACGGGATTCTGAATACTGACTTTGGTCATCCACATGGCTTAATCCTTCCGTGCCAGCACGGCTGCCGGCGCGGCGGGGGCGGCAGCGGCGTCGGTCGCGGCGAAGGTCACGCCGTGGCCAGGTTTCACGCCATCGAGCTTGGCGACGATGACTTTCGCGCCCGGCACCAGGCCGGACGTCACTTCCGCATAGCCTTCATCCTCGTTGCGCAAGCCCAGGGTGACGGGTTGGGCGACGACCTTGTTGTTGACCAGCGCATACACGACGGGGCCCTGTTTTTCATTGCGCACGGCCGTCAGGGGCACGAGCGGCGCCACGGGCGAGCGCTCGGTGACGATGCTGCCCTTGGCGAACATGCCGCCGCGCAGCGCGCCATCGCCATTGTCGACGGCGATGTAGACGAGCATGGCGCGCGAGCCGCTCTCGGTGGTCGGGTTGATGCGCGTGACCTTGCCGGCGAAGTCGCGCGCGCCGAAGCCGTCGACCTTGAAGTGCACATCCTGGCCCAGCTTGATGCGGGGGATTTCCGCGCTGGGCACGGGCGCTTCCAGGGTCAGCTGGGCCAGGTTGACGATGGTGTAGACGGGCATGTCGGGCGAGACTTTTTCGCCGGCCTGCAGGTGGCGCTTGCTGACGATGCCGGCCATCGGTGCGCGGATCACCGTGTCGGCCAGCGCGATGCGGGCGATGTCGAGCATGGCGGCGGCGGACTTGACGTTGGCGCGCGCCAGGTCGACGGAGTTCTGCGTCGTGTCGTAAGCCGTCTGTGAAATGTATTTTTGCTTGAGCAGCGCCTGGCTGTTCGCTTCATTCTTGCTGGCCATCGACAGGCGCGCCTGCGCTTCGTCGAGCATGGCTTGCTGCTGCGTCAGGCGGGCGCGCTGGTCGGCCGCGTCCAGGCGCACGAGGATTTGCCCGTTGGCCACGTGCTGGCCTTCCTGCAAGGTCGTTGCCTCGATCACGCCGGAAACCTTGGCCTTGATGGTCGCCTGGGTCACGGGCGCCAGCGAGCCGGACAGGGGCAAGCTGATACTGACGGCGCGCGCATCAATGGCGGCCACGTCGCCCTGCGCCAGTTCATGCACGGGCGTCTTTTCCTGCTCCTTCTTCTTGCTCGCCTGCTGCTCGGCCGCCTTGGCGGCTTGCTGCTTCGATTGCATCACCGCCCAGCCGCCGCCGGCCAGGCCCAGCACGACGAGGATCAAGACGGGCGTGCGCCAGCGCCGGCGGCGCGTGGCGGCAAGGGGGGAGGCGGGGGGCAGGGTCTCGTTTTTCATAGGTTTTTTAGTCAGGAGCGGCGCAGGGGTTCGGCGCCAGGTCTCGGTGCGGCCGGCCTGCGGCAGGCCGGGGGAATTCGGGTAGCGCATCACCGTGGCGGCCGCAGACAGCACGCCTGCCGCTGCGGCCGTTCACGGCGATGCGCATGTTGCCACTTTAGGAAGATTCAAGCCGGGCCGCCATCGCCGTGCGACAGATTGCACAAAATCGGGGCTGGAATGCAAAAAACGGCGACCGGAGACCAATGCCAGCATGCCCGCCATGCGCGTCACGATGCTTGCGCATCCTCAAGAAGCCGATTCGCCGGCGCGCAAGAATGGTCGGGATGGTTGCGCCACCGGACAGGCCATACGCCCGCCGGTTGCCGCGCGGCCGCGCCACAGGGGGCCTGATGTCTGATCGGATTGCCGGAGCCGCCCCGTCGCCGGGCCGTTTGCTGGCCGCGGCCGAACCGCAGACGGGGCCGGCCGGCAAGGCGCTCGATTTGCTGTCGATCATTGTTACCGCGATCGAACAGGCGCCCGGCCTGGCCGTACGCGGCATCGACCGCGACGGCATGGTGCGCTACTGGAGCGCTGGTGCGGCGCGCCTGTATGGCGTGGCGGCCGAATTGGCGCTGGGCCAGCCTTGGGCCACAGTGGCCGCCGCGCTGCCCGGCGCCGCCAGCGTGGCCGAGGAGGCGGCGGGCGAACTGGCGGCCGTGTGGGAAAGCGGCAAGGCGCGCAGTACGCGCCTGTGGAAGCTCGCTACCGACGGAGCCGCGCCGCGCTGCATCTGCTCCACCGTGTTTCCCGTCATCCAATCCGGGCGTGTGCGGCAAGTGGTCTGTGTCGATGTCGACATCACGGCCAGCGGCCACGACGGCGCCGCGCAGGGCGCCTTGTTGCTGATGGGCGACAATTTCCGCCAGTTGTACGAGAAATCGGCCGACGCCATCCTGCTGCTGCGCGACGAGCATATCGCCGAAGCGAATCCGGCCGCCATTGCCCTGTTCCGATGCGAAGACCGGCCACGGCTGCTGGGGCGCCGCCTCAGCGACTTTTCGCCCTTGCGCCAGCCCGATGGCGCATTGTCCTCGTTGCGCGGCACGCAGCTGGCCGCGCAAGCCCATGCCGACGGCAACTGCCGCTACGACTGGCGCTATCAGACATGCACCGGCGAGCTGTTCTGGGGCGAAGTGCTGCTCACATCCGTCACGCTCGACCACACTTACCTGTTTTACGCCGTGATCCGCGATATTTCCTCACGCAAACTCGCCGAGCGTGCCCTGTACCTGTCGGCACAGGTGGTCGAACATGCGCGCGAAGCCATCGTCGTGATGGATCCGCAGCAGCGCGTCGTCAGCATGAATCCCGCGTACAGCGAGATCAGCGGCTACAGCCTGGACGATATGCTGGGCAAGCCTTTTGTGTTGCACGGGGTGGAGCCGGACGCGCCCGCGTTTTTCGACCATGTGTGGGATGAGGTCGAGGCGAACGGCTATTGGCAAGGCGACATCCTGGGCCAGCGCAAGGCGGGTGGGCGCTACCCGGCCTGGCTGTCGCTGACGGCCATCCGCGACCCGCAGGGCCAATTGAGCAATTACCTGGCCATCCTCAGCGATATCAGCGAGCGCAAGAAAAACGAGGAATACACGCGCCACCTGGCCGAGCACGATTTCCTCACCGATTTGCCGAACCGGGTGCTGCTGCTGGACCGGCTGTCGCTGGCGCTGGCGGCCGCGCGGCGCAAGCTGAGCATGCTGGCCATCCTGTACCTGGACCTCGACCACTTCAAGCACATCAACGACAGCATGGGCCACCACGTGGGTGACTTGCTGCTCAAGGAAGTGGCGCGGCGCCTCGTGCGCTGCGTGCGTGGCGTCGACACGGTCAGCCGGCATGGCGGCGACGAGTTCGTCATCATCCTGGCCGAGGTGGGCGGCATCGACCAGGTGGCCCACGTGGCGGCCAGCCTGCTGCATGCTGTGACGCAGGTGTACCAGCTGGGCGAATACGAACTGCACGTGTCGACGTCGATCGGCGTGGCCATCTTTCCCAGCGATGGCGACGGCATCGATACCCTCGTGCACAACGCCGACATCGCCATGTACCACGCGAAGGAAAACGGGCGTAACAATTTTCAGTTTTTCAATGCCGAAATGAATGCGCAAATCGTCGAGCGGGCCAGCCTGGAGCAAGGCTTGCGCGAAGCCTTGGGCCGCAATGAATTCGTGCTCGAGTTCCAGCCCGCGCTCGATGTTGCCAGCGGGCAGATCCTCGGCGCCGAAGCGCTGTTGCGCTGGCGCCACCCGCAATTGGGCGTGCTGCCGCCCGAGCGCTTCATCGCCGTGGCCGAGGAATGCGGCTTGATGGTGTCGATCGGTAACTGGGTGCTGCGCCACGCCTGCCTGCGCGCGCGCGCCTGGCACGATGCGGGCCATGCCTGGCGCGTAGCCGTGAATCTGTCGCCGGCGCAATGCCTGCACAATAATTTATTGCTCAGCGTACAAGAAGCGCTGGCTGTGTCCGGTTTGCCTGCCGCCAGCCTGGAACTGGAAGTGACGGAATCGTTGCTGATGAAGGGCGGCGCGCGCCTGGCCGGCGTGCTGGCGCAGCTGCGTGCGCTGGGCGCCAGGCTGGCCATCGACGATTTCGGCACCGGCTATTCGCGCCTGGCCAATCTGCGCCATTACCCGGTGGACAAACTCAAGATCGACCCCTCGTTCCTGCCCGCCGTCGCGGACGGCGCGGCGGGCGAGTCCGACACGGCCGTCGCCGCCACCATCATCGCCATGGCGCGCGAGCTGCAATTGACGGTGATCGCCGAAGGCGTGGAAACGGCGCAGCAACTCGCGTATCTGCGGGGGCAGGGCTGCCAGCAATACCAGGGGCGCTTTGCCAGCGCGCAAGTCGAGGGCAGCGCGCTGGCGAGGTTGMTGAATTACTGCGTTAGTGAATGTTTCCCAGCAGCTTGATGCGCGCCAGCACCTGGCCATGGTCGGATGCGTGCGGCAGGCCCAGCAGCAAATGATCGTTGAGATACGTCACTTCCTGCAGCACGCCGATGGCGCGCGGCGAGGCCGGATGAAAATGTTCGGACACGAGGATGTGGTCGATCGTCATGTAGGCGCTGTCGTGGATATTCGTGTAGCCCACGTGGCGCAAGGCATCCTGGCGCAGCTGGATGGCGTTGGCGTCGTACAGGCGCGCGCGCATTTCCGGCATGTCACCATGCGGCTCGCACGGCGCGCCGGCGCCCATGACGATGGCCGTCGTGACGGCATTGGCGATGTCGTTGAAGTCGCCCAGCACGATGCGGGGACGGCCGCTATGGCCCAGTTCGCTTGCCAGCACGCGCAGGGCCACGGCTTCCGCGCCGCGCCGCTGCAGCGAGCGCAGGTTGGCCAGCGCGTAGGCGGCCGCATCGTTGCCGTCGCCATGGTGGTAGTCGGGCCGGCGCGATTTCAAATGCACGACGACCACATCCGTGAGCTGCCCGCCAGGCAAGATGACCTGCACGTGCAAGGGCGCGCGGGCGAAGCGGCAGGCGTTGTCCTCGGCGGAGACGCTCACGCCGGCGGGAAAATCCGCCCAGGCCACACCGGCGCCCACCAGCGGCAGGCGCGACACGAGCGCCACCGTGGGCAGCATGCGTCCGGCGGGGTCCATCGCATCGTAGCCGGCCACGGTGGCTTCGCGGTAATGGCGCGTGCGCGACAGCACGTCGCGCAGGGCCGCCTGCGAGAAAATTTCCTGGAAACCGATCACGTCGGCGTCGAGCAGGTCGATCTGCCGGGCCGTCCACTCCGCCTTGGCTGCGTATTGCGCCGGGCTCAACGGTTCCAGGTTGTCATACAATTTCGCCCCGGCGGGGGCAAGGTTGCAGACATTGAATGTGGCAAAGCGGATTTCTTCCTGCATAATTAGCACTCCTCACTGAACGATCAGCGTATCACGCATGGCTAAAAAAGAGCGTATTTCCGAAACCCAGGCGACGCAGTTGCTGCGCAAGCATCAAGTTTCCTTCGAAGAACACCCGTATCCGTACGAAGAGCACGGCGGCACCAGCGTGTCGGCGCGCGAACTTGGCGTGCCCGAGCACGATGTGATCAAGACCCTGGTGATGCAGGACGAGGCGGCCAAGCCGCTGATCGTGCTCATGCATGGCGATTGCAAGGTGTCGACCAAGAACCTTGCGCGCGGCATCGGCTGCAAATCCGTCGAGCCGTGCAAGCCCGACGTGGCGCAGCGCCATTCCGGCTACATGATCGGCGGCACCTCGCCGTTCGGCACGAAGAAGACGATGCCCGTGTACGTGGAAGCGTCGATCCTGGACTTGCCGCGCATCTACATCAATGGCGGACGACGTGGTTTTCTCGTTTCGTTGGCGCCACAGGTGCTTGTTGACTTGCTGCAAGCCAAGCCGGTGCAGTGCGCCTTGCAGGATTAAGAAAACCAGTCCCCGCCCTGTCTTTGGACTGGGCGCTGGTGTATATTCTGCTGCGCCAGCCTCGATGCTGGTGTAATAAACACAATAAAGGGAAGAAATGAATCCAGTAATCACAACCGTGGCAATGACAGTGGCCGCTTACTTGCTCGGCTCGATATCGTTTGCCGTGGTGATGAGCAAGGTCTACGGCATTGCCGATCCGCGCACCTATGGCTCGAAAAATCCGGGCGCCACCAACGTGCTGCGCAGCGGCAACAAAGGCGCGGCCATCATGACCCTGCTGGGCGATGGCGCCAAGGGCTGGCTGGCCGTGTTCCTGGCCGACCATTTTGCCGGCGCGCTGGGCGTGGGCGACACGGCCGTGGCCCTGGTGGCCATCGCCGTCTTCCTCGGCCATCTGTGGCCCGTGTTCTTCCGCTTCGTCGGCGGCAAGGGCGTGGCGACGGCCCTCGGCGTGCTGCTGGGCATCAACCCATGGCTGGGCCTGGCGACTCTGGCCACCTGGCTGATCATTGCCTACGCGTTTCGCTATTCCTCGCTGGCAGCCCTGGTGGCGGCCCTGTTCGCGCCGTTTTACTATGGCTTGCTGTTCGGCGTCGATCCCATCTTGCTGTCCGTCATCGTCATGAGCGTGCTGCTCGCTTACCGCCACAGCCAGAACATCGCGAACTTGCTCTCTGGCAAGGAAAGCAAGATCGGCGGCAAGAAAGATGCGGCCAAGGCGCCCGCCAAGAAAAAGTAAAATGCCGGGGTCAGACCCGCCGGGGGTAAGCCCTAACTAGCGGCGCAGCSCGGTGCGGCCGCCACCGACTCGCGCAAAGGCTGCCCACCATGACTGTTTCTACCTCCTCCGCCACTCCCACTCCCGTCCGTATCGATTTCGTTTCCGACGTTTCCTGCCCTTGGTGCGTGGTCGGCCTGAAATCGCTGGAGCAGGCGCTGGACAAGCTGCAAGACACCGTCCAGGCCGACATCCACTTCCAGCCTTTCGAGCTGAACGCCAACATGCCGCCCGAAGGCGAGGATATCGGCGAACACATCGCCCGCAAATACGGTTCCACTCCGGAACAGATGGCGCAATCGCGCGAAGCGATCCGCGCGCGCGGCGAACAGCTGGGCTTTACCTTCGCCATGGACAAGCGCGGCCGCATCTACAACACGTTTGATGCCCACCGTCTGCTGCACTGGGCCGCCCTGGAAGGGCGCCAGAAGGAACTCAAGATGGCGCTGTTCGATGCCTATTTCACGCAAGGGCAGGACCCATCCTCGCACGAGGTGCTGCTGGCCGTGGCCGGCAAGGTGGGGCTCGATACCGTGAAAGCGGCCGACGTGCTGGCATCGAACGCCTATGCGGACGAGGTGCGCGCGCAGGAACAGTTCTACCAGCAGAACGGCATCAACTCGGTGCCGGCCGTCATTATCAACGAGCGCCATTTGATTTCCGGCGGCCAGCCGCCTGAAGTGTTCGAGCAAGCCTTGCGCCAGATCATCGCCGGCGCCTGAACCGGGCGCCAATGGCGCGCGCCATGACGGTTAATTTCGGCTACACTCCGCAGTGAAGGAGGATAGCCAAATGCCAACAGCCCGCTGGAATGGCGCCGTCATCGCGCAAGCGACCGATGCGCAGGTGCAAGTCGTTGAAAACAATATATATTTTCCTTTGTCTGCGGTGACGCAGGACTACCTGCGTCCCAGCAGCCACACGAGCGTCTGCCCCTGGAAGGGCACGGCCAGCTATTACGACCTCGTCGTCGACGGCCAGGTCAATGCCAACGCGGCCTGGTATTACCCCCAGCCCAAGGATGCCGCCAAGCAAATTACCGGCCACGTCGCCTTCTGGCGCGGCGTCAGCGTCGAGCGCTGACACTTTCTTTCCATACTAAAAATCAATAGAAAGCAGACGATGGATTTACGCCTCGCCGTGTACCAACTCGCCTCGGCCCATGCGCTCGATGCCCAACAAACCCGGCAGTTGCAGGAAGTGGCCGGTTTCCAGCGCGAACCGGCGCGCCTGGCCTACTGGCTGCCGCGCGGCGTGGCCGTGCTGGGCGCCGCCTTGCTGGGCATGGGCCTGATCTGCTGGGTGGCCGCCAATTGGGAAGACTTCGGCCGCATGGGCCGCTTTGCCCTGCTGCAAGGCATGTTTGCCGCTGCCTGCGTGGGCGCGTTTGCCGTGCCCAAGGCGCGCGTTCCCTTGTTGCTGCTGGCCTTGCTGGCCATCGGCGGCCTGTTCGCGTATTTCGGCCAGACCTACCAGACGGGCGCCGATCCGTGGCAGCTGTTCGCCCTGTGGGCCGTGCTGGCCTTGCCCCTGTGTTTTGTCGCGCGCAGCGATGTGCTGTGGACGCCGTGGATGCTGGTACTGTCGACGGCCGTCACGCTGTGGATGCAGGCCCATGTGCGCCATAGCTGGCGCATCGATTCGTCCGACCTGAGCATTTTCCTCAGCGGCTGGCTGGCCGTGCTGCTTGCTTGTGCGTTTGTCTCGCCCCTGCTGGCGCGCTGGACGGGCGCGGGCAGCTGGGCCCTGCGCCTGGGCCTGGTGCTGGCCACCATCCTCATCACGGGCACGGCCGTCAGCGCCCTGTTCGGCAATGATATCGAGTCGCCGTACTGGGCCGGACTGGGCTTGCTGCTCGTCGCCGGCGTCCTGCTGGCCACCGGCCGGTTCTTTGACGTGTTCGGCTTGAGCGCCGTGGCGCTCGGTATCAACACCTTGCTGGTGGGAGGGCTGACGCACGTGCTGTTCAACGGGCATGGCGATGGCGTCGGCGCGCTGACCGTGCTGGGCTTGCTGGCCGCCGTGCTGCTGGCGCTGACCGTGCAAGGCATACTGTGGCGCACGCGCCGGGAGGCGGCATGAGCAATATCAATACTCAACGAACCGATGCGCTCGCCACCCTGATCGACGACGCCACGCGCGCCGGCCTGCTGCCGCCCAACGCCACCCGCCCCGTGCAGGATGTTCGGCCGTGGCCGCTGGTGCTGATGACGGCCTTCGGCGCCTGGCTGGCCGCCATTCCCCTGATGATTGCGCTGGGCGTGGGCCTGGAAAGCATCGTGCGCCACGGTCCCGGCGCGTATGTCGTGGCCGCCATCGTGCTGGTCGTGGCCGTGCTGCTGATCCGCACGCGCGGCGTGGCGCTGTTCGTCGAACAACTGGCCGTGCCCTGCCTGCTCGTGGGCGGCGGCCTGCTCGGCTATGCCCTGTACCGCGACTATTCCACGCAGACGGCGTCGCTGCTGCTGTGCCTGGCGTGCCTGGTGGTGGCCGCCGCCTTGCCGCGCGACTGGCTGCGCGTGCTGCTGGGACTGGTCGCCTGCGGCTTGCTGGGGCTGGGCATCGTCGATAGCACGCGCGACTGGATTTTCGAGAACGACCCCACGGAACTGTATTTTGCCTGGATGCTGGCCCTGGCACTGTGGCTGGCCGCCCACTGGCTGCAGAAGCAAGCGTTCAACGACGGCCGCGGCGCGCCCGTCGCCGCCTTCCTGGAATCGCTGTCGACGGGGTGGGTATTGGCGATCCTGCTGGGGCTGGTCTTCTGGTCCGGCATGACCTTCATGCTGGGCGGCGCGTTGGGCGGAGGCTTTGCCGGCGAAGTGGCGCGCGAAGTGACCCGGCACCAGGGTATTGCCTGGTATGCGCAGGCCTTGAATGGCGTGTCGCTTGTATTGGCCGCGGCCGCTGCCGCCTGGACGGGGTGGCGCTGGCCCGCGCTGCGCCAGTTGCCCGCCATCGGCGTGGCGCTGGTGCTGATCGTGCTGGCGTGGTTCATGCCGGGGCTGGGTCCGGTGCTGCTGATCCTTGCGTATTGCGTGACGAGCGGGCGCTCGCGCGTGGCCGTGGCGGCCGTGCTGGCGGCGGCGTGGATCATCGGCAGCTTTTATTACCAGCTGGCCTGGCCGCTGGCCAGCAAGGCGGCGCTGCTGGCGATCGCGGGCGCCGTGCTGTGCGCGCTGTCGTGGCTGGCCACGCGCGGCGCCGTGCTGCACCTGGTGGAAAGCAAACCGGCGGACGTGGCGCTTGAGCGCCGCTTCTTGCGCCTGGGCGTGCTGGGCGGATTGCTGCTGGTGCTGCTGGTCGCCAATGGCGGCATCTGGCAAAAAGAGCAGCTGATTGCCAAGGGGGAAGCTGTCTTCGTAGCGCTGGAACCCGTCGATCCCCGCTCGCTGATGCAGGGCGACTACATGCGCCTCAATTTCGTCAACCTGGGTGTGCTGAGCACGTTGGCCAGCGTGGAGCGGGCGCCCGGCCGGCCTTTCGTCGTGGCCAGGCGCGATGCGCGCGGCGTGGCGGAACTGTTGCGCCCGTACACCAAAGAGGTGCTGGCGCCCGGCGAATTCCTGCTCGAGCTGACGCCGAAGGATGGGAACTGGGTGCTGGTCAGCGATGCCTGGTTCTTCAAGGAAGGCGAGGCGGCGCGCTGGGAAAAGGCACGTTATGGCGAGTTCCGCGTGCTGCCCGATGGCCGCGCCTTGCTGGTGGGCATGCGCGGGGAAGATTTACAGGCGCTGTAGCCGCTTGATTGAACAAACCCAATGGCAGAATCCGGGGTCGTACCCTGAGGGTACGACCCCGGCCTTTGCTCTTGGGGTGGCCGCATCCTGTAAAATTGCCCGATGGATAATATTACGCATTCGGTCATCGGCCTCGGGGTCGGCGAACTGGTACACCGCAGCCTGCCGCCCGAGCCGCAGCTACCCGCACAGCGCACCCGGCGTGCGCTGTTTCTCTTTACAGCATGGTTTGCCAGCAACGCGCCCGACCTCGACCTGGTGCTGACCAAGTTGTTGCCGCGCCCCTTCGGCTACATGCTGCACCACCGTGGCCACACGCACACCTTGCTGCTGGCCTTGCCCCAGGCGCTGATCTTGCTGGCCTTGCTGTGGCTGCTATGGCCGGGCGCGCGCCGTCTGCTGAAGGAAAGCGTGCCCGCCCGCATCGGCCTGGCAGCTTGTCTGCTGCTGGGATTCTGCTTGCACATGAGCATGGATTTCCTCAATTCCTATGGTTTGCACCCGTTCTATCCGTTTGACAGCCGCTGGCTGTATGGCGACATGGTCTTCATTGTCGAACCGATGTTCTGGGTGCTGCTGGGCGTGCCACTGATCATGTCCTTGCGCTACGGCATCGTCAAAAGCGTGCTGCTGGCGGGGCTGGCGGCGGCCCTGTGTTTCTTTACCTATAAAACCTATCTGGCGCCCGCCTCGCTGGCCGTGCTGCTGGGGCTGGGCGTAATCCTGGCCGTGCTGCAGGGACGGGCCGGCGAACGGGGACGCGGTCCATTGCTGCTGGCTTTCGCGCTGGCCGCCACCTTCATCGGTACGCAGGGCGTGGCTTCCGCCCTCGGCCGTACGCGCATTGAGGCGGCCGTGCAGCGCCTGGACCCCGGCACGCGCGTGTGGGACGTGGCGATGACGGCATTCCCCAGCAATCCTCTGTGCTGGATCTATGTCTCGCTCGACAGCAAGACGGACGTGTACACCCTGCGGCGCGGCACCCTGAGCCTGTTGCCCGCATCGCTGGCGCCCGCCGCCTGCCCGGCCGGGCTGGCCGAGACGGGCAAGAAGGAGCAGCAACTGGCGCCCGGCATCGCCGTGTCCGCCCGTGCGGCGGGCAGCCTGGCCGCCTTGCGTGCCTTGCAGGAAGACAATTGCTATGTCGACGCCTGGTTCCGCTTTGCGCGCATGCCCAGGTTGAATGCGGACAAGCTGACGGACGTGCGTTTCAATCCTGGCATGCAGCCCAATTTCACGACCGTCGAATTGCAACAGTTCCGCAGCCGGCCATGCCCCGCCTATGTGCCGGGCTGGGACCGTCCCCGCGCGGACATGCTGGCGCCGCCGAAATAGAGAACGGCTGTGTTGCTTTTAGGCAAAAAATATCGCGGATGCGCCTGTTTTGCCACGACCCAGCATGCAATAATTGCCAATTCGGCATGGATATCATTAAGTTAGGATTATTTTGGAAGAGCAGCACGCCTTACCGTATTTGCGAGAAACCCTGCTGTTTCTCGCCCTGGCCGGGATTTTTATCCCGCTATTGCAACGCCTGAAGGTCAACCAGGTGCTGGGCTTCCTGGCCGTGGGCGCCCTGTTCGGCCCGTTCGGCTTCGGCCTGTGGGCCGGCGATTTTACGTGGCTGACGTATTTCTCGTTCGTGCGGGCCGAGCAGGTGAGCGGCCTGGCCGAGCTGGGCGTGATGTTCTTGATGTTCATGATCGGCCTGGAGCTGTCGACGGAACGGCTGTGGGCGCTGCGGCGCTGGGTGTTCGGCGCGGGCGTGGGGCAGGTGGCCGTCAGCGCCTGCCTGATCGGCGGCGTGGCCTACTACTTTGGCCTGTCGCTGGAAGCGTCCATCGTGCTGGGCCTGGTGCTGTCGCTGTCGTCGACGGCCGTCGTGATGCAGTTGCTGACCGATCAGCGCTCGCTGCAAACGCCGGCCGGACAGGCGGGTTTTTCCATCTTGATGTTCCAGGATTTGATGGTGGTGCCGCTGTTCATCCTGATCGACGTCTTCGCCAGCGGGCGCAGCGACGACCTGGCCTACCTGCTCAGCTTTGCGGCCGTGAAATCGGCGGGCGCCATCCTGCTCATCTATCTGCTGGGGCGCCGCGTGATCCGCCCGCTGTTCCAGTTTTTCGTCAAGAAGCACCAGCCCGACGTGTTCATGGCCCTGACCTTGCTCAGTACCCTGGGCATCGCCGGCCTGACGTATCTGGCGGGCCTGTCGATGGCGCTGGGCGCCTTGCTGGCCGGCCTGCTGCTGGCGGAAACGGAATTTCGCCACGAAGTGGAAGTGACGATCGAGCCCTTCAAGGGCTTGCTGATGGGGCTGTTCTTCATGTCGGTGGGCATGCAGATCGACGTGCGCGAAATCCTCAAGTCGCCCGTGCTGATTCCCTTGGCCGTGCTGAGCCTGTTTGCGCTGAAGACCCTCGTCCTCAGCGTGATTTTCCGCATCGGCGGCTTTCACTGGGGGCGCGCCGTGGAAACGGGCGTGCTGCTGGGGCAGGGCGGCGAATTCGCCTTCATCGTCGTCGCGTATGCACTTGGTACCAAACTGATCGGCCCTCAGGTGGCGCAGTTCGTCATGCTGGTGGTGGGCCTGAGCCTGTTCGCCACGCCGGCCTTGGCCAAGGCCGCGCGCGCGTTCGGCAACTGGTGGGAACAGCGCCACCACCATCAGCTGGCCGACCTGGCGCACGGCGCGCTGCCGCCGCAGGGCAGCACCGTCATCATCGCCGGTTTCGGCCGGGTGGGGCAATTGCTGGCCAAGGTGCTGACGGAGCAGGATATCGCGTATGTGGCGATTGAAAACGATGCGCGCCTGGTGACGACCCTGCATCCGCGCGGTTTCCCCGTGTATTTCGGCGATGCCTCGCGCGCGGAACTGTTGCAAAAAGTGAACGCGGACCGGGCCGCCGCCGTCGTGCTGACCATGGATCACGCAGCCTCCGTGCTGCATGCCGTGAAATCGATCCGCCGCGAATATCCGCTGCTGCCCGTGTATGCGCGGGCACGCGACGAGGCCCATGCCGTGGCCCTGATACAGGCGGGCGCCACCCTGGTCGTGCCCGAGGCGCTGGAATCGGCGCTGCAGCTGACGGCCACCGTGCTGCACACGGTGGGCCTGTCGGAAGCGCGCACGACGGACATCGTGCAGGCCGAGCGCGACCGGCGCAATGCCGTGCTGCTGGCGAAAAAGCTGTCGTAGTGCTGCCGTAGCGCAACAGTGCGTGTCGCCGTGCTTTGTCAATTATCTATACAATAATAGTATATGAGCACATCAACCACATGAAAGCCGCGACGAAAAGCGGAGCGGCGCCCCTGACGCCGCAGCAGCTGGCGGCGCAGGAAACGCAGCAAAAATTTGGCAAGCCCGAGCGGGGCTGGCGCGAGAAGGTGTACACCGTCATCTTCGAGGCGGAAACGCGCACGGGCCGCGCCTTCGATTTGCTGCTGATCGCCGCCATCCTGATCAGCGTGACGGTGGTCGTGCTCAGCAGTGTCGCCTCCGTGGCCGAGCGCTATGGCACCTGGCTGACGGCGCTCGAATGGTTTTTCACCATTTTATTCACCATCGAATACTTCGCCCGCCTGGCGTGCCTGCAGCATCCGGTGCGCTACGCCAAGAGTTTCTTTGGCGTTATCGACTTGCTGGCCATCGTGCCAACCTACATCGGCTTGCTGCTGCCGGGCGCGCACGTGCTGATCGACGTGCGCATTTTGCGCCTGCTGCGCATGTTCCGTATCCTCAAGCTCACGTCGTATGTGCATGAATACACGGTGCTGGGGCGGGCCTTGCTGGCCAGCCGGCGCAAGATCCTCATTTTCCTGTCATTCGTCATGATGGTGGTCTTTCTGCTGGGCACGGTGATGTACGTCGTGGAAGGGCCGGAAAACGGTTTCAGCAGTATCCCCACGTCGATATACTGGGCCATCAGCACCATGACCACGGTGGGTTTCGGCGATATCACGCCGAAGACCGACATCGGGCGCACCATCGCCTCGCTGATGATGTTGCTGGGCTGGGGCATCCTGGCAGTGCCTACCGGCATTATCAGCGCCGAGATGACGGTACAGCGCAGCTCCAAGCTGGTCACCACGCGTACCTGCCCCACGTGCCTGAAAGAAGGGCTCGACGACGATGCCAATTTCTGCAAGAACTGCGGAGTCGCATTGCCGCCGCTGGCCCGCGATTAGCGACTGAACCCTTCATCCACCGTATTTACTTTACTTTTTTAAGGCCAACATGATCCCAGTTCGCCTGATTGCGACGGGCAAAGCTGTGCCGTCGCACAGCGTTACCTCCGCCAGCCTGGACCTGAAACTGGGCCATCCGGCCGGCTACACCTTGCGCAAGAGCGGCGTGCTGTCGCGCTTTGTCGCCGCGCCCGATGAGTCGCAAAGCCAGCTGGGCGCCGCCGCCCTGCTCGATGCGCTGAAGAATGCCAGCCTGCGCCCGGCCGACATCGATCTTCTGATCTGCGCCTGCGGCGTGCCCGAGCAGGCATTGCCGAATACGGCCTGCTTCGTGGCCGAACACGCGGGTTTGCCGCCAGGCACGCAAAGCTTTGACGTCAACGCCAGCTGCCTCAGTTTCATGGCCGCCTTTCGCGTGGCCGCGTCCATGCTGGCCGGCGGCGCCTACCGGCGCATCGCCATCGTTTCGTCCGATCTTGCCTCGCGCGGGGTCGACTGGAGCGAGCCGGAAGCGTCGATGATCTTTGGCGATGGCGCCGCCGCCGTCATCGTCGAGCGGGGCGACGGCAGCGCGGGCATCCGCGCCTACAAGATGGGTACGTATCCGGAAGGGCGGCGCTACTGCGAAATCCGCGGCGGCGGCACCGAGCGCAATCCGCGCAACGGCTGCGAACCGGGCGACTACCTGTTCCGCATGGATGGCAAGGCCGTGTTCCGCCTGGCCGTCAAGGTGATGCCGGATTTCCTGGCGGAACTGATGCAGGAATCGGGCGCGGGACTGGACAAGGTCGACGTGGTCGTGCCGCACCAGGCCAGCCCGCTGGGCCTCGCGCATGCGGCGCGCATCCTCGACGTCCCCGATGCTAAAATCATCAAGATCTTTGAAACGCATGGCAACCAGGTGGCCGCGTCCTTGCCCACCGCCCTGCACGAGGCGGTGATGACGGGGCGGGCCGTGGCAGGCCAGCGTTTGCTGATGATGGGCACGGCCGCAGGCCTGACCATCGGCGGCATGATACTTGACCTGTGAAGGTGGTGTGATGAGGCGGATACTGGTCACGGGAGCGACGGGCGGGCTGGGGCGCAATGCCGTGCGCACCCTGCTGGCGCAGGGCGTGGAAGTGCGCGCCACGGGCCGCAACGCCGCCGTGGGCCGCGAACTCGAACGCATGGGCGCGCAATTCGTCGCGCTCGACCTGGCGCAGGCCACGCCGCGCCAGGTCGACGAACTGGTGCGCGGCATGGACACCGTCTGGCACTGCGCCGCGCTGTCGTCGCCCTGGGGCGCGGAACGCGACTTCATCGCCGCCAACGTCACGGCCACGGCCCAGCTGCTGCGCGCGGCCGCCAGCCTGCACGTGGCGCGCTTCGTGCACATCTCCACCCCGGCCATCTATTTCGACTACCGCAACCGCCACGAGGTGCCGGAATCCTTCCGCCCCGACGCCTTCGTCAACGCCTACGCGCGCAGCAAGGCGATGGCGGAAAAACTGGTGCAGGAGTGCGTCGACCGCCAGCGCGGCATGACGTGCGTGATCCTGCGCCCGCGCGCTATCTTCGGCCCGCACGACCAGGTCTTGATTCCGCGTCTGGCGAGGGTGCTGCAGGAGCGCGGCGGCAAGCTGCCGCTGCCCAATGGCGGCGCGGCCACCATCGACGTCACCTATGTGGACAACGTCGTGCATGCGATGTGGCTGGCCACCGTACACAAGACCATCGCTTCGGGCGCCGCCTTCAACATCACGAATGGCGAACCGGCGCGCTTGTGCGACATCTTGCGCACCCTGTTCTGCGACCATCTGCAGCAGCCGTTCGAGATCGTCAGCGTGCCTTACCGCGTGCTGGCGGCGGTCGCGCGCCTGATGCAGTTCGCCTCGCGCTTTACGCGCCGCGAGCCATCGCTGACGCCCTACAGCATCGGCGCGCTCAGTTTCGACATGACGCTCGATAACGCCAAGGCGCGCAAGGTGCTCGGCTACCGTCCCATCGTCAGCCTGCAGGACGGCATTGCCCGCACTGCGCAGTGGATGCGCCAGGAAGCGGCGGCGCACAAGGTGGGCAAGGAGCGCAATGGCTAGGATTACCGCGTTTCGCGTCGGCCATTGCACCCATCCTTCGTGCATGGTCCTGAAAGGCAGCGGGCTGGCCAGCCGCTGCTTCCCCTCGCGCGCCTACCTGATCGAGACGCGCGCGGGCCTGTACCTGTGGGACACCGGTTACGCCGAGCACTTCCGCGCCGCCACGTCGAAAGGCGTGTACCGCATGTATGCGTGGGTGACGCCGATTTTCTTCGACGAGAACGAGTCGCTGCAGGGCCAGCTGCGCGCGCATGGCGTCTCGCCCGGCGACATCCACACCCTGCTGCTGTCGCACTTCCACGCCGACCATATCGCCGGCATGCGCGACTTTCCCGGCGCGCGGCTGATGGCGTCCAAGACGGGCTGGGACGCCGTGCGCGGCCTGTCCGGCGTGGCCGCCGTGCGCCAGGCCTTCGTGCCCGAGCTGCTGCCGAACGATATCGCCGACCGCCTGGATTTCGTGGAAAGCGTGCCCGAAACGGCCCTGCCGGCGGCCCTGCTGCCATTCACGCACGGGCGCGACGTCAGCGGCACGGGCGAGATCTACATCGTTGACTTGCCCGGCCACGCCATCGGCCATCTGGGCGCCTTCGTGCTGCAGGACGGCGGCTGGACCCTGCTGGCGTCGGACGCGGCCTGGGTGCCGGAAAGCTTCCAGCAGCTGCGCGGACCGTCGGAACTGTCGTTCATCATCCAGCACAAGCGCGCGCCGTACTACGCCACCTTGAACCGGCTGCACCAGCTGCACCGCTCGGGCAATGCGCAGATCCGCATCACGCACGAAGATACGGTCGACTACATTGCTGTGGCGGGCCGCCCGTGAAGCGTATCGTCTGGCTGTTGCTGTCGTACTGGCGCACGCGCCGCCTGCGCTTTGCGGACCGCACGCAGCTGGCCGCCTACCAGCAGCGGCAGCTGGCCCGTTTTATCGACACGCTGTGTGCGCGCAGCCGCTACTTTGCCCCATACCGCAACTTGCCGCTGGCGCAGTGGCCGACGATGAATAAGGCGCTGATGCTCGAGCATTTCGATGCCATGAACACGCAAGGGGTGACTTTGGCGCAGGCGATGGACGCGGCCATGGCGGCCGAGCATAGCCGCGACTTCACGCCGGCTGTCGGCGACATCACGGTGGGCCTGTCGTCGGGCACTTCGTCGCGGCGCGCCGTGTTTACCGTCAGCCCCCGCGAAAAAGCCCAATGGGCGGGCGTGATGCTGGCCAAGGCGCTGCCCGACGGCCTGTTTTCCGGCGAAAGAGTCGCGCTGTTCCTGCGCGCGAACAGCAATCTGTACACGGCCGTGCGTTCGCCGTGGCTGACCTTTGCGTTTTACGATCTGTTCGAACCGTTCGACGCACTGTGCGCGCGGCTGGCGCAATACCGGCCATCCGTCATTGTCGCGCCGGCCCAGGTACTGCGCCAGCTGGCCCTGCGCGTCATCGACGGCAGCCTCGCGCTGGCGCCGAAAAAAGTCATCTCCGTGGCCGAAGTACTGGAAGCGCAGGACCGCGCACTGATCGTGCAGGCGTTTGGCGCCGTGCATGAAATCTACCAGGCCACCGAGGGTTTCCTTGCCAGCAGCTGCGAGCACGGCGTGCTGCACCTGAACGAAGAATACGTGCACATCGAACCGCAGTGGCTCGATGCTGAACAGCGGCGCTTCGTGCCCGTGATTACGGACTTTACGCGCATCACGCAACCCATCGTGCGCTACCGCCTGGACGACATCCTGATCGCGCGCGCCGCGCCATGCCCGTGCGGCCGCGCCACGCGCGCCATCGATGGCATCGAAGGGCGCTGCGACGATATGCTGCTCTTGCCATCCTTGCCATCGGAGAACGGCGGTGAACCCATCGCCGTGTTTGCCGACGTGCTGACGCGCGCGTTTGCGCAAGCCTTGCCGGCCGATGCCGATTACCGCCTGGTGCAAACGGGCGATAGCGCCTTGCAGCTGCATGCGGCGCTGGACGATGCGGGCCTGGCCGCCCTGCGCGCGCACCTGGCAACGGTGCTGCAGGGCCTGGGCGTAGCCACCGACGGCCTGGCCTGGACGATGAGCGGCGAACTGCCTTCCTTTGACCCCACCATGAAACGGCGCCGCATCCGGCGCCTTGCCACCGCATGAAATCTGTAGACACCATGACGCTGTATTCCCGCCTGCTGCACCTGCTGGCCGGCTGGGGCAGCGTCGGCCTCGTGTATTTTTCCAGCGACTTGCTGCAAGGGCAGGGGGTACTGCTGCCCGAAACGGCCATCGACCGCGCCATCCCCTACAGCGACTCTGCCATCTGGCTGTACCTGTCCTTCTTCATCCTGATCCCGTACACCTACCTGGCGGCCGATGCGGTCCGCGTGCGCTGGCTGGCGCGCGCCATGGCGCTTTCCGCCGTCCTGTGCGGCGTGGTCTTCCTTCTGTATCCGACCACGCTCGCCTACCCGCCCGTGGGCGAGGGCAATGCGTGGAGCACGCAGGCGCTGCGCATGCTGCAGGCGGCGGATTCCACGCAAAACTGCCTGCCGTCGCTGCACGGCGCCCTGACCCTGCTGTGCGTATGGGCCCTGTGCGACAAACGCCACCTGGTTCGTTCCGCGCTGGCCGTGGTGCTGGGCGTGGCTATCTGCTACGCCATCATCGCGCTGCGCCGGCACGTGAGCATCGACCTGGCCGCCGGCCTGTTTGTTGGCATCGCCGGCGGCATGCTGGCGAAAATGCAGGTATCCTTGGCTGCCCGCCGCGCCGTTTCCATCAACACCGCACCATGATGAATCCATTTGCCCTGTCGTTCCTGATCATGCTGGCCTTCGTGCTGGCCGAACTGCTGATACTCAAATGGGTACGCAAGACGCCCGTGCCGTGGAAGGACGTGATCTTCAATCTCAATTCCGGCCACATCCTGATGTGGGTGTTCCGCGGCGTGGAAGTGGCGGCCTTCGCCCTGCTGCTGCGCCATGCGAACCTGCACGTCGTTGACCAGTGGCCCGTGGTGGCGCAATGGATATTCGCGTTTTTTGCCTGGGACCTGTGCTTTTACTGGATGCACCGGCTGCACCACAAGATTCCTTTGCTGTGGGCCGTGCACGTCGTGCACCACCAGGGCGAGCATTTCAACCTGTCGCTGGGCGTGCGCAATTCCTGGTATTCGTCGCTGACGAATTTCCCCTTCATCGCCATCCTGGCCGTGCTGGGCGTGCCGCTGGAAATCTTCCTCGTCGTCTCGTCGCTGCATTACACGGTGCAGTTCTATAACCACAATGCGCTGGTGAACAAATCCGGCATCCTCGATCGTTTCATGGTCACGCCCTCGCACCACCGCGTGCACCACGGCACCGATAAACGCTACATCAACCGCAATTTCGGCGGCACCCTGCTGCTGTGGGACAGGCTGTTTGGCAGCTTCCAGCCCGAACTCGAGGGCGTGGAAATGCGCTATGGCGTGAAGGGCATGACACCCACGCACAACCCGCTGCTGGCCAGCAACGGCAAACTATTTACATGGCTGCGCGCGCGTTTCCCCCACTGGCAGTCGCGCGGCACCTTCCACGTGCCCGAGCTGTTCATCGGCATCGGCGGCGTGATCCTGTTTGGTCTCGTGATCTATTACGTCAACCACGAAGCGGTGCTGGCTGGCGCGCAGCAGGCGATCCTGTTCGCGCTGATCTTCGGCGGCACCCTGGCGCTGGGCGGCCTGTCCGACGCGCGCCGCTGGGGAGCCATCGCCTGGGTCGTCATCGCGCTGGTCATGCCGGCCCTGTACCTGGGCTGGTATGGCGCGCGCGACGTGTGGGGCATGGTCTTCCTGGCCGCGCTGCTGGCGCATGGCCTCGATGGCGCGCGCCGCCTGTGGTGGCCTGCGGCAGCGGGGACGCGCGCGTGACGCAGCCTGTACCTTCGCTGCCGCCCCTGCGCTTCCAGCCCGCCCGCGATTCCGCCTTCCGCCGCGAATTGCGCGCCCGCGCCGACGCCTACCTGGCGGATGAAGGAACGCACCGCTTCGGCGACGCGCGCCTGCATGCGAAAACCGTCTTCCTGGCCGCGCTGACGGTGGGCCTGTATGCGCTGGCGCTGAATGCCGGCAGTACCTGGCCGTTTGTTGCCAGCTATGTCGCTTGCCTGGTCGCGGCCATGGCGCTGGCCATGAATACCCTGCACGACGCGGCCCACAGCGCCGTCTTCCGCCGGGGATTCCTGAACCGCGTGCTGATACGCCTGGTGGGCTTGCCCGTGGGCGTGGACACGGATTTCTGGACCATCCGCCACGTGCACTTCCATCACACGTATGCGAACGTGGAAGGCTATGACCTCGACACGGAGCCGAACCCCTTCCTGCGCCAGACGCCGTACCAAATCTGGTCGCCCCAGTACCGCTATCAATACCTGTACTGGCCCGTGGTGGCGGCCCTGTCGCTGCCGTATCTGAACTGGTATGGCGACTGGCTGGACCGCTTCGGCAAGACGCCCGTGGCCGCGCATAGCCGCTTGCAGGGCTGGCGCGGCTGGTTGTCATTCCTCGGCTGGAAGCTGGGCCACGTGGCGCTGGTGCTGGCGCTGCCCATGTGGGTGCTGCAGCAGCATGGAATAGGTTGGGGCGTGGTGCTGGGCGCGTATTTCCTGGGCCAGATGATCGCCTCGTGCGCGCTGGTGGCGCTGATCCTCGGCACCCACTGGGCCGAAGTGGAATTCTTCCAGCCGGGCGCGGACGGCACCTTGCCGCACGACTGGTACCAGCACACGTTTTATACGGCCTGCGACTGGACGCCGAAACCGCGCGCGCTGCGCTGGCTAGGCTATTGGCTGGGCGGCTTGAACCTGCACCTCACGCATCACCTGTTCCCCACCTGGAACCACCGCCACTACCCGGCGCTGGCGCGCATTCTGGCCGAACTGGCGCCGCGCCACGGCCTCGTGTACCGCGAACTTGGTTATGGCCAGCTGCAAGAGTCGCAGCAGCAGTTCCTGCGCGCCATGGGCCAGCCGCCCACCCGCACCTGACGAATCGTGCTTGACTCGGTTTCCGTTCCGTCTTACATTTCTGTAACGACAGAAATAAGAGAAAATCATGGAACTGAGTCCGACCACGCAGAAGTACATTTTGCACTGGGGTGAAATGGGCACGCGCTGGGGCGTCAACCGCACGGTGGCGCAAATCCACGCGCTGCTGTTCCTGGCGAATGAACCGCTGACGGCGGAAGACATCGCGGCCAGCCTGAACGTGGCCAGGTCCAACGTCAGCAACAGCCTGAAGGAATTGCAAAGCTGGGGCCTGGCGCGCAGTACGCACGTGATGGGGGACCGGCGCGACCATTTCGTCGCCCTGCAGGATGTGTGGGAAATCTTCCGCGTCATCATGGAAGAGCGCAAGCGGCGCGAGATCGATCCCACCCTGACGGTGCTGCGCGAATGCGCGATCGAGGGCGAGCACGATGCGGCCATTCCACCGGCCACGCTCGAGCGCATGGGCGAAGTGCTGGCGTTTCTGGAAATGCTCAGCAGCACCTATAGCGATTACAAAAACTTGCCGCCGGCAACCCTGCAGCGCATGCTGTCGATGGGCGGCAAGGTGGCCAAGTTCCTCAGCCCGGAAGACAAACCTGGCAAGCGCGCAAAATCATGAACGGCCCTTCGGAAGGAGAACTGTTCAAGAAAGTGATGGGCGCGCAGTGGCTCACGCTGCACCCCGATATCCGCCGCCGCTTCGAGAAAAATCCCGCACCGGGCCAGCCCCTGTATTACCGGGGCGAGCTCAGTGAACTCAGCAGCTCGCGCCTGGGAAAATTCCTCGGCTGGCTCACGCGCCCCTTCATCGACGGCGCCCTGATTCCGCATGACGATCACGATTTTCCCGTCGATATCGAAGTCTATTCGCGCCCCGGCTGCCCGTTCATTTTCAAGCAGCGCACCTACCGCCTGCATGGCCGCGCGCCGATCCGCTTCACCTCCTACATGGCGGAAAGCGCAAAGGGCGAAGTGCTCGAATACGTGGGCATGGGCCTGGGCATGAAGCTGGTGCTGCACGTCGAAGACGGCAACCTGCACTTCACCAGCGACGGCTATTTTTGGGATCTTTTCGGCTGGCGCATGCCGCTGCCCGGCGTGCTCACGCCCGGAAAAACCTTTCTGTGCCACCGCAATGAAACGCCGCAGCAGTTCAACATCCGCATCGAAATTCGCCACGCGCTGTTCGGCACCACGTTCACGCAGGCGGGCGTGTTCCGCGAGTCCGCCGCACCGGAAATGAAGGAGACACCATGAATACGCATCTGCTGGCCCTGCAACTGATGGCGGCGCAAGGCTGCCTGGGCGCCTTCGACACCATCTACCACCATGAAATCACGGAGGCGCTGCCGCAAAAGGCGTCCGCGCGACTTGAATTGACGATCCATGCGACGCGCGCCCTGATCTACAGCCTGCTGTTCGTGGGCCTGGCCGCGTGGGAGTGGCATGGTGCCTGGGCCTGGGTGCTGGTCATCGTGTTTGGCGTGGAAATCGTGCTGACCTTGTGGGACTTCGTCGTGGAGGACCAGACGCGCCTCTTGCCCGCCACGGAGCGGGTCACGCACACGGTGCTGGCGATTAACGCGGGCGCCTTCATCGCCCTGCTGGCCCTGAACAGCAGCGAATGGGCGAGCTTGCCGACGGCCCTCGTGTGGCAGCCGTATGGCTGGCTCAGCGTCTTCCTCGCCCTGTGCGGCGTGGGCGTGGGCTTGTCCGGCCTGCGTGACGCGTATGCCGTGTGGCAGCTGGGACGGCGCAAGGTGCAAGAGACAGCAGAGCAAGAGGAACCGCTGCGCTTTGCCGCCACGCCGCAATCCGTGCTGGTAACGGGCGCCACGGGTTTCATCGGCCAGCAACTGGTTGCCGCCTTGCTGGCCGATGGCCATGCCGTGACGGTGCTGACGCGCCAGCCGAAGCAGGCCGCGTGGACCTTTGATGGCCAGGTGCGCTGCATCCAGTCGTTCGACGAATTGGCGGATGCGCAGCGTATCGACATGGTCGTCAACCTGGCCGGCGCGCGCATCGTCGGGCGGCGCTGGACGGATGCGCGCAAGGCGGCCTTGCGCCGCAGCAGAGTCGCGCTGACGCAGGAGCTGGTGGCGTGGATCGCCCGCGCGCAGCACAAGCCACGGGTGCTGCTGTCGGCGTCTGCCATCGGCTACTACGGTGTGCAGCCGCAGGGCGACGACACGGAATTGACGGAGGAGAGCGCGCCGCAAGCCATCTTCATGTCGCAGCTATGCCAGGAGTGGGAAGCGGCCGCGCGCCAGGCGGAGAAATTTGGCGTGCAGGTGGGCTGCATGCGCTTTGGCCTCGTCTTCGGTCACCAGGGTTCGCTGCCGCAAATGCTGCTGCCGATCCGCTTCGGCGTGGGCGGCCCGCTGGGCAGCGGCAAGCAATGGGTCACGTGGGTGCATGTGCGCGACGTGATCCGCGGCATCGCCCATCTGGCGCGCCGCAGCGAAGAACAGGCGGTGAGCGGCGCATACAACTTCTGCGCGCCGGAAGCCATAGCGCAGCGCCGCTTCGCCCAGGTGGCGGGCGCCGTGCTGCACCGCCCCAGCTTCATGCCCACGCCGGCCTTCGTCATGCAAGCCTTGCTGGGCGAGCAAGCCGATTTGCTGGTCGAAGGCCAGCGGGTCGCGCCGCGCCGCTTGCTGGCCGACGGCTTTGCCTTCCGCTATCCGCAGCTGGAAGGGGCGCTGCGCAGCCTGTAGCCGCCGTTCTGAGCGTAGAATGGGGCATGCTGAGGAGACAGCCCCGCGGGGAATGGGGCCATCAGGAACCGACCATGCCCCGCTTCAGCCATACGATAGACAGCCACACCTATGCGTTCGCCAGCCTGAAGGAGCTGCTGGCCAAGGCCACGCCGCTGCGTTCGGGCGACGTGCTGGCCGGCGTAGCGGCCGCCAGCGCGCGGGAGCGGGTGGCGGCGCAGCTGGCGCTGGCCGACGTGCCGCTATCGCTATTCCTCAGCGAGGCGCTGGTGCCGTACGAGGAGGACGAGGTCACTCGCCTGATCATCGATAGTCATGACCGCTCCGCGTTTGCCTCCATTGCGCACCTGTGCGTGGGCGACTTTCGCGACTGGCTGCTCGATGACGCGACGGATACGCAAACGCTGTCGCAAGTGGCCGCCGGCATCACGCCGGAAATGGCGGCCGCCGTCTCGAAAATCATGCGCCTGCAGGACCTGGTGCTGGTGGCGCGCAAGTGCCGGGTCGTCACGGCCTTTCGCAATACCCTGGGACTGGAAAACCGCTTGTCCACGCGGCTGCAGCCGAACCACCCGACGGACGACGCCACGGGGATTGCCGCCTCCATTCTCGATGGCCTATTGCTGGGCAGCGGCGACGCCGTGATCGGCATCAATCCCGCCACTGACAATGTGGCGCAGGTGGTCTCGCTGCTGCACCTGCTCGACGCCGTCATCGACCAATATCGGATTCCCACGCAGTCGTGCGTGCTCACGCACATTACCAATACCATCGAGGCGATCCGCCGCGGCGCGCCCGTCGACCTGGTGTTCCAGTCGGTGGCGGGCACGCAGGTGGCCAACCGCAGCTTCGGCATCGACCTGGCGCTGCTGGCCGAGGGCCGGGCGGCGGCCCTGTCGCTGGGGCGCGGCACGGTGGGCAACAACGTCATGTATTTCGAGACGGGGCAGGGCAGCGCGCTGTCGGCCGGCGCCCATTACGGCATGGATCAGCAGACGTGCGAAGCGCGCGCATATGCGGTGGCGCGCGCGTATCAGCCGCTGCTGGTCAATTCCGTCGTGGGCTTCATCGGCCCCGAATACCTGTACGACGGCAAGCAGATCATGCGCGCGGGGCTGGAAGACCATTTCTGCGCCAAGCTGCTTGGGCTGCCCATGGGCTGCGACGTGTGCTACACCAACCATGCGGAAGCGGACCAGGACGACATGGACGCCTTGCTGACCATGCTGGGCGTGGCCGGCTGCAATTTCATCATGGGCGTGCCGGGCGCGGACGACATCATGCTCGGCTACCAGAGCACCTCGTTCCACGACGCCCTGTATGCGCGCCGGGTGCTGGGCTTGCGCCCTGCGCCGGAATTCGCGGCCTGGCTGGCGCGCATGCAGATCACGGATGGGCAGGGCCGTTTGAACACGGCGCTGGCGCCGGCCTTCCAGGCGGCCCTGCTGCGCCTGGACGATTAGGGAGCACGCATGGATGAAAACTATCCTTGGCAAGCGCTGCGCGCGCATACGGCCGCCCGCATCGCGTTGGGACGCCGTGGCGTGAGCGTGCCGACCAAGGCGCAGCTGGCGTTCCAGCTGGCCCACGCGCAGGCGCGCGACGCCGTGCATCTGGCGCTCGATGACGAGGGCCTGGCGCGCGTTCTCGCCGCGCAGGGGCAAGATTGCGTGCAGCTGCACAGCGCCGCCGCCACGCGCGCCGACTACCTGCAACGCCCCGACCTGGGACGCCGGCTCGACGACGCTTCACGGGCGCGGCTGGCCGCCGCTGCCACGGGAGTCGACCTGGCCTTGGTGGCGGCTGATGGCCTGTCGGCGCTGGCCGTGCAGCGTCACGCGGCGCCGTTCCTGGCCGCCCTGCGCGAACGGCTGGCGCTGGAAGCGTGGACGCTGTCGCCGCTGCACATTGTGGCGCAGGGACGGGTGGCCGTTGGCGACGAGGTGGGGCAGCTGTTGCAAGCGAAGGCCGTGCTGGTGCTGATCGGCGAGCGGCCGGGCTTGAGTTCCCCGGACAGCCTGGGCCTGTACCTGACGTGGGCACCTGCAGTGGGCTTGCTCGACGAGCGCCGCAACTGCATTTCGAACGTGCGCCCCGAGGGGCTGGCGTATGCGCAGGCGGCGTACCGGCTGCACTACCTGCTGTCGCAGGCGTTTACAAGGCAGCTGTCGGGCGTGGAATTGAAGGATGAAACGGTGGAAGAAGGGCGCGGCCCTGCGGGGCGGAACTTCCTGCTGAAGTGATAGACTCCGTGGAAGAGGCGACGAACGGCCCTGGACGGGCGCGACGCAACTGTCCTCTAAGGATCAGACTTCCCGGATCTCGTCCAGCGGCCAGCGCGGGCGCACGTTGAACGAGTAATCGTGCTTGGCGGCGTCGGGGTTGATCTGCAGGCGCATGGCGCCGGCAAAGGCGATCATGGCGCCGTTGTCGGTACAGAATTCCAGCTCCGGGTAATACACTTTGAAGCGCTTCTTGGCGGCAGCCGCGTTGAGCGAGGCGCGCAGTTGCGCGTTGGCGCCCACGCCGCCGGCGATCACCAGGCGTTTCAAGCCCGTGTGCTTGAGGGCCGATACGCATTTGGCCGTCAGCACGTCGACGATGGCGTCCACGAAGCCGCGCGCGATGTTCGCCTTGTCCTGTTCGCAGATATTCGCGATGACTTTTTCTTCGTGGTTTTTCACCACCGTCAGCACGGCCGTCTTCAGGCCGGAAAAACTGAAGTTGAAATCCTTCGAATGCAGCATCGGGCGTGGCAGTTTATACGCGAGCGGGTCGCCGAATTCGGCCAGGCGGGAAATGGCGGGGCCGCCCGGATAACCGAGTCCCAGCAGCTTGGCCGACTTGTCGAACGCTTCGCCTGCAGCATCGTCCAGCGTTTCGCCCAGCATCGTGTACTGGCCCACGCCATCGACGCGCATCAGCTGCGTATGGCCGCCCGACACCAGCAGGGCAATGAAGGGGAATTCCGGCGGTTCGGACGCCAGCAAGGGCGACAGCAGATGGCCTTCCAGGTGGTGGATGCCCAGCACCGGCTTGTTGATGGCCAGGCCCAGGCTGCAGGCAACGGAGGAGCCGACCAGCAGCGCGCCGGCCAGGCCAGGACCTTGCGTGTAGGCGATGGCGTCGATCTCGGGCAGGGCGATGCCGGCCCTGGTCAGGGTTTCTTCGAGCAGCGGGATGGCGCGGCGGATATGGTCGCGCGACGCCAGTTCCGGCACCACGCCGCCATATTGCTCGTGCATGGCGACTTGCGAATAGAGGGCGTGCGACAGCAGGCCGCGTTGCGTGTCGTACAAGGCCAGGCCGGTTTCGTCACAGGAGGATTCGACGCCAAGAACAATCATGAAGGTGCTAAATAGGGAGGAGTAATCCGCCATTGTAAAGGAAAGCCGGGCAGCAGGCTCCAGGGTGCAAGCGCCGCGTGGCATTTGCACCCATGCTCAAGCGTGATCAGGCAGCGCGCGCGCGTTGACGGCGGCTGACGACCCATGGCAGCAGCAGGCCGCCCAACAGCATCATCCAGGTCGACGGTTCTGGTACCGGCAGAGCGGTGGTATGGATAGTCAGGAAGGAATTTTCGGCGCCCAGCCAGCCACTCGATGATATTTTCCGTTCGTCGCCAAACTCATTGTAGTAGTAGCCATAGCCCAATTGGAGGAACAGGTTGCCTTCGAGGCTAAGGCTGACAGTATCAGGCAGATCCAGCAGGCCGGTATTAAAGCTGAGCAGGCCGCTTCCATTGATATTTTCCTCCTTCGCTCCCACGAGACTGAGCTGCTTGCCATCTGTGCCGCGCACAGACAGATAGGCCGTGGCGACGCTGGTGGCATGGCCAGGTTGTCCGCTGTAACCTGGCGGCGCCTCGCTGTCCTGCAATAGACCGGACAGTTGCGATGAATAGGAGAAGCCGGTGATCTTGTAGCCAGGCTTTGCCGTCAGTTGGAATGATTGCGTGCCTAGGAGGGGAACCGAGTTGTACTTGTTCAAGCCCGCGCCGAAATCCAGGGTAGCCGCTCCCGGTGTGCTGGAAACGAGCGTGGGACTTGCAGGTTTGTCGAACCAGTATTGAACTTCCGCCGGATAGTTGATGGTGATGGAGCCGAGATCGGCGGGAGGAGCCGCATGCGCGCCAGGCATCATCAGGAAGGCGGCGAAACCGATTGCGGCAAGTCGTGTGGAAGGATGCATATAAACCTCTTTGTTGGAGAAGTGGGAAGTTTTCAGTGAAAGTATTAAAAATGCATGCTAATAATACATGTAATTATCAAAATAACACTGGAATAGTCTTTCGTTTTTGGCATTGCATTTATTTCCATGCACCGCCGCCGACTATTTTTGCGCACTGATGGTGCATGCTGGTCTTGGGTAGCGGAATATCGCCTTGGAGTTTGCCCCTCCGGCACTGGCACCGCTCTTGCTTATGCAAGCGTGTACCTTTCTCGAGGGAGCTTGCGATGTCGGAACAATGGAAAATGATTTGCCGCCTGAAGGACATGCCGCTGGCGGGCGCGCGCATGGTGCAGCGGGGCCTGGCGTGGCAGGATTTACCGGGCGTGGCGCTGTTTCGCGCAGCTGACGATACGGTGTACGCGCTGCTCGACACGGTGCCTTGCCTGGGCGGCCCGCTCGCGCAGGGAGTGCTGATGGAGAAAAACCTGATGGGGCCGAAGAACAGCTGGATCATCGAGCTCGATTCGGGCCGCCTGGTGGCGCCCGTGCAGGGCTTGGCGCGTATGTACGCCGTGCGCATCCTGGACGGACGCATCTACCTGGACATGAATGAATTGAATATCCCGGCCAGCAAGGCGGAACAGGCGCTGGCGGGATCGTTTGCCGTGCTGCCGCATGTGCAGATGGCGTGATATGTCTCGTGGTGGTGTCGGCTTACGCGCTGTGCGCTAAGCCGACCTACGCATTGAAGCGGCCGGCCGGGTAGGTCGGATTAGCGCGCAAGCGCGTAATCCGACAATACTGTTGGCAGTAACTACGATAGTTACGCAGGGCGGTTCAGCAGGTGCGCATGCGCATCGCGCAGCATGGTCGCCGTCGTGTCCCAGTCGATGCAGCCGTCGGTGACGGAGCAGCCGTAGGTCAGTTGCGACAGGTCTTGCGGGATCTTCTGGTTGCCGCCAACGATGTTCGATTCGATCATCACACCCACCAGCGAGCGGTTGCCCTGGCGGATCTGGTTGATCACGTCGCCCATCACCAGCGGTTGCAGCTCCGGCTTTTTGTAGCTGTTCGCATGCGAGCAATCGACCACCAGGTTGGCCGGCAGCTTGGCCTTGGCCAGCGCCTGTTCGGCGATGGCGATCGACACCGAATCGTAGTTCGGACGGCCGTCGCCGCCGCGCAGCACGACGTGGCCATACGCGTTGCCGCGCGTGCGCACGATGGCGACGTTGCCTTCGCCATTGATGCCCAGGAAGGAGTGCGGATGCGCCGACGACAAGATCGCGTTTACCGCGATGCTGATGTCGCCATCGGTGCCGTTCTTGAAGCCGACTGGCGTCGACAGGCCCGACGACATTTCGCGGTGCGTCTGCGATTCCGTCGTGCGCGCGCCGATGGCGGTCCAGGCGATCAGGTCGCCCAGGTATTGCGGCGAGATCGGGTCCAGCGCTTCGGTGGCGGTGGGCAGGCCCAGTTCGCATACGTCGAGCAGGAACTGGCGCGCCTTTTCCATGCCTTCATTGACCTTGAACGAGTCGTCCATGTACGGGTCGTTGATATAGCCTTTCCAGCCCGTGGTGGTACGCGGTTTTTCGAAATACACGCGCATCACCAGCAGCATCGTGTCCTTGACTTCCTCTTGCAGCGCTTTCAGGCGGCGCGCGTAATCGAGGCCGGCGACGGGGTCGTGGATCGAGCATGGGCCGACGACGACGAACAGGCGCTGGTCCTTGCGGTCGATGATGTTGCGCAGCGCTTCGCGGCCGCGGCTGACGGTGTCGAAGGCGCTCTCCGACAGGGGCAGCTTGGCGTGCAGTTCGGCCGGTGTCGGCATGGGCGCGAAAGAGGTGACGTTGATATTTTCGATGTCTGGCGTATTCATGATTCTGGCTCGGCTTTCGCGATTGCGTTCTTTAAGAGGCAATAGTGTAGCGGAAATGCGGCCTGGCGGCGGGGATGGGGGCAAAACGGCAATGCTTCAGTTGTTTTTATGGCAGGGCCGGCACGCTGCCGGCCCCTGTGCGTTCAATGGCCGCCGGCCAGGCTGGCGCCAACGCTGTAGCGGGCGATGCGCTGGTAGTTGCCGGCCAGCTCGGGCGGCCGGGGCAGGCCGGGATGGCGCTTCACATGCTCGAGGATGGCGCTTTCGTGCTGGCGTATCTGCGCGTCGAGGCAGGCGATCTGCTGGCGCAACAGGGCGTGCAGCGCATGCTGGCCAGCCTGCAGATGCACATTCAGGCGCGCCGATTCCTGCTGGCGCACGCCTTCGATGGCGTGCAGGCGGCGCAGCCATAGCCGCAGTTCCACGTAGGCGGGCGAGGGCGGCGTCCAGCGCGCGGGACGCCTGTGCGCACAGTAGTTGGCCAGCACCACGGCGCTGTGCGCCGCGTCATCGGGCAAGCCCTGGCCGCGCAGATAGTCGTCCAGTTGCGCGGGCTGCGCATCGCAAACCACCATGCCCATGTCGGCCAGCATGCGGGCGGGTGCCTCGCTGTATGGCATATCGAGGCGCATGCAGACGCGCAAGCCGATGACGGGAACGTCGTTCCTTTGCAGCCAGCTGCGCAGCCAGCGGTAGCCGGCCACGTCGTTTTCCAGCACTTTGCACAGCACTTCGTTACCCGAGAGCAGCACGGCTTTCAGCAGCAGCTTGCTCGTTTCGATGCCGACGAAGGCCGTTTCCCGTCTGATCGCGTGTTCCATGATGAGTCCCCCTGTGCAGTCTTATACGCAGCGGTGGCGCGTTTGGATGCAGCCGCGATGCGGATTCATTCAAAAAAGAGCTTGAAAGACTGTTGCATCGGCGCCTATGGCGTCTTCCAGCGCCTCTGCAAGGGGAAAAATCCGTGTAAGCTGGCACCATGACGACTGTTTCCATACCCCATACCGATGTGGCCGGTGAGCCATTCCCCGCAGCACGTTTCATCAAGGAAATAGGACGCGGCAAGAACGGCGCGCGCAGCATGACGCGTGACGACGCCTGCGCCCTGTACCGCGCCATGCTCGAGGGCCGCGTGTCGGACCTGGAGCTGGGCGGCATTTTATTGTCGATGCGCATCAAGGGCGAGTCCGTGGACGAGATCGCGGGCTTCCTCGACGCTGCCGAAGCGTCATTTGCCCCGCTGGCCGCGCCGGCCGGCGAATTTGCCCCGATCATCATTCCCAGCTACAACGGCGCGCGCAAGATGGCCAACCTGACGGCCTTGCTGGCGCTGCTGCTGGCGCGCGCGGGCGCACCCGTGCTCGTACATGGCGTGACCAGCGATCCAGGCCGCATCACGACGGCCGAAGTGCTGGCCGCGCTGGGCGTGCCCGCTTCCACGGACCATGCGCAAGCCGAGGCCGCCATGGTGCGCGGGGAGGCCGCCTTCCTGCCCATCGAAGCGCTGGCGCCGCGCCTGGCCTGGATGCTGTCGCTGCGGCGCGTGCTGGGCGTGCGCAATTCCACGCACACCCTGGTGAAAATCATGCAGCCGTTTGGCGGTCCTGCCCTGCGGCTGGTGTCGTACACGCACCCGGAATACCTGGAAATGCTCGGCGAATATTTCCTCACCGCCTCAGATCCCGCGCGCGGCGACGCTTTCCTCATGCGTGGCACGGAGGGCGAGACGGTGGCCAACGCCAACAAGGCGCAGCAGATCGACTGGTTCCATGGCGTGGAACGCACGGTGCTGGTGGAAAAGCAACTGCTGGTGGAAGAGCTGCCGCATTTGCCAGCCGAGCGCGATGCGGCCACTACGGCGGCCTGGATCGCGGCCGTGCTGCGCGGCGAGGTGCCCGTGCCGCCGTCGATCGCCGAGCAGGTGGTGCAATGCTTGACGGCATCGCGACAGATTGCGGCACGGCCGCGCTAGCCGCGTCGCCGCAGTTTACAATGGCGTCTTTGTAATCAGCGGTGACCGGAATTTTTATGGCAAAACAATTTGATGTGGCAGTGATCGGCGCGGGCGCGGCCGGCATGATGTGTGCGGCTGTGGCCGCCCAGCAGGGCAAGCGCGTGGTGTTGATCGATCACGCGGCCAAGCTGGCCGAAAAGATCCGCATCTCGGGTGGTGGACGGTGTAATTTCACCAATATCAACGCCACCCCGCAGAACTTCCTCTCGGAAAACCCGCATTTCTGCAAGAGCGCGCTGTCGCGCTACACGCCGCAGGATTTCCTCGCGCTCGTGAAAAAATACCGGATCGGCTACCACGAGAAGCACAAGGGCCAGCTGTTTTGCAATGAATCGGCCGAGCAGATCATCGACATGCTCAAGGACGAGTGCGCCGCTGGCGGCGTGCACTGGCGCATGCCGTGCAAGATCGACAATGTTGTCCAGCAAGCGGATGGCGGCTTCGTGCTGCAGACCGATAGCGGCGACATCGAGACGGCCAGCATCGTCATCGCCACGGGCGGCCTGTCGATCCCGAAGATCGGCGCCACGGATTTTGCCTACCGCATCGCCAAGCAATTCGACTTGACGATGGTCGAACCGCGTCCGGCCCTGGTGCCGCTGACGTTCGATGCAGCCAGCTGGGCGCCGTTCGCGGAATTGTCCGGCATCGCCCTGGAAGTCGATGTGGAAACGGGTAGCCTGAAAGGCCGCAAGGCGACGGGCGCGCGTTTCCGCGAAGATTTGCTGTTCACGCACCGCGGCCTGTCGGGCCCGGCGATCCTGCAGATTTCCAGCTACTGGCTGCCGGGCGAGCCCATCGTCATCAATCTGTTGCCGGAAGTGGACGTGGCGCAGACCTTGATCGAAGGCAAGGGCACCTTGAAGAAGCAGCTGGGCAATATCGTCGCCCAATGGCTGCCGCAGCGCCTGGCCGACTGCCTGCTGGCCGTCAACGGCCTGGCGCCGGACGCGCGCATCGCCGACATGCCCGACGCGCAGCTGCGCAAGCTGGGGCTGGCCATCAATGCCTGGTCCATCGTGCCGAACGGGTCCGAAGGCTACCGCAAGGCCGAAGTGACGCGTGGCGGCATCGACACGCGCGAACTGTCGCAGCAGACCATGATGGCCAATAAGGTGCCGGGCCTGTATTTCATCGGCGAATCGGTCGACGTGACGGGCTGGCTGGGCGGCTACAACTTCCAGTGGGCCTGGGCTTCGGGCGTGGCGGCAGGTATTGCCTTGCAGTAAGCAAGTCTGTAGGATGGGGTTCTGGCGCCCCGTGCGCCCACCCCGGTGCGTGGTTTACGCCACAGCCGGGCGGCAATCTCAGGCTGCATGCCGCACGCAAGTGGGGGAGGGGCTTCCCTTTCCGAATAAAAGCTGCTACTATCTATCTCTTCCTATACACCACCTCAACGGTTTGAATTTTACATGACCACTATTCGCCTTAAAGAAAACGAGCCGTTCGAAGTCGCAATGCGTCGCTTCAAACGCACCATCGAAAAAACGGGTCTGCTGACCGAATTGCGCGCTCGCGAATTCTACGAAAAGCCAACAGCTGAGCGCAAGCGCAAGCTGGCAGCTGCTGTCAAGCGTCATTACAAACGCATCCGCAGCCAACAACTGCCGAAAAAATTATTCTAAGACTGTTCAGTCAGAACCAACCCGGGTAGTACGGCGCCTTGCTCGCCACGGGTTTTGTTTTGATTCGCCTGGAGTGATACTTCAGATGAGTCGCATACCCGCTCCGGTTCGCCGCAGCGGGTTTTCGCTTTTGTGGCCCGCTGTTGGTAGCCGTGCATGAGCACGAACCTACTTACCAACGAGGATTGCCATGAGCTTGAAAGAACAAATTACCGAAGACATGAAAAACGCCATGCGCGCCAAGGAGGCGGGCAAGCTGGGCACGATTCGCCTGTTGCTGGCGGAAATCAAGCGCAAGGAAGTCGACGAGCGCATCGAGCTGACGGATGCCCACGTGACGGCCATCGTGGAAAAGATGATCAAGCAGCGCAAGGATTCGATCACCCAGTTCGAAGCCGGTGGCCGCGCCGACCTGGCCGACATCGAAAAAGCCGAGCTGGTCCACCTGATTGGCTACATGCCTGCCGGCCTGTCGGACGAAGAAGTGGCGGCCGAAGTGGCTGCCGCCGTGGCCGCCTCTGGCGCTGCCGGTCCGCAAGACATGGGCAAGGTCATGGCCATCGTCAAGCCGAAGCTGGCTGGCCGCGCCGACATGACGGTGGTGTCCGCCCTGGTCAAGAAAGCCTTGACGCCGGCAGCGTAAGCATAAATAGTAGCAAGGGCTGCCAGCCGTCGCGCTGGCAGCCTGTTAACAGCCCACACGTTGACCTGGCTCAACCTCAGGCCACGTGCGGTAGTATAGTCTGACCTATAACAAGACCCGCCCTAGCCAGTGATACCTCAATCCTTCATTTCCGATTTGCTCAACCGCGTCGATATCGTCGATGTCGTGGGGCGCTATGTGCAACTGAAAAAAGGTGGCGCCAATTTCATGGGCTTGTGCCCGTTCCACAGCGAAAAGTCGCCCAGCTTTACCGTCAGCCCCACCAAGCAGTTCTATCATTGCTTCGGCTGTGGCGCGCATGGCACCTCGATCGGCTTCCTGATCGAGTACTCGGGCATGGGCTTTGTCGACGCCGTCAAGGACCTGGCGCAGAACGTGGGCATGGTCGTGCCTGAAGCGGACGACAAGATTCCGCCAGCCCAGCGCGCGCAGATCCAGGCGCAGAGCCTGGCCCTGTCCGACGCCATGACGCAGGCGTGCGATTATTACCGGGGGCAATTGCGCCACGCGCCCGAAGCCATCGCCTACCTGAAGAACCGGGGCTTGACGGGCGAAGTGGCCGCTCGCTTCGGCATGGGTTTTGCGCCCGGCGGCTGGGACAATCTGCGCTCCGTCTTCCCTGAATACGACGTGGTAGCCCTGGCCGAGGCCGGTCTTGTGATCGACAAGGTCGATGAGGAAGGCAACAACCGCAAGCGCTATGACCGTTTCCGCGAACGCATCATGTTCCCGATCCGCAATACCAAGGGGCAAGTGATCGCCTTTGGCGGCCGCGTGCTCGACCATGGCGAACCGAAATACCTGAACTCGCCGGAAACCCCCTTGTTTTCCAAGGGTTTCGAACTATATGGTCTGTTCGAGGCGCGCCAGGCCATCCGCGACGCCGGCTACGTGCTGGTGACGGAGGGCTATATGGATGTGGTGGCGCTGGCGCAGATGGGTTTCCCGCAGGCAGTGGCGACCCTGGGCACGGCGTGCACGCCGACCCACGTGCAAAAACTGCTGCGCCAGACCGATAACGTGATTTTCAGCTTCGACGGCGACAAGGCCGGCCGCCGCGCCGCCCGCCGCGCGCTGGAAGCGAGTCTGGCCCACGTGTCGGACAATAAAACGATCAAATTCCTGTTCCTGCCCTCGGAACACGATCCGGACAGTTATATCCGCGAATTCGGCGCCGAGGGGTTTGAACAGCAAGTGCACGAAGCCATGCCGCTGTCGCAATTTTTGCTGAAAGAAGTGTCGGGCGAGCATGATCTGTCGGAACCGGAAGGGCGCGCCCGCGTGCAGTTCGACGCCAAGCCGCTACTGCAGCTGATGGCGCCATCGTCCCTGCGCCTGCAGATCGTGCGCGGCCTGGCGCAACTGACGCAGTCCACGCCGGCCGAGATCGAAGCCCTGTTCGAGCTGGCCAAGCCCGTTGCCGTGGCGCACCGCGCGCCGCCGAAATCGGGACGTCCCGTGCCTGTCGGCCTGGAATTGAAGATCATGCGCATGCTGGTGGCGCATCCGCCGCTGACGATGCGTATCGACGAAGCCGCCCTGGCCGCCTTCCAGCATCTGGGGCCGGACGCGGCGCACAGCCTGGGGCAGCTGGTGGCCGTGGGCCAGGCATTGGGCGAGCACGGCAGTTTTGCCGCGCTGGCGCAGCAGTTGAAGGAGCTGGGCAGTGAATATGACGAGATCATCGGCGAGATCGCGGCCGGCACGGAATCCGATTACGACAGCGAATTGTCGTGGCTGGTGAGCACCATCCGCGAAATCAAATTGAATGCCTTGAAGGCGGAATTGCAGCAATTGTTTGCCTCGGGTTTGCCATCGGAGAAAATTGGTGTACGCTACCGCGAAATCATGCAGGAGCAGGGGGCGCTGGAACGCGAGCGCGATGCCGAGTTGGTGAATCGCTAACCTTGCTCTGAGGGTATGGCGCGCACTGGAAAAACATTTTTCGCGTGCTATAATTAAATGCTAAGTATTGTGTGCTTTGGCAAGCTAGTTCTGTTTCGTAAATAGTATTTGTTTTCAGTAAGTTAGGCTCTTGATCGGCGCGGTGGATCGTGTCGGCAGCCAGGGCCAACAGGCGCTTTCGGCGTTGCGGGCAAGGCTCGCAGACGCTGGCAAGCCGCGCCAGGCTCTCGCTCCCAACGCGGTCGATGCAGGAATTTTTGCCGAGGCGGCTGGCAACAGCCGGTGGACAGGAATTGCTGCGCTTCCCGCGGATCGTGGCCGATGAGGTGTAAGTAACGTAACAGTGTCGAATTTGCGTAGTCGGCAGGTTCGAAGATGGTGGTTCCCGCAGGTAAACAGGGAACTGGCAGCAAACTTTATCCTAATCCACCGTAAAGCAAGTCGTTGTGTAATCGAAAGCGCCTGTGCCAATCAAGAAACCCGAATCCAAAGCGGCTGCAAAGCCCACTAAAGTTACCACGAAAGCCGAAAAGGCGCTCGACCGGCCAGAAGCGCGCGTCACCAGCGCGCCCGTGGTCAGCCAGACCACCGACGCCGCCACCCTGGCCGCGATCGATACGTCCGGTTATGTCTTGCCGTCGGTAAAAGTGCCAGGCCGCCGCGGCCGCAAGCCTAAAGAATTCCAGCCAGAAAATGATGAAGTCGCCGCCCTGAACGCCGTCGAGCGGGCCGAACTGAAGGCCGTCGACAAGGCCAAGGCCAAGGACCGCAAGGCGAAAGAGCGCGCACTGCTGAAGGACGCGTTCTCGTCCGACACGGAAGCGAGCGAGGAAGAACTCGAGCGCCGGCGCCAGAAACTCAAGACCCTGATCAAGTTCGGCAAGGAACGCGGTTTCCTGACCTACGCGGAAATCAACGATCACTTGCCTGAAAACATCGTCGATCCGGAAGCCATCGAAGGCATCATCGGTACCTTCAATGACATGGGCATTGCCGTCTACGAGCACGCGCCCGATGCGGAAACGTTGTTGTTGTCCGATAACGTTGCCGTCGTCACCAGCGACGACGAGGCGGAAGCGGCAGCCGAGGCCGCATTGTCGACCGTCGATTCCGACTTCGGCCGCACCACCGACCCCGTGCGCATGTACATGCGCGAAATGGGCTCGGTTGAGCTGCTGACGCGCGAAGGCGAGATCGAGATTGCCAAGCGCATCGAAGATGGCCTGAAAGACATGATCCAGGCCATTTCCGCCTGCCCCGTGACGATCGCCGAGATCATCGCCGCCGCCGACCGCATCGCCAACGAAGAGATCAAGATCGACGAAATCGTCGATGGCCTCGTCGATGAAAATGAACCGGTTGCCGCCGCCCCTGTCGTGGCCGCGCCCGTCGAAGAAGACGAGGAAGAAGGCGAAGCGGAAGAAGAGGAAGAAGAAGAGGAAGAAGAAGCGAGCGCTTCGGGCGCGGCCGGTTTCTCCGCCGAGCAGCTGGAAACCCTGAAACGCACGGCGCTGGAAAAATTCGCCATCATTTCGCAGCAATTCGACAAGATGCGCCGCGCCTTCGAGAAAGAGGGCTACAACTCGAAACCGTACGCCAAGGCGCAGGAAGCCATTTCGCAAGAATTGCTGGGCATCCGTTTCACGGCCAAGGTCGTGGAAAAGCTGTGCGACACCCTGCGTGGCCAGGTCGACGAAGTGCGCCATATCGAAAAGCAGATCCTCGACGTGGCCGTGAATCGCTGCGGCATGCCGCGCGCCCACTTCATCAAGGTTTTCCCGGGCAATGAAACCAACCTCGACTGGGTCGATGGCGAAGTCAACGCAGGACACGCGTACAGCGCCATCCTGGGCCGTAACATTCCGACGGTCAAGGAACTGCAGCAACGCCTGATCGACCTGCAAGCGCGCGTTGTACTACCGCTGCCTGACTTGCGCAACATCAACCGCCAGATGGCGGCCGGTGAAATGAAGGCGCGCAAGGCCAAGCGCGAAATGACGGAGGCCAACTTGCGCCTGGTTATTTCGATCGCCAAGAAATACACGAACCGCGGCCTGCAATTCCTCGACCTGATCCAGGAAGGCAATATCGGCCTGATGAAGGCCGTCGACAAGTTCGAGTACCGCCGCGGCTACAAGTTCTCCACGTATGCGACCTGGTGGATCCGCCAGGCCATTACGCGCTCGATCGCCGACCAGGCGCGCACGATCCGCATTCCCGTGCACATGATCGAGACGATCAACAAGATGAACCGGATCTCGCGCCAGATCCTGCAGGAAACGGGCGCGGAACCCGATCCGGCCACCCTGGCGATCAAGATGGAAATGCCCGAGGACAAGATCCGCAAGATCATGAAAATCGCCAAGGAACCGATCTCGATGGAAACGCCGATCGGCGACGACGACGATTCCCACCTGGGCGACTTCATCGAGGACAACAACACCCTGGCGCCGGCCGACGCAGCCCTGCACGCGTCCATGCGCGGCGTCGTCAAGGACGTGCTCGATTCCCTGACGCCACGCGAAGCGAAAGTGCTGCGCATGCGTTTCGGCATCGAGATGTCCACCGACCACACGCTGGAAGAAGTGGGCAAGCAATTTGACGTGACGCGCGAGCGCATCCGCCAGATCGAAGCCAAGGCGCTGCGCAAGCTGCGCCACCCATCGCGCTCCGACAAGCTGAAAAGCTTCTTGGAAGGCAACTAGAAGCCAATAGGGCTTGACGTACGCCCCTGATACCCCTATCCTCGCGTGTCCGTTTCCAAAACGGCCGCGCGAGGCGGGCATCAACAGCGCCGCCACGCCGCAGTCCCCTGGGCCTCTAGCTCATGCTTGGTTAGAGCAGCGGACTCATAATCCGTTGGTGCCGTGTTCGACTCACGGGAGGCCCACCAGAATTATGATTAAAATCAAGGAGTTGCGATTGTTCGCAACTCCTTTTTTTTATCCATTTTTAAAAAGGTTCAACGAAAGTTCAACGCGTAAGTTGCAGACTTCTCTGCTTAACTTAGCTGAGCCGAGAGAGTGGATTGAGGTGACGTGTTTCTTGTAAATGCTCTGGTGAAAGATGTGCATATCGCATCGTCATCGTGAGACTTTGATGCCCGAGCACTTTTTGCAACGCAAGTATATTTCCGCCATTCATCATGAAGTGGCTTGCAAACGTGTGCCTGAGAATGTGGTGTTCGTTTGCTGGCCGGATTGACCCTCTCAGTTTGACCCTCCCTCCATGTCCTCGCGAACGCCGCGACCCTGTCGTAAGACCCCTCAAATCCCAATTCCTTCAAGTCTTCATGGATCTGTTTCAGCGTGCGCCGCTGCTTGCGTGATCGCGCCGCCTCGGTTTTTAGGAGCGCAGAAAGCTGAAACGCGTATTTGTCGATGGCCCGGACGGAGCGCCGCTCAGAGTAGGCTGGCTCAATGGTTTCCGATCGCAGATAGCGTCGGACGGTGTTTCTAGAGATGCCCAAACGCCTGGCGATCTCTCTCAAAGGGACCTGGTCGCGAATGTGCCAGCGTCGAATAATGCCTAGTAATGCCACGTCGATCACTCCAATTCCCCACTCAATGTCATGAGCAGGATTGTGTCTTATACGTGGGTCAGTTTCGTGTGCAAATTATGCGGTGAAGTGGGTCAGATTTCGCTGCAAATCAACACGGAACCCTTTTTACTCCACGGTGGCATGTAGGAGCGTTTTGGCCGGTCGTCCCGGCCAGCGACGATGCCAGCCGGTTGTTGTCGCAAGTTTGGAACCCGGTAATATTTAGACGCTTTGTAAATTAGTCAATGCGACGTTTGCCGACAACTACAGCACCACGCGTAATTGAAAAGCCGACATCTCCGACGTAATTTCCATTAGATTGCGTACAATTTTCTGACTGCCCTATTGTGATAGGTATTACGTTTACAACGTCATAGCCGTTCTCGTCCAATTCTTCATATTTTTCTGCAATCAGGTGAGAAAATTGATCTAAGTCGACAAGGCGATGGTTTGAATATTCTACAACTTCTTTAAAAATAACCCCTTCTTTTTTCTGATAGGTGGATAGTGGAGCATAGAACCAGGTAGCAACGAACTTCTTAGTCATGAACACCTTTCGATAGTTGTTAATGAGGAATTCATGTTTCCCCAATGAAACTATATTTACATGAAATTACTTTTCTGTCAAGTAATTTGGTACTGCATTCGTATGATGGTTGAGGTGAGACACGCATCAGATTACTTAGGAATGTGGCTCTATACTGAAGTGGAGTACATCATGTTCAAGAGTGGTATGCGTCCTGTCCACCCAGGCGAGATCCTAGTAGAGGACGCTAGCGTTGGCTGCTTGATTCAAGGTAAATCGCCCATAGCAATATCTGGCATGCCTGATAAGCCAAGTGTAATGAGAAGGCCAGTATGGTGCCAGTTGGTAGTGGCGTATTACATCAAGTGGTTCTCGTATTGCTTGCCACCCCTGGTGCTAGCGTACCGAAAAAAGGGCGATTTGAGGCGCGTGAGGGCTGAAGCGAAGCGGAACCCTTTTTGCCCCACGGTTGCATGTAGGAGGGTTTTGGCCGGTCTTGCCGGCGAGCGACGATGCCAGCTGGTTTGCTATACGCAACCGCTAGACAACGAATGAAAATGACAGTAAAAACTACTGGTTTTTTAAACAGTAAAAAATTTTGCTTGTGTGTTGTATATTTGCGACGGTATTTGCAATTAGATGTGTGGTTATGTGTGAGTAATTGCTCTCGTGGAGCGTACGCGGCAGAGCAAGTTTGAGAAAGTCAAGCGGAAATGCTGTAAAAAAATCTACACGGGTATGACAACCAGAGAGAAGAATGGCCTACAATTAGGGTAATCGTTGGCTTTGGTACTACATCTAGTGGTGTGAGGCGAGGGAGGTTGGGGGAAGTTCCTTAGAACAACCCCCACAAAGAATACCCGTTTGGATATGCTTCGACGTGGAAATCAAAGTTTATCTAGCTGATGGCGCTTGTCAATCGCCAAATGAGAAGAACGGGACTATTTTATTGTTTCTATGTCATCAACTCAAAGGAGCTTTGATATGGCTGATTGCCAAATTACTTGTATTAACTTGTCTCATACCAATGGTCGCCATGAACATATCACTCATGTTGGAAACCCAGGGGTTTGGAGTTCGCGCCTTACTGTGGCACAAGCTGTCGCAATGATCAGAAACAAAGAGCATACGTTTTATGTGAAAGATGCTCGTGGCAACCGTGCTAACGTAGGTGTTGTTGATGGTCAGCCACCTTACCTGCGTACTTACGCTGATGGAGTTTGGTCGGATAACTTGCTTTCTCTGCAATTTTGTCCGATTTAAATTTTATAAGTTGAGTCAAGCCCGCACAAATGCGGGCTTTTTTTATCTGTAGGTGCAGTTGGCTGGTAGCTGTTCAGAAGTAACCGCATAAAGCTGGGTTCAACAAAGGTTCAACCACATAGTTGTGTAACGCAGTGGTAAAGTGCTACAAAGGATGCTAAGTCCTTGTAAAGTAACGTAAAGTTGGATATTGTTGTGCGTCAGTAGGGACTCATAATCCGTTGGTGCCGTGTTCGACTCACGGGAGGCCCACCAGAATTTAGCAAGAATAGAACGAGCCCCGACAGGTGACTGCCGGGGCTTTTTTCGTGCTGTCGTACAATCGCGGCATAGCGATTGATGAAGGATGAAACGAGATGACGGCTGAAGTGAAGATGGAAGATATCGTGGTGGGTGATGGCAAGGCGGCGGCGCGTGGTGCGCTGGTGACTGCTCACTACCGGGGCTGGCTGGAAGATGGGACGGAGTTTGACTCGTCGCACGAGCGGGGCGAGCCTTTCCGCTGTGTGTTGAGTAATAACAAGGTGATTCAGGGCTGGATTTTGGGTTTGCACGGCATGCAGGTGGGCGGCACGCGCAAGCTGTGGGTGCCGGCGGCGCTGGCATATGGTGAGCGGCAGGTGGGATTGATTCCGCCGCATTCCAATTTGATCTTCGAGATTGAATTGCTGGAAGTGCTGACGCGCGATTGATGCCTGGATGGTGTCATCAGGCAGATACGACGCCGGCCTTTTTCAGCAGCAGTTGCTCGATGTCGGCGCGCAGCGCCTGCTGGGTGGGGAAGGTGAGATAGCGCAAGGTCACATAGCCTGCCAGCCTGAGCATGGCGTCGCGCTCCCTGTCCTGGCGTTCGCGGCCGGCGTGGCTGCGGTCGTCGAGCTCGATGACGGCAATGACGTGCAGTTGCTGGCTGCACAGAACAAAATCGGCCACCTTGCGGTCAAAACGGTTTCTGTTTGCCCATCCCTTCGCCGTCACCAGCGCGGAAAATGCCACTTGTGCCAGTACCGTGCACTCCGGCAAGGCCGTATGCAGCAGGTGGTACATCTGTTGTTCGCGCGCCGTCATGACGGGTTTTCTTTGCAGCCTCAGCGGCTTGCGCGACTTGGCAGCCTGGCGCGTGGCCAGCATGGCAAAGAACAGGATCAATGCCGCGATGGCGAGCAGGACGGTGTAGGAAGGCATAAGCTGGCACCAATATGGACGAGTCCTGATGGTACGCGAGTAGCGGCGCGTTTTCGTGCCGCTGCCAGCGTATTTCAGGTGCTGCGCTTGTTGGCGATCAAGCCTGTTTCAAGTTCACCGGTATCACGTCCAGCGCCGGCACGATGTCATGCAGGCTGGCCACTTCATAGGTGGGAATGGCGGCCGAGGTATTGGCCATGCTGTCCGGGTTGAACCAGCAGCTGGCTATGCCGTAGCGGTTGGCGCCCAGGATGTCGGCGTCCAGGCGGTCGCCGATGATGATGGTCGTATCCTTGCTGAATGCGCGCGCCATGTTGGCGGCGTATTCGAAGAAGCGCACGTCCGGCTTGGCATGGCCGCACGCTTCGGAGGTGGCGACGAAGGAGATGTAGTCGCTCAGGCCGGAGGCGGCGATGCGGCGGTTCTGGATGGAGTCGACGCCGTTGGTGATGATGCCCACTTCGCCGATGCGCGACAGCGTTTCGCACACTTCTCTGGCGCCATCGATGAGCACGACCGTGTCCGGCAGGGAGTCCAGATATAAACGGCTGGCCAGTTCCGGATCGATGGCGATGCCGTTCAGCGCAAACGTCTTGCGGAAGCGCTCCACTTTCAGGAAATCTTTGGTCACGTCACCCGTTTCGAAACGTCTCCACAGGTCGACGTTGATCGCCTGGTATTGGGAAAACAGCGCGTCGATGTTGTCGCGCAAGCCCAGTTCGTGCATGGTGTGCAGGAACGAGCGTTTTTCGGAGGCCCGGAAGTCGAGCAGGGTATCGTCGAGGTCAAACAGGAATAGCTTGTATTTCATGGCGTGTCATTGAAAGGAACTTGTCTTGCATCGTAGCACGTAGCGATGAGTTCGGTTGGCCGTGCCCTGCGCGGGCGATCCGCTACTACTGCTGCCAGACTTGTCACATGCACTCCGTTTTTCCCATGAGCATGCATGAGAAATTCGGCCCAGCGCACTATTTGCACTGAAAACTTATTATCTTTGTTCGCTGTTGAATGGCTGCGGTGCACTGTTTGACTCCAGGCAAATCCATGCGCAGGTAGCGTTCGGTACCGGCATACAGGCAGTCCACTTGGAACAGATAGTGGGGAGCATCGAAATTGATATTCCAGCGTTGATACAAGGTGCCGGCACGTGTCCACTCCCTGATCGGGGCCAGGATAGGCAAGGCTCCGCCATCCACCGGAGGCTGATCCGCCGGATAGGACAGCACGCGCACGCTGTCGAGCCTGGTGACGGACAGGTTCCAGGTCGATGGAGCTGCTTGCGGGCAAGAAAGAGGGGCTGCTGCAGTTGGCTGCATCGTCGTGGCCGCGATAGCCAATGCCAGCAGTGCGAGCGGCTTCATTCGACCACCGAATAGAGCTCAGGGCGATTCGATGCTCCTGCCGCCGAACGGCCAAAGTGGATCACGCGGGCGCTCGGTTTGTGGTTGCGCCACTGGTCGAAAATTTCAATGCCGCCAGGCACCTGGCGAATGAAGAGCGCTGCATGGTTACCCTGCCGCAAATTCTGATAGCGGCCATTGACGAAGGTGGCAATCAGCGTGCCTTTCGCGATGCCACCTTTTTCCAACAGGTCCGGCACTTTGTCTCCTTCGCTCAAAAGCGATGAGGCACGGGCGCCAGTGAGGTGCCTGGCGAGGGTGACGCACTCGCCATTTCCTACGATCTCTTTTTGCTTTGCATAGTCGGCACGCGCAATGTAGGGCATAGCGTTTCTCTCTGTGGTTGACGGTAGAGAGAGCGTACGCAAGATGCAGGCAGGTATCTTGATGTGCGCCAGGGCAATACGACGCATTGACGCGAGTCATGACCCCGCCTGGCGCACGGGCAACCTTACATATCCACCCACCAGTTAAGCAAGGTTTCATCATCGTCGTCATCGAGGTTGACGTAGATGTTGGCGAAGTACCATTCCACGCCCGTCGCTTCGCGGAAGGCGTCGAAGGGGCCGTTGACGTTGTAGATGCCGTGGTGTCCCGGCACGCTGAAGGTGAGGTTGCCCTTGTACTGGCCATCCATGGTGCCGCCCAGCTGGCTTTGTACGTCGCGTTCGAGCTGGTTCACTGCCTCTTGCGACACGTCGTCGGCATAGATCTGGATGCAGAAGTTGCCGCCGCGTTTTAATACTTCGGCGGGGGCGAGCGGGTCGGCGATGCTGACGATGTCGCCGCGCGCCAGGTTCAGGGTCAGGCCGGGTGAGGCCAGCAGTTCGTAGACGTGCTCGTCGATCTGGCGCGCCGGCAGGGTCTCATACACGGGGCCGTCGGTGTTTTCGCCTGCCAGTACGCGGATGTGCGGCAAGCCTTCGCAATTGATGTCTTCCATTCATTCTTTCATGGTGCCGGCGCGCCGCGCTGTTGGGCGCGCCAGATAGGGGAATACCAATATTGTACCGGGTGCGTGCCTGCTGGGGCCGCACCTGCCGCAGGCAGTTCGCCCGGTGGTTCAGACTGGCGGCGTGGCCAGGAAGGCAGGCAGGGTTTCCGCCGAGCGGGTGTAGGCGTGGACGTCCGGGTAGTCGGCCGGTTTGACGATATCGGGCGTTTCCAGCAGGGCAAAGCTCCAGCCGACGGCGATGGTCACGCCCACCTGGTCGATGGTGCCCGTCTCTCCAGGCAGAGGCAGGCGCGCGCACTCCTGTTCCAGCAGGTTGCACGCGGCGTGCAGTTGCATGCTGACCCGTTCCAGCCATGGCGCGTGCTGCTTGTCGAGCGGGCGCAGCTTGCGTTCGTAGACGATTTGCACGGCCTTTTCATAGGCGGCCAGCGCCAAGCCTGTCAGGCGCAGTGCGCGCACGCTGTCTGTGAGGTCGGGGACAGAAGTGGCGGGGCGCAGCAGCGACAGATATTGCAGGATCAGGGTGGAATCCATCAGCACCTGCCCGTTGTCCAGGACCAGGGTCGGCACCTTGATGACGGGATTGATTTCGCGCACGGCGTCCATGTTGCGGAACACGGACAGCGGCAAGTGCTCGTAGTTAATGCCCTGCAGTTGCAAACAGATGGCGACCCTGCGCACATAGGGCGAGTCGAGCATGCCGATCAGTTTCATGGCCAGTCTCCGGGGAAGTCAGCGGGAATGCCTACGATACCCGCTTGCCTGCCCGTTTGCCAGCATGGTGCTTAATTGTGTGCGCTGATGCCGCTGCGGAATTGTTCGAAACCGGCGCGGGCGGCCTTGTAGCAATTGCCGGCGGCCGCTTCCAGGCCTTCGCGGTCGAGTACTTCGACCGTGCCGCGGCGGTACTGGATCAAGCCTTCGTCCTGCAGCTTGCGGGCCGTGACGGTGATGCTTTCGCGGCGCACGCCCAGCATGTTGGCCATGGTGTCTTGCGTCACCTTCAGCTCGTTCGACAGGGAACGGTCGAGGCGATCCAGCAGCCAGCGGCACAGTTTTTGTTCGATGCTGCAATGGCGGCCCCCCACCACGTTCTGCGCCATTTGCGCAAACATGGCGCTGGTGTAGCGCATCAGCAATTGCGCCAGGGCGCCGCCTTCATTGAACACTTCGCGCAGGAAGGCCGTTTTCAGACGGTAGCCGTAGCCGGCCGTTTGCACGATGGCCGTGCAGGTGGCGCGCTCGGCTTCGTACAGCACCACGCCGGCCACGCCTTCGCGGCCGACGACGGCGATCTCGGTGGTGGCGCCGTCTTCCATCACATACAGCAGGGAAACGATGGCATTGGTAGGGAAATACGTGTATTCAATCTTGCCGCCGCAATCGAACAGGTGCTTGCCGGCAGGCAAAGCGACCAATTCCAGTTGGCAAAACAGGCGCTCCAGATCGGCGCGCGACAAGGCACGCAGCAATTCGTTCTGTTGCGCGCCCGTGATGCTGATCATGGGTGTGGCGGGAGCGGCTTGCCAGTTGTGCTGGGCGGCTGCGTGGGCATTCGTTGCTGGTGTCAGGTTGCTATAAGCTTTGTACATGGTAGGGCCTCGTCTTCTGATTTTGTTGGATGGCGCTGCTTTTATGGCTTGCTAGCGTTGTGCTGAATCTTGTATCCACTATAGAACCAGGGGGCGCCGGCGGGCATCGGATGAGCCGACGTGCTTATGTAGGCTAGGAACATTGCCCCGTGTCATCCGACTCCTACGCCTGCTGCTGCATTTTTCCCTGTGGAAACAAGCGTGCTTGAGTAAAAAACGCCGACCTTGCCGCTATGCGTGAACTTTGGCCGCACGCCGCGATCAAACCACTCTGCGCTGCAATACGACGGTGATAAAATGTTGCATTGCGGAAATTTGATTTGTGTGCCGGTATGAGCTTGCTCTCCATCACTGCTCACTTTGTCCCGTTTGTTTAATGAAGGAAAGCAACGCATGAAATGGTTTTTTGATTTGAAAATTGCCACCAAGCTGATCTTGTCGTTTGGCGCCGTGCTGTTATTGACGGCGGCCTTGGGCGTGTCGGCGATCTTGTCCATGGCGCGCATCAATACCGCATCGACCGACCTGTCCGACAACTGGATGCCCAGCGTGCTGACGGCCATGAATATGCGCAGCGATGTCAGCGATTTCCGTCGCTGGGAACTGGCGCACATGCTGGCCGCGCAGGATGCCGACATGGCGCAGAACGAAACGCGCATGACGGAAACCCAGGCCAAGCTGAAGGCCGATGCCGACAAGTACCGCAGCCTGATTTCCTCAGCGGGCGAGAAGGAAGTGTTCGAGCGCTTCCTGACGCTCAACGAAGAATTCATGCGCCTGCATGCAACCATGCTGAGCCTGTCGCGCGAAATGAAAAAGGAAGAGGCGCGCGCACTGGCCGTGGGGCCATCGACCAAGGTCATGATGGACATGATGGCGGCCCTCGATAAACTGGTGTCGATTAATACGGACGGCGGCATGCGCTCGAGCGCCAGCGCCGATGCAACCTATGCGGCCTCGCGTGCCAGCCTGATCGGCTTGGTGGTGGGCACCGTCGTCATCGGCATGCTGCTGGCACTGTGGGTGGCGCGCAGTGTGGCGCGTCCGCTGATCGAGGCCGTCGGCGTGGCGCGCCAGGTGGCCGCTGGCGATCTGACGGCACAGATCGTTGTGCAATCGCAAGACGAAACGGGGCAGTTGATGCAGGCCCTGAAAGACATGAATGCCAGCCTGCAAAAGCTGGTGGGCCAGGTACGCAGCGGCACCGATACCATCGCCACAGCGTCGAGCCAGATTGCCGCCGGCAACCAGGATTTGTCGTCGCGCACGGAAGAGCAGGCCAGTTCGCTGGAAGAAACAGCCTCGTCGATGGAAGAGTTGACCTCGACCGTGAAGCAGAATGCGAACAATGCGCGCCAGGCCAACACCATGGCGCTGACCTCGTCGAGCATCGCCATCGAAGGTGGCAAGGTCGTCGGCGAAGTGGTGGGCACGATGGCGTCGATCAACGAATCGTCGCGCAAGATCGTCGACATCATCGCCGTCATCGACGGCATTGCTTTTCAGACCAATATCCTGGCCTTGAATGCCGCCGTCGAGGCGGCGCGCGCAGGCGAACAGGGGCGCGGCTTTGCCGTCGTGGCAACGGAAGTGCGCAACCTGGCGCAACGCTCGGCCGCGGCGGCCAAGGATATCAAGGTCCTGATCGGCGATTCGGTCGAGAAAGTCGAGGCGGGATCGAAACTGGTGGACCAGGCGGGTCGCACGATGGATGACATTGTTGCCAGTATCACCCGCGTGACGGACATCATGAGCGAGATCACGGCCGCCAGCAGCGAGCAGAGCGCCGGTATCGAACAGGTCAACCAGGCCATCGCTCAGATGGACCAGGTGACGCAGCAAAATGCGGCCCTGGTGGAAGAGGCGGCCGCTGCGGCTGAGTCGATGCAGGAGCAGGCTGCCAGCCTGAGCGCCGTCGTCAGCGTCTTCAAGCTTGACGTGGCCAGCGCCGCCGCGCGCCCGCCGCGCGCGCCCGCCACCGTCAAGGCGCCGGCAGCCGTAGCGCCAGCAATGGCATCGCGTCAACTGGCCAGCACGGCGCGTCGCGCGGCGCCAGTCGATGAGTGGGAAAGCTTTTAAGTAAATAAAGTCAAGCGCGCTTGCGCGGCTTTTTGATGCCTGCGGCAGCGGGCGCGGCAGCGGCTTGCTGGCGCTGCTGCCAGGCCCGCAGGGCCTCTTCGTAGGCGGCCAGGTCTTCCTGATACATTTCCAGCACGCAAAAGGTACAGCCGCTATGGCAGCACTCGTCACTGCCCGGTTTGCTGGGTGGCTGCGGTTGCGGATCGTGGGCTAAGGGCGGGGTGAACATGGTGAGGGCAGGGGACGGAGCGGCAGGGATCGGAGCAGGCATTGGAACGGCATCATACGGCATTCCCGCAGGCCATTGCTGGAATGCTTTTTGCTCAAAAATCACGGTTTCCGTGTACAGTTGCGGTGAATTAGGGTATCGTTTACAGCACTGATATTGTATCTTCTGCGCGCGATGTTCCGCCGGCGCGATCTCCGCCGCCATCGCAGCACATCTCTTCGACGCTCCCGCATACGCCTTCCAGCATGTCCCGGAGCACGGAGGTGCCGCAAGAACAATGATCCATGGCTTGCAAGACGGAGCTGCCTGTGCCCCGAAATGTTGTTTATTGAGAAAGCATGGCTTCCGCAGTGCGGAGGCACACCAGAAAATTTATGTCTGAAACCGAATCGACTCCTACGCCCAGCCCGGCGATTGCCCCTGAAGCGGCGCCCGCCGCCGCTGCGCCTGCACCAGCACCTGCCGCATCCGCTGCTCCCAGCCTGACTTTTGCCGACTTTGGCCTGGCGCCTGAAATCCAGCGCGCACTGACCGACCAGGGCTACACCCATCCGACACCGATCCAGGAACAAGCGATTCCCGTCGTGCTGCAAGGCCGCGATGTGATGGGTGCCGCGCAAACGGGCACCGGCAAGACGGCCGGTTTTTCCTTGCCGATCATCCAGTTGCTGATGGCGCATGCCAGCAGCAGCATGTCGCCGGCGCGCCACCCGGTGCGCGCGCTGATCCTCACGCCGACGCGTGAACTGGCGGTGCAGGTGGCCGAAAACGTCAAGGCTTACGCCAAGCACACGCCGCTGCGTTCGACCGTCGTCTTCGGCGGCATGGACATGAAACCGCAAACCGTCATCCTGCGCGGCGGCGTGGAAATCGTCATCGCCACGCCGGGCCGATTGCTCGACCATATCGAGCAAAAGAACATCAGCCTGAGCCAGGTGCAAATGCTGGTCATGGATGAAGCGGACCGCATGCTGGACATGGGCTTCCTGCCGGACTTGCAACGCATCATCAACTTGCTGCCGAAGCAGCGCCAGAACCTGATGTTCTCGGCCACGTTCTCGCCAGAAATCAAGAAGCTGGCCGCCACCTTCCTCAACGATCCGCTGACGATCGAAGTGGCGCGCAGCAACCAGACGGCCGACAAGGTCACGCAAGTGGTCTACAAGGTGACGGAAGACCAGAAGCATGCCCTGGTAGCCCATCTGTTGCGCCAGCGCGACCTGAAGCAGGTCATCGTCTTCTCGAACACCAAGATCGGCGCTTCGCGCCTGGCCCGCGTGCTGGAACAGGAAGGCATGAGCGCCACGGCGATTCACGGCGACAAGAGCCAGCAGGAACGCATGGCGGCGCTGGAAGCGTTCAAGAAGGGCGAGATCGACGTGCTGGTGGCCACCGACGTGGCGGCGCGCGGCCTGGATATTTCCGACCTGCCTTGCGTCATCAACTTCGACTTGCCGTATAACGCGGAAGATTATGTGCACCGCATCGGCCGCACGGGCCGCGCCGGCGCTTCGGGTGACGCCATTTCGATCTATTCCGATAAAGACGAGCGCTTGCTGGCCGATATCGAGAAACTCATCAAGCAAAGCATCAAGCGCGGCGAATTGACGGGCTTCAACCCGGCTCCTGCCCGCAGCAGCGACAGCGAGCGCCGCCCGCCACGCCGCACCGAAGGTGGGGATGCACGTCCCGCGCGTGCGCCGGAGGGCCGCCATGCCGGCGAGAGCCGCGACAGCCGCTCCGCCGAGCGCGGTGCGCGTCCCGCCTTTGGTCCCGGCGCCCGCCGTGAGAAGGCCGATCCCTGGTTCCTGAAGCCATATGAGCCCGCCAAAGCAGCCGCTCCCGCTGCCGCCAGCATCGCGCCTGCCGCGACCAAGCCGAAGCAGAAGGTGGCCGCGTTGTTGGGTGGCTTATTGAAGAGTTGATGCTTTTTTGTCGCGACTAACTATTGCATGTTGTAGTTCGGGTAGCAACAGTCCCTGAATTGATGAATGAAACCCAAAATGTCCAATGCTGACTTTTTGGGTTTTTTTATGAGCGGAAGCTAGCGTGCGCCGCGATATGGCTGTGGTGGCCGGACGCAAGGAAATTCAGACGCTGTGGCGGCGACGGCCGGTATTGACGGTTGTCAAACCAGTTAGTAGCGCTAGTGCCGCGTGTACTATCGTAATCAGCCTTGCAGTTGTTGACGATTATTCTGCCACCAGCGACGTCCCAGCACAAAAAAGATAGAGATACCCAAGCCTGCAAGCAGGCTGCCTAGCAGGGCGATTGACGTACGGGTTGTCCGATTCTTTGGCAGGCTAGGACCGGCAATAAACCGTGTTTTTTCCAGATAAAGACTAATTGCGGAACTATTATCGACACTGATCTTGTTATAGACTTCCTTGATCGTTTCGTCTTCCATATCCTTATTGCTAAAAACGGTTTTCTTGATTGGTTCCAGTCCTCGCAGAATGGCTTCGCCAGATTTTGTGCTCTCAGCCAATGCTTTTGCGCGATCATAATATTCTGCAAGAATCATGTACTGTTTTTGTTCCCGCTTTGCCTTGTAGATGGCTTCATTTGCTTCATTAATCTCGACTTCGCTAGTCATCAGTTGGCTAAGCGGCGAGAGGTAGCGTGCCGTATCTTCGGTGATTGATACAAGCTGGCGGGAAGCCTGACCGGCAGCGTCCGGATAGCGCGTAACGATCTGCTTCAGCTTGGCGCCTGTGCGCTGATACGAGTCGATTTTTTCCTTGTTTTCAATGATTTTATTATCCAACTTGGTAATGGCAGCGGAAATTTCGGAATTTTTAAAGCGTAAAATATCCGTATAAATCATGTAAACAATAGTGTCGACTGTGTATCGTCCAAGCAATCTCACCGCTTGTTGCGCGCTTTCCGGTGTCTTGGCCGCATAGTTGATGGAGACGGCGATGACATTGTTGTCGGAATCCTTGGTGCTACTCATCAATTCTTTTGCATCAAGCTTGGTGAACGGAAAGATCGGTTCGATCACCTTCGCAATCCCGCCGCGCGAGGCAAATGTCTGGCTCAAAGCGATAACAGTAGGGTCATTTTCTATATTGTTTTGCCTGGCAAATTCATTAAAACGTTCACTGGTGTTTAATGGTGAGGAATAGCGCTTGTAGTCAGCTAAAGCGATACCGGGTGCTTGTTCTTTTATTTCTTTTCCGTCTTTCTCTATTTTTTTCTCAGGAATAGCACCTCCAAATTGTAAAAAACCCTCACTTTGGTATCGGCTAAGAAATAAGGCGCTGGAAGTGCCAAGTAACGTCACTAAAGCAGTTCCCGCTAGGATAACGCCACGCGATTTCCATAAGATAGAGAGGAAATTTGTTAAGTTGAAGTCATCGTCTTCAACGTAAAATCCCACTTCATTTAATTCGTCATGTTTTTCCATAATTTCTCTTTTTTAATTTTCCAGCTTGCCATTTCTTAACGGTGAAGATGGCAAGGATGTTTCAAAGGGCTACCCTGTTATCTCGCTCAGTCTTGCCTGAAGATGTCGAACTGATATGCCTTCGCAGTATGCCGTATTTGATGGGCATCTGTTTTATACGGCTATTTCTGACGAATAAGTCAGTTGCTATTGAGTGAAAGTATTTGGTTTCAATTCAAGGGTAATACACGATGTTAATTTTTCTGTTTCGATGTTTTTTCGGAGAGCAGATTTTTTCACAAAATATTATAGGGAATAATGAGGGGCGTGAAATAGGCATTTGTTACAATTTGTGAGCTTCCTTGTCTCGCTGCCTGCATTTTTCCCCATTTTTATTCAGAGCAGTCTTCAGTTTCTCGTAGGCTTCATGTCAAAAAATTGGTATCCTGGAGCGATGGCGACTTATCTTGTGACGTAGCCTGTTGACGCTGCTGTTCCGTCCAGATAAGGTCTTCGATACCACATTGCGGTACATATTCGTGAACAGCCCGCAGCAGCAGATTCCGTAATGCCTCGAAATTGAAGTTGTTGCATGCAAGATCCATTTCCTCCAAGATATTTTTCAAATCTTGCCAAGGTACTTCCGACTCCTCTGCCCGCATGATGAGGGGATGTTCAGTGCCTTCTACATTGCCTCCAATCAACAACTCTTCATAAAGCTTTTCTCCTGGGCGCAGGCCTACATGCTGTATTTCGATACCATCCGGGGCTGACTTGCTCTTCACTTCCAGTCCACTCAAATGGATCATGCGTTCAGCCAGATCCATGATTTTCACGGGCTCGCCCATGTCAAGAACGAACACATCACCGCCGGTACCCATGGCGCCGGCCTGTAAGACAAGTTGGGCGGCCTCTGGAATGGTCATGAAATAGCGTGTGATTTCCGGATGCGTCAGGGTGATGGGACCACCGGCCTCGATCTGCCGACGGAACAAGGGAACAACAGAACCAGACGAGCCCAAGACATTGCCAAAACGCACCATACAAAAGCGCGTGTGGCTCTGTTCGCGTGTAAATGCCTGCAAAATGAGTTCCGCGAGGCGCTTGGTTGTGCCCATTACATTGGTTGGACGTACCGCTTTGTCCGTGGAAATCAGGACAAAATATTTGACATGGGCCGCCATCGCCGCCTTGGCAATGCTGAGCGTGCCGAATACATTGTTACGTACTCCCTCAATGGGGTTATGCTCTACTAACGGCACGTGTTTGTAGGCCGCCGCATGATATAGCGTCTCCACCGAGAAGGACTGCAAGATGCGCTGACATTTTTCGGTATCGAGCACGCTGCCGAGGAAGGGCAGTATATTGACTCCTAACTCATATCCTTCATTGATGCTCTTTAACTCCTGCTTGATCGAATACAAAGCAAATTCGGACATGTCCAGCAAGACGAGACGCGAGGGTTTCAATCGGATGATCTGGCGACACAATTCGGAACCGATTGAGCCGCCAGCGCCCGTTACCATGACGGACTTCCCGATAATGCAACTGGATATCAGCGACAGATCGGGCGACACCTGGTCACGGCCCAGCAAATCTTCAATTTCGATGTCGCGGACATCTTGCACGCGTAATTCACCACTGACCAGGCTTTCCACGGGCGGGGTAACCTTGATCTTCACTTTCAAGTGTTCAAGGCTATTGAGAATTTTTTTCTGTTCGCCTTTGTTCAAGGCCGGCATGGCCAGAAGTATCTCGTTCACCCCATATTTTTCGATCACGTCGGCAAGCGCATTGGATGGATGGACTTTGATGCCAGAAATAGTTGCATCGCGCAATTCCTTCATATCATCGATGAATGCCACTGGCATGTACTCGCGGCCTGCACGCAAGGCACTGGCCAATTGCACGCCCGCTTTGCCTGCTCCATAGATGGCGACGCGAGTATAGCGGCGTCCCATCTGGTGTAGCAGCACACCCCGTGCGAGAAAGCGACTGGCCACTACATAGGTCAAGGCACTCACCCAATAAATGCCAAATACGCCGCGTGAGACTCCTGCCATATGCGTCAATAACCCTGCCAATGCCAGTAAAACAGCAACCGACAGCGTGACACCGAAGATGACCACATACACGATTTTCTGATCGATGAAGCGGATGACGGCGCGGTACAGGCCGATTTTGATAAAGATGGGGATGGCGACGATGGGTGCCGCAACGATGATCCAAAAATAGCTGAGGAATAAGTTCAGGTTAACTACATCGTAACGCAAAATAATCGCCAGACAAAAGGTCAATGGCAAGAATATCAAATCAGCTGTAACAGCGATGAGCTGTTTTTTAAAGCGTGACAAATCAATAATTAATTTCATTTTGACGAATAATTACTTTAGAAAGGATAAGGGTTAGCATTGGTTTTACTGCATACTGTTGGGATATTGCAAGAACCATACTGGTTTCCAATGTAAAACTCATCAATGCGTGACGCCATCACGGCGTACAACCTTGAGTGCCGTCAGGATGATAATTTTCAAGTCGAATAAGAATGACTGCTGCTGCATATAGGCTAGATCAAGTTTGACCTTTTCTGGAATCGGCAATTCATCGCGCCCATTGATCTGTGCCCAGCCGGTCAGGCCGGGTAGTATGCGGTCGACGCCGTACTCCGTCCGCAGCGCGATCAAATCCTGTTGGTTGAACAGGGCAGGGCGAGGACCGACAAAACTCATGTCGCCGCGCAGAATACTCCACAATTGCGGTAACTCATCAAGGCTGGACTTGCGCAGGAAGGAGCCTATTGGCGTGAGGAACTGTCCAGGATTATTTAGCAAGTGCGTTGCCACAGCCGGTGTGTCTATACGCATCGTACGGAACTTTGGCATGCGGAAGATTCTGTTACGCACTCCAACCCGGTCCGACCAGTAAATGGCAGGCCCTGGGGAGGTCAGTTTGACAAGGATGGCGACAATCATAATAGGGACGGCAAAGGCCAGCAGCACTACGGCCGAAAGGGCGAAATCAAATAATCTTTTCATTGGAGTATTTTTATTGTTTTGAAATAAAAGAAGTCACCGTCTTATTGATGGCTTCCTGCATTGCATAGGGAGGCTGCCAGTTCAGTGTGCGTTTGGTCTCGCTAATATCAACCTGCAATGAGTCAAGCAGCCGGCTCGCATCCATCGATTTCCCTGCCAAGCACGCCAACGCCACAATCAGGGCGGGAGGAATGGGTATCAGCCAAATATATTTTTTCATGCCTTTTGCCAACATACGCAGTAATTGTGCAATGCTGACATCGTGGTCATCTGACACTAGGAATATTTTCCCCGGTGCCTGTGCATGCCATGTACTGAGTGCAATCAAATCAACAAAATTCTCTAGTGCAACCATACTGCGGACATTGTGTACGGCGCCGAATGGTAATGGTACACCGCGCTGTACCAAACGCATCAATCGTTCGAAATTAGCGCGTACACCAGGCCCATAGATTAGCGGTGGACGCAGAATAACGATTTCCATGCCCGTTTCGCGTCCAATGGCCAGTAGCGCCTGTTCGGCTTCGTGTTTGGAGATGCCGTAGGGGTCTTGTGGATTCGCAGCATCATTGGCTTGAAACGGGTGTCCTGGCCGCGTCTGCTCCCCATTCACCTTTAATGAACTGATGAAGATGAATCTGCGGGTACCGGCATCCGCTGCCTGGCGGGCCACATTGATGCTGCCTTGCACGTTGATACGACGAAATTCATCTGCTGGAGACGCTGCCGTGTCCTGCATGACGTGGACTCTGGCTGCAAGATGAATGACCACTTCCACACCGTTGAGCGCCGTGTGCCAATCCTGTGTTTCAAGCGCATCGTTGCATTGGAAGAACGTCATGTTTGGCGCCGTGCATGGGATGTGGCGACGGGCAGCGCACACCACGTGCGTTCCGGCTTGGGCGCCCAGATACTGTGTCAGTGCCCTGCCGACAAAACCTGAGGCACCTGTCACAAGAAAACTGTGGGGATTAAAAGATGTGTGCATAGCCGCTCGAAATTCTGTCCCATGTATACAATTGATCCGCCAATTGTTTCATCTGCTGTCCCAAGAGCATCAGCTTGGCCTCATCCAAGCTGTTCAGCAGTTCAGTTAATTCCACTGACGTGTCAAAAAAATAAGCCTGCTGATTGGTCGTTTCTCGGTTGAAGATGCAGCCATAGGCAAGCACTGGCAAGCCCAGGCTCATCGCTTCGACCAAGGATGGATTGGTTCCACCGGCGCTGTGGCCGTGGACATACACTTGGCAAGCAGTGCGCAACTGATTCAGGATGGTGTGATCGTAGATTGGGTCGAGTAAATGTAAATGGGCAATGCCGGCATATTTTTGTCGTAATTGCTTGCCATATTCGCTATTGTCCCAGTTTCCCACGATGACAAGATCCATCATGGGGGCACTGGCGAATGCCTCGATAATCATGTCGATATTGTTTTCAGGTTCGATACGGCATACTTTAAATGCGTATTTCACGCGATCGAGTTCATATTTTGCTAGTATTGCATCATCCCGCTGTGGGCGTACGGCATGGTCGCCACCATAGGCGATCAGTGCACTATCGCGTCCATATTGCGTTTTGACATAATCTTGAATCGCTTTATTGTCCGTCACGACCTGATCGGCATAGCGTACGGCGGCGGACTCCGATAGTTTCAGGAACCATTTTGCAAAGCCACTCCATTTGGCCCGGCGCCACTCAAGGCCATCAATATTAATAACAAATTTTTTGCGCGATATGAGCTTCAGCACAGGCATGAAGACGCAGCCGGATACCCCCAACACCACGATCGTATCGGCATAACGGACCGCTTTCAACATCGACCACAGGTCATAGATGATACTTTGCATGCCGTTGGCATCAAGGTTGATGTAGACCAGCTTGGCGCCATTATAGGTTGCCAGTTTCTCCGGATATTTTTCAGCGCAGCAATACACGGTGAACTCAAAGGAAGTGGACAAGCGCGTCGTCAGGTGGTCGACAAGTGTTTCCCATCCTCCATATTTGGCTGGTAATCCGACGGAACCTACGATAGCGATTTTTTTCATATTAATGTGAACCTGTTTTTTTTGTTGCAAGAAAGCTTGAGAAATAACCTAATACAATGTAAGAAAATACGGATTCATTGCTGAATATGCCGCAGATGACCATGTTGGACAGTAAAAGTCCCGCGATGCTGCCGAGTATCATGACTCTGCCACTGGTATCGACACAGTGCTTGGCCCGCCTGAATATTTTTACCAGGAAAGTGAGATAGCACAGCATGCCAATCAATCCACTCTTGATCAGAATGTAAAAATAACCATTGTGCATCCAGGGAATTTCCGAATACTCGCCACCACCCAGTACGACTGAAAAATCCAAATGCACCAAAGCGCCAAACCCACCACCAAGGATTTTATTGATAAAAGGATAGTTTTTAAATTCATTAAACGCGGCAAAAATCTCGTAGGCACGATAACTGGTGCCCATGTCTTCCTGAGTCCAATCGTCATTGAAATGCAATTCAGATATGGCTTTATGCAGAGTCTCGCCAATTAAATCATACAAGCCAAAAGCTCCCGCTATGAGCGCGGCGATGAAAAAAAAGGCGATGGCTCGCCACATTATTTTTCCGTCTACGATTTTCTTTCCGGATAGAAAGAAAAATGCCGCCAGAATAATTACATATGTGCGTGAAAATTGTGCGAGGAAGACGGCGTGCACGGCAATGAACCAGGGGTTATGCAAGAGATTTTGCCATGATTTTCGTTTTTCATACAGCAGCACGATACAGTAAACCAGCAAGAAGCTGCCAGGGCTGACAAAATCACGTATCTCCAATACACCTATGAATCCCATTTCATACCAGAAGAAACATAGAAGCAACAGGAAAATAACGCAGTATATTTTTGAGTAACCAAAAATCAACGCCCGAATATTTCCCCCTTGCTTGAAAAACCTTTTACCTGCCAAAAAATAAATGTATGGAATGAGAAAGAATAAAATATCCCGGACCGCATCGGCGAGATGGTTTTTCCACGCAAAAAAAATACCAATGACGCATGGTAAAAGCAAATAAAATTCGAGCCTTTCCCCACGGTAGCGCCGGATCTTTTTTACAGGCAGAAAAATATAAAGCCCCATCAGGAACAGGCTGCCCAGCTTGAGATAGTTGGAACTGAAAAAGAGGCCAAGCACAGACAGCAGGAGTCCCCAGAATAGGAATTGCGACGGCGCACCGATCTGACGTGGTGTATGGATTATTTTACTGATTAACAAACTATTTCCCGTTATATTGAAGGGCACGTCTTATAATTGGGCCGGTGTGTTGCGCTTTATTGTATTTTTTGTATGACGCTTCTGAGTGCCTGAGAAAATTTTTCTTTTGAAAAATTGTCCGCTCTGCGACGTGCGGCTTCCGACATGGATTTGCACAGGGCCGTATCGTCTGCCAGGGTGAGCGTTCTTTGCTTTAACATGGCGAAGTCACGTGAGTCGACTAGAAAACCTTCTTGCATATCGTGAACCAGTTCTGCAGGTCCGCCCACTGGCGGTACCAGTACCGGTATGCCAAATGCCATTCCTTCCAGAACCGTGAGGCCGAATGTTTCAATCCAGCTGTCGATGCGCGAGAGATTGAACAGGACGCCGGCGCGTTGGTAAAACATGGCTGGATTGTCGGTGCGAGGATAAATTCGCAGGTTAGCCGTGACGGGTTTATTGGCGAAATATTGATCGATGGCCGCCTGGTCATCATTGACAACCAGTTCAAATTGCACATCCGCGCGGTCGGTAAGCGCAGCGGCAAGCGCCACCATTTCTGGTACGCCCTTATAGTCGCGCAGCGAAGCCAGCATCAGCACAGTAAATATGTCGTCGTGTCGCGCCTGATAGACGGCTTGGGCAGCGATTGCCGTGAAGTCGTCGTCAAGCGCATTGTAGATTCGCACGGACTGCACGCCAGCGATGGGTAAGGCATCCGCATGTGAATTTGAGACATAAATGTTATAGGCAGAGCAGATTTGCGCGATAGTACATAAAAACACGCGCAACGGCTTCGGTTCTATCGAAATCTCATGCACGTGATAGATGACCTTACGTCCGGTGAGCTTGCCATACAGTGCGCCGCCGAATGGTAGCAGGGTATTCACATAGATAACGGCATCCTTGGCAATCTGTCGCTCGCATAGCAAGGAAAACAGCAGAAATAGCTGGCTGAGTATCAGATTGAACAGGGTAATGATACGAAACTGTGAGCGGTGGTACCAATAGCGGCGGATGGGAATGCCGCAGTTTTCCAGCACACCGCGGCCCTGGGAGCCGACAAACAGCATGGCGCGCGCAGGATCGTCCACCAATGCCTTGATCGTTCCACGCAGGACGCGTGGACTGCCCGACGCATCATTTAACAAATGACAAAAAACCAGGTCGATTTTTGCGTGGTCCGCGCGAGGGATGGGAGTAGTTTGTGTCATGCGATAAGTGATTTTAATTTACGCGCAGGAACACCGCCATATACGGCATTGCCTTCATATTCTCCCGCCGTGACGACCGCACCAGCGGCGATGACAGCGTGGTCGCCGATACGTGCGCCGTCAAGTATGGTGGCTTTGGCGCCGATCCAGCAGTTTTTCCCAATGTGTATGCCTTGCTGGGTGACGCCTTGCAGGCGTATAGGGATATCAAGGCGTTCGAAATTATGGTTTTCGGAATGCATGCTGACAAAATTTCCCAGTATCGTGTTATCGTCAATGCTGATGCCACCCGCACAACCCAGGAAACTGAAGGAACCAATGCCGACATTATTGCCCGCAGAAAAACCTATGCCTAAGGTGGCCAGCGAACCCGTACATTCAATGGAGGCACCCCGTCCCAGGGAAAAATTGTTACCCAGCCTGATGCCATCGCGCGACAGGGCATCTACATAGCATCCGGAAGCGAATTTAATGAAGCGACCCGTACTGATTTTCGATGCGCACAGAATCTCGACTTTCTTGCCGATAAAAATACGCGCATTCAGTCTCCGGAAGACGAGCACGCCCCGCAGGAGGTCAATGACCTTAGTCAAGAAAAAACGCAGCAAGTAGGAGCGAGGCACGTCCGGATCGATGGCGAATTTCTCCTTCCTCGCCCGTGAGGCCAGTGCCGAGAAAAAATCACTCATGTGATACCTTTTCGTAGAGGTCGCGCACCTGGCGAAGGCTGATATCCCAATGTAATTCCTTTTGGCGGAGTAGGACATTGGTCTTCATGAGGTCGACGGTGGCGTGGTTATCGAGACAGAACGTTATATGCTGTGCCAATTGTTCGACGATTTCTTCCAGCGTATTGACGCTCACTTTGAAGCCTGTTTCTGCCGTTATCAGGTCATGCGCGCCAAATTGGTCCAGAGCAATACTTGGCAAGCCCATTTCAAACGCTTCCAGCAAAACAGTCGGATTGCTGTCCATGATCGAGGGCATGATGTGCACATCTGCTTCGCGCATAATGCGCAGCACTTCCTCGCGCTGGACCTGGCCATGCCAGAGTATCTGCTTGTCCAGCTCGGATACCACGGCCCTGGCCTGCAGCATGGATTTGATCGGTCCGTCGCCGATCACGTGCAAGCACCAGTCTGAACGGGACGGCAATTGCTCGAGGGCACTAAACAGCAGATTCAATGCCTTGCGCTCGTCGACGCTGCCGGCCCAGACGAACTGCACCTGGGCACCTGTAGGCTTGATCGCGTCCTTCATGTTCAGCACCGAATTTTCGCGGATGACCTGGCAATCCACATTGAGAAACCGTCTGAAGTTGTCGCGGTCCGCCGAGGTGGCGCAAAAAACCGCCTTTGCAGTTATTGCTGCATTCCTGACGCGTGCTGAATGCCGCAGAAAATATCGGTTTGTCCAGTTACGCAGCTTATTTCGTAGGTAATTTCCTTTGCTGAGGATGGGGAAAAAGATATCGTTCAAATCCGAACTCCCGCCGACCGGGCCCCATACATATGGCAGGTCGAGTTTCCACAAAAATCCAGGATGACGAAAACCAATGGTGTTCAACTGATGCACCAGGCTGTAATCTTCATTTTTTTTCAACTTTTTTGCAGTTGCCAGTACTTGGCGTTGCCATAACATGTAAGAAAAGGAGAAAAACAGCGGCGTTACCGAACGGTTCATCCAGTCGAAGAGGCGCACCAGTGCATTCGGCTCGACGTAGACATACTTGACGCCATCCGCAGGCTGGGATTGCAGATAGGCGAGCATAGCATCGCGATTGCCCATGCAGACTCCAGAGGTGCCGTACATGACGGTAATGTCATAGAATTCGCTTAACTTGGAAACAAAATTCCATCCCACGCCGAATTCCGAGCCGGAATAAGGAGAAATAGCGTAGGCAGCAATCAGTATCTTTTTCTTCTGCGAAATTTGGGAAGTCATGAATTTATTTTTTATAAAAGTATTGCTGAACGTATTTCAATATGGCGACGATCCGGTTACCGGCAAACGAGCAGCCACAAACGCAATGCCAGCCGGCTAAAATGGTAAAAAGGAAATATTGGCAATTCCGTCAAGCCGTGTTCACGGCGCAGGCGGTCTAGGTCAAGCTCGACATTCCAGAAGCTTTTATATTGTTTTATCGTGGTCAACGCATAGAGTTGTGCATAAATGCGCAACAGCGAAGGCGGCGCCTTGACATGCTGTTCAAGGCTCCTGCGTAATTGTAGATTTTTTGCGATAAAACCTTCACCGGTACTCGGGTTGGCGGTTTCATTTTCATGAATGCGGTAATAAGCCAAGGTCTTGTTCAGCCTGCTAGCGCCAAAGCGAAGGAAATACATCGTAAAAAATACGTAGTCCGAACTGGGAAAGGCCGCCGCTTTATAACCACCTATCTCCATAGCATTGCTGCGTTTGAAAATGAGGCCGAGAGCGCTTGATGGCGAATCCATATACACGTGTGAAATCGGGATCGCGCTCAGGCGCGGCATCAGCCAGGTATTCTTGATATTTTTCAGGCCCTGTTTTACCGTGCTTTTGAGCTTTCTGGCAAAGTTTCCGCGATCATCCATGAAAATGGAACGACAATACAACATGCTAATTGCAGGTTTTTTCTCCAGCACTGAAAACATTTCGTCGACAAAGTTCGGATGTAATAAATCGTCGTCGTTGAGGATGGAAATCCACTCACTGCGCGCCAGTTCAATACAGCGGTTCCAATTGCCGAACATACCCAGATTTTCGCTGTTGCGGAACAGGCGCAGACGATCATCTGCAAATTGACGAATCAGTTCGTCAATTTGTTTGCTCATCGAATGGTCATTGTCCACCACGACGATTTCAAAGTCGATATCGCTTGCCTGGGCTAGTACCGAACGAATCGCCTGCGCCAGCATGTCTGGGCGGCGATAGGTCGGGATCATGATGGACAGTATTGGCATGATGTGCTTGCCGCCATCAATGATGAGTGACGAAGGACGATCTGCACAAATGGCAAATTGGTCTTCAATATCAAGAATATTCAAACGTTACACTTTCATTTGATGGTGCGAGGAGGCGGCAGGCGACGCTTTATTGCGGTACAGTTCGAGCCAGACCATGTATGGCCATTTCCAATTGTTATAGACGAGTTGTACTGTAAATTGACTTGCAATGAGCCACGTCAGGCCCATGCCCCCCAAACGCAAGCCTAGCCATGAGAGCGCCACAATAGCCACCCCGGAGACGAGTGCTGGTTTGACAAATGGCACACGGTTACCGGTAACAATGACGCTGGCGGCCAGCGAATGGTTCAATTCCAGCAACACCATGATTCCAACCCAAATCAGTAGCGGTAATGCCAGCAGCCCGGTTTGACCGCCGATCCATTCGATCATGGTCGGGCCAAAACACACCAGGACGATCGATCCACAGAGAAAGATCCCAATTGCACAGCCGATTCCGATCTGTATGGTATGACGCAGGCGCTCGGGTTCATTCGCCACACGGTATTGCGCAAGTTTAGGTTGCTGGATATTGAACAAAACCATCGACATGTTTTGCAAGACGGAATAGACCTGCAGCGTCAGCGCATAAGCGGCGGTGGTGGCCAGGCCTAGATAAGCTGACGATAGCAGCGTATTGGCCCTGAGTATCAGGAAGGCACCGATGACCCCCAGGCCCATGCGCCATGCGTTATGCCAGAGAATACCGAAGATATCGCGCGTGGAAATGCTGGAAGGCGGCGCTTGACGCAGGGCTGCCTGGAAAGACTGATCGTGGAAATAGTACCAGCTGAGCCAGCGTCCAATGAGCGCCGAAGCAAGATATCCTAATGCCACTGCCAGTAAGGTCAGGTCACATTGCAAAAGTACGGCCGTAACAATCACGAAACCGAGATTGGACAGGGCACTCGATTTGTAGAATGCGGCATACAGGCCGCGTCCTTGCAGCAGTGGCGTATAGTATTTGTAATACAGATTGATTACTGTAGCGACAACAAACACACCCCAGGCAAGCAATACTTCTTGCGCGGGGATCTGACCTTCCGATACATGCACGATGTACCAGCTTCCCAGAGTCGCCAGCAGCAGGAAGGCACAGCCGGCCAGCACCATGAAGATGCGCCGTGCTGCGTGAATGATGGCATTGAACAAGCTATAGTCGACAGCGGATGGCGTGGTTAATACCTCGAAACCATCCTTTAGCAAACGTTTCGCGCCGCCCAAGACATAACTGACATTGCGCGCCAGCGTGGGCGTGAAGCCGAGGTCGAGCATCGTCACCAGTGCCGATATCGTCATGAAGACATACCAGATGCCTAGCTCTGCACTACTCAGTTTTCTCAGTAATAATGGAAGGACCAGCAAAGCTGCGCCGTACTGCAAAAACTGAGACAGATAGCCCCAGAGCATGTCTTTTTTCATTTATTTTGTCCGACCAGCAAGCCCTCGATGAGCGTGTCGGCTTCCATGCGCGCAATTCCCTGCTGCAACGTAATGTGTGGCTGCCAACCTGGCAGACGAGGTTGACGCGTACACGGTTGCATGGTTTCACGTGGACGGTAAGGCAGGCCACCCCATTCGATCTGCAGGTTTTTGCCTACGACGGCACCATAGACTTGAACCAGATCTTTCAAGGTCAGACGGTCAGGGTTGCTGACGGCATAGCATTCCGCTACGCCAACTGAGGGGAGGCGGTGCATGGCCAAAAGGTAGGCATCGAGCACGTCATCGATGTACACGAGGTCGAGCAGTTGCTCTCCAGGTGACATGCGGAGGTTGACGCCGCTGCGGGCTGTCTTGCGCAACAGACTGAACAGTTTTGCACGGGTATCGCCGGGGCCGTAAGTGTCGAACAGCTTCAATGTGATGGCTTGAAAACCGTGTGCGGATACATAATAGGCCAGCAAATCCTCGAATGCTTGTTTGGTTGCCGCATACAGGTTAACGGGGTTGTATGCAGCACTTTCAAAGTGCTGCCAGGACGTGCCGGTATTAATCAGACGACGCAATCCCAACTGTTGCATGGCTTCAAGCAACTGTGTGGGCATGCCGAGATTTGACTCGATCAAGCGGTTCACATCTTCCGGCTTATGCTGTGCCAGGAACAAGGAGGCAACGTGGCAAACGACGTCTGGCTGAGTTTGCTCTAGTGCAGCATATACGGAGGGATAGCTGCCATCATGGATATGCACGCTAATCTTTGGTAAAGCATCTTGCAATACGCTGAGATCGGAATGCTGACGTACCAGGATTGCAACCTCGTGATTATCGGCAAGCAGACGTTTGACTAGCTGACTGCCTATAAAACCGGTAGCGCCGGTAAGGAAAACTTTCACGGAAGATATCCTATTAAAACGGAGAAATGAAATCGGCAAAGACGCTGTGTTGTTCATCGCGCACGGACAGGACCGGTGCCGTCACTTGCCAATCGAACCCGAAGCTGTCCCAATGTATGCCGCAGTCGGCAGACGGGGTGTGCACCGTGCTGGTCTTGTACAACATCAACGCTTCGTCTGTCAGCGCGACAAAACCATGGGCTATTCCCTTTGGAATAAAGACCATCAGGCCGTTTTCTCCAGACAGGTCCACAGAAGCCACTTTGCCGTAACTTGGTCCTTTTCGCAGGTCTAACAGTACATCGCGGACGGCACCGCGAGTACAGTAAACCAGCTTGTCATGATCGTGGGGTGGCAGCTGAAAATGCATGCCGCGAATTACGTCCTTGCGTGAAATAGAATAGAACTCCTCTTGTATATCCAGATTTGCGCCTAAATTTTTGCAGATGCCTTCATGATAGGTTTTAACAAAGGTACCTCGCGCATCTTCAAAGCGGCTAGGTTCAAGTAGAAAACAGGCGGGAAGGAGTTCTTTTACTAGTTTCATAATGTAATTTAGAAATTCACACCAAAGAATTCTTCAATCTTGCTGATCGAGAAGTCCATCATTTCCTTGGTCAGGCCAGGGAAGACGCCAATCCACAACGTGTCATGCATGATACGGTCGGTATTCGTCAGCTCGCCCGAGACGCGGTAGTTACGCCCGATCATGTACGGTTGGCGCGTCAAGTTGCCGGCAAACAACAAACGCGTACCGATCTTGTTTTGGTCCAGGAATGTCAGCAGGCTGACACGGTCGACGTTTGCTTCCGGACGGAGGGTGATGGGGAAACCGAACCACGATGGGTCCGAGTTCGGCGTCGCTTCCGGTAAGATCAGGAATTCCGCACAGCTTTGCAGGCCGTTTTTCATGTAGTGGAAATTGTCCTTGCGCGCCTGCACGAAGCCGGCCGCGCGGTCCATCTGTGCCAGGCCACAAGCGGCCTGCATGTCCGTGATTTTTAGGTTGTAACCGAGGTGGCTGTAGGTGTACTTGTGGTCGTAGCCGTCTGGCAGGGTACCGAGCTTGCAGCAGAAACGCTGGCCGCAGGTATTGTCCTTGCCCGGCGCACAATAGCAGTCGCGGCCCCAGTCGCGGAATGACTCGGCAATCGCTTTCAGTTCCGGATTGTTGGTAAACACCGCGCCGCCTTCGCCCATGGTGATGTGGTGCGCAGGGTAGAAGCTCATGGTGCCGATATCGCCAAAGGTGCCGCACATCTGGCCGTTGTAGGTGGCGCCCAGGGCGTCGCAGCAATCTTCCACTAGCCACAGATTGTATTTCTTGCACAGCGCGACGATGACTTCCAAGTTGAATGGATTGCCCAGGGTATGGGCCAGCATGATGGCCTTGGTCTTGTCCGTGATGGCCGCTTCAATTTTCGAGGCATCGATGTTATAGGTGCCCAGCTCGACGTCGACGAAGACGGGCACGGCGCCAAATTGCAAGATCGGGTTGACGGTGGTCGGGAAACCCGCCGCCACACCGATGACTTCGTCACCTGGCTGAATGGCACGCGCGCCCAGTTTTGGCGAGGTCAGCGCCGAAAAGGCCACCAGGTTGGCCGATGAGCCAGAATTGACGGTGATCAGGAATTCGACGCCGATGAACTTGGCCAGGCGTTTTTCAAATTCGTCATTGAAGCGACCGGTGGTTAGCCAGGCGTCGAGCGAGGCTTCGACCATCAGGCCCATTTCAGGCGCACCGACTACTTTGCCGGCCGGTGGAATCACCGTCACGCCCGGTTCGAATGGTTTCGGTACGCTGGCCAGTGCGCCGTATTGCGCTACCAGGGCAGCGATCTGTTCGCGGATTTGTTGTTGGGTCAGTTGTTCGCTCATGATACAGCCTTCAATTTGTTAAGTATTTTGATAAGTCGTGATTTGCGCCAGCGTCATTGCACGCATGTCGGCGCCCTGGTCGCAGGCTTTATGCCATTCGACGATGTTGGCGATGGTCTGGCCGATATCCCAACGCGGATGCCAGCCCAGCTGGCCGCGCGCCTTGGAACAATCGAGCTTCAGATAGGTAGCTTCGTGTGGATGGTCCTGGCCATCGAGCGACCAGGAGGCGCCGGCGCCCCACTCCTGCGTCATGCGCTCGATGATCCATTCGACGGGCTTGGCATCGGTATCGTGCGGGCCGAAGTTCCAGCCCTCGGCATGCACGGGGCCTTCCGTGTACAGTTTTTCCGCCAGCGTCAGATAACCGCTCAGCGGCTCGAGCACGTGTTGCCACGGACGGATGGCGTGAGGATTGCGGATCATCACCGGCTCGCCGGCGCCAATGGCGCGCAGCATGTCGGGAATCAATCGATCCAGCGCCCAGTCGCCACCACCGATGACGTTGCCGGCGCGGCCGCTGCCCAGGGCAATGCCGTGCTCGGCGTATTTGTCCGCATGGAAGAAGGAACTGCGATAGCCAGCCGTGACGAGTTCGGCGCAGCCCTTGCTGTTGCTGTAGGGATCGTAGCCGCCCATCGCTTCGTTTTCACGGTAGCCCCAGGGCCACTCGCGGTTTTCGTAACACTTGTCGCTGGTGACATTGACCACCGCGCGCACGCCAGGCGTGGCGCGCACGGCTTCAAGCACATTCACCACGCCCATGACGTTGGTGGCATACGTTTCCACCGGGTTCACGTACGAGTAGCGCACCAGTGGCTGTGCCGCCATGTGAATCACGATGTCCGGGCGCGCGATCGCCATGGCGCGCTTGACGGCTTCACCATCGCGCACGTCGCCGATGATCGATTGCATGCCGTGCGCGACATTGGCGACCTCAAACAGGCTGGGCGTGGTGGGCGCTTCCAGCGCGTAACCGGTCACGTCGGCGCCAAGCTGTTGCAGCCACAGGCTCAGCCAGCCACCCTTGAAGCCGGTATGGCCGGTGAGGAAAACGCGCTTCCCTTGCCAGAATGCGGGATTCATCAAACCGCCTTCCAGGGCGCCTTGCCCGATTGCCACAGCTCTTCCAGATGCACCTTGTCGCGCAAGGTATCCATCGGTTGCCAGAATCCGTGATGGAAGTAGGCATCGAGCTGGCCTTCTTGGGCGAGGCGCTCCAATGGCTGCTTTTCCCACACGGTGCTGTCCTCGGCAATATAGTCGATGACTTGCGGCGACAGCACGAAATAGCCGCCGTTGATCCAGGCGCCATCGCCCTGTGGTTTTTCCTGGAAACTGTTGATCTTGTTGCCATCCAGATTCAGCGCGCCAAAACGGCCTGGCGGCTGGGTCGCGGTCAAGGTGGCGAGTTTGCCGTGCGCTTTGTGGAAGGCGATCGATTCGGTAATATTAACATCGCTCACGCCATCGCCGTAGGTGAAGCAGAACGCCTCTTCGCCTTCCAGGTAGGGCTGAACGCGCTTCAGGCGCCCGCCGGTCATGGTTTCGTCGCCGGTATCGACCAGCGTAACCTTCCAGGGCTCAGCGTTGCGCGCATGCACTTCCATCTGATTATTCTCCATATCGAACGTCACGTCCGACGTGTGCAGGAAATAATTGGCGAAATATTCCTTGATGACATAGCCTTTGTAGCCGCAGCAAATCACAAAATCGTTGATGCCGTGGCTTGAATAACTTTTCATGATGTGCCACAAAATTGGCTTGCCACCGATTTCAATCATGGGCTTAGGTTTGGTGTGGGTCTCTTCTGAGATCCGGGTGCCGAGGCCACCCGCAAGAATGACTGCTTTCATTTTTATTATTCCTGTTGAACGAAGTAAATTTGCCTGCTTTATCGAGTTGCAGGCTAGCGCCCGTACAATTGACCGGCCAGCGTGCCTGGCGGAAAAGTATAAGTTCGGTGTGTAGGTCAGGCAACACGCCACCATGTCCGCTCATGTCCCTGCCTTCCCGCATCGCTCAATTTGATGCATTGGTCCTGCCATCATCCTGCAATGTGCGTAAGCGTGGCGCCCCTGAAGGCGTCGCGATAACAGGCGATTGTCTGCGTCTACCCGAGTGCTGTCCAGTGCCCAATCATGTGCCATGTAACTCTTCTGGTCCACGGCCTGCTCGTGTAGCCTTCTTTTTTCTTGTGGAAATTCTAGCAACGTGAGCATCACGAAACTGGTTGCTAAATAGCCAGATTGACTGAACGCCTGCTGTGCAACTTTTCTGCGTAAGCGTGCTTATCACATCAATTACAGATTCATCGTTCTGTGCAAGCCGATTCAGCATGAAGTGAAATCACAAAATAATAAACTTCGACGCGCCTGTTACCAAAATCATCTAAAATTTCCTGTGAGAAAAATACAATTAGCTCTTGATTATAATTCAGAATACATGGAATTGCCATGTATGCATTGCTTCAACGGGCGCCGCCCGGTTACAGGCTGATCGGAGAGAATACGAAATAAAGCACGAAATAATACCTGATATTAAAAAATATCCAAACGGCAATTATTATGGTGGAGACGAACAGTGTTTATTAAAATCCCAAGTAAATCCAATGTTGTTACATTTGCTTGCGTTTGAAGCGAGAGCAGGACGAGTATCTGGTGGAATATCTAACGATGTTGAAAAATCCACTATTTAATCATCGCGTGGGAGACATTGCAGTGCGCTCACTGCAATGTCTTGGAGCCCCAAGGCATGCGTGTTGCGCCTTTGTGGTCAACAAGTCACGCATCCCTTCGCCATGATTTGTGTTCACGTTACTCGGCGATTTTCTTACCGTAGCAATGCGGGCAAGACACCTCATACACATATTCCGGCGCCAGTTGCTGGCGCGGCGTGACGACGGCGCGGCAGACGAAGCACTGCACGGTTTCCGTCGGTTCCAGTTTTGGGTTCAGGGCCGTGCGGTAGTCGAACACGAAGCAGTCGCCCGTGTAGTGCTCGCCGCCCACTTCCTCGAAATACTTGAGGATGCCGCCGTCGAGCTGGTACACGCTGTCGTAGCCGATTTCCTTCATGTGGATGGCGGCCTTTTCGCAGCGGATGCCGCCCGTGCAGAAAGTGACGACGGTTTTGCCTTCCAGCTCGTCCTTGTGGGCGGCGGCCACGGCAGGGAATTCCGTAAACTTGTCGATCCGATAATCGAGCGTGTTGTTGAACGTACCCACGTCCACTTCAAAGGCGTTGCGTGTTTCCATCATGACCACGGGTTTGCCTGCATCGTCGACGCCGGCATCTAACCAGCGCTTGAGCGTGTGCGCGTCGACGGACGGGGCGCGGCCCAGTTCCGGCTTGATCAGCGGCATGCGCATGGTGATGATTTCTTTTTTCAGCTTGACCAGCATGCGCTTGTGCGATTGCTCGTTAGACAAGCTTTCTTTCCGTTCCAGATCGGCCAGACGCGCGTCGCTGCGCACCCAGGCGAGGAAGCTGTCGATATGCTCGCGCGTGCCCGACAGGAACATATTGATGCCTTCCGGCGTCAGCAGGATCGTACCCTTCAGTTCCAGCGCCAGGCATTGCTCCTGATACAAGGGACGCATGGCTTCCGTATCGTCGAGCGTGATGAATTTATACGCGGCGATATTGACAAACGTGGCGGCCAGCGGGCTGGCGGCGGCGGAAACGGCGGGTGTTGCTGGGGTGATGGCTTGCATGATGGCGATCGGCTTAGACTGAACAGCCGATATTATAAGCCCGACAGGCCAGGCAGGATACCCGGTCCGTACGCGCGACGCGGTAGAATAGACCCCATTGAATTTTGCACGAAACGGTACACAGGATGGAAATGGTAATGCAAGAGGCCGGCGCTCCGGCAGGTTCACAGCAAGCGATGCAGCCCGGTCCTGCCTTCGTCCATTTGCGCGTGCACTCGGAGTACTCGATCGTCGATGGCCTGGTGCGCATCGACGACGTGGTCAAGGCCGCGGCGAAGGACAAGCAGGTGGCGCTGGCCGTCACCGACCTGTCGAACCTGTTTGGCATGGTCAAGTTCTACAAGGAAGCGCGCGGCAAGGGCATCAAGCCCATCGTCGGCGTCGACGTGTGGATCACGAATGACGACAACCGCGAAAAACCGTCGCGCTTGCTGTTGCTGGCGAAAAACCGCATGGGCTATCTGCAGCTGTGCGAACTGCTGTCGACGGCCTGGCTGACGAACCAGTACAAGGGCCGCGCCGAGCTGCGCATCGAGTGGCTGCAGGCGCTGGCGACGAATACCTACGATCTGTACCCGGGCGAAAGCGCGGCCAATGGCTTGATCGTGCTGTCGGGCGCGCACTTCGGCGATGTCGGTACGGCCATCGAAAATGGCAACCTGGCCCTGGCCGAGCGCAATGCACAGCGCTGGGCCGAGATTTTCCCCGGCCATTTCTATATCGAAATCCAGCGCGGCGGCCAGGCCAACCAGGAAGCGCAGGTGCGCCATGCGGTGGCGCTGGCGGCCAAGCTGGGCTTGCCCGTGGTGGCCACGCATCCCGTGCAATTCATTTCCCCTGAAGAATTTATTGCCCACGAAGCCCGCACCTGTATCGCTGAAGGCGAAATGCTGGCCAACGCCAAGCGCGTGAAACGGTTTAACGACAGCCAGCGCTTCCTGTCGCAGGCCGACATGGGGGAACTGTTCGCCGACTTGCCGGCCGCGCTGGCTAATTCCGTGGAAATCGCCAAGCGCTGCAATCTGACCTTGACCCTGGGCAAGCCGCAGCTGCCGAATTTCCCCACGCCGGACGGCATGACGATCGACCAGTTCCTCGTCGCCGAATCGCAGGCGGGCCTGGAAAAACGCCTGATCCAGCTGTATCCCGATCCCGAGCGCCGCGAGAAAGAGCGTCCGCGCTACGAGTCGCGCCTGAAGTTCGAGACGGATACGATTTGCAACATGAAATTCCCCGGCTACTTCCTCATCGTGGCCGAGTTTATCCAGTGGGCCAAGGAAAACGGCGTGCCCGTCGGACCGGGCCGCGGTTCGGGTGCGGGTTCGCTGGTCGCGTATTCGCTGCTCATTACCGACCTCGACCCATTGCAGTACAACCTGCTGTTCGAGCGCTTTTTGAATCCCGAACGCGTTTCGATGCCCGACTTCGATATCGACTTTTGCCAGGAAGGGCGCGACAGAGTCATCCAGCACGTCAAGGATTTGTATGGCAAGGAGGCGGTCTCGCAGATCGCCACCTTCGGTACCATGGCGGCCAAGGGCGCGATCCGCGACGTGGGCCGCGTGATGGACTTCGGCTACAACTTCTGCGACGGCATCTCGAAGCTGATCCCGTTCAAGCCCGGCAAACCCGTGTCGATCGCCGACGCCATCGAGGAAGAACCGCTGCTCAAGGAGCGCCTGGAAAACGAGGAAGAGGTCAAGCAGCTGCTGGACCTGGCGCAGCAGGTCGAAGGCATCACGCGCAATATCGGCATGCACGCGGGGGGGGTCTTGATTGCTCCGGGCAAGCTGACGGATTTCTGCCCGCTGTACACGCAGGGCGGCGATTCGGGCGTCGTGTCGCAGTACGACAAGGATGACGTGGAAGCCGTCGGCCTCGTGAAGTTCGACTTCTTGGGTCTGACCACGCTGACCATCCTCGACCGCGCCGTGCGCTACATCAAGCAGCTCGATCCGGCGCAGGCGAACTTCGACCTGGCGACCTTGCCGCTGAACGACAAGCCGTCGTACGACTTGCTGACCAAGGCCAAGACCGTGGCCGTGTTCCAGCTCGAGTCGCGCGGCATGCAGGGCATGCTGAAAGATGCGCGTCCCGACCGCTTCGAAGACATTATCGCGCTCGTGGCTTTGTACCGTCCGGGTCCGATGGACCTGATTCCCGACTTTTGCAAGCGCAAGCACGGCGAACGCTTCGATTATCCCGATCCGCGCACGGAATCGATTCTGTCCGAAACCTACGGCATCATGGTGTATCAGGAGCAGGTGATGCAGATGGCGCAGATCGTCGGCGGCTACTCGCTGGGCGGCGCCGACATGCTGCGCCGCGCCATGGGTAAGAAGAAGGCCGAAGAGATGGCCGAGCACCGCGAGATCTTCCGCGCCGGTGCGGCGAAAGATGGCTTGACGGCGGAAAAGGCCGACGAGATTTTCGACTTGATGGAAAAGTTCGCCGGCTACGGTTTCAACAAATCGCACGCTGCCGCCTACGCCTTGCTGTCGTACCACACGGCTTACCTGAAGGCGCACCACACGGCCGCCTTCATGGCCGCCAACTTGTCGCTGGCCATGGACGACACGGACAAGATCAAGATCCTGGTGGAAGACTCGCTGGAAATCTGCAAGCTGACCTTGTTGCCGCCGGACATCAACGAATCCGATTACCGTTTCACGCCGAGCGGCGCGCCGCCATCCGTGAGCGGCAAGAAAGTCACGCAGATCCGCTATGGCCTGGGCGCCGTGAAAGGCTCGGGCCAGAACGCCATCGAAGCCATCATCGCCGCGCGCGAGGCGGGCGGGCCGTTCACGAGCCTGTTCGATTTCTGCAAGCGCGTGGATAAAAAACAGATCAACCGCCGCACCATCGAGTCGCTGATCCGCAGCGGCGCCTTCGACTGCCTGAAGGTCGACCGCGCCATCCTGCTCGCATCGGTGGCCTTCGCCATGGAATGCGCCGACCAGGCCGCCAAGGCGGCCAACCAGGTGAGCCTGTTCGGCGGCGACGACAGCGACATGGTGGCGCCGCCCGAGTACGTCAAGGTACCCGTGTGGACCGATAAACAGCGATTGACGGAAGAAAAGATCGCGCTGGGCTTCTACCTGTCCGGCCACCTGTTCGATTCGTATGCGCCCGAGGCGCGCCGTTTTGCGCGCACGAAATTGTCGGAACTGTCGCCGTCGCGCGAACCGCGCATGATGGCCGGCGTCATCACGGGCTTGCGCACGCAGATGACGCAACGGGGCAAGATCCTCATCGTCACCCTGGACGACAAGAGCGGCACGGTGGAAGTGACGGTGTATGGCGAATTATTTGACTCCAACCGGAAAATCTTCAAGGAAGATGAATTCCTGGCCGTCGTGGGCAAGGTATCGGAAGACCGTTTTTCGGGCGGCTTGCGTATCACGGCCGAGAGCGCCTTCGACATCATCGCCGCGCGCGTGCAGTATGGCCGCCAGCTGGGCCTGACCTTGCCGGCCACCCTGGACGCCAAGCGCATCCGTGACGTGATCATGCCGCACCGGGCCGAGACGGGATTGCCGATCGCCGCGCGGGTCAGCCCGCAAGGCGTGAGTTGCGTGCTGCAGTTTGGTGATGAGTGGAAAGTGGCGCCATCGGATGAGTTGCAGATGGCGCTTGAGCAAATGCTGGGCGCACAAGAGGTGGCGGTCGAATACTGACCGGCACCGTCTGGCGCAGACAACAAAGCCAAACCGCAGACATGCTGGTTTGGCTTTTTTCGTTTACATGTCTTTCAGGCCCGTAATCGCATAGCCTTTGGCGGCGATCTGCTGGTGCGGCTGTTCGATATGGTAGTCGGGCAAGATTTCGGCATCGTCGGCCACTTCGCTGGCGCGTGTTTCGAGCTGCCAGTCGGTATTGGTCACTTCTTCCGGAATGAGCTTTCCTTCCGGCACGGCGAGGTAGGAAAAAATGCCGTCGTGCTCGGCCCGGCGGTAGATGTCTACGCGCATGAATGCCTCCTAGTAAGCGTTGGGGGAACCGGCGCACCGCAGTGCATGCCGATAGCGCTAGCGTAACAGGATTGTGCCATGCACGGGTTGTAGCGTGTGCCGCAGGAGAGGGGACGCTCAGGCGATGGCGGAAGCGTAGTCGTCGTCTTCGCCGAGCATGACCGATTGCCGCACCTCGCCGGCGGCGGCCGCAGCACCTGCGGTGGCGGCTTGCAGCGGGCTGCGATGGGCGTCGAGGCCGCTGCGCAGGCAGGCGATCATGGCCAGTGTCAGTTCGTGGCGCTTGCGTGCTTCCGAGCGTTTCTTGGAAGGAATTTCCTGCAGCGCCGGCAAGGCCAGGTTTTCGCACGCCAACTCAAAATCGCCATCCTGGCGCACTTGCGCGCCCAGTTCTTGCCATAGCGAATTGTAGTCGGCGAACAGACGGCCTTTCTTGGCGGAGTGGTGCACGGCGCGGTTGATATTGCCGACAAGAAGCATCTTGCGGCAGCCGTGTTCGTACCCCAGCTGGCGCACCAGGCGCACCATCAGGGTCTTCGGACGCATGCCGTGCAAGTCGCGCGTTGCCTCGCGCACGCGGTGCGCGCTGTCCTCGCCCTTCGGGCCTTGCAGGCAGCCGATACGCATGCCCAGGGTGGCGCGCAGCTGGCTGCCGAAGAAGGAAAAGGCGATCGAATACAGCACATCGTCGTCATCCATCAGTTGCAGCACCATCTCGCCTTCGCGGTCCATCGGATGCAGCGAACACAGTTGCAAATGGTAGGGCGCGCCCGACTTGCCCGCCACCGTGCCCAGGCATACGGGGCCGTGCGCCGCTTGGCCCATCAGCTTGCCCCAGCCTTGCTGCAAGATGAAATGGTAGTGCTCGGCCAGCAACTCTACGCGCTGCTGGCAATTCAAGGTCAGGCTCAGGTAAGGGCGGTAGACCTTGTGGATCATGTGTGGATAGGCCTGCACCAGGTCATGAAATACCGGATGCGAGTTCAGCAGTTGCAGCCAGAGGCGAGTCTGGCGCTGCTGCACGCGGGCGCGCAGATGCAGCTTGAGCATTTCGCGCCAGCGGCGCATGCCGCTCGGCATCGCCATCAAGCCGTCAGACAGGGTAATGGTTGGCATCATTGTGGCGTGGAGTTACAAGGCAAGGCGTGCTGCATGCATGGAAGGGATGGTCATAGTCGGAAAAGCATGTCATCTTATGCACGCCATCTCCTCCTGTAAATTGGCGAAACAGCGTACGGGTTCCCCTTATGCCAGCCTTGTTTTAATAGCGGTAGGTGACGTACACGGCGCCGATCGGCGAGGTCTTGCGCTGCACGATGGGGCTCTTGGCCGCGTCGCCCAGGCGGCTCTCGACGCCGACCAGGGTATTGATGCCCCAGCGCGCATCGAAGCGGTGCTCCCAGTTGACGGTGGCTTGCGCTTCATAGAAACCGGCCTTGGGCGTGTATTGCTTGAACGAGGTGTTCGCGGCCTGGGTGGCCGTCACGCCATACATGGTCTGCACGTATTTGCGCTCGCCCCAGCCCAGCTGGCCACCGATGGTCACGCTGTCCTTCTGCATGCCTTTGGCATCGGACCTGCCGTAGACCTGGCCCGTCGCTTCGAAATGCACGTTCGCACCGTTTTCGCGGTTCGACAGGGGAATGTCGCTCGACACGCTCAGCGACAGGCCCGGCAATGGCGAATAGCCAGCGCTGAGCAGGGCGCTGGCGTTGCCCTTGACTTCGCCCATGCCCTTCAGGTAATCGCTGCCGCCCCAGCCGTTGGCGCCATTGCGCTTGTGGTCTTCGCGGTTGCCGCGGTAGCCCAAGGCAGCGCTATAGCTGAAGGGGCCGGCCTCGCCGCCATAGCCGATGCCGCGCGAAGTGCTGAAGAACAGGCCATTGGCCATGGCGTAATCGAGGATGATCAGCGGCGAGGCCGACAGCTTGTCGGCGCCGGAATAGCTGGACACGGCGGCGACACCGCCGCCGATGGTGAAGACATTTTCCGCAGCCGGTTCGGCCGCCGCGGCAGCCAGGGGATTCAAGCTCAGGCCGCAAGCCAGTGCCAGCGAGGTCAACAAGGTTGTAGATGCGTGCATGGAGTTTTCCGTCAGGTGGAGAACCGAGTCCGGAGTGGCTCGATTGACTGCCGACAGTATCTGCCCTTGCCATGAAGGAAAAATGAGCCTTTTATTAAGATTGCATGAAGAGCGCTTCTTTACCCTTTCTTCAGCTTGCGGTGGTTTAATACTCACCATGAAGATACTGCTGATTGAAGACGATATGGACCTGGGCAATGGCGTGCGGATCGCCTTGCGCGACCAGGGCATGCAAGTGGTCTGGGTGCGCAGCCTCGAGGATGCGGCGCGCAGCATCGAGCACGACAGTTGCGAGCTGGTGCTGCTGGACCTGGGCTTGCCCGATGGCGATGGCCTCGATTTGCTGGCCCGCTTGCGCACGGCCCGTCTGCCCGTGCTGATCCTCAGCGCCCGCGACACGCTGGAACAGCGCTTGCGGGGCCTGGACGGCGGCGCTGATGACTACCTGGTCAAGCCCTTCGTGCTGGCCGAGCTGCTGTCGCGCGTGCGCGCCCTGGCGCGCCGCAGCTATGGTTTCGACGGCGACACCATCGAGTTGCGCGGCCTGCTGCTGCAAGTGCCCACGCGCCGTGTCAGCGTGCACGGCCGGCCGGTGGAGCTCACGGCCAGTGAATATGCGCTGCTGAAGACCTTGCTGATGCGCGCCAACCGGGTCATCACGCGCCGCGTGCTGGAAGAGCACATCTTGCCCGGCGGGTTGGCCAATGCCAGCAATACCCTCGATGTGCACATGGGCAACCTGCGCCGCAAGATAGGGGAAGGGTATATCCGCACCGTGCGCGGCGTCGGCTATGTCATCGACCAGCAGGGCGAACCGTCCACCGCGCCGGGTACTGGCGCATGATGGGGCGTTTCTGGGCCATGCTGCGCCGGCCTACCCTGGTACGCCGCCTGATGATGGCGCAAATGCTGATGCTGACCATGGTGTGGAGCCTGGCCGTGGCGTATGTGCTGGTCGAGGGGGCGGACGAAGCGAGCGACGTGAGCCGCGGCGTCCTGCACGCCATTATCAGCGTGGCCGATAACCTGGCCGAGCAGCCGCAGCGCCAGGAACAAAGCTTGCGCGCCATCGACGAAGCCTTGCGCGAGGAGTTTGAAACGGGACAGGTGCCGGAACTGGCGCCGCGCATCCTGGTCTGGCGCGAAGGCAAGCTGGTCTACAAGTCGCCCGATGCGCCCAGCGGTATCCGCAGCGCCGGCCCGGAGCAGATGGAAGTGGTGTACATCAAGGGCCAGGCTTGGCGCAGCCGCAGCCTGGACGAGGGCAATACGCGCGTGACGGTGCTGGAAGCGGGAGGCGCCTGGCAATTGTTCATCACGATCAATTCACGCGGTTACTACCTGCTGCCGTTGCTGATCAGCCTGCCGTTCCTGCTGGTGCCGGCCTGGCTGTCGATCCGCCTTGCCATGCGACCGTGGCGCAAGCTGGCGCAGGAGGTGGCGGCGCGCGGGCCGCAGGATTTGCGTCCGCTGGCGTTCAAGCCGCCGCATGGCGAACTGGCTGCACTGGTCGACAATATCAATGCACTGCTGCAGCGGGTCGACGCCAGCGCCGCGCGCGAACGCAGCTTCATCGCCGATGCCACGCATGAGCTGCGCACGCCATTGGCTGCCATGCGCGTGAATGTCGAGGCTTTGCAGGGCCAGGTACATGATGCGCGCGAACAAGAACTGCTGGACGGTATCTTGAACAGCGGCAACCGGGCTGCGCGCCTGGTGGGCCAGCTGCTGCAGCTGACGCGCAGCGAAGTGCAGGCGGGCGCGGGCGAGTTGCCGCGGCGGCAGGCGCTCGACACCTTGCTGCAAGACCGCCTGGCGGCCCTGTCCGGCCTGGCCCAGGCCGGCGATATCGAGCTTGAATTGCAAGCCAGCGTCTCGCTCAGCGTGCCGGGACAGCGCGAGAGTCTCGTTTCGTTGATCGACAACCTGGTGGAAAACGCCATCAAGTACAGCCCGCGCGGCAGCAGCGTGACAGTGTCGCTGCATGCGGAGCGGGGCCAGGCCGTGTTGCATGTGGCCGACCAGGGACCGGGCATCGCGCCGGCGCTGTATGAGCGCGTGTTCGACCGCTTTTTCCGCGCGCCGCAGCAGGTGCAGCCAGGCAGTGGCCTGGGCTTGTCCATCGTCGCTTCCGTCGTGCGCCAGCATGGCGGCACGATTCAGCTGCACAGCGGTAACGGCGGCCTGGGCTTGCTGGTGGAGGTGCGCTTGCCCTTGGCCGTGGTCTGACCGCGCTGGCAGGTCTTGCGGTATTGCATGAAAATTATGTCATGTGCATATAACGCAAGATGACATGGCGTGGCGCACGCTTGCGATGCATAATGCGGGACAGTTAAAAAAACACCGTTATGCGTCCATTCCTGTCCCGCTACCTGCCGTATCCCGCCTTTGTCGGCCTGTATCTGCTGTTTGACTGGGCCACGTATATCGACCCGATGTACGGGCTGAACATTACCCCGTGGAATCCCGATCCCGCGCTGGGCCTCGTGTTTTGGCTGATCCATGGCCGCAAGGCGGCGCTGCCATGGTTCATCGCCCTGGTGGCCGGCGAGGTGCTGGTGCGCGGCATGCCGGCGGGCCTGCCCCTGACCTTGCTCTGTTCGGCGTGGCTGGTGCTCGGCTATGGTGGTATCGGCGCAGTCCTGCGCCGCAGTTTCAGCAGCAGCGACATCTTCGACAACCGGCGCCGCCTGAGCGCCTGGGTTCTCATCGTGCTGCTGGGCACCGCGCTCAATGCGCTCGGCTACATTTCCCTGCTGTCGCTCACGGGGCGCATACCGGCCGGCGAATGGGGCACGGCCGTCTGGCGTTTCGGCATCGGCGACACGGTCGGCATGCTGGTGTCGATGCCGCTGATCTGGGTGCTGTTCAGCGAGCGCGGGCGCGAGCGCCTGCATACCGCCGTCTGGCGCTGGGAAACCCTGGCGTACCTGGCCCTGGCCAGCTTCGTGCTGTGGAGCCTCTTCGGTTCCATCGTGCGTTCCGAATACAAGCATTTCTATTTCCTGTTTCTTCCCGTCATTTGGGCCGCCTCGCGCCAGGGCTTGCACGGCGCCATGCTGGCCGTATTTGTATTGCAGCTATGCATCATCACCTTGGTGAAATGGACGCATGCCGTCGATATTCAGTTCTATGAACTGCAACTGCTCGACGCCGTGCTGGCGCTGGTGGGCTTTTTTATCGGCATCGTCGTCGATGAAATGCGGCAAGTGGCCGATGAGCTGAAGCACACGCTGCGCCTGGCGGCCGCCGGCGAAATGGCGGCCGCCTTGGCGCACGAGCTGAACCAGCCGCTGACGGCCTTGTCGACCTATGGCAAGGCGTGTGAATACCTGCTGGAACGGGGCGAGAGCGGCGTCTTGCTGCAAGGCGCCATCGGACACATGATCGTCGAATCGGGACGCGCCGCGGACGTGGTGCGCCGCCTGCGCGACTTTTTCCGCACGGGCGCGATGCAGCTCGAGGCGGTGCGGGCGAGTGAGCTGATCGAGGGCCTGGCACGCCAGTTCACGCCGCTGTTCCACGAGCATGGCATCGAGCTGGCGCTGGCGCCGCCGTCGCCGCTGGCCGTCAACGCGGACCGCCTGCAGATCGAGCTGGTACTGCGTAACCTGCTGGCCAATGCACAGGATGCGGTGATGGGCCAGCCGCGCGGCCAGCGCCGGATCACGGTCTCGGCCGAGCCGCTCGAGGGCGGCCGGCTGCGCCTGTCCGTGGAAGATAGCGGCCCCGGCATTTCCAACAGCTTGGCCGCACGCCTGTTCGAACCGTTCGTCTCGACCAAGGCCAGCGGCCTGGGGCTGGGGTTGGTGCTCAGCCGCAGTATCGTCGAAGCGCATGGCGGCCAGCTCTGGGCCGAAGTGGGCAAGCATGGCATGTTTCGTTTTATCCTGCCCCTGGCGCACGCCGGTGCAGGCGCTACGGGAGAGTATGGTGACAAGTAATTTGACGGTGTTTATCGTGGACGACGATCCCGCCGTGCGCGATGCGCTGGGTTTGCTGTTGGGCATACGCGGCTACCGCACGGCCCTGTTTTCCTGCGGCGAGGATTTCCTGCACAGCTGGCGGCCCGAGTGGGCCGGCTGTCTGCTGATCGATATCCGCATGTCGGGCATGGATGGCCTGAGCCTGCAGCGCTGCTTGCTGGAGCGCAAATGCCTGCTGCCGATCATCATCATTACGGGGCACGGCGACGTGGCGCTGGCACGCCAGGCATTCAAGGCGCAAGCCAGCGATTTCCTGGAAAAACCATTTGATCACGACAAGCTGCTGGCCGCCATCGATGAAGCGTTTTCGCGCGAGGCGCATGCGCGCTGCCAGTTGCAGCGCCAGGTGGACGGGCTGGCCTTGCTGCGCGCCTTGACGCCGCGCGAGCGCGAAGTGATGCAGTTGGTGGTGACGGGCCAGCACAACCGCGATATCGCCCCGGCGCTGGGCATTTCCGTGCGCACGGTGGAAGTGCACAAGGCGCGCCTGATGGACAAGCTGGGCGTCGATAATGTGGCCGACCTGGTGCGCATCAGCATGCTGGCCACCGGCTAGCGGATGAAGCGTTCTCTAGGCGATGGTCTGCAATACCTGATCGCTTGAAATCGCCTTGACCCAGTCGCTGCGCCGCGCCACCGTGATGACGGTGCTGTTGGCGCTGTCGAAGGGGGCCCATTCCGGATTCTTCTTGCGCATCAATGCCACCACGGGCACATGCACGGCGTTCGCCAGATGCATGATTGATGTTTCCACCGAAATAATCAGGTCGCATTGCGCCAGCATGGCCGGCAGCTGGAAAAAGTTGTCGACGGCACTGAAGGCTTGCGTACGCGGCAAGTTATGCGCCTGGACGACGGCATTCACCTTGGCCAGTTCCTGCGGCATGGCATTGATCAGGAAGCAGGCATGCTGCCATTTCGGCATCGCTTGCATGCGCGTGATCAGCTCGGCAATGCGCTCCAGGGGCCAGCCGCGCTTGTGCGACTTGGCAAACGGGTTCAATAGCACGAGCGGCCCCTGGCGCGGGGCAAAGCCCCAGGCGGCCAACTGCTCCTGCGCCTGCTGCAATGCATGTTCGGGAATGTGCACGAAGGGATAGCGTTCGGCCACGGGAATGTCGAGTCCCGTCAATTGATGGAACCAGTCCGCATACACGCTGCTGATATGGTGCTCGCCGGCATCCTGTCCCGCATACGAGGCCAGCACGGCATCGATCTTGCGGTAGGCCAGGTAATGCCAGGGGCGTAGCGGGCTGAATGGCTTGCGCGTGCCGATCACCAGTCCGTGCGGGCTGATTGCGCGGGCAAGGTCCGCATATTGCTGCGGCCGTACGTGGGCAAGCGACACGACGACAGGATAGTGCTCGGCCTTGGCTTCGCGCAGTGACTCTTCGTACAGTGCGGGGCTATAGGTCTTGCGGTACACCTTGGAAAACAGGCCCGATTGTTCCACCCAGTCGTACAGCGAATAGGTGCGCAAGCTTTCCCATTGTTTGGCGTCGGATGTGCGGCGTACTTCGTCCACCCACAGGTGGATCTGGATATGCGGGTAGGCCGCGGCAAAGGCGCGGAAACCGTTTTGCAGGTAGGTGAAGTCTCCCAGCGCCAGATGGGCGATGAAAAGAATTTTGTCCGACTTTTGTAGAAGTTCGGCGGGAATCAAGGGCGTCATGTATCAGTACGATTTCAGGTATTCATTCGGTGGTGTCATAGCACTTGCTGGGAAAATTGCAGGCGATGGAGGTTGGCATACGCGCCGTTGGCATCCAATAATTGCTGGTGACTGCCGGTTTCCATTATTTTCCCATGTGACAATACCACGATACGGTCCGCACGTTCAATTGTTGATAGCCGATGAGCAATAACTAAGGTGGTTTTCCCTTGCATCAGGTGCTCGAGTGCCGCTTGCACGGCCCGTTCCGCCTCCGTATCCAGTGCCGAGGTGGCTTCATCGAGGATCAGGATGGGCGCATCCTTGTAGATCGCGCGGGCGATGGCCACGCGCTGGCGCTGGCCGCCGGACAGGCGCGAACCGTTATCGCCCAGGCGCGTTTCCAGGCCGTCGGGCAAGCCGTCGATGACGTCCGACAGGAAGGCGGCTGCGGCGGCCGCTTCGATGCGCTGCCGGTCCGGGGCCGCATCGCCATACGCGATATTGGCGGCCAGGGTATCGTCGAACAGCACCACCTGCTGGCTGACCATGGCGATCTGGCTGCGCAGGCTGGTCAAGGCGATGGCATCGATATTCTGTCCATCGAGCAAGATTTCACCGCTGCTGGCCGAGTAAAAGCCGGGCAGCAGGCTGACCAGGGTCGATTTGCCGCCGCCGGACATGCCGACAAAGGCGACCGTTTGCCCTGGCGCGATGCTCAGGTCGATGTGCTGCAGGGCCGGCTCCGGATGTCCGGGGTAGGCAAAGCTCACGTCCCTGAACTCGATGCAGCCTTTGCTGCGGCCAGCGAGCGGCTTGCCGCCCGTGCGTTCCGGCGTCTTGTCGATCAGCAAAAAGACTTCCTCCGCGGCGGCCATGCCGCGCTGCAGGGGACCGTTGACTTCGGCCAATTGCTTCAAGGGCGTCAGCAGCATCAGCATGGCCGTGATGAAGGAAACAAAGCCACCGACCGTGATCTGACCCTGCTCCGACTGGAACAGGGCCATCACGATGACCAGGGCCACGGCGGCGGCCGTGATCACCTGCGTGATGGGCACGGTCGCGGAAAAGGTCGTCGTCATGCGCATGCTGTAGCGGCGCAATTGTTCGGCGCGTTCTTCGAAGCGGGCTTTCTCGTAGGCCTGGCCGCCGAAGATCTTGATCACTTGCTGCGCGCGCGTGGTTTCCTCGATGACCTGGGTCAGTTCGGCATTGACGGCCAGCGAGTCGCGGTTGAGTTTTTTCAGGCGCTTGCCCGTGGTGCGCACGACGATGGTCAGCACGGGCAGCAGCACCAGGGTGACCAGGGTCAGTGCCCAGTTCAGGTACAGCAGCCACGCCAGCAGGCCCAGCACGGTCAGCGAGGAGCGCACGATCGAGGTAAACACCTTGGTCACCATCTCGATGATCTGCTGCACTTCAAACATGATTGAGTTGATGACTTTGCCCACCGTGTGCGTGTTGTAGAAGTCGATGGGCAAGTTCAGCATGCTGGCAAACATCCGGCGCCGCAATTCGTTGAGGATGCGCGTGGAGACATAGCTCATCAGGTAGCTGCTGGCAAACGTCGAGGCGCCGCGGATGGCAAAGATACCGATGACGATCAGTGGCACCAGCCAGAAGGAAAAACTCACCTTGCCGCCAAAACCATTGTCGAGCAGCAACTTGAGCGCATACGGCAGCAGCGGTTCCGTGCCCGCTGTGACGACCATCGCCAGCAGGGCCAGGGCCAGGTGTTTCTTATAGGGCGCGTGCAGCGCGGTGAGGCGCTTCAGGTCGGGCGTCAGCATCGGTACGATTCCTTGCAGGGGCAGCAAAAACAGTCAGGCGAAAAACGAGCTCAGGCGGTGCGTTCTTGCTGGCGCAACAGAGCCCACAATATCACCATCGGGAAGACCAGCATGATGATGCCGATATTCAAGGTTAGCGAGCTCGTCGTCAGGCCAAAAATCATATAGCAGCTGCACAGTATCACGCCTGCCAGCGCAGAACGGTCGGGCGCGACGGGGCCGTGACGCAGGGCGCACGCAAACAGAGTCAGCGGTACCAGGAAAAGCGCCAGCAATGCCGCCAAGCCAATGATGCCGCGTTTGACGAGTGCGTCGAGGTAGTCATTATGGGCGTTGGTATAATGCAACACGATTTCGCTCATTTTTCCTTTTGTTGACAGCTCTTTCTTTGCATCTAAATAGCCGTTACGTCCCATGCCGAGCCATATATGGTCCTCCGATAAAGTTAGTGCGGTACGCCACATTTCCAGCCTTTGGCCGACGGATGTGCTGACGTTGTCACTCCCTTCAAATTTTTTCAAATCTTCTACGGCATCTGTCGTTCGCTCAAGTACAGGTGAATTGGGCACTGCATAGGACAATACAGCCACGGCCAGTAGCACTGCCAGCAGTCCAGTCATATAGCGCTTGCCGCGTGTTCTCGCATAGTGGACGACAAATATGCATCCGCAGACTGGCATGGCAATCCAGCCACCGCGGCTGCCGCTCAGAATGGAACCGGAGATTCCGGCCAGGCAACCGGCCAGCAACAGGACAATCCATGCCAGCCGCTGGCGCTGCGCGCAGGCCCATTCCAGGCCGCATAGCGACAACAATCCCAACAGCACGCTGACATTGCCGTAGTGAATGGGATTGCTGGTTGCCGCTTGCGGGCGGAATGGGCGATTTGGGTCGAACTGTGTGAAGGCCAGCGCTGCGCCGGCGATCGCACCGATGGCCAAGCCGCCCCACCAGGCCGCCGGCCGCGGCGGATAGGCGAGCAGCAGCAGCAGCACGGGCACGGCCAGCAGTGCCCGCAGGGGCATGTCGAGTTCGCGTGCCGGATCGCCGTGATACAGCATATTGGCGGTAAAGATGGCGAAGTACAGCAGCAGGGTACCGAGTATCAGATAATCGCGGCGTTGCAGGTTCAGGCGGGGGCGTTTCCACAGCAGCCAGCTGCTGGCCAGCAGAAGAACCAGCGCGCCAAGGGAGTATCCGCTGTTGACAGCCAGCGCCAATGCCGAAAAGAGAAAAACACAAACAGAGGTCAGGCCGAGCATGAATATCCTTGGTAACGCACGTGTCGCCATGATGGCAACTGTAGCAACATAAAGTAGGCGTCATTGTAATCGAAGGTGGCTGCAAAAACGCCTGTACGGAATTGACTCTTCGACAACTATGTAGACGGTCTCAAGGAGGAGAATGTAAAAAACCATGGTTTTTAGCCATGGTTTTTTTGTAAGCAATGGTAACTTGCTGTTATTTTGCCAAGGCCGCAAGGCCTGTCATGCGTCTCAGGCGGTGGCTGGCACGCGCGTGGCGACGCCGGTGGCGATGGCCGCTTGCGATACGGCAGGCGCGACCCAGCTGCGCAGACGCTCGTCGAACGGCGACGGTATCAGTTGCAGCGGGCTCAAGGCGCTGCTCTCGTGGCCCGGCAGCGGCTCCTTGGCCAGCGCGGCAATGGCGCGCACGCAGGCCAGCTTCATTTCTTCGTTGATGGTGGTGGCGCCCACGTCGAGCGCACCGCGGAAGATGTAGGGGAAGCACAGCACGTTGTTGATCTGGTTCGGGTAATCCGAGCGGCCCGTGGCGACGATGGCGTCGTCACGCACGGCATGCACTTTTTCCGGGGCGATTTCCGGATGCGGATTGGCCAGGGCAAAGATCAAGGGCTTGGCGGCCATCGATTCAACCATCTGTGCGCTGACCACGCCGCCCTTCGAGACGCCGATGAAAATGTCGGCGCCGACCATGGCATCGGCCAGGTCGCGGTCGCTCGTGTCGTTCGCGTAGCGCGCCTTGTTCTCTTCCATGTTGGCATCGCGGCCCGGGTAGATCACGCCCTGGCTGTCGCACACTTTCAGCAGCGACTTGTTCAGGCCCAGCGAGACGAGCAAGTCCAGGCAGGCGATCGAGGCCGCGCCCGCGCCCGAGACGGCCACCTTGACGTTACCGATATCCTTGCCCACCAGTTCCAGGCCGTTCAGGATGCCGGCCGCGACGATGATGGCCGTGCCGTGCTGGTCGTCGTGGAAGACGGGAATGTTCATGCGCTTGCGCAATTGCTGTTCGATGTAGAAGCAGTCGGGCGCCTTGATGTCTTCCAGGTTGATGCCGCCGAAGGTCGGCTCCATGCGCACGACGGTGTCGATGAACAAGTCGGGGTCGTTCTCGGCCAGTTCGATGTCGAATACATCGACGTCGGCGAACTGCTTGAACAGGCAAGCCTTGCCTTCCATGACCGGTTTGCTGGCCAGCGGGCCGATATCGCCCAGGCCCAGCACGGCCGTGCCGTTGGTGATCACTGCCACCAGGTTGCTGCGCGACGTGTAAATGCCGGCCGTGCGCGGATCTTCCACGATGGCTTCGCAGGCAAACGCCACGCCCGGCGAGTACGCCAGGGTCAGGGCGCGGGCGTCGCCCAGCGGTTTGGTGGGCGTGACGGAAATCTTGCCCGCGCGGGGTTCCGCGTGATAGGCGAGGGCGGCTTCTTTCAGGTTGAAGGTCTCGCCGTTCTGTTCGGCGTGCTTGCTGTGCGAAGTAGACATAGGAATTCTGGGAAGGGCATGCATGGCCCGAGTGGTAAGTCCGAGCCATGGTATGCAAGCGTTTGCACGCTGTCAAGGCTGGATTGTACTTAAGCGTAACAAAACCGCTTTGGGCAGCGGCATTATTTCAATGCAAGCGTTTGCTCGGTTTTTGACGGAATGGGCATTTTTTGCGATAAAATCACGGTATTGCGATCCGGGAAGCCCATGACAAACAAGAACCCCACCTTAAGCGACGTTGCGCGGGCCAGCGGCGTGCACTTTTCCACCGTGTCGCGCGTGATGAACCCGGCAACGCGGCAAATGGTCAGCGCCGAGGTGGCTGCGCGCGTGCTGGCCGAAGCGGGCCGGCTCGGCTACCGGCCCAACCGCGCCGCCTCCACCTTGGTTACGCGCAAGTCGCGCATCATCGGCGTGGTCTTGCCCGACATTACCAACGCGGTTTTTCCGCCGATTTTGCTGGGCATCGAGGAAGGCTTGCGCAAGCATGGCTACCTGGCCATCGTCGCCAACGTGGGGGCCGACGAGGAAGAGCAGCTGTTCGTCATCAACCGCCTGCTGGGGCAGCAGGTCGATGGCCTGATCCTGGCCACGGCGCGCCGCGACGATCCCGTCATCAAGATGTGCATCGACCAGAATGTGCCTGTCGTGACCGTCAACCGCAGCGATGAAAACGGCGTGGCGTCCTGTGTCGTCAGCGACGACGTGGTCGGCATGCGCCTGGCCGTCGAGCACTTGCTGGCGCTGGGCCACCGCCATATCGCGCACATCGCGGGTCCGGAAAACTTGTCTACCGGCCACGTGCGCCGCCTCGGTTTCCTGGCCGCGATCCAGGCCAGCGAACTCGATCCTTCGCAAGCGTTCGTCTTTGAAAGCAGCGGCTATTCGCGCGAATGCGGCAAGGAGGCGTTGCTGGAACTGCTGCGCCATTCGCCGCAAACGACGGCCGTGGTGACGGGCAGCGACCTGGTGGCTCTCGGCTGCTACGACGCCATCCGCGAACTGGGCTTGAGTTGCCCCGAAGATATTTCCGTCGTGGGCCACAACGACATGCCGTACATGGACATGATCCGCCCACCGCTGACCACCATCCGCATCCGCCACCACGGCATCGGCACGGAAGCGGCCCGGCTGATCCTGCAAACCATCGCCTCGCCCGATTCGCCGGTGCTCGACGTGCGCCTGAAACCCGAACTCGTGGTGCGCGAATCGACTGCCGCGCCGCGCGCCTGACACCTTCTTGCCCTTCTTTCTGCCGAGTATGTTTAAATCTTGATATTGATAATGATCAAGGCAACGCCATGCAGACGAGAGCCAAGCAAGCACAGCAGGGAGGCGGCTGATGCCGAAGAATTTCGGCATGCCCGGCAACGCCTGGCGCTATGCGCTGGACAGCGACTATGGCTATTGCTCGCCCTTGCTTGACGGCATAGAGTTTGAAAACGAGTGGGTCACCATCCGCGAATCGGCGATCCGCATCCGCGCCGGCTATGCCTGGGATGGTTGTTCACCCTGCATCAGCGTGCTTGGCCTGTTTTATGTGGGCACGCCCGATGGCGCGCAGCACCTGGGCTTGCCGGCCACCTATCATGCCAGCCTCGTGCATGACGTGCTGTGCCAGTGGCGCGCCGACATTCCCGTCACCCGTGCCCAGTCGATCGCCATTTTCCACCAGTTGCTCAGGGAGGTGCGCTTCCCCCTGGCGGGACTGTATGCGGGCGCCGTCTTCCTGTTCGGGCCACGGCGCGGCTTCATGCGGCCTGTCGCGCGCACCGCGGTGGCCGCCCCGCACCCGTCGGGCGCAACATTAAAGCGGCGCTGACGCCGCCGCCTGCGCGCCATGATGTTAAACTGGCGCCCCTCATCGATTCTCTTGCCCTCTACCGCCATGACCAAAACCAACACGCCTTCCCCGAAACGCCGCGAAGAGGGCGTCGCCAAGCTGACCGTCAATCCCTTCCTGGACGCCGACTTCTACGCGCGCATGCGCGACTACACGGAGCGCGATGCAGCCATCATCAAGGAACTGAAGGCGATCGCCGAGATCCGCGCCGGCAACAAGCAGCCCGATCCCCGCCTGGCGCCGTCGTTGCAAGCATTGCGCGATACCGTCAAGAAAGGTTTGACCTTTGGCGAGATGCTCGATCGCATCGCCGCAGGCAAGGAAAAAGGCCTGTGGGAACCATGGATGACGACCTTCGGCATCGAGATCCGCGCCGTCAACTACGGCGCCGGCCCGCGCAACGCCTGCCTGGTGCTGGACCTGGCCGCGAATGCTCCGGCGCACGCCATGTTCGCCAAGGCCGGCATCCAGAACTGGCGCAGTCTGGCCGCCGACGATTGCTCCGTCGTGCGCTCGGAAAAGGCGACGGAAACGACGCCCTTGAAAGTGTATGCCGTGTTTTACCTGGATCCATTGCCGGCCTGAATCAGTAACGCCACCGCCAACGCAATCAGCATCACACCCGACAGCCGTTCCAGCAACGGCAGCGCGCGGGCAAAGCGCTGCCGCAGGGCGCTGCTGCCGATGGCCAGCGCCACCGCCATATCCCATGCCAGCACGGCAAAGACCATCCACGCGCCATACGCCGCCATCGCAGCCGGGCTCGTTTGCCTGGCGGCCAGCACGGTGGCCAGGCTGACGTAGAACAGCGCATTCTTCGGATTCAGGATGGCGGAGACAAACCCTACCACCATACCGCCGCGCCAGCGCGCCTTGCCGGTGGCGGGCGCGGCTTCCAGGCTGCTCTTGCCCGCATGGCGCAGGAACAGCCAGCCCAGATACAGCAGATAGGCGCAGCCCGCCAGCCGCACCACCATGAAGGCCGTACTGCCCGCCTTCAGCACCGACAGTCCTGCAAACGCCGCCACGATAAACACGGCATTGGCCACGGTAATGCCCATGCAGGTGCCGGCGGCGCCGCGCCAGCCGTGGGCCAGCGAAGTGCGCGCGATCAGGAAAAAATCGGGGCCGGGTGACAGCAGGGAAAGAAAGTGGGCGGCGGCGATGAAGAGGAAATCCTGCATGTGAGTTGGCTCGGGCAATGGCGAAGCGCGAGTATGCAGGGGCAGGCGGCAGCCTGTATTGAAGAAAATTGCAGATTAGCGGTAGCGTCCCGGCGTGATGCCCGTATGGGCTTTGAACACGCGCTGGAAATGGCTCTGGTCCGCAAAGCCCAGTTCATGCGCCAGCTGGGCCAACGCCGTCCCCGCCTGCAAGCGGCTGCGCGCGCGGTTGACGTGCGCGTTCAACTGGAAGGCGTGCGGCGTCATGCCCGTGGCGGCGCGAAAGGCACGTATCAATTGATACGGGCTCAGGCCCGCCGCTTGCGCCATTTGCCGCAGGCTGGCCGACGGTTGCGTCTGCAGCGTTGCGAGCACGGGCGCCAGCCGTTGCGGCACGGGCTTGCGTTCCGAGGGCAGCACGTCTGCACGGACGCTGGCGCAAGCGCCCAGGAAGGCCAGCAGCGCCGCATCTTTCTCCGCCGTGCCGGCCGATGAAAACAGCAGTGCATTCATGGCGCAAAACTGCGCGTACAGCAGCGGGCAGTGCAGCACCGTCGCCGTGTCGCCATCGAGCGCCGGCGCGTGTGCCTGCAGCCACTGTGCATCGAGATGCAGCATCTGGTAGCTCCACAGGGCGTCAGGCAGGGGATTGCAGGCATGTACGCAGCCGGCCGGCACCAGCACCAGGCTGCCATTGGCGAGCATGGCCTGGCCATCTTGGCTGCCCGTAAAGATGCTGCCGCCGGAGTCGACGGCGCCGATGGAAAACGTGGGATGGCTGTGCGGCTTGTAGCACGCCCGGCTGTGGCAGGCGCGCCGGCTCTCCACGTGGGGCAGAGCCGGGTCGCGCCAGAAGGCGGAGGTGCCCGGCATGGCTACATCAGGATGACGTCGTACTGCTCCTGGTGGTAGGCATTCTCCACCTGCAGCGAGATTTTCTTGCCAATGAAATCACCGAGCATGGCCAGGTGCTGCGATTCTTCTTCGAGGAACAGATCCACGACTTCCTGCGACGCGAGGATGCGAAATTCGCGCGGGTTGAACTGTTTTGCTTCGCGCAGCAGTTCGCGCAGGATTTCATAGCAGATCGTGCGCGACGTCTTGACTTGGCCCTTGCCGGCGCAGGCGGGGCACGGTTCGCACAGGATGTGGGCCAGCGATTCGCGCGTGCGCTTGCGCGTCATTTCCACCAGGCCCAGTGGCGAGAAATTGCTCACCGAAACCTTGGTGCGGTCACGCGACAGCGTGCGTTTCAGTTCGGCCAGCACGGCGTTGCGGTGCTCGGCATTGTCCATGTCGATGAAGTCGAGGATGATGATGCCGCCCAGGTTGCGCAGGCGCAGCTGGCGCGCGATGGCGTGTGCCGCTTCCAAGTTGGTCTTGAAAATCGTGTCGGCGAAATTGCGCCCGCCGACAAAGCCGCCCGTGTTGACGTCGATGGTGGTCATCGCTTCCGTCTGGTCGACGATCAGGTAGCCGCCCGATTTCAGGTCGACCCTGCGGCCCAGCGCGCGCAGGATTTCCTCTTCCACGCCATACAGGTCGAACAGCGGGCGCTCGCCCGTGTAGTGCTGCAAGCGCGTCAGTTCGCTGGGCGTGTAGATTTCCGCGAATTCACGCAATTTCACGTAGTTTTCGCGCGAATCGACCTGGATGGTGGCCGTTTCATCGCCGACGAAGTCGCGCAGCACGCGCTGCGCCAGGCTCAAGTCCTGATGCAGCAGACTGGTGGCGGGACGCGTGCGCGCGCCGTGCGTGATGGTGCTCCAGGTTTTTCTCAGGTAATCGACGTCCGCCTTCAGGTCCGCGTCGGACGCGTCCTCGGCCATGGTGCGCACGATGTAGCCGCCCTTTTCGTCGGGTGGCAGCAGGCTTTGCAGGCGCACGCGCAACTGCTCGCGCTCCGCTTCCTTTTCGATTTTCTGCGAGATGCCGATGTGCTTGTCTTGCGGCAGATACACGAGCATGCGCCCGGCGATGGAAATCTGCGTCGACAGGCGCGCGCCCTTGGTGCCGATCGGGTCCTTGATCACCTGCACCGTCAGCACCTGGCCGTCGAAGAGGATTTTTTCGATCGGCGCCGGTGTCGCGTTCTGGCCGTCGTGGCCGCGCGCTTCCCAGATGTCGGCCACGTGCAGGAAGGCGGCGCGCTCCAGGCCGATGTCGATGAAGGCCGATTGCATGCCCGGCAACACCCGCACCACCTTGCCGGAATACACATTGCCGGCCAGGCCGCGCGTGAGCGTGCGCTCGATGTGCAATTCCTGCACGGCGCCCTGCAGGATGAGGGCGACGCGCGTTTCTTGCGGCGTGATATTGATCAGGATGTCTTCGTTCATGGAGGCGCGGGAGTGGAGGCAACGAATGACATCATACCCGGGATCAGGGCAGGGGCAAACCAGCTAGCCGCAGCAATTGTGCGGTTTCGTACAGGGGCAGGCCCATGATGCCGGAATGGCTGCCTTCGATATGCTCGACGAACAGGGCGGCGCTGCCCTGGATGCCGTAGGCGCCGGCCTTGTCGTACGGTTCCGGCGTGGCGCAATACGCGGCGATCGAGGCGGGCGAGAGCACGCCGAAGCGCACTTGCGATACCTGCGTGCGCTGCTCGGCAAAGTTTTTGTAGTGCACGGCGATCGAGGTGAGTACCTCGTGCGTGCGGCCCGACAGCTGCTCCAGCATGGCCACGGCTTCCGCGCGGTCGGCCGGTTTGCCGAGGATGACGCCGTCGATGGTGACGGTGGTGTCGGCCGCCAGTACGGGACGCGGGGTCAGGTGGCGGCGGCGCACAAGGTCCCACGCGAAGGCGGCTTTTTCATTCGACACGCGGGCGACATAGTCGAGCGCCGACTCGCCGGGGAGGACTTCCTCGGTGACGTCGGCGCCGCGCGGGCCGTCGCTGCGCAGCAGCAGCAATTCGAAATCGACGCCGATCTGGCGCAGCAGTTCGCGCCGGCGCGGGCTTTTGGAGGCGAGGTAGATCTTGTGATCAGCCGTTTTCATGGGGGAGTTCAGACGCGGTGATAGGGGTGGTTTTGCGTGATCGACCACGCGCGGTACAGCTGCTCGGCGAGGATCACGCGCACCACGCCGTGCGGCAGGGTCATGCTGGAAATGCGCAGCATGCCTTCGGCACGTGCCTTGAGTTGCGGATCGAGGCCATCGGCGCCGCCGATCAGGAAAGCCGTATCACGGCCATCCTGCTGCCACGCCATCAGTTGCTGCGACAGGCCGACGCTGGTCAGGTCCTTGCCGCGTTCGTCGAGGGCGATGATGCGCACGCCCTTGGGCAGGACGGCTTCGATGCGCTCGCGTTCGAGCGCCATCGCCGTGGCGGCGGTCTTGCTGCCGGAACGCTCCACCGGCTTTATTTCTTTCAGCACGATGCGCAATTCCGGCGGCATGCGCTTCGCGTATTCCGCGAAGCCCGTCTCTATCCAGGCCGGCATTTTATGGCCGACCGCAGCGATGATGAGCTGCATCGAGGCTTACTCTTCGACTTTTTTGATACGCTTGATCACGGTTTTTGCCGGTGCGGCATCGGCTGCCGGCTTGGCCGCGCGTGGGGCGCGTACTTTTTTCTCTGGCAGCGCTTTCAAGGCTTTCACGGCAGCCGCTTCGGTCTTGGTTGGCGCGACTTTCACGGTCTTGCCGACGGCTTTGGAAGCGGTGGCTTTTTTCGCCGGGGCTTTCTTGGCGGCGGTGGCAGCCGTGGCTTTCTTGGCCGGTGTCTTTTTCTCGATCACGGGCGCAGCTTCCACATTGGCCTTGCTTGCCGCCAGATGGCCGCTGACCTTTTTTGGCTCGTCGCCGGCCGCTTTTTTCGGCGCGCGCTTGGCGGCGCCCAGCTTGACCGGGGTGTCGCCCCAGATTTCTTCCAGGCGGTAATAGGCGCGGATAGGCGCTTGCATGATGTGAACGATCATGTCGCCCAGATCGACCAGCACCCACTCACCGGTTTCCTCGCCTTCCATGCCGATGATCTGGCCGCCGGCGTCCTTGACCTTGTCGCGCACCGAGGCGGCCAGCGCCTTGGTTTGACGGTTCGAGGTGCCGGAGACGATCGCGATGCGGTCGAACAGGCTGGTCAGGTGACTCGTTTCGAAGACGGCGATGTCTTGGCCTTTGACGTCTTCAAGGGCGTCAACGACGAGGGTTTGCAGTTTTTTGATGTCCATTTAGCTTTTGTATAAATTATGTTGTTCAATATAGTCTAGCACTAGCGGGGAAACAAGCGAGTTCGCCCGATTCCCCCGTTGTAATGCCGCACGTATTTCGGTGGCGGAGATATCCACCGCGAAGTCCTGTGCCAGATAAGTCAGACCGTGCGGCGTGTTGCGGATGCTTTCCAGAGACCCCAGGCGGCGCGAAAATTCGTCGGCGACCACTTGCGGTACTGCTGTGTCATTCAGCGCGAAGCCGGGGCGGGCCGCGACGCAGATATGCGCGTATTCAAATAATTGCTGCCATTCGCGCCATGTCGCGAGCCGCTGCAGCTGGTCGGCGCCCATCAGGAAAACGATGGAAGCGCGCGGTCCCAGCTCGGCGCGTACCTGGCGCAAGGTATCGATGGTGTAGCTGGCCTGGCCATGTTCGCTGCGCTCGATTTCCTGGCGGTCGATCATCACGGGCAGGGGCAGGCCGGCAAAGGCCAGGCCGGCCATCTCGGCGCGCTGCTGGCCGGTGGCGCCCAGGCTGCCCTTTTGCCAGGGCGCGCCCGCCGGTATCACGCGCAGTTCATCGGCGTGCAGCAGGCTGGAAAAATGCGTGCCCAGCGCGACATGGCCACTATGTACCGGATCGTAGCTGCCGCCGAGCAGCGTCACGCACGCCGTACCACTTTCCTTCACGCCTGCAGCCAGTCGCGATGCACGAGGAAGTCAGTATACAACGCCGCTTCCGGACTGCCCGCTTCCGGGTGCCAGTCGTAGCGCCACTTCACCACGGGCGGCATCGACATCAGGATCGCCTCGGTGCGTCCGCCCGACTGCAGGCCGAACAGGGTGCCGCGGTCGAACACCAGGTTGAACTCGACATAGCGCCCGCGCCGGTAGCACTGGAAATCGCGTTCGCGTTCGCCGTAGGGCGTGTCCTTGCGGCGCGCCACGATCGGCACATAGGCGTCGATGAAGGCGTCGCCGGCGCTGCGCATCATGGCAAAGCTGTCGTCAAAGCCCAGGGCGTTGAAGTCGTCGAAGAAGATCCCGCCGGCGCCGCGCGCTTCGCGCCGGTGCTTCAGGTAGAAATAATCGTCGCACCACTGCTTGAACTTCGGATGCAGCTCGTCGCCAAACGGCGCCAGCGCATCATGGCACACCTGGTGGAAGTGCTTCACGTCGCCCGCGTCGCCGTAATACGGCGTCAAATCCATGCCGCCGCCAAACCACCATACGGGTTCGCCATCGGCATTCACGGTGGTGAAGAACCGTACATTCATGTGCACCGTGGGCGCGTAGGGATTGCGCGGATGCAGCACCAGCGACACGCCCATCGCTTCCCATGCCTTGCCACCCAGTTCAGGGCGCGCAGCCGCTGCCGATGGCGGCAGCGCGGCACCGGTGACGTGCGAAAAATTCACGCCGCCCCGCTCGAACACATTGCCTTCCTCGATCAGCCGCGAAATGCCGCCACCGCCCTCGGGGCGCTGCCAGGCATCGGTCAGGAAGGGCTTGCCGTCCTGCGCTTCGAGCGCCTGCACGATACGGCTTTGCAAATCGAGCAAATAAGCCTTGACGGCCGAAGGAGAGGGAGTTGACGACATCGCGTGGGCCGACGAGGCCGAAATAAAAAAGTAAGGACGGATTGTACCCTGTTACGGATTTTTGTGATAGGGCGGCGCTGGCGCTGTGGTTTTGCGGCCAGCGCCCCTTACAGCATGCGCAACTGCTGCAGCACAGGCAGTTTCTCACGCAGGAATTCCTCGATGGCTGCGTTGAGCAGCTGCTGGTGCGCCGCCTCGTCGTCGCATGCCGCGCCCTCATTGAGCAGGCGGCGCCCGCAGTGCGCCATGGCGCTGGCCGCCTGTGCCTGCAAGGTGGCCAGATCCGGCTGTTCCCCTTCCTGGATGAGCAGCGAAAACAGCAGCCGGTCGATGAATTCCGTGTCGATGCCGCTGCCTGCCAATGGCGAACACAGGACACGATTGCCGTCGCCGTAGCGCAGCTGCGCGCCGATGGCCTGGTTCAGGCGGCGCGCGGCCGCGTCGCCGCTGCCGTCCTGCGCCCCAGCCGGGAAATACATCACGACCTGGCTGCCGGTGACCAGCATGGCCGCCACCTCCGCCAGGCTTTGCACGCTCTGTCCGGGCAAGGAGGGCAGTGCGGCCAGGTCGGCCAGACTATGCGGGCCGGTCGCCAGCGCATCGCAGACGGCGCCGTAGACCTGCTCGTTTCCTGTCACGACGCCCGCCTTGGTCTGGAAGGTAAAGACCATTTTTTCACGCGGCACCAGCATGGCCAGGTGCACGCTGGCGAGGCACTCGGCCTGGCGCACGGCCCCCATGCGGCGCGCGCCCCGCACCAGCACATCCTTGCGGAAGCTGGTATTGAGAAAATAATCCTTCATCATTTCGCGCATGGCGGCGTCGGGCAGCAAGTCGATGGTGGCTTGCTGGTCGGCGTTCAGATACAGCGCGGGAAAGGCAAAAGGCAGGTCGGCGGAGCCGGCAAAATCGAGCTTGGCGCCCGCCACATCGCGCATCACGTCCGTGTGGTACAACGGCTCCCAGTTCTGGTTCAGGTATTCATGCACGCTGTAATGGGGATCGCTGTTGATGAGCGCATTGAGGCGCGGCGCGAGTGCGGGATTGTCTGCGATGTAGCCGGCCTGCAGGTTCTGCAGCTGCTGCACGTAGGCGATGCCAGCCTGCATCTGCAAGTCGCTGCGGCCGGGGAAGCTGGCGGCAAACTCCAGCAGCAGGCGCTGCAGGGGCAGGGCGGAACTCCATCCAGGCATGGCGTTATAGCTGAGCGAAACGATGCCGCCCGGTTTCAGGTAGCGTGCGATGAAGTCGACGATATGCTGGCGGTTCTCGCGGTTGACCCAGGTGTAGATGCCGTGCAGGGTAATGAAGTCGAACTGCGGCAGATCGGGCACGCGGCCCTGGGCCAATTCTTCAAAGCTGTTTTCCAGCAGGGTCAGATTGCTCGACTGGGCCTTGGCCGCCAGGGCGCGTGCGCCAGCGACATGGGCCGGGTTGAAATCGTTGCCGTAGAACCGGCCGTTGGCATTGGCGGCCGCCAGGACATGGAGCGTCTGGCCACGGCCGAAGCCCAGTTCAAAGTAGGTGTAGGGCTGGTCCAGGGGCACCGGTTCGACGCCGTTGAGGATGCAGCTGAAATTGAGGTGATGCGGACTCAGGTCGCTGTAAAAACCGTTGGTGTACTCGATATCCGACACGTATCCTTCATTCCAGGCCATGGCTTCCCCGCATTGGTGGCAAAACGGCAGTATGCCATCATGGCCGCCTGCGCGGGAAGTGCGTTGTGGTTCAAGGCGCCGGCGGCGTGGCGCCGTCCTGCACGACGGTGATGGACAGGTCCGGCCCGGCGCCGGGCAGGCGCGCGCTTTCGACGGCGTGCGCGGCGTTCTGCTGCAGCTCAGGCCGCTCGACGCCCTGCTCGGCGATGGTGGCGGGAGCGGGGGCCTGCCGGGACATGATGGCGCGGCCGGCAACGGCCAATACCACCACCAGCAGCAGCGCGGGCATTACCCATGTCACCGGGCGCGCATACGCGGGGCGATGGGCCCGCTGCGCGGCGCCATCGACGATGATGCGGCCCAGCTCCGAGCCGCGCTGGCGAGTGCGCAGGCGCAGCGCCTCGAATTGGGGCGCGGACAAGATACCTTGCCGTAGCATGTCGCGCAGGGCGGCGACCGGCGAGGCGAGCAGGCGGTCCGCCGGCAAGCGGGCGTGCGCGGCGTCGCGCTGCCACTGGTCGATCAGGTCTTCGTCGTACAGGGTGTCGATGGCCTGGCGGTTGACTTGCCGCAGCGCGTCGGCGGCCAGTTGCTGGCGTTCGAGTAGGGCCGCGCCGCCATGCTGGCGCGGCAGGTCGCGCACCCGCTGCAAAAAGTCGTCCTGTGGCAGCAGGTCCGTGAGCAGCAGCCATGCCAGGGTGTCGACAAGCCCCGCGCCAGCGGCCAGTTCCGGCACGTCGATGCCTTCTTCCTCGTTATGCTTGCGCTGCAGTTCGATGATCTCCAGTTCGGCGATGGCGTCGTCGAGTTCATCGTCCGTGATCAGACCGAGCTGGCGTACCTGGGCGAGTGAGGGATGAATGTGGCTGGGGTTGGGCATGGGCGGCAGTTTTGTCTGAAAGGCAAAATCTTAGCGCAAAGCCCGTTTTCCCGGCGCGCCAAATAAAACGGGGCCGGGGCGGATGCATTCCGCGCCGGCCCCGCCGTGTGATCATTATGGGATGATCAATGCTTCAAACCGCGCCAGCCGATGTCGCGGCGGTATTGCGCGCCGTCGAAATGGATTTTTTCCACGGTTTCATACGCCTGCTTCTGCGCCATCTTGATGCTGTCGCCCAGGCCGACCACGCACAGCACGCGCCCGCCGTTGGTGACCAGGCGTTCGCCGTCGATGCGGGTACCCGCATGGAAGGTGACGGAGTCAATCGTTTCGGCCGGGATGTCGCCGATCGCCGTGCCCTTGACCGGATCGTCCGGGTAGCCGGCGGCGGCCATCACGACGCCAACTGCCGTGCGGCGGTCCCATTCCAGTTCCACGGCGTCGAGCGTGCCGTTGACGGCGTGTTCCATGACGGTGACCAGATCGGTTTTCAGGCGCGCCATGATCGGCTGCGTTTCCGGGTCGCCCATGCGGCAATTGAATTCCAGCGTCTTCGGCGTGCCCTTGTCGTCGATCATCAGGCCCGCGTACAGGAAGCCCGTGAACGTGATGCCATCCTTGGCCATGCCCTGGATGGTCGGCACGATGATTTCGCGCATGACGCGCGCATGCATGGCCGGCGTGACGATCGGCGCCGGCGAATACGCGCCCATGCCGCCCGTGTTCGGACCCTGGTCGTGGTCCTTCAGGCGCTTGTGATCCTGGCTGGTGGCCAGCGGCAGGATGTTCTTGCCGTCGCACATGACGATGAAGCTCGCTTCTTCGCCGGCGAGGAATTCCTCGATGACGATGCGCGCGCCGGCGTCGCCGAACTGGTTATCGGACAACATCATGTCGACCGCCTGGTGTGCTTCTTCCAGGGTCATGGCAACGACGACGCCCTTGCCGGCAGCCAGGCCGTCGGCCTTGATGACGATGGGCGCGCCCATGGCGTCGACGTAGGCATGCGCGGGAGCGACGTCGGAAAACGTCTGGTAGGCGGCCGTCGGGATGCCGTGGCGCTGCATGAAGGCCTTGGCGAAGTCTTTCGACGATTCCAGCTGCGCCGCTTCCTTGGTCGGGCCGAAGATTTTCAGGCCGCGCGAGCGGAACAGGTTGACGATGCCGGCGGCCAGCGGCACTTCCGGGCCGACGACCGTCAGGCCGATGTGTTCCTGCTGAACGAAGTCGGCCAGCAATTGTGGATCGCTGATGTCGAGATTGACCAGGCGCGCATCGCGCGCGGTGCCGCCGTTGCCCGGTGCGACATACACCATCTGTATGCGTTCGGACTGGGCCAGTTTCCAGGCCAGGGCGTGTTCGCGGCCGCCAGAGCCGACTACCAGAATTTTCATAGGGACCGTTCGTTCAATGTGGGTTGCAGGGCGGCGGTGCCGCCCTTGAGTACAGAGTGATTAATTCTCTATTAACGCGTTGGTAAACACTTCCTGCACGTCGTCCAGCAGTTCCAGCGCATCGATCAGCTTTTGCATCTTGATGGCGTCGTCGCCCGAGTACACGGTTTCCGTCGCCGGTTTCATGATGACTTCGGCCACTTCAGCCTTGAAGCCGGCCGCTTCCAGCGCTTCCTTGACGGTGGCGAAATCGTGCACGGGAGTGACCACTTCGAAGCCGCCTTCTTCATCGGCGATGACGTCGTCGGCGCCCGCTTCCAGGGCCGCTTCCATCAGCTTGTCTTCGTCGGTGCCCGGCGCGAACAGCAGCTGGCCGCAATGCTGGAACATGAAGGCGACCGAGCCTTCGTTGCCCATGTTGCCGCCGTTCTTGTTGAAGGCGTTGCGTACTTCGGCCACCGTGCGCACCTTGTTGTCGGTCATGCATTCGACGATGACGGCCGCGCCGCCCACGCCGTAGCCTTCGTAGCGCACTTCTTCGTAGTTGGCGCCATCGACGCCGCCGCTGCCGCGGTTGATCGCGCGCTGGACGTTGTCTTTTGGCATATTGGCGTCAGCCGCCTTGTCGACGGCCAGGCGCAGGCGCGGATTGGTGATGGCGTCGGCGCCGCCCATGCGGGCCGCAACCGTGATTTCCTTGATCAGGCGCGTCCAGATTTTGCCGCGCTTGGCATCGGTGGCAGCCTTTTTATGCTTGATATTGGCCCATTTGCTATGTCCTGCCATGTCGAATCTTCCTTAGACGGGTGTTCAATTGTGGCCGACATTTTAGCATATCGGCCCCTTGGCAAGCGGCATGGCCCCGTCATCAGGATGACACAATCTGTTGCTAAAGTGACGCGCTTTCACCATATCGAGGGCGCGACATCATGGCAAGTCAAATGGACAGGCGGCAATTTCTGAAATTGGGCGGCTTCATTACCGTCTCCGTGGCCACCGCCGGCCTGGCCGCCTGCGGCAGCACCGATTACAGCGATCCTGGCGTGCCGCTCGCTTCGGGCGGCGACTGGAAATTCCCGCAAAGCGTGGCGTCGGGCGACCCGCGCGCCGACAGCGCCATGCTGTGGACGCGCGTCGTGCCCGCCAGTTTCGATGCCGTCGCGCCCGCCGTGGCCGGCAAGTCCGACGTGGCCGTGCGCCTGATCGTCAGCGCCAGCGACAATACGGCTGCCCTGGGCGGCAACACGGCCCTGGCGGGCACGCCCATCGTCGATGCGAAGTTGCCATTGAAAGCCGATTTCGACAATACCTTGCGCCACAAGGTGACGGGCTTGCAGCCGGGCCAGGTGTATTTTTACCAGTTCATCGCCGGCGATGTGCGCTCGAACGTGGGCCGCTTCAAGACGGCGCCCGCCGCCACTGCCGACGTGTCGCAGCTGCAGTTCGCCTACCTGACGTGCCAGGACTGGAGCATCAACCACTGGGGCGCGCTGTCGCACATCGCCGCCAATGAAAACCTCGATTTCATCGTCCACCTGGGCGACTACATCTATGAAACGGTGGGCGAAGCGTTCCAGAGCGGCGCCGTGGAAAGCCGCCACGACCAGTTGAAATTGCCCGACGGCACGTTTAAAAGCGGCGCGTCCGGCGCGAAATACGCGACCACCGTGGCCGACTACCGCTACCTGTACAAGAAATACCGCACCGATGCGCGCCTGCAGGCCGTGCACGAGCGCTTTGCCTTCATCGCCATCTGGGATGACCATGAATTCACGGACGATGCCTGGCAGGACGCCTCCACCTACGAAGGCATCGTGGCCGCCGACGGCAGCGATCTGCACCAGCCGGCCCGCCGCCGCAGCGCCAACCAGGCGTGGTTCGAATACATGCCGGCCGACGTCACGTTCGATGGCGCCGCGACCACGTTCCAGAACATCCAGATCTACCGCGATTTCCAGTTCGGCAAACTGATGCAGCTGGTGATGACGGACGAGCGCCTGTACCGCGCCGACCATGCGATCGCCGAGTCGACCATCAACCCGGCCACGGGCAAGCCGCTGGGCAGCATCGGCAGCCGCTACCTGGTGCCGCAAGCGCTGTTCGACAGCGTGGAAGGACAGAAAATGGCGGCCGCCACCAAGGCCGGCGCCGACCCGCTGGCCGCTGTCGGCATGCTGGGCAGCACGCAACGCGACTGGTGGAAAAGCAAGATGAAGGCGGCGACCTCGACCTGGAAGCTGTGGGGCAATGAAGTGTCCTTGCTGCGCATGGGCTTGAATGGCACGGACGCGATTGCCACCTTGCTGGCGCTGAGCGCCATGACCAACGTGGGCAAGGCCATCGCCAGCACCGTGCCGCTGGTGGGTGGCAGCGTGCCGCTGGCGTCCGCCATCGTGGCAGCATCGACGGCGGGCGCGGCGCAAAACGTGGCGCAGGCGGCGGCCATGGCCATTGCCGGCGCGGCAGCGAACGCCAGCGCGCAGGGCGCCGCTGCCGTGGGCGCCGGCTTGAGCGCGGCCCAGGCCGGTATCACGGTGGCCGCCTACAACAGCGCTTCGCCGGCCGCCGCCGCGCAAGTGATCGCCTTTGGCTGGATCAAGCCCGACGTGCAGGCCAAGGGCGCCGCATCGAGCTTTGTCGCCGCTTCCGGCCAGCAAGCGGCGCTGGCGCCATTCTTCACGCGCTTCCTGCTCAATTGCGACCAGTGGGATGGCTACAACAGCGAGCGCAAGAATTTGATGGCGCACCTGAAAACCAATGCCATCGGCAACGTGGTGGCGCTGACCGGCGATATCCACTCGTTCTTTGCCGGCACCGTCAGCGACGATTTCGACGCAGCGGGCGGCGGCACGCCCGTCATGGTGGACCTGGTGTCGGCCGGCGTCAGCTCGGACTCCTTCTTCAGCTACCTGAAGTCGGCCGCCGGCAGCATGGGCGATATCGGCACCCTCGTCAGCTACCCGCTGGCCATCCCCGTCACGGGACTGGGCACGGTCAATCTCGACGTCAACCTGCTTGACTACACCATGGGCAAGGCGGCCCCCACCGTCGACAGCCTGCTCGAGCAATTGCGCGTGCAGCTGCGCGGCGCCCTGGCCGCCAAGGGCGTGCCGGAAGCGCAACTGGAGGCGACAGTCGCTGCCGTGCAGGCCGGTTTGAAAGCGAGCACTGACTTCAGCACGACCTTGCTGGGCCTGGCGCAGCAATTGTCCGGCCTGGGCAACAACCCGTGGATCAAGCATCTGAACACGGATGCACAGGGCTACACGGTGGTGACTTTGACGCCGGGCAAGCTGGTGGCGCAGTTCAAGCAGGTGAATAAACTGATCGGCACGGCGGCGCCGGCGAACGTGATTGCACGGGTGACGACGGCGACGGTGACGGCGGGCGCGGCGGCGGTAGTGGTGGCGTAAAGGCGGGCAATGGTGGTGTTGTCGGGTTACGCCCTTTGGGCTAACCCGACCTACGCTTGAGCTGCGCGCTATTTGGGGGTCAGACCCGCCGGGTCTGACCCCAGCACTTGGCTTCCTTTCGCTTTTGCCATTACAATCTGGGCATGAGCTCCAGTTCTCCGCAAGCAACCCCTGCATCGCTTCCCCGTTCCGTCTACCTCGGTGGCCTGGCCATCGCCGTGGGCGGGGCGGTGCTGTTTTCCACCAAGGCCATCGTCGCCAAGCTGCTGTACCGCTACCAGATCGACGCCGTCACCCTGATCGCCTTCAGGATGATTTTTTCGCTGCCCGTGTTCGCCGTCATCGCCTGGTGGAAGATGCGCACGGAGCCGCCGTTATCAAACAGCGACCGCCTGCGCCTCGTCGGGCTGGGCCTCGTCGGCTATTACCTGTCCAGCTATCTGGATTTTCTGGGCCTGCAATATATTTCTGTGGGGCTCGAGCGGCTGATCCTGTTCCTCACGCCCACCTTCGTGCTCCTGATTACCACCGTGTACTTCAAGCAGAGCATCAGCCGCTTGCAGTGGCTGGCCTTGCTCACCTCGTATTGCGGCATCGTGCTCGTGTTCGTGCACGACTTGCAGGGCGGCGCCAGCAATGTGGCGCTGGGCTCCACTTTGGTGCTGGGTTCGGCCTGCTCGTATGCCGTGTATCTGCTGGGCTCCGGTGAATTGGTCAAGCGCATCGGTTCGATGCGGCTCGTTTCCTACGCGATGTGCGTGGCCAGCTTTGCCTGCATCGCCCAATTCTTCATCCTGCGCCCCGTCGAGCTGCTGATACAGCCGATGCCCGTGTATGGCTTGTCCTTGCTCAATGGTATCTTTTGCACGGTGATGCCCGTCTTCATGACGATGATCGCCGTCGAGCGCATCGGTGCGCCCGTCGCTTCGCAAGCGGGCATGATCGGCCCCGTGTCGACCCTGTTCCTGGGCGCCATGATCCTCGATGAACCGATCACCAACTGGCAACTGGCTGGCACCAGCCTGGTATTGGCCGGTATTTACTTGTTGTCGAAAAAGAAATAACTCCTCCACCCACTGAAAAGTCCTCACCATGAAAACACGCATCGCCCTGATTGCCCACGACAAGAAAAAAGATGACATGATTACCCTGGCGGGCGAATACCTGGATTTTTTGAAGGGCTGCGAACTGTCGGCCACGGGCACCACGGGCGGGCGCCTGATCAATGAACTGGGCCTGGCCGTCGAGCGCAAGCATTCGGGCCCGTTCGGCGGCGACTTGCAGATCGGTTCCCTGCTGGTGGAAGGCTTGATCGATTGCGTGATCTTCCTGCGCGACCCGATGACGCCGCAGCCGCACGAGCCGGACATCAATGCCCTGGTGCGCGCCTGCGACGTGCACAACGTGGCGTGCGCAACGAATCTGTCGTCGGCGCACCTGGTGCTGTCGCAACTGCAGGCGCGGGCCAGCGCGACCGCCTGATTCACCTACACGAGGAGATGAGCATGAGCGCAACGATTACCACCAAAGCCATCCGCGTGCAGCGCACGGGCGGCCCGGAAGTGATGGAATATGTGGACGTGGAACTGCCGCCGCCCGGTCCCGGCGAGGCGCGCGTCAGGCACGAGGCCATCGGCCTCAATTTCATCGACGTGTATTTCCGTACGGGCCTGTACCCGCAGCCGCTGCCCAATGGCCTCGGCGTCGAGGGCGCGGGCATCGTCGAGGCGGTGGGCGAGGGCGTCACGGAAGTGAAGGTCGGCGACCGGGTGGCGTATGCGGCGCGCATCAATGGCGCGTATGCGCAGCAGCGCAACCTGCCGGCGGCCCTGCTGCTGGTGCTGCCCGAGCGCATCGCTTTCGACACGGCGGCCGCCATGATGCTGCAAGGCTTGACGGTGCAATACCTGTTCCACCGCACGGTGGCCCTGAAGGCGGGCGACACCATCCTGTTCCACGCGGCTGCGGGCGGTGTGGGCCTGATCGCCTGCCAGTGGGCGAAAGTGCTGGGCGTGAACCTGATCGGCACGGCCGGCTCCGATGAAAAGGTGGCGCTGGCCAAGGCGCACGGCGCGGCCCACGTCATCAACTACAACACGGAAAACTTCGTCGAGCGCGTGCGCGAGATCACGGGCGGCAAGGGCGTCTCCGTCGTCTACGATTCCATCGGCAAGGATACGTTTACGGGCTCGCTCGACTGCCTGGCGCCGCTGGGCATGATGGTCAGCTTCGGCAACGCGTCCGGTCCCGTGCCGGCGTTTACCCTCGGTGAGCTGGCCTCGCGCGGTTCGCTGTTCCTCACGCGCCCGGCTCTGTTCAGCTACGCGTCGAACCGCACGAACCTGGAAGAGATGGCGACCTCGCTGTTCGGCGTCGTCAGCAGCGGCGAAGTGCAGATCGAGATCAACCAGCGCTACAACCTGGCCAATATCGCCCAGGCGCACATGGACCTGGAAGGGCGCAAGACGACGGGCTCGACCATCATCGTGCCATGAGCGGCGGCAGTGACGGCACGCCGAAATTCGGCCGCCTGCTGATCGTGCTGTTATTGGCCGTGGCCCTGATCGGCGCGCTGACCTTTGCGGCCGAGGCGTATTATTCTTAGGTGAAAAAAAACCGGCTGATGCACTGCTGCAGTAGCCGGTTTTGGCATGGCCGCGTCATCAGTCCACCTTGACTTCGACTTTACGGGGTACGCCGCTCTGGCCGGGGAAGTCGGCAAAGGCGCTCGCTACCATGGCGGGCATCACTTGCGACGTGGCGCGCTTGTTGCTGGTCGATTGCACGGTCACGTCGTACAGTTTCTTGCCGTTGCGGTCATTGATCGTGATGCGCAGTTCGCGCTCGTATTTATGGCGCACGCTTTCTTCCACGTCCAGCGGACCATACCAGTAGGGGTTGTAGCCGAAGCGGCCGTAGCCAGGCCAGGCGCCGTAACGGTAGCCATAGCGGCCGGGCCAGTAGCCTGGACCATACCAGAATGGGTCGGTGGCCTGCAGCACGCGCTCAGGATAGTCGACGGTGGAGAAATTCATCGCTACGCGCAAATTGGCTGCCGCAGGGCCGGAAGCTTCGCCAAAGCCGTGCTTGGCAAGTTCCGCGCGCACCAGGTTCTGGTAGCTGCGGTATTCCAGCGTATCGTTTTCCGCCGCTGGCGCTTCAAACGCATACGATTTGTCCTGCAATTGCGCAGGCCATTCATGAAAGACGGTCACATCGCTGCGTATGGTGGTGGCGCATCCGGTCAGCAACACGATCAATGCGGCCATCATAATGGTGAGATAACGTTTCATTGCATGACCTCCTGATTAGTAGACACAATTCATCGCTTAGTATTATAAGAATAGTTCTATTTGTTTCTATTCATTATTACAGAATGTTACCGAGCATGTCGGCGTGTAAGGGAATCCAACATTCCTGAGGTGAATCGCGACTATCGGGGGCTGGTGTTGGTAAAATAGGCTTTTGCCTCCGCTCCCACCCAAATCCCTATGCGCACAGACAGCCCTCAGACGATTTACCGCAAAGATTACACGCCGCCCAGCTTCCTGGTCGACAGCGTCGAACTTGGTTTCGATCTTGATCCCGCCCGCACAGTGGTGGCGAGCCGGATCCGCATGCGCCACAACCCGGCCAGTACCAGCCGCAGCATCGAATTGCACGGCGAACATATCGAACTGGTGATGGTACGCCTGAATGGCAAAGTGCTGAAGCCGTCGCAGTACAAGCTGACGGCCGGCATGCTGACCATCCCGAAGGCGCCGGACGACGTGCGACTCGATATCGAAACCATATTGGCGCCGCAGGACAACACGTCCTTGTCCGGCCTGTACGTGTCGAACCATAATTTCTTCACGCAGTGCGAAGCGGAAGGCTTCCGCCGCATCACCTTCTTCCCGGACCGTCCCGACGTGATGGCCAAGTACACGGTCATGCTGCGCGCCCAAAAGGAACAATATCCGGTGCTGCTATCGAATGGCAACCTGATCGAAGAGGGCGACCTCGGCGATGGCCGCCACTACGCCAAGTGGGAAGACCCGTTCAAGAAGCCATCGTACCTGTTCGCCCTCGTCGCCGCGCGCCTGGTGTGCCAGGAAGAGCGCTACACCTTGAAGTCGGGCCGCGAAGTGCTGCTGCAAGTGTGGGTGGAAGAGGGCAACCTCGATAAAACCGACTACGCCATGCAGTCGCTGAAAAACTCGATCCGCTGGGACGAGGAACGCTTCGGCCTGGAGCTGGACCTGGACCGCTTCATGATCGTTGCCGTGGGCGACTTCAACATGGGCGCCATGGAAAACAAGGGTTTGAATATCTTCAACACCAAGTACGTGCTGGCCAATTCGCGCGTTGCCACCGACGTCGATTACGCGGGCATCGAAGCGGTGGTGGGCCATGAATACTTCCACAACTGGACCGGCAACCGCGTGACGTGCCGCGACTGGTTCCAGCTGTCGCTGAAGGAAGGCTTGACGGTGTTCCGCGATCAGGAGTTCTCGGCCGACATGATCGGCACGGACACGGGCCGCGCCGTCACGCGCATCGACCAGGTGCGCACCCTGCGCCAGGCGCAGTTCCCCGAAGATGCGGGCCCGATGGCGCACCCCGTGCGTCCCGATTCCTTCGTCGAGATCAACAACTTTTACACGGTCACCATCTACGAAAAAGGCGCCGAAGTGGTGCGCATGTACCAGACCCTCGTGGGCCGCGACGGTTTCCGCAAGGGCATGGACCTGTATTTTGAACGCCACGATGGCCAGGCCGTCCAGTGCGACGACTTCCGCGCCGCCATGGCGGACGCGAATGGCCGCGATTTCACGCAATTCGAGCGCTGGTACAGCCAGGCCGGTACGCCCATCGTCACCGCTTCCACGCGCTACGACGCTGCCAGCCGGACGTTCGAACTGACCCTGGCGCAAAGCTGCCCCGCCACGCCGGGCCAGGCGAAGAAACTGCCGTTCCACATTCCCGTCACCGTCGGCTTGCTGGCTGTCGATGGCAGTGATCTGCCGCTGCACGTCGATGGCGTGGCAGCCAATGGCGCCACCAGCGTCGTGCTGGAATTGACGCAGGCGTCGCAGACCTTCCGCTTCACGAACGTGGCGGAAGCGCCCGTGCCGTCGCTGCTGCGCGATTTTTCCGCGCCTGTGGTGCTCGAATACGGCTATACCGACGCGGAACTGCTGCACCTGTTCCGCCACGACAGCGATCCCGTCAACCGCTGGGAAGCGGGCCAGCGCCTGGCCATGGAGCGGCTGCTCAAACTGACGGGCGCCGTCGCCGCCGGCGAGACCCTGGCGCTGGACGACACCTTCATTGAAGCGCAGCGCGCCTTGCTGGCCGACGATACGCTCGATCCTGCCTTCCGCGAGCTGGCCCTGATCCTGCCGTCGGAAACCATCATCGCCGAGCGCATGGCGCAAGTCGACCCGCAAGCGATCCACGCGGCGCGCCAGTTCATGCGCCGCACGATTGCCGCAGCCCTGAAACCCGAATTGCTGGCGCAGTACCACGCCAACCAGACGCCGGGCGAGTACAGCCCCGACGCCCTGTCGGCTGGCAAGCGCGCGCTGAAAAACCTGGCCCTGTCGTATCTGCTGATCGCGCCTGAAGCGGCGGAGCTGGACCTGGCGCGGCTGCAGTTCGACAATGCCGGCAACATGACGGACCGCGCGGCAGCGCTGGCGGCGCTGATTCATTCCGGCTCGCAGCCGCATGCGCAGGCGGCTTTGACCAGTTTCTATAGCGATTTCGAGAACGAAGCGCTGGTGGTCGACAAGTGGTTCGCCATGCAGGCGGCCGCGCCAACGACCGATGTGCAAGCCGTGCGCCAGTTGATGACGCACCCGGCCTTCACCTTGAAAAATCCGAACCGCGCGCGCAGCCTGATCTTCAATTTCACCAATGGCAATCCATCGCAATTCCATGCGCAGGACGGCAGCGGCTACGCCTTCTGGGCGGAACAGGTCATCGCGCTCGACGCCCTGAACCCGCAAGTGGCCGCGCGCCTGGCGCGCTCGATGGACCGCTGGCGCCGTTACGTGCCGGCGCTGCAAGGCTCCATGCGCGACGCGCTGGAAAAAGTCGCCGGCCAGGCCAGTTTGTCGAATGACGTGATGGAAGTCGTTTCCAAGGCATTGGCAAATTGATTGCACGTCGGATTACGCCCTGCGGGCTAATCCGACCTACGCGCATGCATGGGCATTCATCATTTTGTAGGTCGGCTTAGCGCCAGGGGCGCGTAAGCCGACAGGCACCGAACGAGACGTATTTAAAACTAACGAAGGGGTTTCATGAAACGCATCAGTCTTACGCAATACCTGGTTGAAGAGCAGCGCTCGAACAACAGCATTCCGGCCGAACTGCGCCTGCTGATCGAAGTCGTCGCGCGCGCCTGCAAGACCATCAGCCACGCCGTCGGCAAGGGTGCGCTGGGCGAAGTGCTGGGCACGGCCGACACGGAAAACGTGCAGGGCGAAGTACAGAAAAAACTCGACATCATCTCCAACGAGATCCTGCTCGAAGCGAACGAATGGGGCGGCCACCTGGCGGCCATGGCGTCAGAAGAGATGGAATCGATCCACCCGATCCCGAACCGCTATCCGAAGGGCGAATACATGCTGTTGTTCGACCCACTCGATGGCTCGTCGAACATCGACGTCAACGTCTCGATCGGCACCATCTTCTCCGTGCTGAAGGCGCCGGACGGCATGGGGCAGCCGACCGAGCAGGACTTCATGCAGGCAGGCAGCAAGCAAGTGGCGGCCGGCTACGCCGTGTACGGCCCGCAAACCATGCTGGTGCTGACCTTCGGCAATGGCGTGAACTGCTTCACCCTGGACCGTGAAATGGGTTCGTGGGTCCTCACGCAAAGCAATATGCAGATTCCGCCGACGACGAAGGAATTCGCCATCAACATGTCGAACGCGCGCCACTGGCATCCGCCCGTGAAACGCTATGTCGACGAACTGCTGGCCGGCGACACGGGCCCGCGCGGCACCAATTTCAACATGCGCTGGATCGCCTCGATGGTGGCCGACGTGCACCGCATCCTGAACCGCGGCGGCATCTTCATGTATCCGGCCGACCTGCGCGACACGTCGATGCCGGGCAAGCTGCGCCTGATGTACGAAGCGAACCCGATGGCCTTCATCGTCGAGCAAGCGGGCGGCGCGGCCACCGACGGCCAGCAGCGCATCATGGACATCGCCCCGCACAAGCTGCACCAGCGCGTGCCCGTGTTCCTCGGCTCGAAAGACGAAGTGGCCCGCGTCACGGCTTACCACGCTGAGTAAAAAAACCGCACTTTTCCACGATTTTCAGCGGCCCGCAGCCGGGCCGCTAAAAAAATGCAAAAAAGTTCGCGTTGACACTAGCAAATTTTGTGCATTGTTTGTAGAATGTGGGTCTTCGCCGTTGTAGCTCAGTTGGTAGAGCAGCACATTCGTAATGTGAAGGTCGCCAGTTCGATTCCGGCCAACGGCACCAAGTTTCATCAGAAAACCCGCTTACTTGTAAAAGTCAGCGGGTTTTTTGTTATTTTTCGCTTTCCTGTTTCAGATCCACTGGTCGTTCTGCACCGTGCGTTCGCCCGCGCCGCCGTCGCCTGTATTGACCACGCCGCGCGGCTCGATCAGCAGCAGCCTCGTTTCGGCGCTGGCGCACGGCTTGTGTTCGACGCCCTTGGGCACCACGGCCATCTGGCCGGCAGTCAGCACGATGGCGTGTCCTTCCGCATAGCCAGGGCCGCGCAGTGCGATGCGCAATTCGCCGTCCAGCACGATGAAGGTTTCATCCGTATCGGCGTGCCGGTGCCACTGGAATTCACCGAGTACCTTGACGACCTTGAATTGGTAGTCGTTCATTTCGGCGATGACGCGCGGTTGCCAGTGTCCGTCGATCAGGTCGATCTTGCCTGCCAGGTCGATGGATTGGCCCTGGACGCGCGTGGTGGTGGTAGTGGTAGTGTCTGGCATGCTGTACTCCGTTCAAGTGGCGATGCAGCGAGAATACGCAGGTGCTTGCCGGCCGTATTGAACGATCGTGGGTGTTTTCAGCGTGTGCTGGCGCCGCCAGCGTAACGCAGCCAGCGGCCGGGCGTGATTCCGTGGGTTTTCAGGAAATGCCGCGTCATGTGGCTCTGGTCGGCAAAGCCTGCCGCCATGGCGGCCGAGGCGAGCGTGGCGCCACCCAAGAGCAGGCGCCGCACCATCTCCAGGCGCCGCATCGTCAGATAGCGGTATGGGCTGGTGCCATAAAACACGCGAAAGTCGTGCGACAGGCTCCAGCGGTCGCGTCCCATCGCCGCTTCCAGTTCCTCCAGGGTGACGGCGCGCGTGCAGTGCGCCTGCAAGTAGTCGCGCGCGCGCCGCGCCGCCAGGTAGTCGCCTTTTGGACGCTGCATCGGCGTGCCGGCCGCCTCCGCCAGCGCATGCGCCAGTTCGGCCAGCGCCTCGCTCTGCTCCAGCGCTTCGAGCGGGTGGCCGTCGTGCGGCAGCAAGGCGCAGGTGGCCGCCGCCAGGCGGGGATCGGTCGACACACCGCCTTCGATGAAGGGCAGCGCGCGGCCGCCCAGCACGTCCTGGAACAGCGCCGGTTCGATATACAACATGCGGTAACGGAAGCCGGCGTCGGTACCCGCCTGGCCATCGTGCGCCTCGTCGGGATGCAGGATCATGGTATTGCCGGGCAGGCTGTCGCGCTGACCCCGGCGATAGCTGAAACGCTGCACGCCGGCCAGCGTGCGGCCGATGGCGTAGGTGTCGTGGCGGTGCATGGCATAGGCCTTGCCCTGGAACCACGCTTCGATGCGTTCGATTCCCTGTACCGGTTCGGCGCACTTGACCCAGTCGCCAAGCGCCGACGCTGATGCTCGCTTCATGGTGTCTGTTCGCAGATGCCTGCCCTGGTTGCGGAATGAAGACTGTACGCGCCGCGCGCAGGGCTGTCCACGAAAACCGTGCCTCAGAAGTTGTGTTTGATCCCCAGTGCCACGCCCGACAGGGTCGCGCCTGCCGTACCTGTTTCGCGTCCGACGCTGTTGATGGCAAAGCCGGCGATGCCGTTGCGGCCGTTGGCCAGGCGCGTGTAGTAGGCATACAGGCTGCTGCGTTTCGACAGCTGGTAGTCGTAGCCGATGGTGGCGTGGGTGGCGCCCATGCCGGCTCCCGCGCGCACGGTGCCGATGGTTTCCAGCGCGCTGCCGGTGGCGCTTTGCGCGTGGGCCAGACCGACACGCAGGCCGTGGCGGCCGAACTGGCGCGTGGCGGAGGCATACACCGTGCGCCGGCGCAGGTCTCCTGTCGCCGTGGCATAGCGCAGGCTTTCCAAGGCTAACGCCAGCTGCGTGGCGCTGTCAACGCGCCACGCGATGGCCAGCTTGCTGCCACGGTCGCTCAAGCCCCGTCCCTGGTAGTCGTGATGCTCTTCATGCGCCACCGTGGCGTACAGGGCGCCGCCGTCGTAGAGCAGGGCGGCCGACGTCAGTGCCGGATGTGCTCCACTGGCCGGCCGTTCTTCCGCCATGCCGTGCGCCACGCGCAGCGACCAGCCCTGCCACTGCGGCGTCCAGTAATGCACGCTGTTCTGCTGGCGCCTATCGAACGAGTACGTGTTGCTGGTATTGTTTTCGGTCGCGCCCGCGCCGTTGCCCATCAGGCTCATGTAGCCGGCCGTGGTGGGATAGAACGGGTCGAGCGCGGAGGTGGCGCTGTTGTAGGGCAGGGTCCAGTTGCCGGCAAACAGCGTGCCCCACGGCCCGGCAATGCCGACGCGCGTGTCGCGCGCGGCGATGGAGCCCGCGCCCGTGTCGGGCGACAAGGTACCTTCGACCTGGAACAGCGCCTGCCAGCCGCCGCCCAAGTTTTCGCTGCCGCGAACACCGAGTACCGAGCGGTTGTTGGACAGGCGCTGCACGCTGTCGCCGCTGCCGGACGCATGCAGCGCTTCGAGCGCCACGTTCAGGCGGCCGTACAGCTGCACATTTTCCTGTGCCGCGGCGGGCAGGGCCGCCGCCAGTGCCAGGGCACCGGCGGCGCATGAAAACACGCGCGCCATACGCACCTCAGAACGCAAAGCAGCTGCACCCCAGCGCACCCCAGAAGCCGGAATGGCTGGACACGGGTACGGAACTCTTGCGCGCCACGTCGTGGGCGTGGGCATGCACGCCGCAAGCGCCCTGGCACTGGTGCTGCTGCATGACGCTGGTTTTTTGCGGCGGCGCGGAGCGGTAGTGGCCGGCCACGTTTTTCACGGGCGACCAATCGGGCAGCACGGGAATAGCAGGCGGCGCCAGCTTGGTAAATTCCGCCTGGCCGTAGACGATCTTGCCGCCGACGATGGTAAGCACGGACTCAATTGACTTGATCGCCTCTTCATCGATGCTGAAGAAGTCCGCGCTCAGCACGGCCAGGTCGGCCAGCATGCCTTCCTGGATGCGCCCCTTCTTGCCTTGCTCGCTGGAGAACCAGGCGCTGCCCGCCGTCCACAGTTCCAGCGCCGTGCCGCGCGACAAACGGCTGCCCGCGTCGTACAGGCGCAAGCCGCCTACGGTGCGGCCCGATACCAGCCAGTACAGCGCCGTCCACGGGTTGTAGCTGGCGACCCTGGTCGCATCCGTGCCGCCGCCCACGGGCACGCCCGAGGCAAGCATGCGGGCGATGGGCGGCGTGGCCTTGGCCGCTTCCGCGCCGTAGCGGTCGACAAAGTATTCGCCCTGGAAGGCCATGCGGTGCTGGATGGCGATGCCGCCGCCCAGCGCCTTGACCCGGTCGATGTTTTTCGGCGTGATGGTTTCGCAGTGGTCGAACATCCAGTGCAGGCCGTCGAACGGGATATCGCGGTTGACCTTTTCAAAGACCGTCAGCATGCGCTCTATCGATTCGTCGTAGGTGGCGTGCAGGCGGAAAGGCCAGCGTTTCGACACCAGGTGGCGCACGACCTTTTCCAGTTCGTCGTCCATGCCGGGCGCCAGGTCCGGGCGCGGCTCGAGGAAATCCTCGAAGTCGGCGGCGGAAAACACGAGCATTTCGCCGGCGCCGTTATGACGGTAGTAATCGTCGCCCTGGCCCGGCGTGACCATCTCCGTCCACTTCTGGAAGTCTTGCAGTTCCGCGCCCTTGTTTTGCGTGAACAGGTTGTAGGCGATGCGTATCGTCAGCTGCTCTTTTTGCGCCAGTTCCTCGACCACCGCGTAGTCTTCCGGATAATTCTGGAAGCCGCCGCCCGCGTCGATGGCGCTGGTCAGGCCCAGGCGATTGAGTTCGCGCATGAACTGGCGCGTGGAATTGACTTGCAATTCGCGCGGCAGGGTTGGACCCTTGGCCAGGGTCGCATATAAAATCATGGCGTTCGGACGCGCGATCAGCATGCCCGTGGGGTTGCCGGCCGCGTCGCGCACGATTTCGCCGCCGGGCGGGTTCGGCGTATTTTTATCGTAGCCGACCACGCGCAGGGCGGCGCGGTTGAGCAGGGCGCGGTCGTACAGGTGCAGGATGAAGACGGGCGTGTCCGGTGCGGCCGCGTTGATTTCATCGAGGGTCGGCATGCGCTTTTCCGCGAACTGGAATTCGTTCCAGCCGCCGACGACGCGCACCCACTGCGGGTTCGGCGTGCGCAGCGCCTGTTCCTTCAGCATGCGCAGGGCGTCGGCCAGCGAGGGCACGCCTTCCCAGCGCAATTCCAGGTTGTAGTTCAAGCCGCCGCGGATCAGGTGCAGGTGCGAGTCGTTCAGGCCGGGAATCACGGTGCGGCCACCGAGGTCGATCACGCGGCTGTCGGGCGCGCGGTGGCGCATGACGTCATCGGCATCGCCCACGGCGAGAAATTTGCCGTCGGCGATGGCCACCGCGCTCGCTTGCGGGCAGCTTTTATCGACGGTATGGAAGCAGCCATTGAGCAGTATCAAGGGTGCGGCGGCGGGGAGGGTGTGTTCTGGCATGGTGCAGCTCCATGGTTGCGGTGCGGGGGAGGGCCGGCGTGCGCGGCGCGAAAGTCACGTCGGCCAGTGTAGCTGGCGCCCCGCGTTTGAACACGGGTCAAAAGATCAGGTGGAGCGTGGCGCACTGGCCGAATGGCGGGGGCGCAGGCCGGCCGCATGGCTTACCATGCAGGCAGTGGCGCCGGGGCGCTTCCCTGGCGCGTTTTCTGTTTTTTAGTGCATTGCACGGTATCGGGAGTCATTCGATGGATCAGCCACCACACAGCCGCTTGTTCGGCACCAGCCTGGGATTTTTAGCCGGGTATGTCGATACCCTGGGTTTTATTGCCCTGTTTGGCCTGTTTACGGCCCATGTCACGGGCAACTTCGTGCTGATCGGCGCCGCCCTGGCGGATGCATCGCGCGTGTCCATCCTGTTGAAGTTTCTCGCTTTTCCCGCGTTTATCGCCGGCGTCGCCGTCACGCGCCTGATGGTGCTGGCCGTCGAGCGCCGCGCCGGCCCGTCGCTGACCCTGGCGATGCTGCTGCAGTGGGCCTTGCTGGCCGGCTTCATGGTGTTTGGCATCCTGGCCGAACCGATCGGCAAGGACGTCAGTTCCATGGCCATGGTGGCAGGCTTGCTGGGCACGGCCGCCATGGGCGTGCACAGCGCCACCAGCCGGCTGTTGCTGGCGCACCTGGCGCCCACCTCCATGATGACGGGGAACGTGACGCAGATCGTCATCGACACCGTCGACGTGCTGCGCGGCGCTGCCGATGCCGCCACCCATGCACGCTGCGGCAAGTTCTTCTGGCCGCTGGCAGCCTTCGCCCTGGGCGCTATCGCGGCCGCCTTTGCCTACCTGGCTGTCGGCTTCGTGGCGCTGGCCGTGCCCTTGCTGCTGCTCGCCGGCCTGATTATCGTGCAGCACCGCAGCGGCCGCGCGGCCGTGCCTGCCGCCTGATCCGCCGTGCGCCTGTCCGTCCTGGCCGCGCTGTGCTGGCTGCCCTTGCTGCTGTTGTTCAGCCCTCCCGGGCTGGCCATCGACGCGGCGCGCGGCATCCACCAGCTGCAGCACACCAGCTGGACGTCCAGGGATGGCGCACCGGACGATATCAGCGTCATCGCCCAGGGCGGCGACGGCTTCCTGTGGCTGGGCACCCATTCGGGCCTCGTGCGTTTTGACGGCCTGCGTTTCGCACCCTTGCGCGCGCGCCAGGGCGCGTTTCCCGATACGGTGACCCTGGCCCTCAAGCGCGCGGCCGACGGCGGCATGTGGGTGGGCTGGCAAGTGGGCGGCATCAGCCATGTCAAGGATGGCGTGGTGCGCAATTACGGCGAGGCGCAGGGCGTGCGGCCCGGTTCCGTCTGGGGTTTTGCCATCGACGCCACGGGCGCCGTGTGGGCCGCCGGCGTGGCCGGGGTGTCGCGCTTCGACGGCCGGCGCTGGCAGGCGATGGGGCCGGCGCAGGGCTACACGGCGCAAAAGGCCTCGGCCGTGTTCGCGGACCGCGGCGGCAAGCTGGGCGTGTTCAGCGAACAGGGCCTGTTTCTCTGGCAGCCGGGCCAGGCTCGCTTCGCGCCGCCCGTGGGCCGCCTGGACCTGCGCGCGCCCCCGCAGCAGGGACCGGACGGCCGCCTGTATCTGCTGGAGCTGCGCGGCATCCGCATCATCGACTCGCTCGAGCGCTACGACCAGCTCGACCACCGCTGGATCTACCGCGATACGAGCGGCACCAGCGGCAGCATGCTGGTCGACCGCCAGGGCACCTTGTGGTTCGACAGCCAGTTCGGCCTGCACCGCACGCGCAGCGCCGGCGCGCTGGAGCCGCAACAGCTGGGCATCAGCGGCGACACGGAATCGTTCCTGCCCCGCGACGGCTTGAGCAATGTGCTGATCGGTTCCCTGTGCTACGACAACGAAGGCAATGTCTGGGTTGCCACGTATGCTGGCCTGGACCGCTTCCGCCAGGCCGCGCCCGTGATCCTCAGCGCGCGCGCGGGACCCAAGGCGCCCGAAACCTTCCGCGCGCAGCAGCTGTCGCCCGGCACGGGAGGGCGCATGTGGCTATCGCGCGAAGGCGATGCGCCGCTGATGCTGGCGGCGCCCGACGGCAAGGTCTTGCGCGCGCCCGCGCTGGGGCCGATCACGGCCATCATGGCGGCGCCGGGCGGTATCCGCGTGGGCGCCCGCGCCGGCCTGCTGCGGCTCGATGGCGACGATGGCCGCGTGCTCGAGACGATTGCCTATCCGCCGGAAGCGGCCGCCTTGAAACGGGTGCGCATGGCCGTGAACGCGCCCGACGGCAGCCTGTGGGCGATTTTCAGCGGCGCCGGCGTGTTCCAGTACGCGGACGGCGCATGGCGGCGTGAACCGGCCTTGCCCGAGGGCGGGCGCAAGGTGCCGCTGGCGCTGCTGGCCGATGCGGCCGGCCGCCTGTGGCTGTCCTATCCGGACGGCAGCGTGGCGGTGCTGGGCGGCGGGCGCCTGGCCAGCTACGGTCCCGCACAGGGCCTGGACCTGGGCAAGGTGCCCGCGCTGATCGAGACGGGCGGCCAGCTGCTGGCGGGCGGTCAGCAGGGCCTGGCGCTGTGGCGCGATGGGCGCTTCGTGCCACTGCGTGCCGCGGTGCCCGGCGTTTTCGATGGCGTGGTTGGCATGCTGCGCGCGCGTGACGGTACTCTGTGGCTCAATACGGGCAATGGCGCCGTGCGCGTGGCCGCGGCCGAAGTAGCCCAGGCTCTGCGCGATCCATCGCATCCCATGCAGGCGCAGTTGTACGATGGCGCCGATGGCTTGAACGGCAAAATGAGTTTGCTGCATAACGACTCGATTGCCGAAGCGGACGATGGCAGGATCTGGTTTTCGCGCCAGAGCGCGACCTTCTGGATCGATCCGCATCAGCCGGCGCCGCCACTGCCGGCGCCGCAGGCCGAGATCGGCGCATTGATGGTCGACGGCGAGAACGTTGCCGCCGCCGATTATGAGCGCCTGCCCGCCGGCACGCGCGACGTGCAGTTCGCCTACAACGCCAGCAGCCTGGGCGCGCCGTCGCGCCTGCGCTTCCGCTACCGGCTGGAAGGCTACGACAGGGACTGGCAGCATGCGGACGAGCGGCGCCAGGCGCAATACACGGGCCTGGGGCCGGGCGCCTACCGCTTCCAGGTGATGGCCATCAATGGCGACGGCGTGGCCAGCGCGGTGGCGCAATTGCCATTCCGCGTGCTGCCCGCCTTCTACCAGACCTGGTGGTTCCGCAGCCTGTGCGCGGCGGCGTTGCTGGCGGCTGCGTATGGCGTTTGCCGCTGGCGTCTGGGCCAGCACGCCGCGCGCCTGCAGGCGCGGATGGAGGCGCAGCAGGCCGAGCGCGAACGCATCGCGCGCGAACTGCACGATACCCTGCTGCAGGGCACGCAGGCGATGATCCTGCACTTTCACAATGCCAGCATGGCCATCGCCGAGGATGATCCCGCGCGCGCCGCCATGCTGCGCGCGCTCGACGACGCCGACCGCATGCTGGGCGAGGGGCGCGACCACGTGCACGACCTGCGCGCCGGCGACGATGCCGGCGCGCGCTGGAGCGCCATCCTGCAGCGCGAAGGCGAACGGCTGGCGGCGCAGCACGGCATCGTGTTCCGCTATGCGGAGGAAGGCGAGCCGCGCATGCTGCATGCGCGCGCCGCCCATGAAATCTACCGCATCGCCAGCGAAGCGCTGCGTAATGCCTTCCAGCATGCGCGCGCGCAGGTGGTCGAGGTGGCGGTGCGCTATGCGTGCGGCGGCATTGAACTGCTCGTGCGCGATGATGGCCAGGGCTTGCCGCCCGTGGTGGCGGCCTATGGACAGATTCCCGGACACTGGGGCATGCCCGGCATGCGCGAGCGCGCCGCCAGGCTCGGCGCGCGCCTGTCCGTGGGCGGGCGCGACGGAGGCGGCACGCAGTGGCACCTGCGGGTGCCGGCGCGCCGCGCCTGGCCGGTGGCGCACGGCCCGCTGCGCCGCTGGTGGCAGCGCTGGCGCCGCTCAGGCGTCGAGGATGCCGCGCCGTAGCGCGATGGTGACGGCGTGGGTGCGGTCCCTGGCACCCAGCTTGGCCAGGATGGTGCTCATGTGCGCCTTGACGGTTTCTTCCTTGATCTGCAGCAGGGCGCCCGTTTCGCGGTTGGAATTGCCTTGCGCCACCTGCTTGAGTACGTCCAGTTCACGGTTCGACAGCACGTCGCTGCACGCATACAGCGCCAGCTCCGCCTCGATCTCGGGCGTGATGTGGCGCCGACCCGCGTGCACGTTCTGTATCGCCGCCAGCAATTCGTGGCGCAGCGCGCTTTTCAGCACATAGCCGCAGGCGCCCGCACGGATGGCGCGCAGCACCTGCGTGTCGCCCTTGTAGGTGGTCAGCACGATGATGCGCGCCTGCGGATGGCGTGCGCGGATGGCGCCGATCGCGTCGAGGCCGCTCATGACCGGCATCTGCAAATCCATCAGCGTGACATCGGGCAGCAGCGCGTCAAATTGCTGTGCCGCCTGCTGGCCATCGGTCGCCTGGCCCACCAGTACCACGCTGGGAAAGGCGCGCAGCAGGGCCGCGATGCCGTCGAGCAGCAACTGGTGGTCGTCGGCGATGAGGACGCGTATCGGTGCCGTATCGCTGCGCATGATGTTGTCTGGGAAAGAGGAGTTATCGATCAAGAGTCGTCGGAACATGGTAAGCAAAAGGTATTTTACCGCAGCGCCCGCCCTCCTGTAGGAGCTATTTCCCAGCGGCAATCAACATGCCAGCCTATATTTAGATAGTGGTGCGGGCACGCCGCCAGGCATACGATGCACGGCAGTACCCACTCAACCCTCTCCTTCATGGATGACATCATGACCAATCCGAAACTGGAAGTTCTTACCCCCGACAATTGCCAGATCATCTTCATCGACCAGCAGCCGCAAATGGCGTTCGGCGTGCAGTCGATGGACCGCCAGGCGCTGAAAAACAATACCGTGGGCCTGGCCAAGGCCGCCAAGGTGTTCAACATCCCCACCATCATCACCACCGTCGAAACGGAAAGCTTCTCCGGCCATACCTATCCGGAACTGCTCGACGTCTTCCCCGGCAAGGATATCCTCGAGCGCAGCTCGATGAATTCGTGGGATGACCAGAAGGTGCGCGATGCGCTGGCCGCCAACGGCAAGAAGAAGGTCGTCGTGTCGGGCCTGTGGACGGAAGTGTGCAACAACAGCTTCGCCCTGTGCGCGATGCTCGAAGGCGACTACGAAATCTACATGGTGGCCGATGCCTCGGGCGGCACCTCGAAGGAAGCGCACGACTACGCCATGCAGCGCATGATCCAGGCCGGCGTGGTGCCGGTGACGTGGCAGCAGGTGCTGCTGGAATGGCAGCGCGACTGGGCGCACAAGGCGACCTATGACGCCGTCATGGCCATCGTGCGCGAACATTCGGGCGCCTACGGCATGGGCGTCGACTACGCCTACACGATGGTGCACAAGGCGCCGCAGCGCATCCATGGCGACCATACGACCCTGGCGCCGGTGCCGGCCAAGTAAACGCCGCGCGGCTATGCCATGCGCCGCGCGCCTGACCGCGCGCGGCGTTTTTTTTCATTGAAAGGAATGCGCCATGAAGTTATATGTGATTTCGCTGGCTGTGGGCTTGCTCGTTGGCATCATCTACGCCGTCTTGCAAGTGCGCTCGCCGGCGCCGCCCGCGATAGCCCTGATCGGCCTGCTGGGCATGCTGATCGGCGAACAGATCGTCCCCAGTGTCAAGCGCCTGATGGCGGGCGAGCCTGTGACGGTATCGTGGCTGCGCAGCGAATGCGTGCCGAAGATCAGCGGCGTGGAAGCCAAGCCAACGCTGGCCAAGGCCGCGGCAAAGTCGGATGATGATGCAGCGTAAATGCTGGGGTCTGACCCCGGTTCCCGGCAGCTAGAACGCGCCCAGCAAGCCGCGCCGGGCGGCCACCGTGGCCGCCTCGGTGCGGCTTGATACGTTGAGCTTGGTCAAAATATTGTTTACGTGAAATTTCACGGTGCCCACCTCGATGCCGGCGCTGCGCGCGATCATCTTGTTGCTCTTGCCTGCGGACAGGTGCAGCAGGATGTCGTGCTCGCGTTTCGACAGGCGGTTCGCGTCGATGCGGCTGGCTTGCTGCGCCGCCAGTTCCGGCGGCAGGTAATGTCTGCCGGCGGCCACCTGGCGGATGCACTGCGTCAGTTGCAGGAAGCCTGAATCCTTCAGCAGGTAGCCGCGCGCGCCGGCGCGCAAGGCCCGGTGCACGCTGTCCTCGCCCTGGTAGGTGGTGAGGATGATGATCTTCGCTTGCGCGTCGTCCGCGCAGATGCGCTCGATCGCCTCGACGCCATGCATCTCCGGCATGTTCAAATCCATCAGCACCACGTCGGGCCGCAGCTGCCGGTACAGCTCCACGGCGGCAAGGCCCGTGCCGGCCTGGCCCAGCAGGCGCAAACCGGGCAGCGAGGCGATCAGCGAGGCCAGGCCGGCCAGGATCAGCGGGTGGTCGTCGGCGATCAAGAGGGTAATCGGCGGATCCGCCGGGGGCGTGGTCATGTCCATGGTTGTCCTCATAACGCTGGCAGGGTGAAGTGGAAGACGCTGCCGTGGGACGCGCCGGGCGCATGCCACAGGCGCCCGCCATGCGCGTCGACGATGCGGCGGCAGATGGCCAGGCCCATGCCCATGCCGTCCGGCTTGCTGGAATACGGGGCGTCGTACAGGTGGCCGGCTGCCTGCGGCGCGATGCCGGCGCCATTGTCGGCGATGCTGAAATGCTGCACGCCCCCATCGAGGCGCGAGGACAGCAGCACCGTGCGCGGCCTGCCGCTGGTGCCCTGCAGGGCTTCGATGGCGTTCATCAGCAGGTTCAGGACGACTTGCCGGAATTGCACCGGGTCGGCGTGCAGCAGCGGGCGGCCAGGTGCCAGCTGCGTTTCCAGGTGGATGGCGTGGCGTTGCAGTGGCGCGCGCAGCAGCGGCAGCAGGTCTTGCACAGCGTCGTCGGCCACAAAATGATCGTGGCTGCCCGGTGCCTTGCAGGCCAGGCCATGCACGCTGCGCAGCACGGCGCTGGCATGGCTGCCGGCGCTGGCGACCAGGGCCAGCGCCGCGCGCGCCTCGTCGAGGCGGGGCGGGTCGTGATCGAGCCAGCGCAAGGCGGCATCGGCATTGAGCGCGATGGCCGCCAGCGGCTGGCGCACCTCGTGCGCGACCGATGCGGCAAATTCACCCATGCCGTCCATGCTGCCCATGTGCTGCGCGTGCGCCAGGTCGGCGTCTTGCTTCTGAGGGAAATAATGCATGCTGGCCATCGCCGTGCTCCTGTCGCTGTCGCGGCGTATGCCGCATTGCAACAAGTATGCACGCGCCGTCAGGCAAGGCAGTTATACGAATGGGGGAGGCGGGCGGTTTTTTTATGCGACGGAGGCGATAAACACCGCCGGGCGGGCCGGCGGTGCGGGGAGCGAAGAACGATCAGGACTTGATAAAGGCCAGCAAGTCTTCGTTCAGGCGGTCCTTGTGGGTCGCCGGCAAGCCGTGCGGCGCACCTTCATAGATGACCAGCTTGGCGTTCTTGATGAGCTTGGCCGCAGCCTTGCCGGAAGCGTCGATCGGCACGATCTGGTCGTCGCCGCCGTGCACGACCAGGGTCGGCACGGAGATTTTCTTCAGGTCGGCCGTGAAGTCCGTCTCGGAAAACTGCTTGATGCAATCGTAGGCGTTCTTGATGCCGCACTGCATGCCCTGCAGCCAGAAGGTGTCGCGCATGCCTTGCGATACCTTGTTGCCGGGACGGTTGGCGCCGAAGAACGGCACGGTCAGGTCCTTGAAGAATTGCGAACGGTCGGCCAGCACGCCGGCGCGGATGCCGTCAAACACCGACATCGGCAAGCCGCCCGGATTGGTCTCCGACTTGACCATCTGTGGCGGCACGGCGCCCACCAGCACGGCCTTGGCCACGCGTTTTTCGCCATGGCGGCCGATATAGCGCGCCACTTCGCCGCCGCCCGTCGAATGGCCGACCAGGGTCGCGCCCTTGATGTCGAGCGCGTCGAGCAGGGTAGCCAGGTCGTCGGCGTAGGTATCCATGTCATTGCCCTGCCATGGCTGGCTCGACAGGCCGTGGCCGCGGCGGTCATGCGCGATCACGCGGTAGCCGTGGCTGGCCAGGAACATCATCTGGTCTTCCCAGGCGTCGCCCTGCAATGGCCAGCCGTGGCTGAAGACAACGGGCGTGCCCGTGCCCCAGTCCTTGAAGTGGATGACGGTGCCGTCCTTGACGGTGACGTTGTTGACGGTGAGCTTGCCCGGTGCGGTGGCGGCAGCGGCAGGCTTGGCGGCGGCGCTGGCGCCACCGGCGGCCAGCAGGCCCGCACCGGCGGCGACACCGGCGACGCTGACGAGCAGCTTGCGGCGGGAAGTGACTTCTTCGGCTTCGATTTTCTTCGACATGATGCATTTCCTTCGGGGATGGGGGAGGGAGGCCGGTTACGGCCTGGACCAGTGATGGCATCGGCCAGTCTAGGCCTTCGCGCGCGCCGGCGCCTCTGCCAAAAGACCAGTCGCGCCCACGTGTCCGCCTGCCTATGATGGCTGGCAGCGGCGCGCCGCGCCGACTGGCTTTCCCACTGGAGCGATCATGAAGAAAAACTGGATGGCGGCGCTGGCCGGCCCCTTTTTACCCGATGCGGGTATGCTGTTTGCGCGCCTGACGGGCGCGCTGCTGGTGCTGCACGTGCACGGTCTGCCCAAGCTGCTGCATTTTTCCGATGAACTGGCGCACATCGACGACCCGCTGCACCTGGGCCGCGCCGTCACCCTGTACTGCGCCCTGTTCGCGGAAATCGTCTGCCCGCTGCTGGTCGCCGCCGGCTTGCTGACGCGCCTGGCCTGCCTGCCATTGCTGTTCCTGCTGGGTGTGTCGATGCTGCTCGTGCACCCGGACTGGAGCATCGCCGACGGCCAGTTCGGCTGGTTGCTGATCATCGTCTTTGGCACCATCGCCATCAGCGGCGCGGGACGCTATTCGCTCGATGCGCGGTTGCGCCTGCGTGCTTGACTCAGGTATTGGCATGCATACCAGTTTCATGGTCCAAATATAATTTCTTATTTTTAATGCCACGATGCCGTTTATCTGGATACAATATTCAGGTGCCGTTGTCATTTCGTCGGGCTTTATTTCAATGAATGGGAGTTGGCGGACCATGAAGACATTTGTAATCACCACTTTGGGGACCGCCACGGGCAGCCTTCTCTATACAGGCCTGATGAGCGATACGCATGCATTCGACTGGCACCGTGCCGTCTTTGTAGGCGTGTTTTGTGGTATATGCTCGGCCATATGGCCAGGGAAGAAAACCGACCAAAAAACTCCCTGAAAGCCTGCCTGGCAAGTAACCGTTGTTGGTTACCAGGAGCAGATGGTGTGGTTTTTATCTTGATAAGAAGAGGTGCACCGTGTCGTCGAAATCCTTCTTTCCGATGGCCGCGGCGCTCTTTGCCGCCGCTGCAGCCGCTGGCGCAAGTCAGCCGTGCGCCCCTGTCGTATCCGTTCAGTACAACGTCAGCGAAAGTTTGCCCGAGCAGTTGATGACTCTCATCACGACTCCGCTTGAACAGTCTTTTTACAAGCTCGAGCGCGTAGCGCAAGTCAATTCCAGCACCAGCCATGGAAGCGTTGAGATAGAAATTCAATTCGATGGCGTAACATCCGAACAGGATTTAACGCGGGTCATTCGTCAAGTTGAACAGCTCAATTTTAGCGGCAGGGTCCACGTCATTTCTCGAGCCATCTTGCTTCGGCCACGTCGTCTGACGCACGCTGCCACTCCCCTGCAACCTTGACAGGCAAGGGTTTATATCAATGTCAACGCCATTTTTTAAAATTTTGCTAGCGGTGGTTTCCGGGGGCGCCTGCTGGGTCGTTAACCTGCCTGCAAATGCGCAATTTGTTAAAGACACAGGATTTGGCCAGCAGGCTTCCAGCATTGATGGCAGCATTGGCGCAAGTTGCCGGAAACCAGTTTACCCGCGTGCCGCGCAGCTTAAACAAGCAGAAGGCACAGTCACTTTGAGCTTTTTGATAGGCGTCAACGGAAAGGTTTTGGATGCCAAGGTGAAAAAATCAAGCGGCAATGCGGATTTGGATGATGCTGCGTTGATTTCCTTGTCTAAATGTCGATTTGAACCTGCCGTCATCGATGGAAAAACGGTTGAGGCTTGGTCCTATATCCAATATGTATGGAGTCTTGAAGAGACAGGTTTCTGATATCGGAACGCCTGGCCCATCGTCCTTGCTATAGAAGCAGCCGTTCGCGCCGTGGTTTCTTTCTTCGATGGATGCCGTCGTTGCGCGTGTGACTGGTGCCGGTGAGGACGATGCGGATCACAACACGCGTTCTCTTCGCTGCGCACGCCGGCCAGGCCTGCCAAACTCGCCTCCATCCCCGTCCGCCCCACCAGGCCGGCGGGGATTGTTATTTCCAACAGGAATTTAAGTCTGTGCCTCAAGGTGTGGCAGCGCACGGTGGCGCGGGGCGGACGCAGTTAAGGTAGTGCCAACAGCTTGCTGCTGATCCACTGTTTGATATGGCTCAGCCCGGCAGCGTTTAGCCGCTTCTTTTTCCCCGAAGCGAGGAGAATCATGATTCGGTCACGGCATCGAGCATGGTTGAAATTATTCACTGTTAAAGGAAACCATCATGAACGCGATTGAAAAAACCAGCTCCGATATGAATGGCACCGCCCAGGATACCCGCCAGGATTTGCACCGCACCATCGACAAGGTGGCAAGCCAGGCCCAGCCCCTGGCCGACAAGGTGGCCACGCGCGCCCATGACAGCGTGGACCAGGTGGGTGAACGCCTCGGCCAGGTCAGCGACAGCGTCAACAAGGCTTCCGAACGCCTGATGGCGCGCGGCAAGCAATTGGGCGCCGCCTGCCAGCGCGCCGGCGAAACGGGCCGCGGCTATGTGCGCGAACGCCCGGCCGTGTCCCTGCTGATCGCGGCAGCGGCTGGTTATGGCCTGTCGAAACTGCTAGGTTCGCGTAAATAAGTTCTGCGCCTTCCTGGAAGGTACTGTCGTGGGCGCTGTTCCCTTCGCCGTCATGGCGGGGGGGCCGGCGCCCACGCGCACAAGGTAGTAACAAGCAGTAAAGGAGAGTGATGATGCGCTCCATTTTGTTGTGGTTGATCGGCATACCTATTCCCATCATTATTTTGATTGCCCTGTTCGTGCGCTGAATGAGGGAGTTGTAGCGTTACTTCCCGGGGCAGACTACTCACAGGAGATGTAATGGCTACCAACAAGAAAACGCCGTCCACGGACGGTGCGGGTTCCGTATTGAGCAGTATGTCCGGCCCATCCGACAGCAATGCGCCGCACAGCCTGGGCGCGGACAATGACGTGACCCGCGCGCTGCTGCAAAAGACGGCCGCCGGCCAGCAGTTGTCCGCCGCCATGGCCGTCAATCCCAAGGAAGATGGCCAGTATGGCGACGCGGCGCGCACGCCGGTCGAAGGCGTGCATGTGGCAACGGGCGAGCCGCTGGCCACGGCCAGCACCACGGCCGAAACGACAGCGTCTCCTAAGACGGGCGACGGTCACCCGGCACTTGGCGAAAATGCGCGCAACGCCTCGCTCGACGGCGCCCGTGCCGACGACAGCGGCTGCGTGCTGACGACGAACCAGGGCGTGCCCGTGGGCGACAACCAGAATTCCTTGAAGGCGGGCTTGCGCGGCCCCACCCTGATGGAAGATTTCATCCTGCGTGAAAAGCTCACGCATTTCGACCATGAACGCATCCCCGAGCGTGTCGTGCATGCGCGCGGTTCGGCCGCCCATGGCTATTTCGAATGCTACAAGGAGCAGAGCAAGCTGACGCGCGCCGCGCCGTTCGCCAAGGCGGGCAAGCGCACGCCCGTCTTCGTGCGCTTTTCCACGGTGGCCGGCGAACGCGGTTCGACCGATACGGCGCGCGACGTGCGCGGCTTCGCCGTGAAGTTTTATACGGACGAGGGCAACTGGGACCTGGTCGGCAATAACATCCCCGTCTTCTTCATCCAGGATGCGATGAAATTTCCCGACGTGGTCCACGCCGTCAAGCCCGAGCCGCACCATGGCATGCCGCAGGCGGCCAGCGCGCACGACACCTTCTGGGATTTTGCGTCGCTGTCGCCGGAAATCACGCACATGCTGATGTGGGTCATGTCGGACCGCGCCATCCCGCGCAGTTATCGGATGATGCAGGGCTTCGGCGTGCACACCTTCCGCCTCGTCAATGCCAAGGGCCAGTCCGTGTTCTGCAAATTCCACTGGTCGCCGATGGCCGGCACGCATTCGCTCGTGTGGGACGAAGCCGTCAAGATCAGCGGCGCCGATTCCGATTTCCACCGGCGCGACCTGTGGGAAGCCATCGAGTGTGGCGAGTATCCCGAATACGAGCTGTCCTTCCAGGTCTTCACGGAAGCGCAGGCGGAAGCGTTCCCCTTTGACGTGCTCGATCCGACCAAGCTGATTCCCGAAGAAGTCGTCCCTCTGATCCCCGTCGGGAAAATGGTCTTGAACCGCAATCCCGACAATTTTTTCGCCGAGACGGAGCAGGTGGCGTTCTGCACGGCGCACATCGTGCCCGGCATTGATTTCAGTAACGACCCGCTGCTGCAGGGGCGCATCCACTCGTATGTCGATACCCAGCTGACGCGCCTGGGCGGCCCGAATTTCCACGAAATTCCCATCAATGCGCCGCTGGCGCCCGTGCACAACAACCAGCGCGACGGCATGCACCGCCAGGCCATCAACCGGGGCCGGGTCGCGTACGAGCCGAACTCGCTGGCGGGCGGCTGTCCGTTCCAGGCGGGGGCGAAAGGTTTCAACAGTTTTCCCGCGTCCGCAGAAGGCGACAAGGTGCGCGGCAAGCCCGAGAAATTCGCCGAGCATTATGGCCAGGCGCGCCTGTTCTGGATCAGCCAGACGCCTGTCGAACAAGAGCACATTGTGCATGCGTTCCGCTTTGAACTGAGCAAGGTGCAGACGGTGGCCATCCGCCAGCGCATCGTCGCCATGCTGCGCAATGTCGACGAGACCCTGGCGCAGCGCCTGGCCGATGGTTTGGGCCTGGCGCTGCCGCCCGTGATGCCGCGCGCTTCCCTGGATCCGCTGCCCGCGTATCCGCCATCGCCAGCCCTGTCGCTCTTTTTCCGCCCTGGCAAGACGGGCATCCATACCCGGCGCGTGGCCATCCTCGTGGGGCCGGGCAGCGATGGCGCGCAGGTGCGCAGCATCTATGCCGCGCTGCTGGCCGACGGCGCCGCGCCGCGCCTGGTGGGCAGCCACCTGGGTAAAGTCGACACGAGCGGCGGGGCGCCGCTGGCCGTGGAAATCTCGCTCGAAGCGGGGCCGGGGGTGCTGTTCGACGCCGTCGTGGTGCCCGACGGCCAGGGCGCCGTGCAGCAGCTGGGCAGCGACGCCAATGCGCTCGACTTCCTGCGCCTGCAATACCGCCACTGCAAGCCGATGCTGGCCATCGGCGCGGGCAAGGACCTGCTGGACAAGGCGGGCGTGCCGGTGACCCTGCCCGACGGCAAGCCTGATCCCGCCATCATCGTCGCGCCATCCGGCGACGTAGTGAAAGCCGTGGCTGCGTTCAAGAAAGCGCTGGCCGCGCACCGGGCGTTTGCGCGCGAGACAGACCCGCCGCGGGTGTGAGTGACCGCGCTTGAACGGAGGACAGGGCGGCTGGGCACGACGCCAACGCTGCTCGACTTCCGCGCGCAATTGCGTGCAGCAATGTAAACAATAAAAACGTCCTGCGGTGCTATGCTGCTGACTAGAACTGTTCATTTGCCACCATCTGTATAACAGCAGCAAGGAACGGCTTCAGCAAACCGGATCGCGATTACCGCATGGACAAGTACACACCTCGCACCTGGGGGCCGGGCGAACGCCCGACCTTGCCCGGGTCGCCATCGATGCCCGAACATTCGACGCCCAAGCGTGTCGCGTATTTCATCGTCGGCCTGATCGTCGCGCTGACGGGGGGACTGGGCAATGGCCTGGTGACGGCCAATTTGCTGAACCTGCAAGGTTCGCTGGCCGCCTATGCCTACCAGATGCAGTGGCTGCCGGCCGCCTACGTGATGACCATCGTTTCCATGAATCTGCTGCTGGTGAAGTTCCGCCAGCAGTTCGGCCTGCGCCTGTTTACGGAAGCGTTCCTGGTGCTGTATGCGCTGGTGACGTTCGCCCACTTGTACGCTAATACCTTGCCGTCGGCGATCGCCGTGCGGGCCGCGCATGGCATGGTGGGCGGCGCGCTGGGCGTGCTGGGGCTGTACTACACCTTGCAGGCGTTTCCCGCGCGGCACCGCCTGAAGGGCGTGGTGCTGGGCCTGGGCTTTGCCCAATTGGCCTTGCCGCTGGCGCGCATCTTCACGTCCGAACTGCTGCAGATCGGTGAATGGCACGGCCTGTACCTGTTCGAACTGGGACTGGCCCTGCTGGCGCTGGGCTGTGTGCTGGCCCTGAAGCTGCCGCCCGGCGACCGCGTGCAGACGTTCGAGCCGCTCGATTTCCTCACTTTCATCCTGTTCGCGCCCGGCGTGGCGCTGCTCTGTGCCGTGCTGGCGCAGGGGCGCACGGCATGGTGGATGGAGTCCGAATGGGTGGGCGTGTGCCTGGCGTGCTCCATCGTGCTGATCGCCGCCTCGCTGGCCATCGAGCATAACCGCGCGCGTCCGCTGCTCAACACGCGCTGGCTTACGACGGGCAAGATCGCCAAGCTGTTTTTATCGGTGCTGCTGTTTCGCATCGTGCTGTCCGAATCGACGGGCGCCGTCGGCTTTCTGCAGGCGCTGGGCCTGAACACGGACCAGATGCAGAACCTGTTCGTCGTGGTGCTGCTGGGTAGCGTGGCGGGCCTGGTGGTCAGCGCGCTGACGATCAATCCGGCGACCTTGAACCGCTCGCTGATGTTCGCGCTGCTGCTGATCGCTGCCGGCGCCCTGATCGACGCGCACGCCACCAGCCAGACGCGCCCCGTCAACATGTATGTGAGCCAGTTCCTGCTGGCATTTGGCGGCACGTATTTTCTCGGTCCCACGATGGTGGCGGGCATGGGCGCCGTGATCGCCGAACCGCGCAACCTCGTGAGCTTTTCCGTGATGTTTACCATGACGCAGAACCTGGGCGGTCTGCTCGGTGCGGCCATCGTCGGCACCATCCAGACGGCGCGCGAAAAATACCATTCCAGCTATCTGGTCGAGCATCTCACCATGCTCGATCCGCAGGTGGCGGCGCGCGTGCAGTCGGGCGCCGCAAGCTATGGCGGCGTACTGATGGACCCTGCCTTGCGCAGCGCCCAGGGCGTGGCGCGCCTGGGCGCCGTCGCCACGCGCGAAGCCAATGTGCTGGCCTATAACGACGTTTTTTTGATGATCGCCGGCGTTGCCATCGCCACCCTGATCTGGATGCTGGTCAGCCAGTCCTGGACCCGCATCACCACCGGCGCGCGCCGCCTGGTCGGCCCCGTGCGCGATGCGCAGACGGCCATGGCCATCGTCCCCATTACCAATTCGGAACCGAGCAATGACAGAAAATAATACTCCGCCACCAGCACCGACAACGCCCGCAGCCGCGACCACGCCGGCGCCAACCACTTCCACGGCGCAGCCGGACCGCCGCCACCAGTGGCTGTCCGCGCTGGCCTTTGCCGCCGTGGCCCTGGTGGGCGTGCTGATCGTGCTGTATGCGTGGCGTCTGCCGCCGTTCACGAGTCCCATCGTGACGACGGAAAACGCCACCGTGCGGGGGCAGGTGACCATCATTGGCACGCAGCTGTCGGGCTATGTGGTGGAGGTGACGGTGCAGGATTTCATGGACGTCAAGGAAGGCCAGCTGCTGGTGCGCATCGACGACCGCATCTACCAGCAGCGCTACGAGCAGGCGCAGGCCCAGTTGGCCGCGCAGCAGGCGGCGCTGTCGAACTGGGCGCAGCAAAAGGCCAGCGCGCAGGCGGGCATTTCCGTCAGCGAGGCCGTGATGGCGAATGCGGAAGCGCAAGCGCGCAAGGCCAGCGCCGACCTCAATCGCGTGGAGCAGCTGGTGGCCGATGGCTCGCTGTCGCAGCGCGAACACGACCAGTCGCGCGCCACGCAGGCGCAGATGGCGGCGGCGCTGGCGCAGGCGCGCGCCAATCTCGACATCGCCCAGCAAAGCGTGCATAGCGTGGTGGTCAACAAGCAGGCGCTGGAAGCGGCCGTGGCCAATGCGCAGGCGGCCGTCAAGGCGGCGAAGATCGACCTCGATAACACGCGCATCGTGGCGCCATCCGATGGCCAACTGGGTCAGGTGACAGTGCGCCAGGGCGCGTACGTGAATTCGGGCGCGCAGCTGATGGCGCTGGTGCCGCGCCAGATGTGGGTGATTGCCAATTTCAAGGAAACGCAGATGAACGGCGTGCAGGAAGGGCAGAGCGCCACTTTCCACGTCGACGCGCTCGACGGCGCCGTGCTGACGGGCCAGGTCGAGCGCATTTCGCCGGCCACCGGTTCCGAGTTTTCCGTGCTGCCGGCCGATAACGCGACGGGAAATTACCTTAAAATCGCCCAGCGCATTCCCGTGCGCATCCGCATCGATCCGGGGCAGGCGAATGCGCGCCGCCTCGTGCCCGGCATGTCGGTGGTGGTCAGCGTCGATACGTCCGCCGTGCTGAACGACTCGGCGGACAATCCGGCGCCGCCACCGCCGCCGAAGAAGGCCAAGCCATGAAGCGCCGTTTCCTGCTGATGGCCGGCGCGCTGGCGCTGGCCGGTTGTGCCGCCAACGCGCCACCGCAGCCTGCGTCGGCACTGCAGCTGCCATCCGGCTGGCGCGCTCAGGCCATCGGCGCACCTGCGGCGACTGAGGCCCATGTCGAGCAGTTGTGGTGGCAAGCCTTCGGCGACCCGGTCTTGAGCGACCTGGTGGGCGAGGCGCTGGCGCGCAATGGCGACTTGCGCGTGGCGCGCGCCCGCGTGCAGGAATACCGCGCGCGCCTGGCGCAGGCCGATGCGAACCGCGCGCCCAACCTGGCCTTCGACGGCTCGCCCACGCGCACGCGCACCCTCGCGTCCAGCGGCAAACCGTACGTGACGAATGTCTTCCAGGCGGAACTGCAGGCCAGTTATGAGATCGACGTATGGGGCCGGCTGGCCAGCCTGAGCGATGCGGCCGGCGAGAGCTACCGCGCCGAGCAGGCCAGCCTCGATGCGGCGGCCCTGTCGATCGCCGCCAGTGTGGCGACGGCTTATCTGAACCTGCGGGGGCTCGACGCGCAGCTGGCGCTCACGCAATCGACCCTGCAGCTGCGCGAACAGTCGCGCGAGCTGGCGCGCAAGCAGTTCGAGGTGGGCTACAGCTCGCGCCTGGAATGGCTGCAGGCGCAATCGGAATACCATGCGGCGGCGGAACAGGTGCCGCAGCTGCAGCGGCAGATCTTCGAACAGGAAAACGCGCTGGCCATCCTCGTGGGCGGCAATCCCGGTCCCATCGCGCGCGGCTTGCCGCTGTCCGAGCTGGCGGCGCCTGGCGTGCCGGCCGGCTTGCCATCCGAATTGCTGCGCCGGCGGCCCGATATCGCGCGCGCGGAACACAACCTGGCAGCCGCCAACGCCAGCCTGGCCGCCACGCGCGACCAGCTGCTGCCTTCGTTCAAGCTGACGGCTGTCGGCGGCGGGCAAGCGACAACACTCACCGATTTCCTGCATGCGCCCACTGCCTTGTGGCGCCTGACGGCGCTGGCGGCCGGCCCCCTGTTCGATGGCGGGCGCGTGCAGGCGCAGACGGATGCGGCGGGCGCCCAGCGCGACCAGCTCGTGTACACATATGAAAACGTGGTGCGCAATGCCTTCGCCGAAACGGAGAACAGCCTGGGCGCCATCTACCGGCTGCAGCAGCAAGCCGTGGAAAACGATGCGCGCCGCGCCACGGCGGCCGACACCCTGCGCATCGCGCACAACCGCTACCGCAACGGCTATGCCTCGTACCTGGAAGAACTCGACGCCCAGCGCACCCTGTACAGTGCCGACGTGGGACTGTTGCAGCTGAAGACGCGCATCCTCGTCGCCTCGGTGGACCTGTACCGCGCCATGGGCGGCGGCTGGTCGGCCAAGGCGCAATAGGCGCGTGTGCACGGCGTGGCCAGTGTAATATTCTGAGCAGGGAAAGCGGCGGCATGGTGCCGGCTGCTCCCATCACGAACGAGGTCGCAGCATGACGATTTTTGGCATAGGCATCCACATCCTGATCGCGGTATTTTTTGCGGTCCACGTGGTGCGCAACGGGCAGCAGCTGTACTGGCTGCTCATCTTGTTCATGTTCCCGCTGCTGGGCAGCGTGGTGTATTTCTTCGCCATCTACCTGCCCAATTCGCGCCTGCCGCAAGGCGCGCGCAAGGTTGCGTCGGTGGCAGTGCAGGTGCTCGATCCGAACCGCGAATTGCGCGAGGCGAAAGCGGCCTTCGAGTACACGCCGACGGCGCAAAACCAGATGCGCCTGGCCAGCGCGCAGCTCGAAGCGGGCAATGCAAAGGAAGCGGCATCGACCTACGAAGCCTGCCTGCAGGGAGCGTTCGCATCGGACCTGGAAATTCGCCTGGGCGCGGCGCGCGCCTACCTGGAGTGCGAACGGGGCGCCGAAGCGCTGACGCACCTGGAATTCATCCGCCGCAGCGACATCCATTTCCGTCCCGAGATGGTGTCCCTGCTGACGGCGCGCGCGCTGGCGCAAAGCGGGCGGCAGGTGGAAGCGAAAGCGGAATTCGACGATGCGCTGACGCGCTACAACAGCTTCGAGTGCCGTGCCGAGTGCGCGATCTGGGCGCTGCAGCAGGGCGACAAGGTGTTGTCGGAACGCCTGCTGCTCGATATCGACAGCGCCATGGCCCGCTGGAGCAGCCATACGCGTGCCATGTATGCGCCGCTGCTGGCGCGCCTGGAAGCGGCGCGCAAGTAGCTGGCTTACGTGGGGTCAGACCCGGCGGGTCTGATCCCATTAGACGCCAGGCACCGTATTCTTCCCTTCAATCAGTTTATATCCCTTGCCATCGAAGCCGTAGCGCGCGTGGTTGTTCAGGGGCGTGGCGATGCGCGGCGGGTCTTCGTCGGGCTTGACCGTGACGCCGGGCTTGATCTTCTCGGAGGCGCCCTTGAAATCGATCAGCAAGTCATCGTAGGCGCCGCCATTGCGCGCCGGCGCGAAGCGCCAGTTCCCCTTGACCATCCAGCACTCGTCCGTCTCGGGCCCGCAGGCGCCCATATTGTCCGAATACAGGTCGATGGCGCCATCGAGTGAGGTGACCTTGCCGTCGCCGATTTCAAACAGGGCCAGTTGCGTGATGGTGTAGCCCTGGCCCGTATAGCCATGGCGGATCGCCAGTCCCGGCTTGTTCGCGCCCAGCATGACCCAGTGGACTTCGCCGAGCTGCCCCGACGAACCCAGGGCGGCGATGTTTTCCAGGCGTTTCACGACTTGCCACTGGCCGTCTTCCGGCTGGCCCTTGGGCGCCAGGAAAAAGACATTCAGCAGCCCCGGCGAAGCATGCGCCGATTCGGCCGTGCCTTCCGTGTTGGCCGTTTCCGCATTCGCCACCAGGATGGCGCTGCCATCGGGCAGCAGCTTGTGGCTGACGGCGCTGACCACGTAACTGAGCTTGTCGACGTGGTTATCGGGATCGGGCAGGTCGGCCAGCGCATCTTCGCTGTCGCTGCGGTAGTCCTTGCCGAAGACGGCGCGCATCATGCCCACTTCGCGCTCGCGCGCCTGGGGCGTGTTCATCGCTTCCGTCCTGGGGGCGGTGGCGGATGGCGGCGGCACGTGTTCGGCCGATGCGGTGTCTGCTGCGGCTGCGGCAGCGGGGACTTCGGTGACCACGTCAGCTGCCAGGTCGGCGCTGGCGGGGGCGGTCTTGTCCGAGCAGGCGCCGAGCAGCGCGGATGCCATCAGCAGGACGAGCGGGGTGCGGTAATTCATAGGCAGGGCAGATTGCGTTCATGGAGAATGGGCGCAGTATGCCAGATAGATGAAAGCGAGGGAGCGCGGCCTGGCGGCCGGTCCCTCGTTTCCTTGCCCGCAGGGGGCGATTTTGCAATTGACCGTGGCGCTTATTTTTCCAGTGCCACCTTGTCATCGCGCCGCAGCGGCGCCTTCTGGCGGCGCAGTTTCGCCATGCCGCGCTTGAGCAGGTGCTCGAGGTCGTCGATGTAGGTGAACACGGCCGGCACCACCAGCAGGCTCAACAGGGTCGACGTGATCAGGCCGCCGATGACGGTAATGGCCATCGGCGAACGGAAGCTGGGGTCGGCGCCCCAGCCCAGCGCCAGCGGCATCATGCCGGCGCCCATGGCGATCGTCGTCATCAGGATGGGGCGGCTGCGCTTGTGGCAGGCGTCGACCAGCGCATCGAAGCGGTTCATGCCGGCCTGGCGCGCCAGGATCGCATAGTCGACCAGCAGGATCGAGTTCTTGGTGACGATCCCCATCAGCATGATCAGGCCGATCATCGACGGCATCGACAGGGCGCTGCCCGTAATCAGGAGCGCCACGAAGGCGCCGCCGATCGACAGCGGCAACGCCGCCAGGATGGTCACCGGCTGCATGAAGTCCTTGAACAGCAGCACCAGCACGCAGTAGATGCACAGCACGCCGATCAGCATGGCCAGGCCGAAGCTGGCGAACAACGAGGCCATCTCCTGCGCGTCGCCCAGTTCGGCGATCTTCACGGATGGCGGCAAGTTCTTCATCGACGGCAGCGCGCGCGCCTCTTCATTCAGTTCGCCCAGGGTGCGCGAACCGAGTTCCACGTCGAGGGTCACATTGCGGCTGCGGTTCAGGCGGTCGATCTGCGCCGGGCCGCTTTCCATCGTCACGCTGGCCACGTTCGCCAGGCGCACGGGACCATTCTTGCCGGGCACGGTCAGGCGCTCGATGGCGGCCAGGTCGGCGCGCACGCTGTTGGGCAGCTTGACGCGGATCGGCACTTGCCGCTCGGGCAGGTTCATTTTCGTCAGGTCCGTGTCGTAGTCGCCGGCCGTGGCCACGCGCACCGTTTCGCCGATGGCCGCTGCCGTCACGCCCAGGTCGGCCGCCTTGGCGAAATCGGGACGCACGATGATTTCCGGGCGCACCAGCGAGGCGCTGGAATTGACGTTGCCGATGCCTTTCAGGCCGCGCAGTTCGCGCTCGACCTTTTGCGCCGCCGCCATCAACGCCACCGGGTCTTCCGAGCGCAGCACCAGCTGCATCTTGACGCCGGTGTCGGGCGGTCCCACCGTGAAGCGGGCGCCGGGGATGGTATCGAGCTTCTGGCGCAGCTGGGTTTCCAGGTCCGCCATCGATTCCTTGCGATCGGTGCGGTGCACGGTGGTCAGGGTCAGCACGGCGCGGCGCGCCTCGGCCGCGGCGCCGGGGGCGAAGGCATCGCCGCTCGAGCCGCCGCCTATCGAACTGAAGACGCCCTCGATGCCCGGCGTGCGCATGGCCGCATCGCGCGCCAGGGCTGCCACGGCCTGCGTTTCGCCCAGAGTGGAGCCGGGCGGCAGTTCCAGGTTGATCTGCGTCTGCGCACGGTCGGCGGCCGGCACGAAACCGGTCGGCAGCAGCGGCACGAGCGCGATGGCGCCGACAAAGAACAGGGCCGCGGCGATGGCCGTGATGCCGCGGTGGTTCAGGCACCAGCGCATGACCGTCAGGTAGCGCGTCATCAGCCAGCCATCCTGCTCTTCCTTGTGCGGCAGCGGTTTCAGGATATAGGCCGCCATCATCGGGGTGAGCAGCCGCGCCACCACCAGCGAGGCCAGCACGGCCAGCACGGCGGTCCAGCCGAACTGCTTGAAGAACAGGCCGGGAATGCCGCTCATGAAGGCCGTCGGCAGGAACACGGCCACCAGCGCGAAGGTGGTGGCGATGACCGCCATGCCGATTTCGTCGGCTGCTTCCATGGCCGCTTCCATCGGCGACTTGCCCATGCGCAGATGGCGCTCGATGTTTTCGATTTCCACGATGGCGTCGTCGACCAGCACGCCGACGACCAGGGCCAGCGACAGCAGGGTGACGGTATTGAGCGTGTAGCCGAACCAGTAGATGCCGAGGAAGGCGGGCATCACGGACAGGGGCAGGGCGGCGGCGGCCACCAAAGTGGCGCGCCAGTCGCGCAGGAACCACCACACCACCAGCACGGCCAGCAATGCGCCTTCGTACAGCAGCTCCATCGAGCCGTCGAAGTTTTCCTCGACGGGGAAGGCATTGTCGATCGACTGCTGCAGCACCACGTTCGGGTTTTCCTTCTGCAGGTCGGCGATGGCGTCGCGCGCGCCCTTGGCGACGGCCACTTCGCTGGCACCCTTGGTGCGGAACACTTCAAAGGCGACGACCGTTTTGCCATCCTGCTCGGCCAGCGCGCGCGGTTCGGCGATGGTGTCGCGCACGGTGGCGACCTGGTCCAGGCGCACATGGCGCCCGTCCGGCAGCGGCACTTCCACGCGCGACAGTTCATCGGCCGTTTTCACGGTGGCGATGGTGCGCACCGACTGCTCGGCGCCGCTGATGTCGCCCCTGCCGCCAGGCGCTTCGCGCTGCACCAGGCGCAGCTGGCGCGACACGTCGAGGGCCGACACTTTCAATGCGGCCATGCGCGCCTCGTCGAGTTCCACCTGAATCTCGCGGTAGACGCCGCCGACTCTGGTGACGGCGCCCACGCCGGGCACGGTCAAGAGGCGCTTGGCCACCGTGTTGTCGACGAACCAGGACAGGTCGGGAGAGTCGAGCGGGTTGTCCACGCCCGGCTTCGCCGTGGCGATAAAGGTCAGCACGACCCTGCCTGCCGTGGAAGCCTTGGTGACGGTGGGGTCGCGCAGCTCGGCCGGCATGTCCGCCTTGACGCGCGCGACCGCGTCGCGCACATCGTTGACGGCTTCGGCGATCTGCTTTTCCAGGATGAATTCGACGGTCACTGTGACGACGCCATCGAGCACCTTGGTATAGATGTTTTTCACGCCTTGCAGGGTGGCGACGGAATCTTCGATCTTGCGCGCCACTTCCGTTTCCAGCTGGGCTGGTGCCGCGCCGGGCAGCACGGCGCTGACGGTGACGATGGGCAGTTCGATGTCGGGGAAATCTTGCACCGGATTGGCCTTGTAGGCCAGCAGACCGGCCAGGGTCAGCAGCGCGAACAGCATGATGGCCGGGATCGGATTCTTGATCGAGAGGGAGGAAAAATTCATGGCCTCTCCTTACTTTTTCGCTGCCGGTGCTACGGCAGCCTTGGCCGCTGCCGGAGCCTGTACATTGCGTACCAGATCGCCGTCATTGAGGAAGCCTGCGCCGCTGACGACGATGGTGGTGTCGGCCGTGATGCCGCCAAGGATTTCAATGCGGTCGCTCAGGCGCCGTCCGGCCTGCACCTTGATCTGGCTGACCCGCTGGTCGGGATTGAGGCGGAAGACATAGCTGAAACCATCGCGCACGGCGATCGCCTGCTGTGGCACGGTCAGCGCGCCCGAGGTGCCGAGTTCGAATTCGCCGCTGGCGTACATGCCGGCCTTGAACGGCGCGTTGCTGCCCGTGCCGGCAGGCAGGTCGACATACACGAGGGCGGAACGCGTCTGCGGATCGACGGTAGGGGCGATCATGCGCACCTTGCCCGTCAAGACGCTGCCGTTGGCCGCCTTCACTTGCGCCAGGGTGCCCGGTTTCAGATTCAGCAGCTCGGTGGCCGTCACTTCGGCGCGCCATTCGAGGCGGCCCTGGCGGATCATGCGGAACAGTTCCGTGCCGGCGCCCACCACCGACCCCACGGTGGCCGAGCGCGAAGAGATGATGCCGCTGTCGGGCGCCACCACCTGCGTGTATTTCAGGCGCAGCTGCTGCGACGCCAGCTGCGCCTTGGCGGACGCGATGCGTGCGTTGGCCGTCTGTTCGGCCGTCAGGTACTGGCTGATCTGCTGCGCGCTGATGGCGCCCGTGCTTTGCAGCGAGCGGGCGCGCTGCGCGTTGGCGGCGGCTTCCGCCGCATTGGCTTGCGCTTCCAGCACGGCGGCCTTGGCCTGCGCCACGTCGGCGTTCACCGTGTCGTTCGAGAACACGGCCAGCACCTGGCCGGCGCGCACGACGTCGCCCACGTTCACGCGCACGTCGGTCAGGCGCAAGCCGTTCGATTCGCTGCCGATGACGGCTTCCTGCCAGGCGGCCACGTTGCCGTTGGCCTTCAGCTTGATGGGCAGGCTGGCCGTTTGCGGCTTGGCCGTGGTGACGGTGAGCGCCGGTTTTTGCGCCGCGTTTTTATCCTTGGCGTCGTCGGCCGCCGTGGAGGAAGGGGAGTACAGGGCCACGCCGGCGCCCAGCATCACGCAAAGGGCGGCCAGGACGAGCGCCATCGGTTTCAAGGTCATTTTTTTCATGTTGTGTATCCGTCAGGGGGCGTTGTTGGCGATGGCGCTGCTGGTCCAGCCGCCGCCGGCGGCGCGGTACAGCGCCACCCAGGCGGCGCTGCGTTCGCGCTCGAGGTTGACCACCGTGTTTTCGGCGGCCAGGCGCGTGCGGCGCGCGTCTTCCAGTTCGATCAGGCTGGCCAGGCCATTTTTGTAGCGGTCTTCCGTGGCGACGAACGACACGCGGTAGCCTTCCAGAGCCGTTTTCGCATGGCTGCTGCGCTCGTCCGTGCTGGCCAGGTTGACCAGTGCCTCTTCCACTTCGCGCACGGCCTGGCGCACGCCGGCGCGGTATTTCACCACGGCTTCGTCGTAGCGCGCCGTGGCCGCATCGATCTGCGCGCGGCGGGTGCCGCCGTCGAAGATGGGCAGGCTGACGGCCAGCGGGCCGATGCTCCAGGTGCTGGCCGTGATGCTGGTGCCGCTGGCGCGGATATTGCCCTTGCCGATGGAGCCGGCCAGGCTCAGGCGGGGATAGCGCTGCGCCTGCGCACCGCGTACTTCGAAGCTGGCGGCCGCCACTTCACGTTCGGCGCTGTAGACATCGGGGCGCTGGCCCAGGGTTTGCGCCGGCAGTTCCGCAATCGCCACGGGCGAGGGCAGGATGGCGGGGCTGGCCGCCAATTTTTCGCGCAGCGACGCTTCCGGCATGGCCGACAGGGCCACCAGCGCCTTGATATTCACGTCGCAGGCGGCGCGCTGTTCGATGGCGCGGCTGGCGCCTTCGGCGGCGCTGGCGCGGGCCAGCGCTGCATTGGCGGGCGGCTGGAAGCCGGCTTCGGCGCTCAGTTCCGTCAGGCGTGCCGAGTCGCGGCGCGAGACGGCATCCTGTTCGGACACGGCTTGCAATTGCTGGCAGGTGCGCAAGGCGTAATACTGGTTCGCCACTTCGGCGGCCACCGAGACGCGCGCCTCATGCCAGAGCGCGCGGGCGCTGTCGTAGCGCTCCTGGGACGCATCGCGCGTGGCGCGGTTGGCGCCGAACACGTCGATTTCCCACGACGCCTGCAGCGCGGCCTGCGAGGTGGTGCCGCTGGGCTGTGCCGATTGCTGGCTGGTGCGCACCACGCTGCCCGTCGCGTCCAAGGTGGGCGCCAGCGCGGCGCCGCTGGCGATGCGGTCCGCGCGTGCCTGCACGATGCGCGTGCCGGCGGCGGCGATGGTCGGGCTGACTTGCTGCGCGTCGTTGATCAATTCCACCAGCAGGCTGTCGCCCTGGCCCTGCCACCAGTTGGCCAGGTCCGTCAGCTTGCCGTTGTGCGGCAGCGGCGCCTGCCACTGCGCGGGCGCGCTGGCGGCCACCGCTGCGGGCGGCCCCTGCAGGGCGCAACCGCCCAGCGCCAGCACGATGCTGGCGGCCAGGACGCGTTGAACGGTGCATCGAATAGTCGTCATGCTGGTCCTTCTGCTTGTCGTTGAGGTGTAGAGGGTGAGGGAGGAATGGCCAGGCGCCGGCGCTCCACATCGGCCATGGCCAGCGCGTAGTCGGTCAGGCGCGCCAGCCAGGTGTCGATCGCATGCGGCGATTCCAGCAGTTGCGGGCGCAAGGTGTGCAGCACCTCGGTGCCCACCATGTGCTGCAGTGCCAGCGAAGCGATGGAAAACGCCAGCCGGTGCATGTCGTCGCTGTTGTCGGGGGCGCCCAGGTGACGCGCCAGCACGCGCGTGAGCGCTTCGTGTTCGGGGCGGATGTTCTGGTCGATCTCGCGCGCCCACAGGCCCGTCGGTTCGAGCATTTCGCGGCACCACAGGCGCATGCAGTCGCGCGCGATGTCGCCCTGCTGCATGGGAGCGAGCAATTGCGCATAAAAGCCTTCCAGGCTTTGGCGCAAGGTGAAATGCGGTTGCTCGTACAGGGCGATATTATCTTGCGGGTCCGCTGACTGCTGCGCAAAGGCGGCGCGGTACAGTCCCGCCTTGTCGCCAAAATAATAGCTGATGGCGGCCGCGTTGGTGCCGGCCGCCTGCGCCAGTTCGCGCGTGGACGTCTTGGCGTAGCCTTGCTCGGCAAACAGGCGGATGGCGCTATGCAGCAGCCGCTCGCGCGACTGCTCGCCGTCGGAACGGGGCTTGCGCCCGTCGTCGGCATGGGAAGTGGGGATGGCGTTTTTTTCAATCATGCCGGAGATTTAATCATATATCTCAAACGATTGATATAACTAAGCCGCTTGATTTAGTTAAGGAATGATGAAGATAATGAAAAACGCAGGCAAAAAAAAGCCCGCGGTTGTATTCGCGGGCTGAATCCAATGTTCGGAGAACGAATTGGAGGAGACAGTTCTACTATAGCGCTGAAAATGGTGCAGTGCAATACCGTAGAACTACTGTATCGGTCTCTTTTCGATGGCAAAAAGCCCGTATTCCATGTTGCGGCGCACAGAAGCTCAGGCCTTGCTGCGCAGGGCCAGTGTAAACGTGCTGCCCGAGCCGTAGTCGCTGTTGAAGAACAGGGCGCCGCCGATGGCGTTGGCCAGGTTCTGGCACAGGTAAAGGCCCAGTCCCGCGCCTTCCACGTGGCGCGTGGAGGTGGAATCGAGCTGCGAGAAGGCCTGGAACAGCTTGGCCTGGTCTTCTTCCTTGATGCCGGCGCCGCTGTCGGCGATGCTCATTTCCGTCACCAGCACGCCGTCTTCGTCGCGCTGGGACAGGCTGATGCGCACCGTGCCCTGTTCCGTGAACTTGATGGCATTGTTGAGCAGGTTGATGAGGATTTGCGTCAGCGCGCGGCGGTCCGTGTCGATGATGGCGGGCGACTGGCCCGGCTCGCCCAGTTCAAGTTCCAGCGCCAGGCCTTTTTGCTGGGCCAGGGGACGCAGGGTGTCGGCCACGTCAGCCATCAGCTCCTGGCAGTGCACGGGTTCGATCGACAGGGTCAGCTTGCCCGCTTCGATCTTGGCCACGTCGAGGATGTCGTTGATCAGCGAGAGCAAATGGCGCGCGCTGGCGCGGATGGTGTTCAGCTGCTTGTCCTGGTCGGACGTCAGGGGGCCGGGCAGTTTCATCAGCAGCGCGCCGGTGAAGCCGATGATGGCGTTGAGCGGCGTGCGCAGTTCATGCGACATGTTGGCGATGAAGGCCGACTTCATGCGGCTCGCTTCGGCCAGCTCCAGGTTTTTGAGGGCGATTTCGCGGTTGATGGTTTCCAGTTCGGCCGCATGGTGCGCCAGGCGCATGTTCAGCTCGATCACCTGGCGTTCGCGCGCCTGCAGTTCGCCGTTGACCTGCACCGCCTGTTCATACGTGGAGATCAGCAGGTCGAGGATTTGCTGGCGTTCCGCATTGATGAAATGCTTCTGGTCGCCCAGGTACAGGGCGATGCCGATTTCCACGTTCTGGTTCTTGCGCAGCTTCTGGTTCATCAGCATGTGGCTGATGCGGTTGAGCAGGTAGTCTTCCGCGTAGGGCTTGCGGATGAAATTGTCGGCGCCGCACTCGATGCCGCGGATGATGTCCTTCGGATCGTTGAGCGAGGTGACGAGGATCACGGGAATGTCGCGCAGGGTCGGATCGGACTTGATGGCGCGGCATAGGTCGTAGCCATTCATTTCAGGCATGACGATATCGGACAGCACCAGGTGCGGCTTGCGCTCGCGGATGGCGGCCAGGGCCAGCTGGCCATTCGCCGCCACGCGCGCGTTGTAGTGCAGCGACTGGATCAGGCGGCGCAAGCGCTCCGCCTGGGTCGGGCTGTCCTCGACGATCAGGATCTCGATTTCGTCAGGCTTGATTTGGTTGTTGGAGTCCACAGACCTCTCCTAGGATTTCAGTGTGGTGATGCTGGGCGCCGTGAGCGCGCAATATCGACATCGTATGACTATATCGGATTTAGGTCTGCAAAAGTAACTTCCAAGTAACTATTTTGGCCACAGGAAATGCTGTGGCCGCTTGTCAGTTTTCGCCCTGGAACTGGCCTGCGCGATAGGTCAGCACGAGGGTATCGCGGTGTCCATGCTCGCCCAGGGGCTGGATCGGCGTCGATTCGTGGATCACGGCCGCATCGTCGAGCAGCAGCAGCGACCACGGTTCGATCAGGGTAAAACGCTTGCCGTTGGGGCCATCCGCTTCGAAGATGCGCGTCTCGCCGCCCTTGACCTGTTCGCGCCCGATCAGCAGCACGGCGACGAAATCGACGCCGTCGCGGTGTGCGCCTTCCGGCGTGGGCCGGCCGATGCCGTCCGTCGTATCGATGCGGAACTGGTGCGCTTCGATGAACCACGGCTGGCTGCCCTTGACTTGCGAGCAGACGTCGCCCAGCGCGCGAATCAACTGCTGCCAGGCCGCTTGCGCGACGATAGCCGCTTCGACCGGTTCGAACAGGCGGTGCATGCCGCCGTGCAGGGCGTTGTATTCCACCGGCTGCCAGTGCGGACGGTGCGCCGTCTGGGTCAGGCGTTCGCCATCCTGCACGAAGCACGAGTGGCGCCGGCGGCGATAGCGGCCGCCATCCTTCAGGTAATTGTCCAGCGCCAGGGTATTCCAGCTCGGTTCCAGCGTGCGCAATGCGTCCAGCGGGCAGTCGGCCAGCGCGGCCACGTCCTGCGGGCGCAGGACGGCATAGCCGTCATCGCGCAAGGCTTCCTTGACGTGGGACGGGTCGGTAAAGATCGGTGCGGAAGTGCTCATGGCGGTGCGGCCGCAACGCGGCCTGTCTCAGTTTATCCAGCCTGGCATTCTACGACTTCGCGGCGTTTCCTGTGCAGTGCGATAAGAATTATTCTTGTTTACTTAAAAATTCTTTACCAGGGTCAGGCGCAGCGAGCGCGATTCCACCGGATGGAAGTGGATGTCGTCGACGGGCTGCGCTTCGCCGGGCAGGCGCGAGGCATAGTAGTAATCGATGGCCGAGTCGCGCCGGTTGGCCAGGTTGTAGCCTTCGACTTCCACGCGCAAGGTCTTGTCGATCTGGTAGGCGATGCGCCCGTTCAAGCCCACGCTGGCCGACGAGCGCACGCTGTTGTCTTCCATCAGGGGGCGCGGGCCGAAGTAGCGCAAGCGCAAGGAGCCCGACCACGGCCCTGGCGGCGTCACCGTCATGGCCAGCTGGGCCACGCCTTCGATGGCGCCGGGGATGAAGTCGCCCGCCGGGTCGCTGCCGCGCGAGCGTGCGCGCGCATACGCGAGGTCCAGGTCCAGCGACAGCCATCTGGTCGCCTTGTAGTAGCTGGAAAACTCGATGCCGTAGCGGCGGCTGGGGCGGCCCGCCTCGGTGGCGCCCGCGTCGCCGATGAACAGCAGCTCGGAATCGAAGTCCAGCCGGTACAGCGACAGCGACGTTTGCAGGCCGGCGATGGCGGCGCTGCGCAAGCCCAGTTCCAGTCCGCGCGAGCGCACCAGCGGCGTGACCTTGTCGGCCGCTTCGCCTGTCTTCGGGTCGACCGTGATCGTCGTGCCGCGCGCGTCGTTGCTGTGAAAACCATTGCCAATGTTGATATACGCTTCCGTATCGCGCCACGGTCCGGCGATCACGCTCAGGCTGGGGCTGAACAAATGGTCACTGGCCTTGCCCGAATTGGCCGGCCGGTCGCTGCGCACGTCGAAGCGGTAGGCGTCCGCGCGCAGGCCGGCCACGGTGCGCAGCCAGCGCGACCAGCGCGTGCTGTTTTCGCCATACACGCCGATGCTCGATTCAACGATATGGTCTTGCCGCGTGGTCGACACGGTCTGGCGCTGCCGCGTGTTGTACAGGCCATTGTGGATATTGTCGTTCTGTAGCTGCAGGCCGATGGTGGTGTCGCTGCTGCCCCTGTCCGTGTGGCGGTGCCAGGTGTGGCTGGCGTCGAGGCCGGCCGTCACGCGCCGGTCGGGCTGGGCGAACTGGTCGCCGTTATCGGGGTCGTCCATCGCATACGTAAAATTCGAGAACAGGGCCAGGCGGTTGGCGATCACATACGCGCTGACTTTGGACGACATGTCGTCCGTCGTCCGGCGCCAGGCGCCCGACAGGCTGTAGCGCTGGGCCTTGCCGCCGTCGCTGGCATCGATGGCGTCGAAGCGGCCCAGGGTGCCGTCCTGTACGGCACGCAGCGGAATCTGGTCGGTGGCGTTCCAGCTGGCGTCATACGCCATGGCCGTGACGTTGAAGCCGTTGTTGGCATAGCCTTCGCTGTAGCGCAGCACGCCATTGAGCTTGCGGTAGCGGTCCGGCTGCGTGAACGGGCCGTCGTTGTGCTGCGCTTCGAGCGCGTACAGCAGGCTGCCGTCGCCCGCATCGAGCGTATCGGCCAGCAGGGCGCGGCGAAAGCCGTTTTGCCCGACGCCCACGCTGGCGATGCCCTGCGTCAGGCGGTTCGCGTAGACGACGGACGCCGCGCCGGCCGAGGAAAAATCGCCTTGCGCCGCCGAATACGGCCCCTTTTTGTAATCGAGGCGCATGGCCAGTTCGGGGATCAGAAAGTTCAGGTCCGTCCAGCCCTGCCCGTGGCCATGGCTGCGCTGGTTGACGGGCATCTCGTCGACCGTGGTGCGCAAGTCCGTGCCATGATCGAGGTTGAAGCCGCGCAGGTAGAACTGGTTGGCCTTGCCCTCGCCGCTATGCTGGCTGACGATCAGTCCCGGCACGGCTTCGAGCAATTCGCCGGGCCGGTAGCTGGTGCGCGCATCGAGCTGCTGTTGCGTGACGCTGCCCGCGTTGGCCGAATCGGCCACACCCAGCTGGTTCAGGCGCGAACCGTCGATCAGCACGCGCTGGAAGATGTCGTCGGCGTGGGCGGCGGTGGCTGAAAACAGGGCGGCGAGGAGCAGGGGAAGAGAGCGTGGCGTCATGGATGTAATAGGGGGCGGGCCTTAGCGGATCGGCAGTTCCGTGTTCTGGCGGTCGAAAATCAGCGTCTGGATGGCGCCGCTGTCCTGCACGTTGAGGGTATTGCGCTGGCTGGGCAGGAAGTCGATCAGCAACTGGTTGTGGATGCGCGTGGCGGGGGCCAGGCGCGTGCGTTCGAGCTCCTGGAAGATGACCACATTGTCGGCGTTGACCTTCATGCCGACCCAGCTTAGGCGCAAGCGCTTGCCATCCGGCCCCACGAGGTAAAACTGTTTTTCCACATAGCGGCGCAGCGCCGCTTCGCTGTCTTCCTGGCCCAGGTCGAACTGGCGCTGGTACAGGTTCGTCAGCAGCGCCTCGACGTCGTGGCCCGTGTAGGTGTGCACCACTTCCGTGCTGCCGCTGGCCGCGTTGTAGCTGATGTCGGCGATACCCATGTGGAAGTTGTGGGCGCCGGCCGCCATGCTGGCGCAGGCCAGCACGGCAGCAGCCAGCGCGCGCCAGCGCTTCATGCCTCGTCGCCCTTGGCCGAGCCGCCGTTCTGGCCTTTCAGCGGCGTATGAAAATCGCGCATCAGGTTATCCTTGGGCGACTTCTCGCTCTTGAACAGCTCCAGGCGCGATGGCGTGATCTTGCGCGGCCAGCTGTTGTTGCTCGTGTCGATGTCGGCCGTTTCCCAGTACGGGTCCTGCACCAGACCCACCATCGGTTCATCCGTGATGACGACCTTGGTGATTTTCTTCGGCGAGTAGCGCCACACTTCGGCCGGTACGCGCTCGACGTATTTCTTGCCGCTTTTCAGTTCGATCTCGAGGATCAGGGGCATGACCATGCCGCCCACGTTCGACAGGTCGACCAGGTACAGGTGCTTGCCCTGTTTCAGCAAGTCCTTTTCCCACGGTTCCAGGGCGGCCAGCGCTTCGGCGTAGGCGTTGCGGTCCTTGTTGGTCACGGTGAAATCGTCGTGCTGGTTGTAGAAATCCTTGAGCTCCGGATGCGCATCGACGCGGCGCGGCATGCCCTTGTTGGCGCGGCTCGTGACGGATTCCGGCTGGGCCTCTTTCTGCGCCTTTTTCCACGCTTTTTCCGTTGCCGGATCTTTCGAGCTCACGCCGTATTCGCTGATGCCGTCGATGCTGATGTCGACCGGATCGGTCGTATAGAACCAGCCGCGCCAGAACCAGTCGAGGTCCGTGCCGGAAGCGTCTTCCATGGTGCGGAAAAAGTCGGCGGGCGTGGGGCGCTTGAACTTCCAGCGCTGCGCATATTCCTTGAACGCGTAGTCGAACAGTTCGCGCCCGAGGATGGTCTCGCGCAGGATGTTCAGGCCCGCCGCCGGCTTGGCGTAGGCGTTGTTACCGAACTGCAGCAGGGACTCGGAATTGGTCATGATGGGCACCTGGTCGCGGCTGCGCATGTAGTCGACGATCTCGCGCGGCTCGCCCCGTGAGGCAGGATAGTTTTCTTCCCACGCCTGCTGCGCCAGGTATTGCACGAAGGTGTTGAGGCCTTCGTCCATCCACGTCCACTGGCGTTCGTCCGAGTTGATGATCATCGGATAGTAGTTGTGGCCCACCTCGTGGATGATCACGCCGATCAGGCCATACTTGGTGCGCTTCGAGTAGGTCAGCTCGCCCGTCTTCTTGTCTTTCACCGGACGGGGACCGTTGAACGAGATCATCGGATACTCCATGCCGCCCACGGGGCCGTTGACGGAGATGGCCGTCGGGTACGGGTAGTCGATGCTGTACTTGTTGTATTGCTCGATCGTGTGCACGATGGCTTGCGTGCTGTACTTTTCCCACAGCGGATTGCCCTCTTTCGGGTAGTAGGACATGGCCATCACATCGCTGCCGCCCTTCTTGTAGCCCTGCGCATCCCAGATGAACTTGCGGCTCGAGGCCCAGGCGAAGTCGCGCACGTTGGCCGCCTTGAAGTGCCACGTCTTTTGCGCGCGGCTGACGGATTTCTCGGCCGCTTCCGCTTCTTTTTGCGTGACGATGACGACGGGCTTGTCGCTGCCGCGCGCTTTTTCCAGGCGCTTGCGCTGCGCGGCAGACAGCACGTCCTGCGGATTTTGCAGCTGGCCAGTGGAGGCGACGATATGGTCGGCGGGCACCGTCAGCTGCACGTCGTAGTCGCCGAATTCCAGCGTGAATTCGCCCGAGCCGAGGAACTGCTTGTGCTGCCAGCCGGCCGCGTCGTAATAGGCCGCCATGCGGGGGAACCACTGCGCCACTTCGAACAGGGCGTTCTTGTCGTCGAAGACTTCATAGCCGGCGCGCCCGCCCAGCACCTTCTGTTCGTTGATGCGGTAATCCCAGTCGATCTGGAAGGCAAAGTCCTGGCCCGGCTTCAAGGGCTGCGGCAGGTCGATGCGCATCATGGTGCGGTTGATAACGTATTTCAAAGGCTGGCCATCGGCGCTTTTCAATGCGCGGATATTGAAGCCGCCCTGGAAGTCGCCGCGCGCGAGGATGCCGCGCAAGCCTTCGAATTTCATCGTGTCTTCGCCCGCCGTCTTGGCCCACGCCTGGCGCGACGGCGCCGTGGCCATGCGGCGCGCGTCGGAATCGGGCTTGTAGATATTCTGGTCCAGCTGCACCCACAGGTAGCCGAGGGTGTCGGGCGACTGGTTATGGTAGGTGATGGTGCCGCTGCCGGCGATTTCGCGCCTGGCTTCATCGAGGGTGGCGCGGATCGTGTAGTCGGCGCGCTGCTGCCAGTAGGCGTGGCCGGGCGCGCCGGAGGCGGTGCGGTAGGTATTTGGCGTGGGCAACACCTCTTCGAGCTGGCGGAACTTGTCGTCGAATGGCTCGGCGGCGAAGGACGACACGGTAAAGCAGAGAGCCAGCGAGGCTACGGAGCCGAAAGGTATGCGCATATTCACCCTGATGTTGTTGTAAGGAAATAGTGGCAACTATTCTATACGCAGGGTGGGGCCATCCATGTATCGATTTGTAATAAAGAAAGGCGGATTTTGCGCCAGCTTTTGCCTGGCGCTGTCAGGGGGATGCTTTGCCTGATTTTGCTCGGAAAAGTGGCGCTTTCACTCACTTTTCATCAGGCTGTCGCGCAACTGGTTCAGTTGTTGTTTCATGTCCACAACCTGCTCCACGCTGCAGTGGCTGGCCGCCAGGATGGCCTCGGGCAGCAGGGCCGCCTCGTGGCGCAGCTGGTCGCCCTGCTGCGTGAGGGAAATGATGACCTGGCGCTCGTCGCTGGCGGCGCGCGTGCGCGTGAGCAAGCCCGATTGCTCCATGCGCTTGAGCAAGGGCGTCAGGGTGGCCGAGTCGAGGAACAGGCGCTCACCCACTTCCGACACCGTCAAGCCGTCGCGCTCCCACAACACCATCATCACCAGGTATTGCGAATAGGTCAGGCCGAGCTTGCGCAGCAGCTTGCGGTACAGCTTGTTCATGGCAAGCGAAGTCGAGTACAGCGCAAAGCACAGCTGGCCGTCCAGGCGCGGCACCTGGTGCAAGGGGTTGGGGGCGGTAGTGGTATCCATGGCTACAGTATATATAGTGCGCTACTTAGTTGCAAGCGACCTCAATGCCGCCAGCGCCTGGGCGTCGAGCGTGAGCGCGCCGGCCGCGATGTTTTCGCGCAGATGCGCCACCGACGAGGTGCCGGGAATAACCAGCATGTTCGGTGCACGCTGCAGCAGCCAGGCCAGCGCCACCTGCATCGGCGTGGCTTGCAGGGTGGCCGCCACCTGGTTCAAGGTATCGGACTGCAGCGGCGAAAAGCCGCCCAGAGGGAAGAACGGCACATAGGCGATGCCTTGCGCGGCCAGGGAGTCGATAAGCGCATCGTCTGCGCGGTGCGCCAGGTTGTAGTGGTTCTGCACGCAGACGATAGGGCTGATGCGCTGTGCCTCGGCCACCTGGGACGCATCGACATTGGACAGGCCGATATGGCGCACCAGGCCTTCGCGCTGCAGCTGCACCAGCGTGTCCAGCGGCCCGGCAAGCGACGAGCCGTCAGGTCCGGCCATGCCCGGCGCGCGCAGGTTGACCACGTCGAGCACGTCCAGGCCCAGGTTGCGCAGGTTGTCGTGCACGGCGTCGCGCAGCTGCCGTGGTGATGCGGCCGGCTGCCAGGATTGGTCGGCGCCGCGCATGAAGCCGATCTTGGTGACGATGGCCAAGCCGTCGCGATAGGGATGCAGCGCTTCTCGGATGATCTGGTTGGTGACGTGCGGGCCGTAAAAGTCCGACGTGTCGATATGGTTGACGCCCAGTTGGATGGCCTCGCGCAGCACGGCGACGGCGGCGGCGCGGTCTTTCGGCGGCCCCCAGACGTGCGGGCCGGCCAGTTGCATGGCGCCGTAGCCGAGGCGGTTGAATGCGATGTCGCAATGGGCGGGCGTGAATTGGTCGCGGGCGGGGGAATACGTGTGCATGGCAGCTCCTGTGCGATGGTTGAGGACAAGAGCAGCCATCGTAAGGCCGATTGCGCTGTATGATAATCGGGTCAATCCGGCACAGGCTGTACTCATTTACGCACAATGAAAGCTCTTCCCATGCATGCAGACAGCCCTTCCATGGCCGATTTGGCCGCCTTTGCCCTGGTGGCCCGGCACCGGGGTTTTCGCCAGGCCGCGCGCGCCAGCGGGCAGTCCGCGTCCGCCATGAGCGAAGCGCTGCGCCGGCTGGAGCAGCAGCTGGGCATTCGCCTGCTGGAACGCACGACGCGCAGCGTGACGCCAACGGCGGCCGGTGCACTGCTGCTGACGCGCTTGCGCCCGGCGCTCGATGAAGTGAGCAGCGCGCTCGACGTGCTGAACGACTTGCGCGACAGCCCGCGCGGCACCTTGCGCCTGAACGTGCCGGTCAACGCGGCGCGCTTCTTCTTGCAACCCATGGTCGACCAGTTCCTGCGCGCCTATCCGCAGATCAGGGTCGAGCTGGTGGTCGATAATAATTTTGTCGATGTCGTCGCCAGTGGCTGCGACGCGGGCATCCGCTATGGCGAGCGGCTGGAGCAGGACATGATCGCCATCCCGATCGGCCCGCGCACGCAGCGCTTCGCGGTGGCGGGAGCGCCATCCTACTTGGCGCAGCGCGGCGTGCCCGTGCATCCGCGCGACCTGCTGCAGCACGCCTGCCTGCTGGGGAAATTCCTCAGCGGCGCGGTTCCACCGTGGGAGTTCGAGCGGGGCGGGCAGAAAGTGAGCGTGGAGCCGGACGGCCCCGTGATCGTCACGCCGACGGCGGCTGATTTTGCGGTCAGCATGGCCATCGCCGGCCATGGCCTCGTCTATCTGTTTGAAGAGTGGCTGCAGCCGTATATCGATGCGGGCCAGCTGCAGCCCGTGCTGGAAGACTGGGCGATGCCCTTTCCCGGCCCGTTTTTATACTATGCGGGCCGGCGCCATTTGCCCGCGCCGCTGCGCACCTTCATCGATTTCGTGCAGGCCAATTTTGCGCAGTTTCCTTAATCTGCCGGATAGCGCTGGCGTAAAAGCTGCAGCATCGCGACATTCTGTTCCCACGCGTCGCTCACGGGCTGCTGCGTCCACGGCAAGGTTTGCGTGTACGGCGCGGGGCCGAATTCCGGCGTGAACGTCATGCGCTCGGCGCCGGCCGCGCGGCGCAGGGCGACGATGGCGTCCCACCAGGCCAGGTGGGCGTCGAGCGCAGTTTTCGCTTCCGGCGCGCGGAAGTCGGCCACTTGCGGACCCTGCGCATGACCGACGCGCGCGTGCACGTGGCGCACCAGCGGCAGCACTTGCGCCAGCGTGTGCGGCTGGTCTTCCAGCAGCGATTCGCAGGCACAGCACCAGTGCGACAGGTCGGCAGTCAAGGGCAGGTGCGGATACTGCTGCAGATACGGCAGCAGCAGCATCGGGTGGCCGCTGAAACGGCTGCGGTGGATTTCATGCACGATGGGCACGCCGTGCCTGGCCGAGATGGCGGCGGCCAGGTCGAGCAGTTCTGCGTTTTGTGCCTGCGTATAAAAATCCTTGCCCGTGTGGGTGTTGACCAGCACGGGGCGCGCCAGGCAGGCGTTTTCCAGCAGTTCGGCGAGAGCCGCGCGGTGCAGTTCGAAGTCGCTGTGGAACACGGTTTCCCACTGTGCGGCGATCAGCTGCAGTCCCGCCTTGGCGATGCGATCCGTCCATTCCTCGCGCAGGGCCGCGTCCAGCGGCAGCGACATCTCGATGCCGTCGAAACCGGCATCGAGCACCTTGTCGATGAAGACGTCGGGCGGCAGGTCGTTATTGCCCCAGTGGGCGGCGAAGACGTCGATGCGCATCAGACGAAGCCCCGCACGGGGAAGGAGTCGTCGCGCTGGATCCAGTTGTGGGCCGCGTATTGCGTCTGGCCGTCGGTGGCGTGCAAGGTGTAGGCGTGGCGCGACACAGGCGAGCGGTTCGGCGCACTGTAGTGGGGCAGCAAGCCGTGGAAGCAGACGAGGGCGCCCGCCTTGACTTCCAGGGGTACGGCCGTGCTGTCGTCGGGCCACGGCATGGCATCGAGTTTTTCCACTCTTACCTGGTCGCCGTTGCGGATGAAACGTTCGCGCAGGGGGCCGCGGTGGCCGCCCGGTTCCGCCCACAGGCAGCCGTTGTCCAGGGTGGCGTCTTCCAGCGCGAACCAGAAGGTCGTCACGCTGATGGGCGTGGTTTCGAAATACGTGGCGTCCTGGTGCCAGCGCACTTCGCCGCCGATGCCGGGCTGCTTGAAGATGTACATCGATTGCCACACCTGTGCATCCGCCAGGCCCAGGTCGCGCGCCACTTCGGCCAGTTTCGGGTCGGCCGAAAAAGCGCGGAAGACGGGGTCCAGGTCATGCATGGCGTGGCCGATCTTGTTGATCGACAGCGATTTCGCCTGCTTCAGCTGGCCGTCCGGGCCGAACGCTTCTTCCTCGAAGAAGCAGCGGATGGTGTTGTCGGACGCGAGGAAATAATCGTTGGTGTTCTTCGCCTGGTCGCGCGTGGTGAAGATGGACTGGCTGACGCTGGGATCGAATTCGTTGACAATCTGCTCGGCGCGCGCGCGCAGGGCGGCGATGTCGTCCGCACCCTTGAAACCGGGCAGGATGATGTAGCCGTCGCGTTGATACTGTTCTTGTTGTTCGATCGTTAGCATGGCGGCGGCTCCTGAGGTCAGTGGAAAGCGCCATTGTAGGATGGGCGCGGGCGGCAAACAATCGCCCAGCGGTTGACAGATTGTCGCCAAAACACAGACAATCTTTGACATGGATCAATTAAAAGCGATGGAAATCTTTGTCGAGGTGGCGCGCCAGCGCAGCTTTACGGTGGCCGGGCAGCGCCTGGGCCTGACGCGGGCCATGGTCAGCAAGACCATCATGCAGCTGGAGGAGCGCCTGCATGCGCGCCTGCTGCACCGCTCCACGCGCGAAGTGAGTCTGACGGACGCGGGCCGCGCCTACCTGGCGCCGTGCATGGCCACCGTCAGCCAGGCGCAGGAAGCGGCGCGCATGGTGGCGCACGTGGCGCAGGCCGGGGCGGGGGCGGAGCTGGCCGGGCCGCTGCGCATCCAGGCGCCGTCGAGTTTCGGCAGCGCGTGGCTGGCCGACGCCGTCGCCCGTTTCAGTTTGCTGCACCCGCAGGTGCAGGCCGAATTGTTTGTCGATGATGCGCTGCTCGACCCGATACGCCACGGCTTTGACTTGACGATACGCGTGGGCGGCATCCCGGACAGCAGCGCGCTGGCCATGCGCCCGCTGGCGCCGTGCCGCGCCGTGCTGTGTGCCAGTCCCGCCTACCTGGCGCAATGGGGCGTGCCGCAGACGCCGCAAGAGCTATTGCGGCACCAGTGCCTGCATTTCAGCCACCTGACCGATGGCACGAACTGGCATTTCCAGCGTGGAGAGGGCGAGTCGCGCGAAGAGGTGAGCGTGCGCGTACAGGCGGGGTTTACGGCGAATAACGGCCTGGTGCTGCACCAGGCGGCGCAGCGGGGTCTCGGCATCGTCTACAGCACCACCTTCCTCGCCTGGCGCAATCTGCTCGATGGCAGTCTGGTGCCCGTGCTGACGGACTGGGAGCTGCCCCTGAATCACTTGAGCGCCCTGTATCCGGCCAGCCGCCAGCCGTCGCCCAAGGTGCGCGCGCTGATCGATTTCCTCGTGGCCGAATACCAGCCCGTGCCGCCGTGGGACCGCGAGCTGGAAGCGGCGGGATTTTTTAGCTGAAGGCGACCGGCTCCACCGTCCACGCGCCATCGGCGTACACGCGCTCGTCGTCGAGGTAGACGGCTTCGGTGACGGCGAAGATGTCGACGTGGTAGCGCGCATCCTTGCGCTTGAATTGCGGTTTCGTGTAGACGCCATGCTTGGCGCCCAGCGACAGATGGATGCCGCACATGCGTTCATACGTGCCGATGTCGTTGACCAGCTGTTCGCGCGAAAAGGCGCGGTTCATGCCGAAGCCCAGTTCGCGCACCCACACTTCGCCTTCGTGCGCGCGGATGATCTCCAGCATGGCGGTAAATTCCGGCGTGGCGTTTTCCGTGCCAGTGACTCGGCCTTTTTCGATGATCAGCGTGATCGGCGTGTCGGGACGGTTGACCATGAAGTGCGTGTCGCCAAAAACGAAAATGCGCACGCGCCCGTTCACCGCTTCCAGGTCCTGCGCTTCCGTGAATACTTCGCCCAGCGGGAACTGGCCGCCGATATTGTTCATGCCGCTGTAATCGCCGATATTGAGCTTCGCGCCCTCGAATGGCGAGGCGAAGACCAGCTGCTCGCCGCCGCTGTCGACCATGCCGTGGCGGGCTTTGTCGATGCGCGCCTTCAGCGCATGGCCGACGCCCCGGTAGTAGGCGGGGTCGTAGGCCAGCGAGGCGATGTAGTGCAAGCCCTGCACGCCGGGCATGCGCGACAGATGCACGTGCTCGATGACTTTCAGGCCCCGCTTGAACAGCTCGATGCGGATGCGGAACGCTTCCAGACGGAAGCTGGTCGACTGGATCAGCACGACGAGGCTGCCGGCCGGCAGTTCGGCAAACGCGGCCAGCACGGCATCGGGCGTGACCTCGTCGAAATCGATGAAGGCCGCGTCCGGCAAGGCCTGGCGATACGCTTCCGTCAGCACGACGTTGAGCCAGCTGCGCTTGTCGCAGACGATCAGGGACGGTTCGTCCGGGCGGTGGCAGATGGCCATGGCCAGCAGGTCGGCCACGTTTTGCGCGGCCACTTCGGTGGCGGCGGCGCTAATGGCGTCGAGCCGGCTGGTGTCATTCTCGGGAAGCGTCATGGTGCGAAGGTGTGGGACGTGAAGTAATCGCAGCATTATAAGGTGATTGCCCCGGGCGCCGCCATTCCCCATCCGGCGGAGGACCGGCTGCCTGCGCCCCTGATTATCTTGTGTAGTGCTTTCCGGCAATGTATTATTGAGAAATGGCTATACGGCAGGGTTGGACAGAGCCTGGAGCGGCGGCGCAGCGCGCAAACGCACGGCGCGGTTCCACGCTTTCATATCAGGACAACAAGCCAACAGGCGATGACGAAGAGTGTGATGTAATGAGCATAATCGGACAAGATATTCCCATGGAGCGGCCGGATACGGATGGGCGCGCCGCCGTCTTCGTTCCCGTCACGGGCGTCAAGGAAGATGTCCTGTTGACCATACGCAAGGGCGCGGCCATCGTCGGCTTTGCCAACCACGACCGCACCATCACCGTGTATTTTGAAAGCAACCGCTTTGACGACCCCGTGCTGGCCAAGTGGGAGCACAAGGCGCGCAAGGCCTACGACCGCCTGGTCGACAATGCGCCCACCGTGTCGAAACTGACCACCAGCCCCGCCAATTTCGAGCAGATCGGCTATATCAATGGCAAGGGCATCACGATTCGCCGCATGGAAAGCCTGCAGCGCTGGCTTGCGTATTCGGATGCGATGGATACTTGCCCGGCGACGGATATCATTCCGCGCACGGTCATTGCCAAGGCTGAAAGCGTCAAGGTGTAAGAACGGCTGATACAAGGCCGGGGAGATGTTGCCTGCCCCAGGATACTTCCTCTGTTGCCTTTCGCGTGCGCGCGGTGCCAACAATATTGTCGGATTACGCGGGGCTTTGCCGCGCTAATCCGACCTACGCGACCTACGCCTGACCTTGCTTCTTACTACACCACGACGATATTTGCCTGCGCCTTGAGCGGGCAGGGCAGGGTGTCGTCGAAGGTGATTTCGATGGCGCTGGCGACGAACATGCCGCCGATGTGCTGGGCGGCGATTTCGGGCGGCGTGCCGGGCTTGGTCAGGTTGACGTCCTGGGCGAAGACGAAGACTCTCCAGGTGCCGTAGACCTTTTGATCATATTGCAGCAGGGTGCGGTAAGCGCGCTTCAAGTCCAGGCTGCCTGCGTAGACGCCATCGTTGGCGCCCGGGTCGAAGCCCAGGCCGTCATCGGTCAGCGATTCGACGAAATACAGGCCTTGCGGCGCCTGGAACAGCACGAAGGCATACAGTTCCGTGCCGCGGAACACATTGCCATTGTCGCGCTTGAAGCTGGCGCGTATCCACAGCGGTTCGTAGGCCTGCACGACGGCGGGCGTATCCGTTTCCACGGGCCCCGCCACGTGGATGTTGACTTGCGTTTCGGTGACGGCATGCTGGTAGATGGCGCCCGTCGTGAAACGCTGATACTCCCAGCTGATGTCGGCCGTGTAGGGCAGGCCGGCGTTCGGCGCTTCCGGCAACACCCATTTCGCCACCACGCGCTCGGCCAGGGTCAGTTCGCCGGCGGCCGGTGGTGTTGCTTCCTGGCCACGCCAGAACGGGTCCGCGATATCGGAGCAGGCGACGGCGATGGCGCCCGAGGCGATGGCCGAGGCCACGCCCGCCACCGTGAATTCGGGCTGGCCCGAGCCGGCCCCTTCAAGCGAACAGCAATCGACGCTGGGATCGGTTTCCTCGAACGTGCCGCCCACGCTGAAGCTGGCTTTGCCTGAACCGAGCGCAGCGGCAATGATGGCCACCAATGCGGCGATGATGGCAATGATGATGGCGAGCACTTTCCACCACGGGTCGGAAAACGGCAAGTCTCCGTGCGTGCCCGCATAAGCGGGGTTCGGCGTCCAGACGAGGGTCATGCCGGTCGGCACGATGGGCCCCAGACCGGGCGGGCAGCGGCACTCCTTCCCATCCGTGCCCGTGCTGCCCCAGCGCTTGCCCGGCAGGTGGCCTTGCGGCTTGGACAGTTCCAGCGTGCCTTCCTCGACCGTGCACGTGTAGGTGTTGGTGGCGCTGTCGAAGCGCGTCTGTGACACGAAGATTTGCTGGATCGAGCGGTGCGGCGTGTGGCCGTCCGCCTTGGCGACGAAGCTGACCAGGCGCTTGCCGGGTGTCGCATGCTGGAAGTCGGCATCCCACATGACCAGCATGGCCGCGCCGGCGGGAATGCTGGCAAAGAAAAAGGTGCGCGCCACGGGCACGATGCCGGGGTCGCCCACGCTTTCCAGGTACACGGTGACATTCGTCAGGGCGCTGCCGGACATATTGGTGACGTGGGCGGCGATGCGCAAGCCATAGATGGCATTGTCGAAGATGCCATCGGGCAGCATGATATTGGTGACGGGCTCGATCGCGAACGGCCGCGTCAGCACCTGCAGGGGGGTATCGCTCATGATGCTTGCTCCTCGGGGCTGTGCTGTTCTTGCGCGGGCTCTTGAGCTTGCTCGTTCTCGAGATCGGTGACGACATACGTAACGCCGCCCATGACCTTGCCGTCGCGCGTTTCCAGCACGCGCAGCAGCGCATACTGGCGTGGCGGCAAGGCTTCGGCGCGCACGCTCAGGTACACGGCCTGCGCCTGGCCGCGCGGCACTTCCAGCACCAGCTTTTGCTCGCCGGGCGCATCGCCATTGCAATGGGGCGTGCGCACCAGCCCCGCTACCAGGCGTGCGTCCCTGGCCGGCTGCCATCGCTCCAGCCCCAGGGTGGCCAGCAGGCGCTCGGGCAGCTCGCCGCCATATTCAATCTGCAGCTCCACTTTTTTCGTCGCGCGGTGCAGGGCCGCCACCGCGATGCTCAGCAATTGCGCCCGCCTTGCCGCCAGCACGACGTTGACATTGCGCTGGGCGATCTGCTCGTGCTGCTTGGGCTGGAAGGGAAAGCCGTTGGGCAGGGGATCGGGCAGCGGGTTGACGTCGCCCGGGCCATGGGCCACGGCCAGCAGGCATTCGTGGCCGCCATTGACGATGACGGGCATCCACGGCACCAGACACAGCACTTCCTGCGTGGCGCCGGGCGGCAAGTCGGCAAACGCGGAACCGATCTGTGTGGCGGCGCCGACGGCGATCTGGCCGGAAGGATCGGCCCAGTAAAAATCCACACGCACGCCGTTCGAGGCGCTGTTGCCCGTGTTGTGCACGCGGCCCCACAGGTAATTGCTGGTGCCGGCGATGGGCGCACCCGGCGAACCATTCGGATCAGTGCCCGGCACGACCCAGATATCGGCGCTGTCCCACCAGGGCTGGCCGTCTTCGATGATCAGGTGGGCTGGCATGGCGTTCTCCTTGTCCTTGGCCGGTGCTTCCAGCTTAGGCCGCGGCGGCCGATGCTTTTTGATCGATATCAAGGCTGCGGAACACGGTGCGGGTGCGCCGCTGTGGTGCTTGCGTAAGGTAATATTGCGGCAGAACGCAGTGGAATGACTCCAGGAAAAGGTTGGAATGTGCTTGAAACAGTGAATGACGTTTGCATCAACGCCGCGTGCGGCCAAACCTTGCCGCTGCGCGTGGCGCATTGCCCGTTTTGCGGTACGCGCCAGGTGGCGCAGGCGCCTGTTCTGGAGAAAGCAGTGGCGCCGCCCCCGGTGCCCGTGGCTCCGCCCATTCCCGTGCCGCAGCCTGCACCGCAGCCCGCTGCCGCGCCTGCTCCCAAGCCTGTCCCTCCAGTACCCTTGCCGCCAGCGCCTGCCGCGCCGGCCAAGGCGCCGCCCGCCAAGCCTGCCGGCAAAGGCTCGGTGCCGCCGCCGCGCCCGCCCGTGCGCTTGCGCACGTGGATCGCGGCGGCGGTGGTGCTGACCGGCATCTGGTTTTACAACAAGCCCGCCGACAAGCCGGCCAGCGTTGCGGAACAGGTCGAGGCCGCCACTGCGCTGGCGGCGCAGTGCGACCTCGATGGGGCGCGCAGCGCGCTGGCCGTGCTGAAAAGCGCCAAGGCGCCCGCCGCCCACATCAAGCGCTTGCAGGCGAGCATCACCAAGTCCGCCGCCGCATGCGACAAACAACAGCAGCGGGCGCAGGCGTGGACGGCGCTGCAGGACAGCGTCAAGCAGGCGCTCGATGCGGGCAAGCCGGAGCTGGCCGCCACGCGCCTGGCCATCTACGTGAAACGCTGGGGCGACGATCCCGACACCCTGGAACTCGACGCCAAGGTGAAAGTGGCGCAAGCGAGCGCCCAGCTCGACCTGGCCGACGCCTGCCTGGCCAAGGGCGACCGCGTCTGCCTGGAAACCAGCCTGATCGCCGCCGAGCGCTACAAGCGGCCGGAACTGGCGGCGCGCACGCAGACGCTGCGCACGGCGCTGTCGCAATTGCTCGAACGCTCGCTGCTCGATGCGTCCCCCGGCCAGTAGCGTCAGCAGGTAACACCCCCGCCGCGGTCAAATCGGGCGGGCGCATTTTTTCAGCCTTACTCAGCCTTACTCTTGCGGTACCAGCGCCAGCGCCGCGCTGAAGTCGCCCATGGGCTTGCCGCCATTGGCCACCAGCGCCTTGTCGCGCGTGCTCAAGCCATCGAGCACGGGCAGGGCGAAGCGGTGCGTGATGGCGCGCAGGATCGAGGCCGAATCGTATTGCGTATGGTCGACCAAGCCCTTTTTCACGTACGGCGAGACGAGGATGGCCGGCACGCGCGTGCCCGGACCCCAGCGGTCGCCCTTCGGCGGCGCGGCGTGGTCATAAAAGCCGCCATTTTCATCGTAGGTGACGATGACCAGCATGCTTTTCCATTGCGGACTTTTCTTCAGCTGGGCGATGACGCTGGCGATGTGCGCATCGCCGTCGGCCACGCTGGCGTAGCCCGGGTGCTGGTTCAAATTGCCCTGCGGCTTGTAGAAGGTCACGGGCGGCAGCTTGCCGGCGCCCGCGTCGGCCAGGAACTGGCTGTCGAAGTCGCGCAGGTGGGCGGCGCGGTAGGCGGGCGCCTTTACGGGGTCCATGTTGGCAAAGTAATTGAACGGCTGGTGGTGGAACTGGAAGTTGGGCGGATTCGGGAAGCTGCCGGCGCGCGCGCTGGCCGTGGCCAGGGCCGTCGTGTCCTTCCAGGCGCCCGCATACCAGGCCCAGTCGATGTTCTTGCCAGAGAGCAGGTCGCCGATATTCGTCTGCGTTTGCGGCGGCAGCGTATTGGCCTTGCCCGTGTCCGCATACAGTTTGCTGCTGTCGCCCGAGGCGGGCGCGTTGCTGCTGGGCTGGAACGGCGGCTGCATGGTATTGACGGCGTAGAACATGCCCGTGCTGTCGGCCGGCGTCAGCGCGCCGTCGTTGGCATAGGCGGGCGCCCCGTTCAAGACCGTGCCTGGCGCCGTGGCGGATGGCGTCAGGCGCACAAAGTTGCCGTTGGCGTCGACGTCGATCTTCGCGATCGAGCCTTTCGCCACCGAAGTGTCCGCGTTTGGATACGTGGGTGCGCACGCGCAGATCAGGTACTGGTGCGTGAGGAAGGAGCCGCCGAAGGCGCCGATGAAGAGGTTGTCGGCCAGCGCATATTGCTTGGCGATGTCCCACAGCTGCATCTTGCTGCCATCGTAATAGCCCATGCGAGAGCCGCCCGCATCGGAATACGCGGCGAACTTGTCGTTGGCGCCGCCGTTGATCTGCATCTGGTTGTTGTAGAAGCGGTGCACGAGGTCGCGCGTGATCACCGATTGCGGCAGGTACAACGGGCTATTGGCATCGTCGATCTGGAACGGCTTGTTGGGCAGGTTGGCCGATTGCGCCTGCGTGATGACGGTGCTCTGGCCGGCCGCCGTCATGCCGCCCCAGGTGGGTGGCAGCACGGGCAGGGTGCTGCCGTCGATGTCTTTCTGTGGCACATAGGCGGCGCTTGATGTGGGGTTCACGCCCGGCACGCCGTTCGCGCCCGGGAACAGGCCGTACAGATTGTCGAAGCCGCGGTTTTCCGCGTAGATGACGACGATGGTCTGGATATTGTTCAGCGCCAAGCTGCCGTTCAGTGCGGCCAGCGCATCGGCGGGCGCCGCCTGTGCGCTGGCGCTGGCGATCAAGGCCGTCACGCTGGCGTTTTCCGCCTTCAGTTTCGCCAGCTCGTCGCCGCTGGCCTTGTTGAAGTCCGACGCCAGGCCCGCTTCGGACACGCCGATGCGCGCGGCCAGCTTGCCGCTGGCGGCCGTAAAGTCGCCACCATTGCCATCCATGACTTGCGCCAGTTCCGTCGACAGGGCGCTGACGAAGGCGCTGTGCCCGGCGGGGGCGCGCAGCAGCAGCTTTTGCGTCACCTTGATGCCCGCGTCGCCGATGGCTTCATGGCGGATGGCGTCCGTGCCGACGGTCACCAGCACGGCGCCCTGGCCGTCCAAGGTGTAGCTGCCGTCGGCGGCCGTGCGCACGGGGCTGGAAGCGCTGTCGCACGTGAGTTTGGAGGTGGCGCTTTCCAGGCACACCTGGGCGTTTTCATAGTAGCTGCCGATCACCTGGCCCGTGGTGCTGGGCGTGATCGCATAGTTGCTGCCGCAGGCGGCCAGGCCCAGCGACAGCAGGATAGGCAGGGGACGTAAGACGGGGCGGGAGTGCGGTTTCATGTGCATGCCTTTTGGGTGGAAAACGTCGCATGCTAGGCAGGCAATATGTCAGCTGCGTGACATGTCAGCGCCTGTTACATGACGTAATGTACGGACCTGATACATTAGGTTTTGCAGGGTTTTGTCACGCAGCTGTCACATGCCATTGCTACGCTGCCAGCCCATGATGAAAACGAACTCCACCTTGCTGCTTGCCATTGTGGCCGCCTGTCTGCTGGCCGCCTGCCAGCCCGCGCCGCAAAAAGAGGCCGTCGCCCCGCCCGCCTACCTGGCAGGTGCCTATGCGCCCACCCTGCAACGCCAGCCTTCGGTGGCGCAGATGACGGCCATGGGCCGCGCCATGTTTTTCGAGCCCAGCCTGTCCGTCTCGGGGAAGATGTCGTGCGCCAGCTGCCACAGTCCCGAGCACGCATATGGCCCGCCGAATGGCTTGGCGGTGCAGCTGGGCGGCCCTGAATTGAAGGATGCGGGCACGCGCGCGGCACCCTCGCTGCGCTACCTGCAGACGGCGCCTGCCTTCACCGAACATTTTCATGACGACGATGGCGATGACAGCGTCGACGCGGGTCCCACGGGCGGGCGCAACTGGGATGGCCGCGCCCAGTCGGGCCACGAGCAGGCGCTGGCGCCCTTGCTCTCCAAACGCGAAATGGGCAACCGCGATGCGGCCGCCGTCGTCGCCAAATTGCAGGCCGGCCCTCTGGCGGCGCAGTTCCGCCAGACGTATGGCGCGGATATCTTCGCGCAGCCGGGCCAGGCCTTGCGCTGGGCGCTGATGTCGCTGGAAGTGTTCCAGGAAAGCCCGTTGGACTTCTATCCGTACACGAGCAAGTACGACGCCGTGCTGCGCAAGCAGGCCGTGTTGAGCCCGCAGGAAGCGCGCGGCCTGGCCCTGTTCAACGATGAACGCAAGGGCAATTGCGCGTCCTGCCACATCAGCCAGATCACTTCCGGCGGCGCCTTTCCCCAATTTACCGATTACGGCTTGATCAATATCGGCGTGCCGCGCAATGGCAAGCTGCCCGTCAATGCGGATCCGGCGTACTTCGACATGGGCTTGTGCGGCCCGGACCGCACCGACTTGATGGAGCATAAGGAGTATTGCGGCAGCTTCAAGACGCCGTCCCTGCGCAACGTCGCCCTGCGCAAGGTGTTCTTCCACAACGGCAGCTTTGACAGCCTGGAACAGGTGCTGCGTTTTTACGTGCAGCGCGATACGGCGCCGCAAAAATGGTATCCGATGGATAAAAACGGCAAGGTGCGCAAATACGACGACCTGCCGCCTGGCCTGGCGGCGAACGTGAACGTGGAAGCGCCGTTCGACCGCCAGCCGGGCCAGGCGCCAGCCCTGAACGACGCGGAGATCGCCGACGTGATCGCCTTCCTGCACACCCTGACGGATGGCTATCAGGCCGCCCATCCGGTGCAGGGAAAACATGGCTAAAAGATATCAAGATACCATTGCTTACAACTACGCCACAAAAGCCTGTTTTTATGTGCGTTAGCGCACGCTAGAAAATTTTAGCCAGGTGTATATTGCGAACTGATCTGTGTCTTTTGATAACAACGAAAGGGAATACCATGAAAGCAAGCAAAAATTGGATGACCGTGTGCGCCGCCGGCATGATGGTTGTGGCACTGGCTGCCTGCCAGAAGAAGGATGATGTCGCCGCCGCCGGTCCTGCGGAACAAGCTGGCCAGAAGATCGATGCGGCCGCTGCCAAGGCTGAAGCCGACATCAAGGATGCCGCTACCAAGGCTGACGCTGCCGTGAGCCAGGCCGCTGCCGATACGGGCGCCAAGATGGACCAGGTCGCCGCTGACGCCGACAAGAAAATGAGCGAAGCGGCCGATGCCGTGGGCAAGAAAGTGGAAAAAGCCGGCGAAAAGATGCAGGACGCCGCACACAAGTAAGCACGTCATCAGCGCGCCCCGCAGCTGCCGTCAGGTGATGGCGGCTGCGGCGACGCCTTCGCTGGCCTGGCCGCCTGATACGGCCGTCTCCGTCTTGTCCACCCCGTCCGTTCCCCCCAGCACCACGCTCAAATCGACAAAGCCGTCGCGCCACGCGCGTTCCAGGTCTTGCTCCACCGCTTCCAGTGTCGTTTTTTCCACCTGCCGAAAACCGCGCAAGCCATACGCCCGGTTGCGTCCGTGCGCCTTGGCCAGGTACAGCGCCATGTCGATCAGGTTGACGCTGCGTTCCCACGTGAGCGGCCGTCCCAGCGGCGCCAGCGGATAGGGCGCAAAGCCGACGGACACATGCACCTGAATGGTCTGCCCCTGGTAGTCGATGCTTTGCGCCGCCATGCCGTTGAGGATGCGCCGCGCGATGTCGTCGAGCCCGTCGCGGGCGACGGCCGGCAGGAAGGCGAGGAATTCCTCGCCGCCCCAGCGCACGATCATGTCCGTTTCTCGCAACACGTCGTGCAAGGTTTCGGCGATCGTCGTCAGCACCAGGTCGCCCGCCGCATGGCCGTAGCCGTCGTTGATGTGCTTGAAATGGTCTACGTCGAGCAGGAACAGCGCGCCCACGACATCGCCGCCGGCATAGGATGGCTGCGGCTTGCCCGCATGGCTGCGCATGAATTCCTGGAAATGGCGGCGGTTGTACAGGGCCGTCAGCGGGTCGCGCGAGCTCTGGCGCTTGAGTTCCTGGTTTTTCACCTTCAGCTGCACGTTCGCGTGGCGCACCTTGCGATACAGCAAGCCGACGATGGCGGATGCCATGGCCAGTACCAGCGCCAGCAGCCACCACACGCGCTGCTGCAGGCGGCGGTTGTCGATTTCCGTGCTCTTCAGCTGATTTTCGCGGCTCAGCAGCTCGATCTGGCGCTGTTTCTTTTCCGCCTCATACTTTTCTTGCAGCTCATACACGGCCTTTTGCCGCTGCTTTTCGAACAGCTGGTTGGAAATGCCGCGCTCGCGGTGATACGCGGTGACTGCACCACGCAGGTCGCCCGCCTTTTCCAGCGCCATGCCGTATTCCAGCAGCACGGCCTGCATTTCCGGCTGGTTGGCCGTGCGTTCGTAGTAGGCCAGGCCCGTGGCCACGCTTTGCTTGCCTTCCTGCAACCGTCCCTGGCCGATCAGCGCCTGGCCGATATTGAGCCTTGCCGTCGCTTCCACCTGTTCATCGTTGACGAGGCGCGCCGCCGTGATGGCTTCATTCGCGTAGCGCAAGGTTTGCCCGTAGTCGTCTTCCTTCAGGTAGCTGTCCGACAGATTGACGAGGGTGACGGCGACCATGCCGCGCGCGCCCAGCTGGCGTTCCAGCGCCAGGGCCGCCAGCAGGGCGCGCTGGCCCCGCCGCGGCTGCTGCGCGTCGAGCGCCAGCCCGTATTCCGTATTCTTCGCCTGCGCCATGCGGCCCGGCGACGCCAGGGTGCTGGACACGGCCAGCAATTCGTCGAGCACCTCGAAACCCTTGTCGTATTCGCGCATCTGCGTGTACAGCAAGGTGAGGGCGTTCAGGGCGGCGGCCAGGCTGGATGGGGATTGGCTCTGGCGCGCCAGGTCGACGGCCGCCTGCAGCTTGGCCAGCGCAAACGGGAAATTGCCTTCCTCTGCCCACGACTGTCCTGCGCTGATGGTCGCCTGCACGCGCACGGGCAAGTCGTCCGTGCGGTTGGCGATCTTTTCCGCTTCAAAGGCCAGCAGGTGCGAGGCGCGCCGTTCGTTCCGGGCAAACGTGATGTAGGCCTTGTTGAGCATGCCTTTCGCCAGCGCCACGTCGCTCTTGTTCTGGCGCGCGTAGGCGATCAGCTCCTCGGCCAGCTGCATGGCGATGTCGTTCTGCCCCAGGCGCATGCGGGCGTGGCTCAGTTGGGTCAGGAATTCCGCGCGGATGGGCAGGGGAGCGCTGCGCGCCTGCGTTTCCACCTCTTGCAGGCGCTGCAGGGCGCGCGCGGGCACGAAGCGGCCATCGTCGCGCACGGCGGTGAGATACTGCTCGAGGTTGCTGATGGCCTGGGCGTGCACGGCAGGCGGCAGCAAGCAGGCCAATACCAGCAGCCAATGCGCCTTTCGCCATGATGCCCGTCTCTGTCTGCCTGCCAACGTCCCGCTCCCGCAATGACCACCTGTCTGTAACAGATTATATTCTGTTGCAATCAAGAAAGATCATGCGGGACGCAGAAATTTGCGAAAGTGCACACGGCCGGCATTGACAAGGCGCTACTACTGCGCCAGCTGCTGCAGCAGGTACAGGCGCTGGTACAGGCCGCCTTCGATCTGCATCAGGGCGTCGTGCGGCCCCGCTTCCGTGATGCGGCCGTGATTGAGCACGATGATACGGTCGGCCTCGCGGATGGTCGACAGGCGGTGGGCGATGGCGATGATGGTGACCTTGCCGCGCAACTCGTTGAGGGCCAGCTGCACGATCTGCTCCGTCTGGCTATCGATGCGCGATGTCGCTTCGTCGAGCAGCAAGATGCGCGGCTGGCCGGCCAGCGCGCGGGCAATGGCGATCAGCTGCTTCTGCCCCGACGACAGGCGCGAGCCGCCTTCGCCCAGCGGCGTGTCGTAGCCGTGTTCCAGCGCCGCGATGAAGTCGTGCGCATGCGCGGCGCGCGCGGCCGTCTCGATCTGCGCCTGCGTGTAGCCGCGGCCCATGTCGATGTTTTCACGCGCCGAGGCGGCCAGCAGGAACGGGTCTTGCGGCACCAGGCCCACATCGGCGCGGAAATGCTCGTTGTCGATGCTGTCGAGGGCGACGCCATTGATGGCGATGCTGCCCTGCGTGACGGGGTAAAAGCGCAGCAGCAGCGACAGCAGGGTCGACTTGCCGCTGCCCGTGTGGCCAACGATGCCAAAAAACGCACCTTGCGGTATCGTCAGCGACAGCTCGTGCAGCACGGGCTGGTTTTCCACGTAGGCGAAGGTCAGCTTCCTGATGTCGACGGCGGGCAGCTCGCTGCCCGTTTGCGCATGCCGCAGGGCCGGTGTTTCCCTTCCCTGCGCGTGCTCGAGCGCCTGTGCTTCGTCGAGCAGGGCCGACACGCGCGCCGTGGCCACCACCGACTGCTGCAGCTGGCTGAACTGCATGGTGATCTGGATCAGCGGCTCGATCACGCGCGCGATGTAGCTGATGAACGCATACAGCACGCCCACTTCCACGGCGCCCATCTCACGCCGGCCGAAGCTGAAGATGACGACGGCCAGCAGCACGATGTTGAGCATGTCGAGCGCGGGGCGCAGCAGCCAGGCGTTGGCGCGCAATTCCTGCATGCGCGCCGTGTAGTGGTCCTGGTTGATGCCCGTGAAGCGCGCGCCGAAGCGCTTTTCCGCGTTATTCGCCTGCAGCACGCTCATGCCGCCGATCGATTCGGCGATCTGGCCGTTGATCTCGCTGCGCAGGGCGCGCGCCCGCGTGACGGCCGGTGCGCTCCAGCGCTGGTACAGGAAGACGATGACCAGCACGGCCGGCAGCAGGGCCAGCACGATCAGCATCAATCGCCAGTCGAGGAAAGCCATGGCGGCCATGGTGCCGATCAGCACGATGGAGCTGTCGAGGATGACGAACAGCACCTGCACGTACAGCGATTTCACGGCTTCCGTGTCGTTGGTGACCCGGCTGACCAATTGGCCCGTGATGGCGCGGTCGAAAAAACTCATCGGCAGGCGCAGCACGTGCTGGTAGACGGTTTCGCGCAGGCGCTGCACCGAGCGCATGGCCAGGCCGGACAGGCGCACCAGCTGCAGATAGCGCAGGCCGGACGCGACCCAGCCCGTCAGCAGGCAGCCGCCCAGCAGCAATGACATGCGCGTCCAGTCGAGGTGGCGCGGCAGCAGGTGCTGGTCGATCAGGGCCTTGCCCAGGATCGGCCCCGTCACTTCGAGGGCGGCGGCGATGATCAGCCAGAACGTGGCCCAATACAAATGGCGCAGGTCGGGCGCGGCGGCGCGGCGCAGCAGACCGATCGCTTGCGCGGCCTGGCGGCGCACGGATTGGGTGGCTGTATCTGTTTGGTCTGTCTTAGATGGCATCGAGGCTGGCCTCCAGTTGTTGATAGCGCCACTGGCTGGCATACCAGCCGTCGCGCTGCATCAGCGCGTCGTGGTTGCCCGTTTCCGTGACATGGCCATCGCGCAGCACCAGGATCAGGTCCGCGTTGACGACGGCGCTCAGGCGGTGGCTGGCGATGATGGCGCTGCGCTCGGGGCGGCGCGCGCGCAGTTCTTCCAGGTGCTGCAGGATGCGCGTTTCCGTGCCCGTGTCGACGGCGGACAGCGCATCATCCAATAGCAGCAAGCCGTTGTCGGCCAGCAGGGCGCGTGCAATCGCCACACGCTGGCGCTGGCCGCCGGACAGGGTGATGCCCTTTTCGCCCACGTGCGTCTGATAGCCATCGGGGAATTGCAGGATATCGTCGTGGATGTCGGCCAGCTGCGCCGCCCGTTCCACTTCCTCGCGCGTGGCGCCGGGACGGGCGAGGGCGATATTGTCGGCGATGGTGGCGGAGAACAGGAACGACTCCTGCGGCACCCAGCTGATGGCAGCGCGCAGCGCGTGCAGGGTGTAGGCGTCGAGCGGCTGGCCGTTCCACGTGGCTGTGACCGATTGCGGCGTCACCTGGCGCAGCAGCACGCGCAGCAGGGTCGACTTGCCGCTGCCCGTCGGGCCCACCAAGCCCAGGGTCTGGCCCGGCAGCAGGCGCAGCGAAATGCCGGACAGGGCCGGCGCCGTCTGGCCCGCGTAGGCAAAGCCGACGTCCTGCAATTGCAGGGGGCCTGGCGTCAGGGTGGCGATGGTGCCGTGGTCGTCGATGGCCAGCGGCGCATCGAGCATCGGCTGCAAGCGCTGCCAGGCGGCGCGGCCCCGTTCGATCAGCGAGAGCACCCAGCCGGCGGCGAACATGGGCCAGATCAGCTGGCCCAAGTACATGGAAAAGCTCGTCAGCGCGCCGATGGTCAGCTGGTCTTGCCACACGAGGTAGCCGCCCAGGCCCAGGGTCAGCGCCGTGGCGGCCGTCAGGGTCAGGCCGACGGCCGGTTCGTACGCCGCTTCCCAGCGCTGCGCCGTCAGGCTGGCGTTGGCTGCATGGCCGGCCAGGGTGGAAAACTGCTTGCTGCTGCGCTCTTCCAGGCCCAGCGCGCGCAAGGTGCGCACGCCCGACAGCGATTCCTGCACATGGTCGTTCAGCGCGGAAAAGCGCTTTAAGGAATCCGTCGACGCCGTGTGGATATGGCTCGAGATGCGCCAGAAGGCCAGTCCCATCAGCGGGAAGGGCAGGAGGGCGATGCAGGCCAGGCGCCAGTCCACGCCCAGCAGCATGATGCCGAGCACCATCAGCAGGGTCAGGGTGCCGTCGAAGCCGGCCAGCATGGCTTCGCCGGCGGCCATTTCGATGGCGTCGATGTCGTTCGTTGCCAGCGCCATCAGGTCGCCCGTGCGCTGGTTCTGGTAAAACGACGCGCCCTGCTGCGACATGCGCGTGTAGAAGCGCGTGCGCAGCATCACGCCCAGCTGGTAGGCGGCCTTGAACAGGGTGATGCGCCAGCCCACGCGCAGGAAGTAGATGACGACGCCGACGGCGAGCAGGGTCAGCAGCTCAAGCCACAGTTCGGCCGCCGTCATGCGGTGCGCGGCCAGCGCGTCGATGATGGCGCCCACGCGGCGCGGGATCCAGACGGTCAGTGTTGCCACGCCTGTCAGCATGACGGCAGCGGCGGCATACGCCGGCCAATGCTGACGCACGAAGCCGGCGATGAGCCTCGATAAACTCATGGTTACCTTTTGTTTTTAGTAATGGGGTGTCGCGGGGCGGAAGGGCGGGCACGCGGACGGAAAGTACGCGTAGGATACAACAAGGTGGAAAAGCGCGCTGTGGACGGGCACGCAAAAAACGGGCCGTAGCCCGTTGTTTTGCTGCGTCAGTGCTGTGCGCGAGGCTTACTTGCGGCCGCTGCCTTTAGCGCCACCCAGCATGTCGAGCTGTTTCGATGGCGTACCTTTGGGCGCTGCCTTGGCTGCCGGCTTGGCGGCTGGGGCAGGGGCGTGCTTGACGGCGGCCTTGGCTACGGTCTTGCCGGCGGCGCTGGCTGGCTTGGCGGCCGGTTTGCTCGAAGGAAATGGTTTTGCGGCAGGCTTGGCCGGTGCCGGCGCGGCGGCTTTCGCTGGTGCAGGTGCAGGTGCAGGTGCGGGTTTGGCCGCTTGCGGCTTGGCTGCCGGTTTGGCCGCCGGCTTGGCTTCCACCGCTTTCACGGCTGGCTTGTCGGCGACCTTCTCGGCAACCTTGGCAGGCGCTGCTTCTGGTTTGGCTGCCGGCGCGGCGGCAGGCTTGGCTGCTTCGGCAGGCCTGGCGGCAACGGGCGCAGGTGCGGCTGCTGGCGCTGGCGATGGTGCAGGTACAGCGGCAGGCGCAGGTACAGCTGCCAGCGCAGGCTTGGCTGCGGCAGGAGCGGGTGCGGCGACAGGCGCGGCTTCGTCGAGGCGGGCCTTGGCCGAGGCCAGCAATTCCGCCTGGGTGCTCGAGGCGATGCCGAACAGCTGGCGGCTGTAGGCCAGCACGCTCTCGATGTTCGGTTGCGCCTGGCTGGTGCTGTAGCTGAAGAAGTCGCGCGGGTCCTGCGTTACCAGCAGGTGCTGGGCCGTCTCCGCCGTTTGCGAGATGGCGGCCTTGCCGGCGTTCAGGTTCAGCGCGATAATTTTTTCGGCGCTTTCAAAGACTTTGCTGGTGAGGGTGCTGAAGATTTGCAGCTGGCTTTCCAGTTGCGACTTGGCGGCGCTGGAAAATTGTTCAGGAAGCGGAAACATATTTACTCCTTTGTACGGATTAAAATGCTGGCAAAACGCTCTGCAAAATCCCGAAAACCAGAGTTGGCCGCGTTTTGTAAAGTAAGTAGCGTGCTAAACAGCTGATCATAGGCTTTTTATGATGCAACGCAATATGAATATTCTAGCGGTGATTCGAGTTAGTTGAAAGCTATTTTCTCAAGGGCGTCTGCCCCGCGCATGCTTGATTCATGCGTCTGGCAGCATCTGCCACAAGTTTGCGCGTGCGCAAAGCGTTGTCAGGGAATCTATGGCTACGCTTTTGCCAGTGACTATATTCATGCACCGCAGCATCCTTGAAAAGCCAAGATGCCAATGCACTTGAAGCGCCAGGTACCGTAGTCAACCGAAGGAGTGTCCGCATGGACCTTGTCATCCGCAATGCCAGCCTGCCCGACGGGCGCCGCGCCATCGATATCGCCATCGAGGGCGGCCGCATCGCCGCCGTCGGCGCCGCCTTGCCCGTGACGGGCGCGCAAGAGATCGACGCCGAGGGCGACCTCGTCACGCCGCCGTTCGTCGATGCCCACTTCCACATGGACGCCACGCTCAGCTATGGCTTGCCGCGCGTAAACGCCTCCGGCACCCTGCTCGAAGGCATCGCCCTGTGGGGCGAGCTGAAGCCGCAATTGACGCAGCAGGCGCTGGTGGACCGCGCCCTGCAGTATTGCGACTGGGCCGTGGCGCGCGGCTTGCTGGCCATCCGCTCGCACGTCGATATCTGCGATCCGCGCCTGCTGGCCGTCGAAGCGCTGCTCGACGTCAAGCGGCAGGTGGCGCCGTATCTCGATTTGCAGCTGGTGGCGTTCCCGCAGGACGGCATCCTGCGCAGTCCCGGCGCCTTCGACAATCTGAAGCGCGCGATCGCCATGGGCGTCGACGTGGTGGGCGGCATCCCGCATTTCGAGCGCACCATGGCGGACGGCGCGGAATCCGTGCGCCTGCTGTGCGAATTCGCCTGCGAACGTGGGCTGATGGTCGACATGCATTGCGACGAGTCGGACGACCCGCTGTCGCGCCACATCGAAACCCTGGCCTTCCACAGCCAGCGCCTTGGCATGCAGGGCAGGGTGACGGGATCGCACCTGACGTCCATGCATTCGATGGACAATTATTATGTGAGCAAACTGCTGCCCCTGATCCGCGAGGCAGGCGTGGCGGCCATCGCCAATCCCCTCATCAACATCACCTTGCAGGCGCGCCACGATACGTATCCGAAGCGGCGCGGCATGACGCGTGTGCCCGAGATGCTGGCCGCCGGCATCCCCGTCGCCTTTGGCCACGACTGCGTGATGGACCCGTGGTACAGCCTCGGCTCGGGCGACATGCTGGAAGTGGCGCACATGGGGCTGCACGTGGCGCAGATGACGGGCCAGCAAGCGATGCACGACTGCTTCCTGGCCGTGACGGAAACGCCGGCGCGCATCCTGGGCCTCGATGGCTACGGCATTGCGCCCGGCTGCCATGCGGATTTGCTGATCCTCGATTGCGGCAGTACCGTGGAAGCGCTGCGCCTGCGCGCGGCGCGGCGCCTGGTGCTGCGGCGCGGGAAAATCGTCAGCGAAGCACCGCGCGCGCAATCGCGCCTGCACTTGCCGGGGCGGCCGGACAGCGTGAACTTCCGCCTGGGCCGCTGATACAATCAGCCATCACTTGTTATCAGGAGCATCGACTTGAAAGAAATTGATATCCGCCCGGCCAGCGAAGCCGATTTCGACGCCATGTGGCCGATCTTCCAGACCCTGGTGGCCGGCGGCGACACGTATCCCTTCCCCGTCGATACGACGCGCGAAGCGTGCCACGCCTACTGGTTCGGCCCCGGCGTACAAAGCTTTGTCGCCACCATGGGCACGGAGCGCCTGCTGGGCATGTACAAGCTGGTGGCGAACCAGCCTGGCCATGGATCGCACGTGGCCAATGCCTCGTTCATGGTCGACCCGGCCGCGCAGGGCGTGGGCGTGGGGCGCCTGCTGGGCGTGCACTGCATGGAAGAAGCGCGCCGCGCGGGCTACCTGGCGATGCAGTTCAACTTCGTCGTCAGCACCAACCTGGCCGCCGTCACCCTGTGGAAAAAACTGGGCTTCACGGTCGTCGCCACCTTGCCGCTGGCCTATCGCCACGCGCAGCTCGGCTATGTCGACGCCTACGTGATGTACCAGCTGCTGACCGATCCGATGCAGTGGCCGGCATGAGCGGCGCCGTCACCGTGATCGAGACGCCCCGTCTGCGCCTGCGCACCGCCAGCGTCGATGACGCGGCGTTTTTCCTCGGGCTGGTGAACGAACCGACCTGGCTGGCCACCATCGGCGACCGTCAGATCCATACCGTGGACGCGGCGCGCGCGGCGCTGGAAACGGGCCCGATCGCGCAGCAGCAGGAACTCGGCTACTCTTTCTATATCGTCGAGCACCGCGCTGACAATGTGGCGATCGGCATGTGCGGCCTGATCAAGCGCGCCACCATGCCGGGCCCCGATATCGGCTACGCGCTGCTGCCCGCGTATTGCGGCCAGGGCCTGGCCTGGGAGGCTGCAGCTAGCGTGCTGCGCCATGCGCGCGACGTGCTGTGCCTGCCGGCTGTGTATGGCCTCGTGTCGCCGCAGAACCAGCCTTCGATCAACTTGATCAACAAGCTCGGTTTGCGCTTCGAACGCTTTTCGCGCCAGCCCATCGTCGGCAAGGACATCAATATCTATCGCAAGAGTTTTTCTTAGTCCTTGTGTTGTGTGAACGAAAATATCAAATACTGAAGAGAATAAGGAATTAGATGGCCACAAGTAAAAAAGCAGTTCTCCCTCTCGAAAGCATGCTTGCCGAGTTGCAAACTCTGGCCCACCGCATCAGCAATGCCGATGCGGGGAATGATGCAAGGAGTCTTAAGAAAATTCGTTTGGAGCTGGAAAAGGTGGTCTCGGAGATCAAGGCTACTACGGAGAAGCTGGATCCCGTCTGGCGGCCGGAGTCAATTTTCGATCCATCCGATCCCAACACCGCCGGCAGGGTAGTGGCTTTGACCATGGTCGCGCAGGAACGGCATTCGCTGGCGGCCATCCCTGACTTTTATGGCGCGGGTGTGTATGCGATCTATTATCGAGGTGATTTCCCGCCGTACCTGCCGCTCAAGGACATGGATCATCCCATTTATGTGGGAAAGGCCGACCCTGATCGGCAAGGCGCGAAGGATGCGGTGACACAAGGAACCAAGCTGTCGGCGCGACTTAATGAGCATGCCAAAAGTATTCGAAAAGCGACCACGACGCTGAAGATTGAAGATTTTGAATGTCGCTTTTTGATTGTGCAAAGTGGCTATCAAAAATCGGCTGAGGACTATTTGATCAATTTTTTCAAACCGATCTGGAACTCGGAAACAAAGATTTGCTTTGGTTTGGGAAAGCACGGCGACAGTTCTGATACGCGTGTCAATAAACGATCCCCTTGGGATACTATGCACCCAGGGCGTGAGTGGGCCGACAAAACTTTTGAAAACCAGAAATCACCCGAGACGATTAATGACCAGATTGCCGGCCACCTGACACGTCACTTGCCTTACACGGACGTTCATCAGATTTTCGAGCGCATCATGAGCGATATGCGTCAGATTAACCGAGAGCGTTTCTTTACCCCTGCAAAAGGGGGTGTTTTGTTCGATCAGGTCGCAGCGGAAGTCAGCACGCCTTCGGATAAGTAACGAAGATTTTGCCTGATTTTACTCTTCAAATTGACAGGAAAATCGCATGTTCTTCATGCCTTTTTCTGCACTGTCAAAAACCAATTTCACTCTCTTAACAACTCACATACCCCACGAGCCATCGCTGCCGCCAATTTGACAGGCACGGCATTGCCAAGCTGGCGCATGGTCTCGGACCATGTCCCTTCAAATATAAAGTTGTCAGGGAAAGTCTGAATGCGTGCTGATTCCCTTACCGTAAAGTACCTCACCGAACCGTCGTTGTGGCGTAGCATGTTTTCTCCGCCAGGAACGCCGTGATCACCGGCCTTGAGCGCTTTGGCAGGTTCATCAATTGGGCTGCCGGTATGCCCCGCATAAGCCCTCGCACCGGGTTGGAATCGGTGCGCTTGGAAGAGCGTCTTCGCGGAGGATAGTTCTGGATCGGGCAAATCGGAGATGGCATCTCTAACGGTTTGCCAGGCAAGCATGTTGGCGCCATGATCCGCATCCAGTATTTTCTGGATCTTTTTATCGATGCCATCAGGTCGTGGCGGGCGGTGTTTGGATGCGATGCGGTGACGTTCCCAGTAGCTTCCACTTGCCCATTTTGTCAGTATTAGCGCATCACTGCTATGCGTTTCTGCAGGGAAATCCCAAGGTTGATGCACATCGGCTCTGAATCCTACGAAGAAGATCCGCATACGCTTTTGAGGAACACCATAGTTCGCCGCATTGACCAGGCGATGATAAACATGATATTCGCTTGCCGCGCCATTGGCCTTGTGTTTTTGTAGTCTTGCCAAGTGTTCCGTCCATAGCTCTTTCGCTTTGGCTACTTGGGAAGGAAATTCGAGTTGCAGCAGGATATAGCTGAAGTAATCGGCGAACGCGGCACGTTTGAGTCCCTGCACATTTTCAAAGGTGAAAGCTCGTGGCCTTGCCTCTCGGACAGCCCGTACCGCTTGCGGAAACATATCTCGTTCATCAAGAAAACCACCGTGCTTGCCGCCCATGGAAAAAGGTTGGCACGGTGGTCCACCGGTGATCAGATCGATGTTGTCATGATTCGCGTAGTTGAAATTGCGCACATCCCCTTCCGTCACGTCGGGCCAATAGCTGACTGGCGCCACCCGATGAAGCTTGTTATTGCGTAGGGTGTTGCAGGCATGGCTGTTCCATTCGACGACCGCACGATGTTGAACATCATTGCTGGAGAACCCAAGCGCCAAGCCACCCGCGCCTGCGAATAGCTCAATTGACTCGATGAGGCGAGTGTTTGCCACCGGCATTTCTGGTGGGACTAAAAGGGCGGGCGTGTTATACATGGTCATTTGGAATGGCTGAAACGATGCTACTTTTGCGCGAAATTATGAGTCGGTATTGTTTATTTAAAGATAATATTTCGATTTTGCAACTAGCAACTTCGCCAGCAGGCTTAGTTGCGAATGACACATTCATTTTGGATATACTTGAGCAGTGCAGCAGTATAAAGCAATGAACCAGAGAGCAGCGAATCGATGAAAAATTGTTCTATTTCATTGCAGTTGATGCAATGTCAAATTAGTTGATTCATTTTACTGTGTTTTTATACAGTACTCAATGACTTGACTTGTTTCGTCTCAAATTACCCTTGAAAAGCACAAAAAATGACCTTAGGTTTGGGGTTTCATGGGGGGCGTCATGGTCGATACGCTAGACCAGCCGTCGCGTAGCAGAGTGATGGCGAGGGTTAAAGGAAAAAATACCGGTCCCGAGCTGCTGGTTCGAAAAATGGTTTTTGCCGCAGGATATCGCTATCGGATTCACGTCAAAGACCTTCCTGGTTCGCCGGATTTGATATTTCCAGGCAAGAGGAAGGTCATCTTCGTGCACGGGTGTTTTTGGCATCGGCATGATGGATGTAAGTCGGCGCGCATGCCCAAGTCGCGTATCGATTTTTGGAGCGCGAAACTCAACGGCAATAAGCTGCGCGATACGCGAACATTCGATGCCTTGCGTCGGTCGGGATGGCAGGTCATGGTGGTATGGGAGTGCGAACTTCGCGACCTTGAAGGAGTGGCGAAAGCAATACAAATTTTCCTCGATGCACCTCTTAGCTCTTCACCGAATGCTACGTAAGTGATCCACCAACCCCAACCTTCTCCGTTGATCTTGTCAGCGGCTTGCTGTTGGCGTTGAAGTTGACGGCTCGCGAGCCGGACCAGCTTGTTTAGGTGGTTCTGTCGTATTGGCGCTCGTCGGCAGGCCGATCAGGTAAAGCGAGGTGTTCAAGATCAAGAGCGGCTGGGGAACAACGCGACAGAACCTTTACTTGAGGAACAGGTCGCGGTCCGGCGCGAAATGCGCGTACAGCGGCAGGAAGGCGCCGCCAACGGCGCGCGCGTCGGAGCCGACGGTGCCGCCGAGCACCTGCGGCCGGGCGATGCCCTCCCAGCTATAGCATTCCAGCGCGCGCTCGACCTGGACCAGCAATTGTTCGAGCAGGCCGCGGTCGAAGGAACCGTCGATAATCACCCCCTCCAGGTCGAGCAGGCAGGTGGCGCTGGTGATGCTCAGCGCGATGGCCCGCGCCGCGTCGTCGAGCCAGGCCACGGTGTGCGTGACGAACGGTTCCTGCAGCGCGCGCCCGTCGTGGGCGGCGGCCGGGTCCAGCCCGGCCAGGGTGTACAACTGCTCGAGGTTGAACAGGGAAGCGTCGCCCAGCAGCTGGCCCGGCGGATGCCTGGCGCCGGCCGTGGCCATGCCGAGCGGCAAGGAGCCGACCGCGCCGGCGTTGCCGTGCAGGCCGCTGTGCAAATGGCTGTTGATGACCAGGCCGCCACCGATGAAGATGTCGACGAAGATGTACAGGAAGTTCTTGATGCTGCGCCCGCGCCCGAGCACCAGCTCGGCGACGCAGGCGGCGGCCGTGTCCTTGGCGAACTCGACCGGCAACGCCGTCATCGCCTGTACGCGCTGGCCGATGTCGATGCTGTCCCACGCGTTGGCCTGCTCCGGCGCCATCTCGAGCAGATTCTGCCAGCCGCCCAGGCCCAGTGGCGCGGCGATGCCGACGCCGCACAGGCGCGGCAGCAACTTCGGTCCCAGCAGCACGGCCATGCTTTTCAGCGCCGACTCGATCTGGCCGAATACGGTGTCGGGGACGGGAAACGAATAGGGGAACGACAGGCGCTCGCGCGTCTTGCCGACGAAATCGACCAGCAACACGTCGAGGCTGCGCCGGCCGATCTTGATGCCGATCGAGAAGGCGCCGTCCGGATTGAGCATGATCGGCACCGACGGCTGGCCGACCTTGCCGCGCACCGGTGCGCGCTTGCTGACCAGGCCTTCCTCGAGCAGGCGGTTGATGATCAGGGAAATCGTTTGCGTGCTCAGATTGGTCAGCCGGGCCAGGTCGGCCTTCGGCATGCTGCCGTGCAAGCGCACGGCCTGCAGCACCACCCGCTCGTTGAACTGGCTCATGCCCATCTGGTTCGAGCCGCGCGGCTGCAGCCATTGAACATCGTCGATGGCTGCTTGCGGCGCGCACGCCTCTTCGGTAAAGCTGTCTGACATGGCGGGGCGGGTCCGGTTTCTACAGGCGTAAAGAAGGACATTTTATTACATATCCACCGCCCCGCCAGTGAAGCTCCAGATGGCTGGAGCTCCCGTGCAGCTTTAGCGCTTGGCCCAGATCGACTTCAAAGGCCAGATGGTCAGCTCTTTCAATGTTGCCGCGCCGCCCACGGCGAACAGCGCGACACCGTTGCTGGACGGTTGCGGGAAGATCTGGTCGGTCAACACCACCTCGTTGCCCGCAAATACCATTACCGACGAGGTATCGACCACGATGCGCAGGTCCACTGTGCCGGTGCGCAGGGGCAGCGGGGCGGTATGGCGGGCGGCAAAGCTGGCGTTGAAACTGGCGTCGCCCGATTTGCTGCGGTCGATGTAGACCTCGCCCGCCACCGCGTCATAGCCGATGACGGTTTCTTCGCCATTCGTGCCAGTGCGCACCTTCAGGCCAAAACCGCTGGCACTGCCCGGCTGGAATTTGGCCACGATGTCCAGGGCCTGGCCCGGGGCGGGGGCGATAGCTAGCGCTTGCACGCCGGCGGCCACGGAACGGTCCTGGGCGCTGTACAGCGCTTTGCTGCGCAGTGTGCTGAAGTTGTCCACCGGCTGCTGCACCAGCCGCACCTGGCCGGCTATGGTGCGCAGCGTGAATTCCCGGGCGAAGGTCTGCGCGCTGCGCCATGGCGTGGTGGGCGTGTTGCCAGCGTAGTCCCAGTTGCTCATCCAGCCCAGGCCGATGCGCTTGCCATCGGGTATGCCGTTCCAGGTCACGGCGGCATAAAAGTCGGCGCCGTAGTCGAGCCAGTTGGCTTCTTCTTTGGCGCTGTCCGAAAAGACGATATGGTCGACCAGGATATGGCCCCAGCCGCCGGTGTTGTTGTCCACCACCTGGATCTGCGCGCTCTTGCCACGGTAGGCGTCCACGTTCCAGCTGCGCCAGTTCAGGGTTTCGGCATTGGCGCCGGTTGCGCTCTTCACCACTTGGCCGTTCACCAGCAGGTTGACCGTCGTTTCGTCGCTGACGGGCTTGGCAGGCTGGTCCGATGCCTCGAACACGTCGGCAACGATGTGTCCCCAGGCACCGTCGTTGTCGTCGATGATGACGATCTGGGCCTGCTGTCCGGCGAACTCGCGTACGTCCCAGTTTGTCCAGTTCAGTTCAGAGTCCGCCCCGGTGGCGCTGCGCACGACCTTGCCGTTGACCTTGAGCACCACCGCCGTGGGATTGGGGCTGCTGTAGGGATGGTTGCCTCCTCCGATGAGGAAGTTGATATAGTCCCTGGAGATGGTAAAGGTGGGCGACGTCAGGCTGCCCTTGGACACGTCACCGGCCCCGAAGAAGGAATTGAACACACCCGCGCCCAGCTTGCCGGCTGCCGCCTGGCGGTCGGCGTCGCTTCCGGCGGCAACCTTTTGCCCCACCACGTCGCCGGCGGGTGTCCAGCCCAGGTCGGCGTAGGTGGCATTGGCCGGGCCTTCAAAACCGGCGCCCGGGAACAGCAAGGTTCCCGCAGGCACCGTGCCGTCGCCGGCACCGGCCAGGCGTGGATGGCGTCCGCCGCCGACCATCAGATTGATGTACTTGCTGGACACGGTAAAGGCGGGCGAGGTGAGCGTACCCACAGCGCCGTCATCCTTGCCCAGCCGGTAGGTGTCGAGCAGCTGGCTGCCCTGGTTGTCGGCCACGCCATGCGAGGGGACCACGGGCGTCTTGCCTGCAAAGTCGCCCGTCGATGCCCAGCCGGTGGCGTCGAAGCTGGCCGCTTCAAAGTCCTGGTAGACGGTGCCCGTGGGCGGCTTCTTGTCGATCACGCTGTTGGCGTCGGCCACAAAGCGCGTGCCGTCGAATTTCCCTACAAAATAATGCGCTCCGGAACCACCGGCCACCGAACCGGGGTTGATGTTGATGTTCATTACCCATTTGCGTTTGCTGGCGTCGCCATCGACCGGCAGCTCGAACAGGTCGGGACATTCCCAGATGCCACCGACCGCGTTGGCCGGGCCAAAGGCGCTCATGTAGGTCCAGTCGCGCAGGTTTTTGGACGAGAACAGCAGCGCCTGGTGCTTCTCCGAGGCCACGGCAACCATGACCCATTTTTGCTCCGGTGCATACCAGAAGACTTTTGGATCGCGGAAATTTTGTCCTTCGGTTTCAAACGGCGCCGGTGGCGCGGCAATCACCGGATTCGCGGCGTACTGGGTCCACGTGCGTCCCCGGTCCAGGCTGTAGGCGATGGACTGGGACTGGGTGTTGGGGGCAAGCACCTGGCCGTTGGCCAGCGTTTTTCCTTGCGGGTACACACTGGTATAGATGGCCACCATGGCAGGATTGCCGGCGCTGCCAAGGCCGCTGGTATTGTTGGTGTCCACCACCACGCTGCCGGAGAAGAACATTTGCGTGAGCTTGCCGCCAGCGTCTTTTTCGGCCGTCAGGGCGACGGGCAGCTCGTTCCAGTGCAGCAGGTCGGTGCTGACGGCGTGGCCCCAGGACATGTCGCCCCAGGTATTGCCGTTCGGGTTGTACTGGTAGAACAGGTGGTATTCGCCGTCGTGGTAGACCATTCCGTTGGGATCGTTCAGCCAGTTTTTGGCGGCGGTGTACGAGAGCTGGGGGCGGTAGGTTTCCAGGTGGCTGGACTGGGGCGGCCCGCTGGTGCTGTCGCTATCGCTGCCGCAGCCCACCAGCAGGGTGGCAAGGCAAGAGGCGAGAACAGGGAAGTGCTTTGACATGGTTGTCTCCTTTATTTTATGTTTTATGCCAGCTGCACGTTCCTCAGCCCGCCAGCGGATCGCTGATCACACCCTTCTTGAACAGGAAATTGGCGTACGGCTGCATTTCGCCCGTCTGTACGATGGCGTAGGCGCCCTTGACGCGTTCGTAGAAGGCGAAGCGCTCGACCGCTTCGCATTGCCCGGGCGTGGCGGCGCCGGTGGCGGCGATCTGATCGAGCATGGCGCGCTGCAGCGCCGACAGATAGCCGTCGGCGGTGTTGCATACCTTCATGAAGGCGACCGGCTGGTCGACCATGGCGTCGAGCGGAAACACCGACAGCAGCGCCGCGCTGGCGCGCTGCAGGTCGATGCCGGGCAGGCGCACCAGCGGCTTGCCCTGGCCCAGGGTCTGGCTGGTGAAGTTGGCGTCGACCAGCACGACTTCCTCGCCATGCCCCATTTCGCACAGGATCTTCAGCAATTCCGGGCTGAGCAGCGGATCGATTCCCTTAAGCATGGGCTTCCTCCGGAAAGTCTTCGGCGCTCTTCGCGCCCGTCATCACCGCCACGGTGTCGGACATGCTGATGTGCTTCGGGTTCAGGACGGCGACGCGCTTGCCCAGGCGTTGCACGTGGATGCGGTCGGCGATTTCGAACACGTGCGGCATGTTGTGGCTGATCAAAATCACCGGCAGGCCGCGCTCGCGCACATTGCGTATCAGTTCCAGTACCATATTGCCCTCCTTTACGCCGAGTGCGGCGGTTGGTTCATCGAGAATCACGACATGCCTGGCAAACGCCGTGCTGCGCGCCACGGCCACGCCCTGGCGCTGGCCGCCAGACAGGGTGCCGACGGCTTGCTTCATCGAACGGATGCCGATTTTCAAATCGCGCATATGGGCTTCCGCCTCGGCCAGCATCTGCTTCTTGTCGATGCAGCGCAGGAAGCGCGACAACATGCCCTTGCGCAGCAGTTCGCGGCCGAGAAACAGGTTCTCGGCGATCGTCATGGCCGGCGCCACGGCCAGGTCCTGGTACACCGTCTCGATGCCGTAGCGGCGGGCGTCGATCGGCGACTTCAGATGGATCGGCTTGCCGTCGAGCAGCATCTCGCCTTCGTCCGGGACGAGGGCGCCCGACAGCGCCTTGATCAGCGAGGACTTGCCGGCGCCGTTGTCGCCGATCACGGCGAGTATTTCTCCCGGTAACAAGTCAAAATCGGTGCCGTCGAGGGCGGTCACGCTGCCGTAGCGCTTGACCAGGCCGCGGGCCTGGAATACCGGTTGCACATGCGTCGTCATGCTCATCAACCTTTCTTGTGTGTCAGTTGATCGGTGGCCACGGCCAGGATGACCAGGATGCCCGTCACCAGGATCTGGTACACCGAGGACACGCCCATCAGGGTCAGGCCGTTGCGGAACACGCCGACGATCAGCACGCCGACGAGCGTGCCCATGATCGAGCCGCGCCCGCCGAACAGGCTGGTGCCGCCGAGCACGACGGCGGTGATGCTGTCGAGGTTGTCGGTCTGGCCGCCCTGCGGGTCGCCCACGCCCATGCGCGCCACCGACATCAGCGCGGCGATGCCGTAGCACATCCCGGCGATCATGTAGACGCCCAACAAGACTTTATTCGTGGCGATGCCGGTCAGGCGGGCCGCCTCCGGATTGTTGCCGACGGCGTAGAGGTGGCGGCCGGGCGCGGTCTCGCGCAGGTACAGCCAGGTCAGCACGTACATGCCCAGCATCAGCACGGTGCCGTAGGTAAAGGTGGCCTGGCCGAGCTGGAAGGTGTTGCCGAAAAATCCCATCGCTTCCGGCAGGCCGGTGACGGTCTGGGCCTGCGAGTACAGCTGCGTGACGGCGAAAGCAATGTTCATCGTGCCCAGCGTGACGATAAACGCCGGCAGCTTGACCGAGGTCACCAGCGCGCCGTTGATAAAGCCGATCAGCACGGTGACGGCGATGCCGCACCCGATCGCGAGATAGGGGGTCATGCCGAGGTCGACGGCAAATTTGGTCATGATGACCGAGCCCAGCGCCATGGCCATGCCGCAGGACAGGTCGATGCCGGCGGTCAGGATGATCAGGGTCTGGCCGATGGCGATGATGCCGACGACCATGACCTGCTGCAAAATCAGGGAAAAATTCTGGCTGCTGAGGAAGCGGTCGCTCTGCGACGCGAAGAAGACGCAGGCGGCGAGCAGGGCAATGACCGGGCCCAGTTTGGAGAGCGGCGGCAGAAATGTCGGGATGGTGGAACGCATCTGTTATCCATATTCAAGAGGGGAAAAAGGCGACGCGCAGGCGACAGCGCGCCGGCAAGGCAGATAGCCTTGCCGAACGTGGCCGCCTGCGTGGATTTATTTACCCCAGCAGGAGTTCAGGCCGAACGCCGTGTCGCGGCTCTCGACGCCCGCTTGCTGCTTGTCGCTGATCAGGGTGACGCCGGTATCGACGTAGCCGCTGGCCTTCTTCCCGTTCTTGGCGTACTCGACGCCGGCTTCGACGCCCAGGCCTGCCATGTTCAGCGGATACTGCTGCGAGGTCGCCGCGATGACGCCGGCCTTGACGTCGCGCACGCCGGCGCAGCCGCCGTCGACCGAAACGATCATCACGTTCTTTTCCTTGCCCAGGGCCTTGAGTGCCTTGTAGGCGCCGGCGGCGGCCGGCTCGTTGATGGTGTACACCAGATTGATGTCGGGATTTTTCTGCAGGCAGTTTTCCATCGCCGTCTGGCCCTTGCCCTGGTCGCCGAAACTGTCGGCCATGCACACCACGTCGGCGGTTTTCGCCGGCCCGACCGTCTTGGCGCTGATGCCCGGCGCGCCAAAGCCAGCCAGGAAACCGTTGTGGCGGGCTATGCCCACCGGATGGCCGGGGAACAAGTCCAGCATGGCGATCTTGACGGGCTTGCCGGCGAAGGCGGCTTTCGCATATTGGCCGATCAGCAAGCCAGCCTTGTAGTTGTCGGTGGCGAACAGCGCATCGGTGGCGTCCTGCGGCTCGGTCGGGCTGTCGAGGGCGATCACCAGCACGCCGGCCGCGCGCGCCTTCTTGATGGCGGGCACGATGGCTTTCGAATCGCTCGGGGTGATCATGATCGCCTTGGCACCGGCGGCCACCATGTTCTCGATCGCCGTCACCTGGCCGGCGTTGTCGCCGTCGGCGCGCCCGGCCGCCGTCAACAGCTTAGCGCCCTTCAGTTTCGCGCGTTGCTGCGCGCCTTCTTTCATCTTCACGAAGAAGGGGTTGGTATCGGTCTTGGTGATCAGGCCGACGATTGCTTCCTCGGCCATGGCGCCGCCGCCGGCTGCCGTCAGGACAGCCAGTGCGATGCATTGTTTGACGTTCATTGTGTTGTCTCCAGAATCTATTTATTTTTTACCGGGAGGCGATTGCCTCGGCCTGGGGGCGGCCGTCAATGCGGTGCCCGAGCCAAATATACGCCCGGCTAATTAATAAATCAAGCGGCTTTATATATTGTGTGTGGTAAAAAAGATCAGCCCATCGCGGCCGGCATGGAGGCCTTTTTGCTGAAAAATAGTATTTGAAAACTCGCCGCTTTTGCAGTGGTGGCAGATGGACTTTGTTTTTATAGTTGGCATACCGGTGGAAAACCGCCGGATTATAAAAATGGAGACGTGTTATGAAAATCATGACTGCTGTTGCATGGGGCACCCTCATGTCCGCCGGGTTTGCAGACGCCTCGGCGCAAAGCTGCTCGGTGCCCGTGATCAAGGTGCTGGCACAAAAAAGCCTGGGCTTGACGGTGATGGAAAAGACCCTCGCCGAGTATGAAAAGAAAAGCGGCACCAAGGTACAAATCAGCTATTTCGGCGAAAACGACCGCCGCTCGAAAGCCCGCCTCGACGCTTCCACCAAGGCCGGCTCCTACCAGATCTATTACATCGACGAAGCCAACGTGGCCGAATTCGCCACGGCCGGTTGGGTCGTCCCCCTGCTTAAATACCTGCCCAAGGACGCCGATTACGACGACTTCCTGCCGGGCCGCCGCGCCGTCGCCTCGTACAAGGGCGTAGCGTATTTCGCGCCCCTGATCGGCGGCAGCGACTTCCTGTTCTACCGCCGCGACCTGCTGGAAAAAGCCGGCATCGCCGTGCCGAAGACGCTCGATGAACTGGTCGCCGCCGTCAAGAAAATGAATAATCCGCCGAATGTGTATGGCTGGGCGGCGCGGGGCCAGCGCGGCTCGGGCATGAATGTGTGGCGCTGGGCGCCGTTTATGCTGGCCGCCGGCGGCAAGTGGGAAAACAATGGCGTGCCGGCCTTCAATTCGCCGCAGGCCGTCAAGGCCACCACCCTGTACCGCGAGCTGTTCAAGTATTCGCCGCCGGGCGGCGCCACCTACGACTGGAGCAATGCGCTCGAAGCGTTCAGGTCGGGCAAGGTGGCGTTCATGATCGAGTCGACGCCGTTTGCCGACTGGATGGAAGACCCGAAAAAATCCTCGGTGGTCGACAAGGTCGGCTATGTGCGCCCGCCAGCGCCGCTGCCATCGGCCGCGTATGGCCACGGCCTGGCCATCTCCGCCACCGGCGCGAAAGATGAATGCACGCGCCAGGCGGCCGGCAAGTTCATCGCCTTCGCCACGGGCAAGGAGCAGGAGCAGGCGCGCCTGAAGGACAACGTCTTCAGCGACTATAACCGCACCAGCACCATCAACAGCGACTACTTCCGCAAGCACGTCAAGCCGCAGATCCAGGCGGGCCTGACGGACACCACGCCCGTCTCGCGCGTCACCATCTGGCCCAGCCCCGAGTGGCCGGACATCGGCGACAACCTGGGCGTAGTTTTGGAGGAAGTGTTTACGGGCACGCGCGGCGACGTGCAAAGCGCGTTGGATGAGGCGAATGAGTATGCGACCGAGGTGGTTTCTCGGGCGAAGAAGCGCAAATAAGCCCCGGGGTCAGTCGCTTCGCGATCGGATTGCGCCCCACTGGTGCGCAATCCCCCGGCGGGTCTGACCCCAGCTCTTGCCTTGGGGCTAAAGCCAGCGCTTGCCCGTTCTCGTTTGAAAGCTGATTCCTATGCCACACTCCATCCATAAAAAACGCCACACCTGGCTGCCCGCCGTCTTTCTGACTCTGCCGCTGCTGGTCCTGCTGGTACTGGGCCTGGTGCCCAGTATCGCCGCCATCAACCTGGCCCTGCAAAACCGCGTGCTGCGCTACAGCGACAGCGATTACGTCGGCTTTGCCAATTTTCTCCGCCTGTTCGGCGACCGCCGCTTCCTCAATGCCGTGCAGGTATCGGCCATCTGGGAAGTGGTGACCGTGGCCGGTTCGCTGATCGTCGGCGTGCTGCTGGCCGTGTTCCTGTTCGAGAAGGTCAAGGGACGCACGCGTGACATCATCGCGCTGCTCTTGATCGTGCCCGTGCTGCTGCCGCGCGTGTCGGCCGCCTTCATCTGGAAGTTCATGTATTCGCCATTGATGGGCATCCTCAACTGGATGCTCGAATGCGTGGGGCTGGGCGGCACGGCCCTGCTGTCCGACCCCGCCACGGCCCTGTATGCGGTGGCGCTGGTCGACATCTGGCAGTGGGGCCTGTTCTTCGGCGCCGTGATCCTGAAACTGCTGGAAACCCTGCCCGGCGAACCGCTGGAAGCGGCGCGCCTCGACTACGCCAGCACGCTCCAGGTGTATGCGTATATCGCGCTGCCCATGCTGAAGGTGCCCATCATGAGCCTCGTGTTCATCAAGATGGTCGAGTCGCTGCGCTCGTTCGACCTGATCTACGTGATGACCAAGGGCGGCCCCGGCATCTCCACCGAAACCCTGGACATGTATGCGTATGCGCAAGGCATCGGCCTGATGGGCAAGGTGTCGTACGCATCGAGCATGGCCGTGCTGATGATGCTGGCCACGACAGTAATATTCACCCTGCTCTGGAAGCGAGTCGCCAAATGGGAAAACTGACTATCCGGCGCGGCGTGGACCATGCCGCCACCACTGCCATTACCACCGTGATTATCCTCGTGGCGCTGTTTCCCATCCTGTGGGCCGTGCTCAATTCCTTCAAGGAGCTGATGGACATCGTCACGCCCGTGCCGCGCTTTTTCTTCAGCCCGACACTGGCCAATTACAAGCAGGTGCTGGCCAGCCCGGAAGTGCTGACGGGGCTGGGCAACAGCGTGGCCATCGTCGGCGTCGCCGTGCTGCTGGGCGCCGTGCTGGGCGTGCCTGCCGCGTATGCGATCGCCCGCTATCCGATCCCGGCCAAGAAGGATATCCAGTTCTTCCTGCTGTCGTTGCGCTTTTTGCCGCCCGTGGCCGTCGCCATTCCCTTGATCTCGATCTGGATCGACCTGGGCCTGTACGACTCGCGTCTGTCGATGGTGGTGACGTATCTGCTGGTGACCCTGTCGACCATCATCTGGCTGTCGATTCCCGCGTTTGCCCGCATCCCGAAAGAGATCGAGGAAGCGGCCGCGCTCGATGGCTACGGCCCTTACCAGGTGTTCTGGTACGTGGCCCTGCCGGTGGCCTCGAAAACCCTGATGGGCGGCATCGTCTTCAGCTTCGTGCTGGTCTGGAATGAACTGATGATCGCGTTGGCGCTCACCTCGTCGAAAAGCATGACCCTGCCCGTGGTGGCATCGGCTTTTACCTCGATGGGCCAGGAAGTGCCGTGGGGCGTGGTGAACGCTTCCACCGTGCTGCTGGCGCTGCCGCCGCTGCTGTTCGTTGGCATCCTGGGACGGCTGCTCAACTCCATGCTCAAACATAAATAAGGAAATCCATCATGCAAGCACTCGTACTGGAACAAGCGCATTCCATCACCTTGCGCGACATCGACCTGCCGCTGGCCGTCGGCCCGCGCGACGTGAAAATCAGGATTCACACCGTGGGCATCTGCGGCAGCGACGTGCATTACTTCAAACATGGCAAGATCGGCCCCTTCGCCGTCGAAGCGCCGATGGTGCTCGGCCACGAGGCGTCCGGCGTGGTGGCCGAAGTGGGCGATGACGTGACGCACCTGAAGGTGGGCGACCGCGTCTGCATGGAGCCGGGCGTGCCGCAGTTCGATTCGCCGGCCACCATGCGCGGCCTGTACAACCTCGATCCCGCCGTGCGCTTCTGGGCCACGCCGCCCATCCACGGATGCCTCACGCCGTATGTCGTGCATCCGGCCGCCTTTACCTTCAAGCTGCCCGACAACGTCAGCTTCGGCGAAGGCGCCATCGTCGAACCGCTGGCCATCGGCCTGCAGGCGGCCAAGAAGGCGGCTATCAAGCCGGGCGACGTGGCCGTGGTGATCGGCGCCGGCACCATCGGCGCCATGAATGCGCTGGCCGCGCTGGCGGGCGGCTGCTCGCGCGTGATCCTGGCCGACCTGGTGCCGGAAAAACTGGCCCTGTTCGCCGGCAATCCCGCCGTGACCACGGTCGACGTGCGCCACGCCAGCCTGTTTGATACGGTGCGCGAACTGACGGACGGCTGGGGCGCCGACATCGTTTTCGAGGCCAGCGGCAGCATGCGCGCCTACGACAACATCGTCGACCTGCTGTGCCCGAACGGCTGCCTGGTGCTGGTCGGCATGCCGCCCGAAAATGTCCCTTTCGATATCGTCGCCATCCAGGCCAAGGAAGTGCGCATCGAATCCGTGTTCCGCTACGCGAACATCTTCCCGCGCGCGATCGCCTTGCTGGCTTCGGGCAAGATCGACGTCAAACCCTTCATTTCGCGCACCTTCGGCTTTGCCGACGGCGTGCGGGCGTTCGAGGAAGCGGCCCAGGGCCATCCGCGCGACGTCAAGATCCAGATCGAACTGGCAGGAGACTAACACCATGGCAAACATCACTTGCAGGCAGCTGCACAAGACGTATGACGAGAAGACGGCCGTGCTGCAGCCGTTCGACCTGGAAATCGATGACGGCGAATTCATCGTCCTGCTGGGGCCATCGGGCTGCGGCAAATCGACCTTGCTGCGCATGATCGCGGGCCTGGAAGACATCAGCGGCGGCGAGCTGCACATCGGCGGCGCCATCGTCAACGATTTGCCGCCGCGTGCGCGCAACGTGGCGATGGTGTTCCAGAACTACGCGCTGTATCCGCACATGACGGTGTACGACAACATCGCCTTCGGCCTGCGCCGCCTGAAGGTGCCGAACGACGAGATCGAGCGCCGCGTGCGCGAGGTGGCGGCCATTCTCAGCCTGGACAGCCTGTTGGAACGCAAGCCACGCGCCATGTCGGGCGGCCAGCAGCAGCGCACGGCCATTGCGCGCGCCATGATCAAGACGCCGCAAGTGTTCCTGTTCGACGAACCGCTGTCGAACCTGGACGCCAAGCTGCGCGCGCAGCTGCGCGCCGACATCAAGCGCCTGCACCGCCGCCTGCGCACCACCACCCTGTACGTCACGCACGACCAGCTCGAAGCCATGACCCTGGCCGACAGGGTGGTGCTGATGAAGGGCGGGCATATCGAGCAGATCGGCACGCCGGCGGAACTGTACAACCATCCGCGCACCCTGTTCGCGGCAGGGTTCATTGGCACCCCTGCCATGAACTTCATCGATGGCGTCGTCGAGAAGGATGGCTGGCAAACGGTGCTCGTGTGCGCCGGCTACCGCTGGCCATTGATATCGCCCCGCTTCACCGCGCTGGCCGAGGGCACGCGCGTGGTGTTCGGTTTGCGGCCGAATCACTTGCGCGCGGCGCTGCCGCAGGAGCAGGCAGGCACGCATGGCCTGGCGTGCGTGATCGACCTGGTCGAGCTGCTGGGCGCCGAAGCGCTGATCAGCTTCCAGTGCGGCGCCCTGACCTTGTCGGCGCTGCTGCCGGCGAACGCGGCCAACAGCGCGGCGCAGGTGGGCCAGACCCTGGCGCTGGCCTTCGATGAAGAGCACATGCACCTGTTCGACGCCGACAGCGGTCTGGCTTTGGCGCTCAATGCCCAGGTAAGTGGTTAGAATAGCTGGCAACGAGACCGCGTAAGGAACTGCCGTGACGCCTGACCTGGAACTGATCCACAAACCGATCCATGAATCGTTTCGCGCGTGGGCGCACGGCTTTCCGCACACGGTGGCGAAATGGCATTTTCATCCCGAGTACGAACTGCACTTCATCATCACGTCAAACGGCAAATTTTTCATCGGCGACCATATCGGCAGCTACGGGGCGGGCAATCTGATCCTGACGGGGCCGAACCTGCCGCACAACTGGGTCAGCGAACTGCCGGAAGGCGTGGTCTTGCCCGAGCGCGACCTGGTGCTGCAGTTTTCCGGCGACTTCATCGAACGCTGCGCGCTGCTGTTCCCGGAAATGGCGCCCCTGAAAGCCCTGCTGGGCGAGGCTGCCAGGGGCTTGCAATTTCCCGATGCGCTGGGCCTGCGCCTGGTGCCGCTGATGAAGGAATTGACGACGGCGCAGGGCTTGCGCCGGGTTGAACTGTTTACGCGCCTGTTCGGCGAGCTGTGCGAGTGCCGCGAGCGGCGGCCCCTGGCCAGCGTCACCTATCTGGCGCAGGCGGGCCGCTACATGTCGTCGACCATCAACCTGGTGCTGGCGTATATCAAGCAGAACATCACGCTCGATTTTTGCGAGCAGGACGTGGCTGACGTGGCGGAGATGAATACGCTCAAGTTCACGCGTTTCTTCCGCAAGCATACGGGCACCTCGTTCATCCAGTACGTGAACCAGGAGCGCATCGCGCTGGCCTGCGAGCTGCTGATGAATACGGACATGAAGGTCACCGATATCTGCTACCGCACGGGCTTCAACAACCTTTCCAATTTCAACCGCCAGTTTTTGGCGCACAAGCAGATGTCGCCGTCGAAATTCCGCTCCTGCCTGCTGATGAACATGCCCGATCCTTCCGGCGACGGCCATTCTTAACTTTATTCTGGAATCAAATGACTTATCTCGGTATCGATATCGGCACTTCCGAAGTCAAGGCCATCCTCACCGATGACGCGCAAACCATCGTTGCCAGCGCCGGCGTGACCCTGCGCGTGTCCAGCCCCCATCCCGGCTGGTCGGAACAGAATCCCGAAGACTGGTGGCACGCCACCCTGGACGTCATCGCCGCCATCCGCGCCGCCCAACCGGTGGCGTTTTCCGGCTTGCGCGGCATCGCCCTGTCGGGCCAGATGCATGGCGCCACCCTGCTCGACAAGCAGCAGCACGTGCTGCGCGCAGCCATCCTGTGGAACGACACGCGCGCCTTTGCCGAATGCGTGGAACTCGAGGCACTGGTGCCCGAGTCGCGCGCCATCACGGGCAACCAGGCCATGCCCGGCTTCACGGCGCCCAAGCTGCTGTGGCTGCAAAAGTACGAACCGTCGCTGTTCCGCGCCACGGCCAAGGTCTTGCTGCCCAAGGATTACGTGGCCCTGCGTCTGACGGGCGAGTACGTGTCCGACATGTCCGACGCTTCCGGCACCCTGTGGCTGGACGTGGCCAAACGCGACTGGTCGGAGCGCATGCTGGCGGCCACCGGTTTGACGCGCGAGCACATGCCGCGCCTGGTCGAAGGCAGCGCCGCCGCCGCGCAGGTGCGGCCATCGCTGTGCCAGGAATGGGGCATCGCGCACCCGGTGCTGCTGGCCGGCGGCGCGGGCGACAATGCGGCGGCGGCTGTCGGCCTGGGCGTGGTGGAGCCGGGCGCCGGCCTGCTGTCGCTGGGGACGTCCGGCGTGCTGTTTGCCGGCAGCGACGGCTTTGCACCGAATCCGGGCCAGGGCGTGCACGCGTTCTGCCACTGCCTGCCCGAGCGCTGGCACCAGATGAGCGTGATCCTCAGTGCCGCGTCCAGCCTCAGCTGGGTGGCGCGGCTGACGCAGTCGAGCGACATCGGCGAATTGGTCAGCCTGGCGGAAAACGTCGAGGCGCGCACGGCGCCCATCTTCCTGCCGTATTTGAGCGGCGAGCGCACGCCGCACAACGACGCTGCCGCGCGCGGCGTGTTCTTTGGCCTGTCGACGGAACACGGCCGTGCGGAACTGGCCTATAGCGCGATGGAAGGCGTGGCTTTTGCCATGGCCGACGGCAATGCGGCCTTGCGCAGCGCCGGCACGCATCTGGAAGAAGCATCGTTCGTCGGCGGCGGTTCGCGCAGCCGCTTCTGGGCCCAGCTGTGCGCGAATGCCTCGGGCTTGCAGGTGCTGCGCCACGACCACGGCGCGGCTGGCGGCACCATGGGCGCGGCGCGTCTGGCGCAGATGGCGGTGACGGGCTTGCCGCCCGCGCAGGTGTGCACGCGGCCAGCCGCGCAGGAGACAATCGCGCCGCAAGCGTCCGCCGTGCTGGACGAACGGCTGGCGCGCTACCGGCGTCTGTATCCGCTGCTGCGCGAGGAATTTGCCGGCGCGGCGGCGGTGTAGCGCTGAAGCGACCGGCAAGATTGCCGGCCTGACCATGCTGCGAGCGTGTCACTATGGCCAGGCAGTCAACCTTTCCTTGTAATTTGTTGTTTCTATGTTGAAAGTGTTTCTCTAACGAAAGCGTTGCTTGGTTTTTCATGGGGCGCGCCGCATGATTTCCCTATTTGGTGAGAATTGGATAGTTTTGGCGGCGCCTTTGTTGCCATCCTGTTCTTGCCTCCGGGAGAAACACATGCAACTTGCGAATCTGAAAATCTCCGTCCGCCTCGGTCTGCTGGGCGCCTTCTTCTTTCTTGCGCTGGTGTTCGTCGGCGCGCGCGGCTGGAGCGCGCTCGACGCGGCCAGTGCGCGCAGCGCGGACGCCATGCAGCGCGCCGTGGCCCTGACGGAAGCCATCGACGCGGCACGCAGCGCGCAGGTGGAATTCAAGATCCAGGTGCAGGAGTGGAAAAACATCCTGCTGCGCGGCGGCGATGCGGCCGCCTTCCAGCGCTACCGCGAAGCGTTCGTCGCCAGCGGCGCGCAGACGCGCAAGGAATTGAAAAGCCTGCAATCGATGATGGCTTCGCTGGGGCTCGACACGGCGCCCGTGGCGCAGGCGCTGCAGGCGCACGACGCGCTGGGCGTGAGCTACCTGGCGGCCCTGCAAAAATTCGATGGCGCGCGCGCCGACAGCGCCCACGTGGTCGATGCGCTGGTCAAGGGCATGGATCGTGAACCGACGCGCCAGATCGACGCCATCGTCGCTGCCATCGGCAAGCAGTCGCACAGCCTGATGGCGCAGATGAAGGAGCAGGACGCGGCCGCGCATCGCAGCGCCAGCATCGTCATGCTGGCCACCGTGCTGGTGACCCTGGTGGTTGGTACCGTCACCGTGTGGTGGCTGATCCGCAGCATCACGCTGCCGCTGGGCGCGGCCGTCGGCATCGCCCAGCAGGTGGCGGCCGGCGACCTGCGCGCCGTGGTGGCCGATGGCAGCCGCGATGAAATCGGCGACCTGCTGCGGGCCCTGAAAGCCATGAGCGGCAACCTGGCCGCCATCGTGGGACGGGTGCGCACCGGTACGGACGCCATCGCCACGGCCTCGGCGGAAATCGCCAGCGGCAATATGGACCTGTCCTCGCGCACGGAAGAGCAAGCCAGTTCGCTGGAAGAGACGGCCGCCTCGATGATCGAGCTGACGTCCACCGTGCGGCAGAATAACGAGAATGCCGACCAGGCGCGCCAGCTGGCCGGCGGCGCGTCCGACGTGGCGCAGCGCGGCGGCGCAGCCGTGGCGCAGGTGGTGCAGACCATGAGCCATATCAATGCCTCGTCCAAGCGCATCGTCGACATCATCGCCGTCATCGACGGCATCGCTTTCCAGACGAATATCCTGGCCCTGAATGCGGCCGTGGAAGCGGCGCGCGCGGGCGAACAGGGGCGCGGCTTTGCCGTCGTGGCGACGGAAGTACGCAGCCTGGCGCAGAGGTCAAGTGCGGCGGCCATGGAAATCAAGCAGCTGATCGGCGAATCCGTGCGTACGGTGGAAGAGGGCAGCGTGCTGGCCGGCCAGGCGGGGCGCACGATGGATGACGTGGTGAGCAGCGTGCAGCGCGTAAACGCCATCATCGGCGAGATCGCCGTGGCCAGCGTGGAGCAGCGCGACGGCATCGAGCAGATCAGCATCGCCATCAGCCAGATGGATGGCGTGACGCAGCAGAACGCGGCCCTGGTGGAGCAGGCCGCCGCCGCCGCGGACGCGCTGCAGCAGCAGGCGGCCAGCCTGGCCGACGCCGTCAGTATCTTCAAGCTGCATGGCACGCCCGGCGTGGCCGCAGCGGCGGGTTCCGCCCCGGCCCGGACGCTGTCGCTGGCCTGAAGCGGGCGTGCCACGCGCCGCTTGATGCCAGTCAAGCGGCGCCCGATCAGGCAAATATCGCGCCAAAATTCTTATATTATTTCCTTTCAGCATGTATCTGCGCCCGGCCGCATGGCGCACGTTGCAAAGGAAAACCATGTTCCGTACTTTTCGCCTGCCGGGTGACGCATGACGGCGCTGCTGCTGGCGCTGTGCCTGGCCCTGGCCATGGTGCTCGCCGTGCTGCTGGCCTGCCAGTGGCGGGCGGCGCGCATGTGGCGCATGCGCCATGCGACGGACGTCGTGCTGCAGGCGGCGCAGGCGCAACGCATGGCCGATGCGCTGGCGCTGCTGCATGCGCTGCCGGCGGCCGTCATCGGCACCGACCACGATGGCGTGGTGCGGTACCTGAATCCCCGCGCCAGCGCCATGGGCGGACTGCTGGGCGATGATGGCCCGGGCCAGCCCGTGACGCAGCTGCTGCCGCTGTTCCATGACGGCACGCCCATCGATGCGGCGCGCCAGGTGCGCGACTGCGTGGCGCGGCAGGAAGTGCTGGAAGTGGCGCGCGGCGCCGTGCTGCTGCGCCATCTCGACGGCAAGCGCATCGACGTGCAGTACAGCTGCGCGCCACTGGCGCAGGGCGGCGCGGTGCTGCTGCTGCACGATGTGTCGGCGCGCCGGCGCGCCGAGCAGCAGCTGGAATTCATCGCCCACCACGACGGCTTGACGGGCTTGCCGAACCGTTTGCATTTCCAGATCCGCTTCGAGCACGGCATCGCCTACGCGCGCCGCCACCAGGGGCTGCTGGCCGTGCTGTTCGTCGACATCGACCGCTTCAAATCCATCAACGACAGCCTGGGGCACGACGTGGGCGACCAGGTGCTGACGGAGTTCGCGCGCCGGGTGCAGCAGTGCGTGCGCAAGGTCGATACGGTGGCGCGCCAGGGCGGCGACGAATTCATCATCCTGCTGACGGAACTGCGCACGGCACACGATGCCGAGCGGGTGGCCGAGAAAATCGTCCGCGCCATCGCCGCGCCCTTCGTCATCGGCGAATACAGCCTGTCGGTGGCAGCCAGCGTGGGCGTGGCCCTGTACCCGGACGACGATGACGACGTCAATGCGCTGATCGAAAAGGCCGACCTGGCCATGTATGCGGCCAAGCGCCACGCGCCCGGTACTTGCCAGCGCTATGCGCCGCGCATGCAGACGCAGTCGTATTCGCGCACCATCCTCGAGACGGCCCTGCGCCACGCGCTCGAACGCAATGAATTCGTGCTGTACTACCAGCCGCGCATGGACTTGAAGACGCGCAGGATCACGGGCGTGAAGGCGCTGCTGCGCTGGAAGCACCCGGAACTGGGCCTGATGATGCCGCTCGACTTTTTACCGGTGCTGGAGGAAAGCGCCTTGATCCTGCCGGTCGGCGCCTGGGTGCTGGCCACGGCCGTGGAGCAGGCGCGCAGCTGGATCGCGCAGGGGCAGATGCTGACGGTGTCCGTCAGCCTGTCCGCGCGCCAGTTCTACCAGCGCGATATCGCGCGCAATTTCGCCGCCGCGCTGGAGGCGGCCGGCGTGCCGGGCCATTGCATCGAACTGGAAATCGCCGCCGGCATCCTGATCGACAGCAACCAGAACTGCGAGCTGATACTGCGCCAGTTCCGCCAGTTGGGCATGGCGATCGCCATCAGCGATTTCGGCACGGGCGACGCCTCGCTCACTTACCTGAAACGCTTTCCAACGGATGCCGTCAAGATCGAAAAGTGCTTCGTCGACGACCTGGGCAAGCCGGGCGGCGATAGCGCCGTGGTGCGCGCCATCGTGGCGATGGCGCGCACGCTCGGACTGCGCACCATCGCCGGCGGCGTGGAAAGCGGCGAGCAGCTGGAACTGCTGGCCGAGATGGGTTGCGACGAAGCGTTCGGCTATTTTCTCGGCCGCGCCGTGGCGCCCGAGGACATCGAGGCGCTGCTCAAAAGTAGCGAAGCCATTCAGAACTGATAGCGCAGCGACAGCATGGCGTTGCGCGGATCGCCGTAGTAGCCGCCCATGCCCGTCGAATAGTAGCGCTTGTCGAAGACGTTATTGACGTTCAGGGTCGCCACCAGCTGCCTGCTGACCTGGAAATGCGCCATCAGTCCCGCCACCGCATACGCCTTCTGCGTGAAGCGTTCGCCATTCGGTCCGCGGTCGTCCATGTAGATATCGCTCTGCCAGTTCACGCCGCCGCCCAGCACCAGGCCAGGCATGCCTTGCGCCAGGCGCCAGGTGGTCCACAGCTTGGCCATGTTTTGCGGCTGGTTGGTCTGGATGCGTGCGCCGGCGGCATTGCGGATGCGGCTATGCGCATAGCTGGCCGTCAGCTGCCAGTCGGGGCGCAACTGGCCCGATACTTCCGCCTCGAAGCCGCGCGTGGTGGCGCCCTTGACCGTATGATAGGCGTAGGAGCCGCCGCCCGTGCCGATGATCCAGACATTGCCCGGATCGGCTTCGGCCAGGTTTTCCTGCTTCAGCTGGAAGACGGCGGCGCTGGTGGTGAGCTTGCCGCCGAAGAATTCGCCCTTGGCGCCCACTTCGTAGTTCTTGCCCTCGAGCGGTGCCAGGAAGCGGCTGTTGACGTCGCGCTGGCTTTGCGGCGTGAAGATGCTCGTGTAGCTGGCATAGGCCGACCAGTTCCGGCCCAGGTCGTAGACGAGGCCCGCATACGGCGTGATCTTGCCGTTTTCGCGCATCGCGTCGTACAGGTCCGTGTCGGCATCGTAATCGCTGCGGATGTCGCGCTTCCAGTACGACAGGCGCGCGCCCAGGATCACCGACAGCGCGTCCGTCGGGCGCAGGCGCAGCGTCGAATACAGGCCGCTTTCGCGCTCCTTGTCGTACGAGCTGCCCAGGCGCGTGCCGCTGTAGTCGGGTACCGGCATATCGCCATTCCAGGCGTGGATATTCGGCACCGCATGATCATAGCCGGCGAGGCGCCAGCCCGGATAGATGGGGCTATTCGTCTCGAGTTCCGAGGCGCTCACGCCCAGCACCAGTTCGTGCTGGCGGCCGAAGGCCCGGAACGGTCCGCTGACGTACGCGTCGAGCGAGGTCTGTTGCGGCTTGCTGTGCCAGTTGGCCAGCCACAGCCGCATGCCGCCGCCCGTCATGCGGTCCGGGTAGCCATTGCCGGAAAAACCCTGCAAGGCGTCGTACCGGTTGCTGCTGCGGCTGACGGCCAGCTTGGCGATCCAGTCGTTGTCGAAATAATGGTCGAGCGTGGCAAACAGCATGCTCTGCTCGCGGTCATACGTGCTCCACGCGGCCGTGCCGTTCATCGAGCGGGGGAAGCGGGTCTGCGAGCCGTCGGCATAGAACATGGGGAATTCGCGGCCCGCGCCCTTGAGCTTTTCCTGCTGGTAGTTGATGCCGGCGCTGAGCACCGTCGACGGCGTCAGGTCCGCTTCGACGATGGCGTACAGCACGTCCTTTTTCTGCCGGTAGCGGTCGATGAACGAGCGCTGGTCTTCATGCGCGGCGACGAGGCGCGCGCGTACCTTGCCGTCCGCCGTCAACGGTGTCGAGACGTCGCCTTCGATGCGGTAGCGGTCCCATGATCCCAACTGCGCGCCGGCCGTGGCGGCAAAAGCGCGCCCCGGGCGCTTGCGCACCAGGTTGACGGCGGCCGACGGGCTGCCCGTGCCGCTGATCAGGCCCGTGGCGCCGCGGATGATTTCGACGCGGTCGTAGATGGCCATGTCGTAGGTGCGCGCTTCCAGGTTCTTGCTGGTCGGGATACCGTCGAACATGTACGACGTCACTTCGAAGCCGCGTGAAAATACCTGGTCGTATTCGCGCGTGCTTGACGAATGGTCGACCGTGATGCCGGGCGCCTGCACCAGCACGTCCTGCAAGGTGCGCAAGCCCTGGTCGTCGATCTGCTGGCGCGTGATGACGCTGACGGCCTGCGGCGTTTCGCGCAGCGACAGGTTCAGGCGCGTGGCGCTGGTCAGGCCCGCGTAGCCGCGCTTGCCTTCCGTGGTGCCGTCGCGCAGGGCGCTGGAACTGACTGCCACTTCGTCCAGGGTGGCGGCAATCGGCGCGCCGGTCGATGCGGCGCCCGCCTTGCGCAGCACGTAGCTGCGTTCCCCGCTGGGCAGCGCCTCGAGGCCCGTGCCGGCCAGCAAGCGGGCCAGTGCCTGGGGCACCGTGTAGCTGCCGCTCAGGCCAGGCGTGCGCACGCCTTGCAGCAGTTCGGCCGCCGCGCCCACGCTCACTTTTGCTTCGATGGCAAAGCTGGTGATGGCGGCGGACAGCTCGCCGGCCGGCACGTGGAAGACCGTTTGCGCGGCGGCTGGCGCGGCGGCATCGGCCGCCATGGCCGGCGCCTGCGCCAGCGACAGCAGGATCAAGGCGCTGCCGATGGCGCGCGCGAGGGGAGTCAAACGGGGTGGTTGCATGGTCTGGCCTTTCCGGTGAGTGTGGTTGTCGTACTTACAGGACAGGCCATGCCGAAAAAAGGGGCCAATTTTTAACAATTATTTTTTGCGGGCCGCGAGGGTGACCCAGTACGGGGTGCGGTACAGCACGTCGACGGGCAGCATGCGCGCCAGGCTGTCCAGTACGGCGTCCGTGTCGTCGAGCTGGAAGGCGCCCGACAGGCGCAAGCCCGCCACTTGCGGCTCCACGCGCAGCAGACCGGGGCGGTAGCGTGACAATTCGGCAGCGAAGGTATCGAGGCGCATATCCTGCACCGCCAGCATGCCGCGCGCCCACGCATCGGCTTGCAGCGGCGCCGGCGTGGGCAGGCCGGCGTGATTGGCGTCGAAGCGGCTGTGCTGGCCCGCCACGAGCGTGCGGATGGTGGCCGAGGGCGCGCGCGGCGTGATTTCCACCGCGTGTTCGAGCACCGTCACGCGGCTGCCGTCGTCGTCGACGCGCACGGTGAAGCGCGTGCCCAGCGCGCGGATGCGGCCATGGCAGGTGGCGACGATGAAAGGGCGGCTGCCCGCATGGTCGGGGCGCGTCTGCACCAGCACTTCGCCGCGGCGCAGGGTCAGCCGGCGTTCGCCGGCGCCATACGCCACATCGACGGCGCTGTCCGTATTGAGCACCACGGTGCTGCCATCGGGCAGCGAGACTTCGCGTCGTTCGCCCACGCCGCTGCGGTAATCGGCCAGTATGTCTTGGCGCACCAGCAGCCAGGCTGCGGGCGCCGCCATCAGCGCCAGCAGCACTTGCACTGCCACGCGGCGCTGCGGCCGGCGCAGCACGGGCACGGCCAGGTCCGGCGGCAGCATGCCTGCCGTCTGGCTCACCTGCTGCACCCGGTTCCAGGCGCGCGCGTGTTCCGGGTCGCGTGCACGCCACTGGACGCTGGCTGCCAGGTCGTCCGGCGTGGCCTGGCCCGATTGCTCCAGCAAATACCATTCGACGGCCTGGCGCGCCACCTTGCGCGACAACGGTGGATATGGCGAAGTGGCCGCGCTCATGCCGGCAAGTCCTGCGCCAGCAGTACGCATTCGGTCAGTGCCTCGGCCATGTAGCGTTTCACGGAGCGCTCGCCGATGCCCAGCTGTGCTGCGATATCCGCATAGGCATGGCCTTCGATCTGCGCCATGATGAAGACGGCACGCACCTTCGGTTTCAGGCCGTCGAGCATGGCGTCGACCGCTTGCAGCGCCTGCAGGATTTCCGCGCGCTGCTCGGTCGATGGCACATGCTGTTCGGGCAGGGTGGCGAGCGTGGCCAGCCACGCGCGTTCCAGCGACTGGCGGCGCAAATGGTTGATCAGCAGATGTTTGGCGACGGTCGCCAGGTAAGCTTTGGGCGCGCGCAGGGCCGGCGTTTGCGGCTGCATGGGCGCGCCGGCCAGCAGGCGCGCGAAGGTATCGTGCATCAGGTCGGCCGCCTCGGCAGCATTGCCCAGGCGCCGCTGCAGCCAGTGCGCCAGCCAGCCGTGGTGCGCGCGGTAATGGCTTTCCAGCTGCGTGGGCAGCAGGGGTGTCATGGCCATGATAATTACAGCACGGCCAGCGCGACGGCGGCCAGCAAGGCCGCCACGCCGATCATGCGCGCCAGGCGCATGGCCTGGTGGGGCGCATACGGCAGCAGCCAGATCAGCAGCAAGCCGCAGCCCGTCAGGCTGCCGACCCAGTAGACGAGGCCATAGCCGCCGCCGGCGATGTGCATGGCCCAGGCCAGGGCCGCCGCCAGCGCCAGCCAGCCCGTCCACTGCAGGCGGCGGCGCAGCGGTGCGGGCGGTTCGGCGCCGCGTCCGTGCAGGTCGGCGTAGTGGCGGTCCATCGCCAGGCACAGCGAAGACAGGCCCGCATAGCACAAGGCAAAGACGAGGAAGTTCGACAGCAGCTCCATCACGCGGCCTCCATCGTCTGCGCCGGTTGTACTGGCGCCGCCTTGGCCGCTTTCACGGGCAGCGGCTTCAACTTGAACGCCGCATACGCGAGGCCCAGGCCCAGCACCAGCACCACCAGGTCGAAGGCGGCCACCGCCACGGGGCCGCGGCCCAGGAACAGCGTGACGCCCAGGTGCGAATCGGTGGTGAAGACGTTCAGCACAGGCAGCGACGCGAGCAGGAAGGCGCCGGCGGCCAGCTGCATGCGCCACATGGCGCGTGACGGGCGCAGCTGGGCGATGATGGCGGCCAGGGCCCAGGCGCCGAAGAAGCAGGCGATTTCCTCTTGCGGCCGGTCTTCCATCGCCACCGGCAGCAGGCGGTTGGCCCAGAAGTAGGCGCCGAAGGCGATCGGGATGCCGGCGATGGCGCCGATGTTGAGCGCCTCGACCAGGCGCAGGCCGAAGCTGGCGCGCTTGCCGGCGGCCAGCGCCTTGGCCTGCTTCTGGCGCGTCTTGACGGCCCACAGCAGGGCGCCCGTGGCGACCATGGCGCAGCCGGCCAGGCCGGACAGGAAGAACAGGGCGCGCAGCAGCGGGCCGCCGAAATGCGCGACGTGCAGTCCCACCATCACGCCTTGCGTGGCGGCCGCGCCAGGCTGTGCGTCACCGTCGGTCGACAGCAGCTTGCCGGAAACGCCATCGAATTCCATCGAGGGCTGTTTCGATGACATGTCGCGCCCGCCCGCGCGCGTCAGTGAAATGGTGGCGTTGGCGTCGCCCGGGTGGTTGACGGAAATGCGTTCGACCTTGCCGCCGCCCCAGTGCTGTTCCGCCTGGCGCACGAGGGGCGCGAGCGCCGTCAGCGGCGCGGCCACGCCGGCCGGCTTGCTGTCGCCCGAGCGGCCGGGAAACGCCTCGGCGAAGAAGGCGTCCTTGTCGCCCTTGTAGGCGGCCGTGGCGCCCGATGGCATGTACAGGAACATCAACGTGACCAGGCCCGTGTAGGTGATCATGATGTGGTATGGCAGGGCCAGCACGGCCGTCACGTTGTGTGCATCGAGCCATGAGCGCTGGCCCTTTTTCGGCCGGAAGGTAAACAGGTCCTTGAAGATGCGCTTGTGCGTGACGATGCCGCTGATGATGGAGACGAACATGAACATGGCGCAGAAACCCACGATCCAGCGGGCCCAGATGGCCGGCATGTAGTGCAGGTCGAAGTGCAGGCGGTAGAGGAATTCGCCGCCCCGCGTCTCGCGCGGCTTGGACAGCACATCGCCCGTGGCCGGATCGGCCTTTTCGCTATGAAAATTGCCGCGACGTCCGCGTTTCTTTTCGCCCGGTTGCGATGGCTTGCTCCAGCCCAGTTGCGTGGCGGGGCTGCGCTCGCCGGGCAGGCTGATGAACCAGCGCGTGGCGCCCGTGGCCCGCTCTTCCATCGCTTTTTGCGCGACCTTGGCCGCTTCCTCGGTGCTCACTTGGCTGGCGGCGGCGCCATGCAGTTCTGGCTGCATCCACAGCGTGATTTCATTGCGGTAGTAGCTGGCCGTGCCGGCGCAAAACACCAGCAGCAAGATCCAGCAGACGAGCAGGCCGGACCAGGTGTGCAGCCATGCCATCGACTGGCGGAAACCTTCTTTCATGCGAGACTCCAGGATAGTGCGTCCATCCACTGCAGGATGGCGGCGATGACGGCGGCCGGTATCAGAAGGCCCAGCCAGGCGCGCAGCGCGCTGCGCGTGGCGAAGACCCACATCACGGCGCAGGTATAGATGGCAAACGACAGCAGTGTGGCTGTCATGACTGCTTCGGAACGGGCCATGGGCAGGCTTACCGACAGCAGCATGGTGACCAGCGCGGCCAGCACGTAGCCGCCGACGATGGCCGCCACGCTGCGCGAGGCTACGCCGAGCCGGTACACGGCGCCGGCGGACAGCCGCAGGCGCGCGATTTTAGTGATGGCTGGCGCTGGCATGGTCAGTCGTGATCCTTGCTGGGCGGCAGGGCAGGGCCGGCCGGCAGCGGCGTCACGCCTTGCGGCTGCACCAGGCTCAGGGTGGTCACGAACATCGCCTTGTCATACGCTTGCGCGCCGCGCTGGCCCGCCGTCTTGTCCGTGTGCTGCACTTCCAGCACATAGGTGCCCTTCCATGGCAGCGGGAAGCTGACCAGGCCTTGCGCATCGCTCCACGCTTCCTTGCCCCAGCCCGACTGCACCACGGCGTTGACCTTGGCTTGCGCCAGCGGCTTGCCCTGGTAGCTGACCTGAAACTGGCCTGGTTTGCCGGTTGGCACCAGGTCCAGGGTCAGCGCTGGCGTCTGCGCCTTGCCGTCGGCGATCAGGCGCGCCGCCGGGACCCACACGGTGCGCGTGGCCTTGCCATCCTTTTTCTCTTCCCACGACGGGTAGTTGTCTTCTTCGACGATGATGCTTTCGCCGGCGCCCACCTTGCCATTGAGGAGGAACGCGCCGGCCGTCTTGCTTGCCTGCAGCGGCTGCGCGCCCTTGGCCGATACCCACGTCACGTTCTTGATGCTGAACTTGTCGAGCAGGCCGGGCGACGCTTCGCGCAGGTTGTCGCCGAATTCGCCGAAGTACACGCTGGCCGCCTTGCCGTCCTGCTGCAGCCAGATCTGGTGCGCGCTGGCGCTGCCGGAGGCGATAGCCGCGCCCAGCAGGGCGGTGGCGAGGGCGCCGAGGCGCGCGATGGAAGTGATGTGCATGGTGTATCCCTTAGTTTGTGATGAGAATGGAAAATCGGCTCGTATCGTGCGTCAGTACTGGTAGCGCAGGTTCAGCGCCACGTTGCGCGGCTCGCCGTAATAGCCGCCGTTATAGAAGCCCACGCGGCGGAAATTCGTCTTGTCGAACAGGTTGTTGACATTCAGGCTGGCAGACAGTTTCGGGCTGATCTGGTAGCGCGCCATCAGGTTGGCCAGCACGTAGCTGCCCTGGCTGACCCGGATCTTGCTTTTGTTCGGCAGGGTGGCTGTCGTGTAGATCTCGTTCTGCCAGTTCAAGCCGCCGCCGACGGTGACGTTTTGCAGCTCGCCCGGCAGGCGGTAGGTGGTCGAGACGCGCAGCATATTGGTCGGCTGGATGGTGTTGGTCACCACGCCCTTGCCCGTCTTCGATTTGTTGTGCGTGTAGCCGGCGAACAGCTGCCAGCCGCTCAAGGGGCTGCCCGACACTTCCGCTTCGTAGCCTTTGCTTTTCGTGCCCTTGCCCGAAGAGACATAGGGACGGCTGCCATCGGGCAGCACGAAGGTCAGCGGCACCGATTTGTCTTCCTCGCCCAGGTTGTCCTGCTTGGCTTCATACACGGCGAACGAAGCATTCACGGCGCCGTCGAAGAATTCGCTCTTCACGCCCGCTTCCACGTTGCTGCCCGTGATCGGGTCGAGGAAGGCGTTGTTCTTGTCCTTCAGGTTTTGCGGCTTGAACAGGTCCGTGTAGCTGGCGTACAGCGAGGTGCTCTTGCTGACGTCGAGCACCAGGCCCGCATACGGCGTGACGACGTCGTCCGTCTTGTAGGCGGAGCTGCGCTTCACGAAACGGCCCTGGGTGTCGATGCGGTCGTTATATGTTTCCCAGCGCGAGACGCGCGCGCCGGCCAGCACCTTGAAGTTGTCCGTGACGTTGATGCGCGTGGCGATGAAAGCGCCCGACTGCTTGGTGGTGGCGATGTCGCGCGCGCCCGTGCGCGTCAGTACCGGCTCGGGCACGTCGCCCGTCCAGTGGCGGAAGTCGGGGATGGTGGTGGCGTAGGGCAGCGGATCGGGCAGCAGGGTTTCATTCGTCGTGCCGGTGCGCTTCCAGCCGTTCACGCCCAGCACCAGATCGTGCTGGCGGCCGAGCAGGGTGAAGGCGCCATTGGCCGACAGGTCGAAGTTGTCCTGTTTTTCATCGTAGGGGAAGGCGCCGCTCCAGACTTCCAGGCCGCTGCCATCGCGGTTGGGAAAGCCGCTGCCGCCGTAGAACAGCTTGCCGTTCGAGGAGCTGTCCAGGCGCCCGTAGGCAGCCTTGATCTTCCAGTCGTTGGCGAAGCGGTGCTCGAGGTAGACGTATTTGTTTTCGAATTCACGCTCCCAGCTGCTCCACTTGGCCGCCATGTTGAACGAGCGGGGCATGTTGGCCGAGGTGCCGTCCGAGAAGAACAGGGGCGTGGTGCCCCAGCTCGTGCCTTTCGGCGTGTTCCTTTGATAGTCGATGCCGGCCGTCAGCAGAGTGTCCGGCGTCAGGTCCGCCTCGACGATGACGGCGCCCACCAGCTTGCGTTCCTTGTACAGGTCCATATAGGAATGGCGGTTCTGGCCTGCCACGACGACTCTTCCGCGGATGCTGCCGTCGGCATTCAGCGGCGCGCTGATGTCGCCTTCGAGGCGGACTTTGTTCCACGAACCGACGGTCAGGCCGGCCGAGGCGGCGAACTCCTTGCCTGGACGCTTGTGCAGCATGTTGATGGTGGCCGACGGGTCGCCATTGCCGCTGACCAGGCCCGTGGCGCCGCGCACGATTTCGATGCGGTCATAGATGGCCGTGTCGAACAGCGCATTGCTGCCGGAATTGACGGCCACGCCGTCGATCTGGTAATTGCCGATGGAAAAGCCGCGCGCCGAAAAGCTCGTGCGTTCGCTGTCGTTTTCCTGCACCGTCACGCCCGTCGACTGCACCAGCACCTCGGCCAGGCTGTTCAGCCCCATGTCGTCCATGCGCTGGCGCGTCACCACGGAAATCGATTGCGGCGTTTCGCGGATGGAAAGACCCATGCGCGTGGCCGTGGCCATCTGCTTGGTGGTGTAGGAACCCGTGTGCTCGGTCGACGCCTTGTCTTGCTGGGCTTGCACCTTGATTTCGCTCAAGGTGGCTTCTTCGGGCTTGGCGGGCGCTTCCGCTGCCAGGGCCGCGCCCGCGCCCAGCGCCGCCGTCAGCAAGGCCGAATGCACGGCGATGGCCAGCGGGCGCATGGCAACCTTGGAAATCGGTGGGGAAAACGGGCCGGCAACCATGCCGGCCAGCGAACGTGCTCGCGCCATGAAACATCCTTCTTCTCGTGCGCCTGCCTTTGTGCGGCACACAGGTATTGATAGGGGAAGGCTTGCTTGGCGTAGTGCCTGGCTGGCGCAGCGTGTCATCCAGCTGCGCACCAGCCGGTGACTGCGTGCAGACTCTGGTGAGAGCCTAAATGTGAATGAGAACTATTCTTATTATAGTGCGGGGTTGCGAGACATGCAAGAGTGAGGAGCGGCATTGCCGCAGCCAGCGTAAGCGGTTTACCGCACCGTGGCAGACGTACAACGCTTTGCCGCCAGCCGCGCATGCGTTAACATGCAAAGTTAACATGGAGGCAAGATGGCTATTCAAATCATCAATACGGCGCCGATAGCCGGCCAGCGGCCAGGCACGTCGGGCCTGCGCAAGAAAGTGGGCGTGTTCAGCCAGCCGCAATACCTGGAAAATTTCGTGCAGAGCGTTTTTGACACGCTCGGCGACTGCCGCGGCCAGACCCTGGTGCTGGGCGGCGACGGGCGTTACTACAACCGTGCGGCCATCCAGACGGTGCTGCGCATGGCGGCCGCGCACGGCTATGCGCGCGTGCTGCTGGGGCAGGGCGGCATCCTGTCGACGCCGGCCGTCAGCTGCGTGATCCGCAAGCAGGGCGCCAGTGGCGGCATCATCCTGTCGGCCAGCCATAACCCGGGCGGCCCCGATGGCGATTTCGGCATCAAGTACAACATCGCCAGTGGCGGCCCGGCGCCCGAAAAGGTCACCGAAGCCATGTTTGCGCGCACGCAGGCTATCACCGAATACCGGATCAGCGACGCTGCCGATATCGACCTCGATACCCTGGGCACCGTGCGCATCGAGCAGATGACGGTCGAAGTGATCGATTCCGTCGCGGACTACGCGGAACTGATGCAGCAGCTGTTCGATTTCGACGCCATCCGCGTCCTGTTCGCGGGCGGCTTGCGCATCTGCTTTGACGGCATGCACGCCGTCTCCGGCCCGTATGCGACGGCCATCCTGGAAGGCATGCTGGGCGCGCCGAAGGGCAGCGTCATCAACGGTCTGCCCCTGGAAGACTTTGGCGGCGGCCATCCGGACCCGAATCCCGTCAACGCGCAGCAGCTGATCGCCATCATGGCCGGCGCTGATGCGCCGGACTTCGGCGCCGCCTCCGATGGTGACGGCGACCGCAACATGATCGTCGGCCGACGCTTCGACGTGACACCCTCGGACAGCCTGGCCATCCTGGCCGCCAACGCCAGCGTGGCGCCCGGCTACCGCGCCGGTTTGTCCGGCATCGCCCGCTCCATGCCGACGTCGGGCGCGGCCGACCGGGTCGCTGGCGCGCTGGGCATACCGTGCTACGAGACGCCGACGGGCTGGAAGTTCTTCGGCACCCTGCTCGACGCCGGCATGGCCACCTTGTGCGGCGAAGAAAGCTACGGCACGGGCTCGAACCACGTGCGCGAAAAAGATGGCCTGTGGGCCGTGCTGTTCTGGCTCAACCTGCTGGCAGAGAAGAAGCAATCGGTGGAAGACATCGTGCGCGCGCACTGGGCCATGTATGGCCGCAACTACTATTCGCGCCACGACTACGACGACATCGACAGCGCTTGCGCGGCGCAGCTGATGGAGGCCGTGCGCGGCCAGCTGGCCGCCTTGCCGGGCCAGGTCGTCAATGGCTACACGGTGGCGCTGGCCGACGACTTCAGCTACACGGACCCCGTCGACGGCTCCGTGGCCACGCAGCAGGGCATCCGCATCATCATGACGGACGGCGCGCGTATCGTGCTGCGCCTGTCCGGCACGGGCACCGAAGGCGCCACCCTGCGTTTGTACCTGGAGCGCTACGAAGCCGATCCGGCACGGCACGCCATCCCGACCCAGGAAGCGCTGGCGGGGCTGATCGCGGTGGCCGAGCAACTGGCGCAGATCCGCGAGCGCACGGGGCGCGATGCGCCCACGGTGACGACGTAAAAAAGAAGAATGCGTAGGTCGGATTAGCGTGGCATCGCCACGCGTAATCCGACGACATTGTCAGCAGCGTTGTCGGATTACGCCCTTCGGGCTAATCCGACCTACTTGTATGATTACGCCTTGCCCGGCACCACCGCCTGGCGGTAGTTGTCCACCATCTTGTAGCGCTTCGCATACAGGCCGAAGGCCAGCATGGCCACGGCGGCGAAGGCGGCGAAGAAGAACATCTGGAAGGCCGTCACACTGATGCCGCTTTCGGCGATCTTGCCGATCACGCCTTCGTTCATGACGCTGCGGTTGACGATCAGCACCCACAGATTGCCCACCGTCGTAGACAGATTCCAGAAGCTCATGATGGCGCCCTTCATCGAGACGGGCGCCTGGCTGTACGCAAACTCCAGGCCTGTCGCCGAGACCAGCACTTCGCCGAACGTCAGCAGCGCGTACGGCAGGATCTGCCACATGATGGAGACGGCGCTGCCGCTGTCGAGGGCCAGCTGCAAGAGGCCAATGACGATCCATGCCAGCGAGGAAAAGCCGATACCGGCCGTCATGCGGCGCAGGGCCGTCGCTTCCCAGCCGAAGCGGTTCAGCATCGGGTACAGCACCAGGTTGTTGAACGGGATCAGGAGCATCACCAGCATCGGGTTCAGCGCCTGCATCTGCGCCGGCAGGAACCAGCTTGGTTTTTCCATGGTGTTCGCTTGCACGATCCACGTCGAGGCCTTCTGGTCGAACAGCGAGAAGAACGGCGTGACGAGGGCGAAGATGACGAGGATGCGCAGTACGGCGCGCACGCCTTCGACGGCTTCGTCAGGGTGGATGCCGCGTGCGCGTTCCAGCTGCATGGCCGTGCCGATGCTGCCGAAGGCCAGCAGCAAGACCAGTGCGGTACACGCGGAAATCACGAAGCCCCATTCAGGAATGCTGTAGAACGCATACAGGGCGCCGATCACGCCGACGTAGGCCACGTACAGGCCGGGACGCGAGCCGCCGTCGACACGCGCCAGCAGGGCCGTGCGGGCCACGCGGGTGAACGAATCGGGGTTCGGCGGCGCTGGCGGCACGTGCACGTATTTCTTGGCGCCCATCCAGAAGACGATGGTGGCGGCCAGCATCATCAGGCCGGGAATGCCGAAGGCGATCGAGGGACCGTAGTCGCGCAGGAACATCGGCATCAGCAGCGAGGCGAAGAAGGAGCCGAAGTTGATGATCCAGTAGAACAGGTCGAAGACCAGCTTGGCCTTGTGCTTGTTGGTCTGGTCGAACTGGTCGCCGACGAACGAGGCCACGAGCGGCTTGATGCCGCCGGAACCGAAGGCGATCAGGAACAGGCCGAAATAGAAGCCGTTGACGCTGTTTTCAAACAGGGCCAGGCAGGCATGACCGGCACAATATACGAGGCTGAGCCAGAAGATGGTGTTGTACTTGCCGAAGAAGCGGTCGGCCAGCCAGCCGCCCAGCAGCGGGAAGAAGTACACGCCGATGACGAAGGTGTGGAACACGTGCTTGGCTTCGCCCGTGCGCTGGTCGATCGGGATCATCAGCAGCAAGGTGCTGATGAGGAATGGCGTCAGGATGTTGCGCATGCCGTAAAAGCTGAAGCGTTCGCAGCCTTCGTTGGCGATGATGTACGGTATTTGCCGGGGCATTTTGCCCGTGGCGGTTTGTGTCTCGGCCGATGACATTGGCTCTCCCCAAGTTTTTTTTGTAAGCCGCGATGCTAAGGCCTGCCGCGTTTGCTTGCAACAGAAAAAACGGCCTGTCCGCTATTTCGCAGGGATTTGTAAGGTATTGATTTTCATAAAGACATTACTTTCGACACTTGCACGGGCTGGACGGGGCAGCAACAGTTGCATTTGCAGCATGCCATCCGATGCGGGACAGTCTTCCAGGGTAAAACCGCAGGCCAGGTACAGTGGCAATGCCGCGTCGTTGTCCTGTGCCACGGCCAGGCGCACGCGGGCCAGTTCGGGCACGCTGCAGGCGTGCGCGATGGCCGCCTGCACCAGTTGCCGTCCCGCGCCGCAGCCGCGTGCCTGCGGTGTCACGTACACGTTCCACAGGCTGGCCTTGTCATGCACGACGGCAATCGGTTCGCGGCGCAGGCCGGCAATGCCGATCAATTGTTCCTTGTTGAAAGCGCCAAATATTATTTGGTGCGATGTGGCGCGCAAGCGCTCGGCTATCTGTGCCAAGGGCAAGCCGCTTTCCGCCGCATGCGTGGTGCAGAAGGCGGCGGGCAGTTCGGCGATGCCGGCCAGGCGCAGCGCGCGGTAGGCGCTGGCGTCGTCTGGCGTGAGGGAGCGGACAGTGATGGCGGGCATGTGGCCGAGTATCGGGCTTCGATGCCAGAAAGTAAAGCTTGCGCTGCAACGCCAGCGTCCCGCCGCCGGGGACGCCCGCGTGGAGCGTTACTGCGGCGCGATGCGCTGCATGGGTGCGTTGTCCTTGCGCCATTGTTCCAGGGTGATCAGGTCGCCGCTGGCGATGTCGTCGACGAGGATGCGCTTGCCGTCGGGCGTGACGACGAAACTTTCCCAGCGGTGCGCCGCATCGGGCGTGCTTTCGAAAAAGCTCAGCTGATAGCAGGCGACGCCATCGACGAGGCGCGTCTCGGGCGACGTCTCCATCACGGCGCCGTGCGCGCGGCCGCCCGAGGCCTTTTCGATATGCGCCGACCAGGCCTTGATTTCCGGCAAAGCCAGCAAGGCATCGACGGCGCGCGCGTTCTGCTCTTGCGCCGTCGTCTGGCTGCTCGCGGCAGGGGCATGGTCACCATGCGGCGCGGATTGCTGGTGCAGGTAGAAAGCGCCGAGCCCGGCGGCCAGCAAGCCGGCCAGGATGCCGGCGATGATGGTGGTTTTGGAAGAAGAGGCGCGTGGCGGCATGATGGTGGGATGAGAAAGAACGACGATGGCGGCCATGCTAAAGCAAAACGCACAGGCCGGCAATCGCGGGGGCCGCCATCGGCGTTGCGAAACGTGTATGCCGCATCCAGAGTCGTTGTTCCGTTGCCTTTCGGTGTTGTTGATTTTCGGGGCTGCCGGGCCGGCGATAACAGCTTTTGGTCTGCCTGTCCTGGCCCGGCGTATGCATCCCTGCGCGCCGTCGCCTGCGCGCGGGGACGCCGGACATTACATCATGCCGTCCATGCCGCCCATGCCGCCCATACCACCCATGCCGCCGCCCATGCCGCCGGCTGCTTTGTCGTCAGCGATTTCGCAGACCATGCAGTCGGTCGTCAGCATCAGCGAAGCGATCGAAGCGGCGTTTTGCAGCGCCGAACGGGTTACTTTGGCTGGGTCCAGAACGCCCATTTCAACCATGTCGCCATACGTGCCGTTGGCAGCGTTGTAGCCGTAGTTGCCCGTGCCAGCCAGTACGGCTGCCACGACGACCGAAGCTTCTTCGCCAGCGTTTTGCACGATCATGCGCAGTGGCTCTTCCATTGCGCGCAGGACGATCTTGATACCAGCGTCTTGATCAGGATTGTCGCCCTTGACCGTGATGTTGGCGCGTGCGCGCAGCAGGGCTACGCCGCCGCCTGGCACGATGCCTTCTTCCACGGCAGCGCGGGTCGCGTGCAGTGCATCTTCAACGCGGGCTTTTTTCTCTTTCATTTCGACTTCGGTGGCTGCGCCAACCTTGATCACGGCAACGCCGCCAGCCAGTTTGGCGACGCGCTCTTGCAGTTTTTCACGGTCGTAGTCCGAGGTCGCTTCTTCGATCTGTACACGCACTTGTTTCACGCGTGCTTCGATCGAGGCAGCTTCGCCGGCGCCATCGATGACGATGGTGTTTTCTTTGCCCACTTCGATGCGTTTCGCTTGGCCCAGTTCGGCCAGGGTCACTTTTTCCAGGGTCAGGCCGACTTCTTCAGCGATCACTTGGCCGCCGGTCAGGACAGCGATGTCTTCCAGCATGGCTTTGCGGCGGTCGCCGAAGCCAGGTGCTTTCACTGCGCAGGTTTTCAGGATGCCGCGGATGTTGTTCACAACCAGGGTCGCCAGCGCTTCGCCTTCGATGTCTTCCGCGATGATCAGCAGTGGACGGCCAGCTTTTGCGACTTGTTCCAGTACCGGCAGCAGGTCACGGATGTTCGAGATTTTCTTGTCGCACAGCAGGACGAATGGGCTGTCCAGTACGGCAACTTGTTTCTCTGGGTTGTTGATGAAGTATGGCGACAGGTAGCCGCGGTCGAACTGCATGCCTTCAACGATGTCCAGCTCGTCGTTCAGCGACTTGCCGTCTTCCACGGTGATGACGCCTTCTTTGCCGACTTTTTCCATCGCTTCAGCGATACGCTCGCCGATCGAGTAGTCCGAGTTCGCCGAGATCGCGCCAACCTGGGCGATTTCTTTGGTCGTGGTGCAAGGACGGGCGATTTTCGCCAGTTCTTCGACGGTGGCAGCAACTGCCTTGTCGATACCGCGCTTCAGGTCCATCGGGTTCATGCCGGCGGCAACGAACTTCATGCCTTCGCGCACGATGGCTTGTGCCAGCACGGTTGCGGTGGTGGTGCCGTCGCCGGCGTTGTCGCTGGTGCGGGAAGCAACTTCCTTGACCATTTGCGCGCCCATGTTCATGAGCTTGTCTTTGAGTTCAACTTCTTTCGCTACCGACACACCATCCTTGGTGACGGTAGGGGCGCCGAACGAGCGCTCCAGAACGACGTTGCGGCCTTTCGGGCCCAAGGTGACTTTGACTGCGTTGGCGAGGATATTGACGCCTTCGACCATCTTGGCGCGCGCTGCGTCGCCGAATACTACTTCTTTAGCTGCCATGTTCAATTCTCCTGAGTTTCGGGATGTATCTGTCTACAACGTGGAAACAATTACTTGACGACGATCGCCATGATGTCTTCTTCGCGCATGACCAGCAGCTCATCGCCGTCAACTTTGACGGTTTGGCCAGCGTATTTGCCGAACAGGACGCGGTCGCCTACTTTGACATCCAGAGGACGGACTTTGCCGTCGTCGAGAATCTTGCCATTGCCTACGGCAAGGACTTCGCCTTGATCCGGTTTTTCAGCAGCTGCATCAGGAATGATGAGGCCGGACGCAGTTTTGGTTTCCTGGTCGAGGCGTTTGACGATGACGCGATCGTTCAATGGGCGCAGATTCATACAAAACTCCTTAAAGTTCAATGGATAGGTGTTGCTAAATGAATACATGCCTGGCACAGCGCCAGGCGTGCTTTCAGTGACCGCCGTTGAAAGCAGCCCGCAACGGTCAAGCAAACCCCATGTCATCGGGTGCGTGCCAGCTAGGCAGTGGTGGCATCGCGGCGTCGCCCGCCGCGTAGCGTTCCCTGCTGTTGCCCGGCAGACACCATCATGTCCTGAGGATTGCTACGAAAGAGTTTGTTAGCACTCTCTACTAACGAGTGCTAATTATAGGGACGGTAGGGGGCTTATTCAAGGGCTTATTCTCCGGGAAGATAAGCTTAGACGTTCTGCGCAGCCTGCATTTACGCAGGGTTTGCGCAAACGCAAGCCTCGTTCCCGGGCGTCAGCAACAGGCGCGACTCTAGCATGCCCGTCAGGCGAACGGCGTTCCTGTACGTACAGGAAACACAGTTTTACTATGGACTTTGATAAGATGATTGTAATTGCATATCAATATCGCCACACATCCTTATCTGCAGCAGAAAGCACACCATGCCATTGACCACTTCCCATCCCGCCCTGCGCCTGCTGGGCGCCACTGTTCTCGGCCTTGCCTGCCTGGGCAATGCCGCCGCGCAAACGCCCACCATCGTCGACGAGATCACCGTGGCCGCCTTGACGCCGCAGGAAAAGGAAAGACTGCTGAACGACCTGTTCAACGATCTGAACAAGGACGACGATGACCAGGAAGCGCACGTGTGGGACAACGGCGGCGACCGCGGCGTGCTGGTCAAAGTCACGTATAACTTCAGCAACTCGGGCATGACGGAACACAGCCTGAAGGCGCACATCTGCCGCGACCTGAAATTCGTCGTCACGGCCGGTGACAAGTCGCAGGACTTGAGCCGCCGTACCTGTTCGCAGAGCAGCGGCCGCTGGGATGTGCAGGGCAAGGATCCGGCGCCCGTCGTGTATCCGCCTTTCCTGTCCGACGTCACCATCGCCAAGCTGAATGCCAAGGAAAAGCAAGCCCTGTTGACGGCCGCCGTGCGCACTTTGAAAGATGAAGAGGATGGCAAGACGCGCCAGTGGAGCAACAAGGGACTGGGCAATGCGGTACCGCTGGCGGTGCGCCTGACGCCCTCGCTGACGGACGGCAAACCTGGCAGCTACGGCCGTACTTGCCGCGATTTGACGATGGTGCTTGACGGCAAGGGTGGACAACAGACGCTGACGCGCCGCTCTTGTGAAAACCGCTATGGCGGACTCGATATCGAACCCGATTACGTCGACGAGTAAAACGCTGCCATCACGGCGCTGACAGATGCGCGCACTTGGCGAAAAGCGCCGGAAAAAGCGTGTATTTCACGGCAACTGACCTGCATTGATGTAAATATGTGTGACAGCGGCGTGATTCGATTGACGCCCATGGAGCGTCCGCCCTATAGTGGCGGGATGATTTCCGAATTCAACGAATTATCCGACAAAATAGGCCTGCTGGCCGAAATGACCCATGCGCTGCGCCGTGAAAACGCGCAACTGCGCAAGGACAATGCCGCGCTGGCCGCCGAGAACGCCCTGTACGTGCAGCGCATGCGCGAGGCGCAGGAGCGGGTCGAAGCGTTGCTGGAAAAAATTCCCGAACTGGTGCAAGCCGGCCTGGAGCAAGCCGCTTCGGAAGCGGGCGCCTATATTGCCGAGAACGAGAAGGAAGCGTGATGCCGCGTGTCGATGTCAATATCATGGGCCAGTCCTACAGCATGGTGTGCCGCGACGGCGAAGAGCGCGCGCTGCGCGAAGCGGCGATCTATCTCGATAGCAAAATGAAAGCCATCCGCGACGCGGGCAAGGTCAAGGGCAATGACCGCATCGCCGTGCTGGCCGCCCTGGGCGTGGCTGCGGAGTTCCTCTCCGTGAAGTCGCCGCAAGGTCCGCTGTCGGAATTGACGATCCTGGAAGTGAAGCAGAAAATCTCGGCCATGCACACGGTATTGGATAGCGCTCTGACGCCCCAGGAAAACCTTTTTTAAGCGTGCACGCGACGATTTGTCTTTGCGATGCGCGATCAAAGGAGTAAACTTGGGTCTACCCTGCGGTGTTCGCGATTGCCATATATTCCTTGAACCATTTATGCGCATCGGTTGCGAATTTTGTTTGATGGGAGTGAGCGTCGCTCGTTCGACGAACCCGAAATTGAACTAACGTGACCACCTTGAACCGTTTGGTTCGGGATGCCGGCATAGCGGCACAGGCGGGGCCCAATTCGCAGTAACTTGGTAGTACAACTGAAAACGGTTGCAGCATTGATGCGCAACCGTTTTTTTACGCCTGTCGCTTTGATACGGAGTCTGCATGAAACAATACTGGCTGATGAAATCCGAACCCGATGAAGTGAGCATCGACGACCTGATGGCCGCGCCTAAACACACCATGCCGTGGTTCGGCGTGCGCAACTACCAGGCGCGCAACTTCATGCGTGATGGCATGCGGCCTGGCGATGGCGTGCTGTTCTATCACTCGAGCTGCCCGCAGCCGGGCGTGGCCGGCGTGGCCGAAGTGGCCAGCGGCGCCTATCCCGATCACAGCCAGTTTGAAGAGGGTGGCAAATATTTCGATGCCAAGGCCACGCCGGAGCAGCCGCGCTGGATCAGCGTCGACGTGCGCGGCGTAAAGAAGACGGCGCTGCTGCCCCTGTCCGAGATGCGCCAGATGCCGGAACTGGAAGACATGCTGCTGCTCAAGAAAGGCAGCCGGCTGTCGATCACGCCCGTGACGCCGGCGCAATGGAAAGTGATTACCAATAAGCTGAAAGGCTAGGCTTCGACCCGGTTGCGGCCATTCTGCTTGGCCCGGTACAGGGCCTGGTCGGCGGCGGCCAGCAATTGTTCCGGCGTCTGTCCTGCGTCGCTCAAGGCCAGGCCGATGCTGGCCGTTACCAGGCCGCCGCGCGACGGCGCGTGGACGATGGCGGCCGCGGCGATCGCTTCCTGCATCTTGTGCGCCACGGCCAGCGCGCCGTCGCCATCGGTGGCGGGCAGGATGGCGGCAAACTCCTCGCCGCCGAAGCGGGCCGCCAGGTCGCTGGCGCGCGGCAGCGCCGAGTGCAGGGCGGCCGCGATCCGCACCAGGCAGGCGTCGCCATACGGGTGGCCGAAGGTATCGTTGAGGCTCTTGAAGAAATCGATATCGATGATCAACAGGGCCAGCCCTTGATGGTTGCGCGCGGTGCGCTGCCACTCCAGCTGTAATGTCTGGTCGAAGCAGCGCCGGTTGGCGATGCCCGTCAAGCCATCCGTCAGCGACAGCTTTTCCAGCTTGTCATGCGCGGCGCGCAAGGCCAGTTCGCTTTGCATGTAGCGGCTTTGCAAAGTGGCCGAGCGCAGCGCGTGGACCAGCAGCGCGAGGAACAGCGACGCCGCCGCCAGGTAGAAATGCGCGCGCATGACGGCAAAGCCCAAGCCCAGCAAGGCGGCCGTAAAGAAGATGGGACTGAAATTGTCGATCAGCAGGGTCAGCTTTTGCGGGGCTTGCTGCGCCTGCGTACTTTCGGCTGCGGACTGCGCCGCCGTGACGCGCGTGGCCAGCAACACCAGCAGCAGGAATGGCAGGCTCGGCAGCACTTCGCTCCATGCTTGCGTCACGCCATGCAGGGTCAGATAGTTATATGTGGCTGCGCAGCCCGCATAGCACCACAAAAACACCGTCAGGAACAGGTAAAAGCGGCCTTGCCCGCCATCGCGGCGGTGCGCCAGCAGGCGCAGCGAAGCGCAGCAGGCCAGTACCAGGTTTTCCACGTTGTAGGTCAGCACCAGCAGGCTGGCGGGAATCGGCGCGATCGAGCGCTGGTCGAATGGCGACACGGAAAAGATGACCGTATAAGCCAGGTAGGCCGCCAGCAGCACCTGCACGGCATCGAGCCATTGCAAGGTGCGCGAGGGATGGTTGTGCGTTACGGACGAGATGGCCAGCAGCAGGGGCGCGCCATACATGAAATAGGCGAAATCGGAAAAATACGTGGCGTCGGAGGCCACTTGTCCGCTCAGATCCTGCCAGGCCGACAATATCATGCCCGTGCTCCAGAACAGCATGGCCACGGCGAACAGGGCCCAGCCTGTCCTGGCGGCGCCTGCCGCGCTGACGTAGGCGCAGCGGCAACAGGCGGCCAGCGCCAGCAGGGGCGAGACAATACTGAATGCATAGCTGACGTACGGGGCGCGCGTGCCTGCCCAGGCCATCAAGGCCAGCTGGGCCAACACATAGCAGGTGGCCAGCGCAATCGAGCATGTCAGCTTTCGCCCTGCAGGCGGCATGGCAAGGCACTCCCCGGTGGCGTCGTGAAAACGATGATACCGAGATGTCAACGGCAAGTCTATTCCACGAGAAAATTTAATTGCGTTGAGGGAAATGTTGCCGGAAGGAGGCGGAGGGAAAGTGGCGCGCCTGCCTGGCGCGCCACCGGGGGACAGTGGTTTTACGTGTTTGCCGGACGCGCCTTGGTGGGAGGGGTGCCCATTACCTGGCTTTTATACGCCCACACCAGCAGCGCGATGGCGCCGACGATCATCGGCAGGGACAGCATCTGGCCCGACGTGATCGGCACGCCCAGCCACACGACTTCCCAGTCCGGCGTGCGGAAGTATTCGGTGAAGAAGCGCGCGCAGCCGTACAGCAGGGTAAACATGGCGCCCACGGCCATGCGCGGACGCTGCTTGCGCGCAAACAGCCACAGGATGATGAAGACCAGGATGCCGTCGACCAGCATCTGGTAGAGCGGCGACGGGTGCACGGGATACGGAATGCCTGGCCACTGCATGGCCCACGGCAGGGTTTCCGGCGCGATGCGGCCCGGCAGTTCGGCATTGATGAAGTTACCCAGACGGCCGGCCGCATAGCCGAGTGGCACCAGCGGGGCGATGAAGTCGAGCACGTCGAACAGGTTGCGGCCCGCCTTGCGGCCCCACAGATACATGGCCAGGATGACGCCGAGGAAGCCGCCATGGAAGGACATGCCGCCATGCCAGACCATGAAGATCTCAAGCGGGTTGTGCATGAAATATTCGGGACGGTAGAACAGCACTTCGCCCAGGCGCCCGCCGATTACCACGCCCAGCATGCCGTAGAACAGCATGTCATCGAGGTCTTCCTTCTTCCAGCCCAGCACGGCGATGTGCGGCTGCTTGATGCGCACTCTGCCCAGGATAATGAACAGGGCAAAGGCCAGCACATACATCAGACCGTACCAGTGCACGGCGAGCGGGCCGATCTGGATGGCTATCGGGTCGGGCATCGGGTGTATCAGCATGGGGTTTCTTTCTTTGTTTAAAGCCAAGGTTGCGTAGTATGGGGGCGCTGGCCGTTTTTTGTCTTAGCGGCCACTTAATTTTAATCGGCGGCTGCGCCGATCTGCTTGCGCAGCAGCGCCAAAAAACCTTGCAGCACGGCGGACGGATTGTCGCGGCGCCAGGCCAGGCCTGTTTCCACCAGCGGCGTGGCGTCCTGCAGCGGCCTGTATTCTACGCCCGGGCGCATCAGATTCGATACCGATTGTGGCACAAGCGCGATGCCCATGCCAGCCGAGACGAGGCTGACGATGGTTTGCATCTGGATCGCTTCCTGGCCGATCTGCGGCGTGATGCCGGCCGCGCGGAAGACGCCAAGAATGGCGTCGTGCAGGGCGGGAGAAATGGCGCGCGGGAAAACGATCAAGGGCAGGGGCGGCACGTCGCACAGGCGCACGGGGCCCGGCGTATTCAATATGCCGAGGCCGGACGGCGCGGCCAGTACCAGCGGTTCGGCCAGCACGGGCAGGTAATCGAGTTCCCCTTTTGCCTTCTCGGGTAGCGGGGGGATCAACAGGCCCGCATCCGTGCGCCCGGCCAGCAGTTCGTCGAGCTGCAGGTCCGAGGTGGCTTCCTGTAGCTGGATGTGCACTTGCGGATAGGCCGCCTGGTACGCGCGCAGCAATGGCGGCAGCACGCTGTAGTCGGCCGACGAGACGAAGGCCAGGCTCAGCCGTCCCGCCTCGCCCTGTGCGGCCCGCCGTACCAGCGCGGGCAAATCCTGCGCCTGCGCCAGCAGCCGGCGCGCTTCGGGCAGCAGGGCCGTGCCGGCCGGCGTCAGCTGCACCTCGCGCCGCGTGCGCACGAACAGCGGCGCGCCCAGCAATTCTTCCAGCGCCATGATGGTTTGCGACAGGGGCGGTTGCGTCATGTGCAGGCGCGCGGCGGCGCGGCCGAAGTGCAATTCTTCGGCGACGGTGACAAAGTAGCGCAGCTGGCGCAGTTCCAGGTTCATATGTGTTTCCATGCGGATTGATTGCTGTGATATGTAAAACGACTCACAGACGCGTGCATCATATATTTGACAGTGGGGCGTGCGCAAGGCAATCTGGCGTACCCCCACTGCATGCAGGGTTTTACTGCAGATCCGCACAGTCAGGCACCAATCACTTTTCGGAAGGTCCCCATCATGCCGCAATACCGCTCCCGCACCACCACCCACGGCCGCAACATGGCTGGCGCCCGCGCCCTGTGGCGCGCCACCGGCATGAAGGACGGCGACTTCGACAAGCCGATCATCGCCGTCGTCAACTCGTTCACCCAGTTCGTGCCCGGTCACGTGCATTTGAAAGACCTGGGACAGATGGTGGCGCGCGAAATCGAAGCGGCCGGCGGCGTGGCCAAGGAATTCAATACCATCGCCGTCGATGACGGCATCGCCATGGGCCATGGCGGCATGCTGTATTCGCTGCCGTCGCGCGACCTGATCGCCGACTCCGTCGAATACATGGTCAATGCCCACTGCGCCGACGCGATGGTCTGCATCTCGAACTGCGACAAGATCACGCCGGGCATGCTGATGGCCGCCATGCGCATCAATATCCCCGTCGTCTTCATCTCGGGCGGGCCGATGGAAGCGGGCAAGGTCGTCAAGGTTGTTAACGGCAGCCAGAAGATCATCAAGCTGGACCTGGTCGACGCCATGATCAAGGCGGGCGATAGCACCGTGTCCGACGCCGACGTGGCGGAAATCGAACGCTCGGCCTGTCCGACCTGCGGTTCCTGCTCCGGCATGTTTACAGCCAATTCGATGAACTGTCTGACCGAGGCGCTGGGCCTGGCCCTGCCCGGCAACGGCACGATTCTGGCCACGCACTCGGACCGCCAGCAGCTGTTCCTGCGCGCGGGCCGTTTGATCGTCGAACTGGCCAAGCGCCACTACGAGCAGGACGATTATTCGGTGCTGCCACGCTCGATCGCCACCAAGGCCGCGTTTGAAAACGCCATGGCGCTCGACGTCTCCATGGGCGGCTCGACCAACACCGTGCTGCACTTGCTGGCCGCCGCGCACGAGGCGGAAGTGGAATTCACGATGGCCGACATCGACCGCATCTCGCGCAAGGTGCCGTGCCTGTGCAAGGTCGCGCCGATGACGGACAAATACCATATCGAAGACGTGCACCGCGCGGGCGGTATCGTGGGCATCCTGGGCGAACTGGCGCGCGCCGGCCTGCTCAACACGACTCTGCCGACGATCCACGCGCCGACCCTGGCCGACGCCATCGCGCAAAACGACATCAAGTGCACGGACGATCCTGCCGTGCATGAACTGTTCCGCGCCGCGCCGGGCGGCGTGCCAACGCAGACCGCGTTCTCGCAGTCGGAGCGTTTTGCGGCAGTCGACACGGACCGCAGCACGGGCTGCATCCGCGACAAGGCCCACGCCTATTCGCAGGATGGCGGCCTGGCCGTCTTGTATGGCAACCTGGCCGAAAAGGGCTGCATCGTCAAGACGGCAGGCGTCGACGAAAGTATCTTGAAATTCTCGGGCAAGGCGCGCGTGTTCGAAAGCCAGGATGCGGCCGTCGCTGCCATCCTGGAAGACACCGTGCATGAAGGCGACGTCGTGATCATCCGCTACGAAGGCCCGAAAGGCGGCCCCGGCATGCAGGAAATGCTGTACCCGACCTCGTACATCAAGTCGAAGGGCCTGGGCAAGGCGTGCGCGCTGTTCACGGACGGGCGCTTCTCGGGCGGTTCCTCGGGCCTGGTGATTGGCCACGCTTCGCCGGAAGCGGCCGAAGGCGGCGCCATCGGTCTGGTGGAAGAGGGCGACTTCATCGATATCGACATCCCCGAGCGCACCATCAACCTGCGCGTGACGGATGCCGAACTGGCCGCGCGCCGCGCCGCCATGGAAGCGAAGGGCGACGCGGCCTGGCTGCCCGTCAACCGCGACCGCTATGTCTCGCAGGCGCTGCAGGCGTATGCGGCGCTGACGACGTCGGCCGACCGGGGCGCCGTGCGCGACCTGTCGCAGTTGAAGAAGCGCTGATCTGTTGCGCAGGTAAGACAAGCGGCCCCGATCTACTGCGCGGGGCCGCTTGTCGTTACATCGCCTTACAAACAACATGGTCATGGACGCGCAGATGGGGCAGAATATGAATGCCTAATCGCTACTACACTGCGTTACTACATTGAAACGCTTGATCTGGGCTCGTGGTGCATCTGCGGAAACACAGTAGAATGCCGCAGGAAGTAACTTTGGAGAAAAGACAATGAAACGTTTTATGTTGGTGAGTGTATTGACCGTATCGGCTCTGGCATCGCAAGCAGCGTTGGCCAATCCGGATCTGGCGAAAGCAAAAAACTGCATGGCTTGCCATGCGGTGAGCACGAAACTGGTGGGCCCTGCGTTCAAGGACGTGGCTGCCAAGTACGCTGGCCAGAAAGACGCTGAAAACAAGCTCGTGGCGAAAGTCATGAAGGGCGGTTCCGGCACCTGGGGCGCGATCCCGATGCCAGCGAACCCGCAAGTGAGCGATGCTGAAGCCCACACCCTGGTCAAATGGGTACTGGCACAGAAATAATCTGTGCCGCAGTACCTGCAATTAGCGCGCCGGCAATCCCGGCGCGTTTTTTTTGCCCGCGACCTTTTGCAGATTGCCCAGGCCTTCCAGTGTCGCCCGCACCGCCTCGTCGAGCGGCGTATGCGGCTCCCGGCCCAGCACCGCCAGCAGCCGCGCATTCTCCATGCACAAAGGAGTTTGCCACAGATAGCGCATCTCGCGCATTTCACGCAGGGTCGGCACGAACGGCGACGCCAGCGCCACCAGCCACCACGGGAAACGCCCGATGGCGGGTGCAGCTCCCGTCGCTTGTTCCACCACGCGCGCAATCGCCCCCGTCATTTGCCGGCCGTCGTGGTCCCAGTGGCCGGCCATGTTAAAGCGGGAGAATGCGGGCAAGGTGGCGCGCATGGCCAGCAATTGCAGCATCGTGCGCGCCACGTCGGGCAGGTAGGACCACTGGTGGCCGATGCCGGGCAGGCCCGGATACAGCACGCTGCGCACCCCCTGGCCCGGTTTCACCAAACCCTGCGAAAACCAGTTATTGCCGGCGCGGGGGCCGAAGAAGTCGCCCGCGCGCACGATGATGACCCTGGCGCCCTGCGTGGCGGCCCATTCCAGCCGCGCTTCCAGTTCCACACGGATGGCGCCCTTGCGCGTCTGCGGGCGTTGCGGCGCGTCTTCCGCCAGCACGGGAAAGGCGTCGGGGCCGAAGTTGTACACGGTGCCCGGCAGCACGATGGTGGCGTTTTCGGCAATCGCCGCAGAAATCGTGTTGTCGAGCATGGGCAGCACCAGCTGGCCCCAGTTGCGGTAACCGGGCGGGTTGACGGCGTGCACGATGACGGCGCAGCCTTTGGCGGCCGCCAGCACGTCCGCGCGCGATAGCGCGTCGCCGCGCAGCCATTCAATGCCGTCGCCGCGTGGCGATGGTGTTGTTCCCCGCGTCAAGGCACGCACCTGCCAGCCCGTCGCCAGGAGCTGGCGCACCATCTCGCCGCCGATGCCGCCTGTGGCGCCCAGTACCAATGCTGTTTTGTCCATATTGTCCTCCGTGTGGTTGATGAGGCCAGTATCTGCCGCGCAGGACTAATTGGGAATTGACGAGCATCGACCACAGGCTATACATTTATGTATGACTACCTCGATTGCCTGGGAATACTACCGTTCACTGCTGGCCGTGCTCAAGCACGGCTCCTTGTCCGGCGCGGCCCGCGCGCTGGCCATCACGCAACCGACCGTCGGCCGGCATATCGCCGCGCTCGAGCAGGCACTGGGCGCGACCCTGTTCACGCGCTCCCAGCTGGGCTTGCTCCCCACGGAAGTGGCGCTGGCGCTACGGCCCCATGCGGAAACCATGGAACATACGGCCGCCCTGATGGAGCGCGCCGCCAGCAGCCAGGGGCAGGGCGTGGCCGGTGTCGTGCGCGTCGCGGCCAGCGAAGTGGTGGGCGTGGAGGTACTGCCGCCCATCCTGGCCAGCTTGCGCGCGCGCCATCCGGACCTGGTCATTGAATTGGTATTGAGTAACAAGGTGCAGGATTTGCTGCGCCGCGAGGCGGACATCGCCGTGCGCATGCTGCGGCCCCGCCAGGAGCAGCTGGTGGCGCGCAAGGTGGGCGATATCGAACTGGGCCTGCACGCGCACATGGACTACCTGGCGCGGCACGGCACGCCGCTGGCACTGGCCGATCTGGCGCAGCATGCCGTCATCGGCTACGACGAGGCGAGCCCCTTCGTGCGCAACGCGGGTGCAGCCTTCCAGGGATTTACGCGGGAAAATTTTGCCTGGCGCAGCGACAGCGACCTGGCGCAACTGGCCCTGATACGGGCAGGTGCCGGCATCGGCGTGTGCCAGGCGGGGCTGGCGGCGCGCGATCCGGCCCTGCGGCGCGTGTTGCCGCAGGCGTTTGCGCTACCGATGGAAACGTGGATCACCATGCATGCAGACTTGCGCGGCAGCCTGCGCTGCCGCGCCACCTTCGACGCGCTGGCCGAAGGCTTGCAGGCTTACGTGGCGACGCAGCCGCTTACTTGACCACTTCCATTTTTGTCTTCTTGCCGTCACGATACGTGAACAAGGTCAGCGCGCCATCCTTGATGTCGCCGTTGGCATCGAACGAGATGGGGCCCGTCACGCCCTGGTACTGCACCTTGGCCAGGAACGGCAGGTAGACGGACGGTTTCGACGATTTGGCGTCGGCCATGGCGGTGGCCATGGTCATCACGGCATCGTAGACGTATGGCGCGTACAGCTGCACTTCCATGTTGTACTTTTGCTTGTAGCGGGCGCGGAAATCATCCATGCCTTTTTGCTGCGCGCCCGTCACGCCGCCCGCTTCCGCGCAGGTGACCATGTCTTCGCCAACGGCGTCGCCGGCCAGCTTGCCCAGCGGTTCCGTGCACAGGCCGTCGCCGCCCATGAACTTGGCCTTGATGCCAAGCGCCTTCATCTGGCGCAGCATGGGGCCGCCCACAGAATCCATGCCGCCAAAGAAGACCAGGTCGGGATTTTTCGACTTGATGCTCGTCAGGATGGCATTGAAGTCCGTCGCGTTGGCATTGGTAAATTCCTTGCCGACGATTTGCACGCCAGGTGCCGCCTTCTTGGCGCCTTTGACGAACTGTTCCGCCACGCCCTGGCCGTAAGCCGTGCGGTCATCGATGACGGCGATTTTCTTCGCTTGCAGCTTGCCCACGGCATACGCGCCCAAAGTTCCCCCCAGCTTGTTGTCATTGGCCACCACGCGGAAGGCCGTGTTGAATTTCTGCTGGGTGTACGTCGGGTTGGTGGCGGCCGGTGAAATCTGCGGAATGCCGGCATTGAAGTAAATGCGCGAGGCGGGAATCGTCGTGCCCGAGTTCAGGTGGCCGACGACGCCGTTGACCTTGGCGTCGACCAGCTTTTGCGCCACGGCCGTGCCCTGCTTGGGATCGGCTGCGTCATCTTCGGGTACCAGCACAAATTTCACGGCTTTGCCGTCGATCTTGAAGCCTTTGGCGTTCAAGTCCTCGATGGCCATCTTGGCCGCGTTCTCGTTATCCTTGCCCAGGTGGGAGCTGGCGCCAGAGACCGGGGCGACGTGGCCTATCTTGATGATTTCCTGTGCGCCCGCATGGCCGGCAAAAGCGAGGGCGAGGGCGAGAGGAAGGACTTTGGTCTTGAGCAGCATAAACATTCTCCAATGGATAAAGATACGGCGGCGTCTCGTGAAAACCGCTTCGACAGGCGGTACGTGTGAAGAAAGGTACAACAAAAAACAGGCGGCGCAAAGCCGCATTTCGGGCTTTTTACATTTTGTCGCAACAATCACCAAAGTGAGGCGCGATGCACCGATTTCGCAGGCGCGAGCGCACCAAAGAATGGCGTTGGAGGAAAGAATAGAGTAGGTCGGGTGAATAGAGTAGGTCGGGTTAGCGCGCAGCGCGTAACCCGACATTGCGCAGCATGCTCAGGCTTGCGCAGGTGGGTGCAAATGTCCCAGTTCATGACTGACCGCATGCGCCACGATCTGCTCCAGCGACTGCTGCAAGTCTTCGCGCAAAGCGCCCCGCATGCCGATCAGGGCGTTTTGCAGCGCCGTCTGCAGGACATGGGCGATGCGCTCTTCCAGCAGATGGTCGATCTTGCCCTGCACCTGATGCAGGATGCGCTGCGTCAGCCGCTGTTCGATGGCGTCCCAGTCGGGCTGCGCCACCGTTGGCGGCAACGCCGGCGCTTCCTCGACGGCAGGCGCCGCTGCGGCGGGCGCGACGGCCTCGGCCACTTCCGGCCCCAGCAGCACCTCCGTCAGCAGGGGGATGCCCTGGTCGAATGGCTGCTGGCTCATGTCTTCCCTGCCACGAAGTGGGTCGGCTGTACGTTTTGCTGGCGGTAGTGCAGGAAGCGCTGACGGCCCGCCTGCGCATCTTGCTCGTCGATGGAAACGATCTCGAAGACGCGCTGGAACTGCGCGTAATTGGCGGGCGGCAGCTGCGACAGGTTGACGAGGATGTCGTGATGCGGCAATTCCGCCGCTTCGTCATCGGTCAGGATGATGGGCGTTTGCGCCGCCAGCGGGTCGCCGGCCAGCACGTGCGGCAGGAAATCCGTGGCGGAAATGGTCCACATGGCGCTGTTCAAGGCGTCGATCTGGGCGCTGTCGGCCACCAGGACGACGACCTTGTTGCCGGCCATATAGGCCTTGCGCGCCAGGCGGCAGGCATACGCCAGCTTGTCCGGCACGTTGCTGTGAAAATCGACGCGGCTCATGGCGATCAAGCGGCCATGCCGCTGTGGCGCAGCAGGGCGTCGATGCTCGGCTCGCGGCCGCGGAAGGCCGTGAACGATTCCAGCGCGGGGCGCGAGCCGCCGACGGACAGGATTTCCTGCAAATAACGCTTGCCTGCCGCCGTGGTGGCGTCCGGTCCCAGCGCCTTGGCTTCTTCAAACGCCGCATAGGCGTCTGCGGACAGCACCTCGGCCCACTTGTAGCTGTAGTAGCCAGCCGCGTAGCCGCCGGCGAAGATATGCCCGAAGGCATTCTGGAAGCGGTTGAACGGGGGCGGGATGAGCAGCGAAAACTTGGCGCGCACGCCGTCGATCAGCTGCTGCACGCTCTGGCCCGTGCTGGCATCGTAGTCATAGTGCAAATGCATGTCGAGCAAGGAGAACTCCACCTGGCGCAGGGTTTGCAAGCCGGACTGGAAATTCTTGGCCGCCAGCATCTTGTCGTACAGCGCGCGCGGCAGCGGCTCGCCCGTGACGGCATGCGCCGTCATGTGCTCGAGCACTTCCCATTCCCAGCAGAAGTTTTCCATGAATTGCGATGGCAGTTCCACGGCATCCCATTCGACGCCGGCGATGCCCGACACGCCCAGTTCGTCGACGACGGTGAGCATATGGTGCAAGCCGTGGCCGAATTCGTGGAACAGGGTGATGACTTCATCATGCGTGAACAGGGCAGGCTGAGCCTTGCCGTCGACCACGGCCGGCTCCGTGAAATTGCAGGTCAGGTAGGCGATCGGCGTTTGCACGTGTTGCGCGTCGGCGCGGCGGCCGCGCGCGTCGTCCATCCAGGCGCCGCCGCTCTTGCCGGCGCGCGCATACAGATCCAGGTAGAACTGGCCGACCAGCTTGCCGTCGCGCTCGATGCGGTAAAAACGCACATCCTTGTGCCAGACGGGTGCCGTATCGGGTTTGATGTCGACGGTGAACAGGTTCTGGATCTGGCGGAACAGGCCGTCGATCACCTTGTGTTCAGGGAAGTACTGTTTGACTTCCTGGGCCGAGAACGCGTAGCGGCGTTCCTGCAGCTTTTCGGAAGCGTAAGGCACGTCCCACGCCTGCAGCTCGGCGATGCCCAGCTCTTCGCGGGCGAATTGTTTCAGTTCGGCCAAGTCCTTCTCGGCGAACGGACGCGCGCGCCTGGCCAGGTCTTCCAGGAAAGCGATGACTTGCGCGGGCGAGGTGGCCATTTTGGAGACGAGCGACACTTCGGCGAAATTGGCGTAGCCCAGCAGTTTTGCCTCTTCGTCGCGTAATTGCAACAGAGTGACGATATTCTGGGTATTGTCCCACTCCTCTTTCTTGCTGAAGACGTCGCCCTGGTCCGACGCCTTGGTGGCGTTGGCGCGGTAGATGGTCTCGCGCAGCGCGCGATTGTCGGCAAATTGCAGGATCGGGTAGTACGACGGGAAGTGCAGCGAGAATTCATAGCCCTGCTTGCCCGCTTTTTCGGCGGCGGCACGCGCGGCGGCTTTCACGTCGTCGGGCAGGCCGGCCAGTTCAAGCTCGTTCTCGACCAGCAACTTGTAGTCATTGGTGGCGTCAAGCACGTTTTCGGAAAAACGCGTCGAGACGGCCGCGTGTTCTTCCTGGATGGCGCCAAAGCGCTCTTTCTTATCCTCGGGCAACTCGGCGCCGCCCAGGCGGAAGTCGCGCACGGCATTGTCGACGATGCGTCGGCGCGCCGGCGACAGGCTGGCGAAATCGGCGCGGGCCTGCAACTGCTTGTATTTGCCAAACAGGATTTCGTTCTGGCCCAGCTCGGTCCAGAATTCCGTCACCTTGGGCTGGTTCGCATTGTAGGCGGCGCGCAGCTCGGGCGTGTCGACCACGCTATTCAAGTGGTTGACGATGCTCCAGGCGCGGCCCAAGGTTTCGGCGATGTGGTCCTGGGGCGCGACGAAGTTTTCCCAGCTCACTTCTTCCATGGGCGCTTCCAGCTGCGCCACCGTGGCGCGCGCCTGTTCCAAGAGGGTATCGATGGCAGGCGTGACATGCTCGTGCGTGATCGCATCGAAGCGTGGCAGGCCGGAAAAATCAAGCAGGGGATTGGTATTCATCGTCGGTTCCATCCATATATAAAAGGGCGGTCATGCCGCCCCGGTGATTCTTAAATGCGCTCGGCAGCCTCTACCGTGTTCATGAGCAACATAGTGATCGTCATCGGGCCAACACCACCGGGTACGGGGGTGATGTGGGAGGCGACTTCTTTCACGCCGGCAAAATCCACGTCGCCGCACAGCTTGCCTTCATCGTCGCGGTTCATGCCCACGTCGATGACGATGGCGCCCGGCTTGACCATGTCGGCCGTCAGGGTGTTGCGGCGGCCGACGGCGGCCACGACCACGTCCGCCTGGCGCGTGTACAGGCCCAGGTCCGGGGTCGCACTATGGCAGATGGTGACGGTTGCGTTCGCTTGCAAGAGCAGCAGGGCCATCGGCTTGCCGACCGTGTTGCTGCGGCCGATGACGACGGCGTGCTTGCCGCGCAAGTCCACGCCCGTGCTTTCGATCAGTTTCATGCAGCCGTATGGCGTGCACGGGCGGAAGCCGGGCAAGCCCGTCATCAGTTCGCCGGCGCTCAGGACGGAATAGCCATCGACGTCTTTCGTCGTGGCGATCGCTTCGATGACCTTGTGCGGGTTGATATGTTTTGGCAGCGGCATTTGCACGAGGATGCCATGGATGGCCGGATCGGTATTCAGGCTGGCGATGCGTGCCAGCAAGTCCGCTTCGGACAGGTCCGCTTCATATTTTTCCAGCACCGAGTGGAAACCCACGTCGCCGCACGCCTTGACCTTGTTGCGGACGTACACCTGGCTGGCCGGGTCTTCCCCGACGAGGATCACGGCCAGGCCGGGCTGGGTGCCCTTGGCCGTGAGGGCGGCGGCGCGCGTGGCGATCTCGCTGCGCAGTTTTTGGGAGAGGGCGATTCCGTCGATCAGTTGTGCTGGCATGGTAGGAGGCTGTGTGGGAGGGAAAAGACAGATTATAAAGCCGGGCGGTGCAAAGGGGCGGTTTTGGCTATGCCAAGCCCTTATAAAAGCGGGCCGGAGACGCGGGCCTGAGAAAATGCCGATGGCGGCGTTGCAGCTCCTTGCCGTACTGGCGTACTGTCTGCGTCGCTGCGCCTTGCCCTCGACATTTTTCAGGCCCGCTTGGCCCGGCATAAAAGCGGGCCAGAGACGCGGGCCTGAGAAAATGCCGATGGCGGCGTTGCAGCTCCTTGCCGTACTGGCGTACTGTCTGCGTCGCTGCGCCTTGCCCTCGACATTTTTCAGGCCCGCTTGGCCCGGTATGCCTGTGCGGACGACCGGGGTGTACATTCGTTTTTGGCACTCTGCTCACCCTAATTTCCAGACAGAATTTGCGGCAGTGCAGCATAAATTTCATAGGGTAATTTCATAATACGAAATGCTATATCGTAATTTGAAAAATAGTAAATACGCTGTTAGAATCCCCACACTAAACCGACTTAATAGTAAATAATCAGCGAAATACCGTCCGACAGCGATCCGGAAAATCGGGGTGGGGCGTTCACAAAGGAGACTCAACAGATGTCAGCTCAACTGAACCAGGTAACGACACAGATCGGCACCGACCCGGATATGCAGGAAACCAAGGAGTGGCTGGACGCGCTCGAAGCCGTTCTGGAAAATGAAGGTCCGGAACGCGCGCATTACCTGATGGAGCGCATGGTTGACCTGGCCCGCCGCCGCGGCGCCCAGATCCCGTTCTCCAGCACCACCGCCTACGTCAATACCATCCCCACCAAACAAGAAGCCCACTGTCCCGGCAACCTCGAATACGAAGAGCGCCTGCGCTCGTGGATGCGCTGGAACGCCATGGCCATGGTCGTCAAGGCCAACCGCGCCGACGGCGACCTGGGCGGCCACTTGTCGTCGTTCGCTTCGCTGGCGAACATGCTGGGCATCGGTTTCAACCATTTCTGGCACGCGCCTACGGCCGACCACGGCGGCGACCTGCTGTACATCCAGGGCCACTCGTCGCCCGGCGTCTACGCGCGCGCCTTCCTCGAAGGCCGCTTGACGGAAGAGCAAATGCTGAACTTCCGCAAGGAAGTCGACGGCAAGGGCCTGTCCTCGTACCCGCATCCGAAGCTGATGCCTGACTTCTGGCAGTTCCCGACCGTGTCGATGGGCCTGGGCCCGCACATGGCGATCTACCAGGCGCGCTTCCTGAAATACCTGCACGCACGCGGCATCGCGAAAACCGACAACCGCAAGATCTGGGCTTTCTGCGGCGACGGCGAGATGGACGAGCCGGAATCGCTGGGCGCGATCGGTCTGGCCGCACGCGACATGCTCGACAACCTGGTCATCGTGGTCAACTGCAACCTGCAGCGTCTGGACGGCCCGGTACGCGGCAACACCAAGATCATCCAGGAACTGGAAGGCGAATTCCGTGGCGCCGGCTGGAACGTCGTCAAGGTCATCTGGGGCCCGGGCTGGGACGCCCTGCTGGCGCAAGACAAGGAAGGCATCCTGCAGCGCGTGATGATGGAAACCGTCGACGGCGAGTACCAGAACTACAAGGCCAAAGACGGCGCCTACGTGCGCAAGCACTTCTTCGGCAAGCATCCGAAGCTGCTGGAAATGGTTGCGAACATGACGGATGACGACATCTGGCGCCTGACCCGTGGCGGCCACGATCCGCACAAGATCTACGCGGCATTCAAGATCGCCCAGGAACACAAGGGCCAGCCGACCGTCCTGCTGGTGAAAACCATCAAGGGCTACGGCATGGGCAAGTCCGGCGAAGCGCGCAACACGGCGCACCAGACGAAAAAACTGGACGACGAAGCCATCCGCGAAATGCGCGACCGCTTCTCGCTGCCTATCCCTGACGACAAGCTGGCCGATATCCCGTTCTTCAAGCCAGCCGACGACGCGCCGGAAATGGTCTACCTGCACGAGCGCCGCAAGGCCCTCGGTGGTTACCTGCCGCAGCGCCGCCAGAAGTCGGAAGAAACCCTGCCGGTGCCTGGCCTGGACGCGTTCAAGAACGTGCTGGAAGCGACGCCTGAAGGCCGTGAAATCTCGACCACGCAAGCGTTTGTGCGCGTCATTTCGACTCTGCTGAAAGACCCGAACCTGGGCCAGCGCGTCGTGCCTATCCTGGTTGATGAATCGCGTACCTTCGGCATGGAAGGCCTGTTCCGCCAGATCGGCATCTACAACCCGAAAGGCCAGTTGTACGAGCCGGTCGACAAAGACCAGGTCATGTACTACCGCGAAGACAAGGCTGGCCAGATCCTGCAAGAAGGCATCAACGAAGCGGGCGGCATGAGCTCGTGGATCGCCGCGGCGACGTCGTACTCGACCAACGACCGCATCATGATCCCGTTCTACACCTTCTACTCGATGTTCGGCTTCCAGCGCATCGGCGACCAGGTATGGGCTTCGGCCGACATGCGCGCCCGTGGCTTCCTGATGGGCGGCACGGCTGGCCGTACGACGCTGAACGGCGAAGGCTTGCAGCACGAAGATGGCCACAGCCATATCTTCGCCGCGACCATCCCGACCTGCATGCCGTACGATCCGACCTTCAGCCATGAAGTCGCCGTCATCATCCAGGACGGCCTGCGCCGCATGATCGCCAACCAGGAAGATGTGTTCTACTACATCACGATCATGAACGAGAACTACGCCCAGCCAGGCATCAAGCCAGGCCAGGAAGAAGGCATCCTGAAAGGCATGTACAAGCTGCAGGAAGGCCAGGCTGACGCCAAGCTGCGCGTACAGCTGATCGGTTGCGGCACCATCCTGCGCGAATCGATCTTCGCCGCCGAGCTGTTGCAGAACGACTGGGGCGTGGCTGCGGACGTGTGGTCGGCACCGTCGCTGACCCTGGTGGCCCGCGATGGCCAGGATGCGGAACGCTGGAACATGGTCAACCCGTCGAAAGAGCAGCGCGTGCCTTACGTGACGTCGCTGATGCAGGACACGGATGGCCCGATCGTCGCCACGACCGACTACATGCGCGCGTTTGCAGAACAGATCCGCGCCTTCATGCCGAAGGGCCGCACTTATAAAGTGCTCGGTACCGATGGCTTTGGCCGCTCGGACAGCCGCGCCAAGCTGCGCGAGTTCTTCGAAGTGAACCGTTATTATGTCACCGTGGCCGCGCTCAAATCGCTGGCTGACGAAGGCAAGATCGACGTGTCGGTGGTGGAGCAGGCGATTGCCAAGTACGGCATCGACGCGAACAAACCGAATCCGGTGACCCAGTAATCGTTGTGCGGACCCGATGATGCCAGGGCGGTGCGAAAGCGCCGCCCTGGCGTGTGTGCGGGTCCATCTGACAAATAAAATAACGGAGCAAGCTATGAGCATTGTGGAAGTCAAAGTCCCGGATATCGGCGATTTCAAGGAAGTCGAGATCATTGAACTGATGGTCAAGCCAGGCGATACGGTCAAGGTCGACCAGTCCCTGATCACGGTCGAATCGGACAAGGCCAGCATGGAAATTCCATCGAGCCACGCCGGTGTCGTCAAGGAATTGAAAGTCAACGTGGGCGACAAGATCGCCGAAGGTTCGCTGGTCCTGCTGCTGGAAGTGGCGGACGACGCCTCGGCCCCTGCGCCTGCCGCTGCCGCCCCGGCCGCAGCACCTGCCGCTGAAACCCCCGCCGCCGCTCCTGCGGCCGCGCCAGCACCTGCCGCCCCAGCCGGCGCGCCGGCCCTGGTCGAAGTGACCGTACCCGACATCGGCGACTTCAAGGAAGTCGAAGTCATCGAACTGATGGTCAAGGTCGGCGACAGCATCAAGGTCGACCAGTCGCTGCTGACGGTCGAATCGGACAAGGCCAGCATGGAAATCCCATCGAGCCACGCCGGTATCGTCAAGGAATTGAAAGTCAAGGTCGGTGACAAGGTTGCCAAGGGCAGCCTGGTGCTGGTCGTGGAAACGACCGGTGGCGCGGCTCCTGCTGCACCTGCCGCTGCTGCACCGGCACCGGCTGCGCAAGCTGCCGCCGCGCCAGCCGCCGCCGTCGCTTCGGCGCCGGTCGCTGCACCAGCTCCTGCCGCCGCTCCTGCAGCGAACGGCAAGCTGGCGCACGCGTCGCCATCGATCCGCAAGTTCGCGCGCGAACTGGGCGTGGACCTGACCCGCGTGGGCGGTTCCGGTCCGAAGGGCCGTATCACCCAGGAAGACGTGCAGAACTTCGTCAAGGGCGTGATGTCGGGTGCCGTCGCCGCGCCAAATGCGCCGGTCGCTGCCAAAGGCGGTTCGGGCGTGGGCCTGGATCTGCTGCCATGGCCGTCGCTGGACTTCAGCAAATTCGGCACGACCGAATTGCTGCCGCTGTCGCGCATCAAGAAAATCTCGGGCCCGAATCTGCACCGCAACTGGGTCATGATCCCGCACGTCACGCAGTTCGACGAAGCGGACGTGACGGACCTGGAAGCGTTCCGCGTCGACACCAACGCGGCCAATGCGAAGAACAAGGATGCGGCCAAGCTGACCATGCTGGCCTTCGTCATCAAGGCTTCCGTTGCCGCGCTGAAGAAATTCCCCGCGTTTAACGCTTCCCTGGATGCCAAGGGCGAGAACCTGATCCTCAAGCAGTATTACAACATCGGCTTCGCGGCCGACACGCCGAATGGCCTGGTGGTCCCCGTGATCAAGGGCGCGGACCAGAAGTCGGTGTCGCAGATCGCCCGTGAAATGACGGAACTCTCCTTGCAGGCGCGCGAAGGCAAGCTGAAACCGGCCGACATGCAGGGCGCCAGCTTCACGATCTCGTCCCTGGGCGGCATCGGCGGCACGCACTTCACGCCTATCGTCAATGCACCGGAAGTCGCGATCCTGGGTCTGTCGAAAGCCTCGATCAAGCCGGTATGGGATGGCAAGGCCTTCCAGCCACGTTTGATGATGGGCACTTCGCTGTCCTACGACCACCGCGTGGTCGATGGCGCGATGGGCGCGCGATTCTCCGTGTACCTCGGCGAAGTCCTGGCCGACATGCGCAAAATTCTGCTGTAAGGAGCGATTGATGAGCACAGTAGAGGTAAAAGTACCGAATATCGGCGACTTCAAGGAAGTCGAAGTCATCGAACTGATGGTCAAGGTCGGCGACACCATCAAGGTGGACCAGTCCCTGATCACGGTGGAATCGGACAAGGCCAGCATGGAGATTCCATCGACCCACGCCGGCGTCGTCAAGGAGTTGAAAGTCAAGGTCGGCGACAAGATCGCCGAAGGCAGCGCGCTGCTGGTGGTGGAAGCGTCGGAAGGCGCTGCTGCTCCTGCAGCCGCACCGGCGGCCGCTCCTGCGCCTGCCGCAGCTCCGGCTCCTGCAGCGGCGGCACCAGCTGCAGCCGTTGCCGCCATCCCGGCCGGTAATTACAGCGGCCAGGTTGACATCGACGTCGACATGATGGTGCTGGGCGGCGGTCCTGGCGGCTATTCGGCGGCGTTCCGCGCGGCCGACCTGGGCATGTCGACGGTCATCGTCGAGCGCTATGCGACCTTGGGCGGCGTGTGCCTGAACGTGGGCTGCATTCCGTCGAAGGCGCTGCTGCACGTTGCATCCGTCATCGATGAAACGGCGCACATGTCCAACACGGGCGTGACGTTTGCCAAGCCGACGATCGACATCGACCAGGTACGCAAGTACAAGGAAGGCGTGATCTCGAACATGACGGGCGGTCTGGCCGGCATGGCCAAGGCGCGCAAGACGCAAGTGGTGACGGGCGTGGGCCAGTTCCTGTCCGCGAACCACATCGAAGTGACGGCAGGCGACGGCTCCAAAAAAGTCGTGCAGTTCAAGCAAGCCATCATTGCCGCCGGTTCGTCCGTGGTGAAACTGCCCTTCGTGCCGGAAGACCCGCGCATCGTCGATTCGACGGGCGCGCTGGAATTGCGCCAGATCCCGAAACGCATGCTGGTCATCGGCGGCGGCATCATCGGCCTGGAAATGGCAACCGTTTATTCGACCTTCGGCGCGCGCATTGACGTGGTCGAAATGATGGATGGCCTGATGCAGGGCGCGGACCGCGACGCCGTCAAGGTGTGGCAGAAGTTCAACGAGAAGCGCTTCGACAACATCATGACCAAGACCAAGACGGTAGCCGTCGAGGCTCTGCCGGAAGGCATCAAGGTCACGTTCGAAGCAGCCGAAGCAGGTGCTACCGCACCGGCGCCACAGATCTACGACCTGGTACTGGTGGCCGTGGGCCGCAGCCCGAACGGCAAGAAACTGGCCGCCGACAAGGCGGGCGTGCAGGTGACGGACCGCGGTTTCATCAACGTCGACAGCCAGATGCGCACCAACGTGCCGAACATCTTCGCCATCGGCGACCTGGTGGGCCAGCCGATGCTGGCGCACAAGGCTGTGCACGAAGCTCACGTGGCAGCGGAGGCCGCCTCTGGCCAGAAGTCGCACTTCGACGTCAAGGTGATTCCATCGGTCGCCTACACGGATCCGGAAGTGGCATGGGCCGGCATCACGGAAGACGAAGCGAAAGCCAAGGGCATCAAGGTCGAGAAGGGCCACTTCCCATGGGCAGCTTCGGGCCGCGCCGTGGCCAACGGCCGCGCCGAAGGCTTCACCAAGCTGCTGTTCGACGCTGAAACGCACCGCATCATCGGCGGCACCATCGTCGGCACGCATGCGGGCGACATGATTGGCGAGATCGCGCTGGCCATCGAAATGGGCTGCGACGGCACCGACATCGGCAAGACCATCCATCCGCACCCGACCCTGGGCGAATCGATCGGTATGGCCGCTGAAGTGTACGAAGGCGTGTGCACGGACTTGCCGCCGCCGCGCAAGCGCTGATGTTGTAGCGCTGTGTTGTAACACTAAAAACCCCGCAAGCGATTGCGGGGTTTTTTATTATCCTGCCATCGTCGGCACGCACGCGGGCGACAGGGGAACGATGAGGCGGCGAAATCGCTCTGGCCATCGAAATGCGCTGCGACGGCACCGACATCGGCAAGACCATCCATCCGCATCCAACCCTGGGCGAGTCGATCGGCAGGTTGGCAAAAGCGCGCGAAGGCGTGTGCACGGACTTGCCGCCGCCGCGCAAGCGCTGATGAAGCGTTAACTTTCAGTACAAAAAAACCGGGACATGTTCCCGGTTTTTTTTATTTCCCTTGATCTGCATCATAGTAAAACGTGGTGCAGCGGTGCCTTGTGAAAATTGGTGAGTATTGCCGTGTGGAAAAAGTGGCAGAATGGAGGTCTGTCACCATGTTTTTCTTTTGCTTCGACGGAAGCGTGTGATTTTTCCAGGAATGTTGTCAGCGTGGGATACGGTCAAGTTCCGCTGTACTGAGAGAGCTTTGCAACGATGAAAAAATTTACCGCCCTTCATATTGCCGACGTCCGTTTGCGCCGGGCTGACGAGCAAGAGCAAGCCGTGATGCTGCATGCCTTGTACCAGGATGTGGCCGCTATACTGGCGGCGGGCAAGCGGATCGATGCGATTTTCTTCACGGGCCAGCTGGTGGCGCCCGACGCCTGTGCCGGCACGACGCCCGTGTATGTCTACGAATACTTCCTGCGCCCCTTGCTGCAGGCGGCCAGCTTGCCCGGCGCGCGTTTCTACCTGGTGCCGGGCAGCCGCGCGCAGGGTGTTGCGGCTGCGGCGCTGGGCAATGCCGGCTTCAGCTTTTTCTCCGCCGATGAGCACGCCAGTGCCGAGCAGCGCGCGCACTACAAGAATATCCACGCCGTGTTCCATGGCCACCAGCATACGGGCGATGCCAGTTCGCTGATGAAGTCGCTGGGCATCCTGTTCAAGAGCAATCCCGGCAGTCTGTACGATACCAATGGCCAGATGGCGGCGTTTGCCGTGCTCGAGTTCGGCACGGGCGAGGCCGCGGCCGATGGCGGTGCGCCAGGCACGCGGTGGACGGTGTCCCTGCGCGAGTTCGATGACGTGAGCAAGAATTTCGCCCTGTCGGTGCTGTACACGCCGAATGGCCAGGAAACGGGGCAGGTGGATGCCGAGTATGTGTTTGCCACCTTGCTGCCGCAGCTGGCAGGCGAGCGCGATTATCTCGATGGCTTGCTGGGCAAGGCGGGCGCACAGCAGCGCGTGGACGCCGGCGCGGCTGCCGATGCGCGCGAATTCCTGATCGAGCTGGCGTTCGTGATGTTCGAAGCCAAGAGCGTTTTCCTCAACGAGGCGGAGCTGGAGCGCTTTGCCAGCGACTATTGCGGCGTGAAAGGCTGGAGCATGGCGGCCGGAGATTGGCTGGCGCCGCTGTATGCGCATGGCTTGCTGTTGCGGGAAGATGGCCAGGTGGCGTTTTCCTTCGATTACTTCCGCACGTATTTCCTGGCGCAGCGCTTTGAAACCTCGTTCGACCTGATGCGCTATGGCCCGGACCGCTACGATGAAAGCGAGTCTTCACTCACTGTCGATGGCGCGTCGGCGGCCCAGCCTTTCCTGCGCGCGCTGGGCTTGAACGATGAGCACGCCGAAGCGGCGCAGCCGGAAGACTGTGGCCGCCCTGGCTGACCTCCCCGGTCAGCCTTCCCGCGTCAGTCCGCCAGCGGCTGGCGCAGGGTGCCGCGCAGGAACAGGTCGAGACTGACGGCTACCTTGGCGCGCAATTGCGCCACGTCCGGTTGCGTTTGTGGCGGAAACAGCAGGCGCGACATCTGGTCGCCCAGCAGGCAATTGAGCAGGTGCAGCGACAGCATGGCCGGCGCCAGCTCCGCGCGGAACAGGGGCGCGATGTCGGGGCGGCTGAAAAACCTCGTCAGCATCTCGCGCGTCTGTCCCGGTCCCACCTTGTAAAACGTTTCCGCCAGTTCAGGATGCGTGGCCGCTTCGGCCACCACCATGCGATTGAGGTGGATGGCCGCCGGCATCGTGACGAGTTGCACGAACAGCAGGCCGAACTCGCCCAGGATCGTGGGCAGGGGACGCATATCCGTTTCCAGCGCCGGCATGGTCGAGAAGTAGGCGGCGCGGCGCAATTCCACCACGGCATTGAACAAGCCCGACTTGCCGCCAAACTTCACATAAATCGTACGCACGGCCACATGGGCTTCGCGGGCGATCATTTCCAGGCTGACTTTTCCATATCCTTTTTCCAGAAACAGGCAACCGGCCGTGTGCAGAAGGTTGTCCATGCGCGCTTCCATGTCGGCCGCGCGCGGGCGGCCGGCTGGTTTGCCGCAGCAGGAAAGCTCCTGGGCGGCGTCGCCGGATTCTTTATCGGTAGGCAAGGTATCGCTGAGGCCGGGATCGGACATGGTCTGGGTCTCTTTATAAGTTGGAAGGTAAGTGATGGCTCACACTGTAGTGCAAATTAAAATGAAATGCAATCGTTTCATTTCTTGACTTTGGCTTTTCTTTGCCCAATAATGAACATATATCATTTCATTTCCGGAGCGAGTATGTCCAACCAGCCAGGCCACGCAGAGCACAAAGTGCTGAGCGCCGTCCCACCTGCGGCCCCGGCCGCCCCTTCCGCGCCCGCCGCTTCCGCCAGCTCCGCACCACCGAACAACCGCGTCAAAATCATCGCCGGCCTGATCGTCCTCGTGGCCCTGGGCGCCGGCGCGCGCATGTGGTACCGCAGCCACTATTTCGTGGAAACGGAAAACGCCTATGTGGCCGGCCACGTGCATCCCGTCTCGGCGCGCATTTCCGGCGTCGTCACCAAGGTCTTCATCGACGACAATCAAATGGTGAAAGAGGGCGACGTGATCGCCGAACTCGACCCGTTCGACCAGCGCGTGAAAACCGAGCAGATCGCCGCACAGATCGCCAGCGCCGAGCAGCAAGTGCTGCAAGCGGACGCGCAGATCGCGCAAGTGCAGGCACAAGCCAGTGGCGCCCAGGCGCAAGTGGCGCAAGCCGATGCGCAACTGCTGCGCGCGAAACAGGATGCGGACCGTTATGGCCAGCTGTACACGAGCCAGATGAAAGCCGTCTCGAAAGCGGAACTCGACGCGGCCAATGCGGCCCGCTCGAGCGCCGTGGCTGACCTGGCCGCCCGCCGCGACAGCGCGTCGGCCGCCAAGGCGCAGATTGGCGCGGCGCAAGCTGCGCGCGACGTGGCCAAGGCACAAGTGGCCGTGCTGCGCGTGCAATTGAAGGACGCGGAACAGCAGCTGCAATACAACCGCATCCTGGCTCCTGTCGCCGGCCGCATCGGCAAGCGCAACGTGGAAACGGGCATGCGCGTGCAGCCTGGCCAGCAATTGACGGCCATCGTGCAAGACAACGTCTGGGTCACCGCCAACTTCAAGGAAACCCAATTGGCCGACCTGCACCGCGGCCAGAGCGTGCACGTGACCATCGACGCCATGCCGGGCAAGAAACTGGTCGGTACCGTGGACAGTTTCGCTCCTGCCTCGGGGGCGCAATTCGCCCTGCTGCCAGCCGATAACGCCACCGGCAACTTCACCAAGATCGTCCAGCGCGTGCCGGTGAAAATCGTCTTCCAGCCGGAAGACATCAAGGCCATGAATGGCCGCCTGGTGCCGGGCATGTCGGTGATCGCCGAAGTGGAAGTCAATCAGCCTGAAACGCAGCCGGCCGCGCGTCACGCCGCCGCTCCTGCCGCCCAGTCCACCACCCACTAAGCTTCCATGAGCAGCCCCTCCACCACGCTGGCGAAGCCGCCAGCGTTTCCCGTGATCGACGAGAAAGTCTCCGGGCGCACCTGGCTGGCGGTCGCCGCCGGCATGCTGGGCGCCTTCATGGCGGTGCTCGACATCCAGATCACCAATTCCTCGCTCAAGGATATCCTTGGCTCGCTGTCGGCCACCCAGGAAGAAGGCTCGTGGATTTCCACGGCCTACCTGGTGGCCGAAATTATCGTCATTCCCCTCACCGCGCTGCTGGCGCGCGTGTTCGGTCTGCGTACCTACATGATCGGCACCACCGCTTTCTTCCTGTTGTTCTCCACCCTGTGCGGCACGGCGTGGAACCTGGAAAGCATGATCGTCTTCCGCATGCTGCAGGGTTTCACGGGCGGCGCCCTGATCCCGATGGCGTTTACGCTGGTGATGCTCAAGCTGCCGCCGTCGAAGCGCGCCGTCGGCATGGCGATTTTCGGCCTGACGGCCACCCTGGCGCCAGCCATGGGCCCGACCCTGGGCGGGTATCTGAGCGAGCTGTATGGCTGGCCATCGATCTTCTACATCAACTGGGTGCCGGGCGTGCTGCTGATCGCCGGCATGATCTATGGCCTCGACAAGGAGCCGATGAAGCTCGAGATGTTCTGGAAGGCCGACTGGCTGGGCATCTTCTTCATGGCCCTGGGCCTCGGCTGCCTGACCATCTTTCTGGAAGAGGGCAACTCGAAGGACTGGTTCGACTCCGGTTTCATCATCGCCTTCGCCTCGATGGCCCTGGTGGGCATCCTGGGCTGGGTCGTTACCAGCGCCACGCGCGCTGAACCGTTCGTCAACCTGGCCCTGTATGGCCAGCGCAATTTTTTAGTGGCCACCGTGCTGTCGGCCGTGACGGGCATGGGCCTGTATGGCTCGGCCTTTTTGCTGCCCCTGTTCCTGGGCCAGATCGCGGGCTACTCGCCGATGCAGATCGGTGAAGTCATCATGTGGGTGGGCTTGCCGCAGCTGTTCATCATGCCGTTCGTCGCCAAGCTGTCGTCCGTGGTGGACAACCGCATCCTGTGCTCGTTCGGCCTGTTGCTGTTTGGCGGTTCGTGCATGATGAATGCCTACATGGACGCGTCCACCGGCTACGACCAGCTGCTGTGGTCGCAGGTGGTGCGCGCGCTGGGCCAGCCCTTCGTCATGCTGACCCTGTCGAACTTCGCCATGAAGGGCATCGCGCCGAAGGACATGCCGTCCGCTTCGAGCCTGTTCAACATGACGCGCAACCTGGGCGGCTCGATCGGCATCGCCCTGCTGGCCACGGCCCTGAGCACCCGCGAGCATTTCCATTCGCAGCGCCTGGGCGAAGCGATCAATGCCTATTCCAGCGCCACCCAGCTGCGCATCGACCAGCTGACGTCGTCGTTCATGGCCAAAGGCTATGACGCCGTCACGGCCGGCAACCAGGCCTTGCAGGCGATCGACGGCATCGTGCGCCGCGAAGCGTATGTGATGGCTTACAACGATGGCTTCTTCCTGATCGGCGCCATCCTGCTGGCCTGCATCGTGCCCCTGTGGCTGGCCGATAAACTCAAAGCTCCCGGTGGCGGTGGCGGCGGTCATTGACCGCGCACAGCTCGCACGTGCAGCACCTCAAGAACAAGAAGGTACACATCATGCAAACAGTATTGACGAAAATCGCGCTGGCCGCTTCCCTTGCCGTGGCGCTGTCCGCCTGCGGCACCGTGGGCCAGGATTTCACCGCGCCGGGCAATGTCGCCGGCGCCGACACCTTCCGCCATGGCGCGGCTGCGGCTGACGCCGCGCAACTGCCCAAGGAGTGGTGGAGCATCTACGGCGACGCCACCCTGAACCGCCTCGAGCAAAGCGCGCTGCAGGACAACCCCAGCGTGAAGGCGGCCGGCGAGCGCTTGCTGCAGGCGCTGGCGCAAAGCGGCACGGCGCGCGCCAACCAGGGACCGAGCGTGAACGTCAGCACGGGTGTATCGAACTCGCGCACCTCGGCCAACACGTCGCAGGGCCTGGCGCAAGGCAACCGCTCGGTCAGCGGCAACAATTTTTCCGCGGGCGCTACGCTGTCGTATGAAGTCGACTTGCTGGGCCGTGTAAAACGCATGGTTGAAGCGGCCGATTCGCAGGCGCTGGCGGCGCAGGCCGACCGCGACGGCGTGCTGCTGATGCTGTCGTCGCAAGTGGCCAGCAATTACTGGCAGCTGCGCGGACTCGATGCGGAAATGGCCATCCTGAATGGCGCGCTCGACACGCGCCGCGAATCGGCGCAGCTGGTCGAAGCGCGCTTCAACGCGGGCTTGACGAATGAGCTGGACCTGGCGCGCGCGAAAGTCGAACTGTCGAACGCGCAGGCCGATTTGCATGAAGTCAGGCGCCAGCGCAACCAGCTGGAAAACAGCCTGGCCACCCTGACGGGCAAGCCGCCGTCGGCGCTGCAATTGCCGGTGGCCGCCGATCCGTCCGTCTTGCCGCTGCCGCCCGCCATTCCTGTCGGCTTGCCCGCCAGCCTGCTGGCGCACCGCCCGGACCTCGTTTCCAGCGTGGCGGGCCTGCGCGCGGCGAACGCGCAAGTGGGCGTGGCCGAAGGCGCGTTTTATCCGACGCTGCAATTGACGGGCAATTTCGGCTACGCATCCGAAAAGCTGCGCGACCTGGCGCAGGGCGGTTCGCGCCAGTTCAGCTTTGGTCCGCTGGCCCTGTCCTTGCCGATCTTCGACGGCGGCCGCAACCAGGCCAATCTTGACCTGTCCAAGGCGCGCTATGCGGAAGCCGTGGCGAACCATGAAACGAAGCTGTTGACGGCCTTGCGTGAAGTGGAAGATGCGCTGTCCGACGTGGAGCAGCGCCAGTTGCAGGGCGACGCCCAGGCCCTGTCGCAGGAAGCGGCGGCGCGCGCCTACCTGGTGGCGCGTACGCGCTACGAGCGCGGCATCTCGACCTATCTGGATGTGACGGACGCGCAGCGTAGTTCGCTGGCAGCGGACCGCGCCGCCGCGCAGATCAAGACCCAGCGCCTGCTGGCGACCGTGGCCGTGGCCCGTTCCTTGGGAGCGGGCTGGCAGCCGGACGGCGAGCTGGCCAAGCTGGCGTCCGCACCTGCCGCGAAGGTGAACTAGGTACGACGATTACGTGAGCGTGGCCGGTGGCGGTGTCGCCGCCGGCCCGTAGCGTTCCAGCAGAAAATCGATGAAGGTCGTCAGCTTCGGCGTAGGCTGGCGGTCGCGCGGATACAGCACATGCATCAGGCGCGGCGCCGGCACGTAATCGGCCAGCAGCGGCACCAGCCGTCCCGCCGCGATATCGTCGGCCAGTAAAATCTCCGCCTGCATGACGATGCCGAAGCCGTGCAGGGCCGCCATGCGCAGCGCCTGGCCATTGTTCGAGCGGAAGCGGCTTTCGGCCGCAGCGCCATCGTGGCGCGCTTCCTTGCCGCTCAGACGCCAGCGCATGTGGCGCGACCACTGCATGAAATCCACGCATTCGTGCCGCGCCAGGTCGTCCGGCGTGCGCGGCGTGCCGTGCTTTGCCAGGTAGGCGGGCGAGGCGCAGATCACCATCGCATATGGCCGCAAGGGCCGCGCCACCATGCCGGAATCTTCCAGCTTGCCGATGCGGATGGCCGCATCGAATCCTTCCTCCACCAGGTCCACCATCCTGTCATTCAAATTGAGCTCCAGGCTCACGTCCGGATAGACCGTCAGATAGTCGGCCATCAGTGGCGCGATGCATTCGCTGCCGAAGGATACGGGCGCCGTGATCTTCAGCTTGCCGCGCGGCGTGGCGCGCATCGCTTCCGCGCCCGTTTCGGCCGCCGCGATCTGCGCCAGGATCTGGCGGCATTGCTCCACGTATTGCCTGCCGATTTCCGTCAGGCTTTGCCGCCGCGTCGTGCGCGCCAGCAGGCGCGTACCCAGCCGCTCTTCCAGCTGTTTGATGTGCTTGCCCACCATCACGGGCGAGATGCGGAAGGTGTCGGCGGCCGCCGTGAAACTGCCCTGGTCGACGACGGACACAAAGATTTCCATGCTGCGCAATTTATCCATGTCGCCTTGATTGCAAACTGTGGGTTGGTAATCTTGTAAATTCTAGCGCATTTATTCCTTTCTGGAAGCGGCGCATACTGGCTCCATCGTTCAACCCACACAAGGAAGCAGCATGAAAATCGTCATCATCGGCGCCAGCGGCACCATCGGCAAGGCCGTCACCGCGCAACTGGCGCAGCGCCATGAAATCATCGAAGTGGGCAGCCGCACGGGCACGCACCAGGCCGACATGGGCGACATCGCGCAAGTACGCGCCCTGTTCCAGCGCATCGGCAAGGTCGACGCCGTTGTCGTCACGGCCGGCAAGCTGCATTTCGGCCCCCTGGCCGAATTCACGCCCGAGCAATTCCAGCTGGGCCTGGACAGCAAGCTGATGGGCCAGGTCAACGTGGCGCTGGTGGCGCAGGAATACCTGAACGATGGCGGTTCGATTACCTTGACCAGCGGCATCGTTGCCGAGCAGCCGATCCGCTTCGGCGCGGCCGCCAGCATGACGAATGCGGCCGTGGAAGGTTTTGTACGGGGCGCCGCCATCGAACTGGCGCGCGGCGTGCGCATCAATGTCGTCAGCCCCACGGTACTGGAAGAATCGCTGGAATCGTATGGCCCCTTCTTCTACGGCTTCGAGCCGGCCGCCGCCAGCCGCGTAGCGCTGGCCTACAGCCGCAGCGTGGAAGGGGCGCAGACGGGGCAGGTCTACCGCGTGTGGTAGGGTTCAAGGCCTCAAAAAGGCTGCTTTTGACCGGCCTCAGGCAGCCTGCTTCCATTCATGATAAATTAACTTTTATTTCCAAATGTCAACATCATGGTGATGAAGAATTTGGACATTTTCATGAATGAATGGATGAGACGGATATGCAAAGCACCAAAATCAGCACACGGCTTTATACGGGATTCGGCCTGGTCCTGTTGCTGCTGATCATCGTTACCGCACTCGGCATCAACCGCGTGCAAAAGATCGACGCCATCCTCACCAGTATCAGCGACGTCAACAACGTCAAGCAGCGCCATGCGATCAATTTCCGCGGCAGCGTGCATGACCGCGCAATCGCCCTGCGCGATGTGGTGCTGGCGGCCGACGCGGCGTCGGCCAAGCCGGAAATCGCGCGCATCGAAACGCTGGCCGCTAATTACGCGCAGGCCGCCGCACCGCTGGACCAGATCATCGGCAGCGGCAAGGACGTGACCGAAGCGGAACGCACGGCCCTGGCCGCCATCAAGGCCAGTGAAGCGAAGGCCCAGCCGATCATCGCCAAGGTGATTCAATTGCGCCTGGCCGACGATGTGGCCGGCGCCACCGCCTTGCTGCAGCAGCAGGGCGCCGCCGCCTTCACGGGCTGGCTTGCGTCCGTCAACCAGCTGATCGACCTCGAAGAAAAGATGAGCCGCGAACAGGCCGACAGCGCAAGCACGGTGGCGCGCAGCTTTTTCTTCTTCATGGTGCTGCTGTGCCTGGGCGCGATCGCCATCGGTACCATCGCGGCCTGGCGCATCAGCCACGGCTTGCTGCGCCAGCTCGGCGGCGAGCCCGACTACGCGGCCGCCATCGCCGGTGAAATTGCCGCTGGTAACCTGGCAGTGACCATCACTACCGGGCCGAACGACCGCAACAGTTTGCTGTACGCCATGCGCGGCATGCGCGACAGCCTGGTGGCCATCGTCAGCCAGGTGCGTGCCGGCACGCAGACCATCGCCACCAATTCGCGCGAAATCGCGGCCGGCAACCTGGACCTGTCGAACCGCACGGAACAGCAGGCCGGGTCGATCGAGGAAACCGCCACGTCGATGGAGCAATTGACGGGCACCGTCAAGCAGAACGCCGAGCACGCGATCGAGGCGAATCAGCTGGCCGTATCGGCCTCGGGTGTGGCCGTCAAGGGCGGCGCCGTCGTGGCGCAGGTGGTGCAGACCATGGCCGCCATCAACGAATCGTCGAAAAAGATAGTCGACATTATCGGCGTGATCGACGGCATCGCTTTCCAGACGAATATTCTGGCGCTCAATGCCGCCGTGGAAGCGGCGCGTGCCGGCGAGCAGGGCCGGGGCTTTGCCGTCGTCGCCACCGAAGTGCGCAGCCTGGCCCAGCGTTCCAGCCAGGCCGCCAAGGAAATCAAGTCGCTGATCGACGACTCGGTCGAGCGCGTCGGCACGGGCGCGCGCCTGGTCGATGAAGCGGGCACGACCATGCAAGACATTGTCGACAGCGTCAAGCGCGTGACCGACATCATGGGCGAAATCAGCGTGGCCACGCGCGAGCAGTCGTCCGGCATCGAACAGGTCAACCAGGCTGTCGGCCTGATGGACCAGGTGGTGCAGCAGAATGCGGCGCTGGTGGAGCAGTCGGCCTCGGCCGCCGCATCGCTGGAAGCGCAGGCCGGCAGTCTGTCGCAGGTGGTCAGCATCTTCAAGCTCGACAACTCGCAAGTGCCGCTGCAGGCGCCGCAGCCGGCGCGTGCGCGTCCGGCTGCCGTGACTGCTGCCAGGCCGGCCGTCAAGGCGGCAGCGAAGCCGGCAGCGAAAAAGCTGGCCTCCAAGGTGCCCGCCGATGACGCATGGGAAGAGTTTTAAGCGGCGCTCGTTTACAATCGGGACCTTACATTGTTTGCTGAGGTCCCCATGAAACGTATCCTGTTCCCCCTGCTGATGGCCGCCGCCGTCGGCAGCGCTTGCGCCGCAACGCCGGCAGCCCCGGCCACCGCGCAACAACTGGCGGCCATGAGCGCCCGCTACGCGCCCGTCGCGCTGACGGCCGATGTCACGCACCTGTCTGCTGGCGACCGCCAGGCCATCGCCAAGCTGGTCGAGGCGGCCAAGCTGGTCGACGTGCTGCAGCTGCGCCAGCGCTGGTCCGGCAACGAAGCGCTGTGGGCAGCGCTGAAGAAGGACACGTCAAAGCTGGGACAGGCCCGTCTGAACTATTTCTGGATCAATAAAGGTCCCTGGTCGGTGCTCGACGCGCATGCCTCGTTCATGCCGGCCAGCTATGCCGGCATCGCCATTCCCGCGCATAAGCCGGAAGCAGGCAATTTCTATCCGCAGGGCGCCACCAAGGCCAGCCTGGAAACGTGGATGAATGGCCTCTCGGCCGACGACAAGCAGCAGGCGCAATGGTTCTTCACGACGATTCGCGCAGGCAAGGATGGCAAGTATCAGACCGTCAAGTATTCGGACGAGTACAAGGTGGAACTCAAACAGCTGGCCAAGCTTCTTGATGAAGCTGCCGCCGCCACGGACAACGCTTCCCTGAAGAAATTTTTGACCCTGCGCGCCAAGGCTTTCCTCGACAACGACTATCTGCCGTCCGATTTCGCCTGGATGGACCTCGATTCGCCCGTCGACATCACCATCGGCCCGTATGAAACGTATAACGATGAGCTGTTCGGCTACAAGGCCGCGTTCGAAGCGTACGTGAACATCCGCGACCAGGCGGAAACGCAGAAGCTGAACTTCTTCGCCAAGCACATGCAGGAACTGGAAGACAACCTGCCGCTCGACGCCCGGTACCGCAACCCGAAGGTGGGCGCGCTGGCGCCGATGGTGGTGGTCAACCAGGTGTATGGCGCTGGCGACGGCAACATGGCCGTGCAGACGGCTGCCTACAATTTGCCGAACGACGAGCGCATCATCAGCGCGCGCGGCTCCAAGCGCGTCATGTTGAAAAACGTGCAGGAAGCCAAGTTCAAGGCCACCCTGACGCCGATTTCGAAACTGGTGCTGACGCCCGAAGCGCAGCAGGACGTCGACTTCAATTCCTTCTTCACGCACATCCTCGCGCATGAAATCATGCACGGCCTGGGCCCGCACGCGACCACCGTCGACGGCAAGCCATCGACGCCGCGCCAGGACTTGAAGGAAGCCTATTCGACCATCGAAGAAGCCAAGGCCGACATCACGGGATTGTTCGCTTTGCGCTACATGATGGACAAGGGGCAACTGAACGATACCCTGGGCCAGGGCGACGTGGCCGAGCGCAAGCTGTACAACACGTTCCTCGCCTCTGGTTTCCGCACCCTGCATTTCGGCTTGACGGATTCTCATGCGCGCGGCATGGCCATCCAGATGAATTACATCCTCGACAAGGGCGGTTTTGTGTCGCTGGGCGACGGCAAGTTCGGCGTCGACTTTTCCAAGATCAAGCAGGCCGTGATCGACCTGGACCGTGAGTTTCTGACCATCGAGGCGACGGGCGACTATGCGCGCGCGAAAGACATGATGAGCAAGTACGTGGTCATCCGCCCTGAAGTGCAGGTGGCGCTCGACAAGATGAAGGCCGTGCCCAACGATATCCGCCCGGAATTCGTCACGGCCCGCGCACTGGACCAGGCGGCGAAGAAATAAGCCGACTTTGATTATTGTCAGTCTGGAAAGCCGGCGCATCTGCGCCGGTTTTTTTTGTCTTTATTTATGAAAAGTTGCTAGTTTTTCCTTGTGGAAACATTTTTACCGCTTACTCTGCAGTAGTAAATCCCCATTTCTCCTGTTGATCCCATGTTGAAACTGTTTTCGCTGTTAAGTGTGTCCCTTGCCTTGCCCGCCGTCGCTGCGGCCCAGCTCACCGATCTGGAAACCCGCTGGCTGCAGGCGGGCCAACCCGTCATCGCGTTTGCACGTGCGCAGGGCTTGCCCATCGACATCATCGTGCAGCCGCAGGATGCGCCCGGCGCCGTGCCGCTGGCGCTGGGCTACGAAGCAGGGCGCTGCAAGCTGGTGCTGTCCTTGCGCGGCAATGCGCAGGCAGACAGCGTCTTGCAGGGCGTGCCGGCCACGCGTCACGGCCTGATGATGGAAGCGATGATGGCGCATGAGATCGGCCACTGCCAGCGCTATGCGCAGGGAGACTGGCATGCCTTGCCACGCGGCTTTGTCGAGCCGCGCAGCATGCAGCGCGGCAAGTTGACACCGCTGGCGCAGGAGCTGCGCGAGACGCGCCGCGAAGAGGGCTATGCGGACCTCGTGGCCCTGGCCTGGATGCATGGGCGCCACCCGGAGCAGTACCGGCATGTGCTGGCCTGGATGCGCGGCGTGCGCGCCGGTGGCGAGGTTGCGGGCGGCGGTGCAGGCGGTTCCCACGCCACGCAGGCATGGCTGGCGCTGGCCGATGGCGCCGGTGTATTTGATGGGCCCGCTTCAATATTTGAACAGGCGCAAGTATTGTGGCGAAAAGGCTTGAGCGGCGACAAATAAACGATGATTTTTAAGTGAATGGACGGTCAGCGTGTGCTGTCGCACGGAGCTTTGCTTCCGGCAGGGGTCTAATCTGGGCATCAACTAACCAGAGAGGAACCATCATGAACAAAATGATCGCACTCATGCTGGCCGCCAGTGCCAGCGCCCTGCTTGCCGCCACGCCAGCGTATGCGCAGGATGCCTCGTACAAGAGTTTGACGGACAAGGCAACGGCCGACTACAAGCAGGCCAAGGCCGCCTGCGACGCCCAGAGCGGCAACGCGAAAAAAGTCTGCGTGGAAGAAGCCAAGGTGGCGCGCGCCAAGGCCGAATCGGACGCTGTGGCGCAATACCGCAACACGCCGCGCGAACTGGGCAAGGCCCGCAAGGACGTCGCCGATGCCGAGTATGACCTGGCCAAGGCCAAATGCGGCGACCGCACGGGCGCCGAGAAAACCACGTGCATGAACGATGCCAAGGCAGCGAAAACGGCCGCGCTGGCAGACGCGAACACGGGCGCCCGGGCCGGCACCAACGTGGCGCAGAATCCACCCGCCACGACGAAGGAAAACTGCGACGCCATGGATGCGACGGCCAAGGCCGCCTGCGTGACGCGCAATGCGGCCGGCAGTACCAAGACGGCCGTGGCCGACTCCGTCATCACCACGAAAATCAAGGCTGACCTCGTCAAGGACAATGACTTGAAAGCGCTCGACGTGCACGTGGAAACGGTCAACGGCGTCGTCATGCTCAGCGGCTTCGTGCCATCCCAGGCGCAAATGCAAAAAGCCGCCGACCTGGCCCGTGGCGTGGAAGGCGTGACGGATGTGAAGAATGGCTTGAAGGTGAAATAAGCCCATTCTGTACATGTCGCTAAACCGGGACTGGAGCCGCACGCAGCAGTGTGGTTCCAGTTTTTTTTGATTGTATAAATTACGATCATAATATAACATGAAAAAAATCCCATCGGCTGATGCTGATCGGCATCCACTTTTTCTCATGAGGACTGCATGCTTTCCTATCCCTTTTCGCAATGGCTGGAGCGGCGCGGCGTGCACTTTGCCTGGGTCATCGTCGCCATCACTTTCCTCACGGCATTAACCTCGTCCGCTGCGCTGGGCTTGCCGGGCGCGTTGATGCAGCCTCTGAGCCGCGAGTTCGGCTGGGATGCCGAGCAGATTTCCTCGGCCCTGGCCGTGCGCTTCGTGCTGTTTGGCCTGATGGGGCCGTTTGCCGCCATCCTGATGGAACGCTTCGGCTTGCGCAATGTCATCTGCGTGGCCCTGGGCCTGATCGCAGCCGGCATGCTGCTGGCCACGCGCATGACGCAGTTCTGGCACCTGGTGGCCCTGTGGGGCATTCTGCTGGGGCTCGGCTCGGGCATGACGGCGCTGGTCTTGAGCGCCGTGGTGGCGAACCGCTGGTTCGAGACGCACCGGGGCCTGGTGGTGGGCGTGCTGACGGCCAGCTCTGCCACGGGCCAGCTGCTGTTCCTGCCCGTGGGCGCCTGGCTGATCGAGCACTACGGCTGGCGCACGGCCGTCATGCCCGTGTTCGCCGCCTGCGCCCTCGTCGCCGTGCTGGCCTTCCTGTGCATGCGCAACCGCCCGCAGGATATTGCCTTGCGGCCCTACGGCGCCGACCCGGGCATGCCCCTCACGGCGCCAGTGGCCGCAAAAATGACGTTTGCCACGCCGTTCGTGATCCTGCGCAGCGTGGCGGCGAACCGCACTTTCTGGATACTGTTCGGCACCTTCTTCATCTGCGGCCTCAGCACCAATGGCTTGATCCAGACGCACTTCATTTCCTTGTGCGGCGACTCGGGCCTGTCGGCCGTGCCGGCCGCGTCCGTGCTGGCCATGATGGGCGCGTTCGACCTGTTCGGCACGATCTTGTCCGGCTGGCTGTCGGACCGCTATGACAACCGAAAATTGCTGTTCTGGTATTACGGCTTGCGTGGCTTGTCGCTGTTCTGGCTGCCGTATTCGGAATTCACCTTGTATGGCCTGTCGCTGTTCGCCATGTTCTACGGCCTCGACTGGATCGCCACCGTGCCCCCGACCGTCAAACTGGTGGGCGCCACGTTTGGCCGGGAGCGGGCAGGCATGGTATTCGGCTGGATCTTCGCCGGCCACCAGCTGGGCGCCGCCGTGGCCGCCTATGGCGCGGGCCGCGTCCGCACCTTGATGCTGACCTACAACCCGGCCCTGTTCGCGGCCGGCGCCGCCTGCCTCGTCGCCGCGCTGATGGTGTTGGCGATCCAGCGCCAGAAGGTGGCCGTGAGCGCCGCGCAAGCGGCATGAAAAAAGCCAGGCCCGCATGTGCGGAGCCTGGCTTCAGTATATCAAGAACGGTTCAGGATTTATTTGAGGTATTTAGCCAGCCATCCCTCGACTTCGCTATAGAAGAAGCGGCTGTTCTCGCCCTTCAAAATCCAGTGGTTTTCGTCCGGGAAGACCAGCAGTTTTGCCGGCACGTTCAGGCGCTGTTGCACGGCAAAGTTCATCAAGGCATTGTTGGCCGGCACGCGGTAGTCGAGCTCGCCCACGGTGATCAGGATCGGGGTCGTGAAACCCGTGCCTTTTTCGTGGTTGCCCGCTTGCATGATGGGGCTTTGCTCGCGCCATACGGGCAGGTTCGACCAGACGGGGCCGCCTGCATTCGTTTCACGGCCGAAGCCGCCATCGCTGGTGCCCCACTGCATGATCAGGTCCATTTCGCCCGCGTGCGAGACGATGGCCTTGTAGCGCGTGGTCGTCGCTTGCAGCCAGTTGGCCAGGTGGCCGCCATAGCTGGCGCCGCCTGCGGCCAGCTTCGTGCTGTCGATGAATGGATATTTCTTGATGGCTTCATCGACGCCCTGGTTGACTTCATCGCCCGGGCCCTTCAAAGGGTCGAGTTGAATCGAGCGCGAAAATTCCTCGCCATAGCCGGTGGAACCCTTGTAGTCCGTCAACAGCACGACATAGCCTGGCTTGGCCAGCAAGTGATAGTTCCAGCGCAGCACGAACTGGTCGCGCCACATGCTGGCCGCGCCGCCATGAATGACGGTAAATAGCGGGTATTTCTTGTTCGGATCGAAATTGGCCGGCTTGACGAGCATATTGTGGATCTTGCGGCCGTCCGCCGTGGTGAACCAGAAGTGCTCGGGCGCCTGCCAGTCGATTTTATCGGCCTTGTCCGTGTTGAAGGCCGTCAGCCGTTTCGGCTGCTTGCCGTTGAACGCGTAGATTTCCGGCGGGTTGATGGACGACTCCCACACACCGACCAGGGCCTTGCCGCCGCTGCTCAGCGAGTTGATGGTGCCCGTCGGCAAGGATGGCTCCTCGCGCACGTCGCCACCCTTGGCGTCGATCGAGTACAGCTTTTCCAGGCCCGCATGTTCATAGCTGAAGAGGACGCGCTTGCCGCCTTCGGGCAGCACGAAGCGGGAGATTGAACGGTCCAGCTTGGCTGTCAGGATGGTCGGGGCTGGGTTGCTCATCGGCCAGGCAAAGCTGGCCAGGCGTTTCACGTCATACACCTTGCCAGGCGTTTGCGCGTCGCTCAAGGCGAACAGGGTCTTGCCGTCGGCCGCGAATTTCAGGCTGCCATAGCTGTGCTTATCCTGCGTCAAGCGCTGCGCTTCGCCGCCCGCCACGGGCAGCAAATACAGTTGCGAAACGACGGCTTCGCGCTGGGCCGCGTCGCGGTTGGTGGCCGCGTTGAAGACGACTGCCTTGCCGTCCGGCGTCCAGACGGCGTCCAGCGATTGTCCCTCGTCGCCCTGGCCGCCGCCAAAGCCCGGCAGGGTGACCAGTTGCGTGCCCGACAGAATGTCGCGCGGCTTGGCGTCCGCTTGCGCATCAATGACGAACAGGCGCACCTGCTTGTCGGTCAGCCATTTGTCGAAATAGCGCGGTGCCGTCGTTTCATACGAGCGGGCGCTGTATTTTCGCTCCTTGCGTTCTTTCGTGCTTTGCTTGACGTCGGCTTCCGTCTTGTTGCCTGGATAGATATCGCTGATGAACAGCAACTGCTTGCCGTCCGGGTTCCATTTCGGCATGCGCGCGCCCATGGTCAGCTCGGTCAACCGTTGCGCTTCGCCGCCGGCTGCCACGTCGAGGCGGTAGATCTGGCCCGCGTCATCGCCGTCGCGCTTGGCAACGAAGACCAGTTGGCGGCTGTCTGGCGACCAGGCCACGGCGCTTTCGCCGCTTTTGGAATACGTCAGTTGCCGCGCGGGGCTGTCGTCAGCCAGGGACTTGATCCACAGGTCCGACCATTGCTCCTTGCTATCGTAGGCGCTGTCAACCACGGAAAACACGGCCCACTTTCCATCGGGGCTGGCGACGGGCGCGCCCACCCGTTTCATCAGCCACACGTCTTCATGCGTGATGGCGTGTTTGGCTTGCGTTTGCGTAGCGGCAACTGGAGTGGTGGCCTTGATATCGGCGGCCTGGGCAAGCGAGGCACAGGCCGCTGCGATCAGCAGGGAGCCGAGGGAACGGCGAAGACGGGGTGAGGTCATGGGCGTGGTCCGGAGTAGTGAAAAAAGTACAGCGGGCAACATTATTGCCCATGCTTTCCTGCACTGCCAAGGCTGGGTACCGTTACTTACCAGGCGGGACGGTCACGTATCGGGCGGGCGCGCCATGGCTGATCAGTTAAACTTGTTCTTTTACTGACGCTACCTTTGGCCGGCCATGAAAATTAGTCTACCCTTATTGAAAACAATATTGCTGGGCGCGAGCTGCCTGCTGACGGCCCCGGTTTTTGCCGCCGCACCCGCTCCCTACCCGAACACGAGCGCCATGGGCGTCGGTCACGCGGAAAGCACGGCCTGGTATGCGGGCTGCCTGAAGGTCAAGGATGCGGCGCCGCCGCCCGCCGACCTGCCGGCGCCATCGGCCGTGGCGTCCCTGCAGCAATGCCAGGCAACGGACCTGTATTACGATACCAAGAGTATGTCCTCGCCCAAGCCGGCCGACTGGCGTCCCGTGCGCCATTGCGCCATGGCCACGCAAAACAGCGCCGTCCTGATGATGCTGTACCAGAATGGACAGGGCGTGCAAAAAGACCCGTTGCTGGCGCTCAAGTATGCGTGCAGCATCGATGCGGCGCCGGCAGAAATGCGGGGCCGCATCGAACACTTGCAGCAGATCAATGCCAGCGGACGCGGCATGATCGATTTGTGCGACGACATCACGAGCGGCTACATGATGGGCGTGTGCAGCGCCATCGATGCGCGCCAGAAACAAAGAGTGCGCGGGCAGGCGACAGCCAAAGTCAGCGAAGCAATGCCGGCAGCGGCGCAAGCGTCGCTGCAAAAGCTGCAGGCGGCGGCAAGCAAGTTTGCCGATGCGCGCGCGGCCAATGAAACGGACTTGAGCGGCACGGCGCGCGCCGCCCTGAGCATCGCCGCCCGCACGGCCGAGCTCGATTTGCTGGCGCATGATCTGCGCGAGTACGAAGCGGGCAAGCTGCCGGCCAGCATGTCCAAGGAACAGGCGGCAGCGCTGGACAAGGAGCTCAACGCCATCTACGGCAAGCTCATGAAAAAGCCGGCGCAAACCCATGCGGGCGCCGTGGGCAAGGATGGCATCCGCGCCACCCAGCGCCTGTGGCTGGCGTACCGCGATGCCTGGATGAACTTTGGCGCCGTACGTTATCCATCCGTGACGAGCGAGACCTGGGCCGGCCGGCTGACGTCGCGGCGCAATGTGCAACTGCAAGACTTGCTGGAGAACTAAAACATGCGGGAAGCGTATTACCACGAAGACGATTTTTGCATGATCGAACTGCTGCCGCTCGATAACTTGCAGCACTGTCTGACGCATATGGGCGAGCAAGAGGCGTTTGCCGACGCGCACCGCAGCGGCGCCGGCTGGACGCAGATGTACGTGCCCGAGGCGCCGCCGTCGCAGATGGGCGCGCTGGGCCTCACGGCCGATCAGTTGCGGCTGGCGCTGGCGGACGCCTTGCCGCCGTATGACGCCGTCTACACGGGTTACAGCACGTACCGCGTGGAATGCAAGAACGTGCTGGCCTTCGGCGGCGAGAAGACGGAAACCCTGTTTGCCGGCCTGGACGACAAGGGCATCGTGTGCGACCTGTGGTGCAGCGACGCCATGCCCGAGCTGTTGCTGCTGCCCTTGAAAGAGCAATTGCTGCTGGCGGACTGGGGCGCGGGATTTGCGTGTCCGCTGTCCGATGGAGAACTGTTTGCCCGTTATCTGCAGGAGTATGAACTGGACTGATAGAACTGAACTGATTATTCGCAGGCGATGGCGTTCGGCTGCGCCACTTTGATGACCGACGCCAGGCGCGCCATGTCGTTGCCGTCGCCTTGCTCCACATATGGCTGGTAGGTATCGATGACGATGCGCGCACGCGCCTGCCAGCCGCAATTGTCGGCCTGGCCTGCGGGCACGCGCAGCAGCCGGCGCGCCTCGCCATCGTTGGAAAAACAGAACCACGCATCGTGTGTGGCGGCAGGGCGGGGCAGACGGCCCCATTGCGCCTTGTCGGGTGTGAAGCAGACGCGGTTGCCGATGATCTCCAAGCTCATCTCGTCCGTGCGCGCACTGTACTGGCCGTCGAGCACGATGGGTGGCTGCGTCTGGGCTTGGGCGGACAGGCAGGCGGTGGCCAGGAGGAGGGTGGCGACAAGTTTCATGCGTTTCTTTCAGGGCTGGCAAGACGATGAGCCAGTATAACCGTGGGGTCCGGAAACGAAAAAAGCCCATCCGTGAGGATGGGCTTTTTAGTACTGCGCATTCGTGGTAGGCCGTGCGGGATTCGAACCTGCGACCAACGGATTAAAAGTCCGCTGCTCTACCAGCTGAGCTAACGACCCGAAAGAGGCCGCATTATATATCAGTTGAAAAAGAATGCAAAGCATTCCTGCGAGAAAGTGCTGGCCTGCTAATGCAGGGCTGCCGTGAGTTTCAGCACTTCGTCGATGCTGGTTGTGCCATCGATGATTTTGCGCGCGCCGGCGATGCGCAGCGGCGTCATGCCGTCGAGGATGCTCTGGCGGCGCAGCGCGTGCAGGTCGGCGCCGGCCTTGACCAGCTGACCGAATGTTTCCGTCACGCTCAGCAGTTCATAAATGCCGGCGCGCCCCAGGTAGCCGCTGTGCCGGCACAGGGCGCAACCGACGGGGCGGTACGCGGCGGCCGGCCGCTCCAGCTGGCCGCCCGTCAGGCGTTGCCATGCAGCGACTTCCGGGGCGGTGTCCAGCTGTTTGCAGCCCGCGCACAGGCAGCGCAGCAGGCGCTGCGCCAGCACGCCGATCAGGCACGCTTCCAGCAGGTAGGCGGGCAAGCCCAGTTCCAGCAGGCGCATGACGGCCGAGGGCGCGTCGTTGGTGTGCAGGGTCGACAGCACCAGGTGTCCCGTCAGCGCCGCCTGGATGGCCATCTCGGCCGTGGCCAGGTCGCGGATTTCTCCCACCATGATGATGTCGGGATCTTGCCGCATCAACGCCCGCACGCCATCGGCAAACGATAGCTCGATGCCGGCCTGGGTTTGCACCTGCATCTGGTTGAAGGCCGGTTCGACCATTTCGATGGGGTCTTCCACCGTGCACACATTGACTTCGCTGCTGGCCAGCGCCTTCAAGGTGCTGTACAGGGTGCAGGTCTTGCCCGAGCCGGTAGGGCCCGTTACCAGCACGATGCCGTGCGTGCGCGCCGTCAGCTGGCGCCAGCGTTCGGCATCCGCCGGCGGAAAGCCCAGGTCAAACAGGCTCTTGACGGCCACTTCCGGGTCGAAGATGCGCATGACGAGCTTTTCGCCGAAGGCCGTGGGCAAGGTCGACAGGCGCAGCTCGATTTCCTGGCCCTGCGCATTGCGCGTCTTGATGCGGCCATCTTGCGGGCGGCGCTTTTCCACCACGTCCATGCGCCCGAGCAACTTGATGCGCGCCGTCATGGCCAGCAGTACCACGGGCGGCAGCTGATAGGCCTGGTGCAGGCGGCCGTCGATGCGCAGGCGCACGAGGCCCGCATCGCGCTTCGGTTCCAGGTGGATGTCGGAAGCGCGCTGGGCAAACGCGTATTGCCACAGCCAGTCGACGATGCGCACGACGTGCTGGTCGTTGGCGTCGAGGCTGGTCTTGTTGCGCCCCAGTTCCACCAGTTGTTCGAAATTGTGACGCAGCGCCAGGTCTTGCGTGGACGCTTGCCGGGCCACCTTGACGGAACTGGCCAGGCTGAAAAATTGCGCGATGGCGTCGGCGATGTGCAGCGGGTTGGCGATGACCAGGCTCAGCTTGCGCGGTGCCAGGTTTCCCAATTGCGCCTGCCAGGCGAGCGCGTAAGGCTGGGCCGTGGCGATGACGATCCGTTCCGGCGTGCTTTCCACGGGCAGGATGTTGAAGCGGGCCGCATAGCCGGCCGTCATGACGTCGGCCACCTGGCTGAAATCGATGTGCAGGGGATCGATGCGCACATACGGCAGGCTCGAACGTTGCGCCAGCCAGGCGCACAGGGTGTCGAGCGTGAGTGCGCCGTGGGCGATGCTGCACAGCGGATGCAGAGCCGGTGCCGGCAGCTGGGCGGCCTGGGCCTGGACGACTGCCGCTTGCGCCGCATCGAGCAAGCCGTCTTCCTGCAGCCAGGCCAGCAGTTGCGGCAGTTCCAGCGGCGTGTCGGCAGAGGTGGAAGAGGGGGGAGGGGAAACGGGCATGGCCGGTGCCTTTCCAGGCTGCCGGCCATGCCTGGGCAGACCGGCGGTTACAGGGTGCTGACGATGCCCTTGACCCAGGACTTGGCGGGCAGCTTGGTCTCGGCGACGATCTGCTTGGCGCGCTCGAGCAGGGCGGCTTGCGCTTCGGTATCGAGAGCCACTTTTGTCTTGAACGCGATCGCCACCACGTTCCCATCATGGACTTCCGGCAGACAGATCACCTGTTCAAACGCAAACTTCATCGCCTTGATGTTTTTCGCATAGCTGGGATGGTCGCCAAACAGGTTGACCGTCATGATGCCGTGCGGCGCCAGGCAGGCGCAGCAGGCGGTATAGAAATCGGCACTGTCGAGCACGGGACCACGCGCCGTGGCGTCATACAGGTCCACCTGCAGGGCGTCCAGGGTACCGTGGTTGGCGTCGTCGTTGACGTAGTCGAGCGCATCCATTTCGCGCACGTGCAGGCGCTCGTCGTTGGGCGGCAGCTTGAACATCGATTCGCAGATGGTGATGACGGACGGGTTCAGTTCGATGGCCTCGACTTGCGCCTGCGGGAACTGGCGGTAGCAGAACTTGGTCAGCGCGGCCGTGCCCAGGCCCAGCTGGGCGATACGCTGCGGCTGCTCGATCCACAGCATCCACGCCATCATCTGCTGCGCGTATTCGAGTTCCGGCCAGTCCGGCTTGCGGATGCGCATGGCGCCCTGCACCCATTCCGTGCCGAAATGCAGATAGCGCACGCCATCCATTTCCGACAGGGTGACAGGGGCGTAGCGGGGCTTGCGCGCTGGGCGCGAGGATTCGACTTGTTCGATGGATTTTCGTTTGATAAGCATAAGGCGGCCTGAAAGTGTGCCGCATTATAGCCCGTGCCGGGACGCCATAAAAAATGCCAGCCGCTGGGGCTGGCATGGTATGGGCCGCTTGCTACTCTGACTGATGTGCGGGCTCGATGGAGACGCGCAAGCGGATGCGCTCGCCCGGATCGTAGGACATGATGCTCGTGTAGTTGCGGCCGCGGTAGTCGTAGGTGACTTGATAGCCATTGTTGCGCGATTCCCAGTGATCGACCTGGCGGCATTGCTTGACGGCTTGTTCCTGCATGCCGCCCTGGTAATTGTTCTGGTTGTCGACACGGTCGCCGACGACGGCGCCGGCAATCGCGCCAGCGGCGGCGGCGGCCGTGCGGCCATTGCCGCTTCCGACCTGGCTGCCGAGCAGGGCGCCGGCGATACCGCCGACGATGGAGCCGCCAGCGCTGCGCTGTTGCGGCGGCGCCTGGACTTGCACGTATTCCGTACGGCATTCCTGGCGTGGACGGTTGATCTGTTCCACTTGCGGCACGACGCGCACGACCTTGCCGAAATCTTCAAAGTCGGCGGCCTGGGCGAGTGGCAATGCACCGATACAAAGGGCTGACATCATCAATTTGGCTTGCAAGTTCATTTGTAACCTCGTTATCTAGAGAATCTTTCAGGGTATTTTTTACAACTTGGGACTATAGTAATCCCGCCAGACCGGGGCAAGTGTTTCGGCTGGCAACAAAATGTAACAGCCCAAGTCCCTTGCCCCACAGTCTGTAACATGCACTTTCAATCGATACAAGATGTTGAAATGACTTGAAACCAGCGGTTTGTAACAAATCTTGCGTTTGACATCATATTCGGGTTGATTCATGCAGGACAACACGTTACCCTAATACGCGTATGGCTTATATAAAATCGCACTGAATCGCATAAAAGTTGATACAGATCGAATCACCGCGTGCGCATTGACCCGCGTGCGGGGATGCAATAAGAAGAGCAGCTAGAAGAGATCCATACATAACAGGTCGATTTGAGGGAAAAATGAGTTTGTTACTAACCGTGCCGCCCAACCTTGTCCAGTCCATCCGTGCCTTTCGCGTGACCGAATTACAAGACGAGGCGATCCGTCTCGGGCAGCACTTTTTATATGCGCATTGCAACGCTGGACAGACCAAACAACAAGTCATCGGCATTATTGCAGAAGCATTCCTGTTCCCGAAAAACCTGGCGAAGAATTTCGATGCCCTGCGCCTGTGCCTGACGGACACCATGTTCAAGGCGGGCACGCAGACGGGTTTCCTGGTGGTGCTCGAGCAATTGCCAAATACGCAAAAATTCGACAAGGAAGCGCGCGAGATCCTGCTCGACGTGTTCCGCGACGCGGCCGACTACTGGGCCGAGAAGAAAGTCCCGTTCCGCGTCTTCTATTCGTTCGAGTAAACACTTACTCTCGTTGCGGTAGCGTAAAATCAGCCTTTTTCCCGCTTGGCAGGCAGCATTGTCCGGCGAAAGCGCTTGTTGTGCGAGTATGTTGCGGCGCAACAATATCGCCGGCCTTTCTTGGTTCGCATCGCCATAGCGGGTACAATGCGCGCTATGAAAAATATCGTTATCCTCATTTCCGGACGCGGCAGCAACATGGAAGCGGTTGTGCGCGCGGCGCAAGCCGAGCAATGGCCAGCCCGTATTGCCGCCGTCATCAGTAACCGGGCCGATGCCCAGGGATTGGTTTTTGCCGCGGAACATGGGATAGCGACCGCAGTCGTTGCCAACAAGGATTATGCCAGCCGCGAACAGTTCGATGCGGCGCTGCAAGCCGTGATCGACGGTTTTGCCCCCGACCTGGTCGTGCTGGCCGGTTTCATGCGCATCCTGACGCCGCCCTTCGTTGAACATTACGCAGGGCGCATGCTCAATATCCACCCGTCGCTGCTGCCGCTGTTCCCGGGCATGGCGACGCACCGCCAGGCGCTCGAGGCTCGTGTAACGGAACACGGCGCGACCGTGCATTTCGTGACTGCCGAGCTCGATCATGGCCCGGCCGTGGCAAGCGCGAAAGTCCCCGTCTTGCCAGGCGACACAGAAGAGAGCTTATCGGCGCGCGTGCTGGTACAGGAACATCTGCTTTACCCGCGCGCCATCCGCCTGTTCATTGACGATAAACTGTCAGTCGAGCATGGCCAGGTCCGCGTGGATCCTCAATAAAATATTACAGAAAGAATAACAATGAGATTGCCACCAGCGATACTTGCCAATGCTGAAGAAGTATTGCGCGAAATTTTACGTTTCACGGCCCCGGCCGACACTACCCTGTCGCGCTATTTCCGCGACCATCCGCGCCTCGGTTCGCGCGAACGCGGCGCCATCGCCGAAGGCATCTATGCCGTCCTGCGCAACAAATCGTTCTTCACGGACTTCGCCGAAGCGGGCAGTGGCCCGACCATGCGCCGTTTGACCATCCTCGGTCTGGCCGAAGCGGTGGGCGCCGATTCGCTGGGCGGCCTGACGGAAGAAGAAGTGGAATGGCTGGAACGCATCACGCAGATCGACCGCAGCCTGATGCCGTCGAACATGCGCGCCAACATGCCGACCTGGCTGTTCGACAAGCTGATCGCCCAGTTCGGCGAAGCGGAAACCATGAAGCTGGCCGATGCGCTGAATGCGCCGGCGCCGCTGGACTTGCGCGTGAACTCGCTCAAGGCCACGCGTGACGACGTGATGCTGGCCCTGGCCGAAGCGCCGATCCTCAGCACGCCAACGCCCTATGCGCCGCTGGGCTTGCGCGTGATCAAGAAGCCATCGTTGCAAAACCTGCCCCTGTTCCAGAGCGGCGCCATCGAAGTGCAGGATGAAGGCAGCCAGATCCTGTCGCAGATCGTCGGCGCCAAGCGCGGCGAAATGGTGGTCGATTTCTGTGCCGGCGCGGGCGGCAAGACGCTCGCATTGGGCGCACTGATGCGCAACACGGGCCGTTTGTACGCATTCGACGTGTCGGAAAAGCGCCTGGCCAAGCTGAAGCCACGCATGGCCCGCAGCGGCCTGTCGAACGTGCATCCGGTGCAGATCGCGCATGAGCGCGATGCCAAGATCAAGCGCCTGGCCGGCAAGATCGACCGCGTGCTGGTCGATGCCCCATGTAGCGGCCTGGGCACCCTGCGCCGCAATCCGGACGTGAAATGGCGCCAGCAGCCGAACTCGATCGTCGAACTGCAAGCCAAGCAGGCAGCCATCCTGGCCGGCGCGGCGCGCCTCGTCAAGGGCGGCGGTCGCCTGGTGTACGCCACCTGCAGCTTCCTGAACGAAGAAAACGATTTTATCGCCGAGCAATTCCTGGCGGCCCATCCGGACTTCACCCTGGTGCCGATGAACAAGGTGCTGGCGGAACAGAAGATCGAGCTGGAAATGGGCGACTACCTGAAATTGTTGCCACACCTGCATCAGACGGACGGTTTCTTCGCCGCCGTGTTCGAGCGCAAGGTCATGCCGAAAAAAGTCTACGCCGATGAAAAGCCGGCCGACGACGTTGACGCTGAGCAAGCTGAATAAGTTTGTCACGGGCCATCGCTGCAGCATCGCAGCGGTGGCCATGCACTTGCGCCAGCCAGTCTGGCGCAGGCTGTGGGCACCCCGCCCGTTTGTTTTCCCGCACCACCTTCCAGATTCCATCCGCCATGAATGAAACCCCGCTGCTCAACCTGATCACTGACTTTGTCGACGATTTCCGTCAACCGGCCATCCTGTGGCAGGCGCTGGCGATCGTTGCCTGCCTGGCCCTGAGCTGGCTGCTGGTGCGGCAGTTGCGCGTGTTTCTGCACCAGCGGGCGGAAGCGGCCGTGACGCCTGCCACGCCGGAAACCCTGCAGCGCACGGATAGCTTTATCCGCATCCTGACGCCCGTGCTGGCGGCCATGCTGCTGGGTATTGCACAGCATTTCCTGGCCAAGTTCCAGTCGGTGAATCTGCTCAGCATTGCCATCCCCCTGTGCACGTCGATGGCGCTGGTGCGCTTCGGTTTTTACGTGCTGCGCCGCATTTTTGCCCGCCATGGCGATATCAGCCCCACCATGTTGCTGCTGGAAAAGATCTTCACGATCGTTGTATGGGCCGGCATGGCCCTGTACATCACGGGCCTGTGGCCGGAACTGCATACCTTCCTGGAAAGCATCGTCGTGCCGCTGGGACGCAACAAGGTGTCCGTGGCTGCCATCTTGCAAGCCGCTATTTCGGTAGCCGTGCTGCTGGTGCTGGCCATGTGGGCCGGTACCTCGCTCGACGAGCGCCTGATGAAAATGCAGGGCCTGCACACCTCCTTGCGCGTGGTGCTGTCGCGCATGGGGCGCGCCGTGCTGATCCTTGTTTCCGTGCTGGTCAGCCTGTCGCTGGTGGGCATCGACCTGACGGTGCTGTCCGTGTTTGGCGGCGCCTTTGGCGTGGCGCTGGGCTTCGGCTTGCAAAAGATCGCCGCGAACTTCGTCTCCGGTTTCATCATCCTGCTCGACCGCAGTCTGACCATCGGCGACATGATCACGGTCGGTCAATTTACGGGCAAGGTCACGCAGATCAATACGCGCTATACTGTGTTATTGGGTGGCGATGGGGTTGAATCCATCGTGCCCAATGAAATGCTGATTTCCGGCGGCGTGCAGAACATGTCGCTGAGCAACCGCATGGTCTGGCTGTCGACGGCCGTGTCGGTGGGTTACGAAACGGACCTGGACGTCATCTTCCCCTTGCTGGAAGAGGCGACCGCCAAGGTGCCGCGTGTGTCGCAAAGCAATCCGCCATCGGCTACCCTCGTGCGTTTCGGCGCCGACGGCCTCGATGTGCAGATCGGCTTCTGGATCGCGGATCCGGAAAACGGCACGGGCGGCGTGAAGTCGAATGTGAACCGCGCCATTTGGCGCACCTTGCAGGAACATAAGGTCACTGTACCGTTTCCGCAACGCGAACTGCGTATTGTTGGTACGCCTCCTGCCCCGCTTGCCAGCGCTGCAGACGGTGAGTCCACGCCATCCGGCACCCAGCCTTAACCTCGCTGCCTGCCTCCGATTTTGCCTGATAGCACCCATTAGGGCGTACAATCACGCCTAAAATTAACTCTGCCGGACCTCCAGAGTCACTGGAGCGACCGTGCGCACGCCCTGTCCACTTGGAGTAGTAGTAATGACATTGAGTTCCGTTTTACACGACGTTTTGCAGTTCATGGCAACTGGCATTACCGATCTGTCCGCATGGCAAGTTTTCCTGTACACCATGGTGGTCACCCACATCACGATCGCCAGCGTCACGATTTACCTGCACCGCCACCAGGCCCACCGGGCGCTGGAATTGCATGCGCTGCCCAGCCATTTCTTCCGTTTCTGGCTGTGGCTGACGACGGGCCAGGTCACCAAGGAGTGGGCCGCCATCCACCGCAAGCACCATGCCAAGTGCGATACGGAAGAAGATCCGCACAGCCCCGTGACGCGCGGCATCAAGAAAGTGTTCTGGGAGGGCGCCGAGCTGTACCGCGCTGAATCGAAGAACATGGAAACCATGACCAAGTACGGCCATGGCACGCCGACGGACTGGATCGAACGCAATCTGTACACCAAATACAGCTGGCTGGGCGTGGTGATCCTGTTCTTCGTGAACTTCGCCTTGTTCGGCGTGATCGGCATTTCCGTGTGGGCCGTGCAAATGATGTGGATCCCGATCACGGCGGCCGGCATCATCAACGGCATCGGCCACTACTGGGGCTACCGCAACTACGACTGCGCCGACGCGGCAACCAACATCATTCCTTTCGGCATCTTGATTGGCGGCGAAGAGTTGCACAACAATCACCATACGTATGCGACGTCGGCCAAGCTGTCGTCGAAATGGTATGAAATCGATATCGGCTGGGCGTATATCCGCGCGCTGGAAATGCTGGGCCTGGCCAAGGTGAAAAAACTGGCGCCAGAACCGAAGTTCTCGCACGGCAAGCTGGAAGCGGACTTCGAGACCTTGCAGTCCGTCATCGCCAACCGCTACGACGTGATGGCCAAGTATGCAAAATCGATCAAGCATGCCTGGAAGGAAGAGCTGGAACACCTGAAACACAAGGCCGAGCTGGAAAAACGCTTCCTGAAATCGTCGCGCAAGCTGATGCAGCGCGAACCGGGCAAGCTGGCCGATGCGCATCACGAACAGTTGTCGGAACTGTTCCAGCACAGCAAGGCGCTGGAAACCATGCACCACATGCGCGTGGAGCTGGGCGCCATCTGGGAGCGTTCGCACTTTACGCGTGAACAGTTGCTGCAGAAGCTGCAAGACTGGTGCACGCGCGCCGAAGCGTCGGGCATCAAGTCGCTGCAGGATTTTTCCTTGCGCCTGCGCAGCTATGCATAGGTAAGCTGCAGCAGCAGATAAAGGCCCTGGTTTCCAGGGCTTTTTTTTCGCCGGGACAAAGGTGAAGAGAGTCGGCCGAAAATCAGGGCGAAAAAAAACCGCTCATCGGAGCGGCTCTTTTTACAGAACACAATATCAATTACTTGATTTTGGTTTCTTTGTACGTTACGTGCTTGCGTGCTTTAGGATCGAATTTCATGATCTCCATTTTCGCAGGCGTCGTACGCTTGTTTTTGGTAGTCGTGTAGAAGTGACCCGTACCGGCGGTCGATTCTAACTTGATTTTGTCGCGGCCTGATTTTGCCATGATAGCTCCCTTATTCTGCTAATTAGACTTTTTCGCCACGAGCGCGCATATCGACCAATACGGCGTCGATGCCGACTTTATCGATGACGCGCAGACCGGCGTTGGACAAACGCAGGGAGACCCAGCGGTTTTCAGATTCAACAAAAATACGACGATTCTGCAAGTTAGGCAAAAAACGACGTTTGGTTTTGTTGTTTGCATGGGAAACATTGTTGCCGACCATCGGCTTCTTCCCAGTGACTTGGCAAACACGTGCCATGGCGCACTCCTTAAAGATATTCCAAATTGGAAAAACGAGAGTATATCCAAAATAAGCCGATTTATCAATGACTTGCGAAAAACAATTGTTTCATGTTGTATTGAAATAATTTAACAATTTGACTTTTACCCTTCCTCATAGGGAAAAGCACTGGTAAACAGCGCTGTTTACTGCTAGACAAGCCTGCTGCCCTTGTCACGTATGTCCTTGTTTACACATGGTTAACTGCGGTGGAGCGGGCTCTGGCCTAGATTTGCCCATGTTCCGCAAACGAATGCACTTGCCGCCCGGCCACGACGAAATGGTCGAGGATGCGAACATCCACCAGCGACAAGGCTTGCACCAGCGCGCGCGTCAGCAGCAGATCCGATTCGCTCGGTTCCGGCGTGCCGGATGGGTGGTTGTGCGCGAGCATGACGCTGGCCGCGTTGTGCAGCAGCGCCTGCTTGACCACTTCGCGCGGATACACGCTGGTGTGGGTGAGGGTGCCGCGAAACATTTCCTGGGTCGTGATCAGGCGGTTCTTGACGTCCAAAAACAACACGTGAAACGCTTCATGCGCCAGGTTGCCCAGAGTCAGGCGTAAATAGTCTTTGACGGCGTGCGGCGAATTGAGGGCCTGACCCGCCTGCAAGTCCTCGATGATGGCGCGCCGCGCCAGTTCCAGCACGGCTTGCAGCTGGGCAAACTTGGCGCTGCCCATGCCGTGCACGGCGGAAAAACTCACGAGGCTGGCGCCAAACAGGCCCCGCAAGGAGCCGAAGTGCTCGACCGTATCGCGCGCCAGTTCCACGGCGCTCTTGCCGCGCACGCCGGTGCGCAGGAACACGGCCAGCAACTCCGCGTCCGACAGCGATTGCGCGCCATCCTCGATCAGGCGTTCGCGCGGCCGTTCGCCGGCTGGCCAATCCTTGATGCCCATGTTGCCTCCCCGGTGCGCCCAGCTGGTCGTGGCGCCTGCCGATGATTGTCGCGCCTTCCCCGGGCGGCCATGCTGCGCTAGCTCGTCTTTATGTCAGGTCATGCTAAAAAAACAAAAGCCAAGATGCCCGGCCCGGGTATTTTCAGGCGCTATCATTTGCCTGTCGTTGCATTCCATGCAAGTTGCAGCGACGGGGAGTCAGGGCCCTGAACTCAATGTCTTCCACTTGTTTTACAGGAGTCGTCATGCCGTACATCAAAGTTATCAATGGAGTCATGCAAGAGTTCAACGCCGCCGGCGTCAACACGGGCAAGGTCAGCGGTATTGGCCTTAATTCGCACGCGTACTTGGAGCGCCGTAACTGGAGCGTTACCGCTCCGCACGTTCTCGCCCAGAAAAATCCTGATTACACCACCGATTTGCCGTATCTTGCGGCGAACGGCTTCAAGTACATTCAGGTGATGGTGGCGCCCTTTAGCGGAAAACCTGGTTATTTAAATTGGGGCGCCATCGTTGGCCAGCCAAAGTTCGCACCCGACAACACGCTAACCGATGTGAATATCCAGGAATCGTACTGGCTTGCCATAACTGCGCTGCTCGATTGCGCGCTGGCCAATGGCATCGGCATCATTGCCTGCCCATTCTGGAATCCCTACGCCGTGCCGCAATTGGTGGGAGAGGCGGGCGCTGCGGGCGCTACAAAAGACGAGCAGGCCGCAGCCGCGCGGGTCGCACTGGTCAATCCACAGTCGAAAACGCGCCGCTACATGCGTGCCTTTGCGCAGGCTTTTGCGCAGCACTACAGCAACCACGCCGGCATCGCCGCCTGGATGGCCGCACAGGAACTGATGGGCGTGACCGGGATCAGCTTGACTGCTACCCGCGAAATCATCCAGGAGACGGCGCAATTGCTGCGCGCCAACGATGGTCTGGCGCGCATGATTTCTTCCGGTAATGCCGGCATTGCCCATACGTCGCCCCGTCAAGGTTCCTTGCAGCAATATATTGCGGAAACCCTGCCATTGGTGAATCCGGACCCGGTCGACTGTCTTTGTGAAAACCTGTTCCTGGGTAATGAATATGTGAGCAGTGCCCTGGGTGACAGCGCGGATTTGCCAGCGGACTTCGTTTCGTCCTCGCTGGCCTATCTGCAGGTGATGCAGCGCGCTGCCGATGCCTTGGGCAAACCGTATTACATCGGCAGCTTTGGCGTGGCCAGAGGCGAGGAGCTGACTTTGCAGGATGCTGTGCGGCAAGATAATCTGCATGCCATGCTGAATGCCATCCGGCGCACAGGCGTGCAGCTGGCCAGTTTCTGGTGCTGGAATGGGGGGATACCCATGGAAGTTAAGGGACTGAACCTGTTGCATACGCCGGCCTACAGCAGCGATCGCGAGCCTGTCTGGAACGCCTTGCGCGGCGACGACGCTATCCGCCCTGCACCGCCTAAGCCGTGTTTCGGCGTGACGAAGACATTGCAGTTCCAGCCTGGCCTGATACTCACCGTGCCTTCGTCCGTGCGCTACGAGAGTGCGGATTTTTCGCTGTCGTATTGTATCCGGCAGCAGGCTTTCTCATCGACCGTTGGTCAGGCGCAGGCTTTTGTCGCGCATCAGGCGGACAAGAAAGGATGGGCGCTGTTCAAGCAGGATATCAAGACGTTCCTGTCCATGTGGAACAGTGTTGGTACGGGCGTCAATAGCCATGGCCACGGCCTGCAGGTGGATATTGCCAACCGTTGGTTTCGCTGCACCTATACTGTCAAGCATGACGGCAGCATCAGCCTGTACGTCGATGATTTCCTGATGTACCAAGGTAACAAAATGGTGCAGCCATTCGTGCAGGCCACCGGCACTCCCCTGTTGATCGGCCACCCCGTGCATGCGCAGGAGCAGGGCACGCCCGCCTGGCAGTTGTCGGACGTCATCCTGTACGACCGCGTGCTGACGCCCAAGGAAGTGTATGACTATGGCCAGTACGGCATCGTGCATAGGCCTGTGGGGCGCTGGAAACTCGACGGCAACCTGGAAGACAGCTCGGGCTTTGGCAATCATGCGAGTACGCCTGGCCAGTTGGTGTACGTCAACGTCGGATAAGTGAAAGGGCGCGCGGTCATGTTTTTTGACAAAAGCATGGCCGCGCCGAGATGGCATGGGGCGCGCTGGCTCAGGGTGGCTTACAATATCGTTTTGCACCAGTTACTTGAAAACTACTATGTCCAACGAGCAACCAGCAGTCGTCACCGAAGCGGCTTACCTCACTCTGCATTATCGTCTTGCTACTGTTGACGGTACTGACATTGTCACGACCTTCAGCGGAAATCCCGCGACCTTGATGCTGGGACAGGGCCAGCTGGCGCCATTCCTCGAGCAGCGTCTGCTGGGTTTGCCTGAAGGCACGCACCAGACGTTCGAGCTGGCGGCCGGAGAAGGCTTTGGCGAGCGCAATCCCGAGCTGGTGCAGTCCGTCTCGCGCGCTACCCTGGACGAAAACTCGGTGCCGGGCGCCGACTACAAGATCGGCGACCTGGTCGACTTCGCCGCGCCTGGCGGCGGCCGCTTTGCCGGCGTGCTGCGCGAAATGCGCGACGATTCGGCCCTTTTCGACTTCAACCATCCGCTGGCCGGCCAGCCGCTGCGCTTTGAAGTCAAGCTCATTTCGGTGCTGTAAGGAATAGCGATGGATAAAGAACTGTTACTGGCCCAGCCCCGCGGCTTTTGCGCTGGCGTCGACCGGGCGATCGAAATCGTCGAACGCGCCTTGCAGCAATTTGGCGCACCTATCTATGTGCGCCATGAAATCGTCCACAACGCCTATGTGGTGGCCGATTTGCGCAACAAGGGCGCCATCTTCATCGATGACCTCGATGACGTGCCCGCTGGCAATACGCTCGTGTTTTCCGCCCATGGCGTGTCGAAAGCCGTGCGTGCCGAGGCGGAATCGCGCGGCCTGAGCATTTTTGATGCGACTTGCCCGCTGGTCACCAAGGTGCACATGGAAGTGGGCAAGATGCGCCGCGAAGGCCGCGAGATCATCATGATCGGCCACGATGGCCATCCCGAGGTGGAAGGCACGATGGGCCAGGCCGATATGGGCATGCATCTGGTGGAAACGCTCGACGATGTGGCGAAATTGCAGGTCGCTAATCCGGAGAGCCTGGCCTATGTTTCGCAGACAACGTTGTCAGTTGACGACACCAGCGACATTATTGCGGCTTTGAAAGCGAAATATCCGAATATCGCCGAGCCGAAAAAAGGCGACATCTGCTACGCCACCACAAACCGCCAGGAAGCCGTGAAATTCATGGCGCCGCTGGTGGAAGTGGTGATCGTCGTGGGCAGCCCGAACAGCTCGAATTCGAACCGCCTGCGCGAAGTGGCAGACAAGATGGGCACGCCTGCCTACATGGTCGACAATGCCTCGCAAATCGACCCGGCGTGGCTGGAAGGCAAGCTGCGCGTGGGTGTCACGGCTGGCGCCTCGGCGCCCGAGGTGCTGGTGCAAGCCGTCATCGACCGCTTGAAAGAGTGCGGCGTGAAGAGCGTGCGCCCGCTCGATGGCGTGCAGGAAGCCGTCACGTTCCCGATGCCGAAAGGCCTCGACGGCATCAAGCGCGACGTCGCCTGAGGCTGTACGGCTGCTGAGTATCGATGAAATAGTTACCTCAAAACCGAATTTAATTCGGAAATGATTGATTTATTCCAAGCTTAGTTTTTGCAAAAGATCGTTATGATTGCCTCAAGCTTGAATATGTTGTCGTTATGACTAAGCAAGGTCACGCCCGTTTTCAGTGCGTGCACCATGCTGGTGAGAACGGTCCAGGGATGGCACTGCAGGAATTCTTCCTCCGGTGCCGTTTTTGTATCAGCGACATGTTCTGGCGGAAGTTGTTCCCGAAAAATGCATATTTGATAGGGCAATCATGGATACATTCATCCAGCAGATCATTAACGGCTTGGTGTTGGGCAGCATGTATGCCTTAGTCGCCCTCGGTTACACCATGGTGTACGGCGTGCTGAACCTGATTAACTTCGCCCACGGCGACGTGCTCATGATCGGGGCCATGGTGGGCTTGACCATCCTCAAGCTGCTGGGCATTTATGTGCCGGACTGGCCCGGCTATCTGAAACTGGCCACCGCCATCCTCGGCGCCATACCCATCTGTATTCTGGTCAACATCATCATCGAGCGGGTCGCCTACCGCCGCCTGCGCAACGCCCCCCGCCTCGCCCCTCTGATTACCGCCATCGGCGTTTCCATCCTGCTGCAAACCTTCGCCATGATGATCTGGACGCGCAATCCCTTGCCCTTCCCGCAATTGCTGTCGACCGACCCCATCAACATAGGCGGCGCCGTGATTTCGCAAACGCAAGTGTTGCTGCTGGCCCTGGCCGCGCTGTCGATGGGCGGACTGGTGTTGCTGGTGGAAAAAACCCGCATGGGCCGCGCCATGCGCGCCACGGCGGAAAACCCCCGCGTGGCAGGGCTGATGGGCGTCGATTCCGACAAGGTCATCGTGGCCACCTTTGCCATCGGCGCCGCGCTGGCGGCCGTGGCCGGCGTGATGTGGGGCGCCAACTATGCCTCCATTCAATTTTCCATGGGCGCCATCCCCGGCTTGAAGGCCTTCTGCGCGGCGGTTCTGGGCGGCATCGGCAATATCTACGGCGCCATGCTGGGCGGTATCTTGCTGGGCATTATCGAGAGCCTGGGCGCCGGCTATATCGGCGACATCACGGGCGGCTTCCTGGGCAGCCACTACCAGGATATCTTTGCCTTCGTCGTGCTGATCATCGTGCTGACCCTGCGCCCGTCCGGCATCATGGGCGAACGTGTGGCCGACCGTGCCTGATGTGAAACTGGGAGATTAAATCATGGCACTACTCGATTTCGACGCAAAAAAGAATCCGGCCAAGGCCTACGCCGGCATGCTGGGCCTGGCAGCGCTGCTGATGGTATTCCCGTTTTTTGCCGCCCAGTTCGGCAACTCGTGGGTACGCATCATCGACATGGCCTTGCTGTACATCATGCTGGCCCTGGGCTTGAACATCGTCGTCGGCTTTGCCGGCCTGCTCGACCTCGGCTACATCGCCTTCTATGCCGTGGGCGCCTACCTGACGGCCCTGCTGGCGTCGCCCCAGTTCGCCATCCTGCTTGAATCGGTGGTGAATCAATATCCGGTGCTGGGCGAAACCCTGGTGCAGCTGATGGGGCCGGAAATCCGCGAAAACGGCATCCATTTGTCGATCTGGATCATCGTGCCGCTGGCCGCCTTTGTTGCCGGCCTGTTCGGCGCCCTGCTGGGGGCGCCCACCTTGAAGCTGCGCGGCGACTACCTGGCCATCGTGACCCTGGGCTTTGGCGAGATCATCCGCATCTTCATGAACAACTTGAACGACCCGATCAATTTCACGAACGGGCCGCAGGGCATCAATCTGATCGACCCGATCCGCATCTTCGGCGTCAACCTGGCGGGCGAGGCGGGCACCAACAGCACCGTGACGGTGGCCGGTTTTTCCATGCCGTCCGTAAATGCCTATTACTTTTTGTTCCTCTTCCTGTGCATCGCCGTCGTGTTCGTCACCAAGCGGCTCCAGCATTCGCGCCTGGGCCGCGCCTGGGTGGCCATCCGCGAAGACGAGATCGCGGCCAAGGCCATGGGCATCAACACGCGCAACGTGAAATTGCTGGCCTTTTCCATGGGCGCCTCGTTCGGCGGCGTGGCGGGCGCCATGTTTGCGTCCTTCCAGGGCTTTGTCTCGCCGGAATCGTTTTCTTTGACGGAATCGATCGCCGTGCTGGCCATGGTGGTGCTGGGCGGCATCGGCCACATCCCCGGCGTGATCCTCGGCGGCGTGATCCTCGCCTCGATCCCTGAAGTGCTGCGCCACGTGGTGGAGCCGGCCCAGCAGGCGCTGTTCGGCCACGTGGTGATCGAGGCGGAAGTGCTGCGCCAGTTGCTGTACGGCCTGGCCATGGTCTTGATCATGCTCAACCGTCCTGCCGGCTTGTGGCCATCGCCTAAGCATGAAGACCGGCCCGACCACGATGTCGACCAGCCCAACAAATCCACCGGCGTCGTGTCCGCTTAAGGGAGGGATAGCATGAGCGAACAGATCATTCTCAATATTGCCGGCGTGAATAAACGTTTTGGCGGCTTGCAGGCGCTCACCGACGTGGGTATCACCATCCGGCAAGGCCAGATTTACGGCTTGATCGGTCCGAACGGGGCCGGCAAGACGACGTTTTTCAATGTGATTACCGGCCTGTACCAGCCCGATACGGGCACCTTCGAGCTGGCCGGCAAGCCGTATTCGCCGTCCGCGCCGCACAAGGTGGCGAAGGCGGGCATTGCGCGCACCTTCCAGAACATCCGTTTGTTTGGCGACATGACGGCGCTGGAAAACGTCATGGTGGGGCGCCATGTGCGCTCGCACCAGGGCGTGTTCGGCGCCATCTTCCGCCATAAGGCGGCGCGCGAGGAAGAAGCGTCCATCCGCCAGCGGGCCATGGAGCTGCTCGACTTTGTCGGCATCGCCCAGTTCGCCAGCCGCACGGCACGCTTCCTGTCGTACGGCGACCAGCGGCGCCTGGAAATCGCCCGCGCGCTGGCCACGGACCCGCAACTGCTGGCCCTTGACGAACCGGCGGCCGGCATGAATGCGACGGAAAAGCTGGCCCTGCGCGAGTTGCTGGTGAAAATCAAGGCTGAAGGCAAGACCGTGCTCCTGATCGAGCACGACGTGAAACTGATGATGGGACTGTGCGACCGCATCACGGTGCTCGAATATGGCAAGCGCATCGCCGAAGGCTTGCCGGCCGAGATACAACAAAACCCGGCCGTCATCGAGGCTTATCTGGGAGGATCGCACGCATGAGTAACGATGGCTTGAACAAGAATGTATTGAAGGTATCGGGCCTGCATGTGGCCTATGGCGGCATCAAGGCCGTCAAGGGCATCGATCTGGAAGTCAACGAGGGCGAGCTGATCGCCCTGATCGGCGCGAACGGCGCCGGCAAGACGACGACCTTGAAAGCCATCACGGGCACTTTGCCGGCCTGCAAGGTCGAAGGCACGATCAGCTACCTGGGCGAGTCGCTCAAGGGGACGAAATCGTTTCATTTGGTGGAAAGAAAACTGGCCATGGTGCCGGAAGGGCGGGGCGTGTTTACCCGCATGTCGATCCGGGAAAACCTCATGATGGGCGCCTACACGCGCACGGACAAGGTGGGTGTCGAGGACGATATCGCCCGCTGGTTCGACGTCTTTCCACGCCTCAAGGAACGGGCGGCGCAGATGGCCGGCACCCTGTCTGGCGGCGAGCAGCAGATGCTGGCCATGGCGCGCGCCCTGATGAGCCATCCGAAACTGCTGCTGCTCGACGAGCCGTCGATGGGCCTGTCGCCCATCATGGTCGAGAAAATCTTCGAGGTGATCCGCAAGGTGTCGTCCGAAGGCATCACGATCTTGCTGGTCGAACAGAATGCCCGCTTGGCCCTGCAGGCGGCGCACCGCGGCTATGTGATGGATTCCGGCCTCGTCACCATGGGCGGCAATGCGGCCGCCATGCTTGACGATCCGCGCGTGAAAGCGGCGTATCTGGGAGAGTAAGCGTGCATAAAAAATGCCCCAGCTAGGCTGGGGCATAATGGCATCCGTCGGGGAAGTGCGGGATGGATGCCTGGAGGAGCTGGTACTAGCGGACCGCCGGAGCGGTCGCGCAAGAATTACTTGGCGGCAGCGCGTGGCACGACTTTTTCAGCTGCTTGCGTGAACTGGTTCACGGCCGAGGTCAGGTTCGCTTCGATGGCTTCGACGGCTTGCTTGCTGGTTTTCGAGAATTGCTCGTAGCCTGCATTGGCGTTGCCGATGGCGCTTTTCAGGATGGCGACGGCGTTTTCCGAACCGGCTGGCGCGTTCTTGGTGACTTCTTCCACCAGGGACAGGACTTTGCGGTTGGTTTCAGCGATTTGCGATTCAGCAGCTTTGCTGAACTCGGCTTGGGTGCCCGACGTGATGGCAGCCAGGTGACGACCGTAAGCGATGGCTTTTTCGGCGCTAGGCTGGGCTTGAGCAGCGCTCAGCGAGAAGAATTCTTGTGGATCTTTTGCCGACAGCAATTGCTTGGCGGCGGCGGTCGATTCTTCCAGGGTCGCTTTTGCAGCGGTCAGGTTCAGTTCGACGATCTTTTCGATGCCTTCGAAGGCTTTGCCCGTCAGCGACGAGAACAGGGCGAATTGGGCTTCCAGGTTGGCTTTGGTAGCGGACGAAAATTGCTCAGGAATTGAAAACATATAAATCTCCAAAAAATCGAAATCTGGTTAATTTGATGCTGCGTGTACCGTTTGGGAAAGCAGGTGAATCTAAATTTTTCAAGCTGAACAAGAATTGTGCAACGCAACAAACCCTATTCTACGGTTAAAAAAAACGAAGTCAAGCGTTTCTTGTGCGATGCAACAATTGAATAGATTTGGATCAAAAGTCATTGTTTCTAAAGAGAAATATTTGATTTCTGGGTGTCAATGGTTTATGCCTAAACTACCGTTTCCAGCGGCTACGGGGACGATTGCGGCGCAGCATGCTAGACTTTGCCTCCCGCACTGGCGCAGCACCTGGTGCCGATCCCGTTTCCCGAGTTGATACCATGTCCAATCTTCCCGCCGCGGCTGGCGCCAGCGGCAAAGCCTCTCTTCTGACCACTCTGACGCCGATGGCCTTGCCTGGCTTCTTCGTGTTGTTATGGAGCACAGGTTTTATCGTGGCCAAGTTCGGCCTGCCGTACGCGCCCCCGCTGACCTTTTTGCTGCTGCGCTTCCTGGGCGTGCTGGTGATCCTGTTGCCGCTGGTGCTGCTGTTGCGCGCACCGTGGCCCGTGGGACAGTTCCGCCAGATCGCCGTGGCCGGCATTTTGATGCAGGCCGGCTACCTGGCCGGCGTCTGGTGCGCCATCAAGCTGGGCATGCCGGCCGGCCTGTCCGCCCTGATCGTGGGCATGCAACCCGTGCTGACGGCTTGCGCCGCGCCGCTGATCGGCGAATCCGTGCGCCCGCGCCAGTGGCTGGGCCTGTTCTTCGGCTTGCTGGGCGTGGCCCTTGTCGTGTATGCGAAGATCAACCTCGTGGGCCTGACGGTGGAAAGCGTGCTGCTGTGCGTGTTCGCGCTGCTGTCGATGACGGCCGGCACCATGTACCAAAAACGCCATTGCCCGCAATTCGACTTGCGCACCGGCACGGTGGTGCAGTTTGCCGCCTCCATCGTCGTGGTCTTGCCATTCGCCCTGTATTACGAAGGACTGGACCTGCATTTCAGCAATGTGCAATGGACGGCGAATTTCATCGGCGCCTTGCTGTGGTCGGTACTTGTGCTGTCCATCGGCGCCATCTTCCTGCTGTTCGCCCTGATCCGCCGCAGCGACGCCACGAAAGTGACGGGCTTGCTGTACCTGACGCCGCCCACGACGGCCGTGATGGCCTGGCTGATGTTCGGCGAAGCGTTCAATATGCTGGGCATCGCCGGCATGCTGGTGGCCGTGGTCGGCGTCGTGTTTGTCGTCAAGAAATAGTTAGAGCGGGAGAGCAGGGCAGTGAACAAGCAAGCATTTGAAACACAGGCGGCGCAGCAAGCCGTCGACGCCGTCATTCTGTCGCGCCGTTCCATCCGCGCCTTTTTGCCCACGCCGGTGGCGCAGGACGATATCGCGCGCATCCTGGAAGTGGCGGCGCGCGCGCCTTCGGGCGCCAACATGCAGCCGTGGAAAGTGTATGTGCTGTCGGGCGAGGCGCGCGCGCGGCTGTCGCGCCGCATCCTCGACGTCTATGCCGCACCGAAGGCGCCCGATGCGCCCGCGCGCACGGCGTCGTATACCTATTACCCGCGCCAGTGGACGGCGCCGTTCATCGAGCGCCGTCGCAAGATCGGCCTGGACCTGTACCAGCTGCTGGGCCTGGAGCGGAGCGACACGGCCGGTATGGCGGCCCAGCATGGACGCAATTTCCAGTTTTTCGATGCGCCCGTCGGGCTGATCTTTACCATCGAACGGGTACTGGAGCAGGGTTCCTGGCTCGACTACGGCATGTTCTTGCAAAACATCATGCTGGCGGCGCGCGCGCGGGGACTCGACACGTGCCCGCAGGCTGCCTTCATCCATTACCATGACATTATCCGCGACGAGCTGGGCGTGCCGGCCAGCGAAATGGTGGTGTGCGGCATGGCCCTCGGCTATGCGGACCCGGGCAAGGTCGAGAACCGCCTGAGCACGGAACGCGAACCGTTGGCCGGCTTTGTTAAATTCATGAACAAATAGACATCCCGGCGATGTGCACCAGCAAATAACCGTCAAGGATGAGCTTGTTTGCTGATCGCTAACGATTTGTATTTCAGTACTGCAATAAATACTGTCCTAACTGTTAAATAGGCTTGCGAATACTCTGCATTTCGCTACACTGCAATAAGGCAACAGCTTCACGGGGAATTATCGAATGGCTAAGTTTAAACTTGCGCTGGGTATCCTGGCTTCCCTGCTGTTTGCGCTGGCGCCGGCTGCGGCCGTGCACGCCAAGGAAGCGAACGGCAAATCCTCAGCCTCCAAGAAACAGAACACCAAGAAAGTCAAAGTCGTGCTGCGCAAGAGCGCGAAGGCCGCGCCGCGCGACAAGACCGTGCGCCGGGTCGTCATGGTGCGCGGCAAACGCAAGGTCATCTATCAAAAAATCAGCAGCGTGGCCGTGCCCATGGCCGCACCGATGCCGACCATGGGCGACCTGGCCGGCCTGAACCTCACGCGCGACCCGCTCGACCTCAAGTCGAGCGTGGCGCTGGTGCTGGACCAGGCCAATTCGGAAGTGCTGTTTGAAAAGAATTCGAATGTGGCCCTGCCCATCGCCTCCATCACCAAGATGATGACGGGCCTGGTGGTGGTCGAAGCGCGTCAGGACATGGATGAACTGCTGACGATTACGGACGAGGACGTCGACCGCGCCAAGTTCAGCAGCTCGCGCCTGAAAGTGGGTTCGCAATTGACGCGCGCCAATATGCTGCACATCGCCTTGATGAGCTCGGAAAACCGTGCCGCCTCGGCGCTGGGACGCAATTATCCGGGCGGCTTGTCGGCGTTTGTCGATGCCATGAACAGCAAGGCGCGCCAGCTGGGCATGATGGATACCCATTACGTCGATTCCAGCGGCTTGTCGAAGATGAACGTGGCCAGCGCGCGCGACCTGGGCAAGCTGGCCATGGCCGCTTTCCGCCATCCGCTGCTGCGCGAGTACTCGACGGACCCGAAAGCCATCGTGGAAGCCAGCGGTCAGCCCATGCAGTTTGGCAATACGAATCACCTGGTGGCCAACCCGGGCTGGGAAATCGGCTTGCAAAAGACGGGCTTTATCAATGAGGCGGGACGTTGCTTGATGATGCAGGCGGTCATCGAAGGACGGGCCGTGATCATGGTCTTCCTCGATTCCAAGGGAAAACAGTCGCGCACGGCCGATGCGGGCCGCATGCGCAAGTGGCTCGAAGCACTGAAGCCTGCCAACATGAGTCTGCCCGGCGGCTAAAAGAAACAGGGCAGCGTTGCTGCCCTGTTTCTTTAGTCTTGGGGTATAAAACCCAAAGTCACTGAAATCTGGTTCGCCGTTTCGACGAGGTCCGCCAGCCACTCATCCTGCAAACGGTCGGCTGGCGCCGAGATCGACAGGCCGGCGATCAGCTTGCCCGTATCGTCGCGGATGCCCGCTGCCATGCAGCGCACGCCCAGTTCCAGCTCTTCATTGTCGCGCGCATAGCCGCGCTCGCGCACCAGGCTCAGTTCGCGCTCTAACTTTTGCAGATCCGTGATGGAATTCTTGTTGTGCCCGGCCAAGCCCGTGCGCGTGGCGTAGGCGCGGATGGCTTTCGGCTCGTCCACGGAGAGGAACAGCTTGCCGGTCGAGGTGAGGTGCAGCGGGCCGCGGCCGCCGATGGCGCGTACCACCTGCATGCCCGAGCGCTCGGAAAATGCGCGGTCGATGTAGACGATCTCGTCGCCCTGGCGCACGGACAGGTTGATCGTTTGCTGGGTTTTCTTGTGCAGCTGGCGCATAAAGTCCAGCGCCGCTTCGCGCACGCTGAGGCGGCTTTTCACCACATTGCCCAGTTCCAGCAAGCGCATGCCCAGCCGGTACGTGCCCGGTTCGATGCGGTCGACAAAGCGCGTCAGCACCATGTCGTTGAGGATGCGGTGCGCCGTCGAGGGGTGCAGGCCCGATACTTTCGACAATTCCTTCAGGCTGACCGGGTCGGAATATTTGGCCAGGGCATCGAGCAGGGCGACCATGCGCTCGATCACCTGGATCGTCGTCTTCGGGGCAGCGACCGGTTCAATTTTCATGATGGATTTGGTGCAATGCAGTATTCATCCTTCTTTATACCATGATGTGAAAAAATAGTGAAATGTTCCGAGATAGATAGCGAATAAATTGTCACAATCCCTATTGTGCCCGTCATAATGCGTGGATAGCATGTACTTTGAACCATGGAAAACTATGCAACCTGTCAATGAATTCAAGAGCAAAAGCGGCTTGAAACGGATTTTCTCCGCCTTTTTCTACTCGCTCGATGGCTTGAAAGCGGCCTGGCGCCACGAACATGCATTCCGCCAGGAACTGGGCCTGTTCGTCGTCGGCACGGTGATCGCCTTGCTGCTGCGCGTTTCCGCATTTGAAAAGCTGGTGCTGATCGGCGTGCTGCTGCTCATATTGATCGTCGAACTGATCAATTCTGCCCTGGAAGCCGTGGTCGACCGCATTTCGCTCGAACGCCATCCGCTGTCGAAAAACGCCAAGGACTTCGGCAGCGCCGCCGTGCTGCTGACCTGCATCCTGGCCTTTGCCACCTGGGCCGTCATTTTATTTAACCGTTTTTATTAACTGCTAAATCCCCGTTGCGCGCTGTCCATATGTGAAAAACGCATATCAAACGGCGAAACGCTTCGTTCTCTTTGCGGCCATGGCGCCGTAATCTGGTGGCTCTGCAAGTTCAACCACACGGGGATCTTAGATGCTGTCGAAAAAAATCATCATTGCCGCCGCCATCAGCGCGTTTGCCATTCTGCAAACGGCGCAGGCTGCCGATATCACCCTGCTCAACGTGTCGTACGACCCGACGCGCGAGCTGTACCAGGATGTGAATACGGCATTTGCCAAGGAGTGGAAAGGCAAGACGGGCGACAACGTCAAGATCAAGCAATCGCATGGCGGTTCCGGCAAGCAGGCGCGCGCTGTCATCGACGGCCTGGAAGCGGATGTCGTCACTCTGGCCCTGGCCTACGACATCGATGCGCTGGCCGAGCACAAGCTGCTGGCCGGCGACTGGCAAAAGCGTTTGGCGCACAACAGCTCGCCATACACCTCGACCATCGTCTTCCTCGTGCGCAAGGGCAACCCGAAAGGCATCAAGGATTGGAGCGACCTGATCAAGCCGGGCGTCTCCGTCATCACGCCGAATCCGAAAACCTCGGGCGGCGCCCGCTGGAACCATCTGGCAGCATGGGGTTACGCGCTGCGCCAGCCGGGCGGCAACGAGGCGAAGGCCAAGGATTTCCTCGGCAAACTGTATAAAAACGTGCCCGTGCTCGATTCCGGCGCGCGCGGCGCCACCACCACTTTTGTTGAGCGCGGCATCGGCGACGTGCTGATCGCCTGGGAAAACGAGGCTTACCTGGCCGTCAAGGAACTGGGTCCGACCAAGTTCGACATCATCACGCCCTCCGTCAGCATCCTGGCCGAGCCGCCCGTGGCCGTCGTCGACAAATTTGCCGACAAGCACGGCACGCGCAAGGTGGCCGAGGCTTACCTGAACTACCTGTACACGGATGAAGCGCAAGACATCATCGCGAAGAATTACTACCGTCCGGCAACGGACAAGGCGGCGAAGAAATACGCCTCGCAATTCGCCAAGGTCAACCTGTTCACCATCGAGCAAGTGGCGGGCGGCTGGACGGCCGCACAGAAGGCGCACTTTGCCGATGGCGGCATCTTCGACCAGATCTACCAGCCTAAATAATATCGGATGGCACGATGGCCAGACCGTTACTAAAAGGACACATCATGGCGCTGCGCAGCTTTTCCGATTACCGGGTACTGATCGTGCCGGGCTTGCATAACAGCGGCCCCGAGCATTGGCAGAGCCGCTGGCAGCGCCTGTATCCGCAGTTCGAGCGGGTCGAGCAGGACGACTGGAACGCGCCCGACCTGGCCAGCTGGTCGGCGCGGCTGGACCAGGTGCGGCGGCAGGATGCGCGCCCGACCCTGATCGTCGCACACAGCTTCGGCTGCCTGACGACGGCGCACAGCCTGGCCCGCGACCCGCAGGGCGTGGCCGGCGTGCTGCTGGTGGGGCCGGCCGATCCCGACAAGTTTGGCGTGGCGAAGGCATTGCCGCAAAAGCGGCTGCCTTGCCCCGGCATCCTGATCGCCAGCCAGACCGATCCGTGGATGACGGCCGAACACGCGGCGCAGTGGGCACGGCGCTGGAATTGCAAGTATATTGATGGCGGTGCGCTGGGCCATATCAATGCCGAGTCGCGCCTTGGCGACTGGGTCTACGGCCAGGCGCAATTGCAAACGCTGTTTGATCTGGCGCAAAGCGACAAGCGCCACCGTCAGGCAGCCTGATTCGACGAACATTCCGCCACACAACCTCACAGGAGATCACGATGACTTTACGCCTGGGCGATGTCGCCCCTGATTTTGAACAAGACAGCTCGATCGGCCCGCTCAAGTTCCACGAGTGGGCTGGCAATTCCTGGGTGGTGCTGTTTTCACACCCGGCCGACTTTACCCCCGTGTGCACGACGGAACTGGGCTTGACGGCCAAGCTCAAGCCGGAATTCGACAAGCGCAACGTGAAGGCCATCGCCCTGTCCGTGGACGCGGCCGAGTCGCACAAGAGCTGGATCAAGGATATCGAAGAGACGCAAAACACGGTCGTGGGCTTCCCCATCATTGCCGACGTCGACAAGAAAGTCTCGGTGCTGTACGACATGATCCATCCGGAACAATCCGTCACGGCCACCGTGCGCTCCGTTTTCATCATCGACCCGAACAAAAAGGTGCGGCTGATCCTCACGTACCCGCTGAGCACGGGCCGCAACTTCAATGAAATCCTGCGCGTCATCGACGCTTTGCAACTGACGGACGGCTATACGGTGGCCACGCCAGGCAACTGGAAAGACGGCGACGACGTCATCATTCCATTGACTGTGCAAGACCCGGACGTGATCAAGCAAAAGTATCCGAAGGGCTTTACGGCCGCCAAGCCATACCTTCGTCTGACGCCGCAGCCGAACAAGTAAGAACGGGGTCAGTCGCTTCGCGATTGAAATGCGTCCTACTAGGACGCATTTCCCCGCCGGGTCTGACCCCAGCCGTCAAGGTTTTGGGTTAAGTGTGTGCCCACCCCAACCCCACCCCAAAAGCCGGGGTCGGACCCGCAGGGTCCGACCCCTTTTTTTCGCCCATAGACTCCGCCAGCAGGTATGCAAAATCCATCTAAGCAAATGAGAAATGGTTAGTTCTTTTTATAACGGTTGCATGTGATTATTGCGCCCTATAACTCAAAAATGTAATAAGAAGGGGTTTCTATGTCTGCAGCATCAGCAGCACCGCTCAAGGCGCGCGGAGCGCCGTTTCGGGTCATGCCGGGGTTTAAGCTGTCACTGGGTTTCACGCTCTTTTACCTGGCCCTGATCGTTCTCATCCCGCTGTCGTCGGTGTTCCTGAAGACCTTCACCATGACGTGGGAGGCCTTCTTCAGCGCCGTCACGTCCGACCGCGTGATGGCGTCCTACCGCCTGACGTTTGGCGCTTCGCTGATCGCGGCCCTGTTGAACGTGGTGTTTGGCGGCATCCTGGCCTGGGTGCTGGTGCGCTATAAGTTTCCCGGCAAGCGCATCATCGACGCGCTGGTCGACTTGCCGTTCGCCTTGCCGACGGCTGTGGCCGGCATCACCCTGACGGCCCTGTATTCGTCGAATGGCTGGTTCGGCCAGTTCATCGAAGGCGTGCTGGGTATCAAGGTGGCGTTCACGCCGCTGGGCGTGGTGGTGGCGCTGACTTTCATCGGCTTGCCTTTCGTCGTGCGCACGGTGCAGCCGGTGCTGGAAGACGCGGAAAAGGAACTGGAAGAAGCGGCCGCCAGCCTGGGCGCCAGTTCATTGCAAACATTTATCCGCGTCATCTTCCCCACGATTTTCCCTTCGCTGCTGACGGGCTTTGCGCTGGCCTTTGCCCGCGCCACGGGCGAGTACGGTTCCGTGATCTTTATCGCCGGCAATATGCCGATGGTGTCGGAAATCACGCCGCTGTTCATTATTACCAAGCTGGAACAATACGATTACGCAGGCGCCACGGCCATCGCCGTGGTGATGCTGGTGGTCTCCTTCCTGCTGTTGTTGACGATTAACCTGCTGCAAGCATGGGCGCGCGGAAAGGCGAAGAAATCATGAGTACGAATACGACTGCCGCCGCTGGCGTGGACAAGGCGCTGCCGACAGCGCGGCGCTTCGAGCCGAATGTCGGCCCCGTCGTGCTGGAACCATTGTGGGTGCGCACGGTATTGATCACCATCGCCCTGCTGTTCCTGACGGCCTTCCTCATCGTGCCCCTGGTGGCCGTGTTTGCGGAAGCGTTCAAGAAGGGCTGGGAAGCGTATATCGCCGCCATCATCGATCCGGACGCGATTTCCGCGATTAAATTGACCCTGATCACGGCCGCCATCGCCGTGCCGCTGAACCTGGTATTTGGCGTGGCCGCTTCCTGGTGCATCGCCAAGTTCGAATTCCGCGGCAAGAGCATCTTGCTGACCCTGATCGACTTGCCGTTTTCCGTCTCGCCCGTGATTTCCGGCCTGATCTACGTGCTGATGTTTGGCGCCCAGGGCTGGTTCGGCCCGTGGCTGCAAGCGCACGACATCAAGATTTTGTTTGCCGTGCCCGGCATCGTGCTGGCCACCATCTTCATCACCTTCCCGTTTGTCGCGCGTGAATTGATTCCGCTGATGCAATCGCAGGGCAGCGAAGAGGAAGAGGCCGCTATCGTGCTGGGCGCCTCGGGCTGGAACACTTTCCGCCGAGTCACCTTGCCGAACATCAAGTGGGGTCTGCTGTATGGCGTGATCCTGTGTAACGCCCGCGCCATGGGCGAGTTCGGTGCCGTGTCGGTCGTTTCCGGCCATATCCGCGGCGAAACGAACACCATGCCGCTGCAGGTGGAGATTCTGTACAACGAGTACAACTTCGCCGCCGCATTTGCCGTCGCCTCCCTGCTGGCCCTGCTGGCCCTGGTGACCCTGGCCTTGAAAGCTTTCATTGAGTGGCGTTTGAACGAGAGCGACGCCGACGATTCCGCCTTACGTTCTACGGAGCACTGATATGACCATCGCAGTTAACAACATCCACAAGCGTTTCGGCGATTTCGTCGCCCTCGACAATATCTCGCTGGACTTTCCCGCCGGCGAATTGACGGCCCTGCTGGGTCCGTCCGGTTGCGGCAAGACCACCTTGCTGCGCATCATTGCTGGCCTCGAACATCCGGACAGCGGGCAAGTGCTGCTGGACGCGGAAGATGCGTCGAACCGCCACGTGCGCGAGCGGCAAGTCGGTTTCGTCTTTCAGCACTATGCGCTGTTCAAGCACATGACCGTGTTTGAAAACGTGGCCTTCGGCTTGCGCGTGAAGTCGCGCAGCGAGCGCCCGTCGGAAGACCAGATCCGCCGCAAGGTCAAAGATTTGCTGGAACTGGTGCAGCTGGACTGGCTGGCCGACCGCTATCCGCCGCAGCTGTCGGGCGGGCAACGCCAGCGCATCGCCCTGGCGCGCGCCCTGGCCGTCGAGCCGCGCGTGCTGCTGCTCGACGAACCGTTCGGCGCTCTCGATGCCAAGGTGCGCAAGGAATTGCGCCGCTGGCTGCGCCGCCTGCATGACGATCTGCACGTGACCAGCATTTTCGTCACGCATGACCAGGAAGAGGCGCTGGAAGTGGCCGATCAGGTCGTGCTGATGAACAAGGGTACCGTCGAGCAACTCGGTTCTCCTGAGCAAGTCTACAACCACCCGGCGTCCCCGTTTGTCTACGGTTTCCTCGGCAACGTCAACCTGTTCCACGGCCGCGTGCATGACGGCGTGATGGCGACCGGCGACGCCAGCTTCGAGGTGCCCGATTATGCGGGCGTCAGCGACAGCAAGGGCACTGCCTATGTGCGGCCGCACGACCTGGAAATCGACCGCTACACGCAGGGCGCGGAAGGCATCGTCGTCAAGCTGAGCCGCGCCCATGCGATCGGTCCGCTGGCCCAGCTGGACTTGCAGCGCGTCGATAACAGCGAGCTGATCGAAGCGGTGATGTCGAACGAGCGTTTTACCCATCTGCAGCTGAAGGAGGGGGAGACCTTAGTTGTCCGCCCGAAACGATTACACGTGTTCGTTGAACCGACAAGAACCTGAGAGGCTGGAACACTATGAATTTTCAACAACTGCGTTCGATCCGCGAAGCGGCCCGCCGCGGCTATAACCTGACGGAAGTGGCCAACGCCCTGTTCACGTCGCAGCCGGGCGTAAGCCGGCAAATCCGCGAACTCGAGGACGAGCTGGGCGTGGTGATTTTCGAGCGCAACGGCAAGCGCTTGACGGGCTTGACCGAACCGGGCAAGGGCATTCTGAAGATCGTCGACCGCCTGTTGATCGAGGCGGAAAACCTGCAGCAGGCCAGTCTCGAATACAGCGGCCAGACCAGCGGGACGTTATCCGTGGCGGCCACGCACACGCAGGCGCGCTATGCGCTGCCGAAAGTGGTGCAGGGCTTCCGCGCCGCCTTCCCCGAGGTCCGCATCGCGCTGCAGCAAAGCGCGCCCGAGCATATCGCGGAATGGGTGTTGTCGGGCAAGACCGATATCGGCATCGCCACGGAAGGCTTGAGCCAGTTCCCCGACCTCGTGTCGTTCCCGTGCTACCGCTGGAGCCATCTGATCGTCGTGCCGGACGGCCACCCGCTGCTCGAGCACTCGCCGATCCGCCTGGAAGACCTGGCGAAATACCCGTTGATTACCTACGACAAAGGCTTCACGGGGCGCGGCCATATCGACGACGCGTTCGCCAAGGCGGGCGTAACGACAGACATCATTTTGACGGCCATGGATTCGGACGTCATCAAGCAGTACGTGGCGCTGGGTCTGGGCGTGGGCATCGTGGCTTCGATGGCCTTCGACCATGGCCGCGACAAGGGGCTAAGGGCCGTGGAAGCGTCGCATCTGTTTGCCACCAACACGACGCGCCTGGCCGTGCGCCGCGGCGCCTACCTGCGCGCCTATGCCTACGAGTTCATCCTGCAGCTGGCGCCGGACCTGACGCGCGAAGACATCGACCGCGCCATGGCGGGAGAGGAAGCCCTCTAGGCGATTGCCGCCCTTTGCGCGCGCGTCAGGCTGGCCACGGCGCGCGCGTAGCTATCCTGCACCAGTTCCGCCAGGTAATCGGCGGGGAAGCGCGCCACGTCGACGATGGTCACCCAGTGAAAGCGGCCCATGTAGCGGGCCGGTTTCACGCCGGGCATGTCCGTTAGTTCGATAAAGCGCTCGGCGCTGACCCGCAGGCTGAAGCGCCACTGTTCTGGTGCGCTGGTCTTGAAATAGGCAAATTTCTTGCCGCTCACTTCACACACGAGGATGTTCGACGGCGGGCCATGCAGCACGGCTTGCGCGCCGGGCAGGGCCGCGCAAAATTGCTTCAGTTCATCTGTTGTCATTCGTCAACTGCCATGAATTGTTGCGTGTTGTGGTCGAAGGCATAGGCCGATCCGGCGGGCGCATCCAGTAGCGCAATACAACGGTCGTCCACGCTGAGCACGGCGCCCAGCGATACGAGGGCCACGTTGGCGCTGTCGTTCATGTAGTCGTCGCTTTCGTCGTTGGCCGTGAAGCGCCAGCCGCTGTCGTCGTCGTTGTCCGGCTCCTCGCGGTACAGATAGCCTACGGGCGCGCCGTCTTCCAGCACTTTTTTCGTCACGAAGCACAGGCCCGCGTAGCGGTTGACGAGGTTGTCGTCATCGTCGTGCTGCGTATTGATGATGTGGCGCGCCGCGAAGGCGATGGGGTCTTTGGCCTGCAAATCGGCGATGTAGCCGGGCATGTTGTCGAGCTTGCCGGTGAAGTGCCCATGCGGCTCGACCGTATCGACCAGCACCCACATGCGCTCGGCGCCTGGCGCTTGCGGGTCGTCGCTGTGGAAGGCGAAGATCCGCTTGACCACCTCGCCGGGGCGCACCTGGGCGATGGCCTCGGGCGGTGATTTATAAAAAGTATAGGGGTGGCGCGCCGCCAGTTCGGCGGCGTCGGCAAGGTGCCAACTGGGCATGGTGGTCCGTCATCGGAGTCGAAGAGCTCCCATGGTAGCTGATTGCCCGCCGGCCTGGCTACTCGGCAGGTCGGCTCAGGCCGTTTTGCGGGCAAACAGCCTGGCCGCCACCAGCACGCCGGCTGCGCCCATGACCCAGGCGGCGGTGCTGCTGGAAAAGCCGATCAGCGTATTGGCGGCGATCTTGCCCGCTTGCGGCTTGACCAGGGCCATGCGGCGCTGCGTCATCTGTGCGCCCAGCTCGCTCAAGCGCCTTGCTGTCAGCTGCGTCTCGGCTTCCGGCAGCAGCACGGTTTCTTCATCGGCCACATGGTGCAGCACGCCGCGCATCATTTCCAGTAGCAGGGCGTCATGGCGCATGGCGGCGGCATCGGTTGCGCGCAATTCGGCGATCAGGCGGCGCATTTCCTGGTGCTCGGGCACGCTTTTCTGGCGTACCGCAGCGTCGCCGTCCAGCTGGCGCATCTGCGGATAGAAAATTTCCTCTTCCAGCTGTGCGTGGATGTCCAGTGCGCTGCAGATGGTTTCGGCCAGCGCTTTTTTGACGGCAGGCTTTTTGCTGGTGGTGTACTGGTGAAAGGCCAGCAGCACGTGACTATGGTCGAAGCGGATCATGTCGGTGATGGAGGGACTCAATTTGCTTAAAGTCAGCATGGCGTGCTCCGTGATGGATGTCGGCAGGAGCATGCATGATAGGGCGCGGCGACGGGCCGTCCGGCAGGAAAAATGGCGCTTGTCTGCGCTGGCGCAAGACGGCGTGCGATAACGTCGGCCGGGCTTGCCTGAACGGCGCCTGCGCCTGTGTGAATTAACAACACTTCAGTCCAGCCCGCCCATTTCATGGCCCAGGTTGTACGAAGCATGACACTGCGCAAAGCGGGCTCATGTAATCAATGCATGAGACCGATTGAAATTTTCAATGGCTGAAGATGTTTCTTTTATTGCATTTTGATTTCCTGAATGATATCTTTTGTCCAATCGCAAGGAAATGTAATAAAAATATAAACAACATTGTAATTTTTGAAATTTATCAATAGGGGAAACTATGAATATGACTAAACGTGCTGTGCTCGGTCTCTGCCTTGCTGTCTCGGCTTGCCTGGCGCCATTGGCCCAGGCTGCGAGCTGGGTGGAAATCACCGATCCTGCCATGAGCGGCTTCGCGGTGGGCAGCAAGACCGTTACCTACGGCAGCGTGGCAGCGGACTCGGTCTGGGTCTATGACGGCGCCAACCCGTCCGGCGCGCAAAGTGCGGCCGCCATCCAGAGCTTGGTCAGCACCAAGTTTGGTCTGCCATCGAGCGGCGCCGGTTCGCTGGTCTTGGCCGCCCAGGGCGACATCGCCAGCAGCAAGTCCGGTTCGTTCACCGTCAACTCCAGCTTTGACTACCTGGCCGTGCATTATGGCCGTGGCGAACTGTTGTTCCACTGGGACACGCCGCTGGCCGCCAATACGGTTTTCAGCCTGAGCAACCTGCCGCGTGGCCTGAGCAATTTCCGCGCGTTCAACTCGGTCTCGGCAGTGCCTGAGCCAACGACCTACGGCATGCTGCTGCTGGGTCTGGGCCTGGTCGGTTTTGCCGCGCGCCGCCGCCGCGCCTGAGTCTGATGCGCCTGCGGGCGCAAGACATGAAAAAGCCCGGAAACGCACCTTGCGTTCCGGGCTTTTTGCATGGTAGAGCGCTATTTACCAGCTATAGCCAGCCTTGGCGTAGTAGTAGCGGCCGTTGAAACCGTTCGGCGCGAAGATGCTGTAGGGCTGGGTGCCGTTGACGTTCAGGTTGCCTGCGCTCGTCACTTGCGCCGGGTAGCGGTTGGTCACGTTGTCGATGCCGGCCACGAGGCGCCAGTTCTTGCCCAGTTTCACGGAACCGGATACGTCCAGCACCCATTGCGGGTCGTACGTCTGGTCCAGCTTGGCGTCGTTCTGCGGCACGGTGAAGCTGCCGTAGCGCGTCACGACGCCGTGCGCATTCCAGATGCCGAAGCCGTAGTCGGCGGCCAGGCTGAACTTGTCCTTCGGCGACGCCACCGTGATGCGGTCGATGCTCTGGCGGTCGATCAGTTTCAGGTTGTTGGCCGTCAGGATGGCCGGATTGTCGGCGATTTTCTGAACCTTGCTCTTGTTGTGGTTGTACGCCACGGTGAGGTCCAGGCGGTCCTTTTCCTGCAGGTCGATGCGGTAGGTGCTGACGATGTCGACGCCTTCCGTGCGCGTATCGACGGCGTTGGTGAAATAGCGTCCCGAGCCCACAGGCGTGCCTTGCGCGGCCAGGACGCTTTTCAGGGCATTGTTGAGGACCAGATTGGCCGAGAACAGGATGCGGTTGTCGATGTCGATGCGGTAGGCATCCACCGTCGTCGTGAAGTTGCGGTTAGGCTGGAACTGCAGGCCCAGGCTGTAGTTGCGGGCCTTTTCCGGTTTCAGATCCTGTGCACCGAGGGCGCGTGCCTGCGGCGTGTTGACGGCGAAGGTACCCGTCTCGATCGGCGTGTTGATGCCGTTGACGACCTGGAAGTTGGTCGTGGTGATGGTGTAGTACTGCTGCGCCAGCGATGGCGCGCGGAAGCCGCTCGACACGGTACCGCGCAGGGACAGGGCGTCCGTGAAGGCATAGCGCGCGGAACCCTTGGCCGAGGTGGTGCTGCCGAAATCGCTGTAGCGCTCATGGCGCAGGGCCACGCCGCCCGACAGTTTCTTCGTCGCTTCCGCTTCCAGGTTCACATAGATCGACTCGTTGTGGCGCGAGTGGCTGCCCGCGTTGGCAGGACGGAAGCCGGCAAAGCCTTGCGAGCCGCCGCCCGTGTACGACGCTTCGTCGCCGGCGCCGATGCTGTACTTTTCATGGCGCGCTTCGGCGCCGACGGCTACCGTCAGCGGGCCCGTAAAGTAAGAGACGGGAAATTCGCGCGCGGCATCGAGGTTGAATACGGTCTGTTCGTTTTTCAGCGAGCCGGCATAGAAATGCGTGGGGCTGTTCGCGCCCAGCGACTGGTTGACCGTGTTGTCGAGATCCAGTTCGAACTTGTTGCTGCCGTAGTTCAGGCTGGCATCCCAGCGCCAGCCGGCCGCCTCGCCGCGCAAGCCCGTGACGATGGACTGGTCCGTCAGGGTGCTGTTTTGCAGCGGCAAGAAGCCTTGCGGATAGATCGGCGTGCGCAGGGCGGACTGCTTCGTTGTAGGCAGGGCGGCGTTGAGCGCTGTGCGCCAGGTGGCGGCGGCCGACGTATCGCGCTTGCCATAGTTGCCGAAGGCGTACCAGTCGATATTGTCGTTGATGCGGTATTCGCTGTTGAGGAAAATCGTCGCCGGCTTGCTTTCCGGATCGCCATAGCGCTGGTTGACCTTGCCGTAGCGCGGCTCGGCCGGATTGCGGAAGTCGGCGCCGGCGCGGTTGGTCGGATCGCGTTCCGCCACTTCCGCCGAGACGCGCACCCAGCCGTCGTCGCCCAGGGCGAAGCCGGCCGAACCCTTGATGGATTTTTGCTTGCCATCGCGTTCCTGCGTCTGGCCATAGCCCACTTCGACGTCGCCGCCTGCCGCGCCTTTTTTCAGGATGATGTTGATCACGCCGGCAATCGCATCGGAACCGTACTGGGCCGCCGCGCCATCGCGCAGCACTTCCACGTGGTCGATGGCGGCCAGCGGGATGGCGTTCAGGTCGACGGGCGCCGAACCGCGGCCCAGCGAACCGTTGACGTTGACGACGGCCGACGTGTAGCGGCGCTTGCCGTTCACCAGCACCAGGGTCTGGTCGGGCGACAGGCCGCGCAGCTGGGCCGGACGCACGGCGTCGCTGGCGTCGGCGCCCGTGGCGCGGGCAAAGTTCAGTGATGGCAGCAGGCGCGCCAGCACGGTCGCCAGCTCGCCCGAACCCGTGCTTTGCAGGTCGCGCGACGTGAGGATGTCGATCGGCGATTCGGAGTCGATGGTGCGGCGGTTCTTGGCGAAGGTGCCGGTAACCACCACCGATTGCAATTCGCCTTCGGCCGGCAGTTCTTGCTGCGCTTGCGCCTGCATCGGCAGGCTGAAGCAGGCGACCAGGCTGGCGGCGATAACGGTTTTGACGGGGAGGGCGGGAAGCTGGGAACGGGCGGTGCTTGAACTCATCGACGATATCTCTTCGGTTGGTGGTTGCGCGGACCATGACGGTCCGATGATGCAATCAGATTAACAGTGGGCACGCGGCGTGCTTACGAATCGTTCTGTCTATCGATATGCAATAAATGTCTGAAAGACGTCAACATGGCGCGAGTAGCGCATATGGCCTCGTTTCCAGCATACGACCGGGCAAGGCATGGCCGCAATGCTGCACAGCAGTAAATTGCCAGCTGTTGTATAAATACGACTAGTTGCGATGAGAGGGGAGCCTGGCGGCGGCCTGCGCCGCCAGACGGAGCGCGCTTACTGCCCAGGGTTGGGCAGGCTGGCGTGGATGGCGTCGACGGCCGCTACCAGTTCTGGCGACAGGCTGACTTGATGGGCGTCGATATTTTGCTGCAACTGCGCCACGCTGGTGGCGCCGATGATGGTCGAGGCCACGAACCAGCGCGAGTAGCACCAGGCCAGCGCCAGCTGCGCCGGCGTCAAGCCGTGCGCGCGGGCCAGCGCCGCATACTGGGCGGCTGCCGCTATGGTTGCGGGGCGCACGTAGCGTGGACTCCAGCCGGGCGGGAAAATCGTCAGGCGGCCCCTGGCTTGAGGATCGTCGAGGTATTTCGCCGTCAGCTGGCCGAACGCCAGCGGGCTGTAGGCCAGCAAGCTGACATTTTCCCGGTGGCAGGTCTCGTCGAGCAAGCTCGTCTCGAAATGGCGCGCCGTCAGGTTGTACAGGTTCTGGACCGAGGCGATGCGCGGCAAGCCCTTCAGCTCGGCCTGCTTGACGTATTCGCACACGCCCCACGACGATTCGTTCGACACGCCGATGTGGCCGATCTTGCCTTCGTCGACCAGCTTGCCCAGCACGGCCAGCGTGTCTTCGATGGCGACCGACGCGTGTTCCTTGCGCGGGTTGTACACGCTGGCGCCGAAGATGGGCAGGTTGCGGCTGGGCCAGTGCAACTGATACAGGTCGATGTGCTCTGTCTGCAGCCGGCGCAGGCTGTCTTCGACGGCGGCGCGGATGTTGACTGCGTCGTGGTCCGTCTTGCCATTGCGTATCCAGTGCATGCGCGAGTTCGGCCCGGCCACCTTGCTGGCCAGCACGATCTGGCTGCGCTTGCCGCTTTTCTTCAGCCAGCTGCCGATGTAGCGCTCGGTGCTGCCCTGCGTTTGCGCGCTGGCCATCACCGGATACATCTCGGCCGTGTCGATGAAGTTGATACCGCGTTCGAGCGCGTAATCGAGCTGGCTGTGCGCTTCGGCTTCGCTATTCTGCTCGCCGAAGGTCATCGTGCCCAGGCAGATCGTGCTCACTTCCAGGCTGCTGGAGCCCAGCTTGACCTTGTCGATCATTTCGCCTGCTTGCCGCGCAGCGCGCGGGCGCAATCCTTGATCAGGGCGGGGCCCGCGTAGATCAGGCCGCTGTACAACTGCACCAGCTGCGCGCCCGCCTCGAGCTTGGCCAAAGCATCCTTGCCCTGCATGATGCCGCCCACGCCGATGATGGGCAGCGCGTCGCCCAGTTCCGCTTTCAGCAAACGGATGACATTGTTCGACAGTTCGAACACGGGCGCGCCGGAAAGGCCGCCCGCTTCCGCGCCGTGCGGCATGCCTTCGACGGCGCTGCGCGACAGGGTCGTGTTGGTGGCGATGACGCCGTCGATCTGGTGGCGCGTGAGCGACTCGGCGATGCTTTTCACCTGTTCGCCATCCATGTCCGGCGCGATTTTCAGGGCCAGCGGCACGTAGCGCTTGTGCTTGTCCGCCAGGCGCGCCTGGGCTTCCTTGAGTTGCGACAGCAGGGCGTCGAGTTCGGACGCGCCCTGCAACTGGCGCAGGTTTTTCGTGTTCGGCGACGAGATGTTCACCGTCACATAGCTGGCATACGGGTAGACTTTTTCCAGGCACAGCAGGTAATCGTCGGCCGCGCGCTCGATGGGCGTGTCGGCATTCTTGCCGATGTTCAGGCCCAGCACGCCCGCGCGGTTCTGGTAGAACTTCGACGCCTGCACGTTGGCGACGAAGGCGTCCACGCCGCCATTATTGAAACCCATGCGGTTGATGATGCCCTGCGCCTGCGGCAGGCGGAACATGCGCGGTTTCGGATTGCCCGCCTGCGCGCGCGGCGTGACGGTGCCCACTTCGATGGAACCAAAACCCAGGTCGGCCAGCGCGTCGATATAGGCGCCATCCTTGTCCAGACCGGCGGCCAGGCCGACCGGGTTGGGGAAGGTGATGCCCATCACCGTGCGCGGGTCCGCCGCCGGTTTGCCGGCCAGCTTCGTCAGGCCCAGCGCGCTGGCGCGTTTCAGGGCGGGCAGGGTCAGATGGTGGGCCGCTTCGGCATCCATCGAGAACAGCAGCGGGCGGGCGAGGGAGTACAGGAATTTTTCAGACATGGGGCGCTTTGAGTAGGTGTGCGGACCGCCGGGAAGGGCTGGCGGCGCGCGAAATAAGTGCCGTATTTTACCGTGTTCCGCGCGGCTGCCGGGTGTATAGTTCTCTTTGGTCTAAAGCAACATTAATTCATTCATAATTTGCATTGGGCCGTGGACCTTCCTGTTTTTTCTCTGTTCTGTTGACTTCATAAGCGAGACATCGATTGAAAAAGACACGCATCTTGACGGCCATCGCGGCCGCCAGCGCACTGCTGCTGAGCCACCCGGCCCTGGCCCTGCCCAATACGCAAGACACCCGCATGCTGAGCGAACCGGCCGTCTCCAGCCGCCACATCGCCTTCATCTATGCCGGCGACCTGTGGCTGTCGAACCTCGATGGCGGCGGCGCGCGGCGCCTGACGTCCGACCTGGGCGACAAGTCCAACCCCGTGTTTTCGCCCGACGGCAGCCTGATCGCGTATAGCGCGAATATCGACGGCAATATCGACGTGTATGTGATCGCGGCGGCCGGTGGCGTGCCGCGCCGCCTGACCTTCCACCCGGGCGCGGACCTGGCGCAGTCGTTCACGCCCGATAGCCAGTCCGTAATGTTTACCTCGCCCCGCGCCGCCTTCAACAACCGCTTCCAGAAGCTGTTTACGGTGCCGGTGGCGGGCGGCGTGGAAACGCAGCTGGAAATCCCGAACGCGTCGCGCGCCACGTATTCGCCCGATGGCAAGCGCATCGCATACAACCCGCTGGCGCCCGCCTTCAAGCAGTGGAAGCGCTACCGGGGCGGCACCAATTCCTGGCTGTGGCTATTCTCGTCGTCCGATAAATCGATTGAAAAAATCCCCCAGCCGACGACGCGCTCGAACGACGTCGACCCGATGTGGATAGGCGACACCGTGTACTTCCGCTCCGACCGCAACGGCGAATTCAACCTCTTTGCGTATGACGTGAAAACGAAGGCCGTGCGCCAGCTGACGCGGCATGCGGATTTCCCCGTGCTGAACGCGTCGGCCGCGAACGGTAAGATAGTCTACGAGCAGGCCGGCTATCTGCACGCGTTCGACATCGCCAGCGGCCAGGCGCACAAGCTGACCATCGCCGTGGCCAGCGACCTGGGGCAAACGCGTCCACGCTGGGTCAAGAACGCGAAATACATCCGCGACGCGTCGATTTCGCCATCGGGCGCGAGGGTCGCCTTCGAGTACCGGGGCGAGATCGTCACCATCCCCGCGGACAAGGGCGACGTGCGCAATCTGACGCAGACGGCCGGCGCCCACGAACGCACGCCGATCTGGTCGCCCGATGGCCGCTCGGTCGCATATTTCTCGGACGAGTCGGGCGAATATGAATTGCATGTGCGGGCGCAGGATGGCAAGGGCGCCGTGCGCAAGTTCAAGCTCAATGGCAGCGGCTTCTATGACAACGCCGTCTGGTCGCCCGACAGCAAAAAGATCGCGTTTGCCGATAATGGCTGGAGCATGTACGTGATCGACGTCGGCACGGGCAAGGTGCAGAAGGTCGCCACGGAGCCGATGTATGGCGTCGACAAGAGCATGCGCGCCTCGTGGGCGCCCGACTCGCGCTGGCTGGCCTACACGCTCAACTCGCCCACCTACACGCGCAGCGCCTACATCTATTCCGTCGAGCAGAACAAGTCGATGCCGGTGACCGACGGCCTGTCCGACGTGGCCGAACCTGTGTTCGACAAGAGCGGCAAGTACCTGTACTTCTTCGCGTCCACGAATGCGGGCCCCAGCAACAACTGGTTTTCGCAGCAGAACGAAGACAATCTGGTGACGCGCACCGTGTGGATGGCCGTGCTGCGGCGCGACCTGCCGTCGCCCCTGATCAAGGAAAGCGACGAGGAAAAGGCCGCCAGCACGGACGCGAAAAAAGACACGGCCAAGGCGGAAGCGGAGCCGAAGAACGAACCGAAGGTCGATCCGAAGACGGGCCGCGACGACCCGAAAGTGGCCGTGGCGCCTGTGGCGCCGATCAGCATCGATTTCGACGGCATCGCCACGCGCATCGTCGACTTGCCGCTGCCGGCTGCGCAGTTTTCCAGCCTCGCCGCCGGTGCCGCGGGGCAGATCTTTTTGCTGCGCGAAAGCGATGGCAAGAAGGCCGTGCAGCGCTTCGATCTGAAGGAGCGCAAGGCGGAAACCGTGGTGGCCGAAGCCGATGATTTCGAAGTGTCGGCCGACGGCAAGAAGCTGCTGTACCGCCAGAAGGACAACTGGGCCATGGGGTCCGCCACGGGCAAGCTGCTGATGCCGGGCGAAGGCAAGATCAAGGTCGACGCCATCGAAGTAAAAGCCGACCCGCGCGCCGAATGGGCGCAGATTTTCAATGAAGTGTGGCGCATCAACCGCGATTATTTCTATGACCCGGGCATGCATGGCGTGGACTGGAAAGCCATGCGCGACAAGTACGCCGTGTTCCTGCCTGAGCTGTCGAGCCGCGCCGACCTGAACCGCCTGATCCAGTGGATGTGCAGCGAACTGGCCGTGGGCCATCACCGCGGTGGTGGCGGTGACGATTTTATCGAGGCGAAGAAGGTGCCGGGGGGGCTCCTGGGCGCCGACTATGAAGTAAGCGACGGCCATTACCGCTTCAAGAAAGTGTATGGCGGCTTGAACTGGAACCCGGCCCTGCGCGCGCCGCTGACGGAGCCTGGCCTGAACGTCAAGGCGGGCGAATACCTGCTGGCCGTCGACAGCCGTCCGCTGGCGCCGCCGACGAATATCTACAGCGCCTTCGAGAACACGGCCGGCAAGGCCATCGACCTGACCGTGGGGCCCTCGGCCGACGGCAAGGGTGCGCGCACGATCACCGTGGTGCCCGTGCCCACCGAGGATGCCTTGCGCAACCGCGACTGGATCGAAGGCAATATGCGCAAGGTCAATGCCGCTACGGGCGGCAAGGTCGCGTACGTGTACGTGCCGAATACGGCGGGCCTGGGCCACACCTACTTCAAGCGCTATTTCTTCCCGCAGGCGGACAGGCAGGCCATCATCGTCGACGAGCGTTTCAATGGCGGCGGCAGCGTGGCCGATTACTATATCGAGATCCTGCAGAAGAAGGAAATCGCCTGGTGGACCATGCGCTACGGCGCCGACATGAAGACGCCGTCCGCGTCGATCCAGGGCCCGCGCGCCATGCTGATCGACGAGACGGCCGGTTCGGGCGGCGATCTGCTGCCGTGGATGTTCCGCAAAAATAACTTGGGCCCGCTGATCGGCAAGGCCACGTGGGGCGGCCTGGTGGGCATCCTCGGCTTCCCCGTGCTGATGGATGGCGGCACCATCACGGCGCCGAACCTGGCGTTCTGGACGCGAGAGAACGGCTGGGGCGTGGAAAACGAAGGCGTGCCGCCCGATATCGAAGTCGAGCAAACGCCGGCCGACGTCATCGCCGGCCGCGATCCGCAGCTGGAAAAAGCGATTGAAGTGATCCAGGCCGAGCTGGCGAAGAATCCGCCCGTGCTGCCCAAGCGTCCGGCGTTTCCGGATAAAAGTAAATAAAAGGCGTAGGTCGGATTAGCGGAGCGTAATCCGACAATATTGTTGGCGCCGCCGGTGGTGTCGGATTACGCGCTTGCGCGCTAATCCGACCTACCAACTGCCCCCACCGACATGCGCTTGGTTTTACATCACCACCCACTGCCCCTTGATGCGCGCTTCCAGCGGCTTGAAGTTGATTTTATAGGCCATCTTCGGGCTCTGCGCGATCCAGTAGCCGAGATACACATACGGCAGCCCCAGCTCGCGTGCCTGGGCGATTTGCCACAGCACGTTGTAGGTGCCGTATGAGGCGCCCGGCACGTCCGGGTCAAAAAAAGTGTAGACGGACGACAGGCCATCGGCCAGCACGTCGATGATGCTGACCATGCGCAGGATGCCGTCGGCATCGCGGAACTCCACCAGGCGCGTGTTGACCCGGCTTTGCAGCAGGAATTGCGCGTACTGGTCGCGGCTGTCCTGGTCCATGCCGCCGCCCGCGTGGCGCGTGCTCTGGTAGCGCAGATACAGTTCGTAGTGTTCGTCGAGGAAGGACAGGGTGGCCACGCCCGCCTGCAGGCCGGCGTGCCGGCTCCAGGCGCGGCGCTGGTTGCGGTTGGGCGTGAAATCGCCCGTCACCACGCGCACGGGGATGCAGGCCTGGCAGCCGTCGCAATACGGGCGGTAGGTAAAAATGCCGCTGCGGCGAAAGCCGTTGCGCACCAGTTCTGAATACACGTCGCTGTTGATCAGGTGCGAAGGCGTGGCCACCTGCGAGCGGGCCTGGCGGTCGTCCAGGTAGCTGCACGGGTACGGTGCCGTCGTGTAGAACTGCAGGGTGGCAAACGGTAGTTCGTTCAGGTGCGTCATGCTGATCCTGTCTGGTCTGTCCGCGGCGGTGTGCCTTGAGCTATCATAGCTTTTTTACGCCGGTGGCGCAGCATGCCAATCGGTGATTTGCGCTGCTTCAATGGCGACCCTTACATGGGCCAGGAAGCGCGCGCGCGAAATGGGCGCCGCGCCCAGCGAGGCCAGGTGTTTCGTTTCTTGCTGACAGTCAATCATGGTCACGCCGCGCGCCTGCAAAAACCGTACGAGGTAGGCCAATGCGATCTTCGAGCCGTCCGAGACGCGGGCGAACATCGATTCGCCATAGAACATGCGCCCGATCGACACGCCATACGCGCCGCCCACCAGTTCACCGTCAAACCACAGTTCCGACGAATGCGCGTAGCCCAGCTGGTGCAAGCCCGTGTAGCCGGCGATGATCTCGTCCGAAATCCAGGTGCCCGGGCCATCCTTGCGCGGCGCCGCGCAGGCGCGCATGACGGCCTCGAAATCGCCGTCGAAGCGCAGCTGCCAGCGCCCGTCCGTGGCGGCGCTGCGCTCGACCTTGCGGATCGCCTTGGCCAGGCTGTCGGACACCTTGAAGTCTTCCGTCATCAGCACCATGCGCGGATCGGTGCTCCACCACAGTATGGGCTGGCCTTCGGAAAACCAGGGGAAGATGCCGCGCCGGTAAGCGTCGAGCAGGCGCGCGGGCGACAGGTCGGCGCCGGCCGCCAGCAGGCCGGGCGCCTCGTCGGTCAGGGCGTGCGAGACGTCGGGGAACGGGGTGTGGATGTCGAGCCAGGGAATCATGCGGCGGTTGCTTATTCTGCGTCCGCGCGGGCCATCGGGCGCGTGATGTCGCCCGTATGGACGCCATAGCTGCCGCCTTCGCGGATTTTCACGCGGTCGGCAAAGAACAGTTCCAGGGTGGCGCGGATGGTGGGGAAGGCCAGGTCATCCCAGGGAATCTGCGCTTCCGTAAACAGCTGCACGTCCAGGCTTTCGATGCCCGGCGCGAAATCGAGGTCGCGTAAACGCGCCAGGTAGAACAGGTGCACCTGGTGCACGCGCTGCACGTTCAGCAGCGAGAACAGGGGACCCAGTTCGATATTCGCGCCCGCTTCCTCCACCGTTTCGCGTTCGGCCGCGTCGGACGTCGTTTCATCGTTTTCCATGAAGCCGGCCGGCAGCGTCCAGTAACCGAGGCGCGGCTCGATGGCCCGCTTGCACAGCAAGACCTGCAGCTGCCCATCTTCTTCCCAGACGGGAATCGAGCCGACCACCATTTTTGGGTTCTGGTAATGGATGGCGTCGCAGTTGGCGCACACATAGCGCGGACGGTTGTCGCCTTCCGGAATGGACAGGCTGACAGGATGGGCGCATTCGGAGCAGAATTTCATGGGCAGCTTAGGAAAATGGGTGTCTGGTGTAACGCTTACTGTACACCGATTGCGTGCCGCGTGGCGAGCAGCGCAGGCACGATTGGCTGCCGCTCATGCCACCCGGGTATTCATTAGATTGGTCTATTACGGTTGAATTTAAGATAGCTATTGCCTAAGCCACCCGTTTGCCCTTATAATTCTTGTGCGGGGTGGAGCAGTCTGGCAGCTCGTCGGGCTCATAACCCGAAGGTCACAGGTTCAAATCCTGTCCCCGCAACCAATACCGGAAAGCCGCTGATACTTGCAAAAGATCAGCGGCTTTTTTCATTCTCAAGCCGCCCATGCAGCTCTTCCAGCCGCCTGCCGCGATTAGCTCCCCGCAGTGCAGCAAACTGGTATATAATTCGCCTGCGGGGTGGAGCAGTCTGGCAGCTCGTCGGGCTCATAACCCGAAGGTCACAGGTTCAAATCCTGTCCCCGCAACCAATTCGAAGCCGCTGGTTCCTCGCAAGAGGGCCAGCGGTTTTTTCGTTGTGCGCCCCGTTTACTCCGGCATCTGGCGCGCATACACGATCAGGCGCAAGTGGCGGTCCGCATCGATGGTCAGCGAGGTGTGTTCATAGGCGACCTGCTCGCCGTCGATTGTCAGCTGGCGCACGCCTGCACACGGCGCATGCACGTCGTGGCGGCGCCACCATCGCTTGAATTCGGGCGAGACTTTTTCCAGTTCTTCCACCAGCGCGTGGATGTCCGCTTCCTGCGTGGCGCGCGCGTAGTCGCGGCGAAAGCTCGACAGCATCAGCGGCGCCTGCTCTTCCCAGACCGTGAAGCGTGCGCGCAGCAGCGGGTCGGTAAACAACAGCCATAGCAGATTGCGGCGCGAGGCGGCATGCGCGGCGAAGCCGAACAGCGCGTCCGCGTCCGCATTGAACGCCAGTACGTCCCAGCGCAGGTTGAGCACATAGGCCGGATGCGCCAGCTCGTGCATCAGGCGGCGCACCAGCGGCGGCACCACGCAAAACGTCTTGCCTTCTTCGGCTGGCGGACGCGCATGCGCGAGCAGGAACAGATGGCGGCGTTCTGCCGCGTCCAGTTTCAGCACTTCGGCCAGCTTGTCGAGGAAGGCGCTCGAGACGCCGATGTCGCGCCCCTGCTCGAGCCATGTGTACCAGGTCAGCCCCACGCCGGCCAGCGCCGCCACTTCTTCGCGGCGCAAGCCCGGTGTCCTGCGCCGTCCGCCGCCGGGCAAACCCACGTCTTCCGGCGACAGCCGCGCGCGCCGCACCTGCAGGTAGGCGGCCAGTTCGTGGCGGGTGCGTGCTAAGGTGCGCATGGTGCTGTCTTTCCGGTGAGCCTGTTGCTATCAGTAATAGCATAAACAGTTAAATTGTAATTGTTTATATTGTATTCCAGAATGCCTGCTTTCTTTCCGAAGGCTTGCCCATGTCTGACTCTTTCCGCAGCACCCCCGCAGTTGACACTACCGCGCTTCCCGCCGCCGTCTACCTGATCGCCGTGGGCGCGTTCGCGCTGGGCATGGCGTCGTATGTGACGGCGGGCTTGATGCCGATGATCGCCGGCGCGTTTTCCATCTCGCTGGCGATGGCCGCGCAACTGGTGACGGCGTTCACCCTGGCCTATGGCCTCGGCTCGCCCTTGGCCGTGGCCTTGCTGCCGGCGCGCGCGCAGCGCTCCGGCCTCCTGATCGCGCTGGCCGTGTTCGTGCTGGCGAACGGGGCCAGCGCGCTGGCGTCCGGTTTCAGCGGTTTGCTCGCATGGCGCGCCATTGCGGGCATCGGTGCGGGCGTCTATCTGGCGCTCGGTATCGCGGCGGCGGCGGGCGTGTCGGCGCAGCAGCAGCGGGGCAAGGCCATCGGCGTGATCATGGGCGGCATGGCGGGCGGCACGGTGCTGGGCGTGCCATTGAGCTTGCTGCTGGCGCAGCAGCTGGGCTGGACGGCGGCCCTGTGGCTGGTGACTCTTTTGGGCGGGCTGGCGCTGGCGGGCTTGCTGTGGCAGCTGCCCGCGCTGCCGGCGGCACCGGCGATTTCTCTGCGCCGCAAGCTGGCCTTGCTGGCCGATGGGCAGGTGCTGGCCATTTTGCTCGTGTCCTTGCTGGCGGCCATCGCCAGCCTGGGCATGTACACGTTTATCGCGCCGCTGCTGGCGTGGTCCGCGCAGGGGGCGGCGATGTCCGCCACGCCCTTCCTGTGGGCGTGGGGCGTGGGAGGGATCGTGGGCAGTGTGCTGGTCGGGCCATGGGCGGACAAGGTGGCGGCGCCGAAACTGACCTGCTGCATCTTGCTGCTGCTGGCGCTGGCCTTGTGCGCGCTGCCGCTGGCTGCTGGCTGGTCGGCCTGGCTGATGCTGGCGCCGATCGCGCTGTGGGGCGCGGCTGGCTGGGCCCTGCAAGTGCCGCAAAACCAGCAGCTGCTGGCCGTGCGCGCGCGGCAGGGCGACGGCAACCTGGCCATCGCCCTCAACGAGTCGGCGCTGTACCTGGGCAGCGCCATCGGCGCCGCCATGGGCGGGGTGCTGCTCCTGCTCAACTGGCCGATGTGGCTGCTGGCGGCAGGCGCCGCCTTGGTCGCCACTGCGGCATTGCTGCTGCAGTTGCCTGCCGCGCGACGGTCCTAAGCCTTCTTCGCCAGCTGCATGCCCACGGGCAGGGCGCGGATGCGCTTGCCCGTGGCGGCGAAGATGGCGTTGCACAGGGCCGGGGCGATCGGCGGCGTGGCCGGTTCGCCCACGCCGCCGAGCTCCATGTCCAGGGTGCCCGGCACCAGGTGCGTGTGGATCACGCGCGGCGCGTCGGCGGCGCGCAGCACGGCGTAGTCGTGGAAATTGCTTTGCTCGACCCGGCCATTTTTAAAACTGATCTCGCCGCTCATGGCCAGCGACAGGCCCATGATGCAGGCGCCCTCGATTTGCGAGCGCACGCGGTCCGGGTTGATCTGCGGGCCGCAATCCATGGCGATGTCGACTCTCGGCACGATGACTTCGCCGGCCGCATTGATCTCCACTTCGATCACGGCCGCCACATAGGTGACGAAACTGTAGGACACGGCCAGGCCCAGCCCCCGTCCCTTGGGCAGCTTGCGGCCCCAGCCCGCCTTGGCTGTCGCCAGCTCGATCACGTGGCGCATGCGGCCGATATCGACCGGATACTTCGCCGGGTCTTCGCCATAGTTCCAGCCATCGGACAGGTCGGCCGGGTTGATCTTGCGCGCGGGGCCCAAGAGCGCCAGCAGGTAGTCGCGGTGATCCTTTTTTGCCGCGTGGGCCAGTTCGGCCGTGAACGACTGGATGGCGAAGGCGTGCGGGATGTTCGACACGGAACGGAACCAGCCGATGCGCGTGTGGGCCTGCACCTCGGGCACTTCGACGCGGATGTTCGGAATGGCGAACGGCACGTTGATGGCCGACATGCCCAGCTCGAACGGCGCCTGCTTGTTTGCGCCGGCGGCAAAGGTCGAGGTGATGGTGGGGGCGGCAGTGCGGTGCAGCCAGGCCGTCGGCATGCCTTTCGCGTCCAGCGACGCTTCCAGCCGTTCGACGGACACCGTGTGCAGGTAATCGTGCTGCAAGTCGTCGTCGCGCGTCCACGTCAGCTTGACGGGCGCGCCATCCATGGCTTTCGACAGCAGCGCCGCCTCGACGGCGAAATCGGGTTTCGATTTGCGCCCGAAGCCGCCGCCCAGCAGGGTCACGTGGACGGTGACGTCGTCGTACGACAAGCCCAGGGCCTTGGCCACGTTGCTGCGCGTCGCTTGCGGCGCCTGCACGCAGGCCCACACTTCGGCCTTGCCGCCGGCGATGCGCACGGTGGCGGCGGGCGGCTCCATGGTGGCGTGGGCCAGGTGGGGCAGATAGTATTCGGCGCTGAGTTTGCGCGCGGCGGAAGCGGCGGCCAGGGTGGCCACCGTCTTGCCCTGGTCGCGCGCCGGGCTGGCCGGCTGGCGCACGGCCGCTTCCAGGGTCTTGCGGAAGGCTTTCGAATCATAGCTGCCGTTCGGGCCGTCGTCCCATTCCAGCACCAGCGCTTCGCGGCCCTTGATGGCCGCCCAGGTGTTACGCGCGATGACGGCCACGCCGCCCAGCGGATTGAACATGGCCGGCGGCGGGCTGCCTGCCAGTTCGACGATGCGCAGCACGCCCGGCACTTTCAGGGCCGCCGTCTTGTCCACGCTTTTCAGCTTGCCGCCGAAGACGGGTGGACGGGCGATGACGGCATACGCCATGCCATCGAGGCGCGTGTCGATGCCGAAGTGGGTATTGCCCGTGACGATGTCGCGCAGGTCGATGCCGCGCGTGCTGGTCTGGCCGATATAGCGCAGCTCGTCCGCCGTTTTCAGGCTGATGCGCGCGCGTGGCGGCACCGGCAATTTGGCCGCTTCCTCGGCCAGCGCGCCGAACGACAGCGAGCGTCCGCTGGCCGCATGCACGACCGCATGATTGACGGCTTTGACCTCGGTGACGGGCACATCCCAGCGCACGGCGGCCGCCGTTTCCAGCATCAGGCGCGCCGTGGCGCCCACGTGGCGCATGGCGCGGAACGAGTGGCGCATGCTGCGCGAACCGTCCGTATCCTGGCTGCCGTAGCGCGCTTCGTCGGCGGGCGCCTGCTGCACGCGCACCTGCGCCCAGTCGGCGCCCAGTTCGTCGGCCGCCACCATGGGCAGGCTGGTGCGGATGCCCTGGCCCATTTCGGAACGGTGCACCACGATGGTGACGATGCCGTCGGCGGCCACCGACAGGAAGACCAGGCTGTCGTCGACCACGCCGCCGGCCATCTTGTCGCCGCCATATTTGACGGCGTCGGCCGCCATCACGAGGCCGGAAGGGCCTGCCACCAGAGTCAGACCGGCCAGCGCGCCGGCGGCCTTGAGCCAGTTGCGCCGCGCGGGCGAATGGACGGCGGGAGTGTCATGGATGCTCATTTGGCCGCTCCTTTTGCGTTGATGCTGGCCGAGGCCTGCTTGATGGCTGCATGGATGCGCGTGTAGGTGCCGCAGCGGCAGATATTGCCGCTCATCGCTTCGCGGATTTGCTGGTCGTTCGGCTTGGGCGTCTTGTGCAGCAGGGCCGTGGCCGACATGATCTGCCCGGCCTGACAGTAGCCGCATTGGGGCACGCCGTGTTCCTGCCACGCTTGCTGCAGCGCCAGGCCGACCTTGTCTTCGCCCACGGCTTCGATGGTGGTGATCTTCTTGCCGGCGGCGGCCGACACCGGCGTCACGCAGGAGCGGATGGCTACACCATCGAGGTGCACGGTGCATGCGCCGCACAGGGCCATGCCGCAGCCGAATTTGGTGCCGGTCATGCCCAGTTCGTCGCGCAAGGCCCACAGCAGGGGCGTGTCTTCAGGCAGGGCAAGCGCGTGCTGTTTGCCATTGATGGTCAGGGTCGTCATGTGTATTCCTCTGTGGGGGATGGTGCGGAAAGCGCGACGGCCATCCGCCAAACGGATTAGCTCATCAGTATGGGATGGTAGCATCAGCCGCCCTGCGCTGCAGGGCGTGGGGCCCGGTGGCATACTGCGGCTTCTGATATTGGAGTTCTCCATGACATACATCGCAGCGGCGCAAGGCTTGCCCGATATCCTCGCTCCCGGCTTGCAGGTGGTCTTTTGCGGCCTCAATCCCGGCGTGGACGCGGCGGCGGCCGGCCACCATTTTCTCGGCCGCGGCAACCGCTTCTGGCCCGTGCTGCACCTGGCTGGATTCACGCCGCATCTGGTGGCGCCGCAGGACGATGCCAGCGTGCTCGATTTCGGACTGGGCTTGACGGCGGCCGTCGGCCGCCCGACCAGCCGCGCGGACCAGGTGGGGGCGGACGAATTCGCGCAAGCGGCGGCGGGCCTGCAACATAAACTGGTATTGATGCGGCCGCAGTGGATCGCCTTCCTGGGCAAGGCCGCCTACGCGGCGATGACGGGCAAGCGCCAGCTGGAGTGGGGCGAACAGGCAGAGCGCTTCGGCGGCGCGCGTGTGTGGATCTTGCCCAATCCCAGTGGGCTCAATCGCGGCTATTCGAAGGAGCGGCTGGTCGACGCGTATGCGGAACTCCAACGCGCGCTGGGCTGACGTCCAGTGCCACCGCGCGCAACAGCGGTGTGACGAAATCGAGGAAGGCGCGCAATTTCAATGGCAGCGGCGCTTGTCCCTTGTGCAGCAGGCTGACGGGCAAGGGCGCCGCTTCGAACGGTGCGAGCACGATGCGCAGCCTGTCGCCGCGCAGGGCGTCCATGACCTGATACGACAGCACGCGGATCACGCCCGCATCCAGGGTGGCGGCGGCGATCGCCGCGTCCACCGTATTGACGGCCAGGCGCGAGTGCACGGGCACGGACTGCGCAGCCTTGCCCGTGCCGAAGACCCAGGCGCGCCGCGATTCCAGCACCTCGAAACTGATGCAGGCATGCGCGGCCAGATCGCCCGGCGCAGTTGGCGTGCCATGCGCGGCCAGGTAGCCGGGGCTGGCGCAGACGACCCGGCGCACCGTGCCGACCCGCGTCGCCACGAAGCTGCTGTCGGGCAGGTCGCCGATGCGCACGGCCACGTCGACCTGCTCGTCCATCAGGTGCAGGACGCGGTCCGTCAGTACCAGCTTGATCTCGATGTCCGGATAGCGGGCGAGGAACGCCGCCACCACGGGCACGATGTGCAGGCGTCCGAACATGACGGGCGCCGTGATCGTCAGTTCGCCTTTCGGCACCGCATATTCGCCCGTCGCAATACGCTCCGCTTCGCCGATCTCTTCGAGGATGCGGCGGCACGCGGCCACGTAGGAGTGGCCCGCCTCCGTCAGCGACAGCTGGCGCGTCGTGCGGTGCAGCAGGCGCGTGTTGAGGTGCGCTTCCAGCGCCGCCACCTTGCGGCTGACGTTGGCCAGCGGCATGCCGAGATGGCGTGCGGCGGCCGACAGGCTGCCCGCGTCCACCACGGCCAGCAGGATGGTCATGGATTCCAGTCTATCCATCGCTTGCTCTCATGTGATCCTGTCAAATATTGGAAGAATGATTCTCAATCTTATGGGATTCTCTTTGTTGGTGCAAGTAAGTAAGCTGGTCTCCTTCGCTGCGGCACGTCGCCGCGGCAACTTGAAAGGAGAGCGCCATGCGCCCCACACCCATTCCCCCGCCCGATGCACACACCGTGGCGTCCGCGCCGCGCGGCAAGATCCTCATGATGGCGGTAATCGCTGGTGCGGTCATCACCAACATCTATTGCACCCAGCCTATCCTGCCCCTGATCCAGTCCGGCCTCGGTGTCGATCTGGCGGCCGTCAACCTGGTCGCCGGCGCGGCGCTGCTGGGCTTTGCCACGGGGCTGGCGCTGCTGCTGCCGCTGGGCGACCGCGTCGACCGGCGCACCCTGGTGCTGGGGCAGATCGCGCTGGCTTTCGTTTGCGCCCTGGCGGCGGCGCTGGCACCGGGCATCTGGCCGCTGATCGGCGCTTCGTTTGGCCTGGGCATCGTCAGCTGCGTGCCGCAGCAACTGGTGCCGCTCGCCGCGAGCATGTCGCCGCCCGCTGAGCGCGGCCGTTCCGTCGGCACGGTGGTCAGCGGCATCATGGTGGGCATCCTGCTCGGGCGCACGGTGGCCGGCGTGGTGGGCGAGGCCTGGGGCTGGCGCGCCGTGTACGCCATGGAAGCGGCATTCATGGTGCCCGTGTGGATCGCGGCGGCGGCCTTGCTGCCACGCGGGAAACCGGGTAGCCAGCTCTCCTACCTTGGCTTGCTGGCGTCGTTGTGGCCACTGGCGCGCGACCATCGTCCCCTGCGCGAATCGATGCTGATCCAGGCGCTGTTGTGGGCGTGCTTCAATGCGTTCTGGGTCAACCTGGCCTCGCTGCTGGCCAACGGCCCATGGCATCTGGGCAGCGCCTGGGCCGGCGCCTTCGGCATCATCGGCGCGGCCGGCGCGCTGGCCGCCACTGTGGGCGGCAGGGCCACCGACAGACTCGGTTCGCGCACGGTCATTGGATTGAGCATCGCCATCGTGACCTTGTCCTACCTGCTGCTGGCGGGCGCCGCCTCGTCGCTGGCCTTGCTGGTGATCGGCGTCATCGTGCTCGACATCGGCGTGCAGGCTGCCCTGGTGGCCAACCAGACGCGCGCCTTTGCCGTCGATCCGGCCGCCCAGGGCCGCATCAACAGCCTGTACATGACGGCGACCTTCATCGGCGGCGCCGCCGGCGTGGCGGTGAGCGGCTGGCTGATGCAGCGTTTCGGCTGGACGGGCGTGGCGGTGTTTGGCGTTGTATTGGGCTTGCTGGCCGGAGCGATCCACCTCGCCGGATTACGCGCACAGCGGCGCGCGCCAACCTTAACTTAACGCGGCTGTTCCAGCTGCGCGTACACGGCGCCGGCGATCTTGCCCAGTTCCTGTTTGGGCAGGTTCGCCGAGAGGGCATAACCGAGCTGGCCGTCGATCCAGTAAAACACGCTTAACTCCTTCTCTTGCGTGTAGTGGAAAGCCGTTTCCTGCCTGCCGGCCCGTTCTTTCGCCACGTACAGGGTCAGGCGCTTGCCACCGCCATCTTCATACATGAATTGCGCCACGGGGCCGTCGCCATCGCCGGGCAGCAAGCGCCCGCCGATCAGGTGATAACCGAGCGGCGACAGCGCGGGCGGCTGCAATTTCGTGCCCAGGCGTTTCGACAGCCATTGCACCAGGTGCGCCTCCTGTTCCGCACCCACTTCCACAGGGTGTCGCACTTCGGGTGTGTAGACGGCATGGGCGACGGCGGCGCTGCGCGCCAGGGACATCGGGCTGGCGCTGGCTGTCGCGCCATCGCCGGCATCGCCGCGCAGCAGCCAGCCGCCCATGCCGCCGGCAAGCACCAGCACGACGGCCGCTGCCGCCTGCATGGCGGGGCGCTGCCAGGTGCCGTTCGCCGCCGCTGGCGATGTCGCTTGCAGCAGCGCTGGCGGCACGGCTTCGTCCAGCACGGGATCGAACAGGGCGCGCAGTTGCCTGTTCTGTGCGCGCCAGGCGTCGACTCTGGCGGCATCGTCGGGATGCGCGCGCAGGTGGGCGTCGATGGCCGCGCGCTGTTCCTCGGGCAGGACGCCGTCGGCCAGGGCGTGCAATTGCGCTTCGCTGATGGCTTGCGTTGTCATTTCACGACTTTCAGGGTGGGGGCGCCATGGCTGCCGGCGGGGCGGCCGTCGAGCAGTTCGCGCAGCCGCTCGCGCCCGCGCGATAAACGCGACATCACGGTGCCGACGGGGATGCCCAGGGTCGCCGCCACCTGCTCGTACGGCATCTGTTCGAGCGCGACGAGCAGGATCACTTCACGCTGTCCCAGCGGCAAGCGGGCCAGCGCCGTATCCATTTCGCCGATGGCGATGGACTGCCCCGGCGTGTGCTCGGGCGCGGGCAGCGGGGCGTCGTCGTCGAGTTCCTGCAGCGCCAGGCCGGGACGGCGCAATTGATCCACATGCAGATTGTGCATGATGGAGAACAGCCAGGACCGCATCTCGCCGCCGCGCTGCCGCTGATCGAGCTTGCGCCACGCCCGCTCCACGGTGTCCTGCACCAGGTCGTCCGCGTGCAGGGCGCCCGCCAGCGCGCGCGCATAGCGGCGCAGGCCGGGCAGGCACGCTTGCAGCTGGCGGCTATCGTCTTGCGAGGCCATCGTGGCGGCGGGAAGGGCTGCTTACGGCTTGACGACGTGCCACACGTTCTTGAAATTGTCGCCGGCCACGTCGCCCGGCTTCTTGTCTTCCTTGTACAGGTACAGGGGCTTGCCCTTGTAGGTCAGCTGCATGGCGCCGTTGTCTTCGCGCTTGATGCTGCCATACGGGGCGGCGGGCGCCGCTTCGGTGGCGATGACGGCGGGCCAGGCCACCAGGCAGCCGCCGCTGCAGGCGCTCTTGCCGCTGTCGGCGACATCCTTGTCGAACACGTACACGGTCATGCCGCTGGCGTTGACCAGCATGCCGTTGGCGGGCATGACGTCGGCGGCGAAGGCCAGCGGGGCGGACAAGGCGGTGAACAGGGCGGTGGCGGCGAAAGTGGTGAAGCGCATGATGGTCTCCTTGAGGTTTTGGGGGCTTGCAAGGGATAGACGCGTGCCGCTGGCCGTTTATTCCCGCGCCGGCGGATTATTTTTTGGATGCAGGCTGGCCCACAGGTGGGCGGCCGCCATGGTGCGGTGCGGCGCGTACTGGCGCAGCCACTGTTCCGTGCGCGCCATGTCAGGTTTCGTTACTTCACCGAGCAGTTTTTGCAGAGCGGCGCGGATGGCCACATCGCCGTGCAGCGAGCAGTCGGCATAGCCGTAGCCGCGCAGCAGCGCGTAGTTGACGGTCCACGGGCCGATGCCTTTCACGGCCAGCAGCGCCTGAGAAATCGCCGCCACGTCGCCGGAGGGCGGCAGCTCCAGCGACAGTTCTCCCTCATCGACGAGGCGGGCCAGGCGCAGCACGGTTTCCGCCTTGGCGCGCGAGAATTTGCGGCTGGTCAGATCCTCGATTTCCAGCCTGGCTACGTCGCGCGCCTCGGGATAGCACCACAAGCCGCTGCCGTGCCGGCGTCCCGCCTGCAGAATGAAAGTACGGCGCAGGGAAATGGCGAACGGCAGGTTGATCTGCTGGCCGATGATGGCCCAGGTCAGCGCTTCGAACGGGCTGGCCGATTGCACGATGCGCAGGCCCGGATTGACGCTGACCAGAGGCGCCAGCAGCGGGTCGCCGGCGGCCAGTTGCGCGAACGGCTGCGGGTCGATGCGCAGGCCGAGGATGTTGAGCAAGGCGCCGTGCAGCGGCGTTTGAAGGTCTGCATCGCCATCGATCTCGGCGCGGCAGACGGCGGCAGCGTCCGTGAAGGCGACGTCCAGCACGACCGGCACGCCTTGCAGCAGGATGCCCTTGCGCAGGCCAGTCTCGGTGACCTGTTCGGCCACGGCTTCGCCATCGCGGCTGTGGAAGGCGATGACGTCGTCGCGGCGGTAGCCGGCGGGCAGGGGGAGGGTCCAGTGCAGCAGGGTCATGGTGGGCGGCAAAGTCAGGGACGGTATCAGGGAGGCGATGCGGGCGCGCCGCGTTTCTTGCTTTTTGCCTTAGCGCGCAGATGTCGGTGGTGGGCGGGCTAAGTGCCGCCGCGTGCTGGATCTGCAGGGCGTCGGGCACGCCATTTTTCACGGCCGTCAGTTCGGCCAGGATGGAAATGGCGATTTCGGCCGGCGTCTTGCTGCCGATGTACAGGCCGATAGGTCCATGCAGGCGCGCCAGCTGTTCTGCGCTGACGTCGAACTGCAGCAGCCGTTCGCGGCGCTTGGCGTTATTCGCGCGCGAGCCGATCGCGCCCACGTAGAACGCTGGCGATTTCAACGCTTCCATCAGGGCCAGGTCATCGAGCTTGGGGTCGTGCGTGAGGGCGACGACGGCACTGCGGCTATCGAGCTTGAGTTCGAGCACGAGGTCGTCGGGCATGGCGTGCAGCAGGGGCACGCCGGGCACGTTCCAGCCGCCCCGGTATTCTTCGCGCGGGTCGCAGACGATGACGTGGTAATCCATGGCCGTGGCGATCTGCGCCACGAAGCGCGACAGCTGGCTGGCGCCGATGATCAGCAAGCGCCAGCGCGGGCCATGCTGCGTGGTGAGTACGCCATCTTCGAGGGCCAGCACGGCGCCCGGCGTGGCGCGCCGCAGGATGACGGCGCCGCTGTCGAGGTCGAGCCGGCGCTCGACCAGTTCATGTGCTTCCAGGCGCGCCAGCAGTTCGGCCACACGGCTGTCTGCATGCAGCGGTTCGATGGCCAGTTCGATGGTGCCGCCGCAGGGCAGGCCGAAGCGGTGCGCCTCGTCCGCGCTGATGCCGTAGCTGACGATTTCCGGCAGCGTGCGCACGATGCCGTGCACGCGCACGGTGTCGATCAAGTCATCTTCGATGCAGCCGCCCGAGACAGAACCGACCACCGTGCCATCGTCGCAGATGGCCAGGGTGGCGCCCACGGGGCGGGGGCTGGAACCCCACGTCTTGATGACGGTGACGAGTTCGCAGCGGTGGCCGGCGGCGAGCCAGGCGGCGCTGGTTTTCAGAACTTCAAGGTCGATGCTGTCCATGGGGCGCGGAAGGAAAGCCGCAGGTAGGCGGCAAAGTATGGAATATTTTTTAATATTGTGGCTATACTACGCTCTCCAACAGCCTGCGGAGAGTTTCATGTCGAACGACCAAAAGACGCAAGATGACGGCATCCCCAAGTTTGGCAAACTGCTCATCGCCCTGTTCCTGGCGGTGGTGTTTTGCGGCGCCCTGACCTGGATCATGGGCACCTACTTCCCGAATTTCCCCGGCGCCTGAGCAAACCTGCTGCGTCAGGCGCCTTTGGCGTTTAAGGCTTCAACGGCTTCTTCGCCGCCTGCTTGGCGCGCACGTCGATGACGGCGCGGTTGACGGCCGCCATGCGCGAGTTGGTGCCCGGGTGCAGGGCCGTGTAGCCGTTGGCGACCGTCGCCGGCACTTGCGCGGCCAGGCGCTGCCAGAAGCGGGCGGCGTTGTCGACGTTGTAGCCGGCGCGCGCCAGCAGGTAGATGGCCAGGGTGTCGGCTTGCACGTCGAGTTCCTGCGGCATGGCCTTGATGCCGGCGGCGCCCGTCAGCATCGATACGTCGGGCTGCACGGCGCCCAGGCTGTCGATGATGCTGCCGGCCGTGCCTGCCGTGCGCTGGCTGCGTGCGTGGTCGAGGATGTTGTGCGCCATTTCGCGGGCGATGACGAAGGCGATGCCTTCGTCGTTTTGCGCCGCATTGACCATGCCGCGCGTGAGCATGATGCGTCCGCCGTCCGAATACGCGTTGATATTGTCCGCATTGCCCAGGGCGACGCGGAAGGCGCAGGCGCGCGTGACGGGAATTTTCAGCTCCTGCTGCTGGCCGTCGCGGGCGATGGTCATGTTCAGGCTCGCGCTTTTCGAGGCCAGCGGGCCGACGATGGCGCCGAACGGGCCTTCCGCTTTCGGGCCGGCCGGCAGCGGCTTGCCTTCGGCGGCCAGCAAGCCGTCGCCCTTGCGCAAACCGGCGCGCGCGGCGCCGCTGCCCGGCAGGACGCCGGACACCTGCATCTGTTCGCCGTAGCCGAGGGCCGCCTGCGCCGCGTCGGCATAAATGCCGGGGTAGGAATACTTGTTCTGCGCCGTGAAGCCCAGCAGGTTACGCGCATACGTCTTGCACAGGTCCGCATTGTTGATCAGCAGGGGCGCCGAGACTTTCGACAGGCGGTCCTGCAGCGACACCATCTTCACCAGTTCTTCCTGCGCCGCCTTTTGCTGCGCCGTCGGCGCGGGCGCATCGGGCGCCGGCACGACGTTGAACGGGCCGCTGACATTCGTCATCGGGGTGGTGCAGCCGGCGAGAATGGCGGCACTGGCCAACAGGAGAGGAGTGGCCAATCGGCGCAGCGAAGTTGGGGCTGGGATCGGATGGCGGAAACCTGGCATGGACTATTCCTTCGTGTAGCTCCTGACAAAACCTACTGCGCGGCGCGATTTGCGGCCTCCGATGCTCACTGTGCATTCGCACAGCTCCGCTTCTCAGCCACAACTCACATCCGCTCGCTACGGTTTGTCAGTCGCTGTTAATGTTTGCCGGTGCTGCCGAAACCGCCAACACCGCGTTCGCTGTCGCCGAATTCCTCGACGACGTTAAAGCCCACTTGCAGCACCGGCACGATAATCAGTTGCGCCAGGCGTTCCATGGGGTTGAGCGTGAAAGCGCTCTGGCCCCGGTTCCAGGTCGATACCATCAGCTGGCCCTGGTAATCGGAGTCAATCAAGCCTACCAGATTCCCCAATACGATGCCGTTTTTGTGGCCCATGCCGCTGCGCGGCAAAATCATGGCCGCATACGACGGGTCGCCGATGTGGATGGCCAGGCCGGTGGGAATGAGCACGGTCTGGCCAGCCTCGATGGTGATCGCCTCGTCGATGCAGGCGCGCAGGTCCAGGCCGGCACTGCCGGGCGTGGCGTAGGCCGGCAGCAGTTCCTTCATGCGGGCGTCGAGGATCTTGATGTCGATATTTTTCATGAATCTAACTAACTAAGCTAAGTCGTTTAAAGGGATTATTTGAGCAGCGAATTCTTGGCAATGCGCTTCGAGATTTCCGAAATCAGCTGGCGCGCCAGGTTCAGTTTCGAGGCGCGCGGCAGCACGGTATGGCCTTCCTCGTCGAACAGGATGATGGTGTTGTCGTCCTGGCCAAACGTGTTGTGGCCGATATTGCCGACCAGGAGGGGAATGCCCTTCTTTTCACGCTTGGTCGAGCCGAATTCCACGAGGTTTTCCGATTCGGCGGCAAAGCCGACGCAATACGGATAGCCGGCCAGGTTGGTGCGTGCCGCCACGGTGGCCAGGATGTCGGGGTTTTGCGCGAACTGCAGTTCGGGCACGGAGCCGTCGGCCTGCTTTTTCATCTTCTGGTCGCTGGCGTTGGCCACGCGCCAGTCGGCCACGGCGGCCACGGCGACGAAGACATGCTGGCCGTCGACGTGGGCCAGTACGGCATCATGCATCTGCTGCGCGCTTTGCACGTCAATGCGGCGCACGCCGAAGGGCGCGTCCAGGGCCGTCGGGCCGGAAATGAGCAGCACCTCGGCACCCGCTTCGCGCGCCGCGCGCGCCACGGCATAGCCCATCTTGCCCGAGGACAGATTGGTGATGCCGCGCACGGGGTCGATGGCTTCGAACGTGGGGCCGGCCGTGACCAGCACGCGCTTGCCCGCCAGGACTTTCGGCTGGAAGGCGGCGATCAGCTCCGTCAGCAGCTGTTCCGGTTCCAGCATGCGGCCCAGGCCAACTTCGCCGCACGCCTGTTCGCCGGCGGCCGGGCCGAACAGCTTGATGCCGTCGTCGCGCAGCTGCTGCACATTGCGTTGCGTGGCGGGGTTCTGCCACATTTCCACGTTCATGGCCGGCGCCACCAGCAGGGGCAGGTGGGCGGGACGGGCCAGGCACAGGGTCGACAGCAGGTCGTCGCACACGCCATGCGCGAGCTTGCGCATGAAGTCTGCCGAACACGGCGCGATCAGGATGGCGTCCGCATGGCGCGTCAGATCGATATGCGCCATGTTGTTGTCGATGCGGGCATCCCACTGGCTCGTGTGCACGGGGTGGCCGGACAGCGCCTGCATCGTGACGGCCGTGATGAAGTGGCTGGCCGCATCCGTCATCACCACTTGCACCGAGGCGCCGGCCTTGGTCAGCGCGCGGCACAGTTCCGCCGCCTTGTAGCAGGCGACGCCGCCAGACAGTCCCAGGACGATTTTTTTGCCGGACAATTCCATGCCGTTCTCCTGCGTGTTTATTTGTTTACCCGGCGCAGTTCATCAATGATGAACAGGGCCGCGCCGATGCAGATGGCGCTGTCGGCGATATTGAAAGCGGGGAAATGGCCCCAGCTTTTCCAGTGGAAGTCGAGGAAATCGACCACGTGGCCGTACATCAGGCGGTCGATGGCGTTGCCCAGCGCGCCGCCGAGTATCAGCGCCAGGGCCCAGCAGAACATGCGCTGGCCGGCGTGCTTTTTCAGCAGATAGATGATGTAGATGGCGGCCGCCAGGGCGATGCCGGTGAAGAAATAGCGCTGCCAGCCGCCCTGGTCGGACAGGAAGCTGAACGCGGCGCCCTTGTTATACGCGAGCACCAGGTTGAAATACGAGGTGATGACCATCTCTTGCGCATAGCGGAAGGTCTTCAGGATCGTGATCTTGGTAATCTGGTCGAACAGGATGACGATGGCGGCAATGCCCAGCCAGGGCACGAGCGACGCCGACGATGACGATTTCGATGAAAAACGGTTTTTGGTGGCCATATTTTTCCAGGGAAGATAGAGCCGCCGCTGCCCTTGCGGCAGCGGCGGTGGGAGCGGGGCGGGAGTCATCCAGCCCCGGCTTGCTGTTTTATGCGAAGCGGCGCGATTCGCCTTTTCCAAACAGGTTGCTGACGCAGCGGCCGCACAGGGTAGCATGCGCGGCGTCCATGCCCACGTCCGCACGGTAGTGCCAGCAGCGCTCGCACTTCGGCGCCGTCGACGCGGCCACGATCACTTCCTCGGCCGCTTCGTCAGCCACTTCGGCCACGCTTGCCTGCGAGGTGATGAAGACGAACTTCAAGTCCTCGCCCAGGGTGGTCAGCAGCTTGTACTTCATCGGCGCGGCCTTGATCGTCAGTTCCGCCTGCAGCGAGGAGCCGATGGCGCCCGAGGTGCGCAAGTCTTCCAGCTGTTTCGTCACGTCCGTGCGCACGGCGCGCAGGGCCGTGTATTTCTCCAGCAGGCCGGCCGCGTCCGACACTTCCGGCAGCTGCCACCAGGTTTGCGTGAAGATGGTTTCATCGCTGGCGGCATACGCTTCGCTTCCTGCGAAGACGGCCCACGCTTCTTCGGCCGTGAACGACAGGGCCGGGGCCATCAGGCGCAGCAGGCTTTGCGTGATGTGCCACAGGGCCGTTTGCGCCGAACGGCGCGCGTGTGACGTCAGGCCCGAGGTGTACAGACGGTCCTTCAGGATGTCCAGGTAGAAGCCGCCCAGGTCTTCCGAGCAGTACGTCTGCAGCTTCGAGACCACCGGGTGGAATTCGTAGCGCGCGTAGTTGTTCTCGATCTGCGTTTGCAGCGATGCCATATTGGCCAGCGCATAGCGGTCGATCTCGAACATGTCCGCCACCGGCACGGCATCCGTGGCCGGATTGAAGTCCGACGTATTGGCCAGCAGGAAGCGCAGGGTGTTGCGGATGCGGCGGTACGATTCCGTCACGCGTTTCAGGATCTCGTCGGAGATCGACAGCTCGCCCGTGTAGTCGGTCGAGGCGATCCACAGGCGCAGGATGTCGGCGCCCAGGGTGTCCGAGATCTTTTGCGGCGCCAGGGTATTACCCAGCGACTTGGACATCTTCTTGCCTTCGCCATCGACCGTGAAGCCGTGCGTCAGCAGGGCTTTATACGGCGGACGGCCATTGAGCATCGACGACACGAGCAGCGACGAGTGGAACCAGCCGCGATGCTGGTCCGAGCCTTCCAGGTACAGGTCGGCCGGGAATTGCAGCTGCGTCGAATGCGAACCGTGGCCTTGCGGGCCGCCCAGCACCGTCTGGTGCGTGGCGCCGGAATCGAACCACACGTCCAGGGTGTCCTTGTTCTTCGCGTAGATGGCCGCTTCGTCGCCGATCAGGTCTTTCAGATCGAGCGCCTGCCATGCCTCGATGCCGTCCTTTTCGATCAGCTTGGCCGCTTGCTCCAGCAGTTCCGGCGTGCGCGGATGCAGGTCGCCCGTTTCCTTGTGCACGATGAAGGCCATCGGCACGCCCCACTGGCGCTGGCGCGACAGGGTCCAGTCGGGACGGTTGGCGATCATGCCGTGCAGGCGGGCCTGGCCCCAGTCCGGGAAGAATTCGGTGTCGGCGATGCCTTTCAAAGCCGTCTCGCGCAGGGTCGCGCCGCCGTCTTTCGGCGTCACGTCCATGCCGGCGAACCACTGCGAGGTGGCGCGGTAGATGATCGGCGTCTTATGGCGCCAGCAGTGCATATAGCTGTGGTCGAACATCTTGACTTCGAACAGCGCGCCCGCTTCGCGCAGGGCGTTGCAGATCGGCTTCGACGCTTCCCAGATGGTCATGCCGCCGAACAGGGGCAGGGTCGAGGCGAACTTGCCGTCGCCCATGACGGGCTTGATGATGTCGTCGTCCTTCATGCCGTGCGCCTTGCACGAGATGAAGTCGTCCAGGCCGTAGGCTGGCGCCGAGTGCACCACGCCCGTGCCGCTTTCCGTGGTCACGTATTCGGCCAGGTACAAGGGCGACAGGCGGTCATAGAAAGCGTCGCTCGCATGCAGCGGGTGGCGGAAGCTGATGCCGGCCAGGGCCGCGCCGTCGCAGGTGGCGATGGTCGTGCCCTCGAGCTTGAAGCGCGCCAGGCTGGCCACGACCAGGTCTTGCGCCAGGATCAGCAGCAATGGCTGGCCATCGCGCTCGGTCTTCACCAGCGCGTATTTGACTTCCGGGTGCACGTTCAGCGCCTGGTTCGACGGGATGGTCCATGGCGTCGTGGTCCAGATGACGATGAAACCGTTATCGGTCGGCAGCGATGGCAGGCCGAAGGCGGCCGCCAGTTTGGCCGGCTCGGCGAACTTGAACCCGACGTCGATGGCGGGATCGCGTTTTTCCGCGTATTCCACTTCCGCCTCGGCCAGGGCCGACTGGCAGTCGAAGCACCAGTTGACGGGCTTCAGGCCGCGGTAGACATAGCCTTTTTCCAGCAGCTTGCCCAGCGCGCGCAATTCGTCCGCTTCATTGCCGTGCGCCATCGTCAGATAGGGGTTGTCCCACTCGCCCAGCACGCCCAGACGGATAAAGTCTTTCTTCTGGCGCTCGACCTGCACGTTGGCGTAGGCGCGCGCCTTTTCCAGCACTTCGGCCGTCGGCAGGTTCTTGCCGTGCAGTTTTTCGATCTGGATCTCGATCGGCATGCCGTGGCAATCCCAGCCCGGTACATACGGCGCGTCGAAGCCGGCCAGCGAGCGCGACTTGACGACCATATCCTTGAGGATCTTGTTGACGGCGTGGCCCAGGTGGATGTCGCCATTCGCGTACGGCGGGCCGTCATGCAGGATGAATTTCGGACGGCCGGCGGCAGCCTTGCGCACGCGTTCGTAGATTTTCTTGTCTTGCCATTGCTGTACCCATTGCGGCTCGCGCTTGGCCATGTCGCCGCGCATCGGGAACGGGGTTTCCGTCATGTTGACCGGGTATTTGCTTTCAGGCTTCTTGTTCTGCTTGGGCGTGGCTGGCTTGTTTTGATCGGACATAATCTTCTTTAATGATATTGAATGGTTTGCGGCGGCGGGCGCCGCCAGTCGGCGGAGTTGGCCGGCGTCAAATTCGGTCGGTGGCGGTAATGGCGCCGCTGCGCTGCTCGAAGTAGGCGCGCGCCTGGTTCGAGTCGCGCTCGATGGCGGCCGTCAGGGTGGGCAAGTCGTCGTACTTTTCTTCGTCGCGCAGCTTTTCCAGGAATTCCACGCGTACCAGCTTGCCGTAGCAGGACTGGGCGAAATCGAACAGATGCACTTCCAGCAAGACGCGGCCGCTGTCGTCGACGGTGGGGCGCACGCCGAGGCTGGCCACGGCGGGCAGCGGTGCCGGTCCCAGGCCGTGTACCTGCACGATAAAGATGCCGGACAGGGCGGGGCGGTGCGCCACGCGCAGGTTCAGAGTGGGGAAACCGAGGGTGCGGCCCAGCTTCTGGCCGTGGATCACGTGGCCGGAAATGGCGTACGGATGGCCGAGCAGCTGCGTCGCCAGCGGGAAATCGCCGGCGGCCAGGGCCAGGCGCACGGCCGATGACGAGATACGCGTGCTGCCATTCATCACCGTCGGTAAAGTTTCTACGTGGAAACCGTATTGGCGGCCCGCTTCCTGCAGCATGGCGACGTCGCCGGCACGCCGGGCGCCATAGCAGAAGTCGTCGCCGACCATCAGCCATTTCACGTGCAAGCCGTCGACGAGGACTTTTTCCGTGAATTCCTGCGGCGTCAAGGCAGCGAACTGGGCGCTGAAGTGCTCGACGACGACACGGTCGATGCCGGCATCGTCCAGCGATTGCAGCTTGTCGCGCAGGTTGGCGATGCGCTGCGGCGCTTTCGACAGGTCGCCAGCGCGCTGCGCGAAGAATTCGCGCGGGTGCGGCTCGAACGTCATCACGGCCGCTTCGATGCCGAGTTCGGTTGCAGCTTCGCGCACGCGCGCCAGCAAGGCCTGATGGCCGATGTGGACACCGTCAAAATTGCCGATGGTCAGAGCGCAAGGCGCTCGTGCCTGGGCATTGGGAAGTCCGCGGAATACCTTCATAGGAATCTGATGAAAAACTGTGCCAAAAGGGGGATTATACGGACTGTTTCAGGGATGCACACCCGGCAGGGCGGGCGCAGAGGTAATTTCCCTGCTGAAATGATAAAAAGCGTTGCCGGCGGGTGTGCTGGCAACGCTTTTCGGGAACTAAGGACTTGACAACATGTTCAGGGCTAGGCGCCGCGTCGAAGACAGTACGAATGTACGGCGAGACGCGGCAACAACGCCCTGGACGTGTTGTATTATTTGCTCATCAAGGCCCAGTAACGGGCGAGATCTGCAGCGCCATCCGTGCCCTTGACTGCTTTCAGCGCGGTCGATGCGTTGGCTTTCTTGCCGGCGTGGATGTAGGCGATGCCCAGATGCAGCTTGGCTTCTTCCGGATACTTGGCGGTGCCCATTTTCACGGCGTCATTCATCAGGCCCAGGCCTTTGTCGGCTTGGCCATCGTAGACCAGGGCGAAGCCCAGCTTGCTCAAGCTGTCGGCGTCCTTGTTCTTGACGTATTCCGCTTCCGACTTGGCGGCGTTGGCCTTCAGGTCAGCCTGGGTTTTCAGGGCCAGGTCTTTCAGGCGCTGGTGACGGGCGGCATCGGTGCCGGTGCCCAGCACGCCTTTTTTGTAGCCCTGCTCGATGATGGCCAGCGCTTCGCCAGGATTGCCTGCTTGCAGGGCCAGCTGGCTGATTTCCATGTATTCGGATGGCTTGGTGAACAGGCCGTTGGCCAGGCGCAGGCGCTGGACGTCCAGGCCCAGGCGCTGCGAGAAGCCAGGTTTGCCGGAAACGCGGTTCAGCAGGTCGGCCCAGTAGCTGGTTTTCGGATAGCTCGATGCCAGTTTTTCCAGGGTGGCGACGTAGCCGGCCTTGTCGTTCTGCTTCAACTGGATGTTGGCCAGCATTTGCAGGCTCGCTTCCGAGTTGCCGCCGCGCGATTGCAGTTCCTTCGCCGCTTCGGCGTAGTTGCCGCTGACGTAGTAGGTCTGGATCAGCAGTTCGCGCATCTGTGGATCTTCGCGGTCTTTCAGCGAACGTTTGATCCAGGTGATGGTGTTCGGCCAGTCCTTGGCGCGGTAGTACATGCCTGCCAGCGCTTGCGTGAATTTAGGGGCTTCGGCGGCGCTCAGGCGGCCGGAATTGATGACGGCTTCAAACGCCTTGATGGCGGTGCCGTTGTCGCCGGCGGCAGCAGCGGCCGAGGCGCGCACGCGCTCGATCTGGTAGCTTTCAAAGGCGGTCTTGCCGCCGACGCTGTCAGCTTCGCGCAGCTTGGCCAGCGCTTCCTTGTTTTTGCCGCTGCTAGCGAGTTTTTGCGCTTCTTGCAGTGGCTTGCCCACTTCGGCACGCACGGTGTCCGCGGCGTATGCCAGCGAGCCCAGGCCGATTACGGGAGTTGCTGCGGTAAAACCGATAGCGGCCATGACGAGGCCGAGATGAGCGAGACGAAACTTGGACATAAGAAAGTCTTTCAGTAAAAAGCGAATAGGCAGGAAGTCCTGCCTATTCGGATGTAAAGAGAACCTGATTGCTGCAGCTTACTGGAATTGCTCGTTGCCGACCAGACCGATTTTGGTCACGCCCAGACGCTGCGCGGACGCCATCACACCGGCGACGACTTTGTATTCCACCAGCTTGTTCGGACGCAGATGCACTTCCGGCTGGTCTGCTTGCGCAGCGACGTTGCTCAGCTTGGCTTCCAGCGAAGCGCGGTCAGGAACGACCTGATTGTCCCACAAGATCGTACCGTCAAAATCGACATCGATCGTGACGACCACTGGTTCGGTTGTCGGTGGCGGCGGGGTGCCGACCGGCATGTTCAAGTTCACCGAGTGGTTTTGCTTAGGAATCGTGATGATCAACATGATAATCAGCACCAGCATCACGTCGATGAGGGGCGTCATGTTCAGTTCCATCATTGGTTCCGGATCCGCGCCTGGAGCGCTTCCCGAACCGACATTCATACTCATAGTGTTTCCTTTAAGAAGTCCAACGAAGCACCGGGCGAAACTGCCGCCCGGTCAGCTTCCGGCAGTGGCGCGCCCTTGTTGCCGGGGCGCCGCTGCCAGTTGCTATCAGCCCTTGTCAGGTGGTTCGGTGATGAAGCCGACCTTCTGGATCCCGGCACGTTGGGTCGTGTAAATAACCCGGCCGACCGATTCGTAGCGTGTTTCTTGGTCGCCACGAACGTGTACTTCCGGCTGCGGTACTTTCACTGCTTCAACTTTCAGATAATCGAACAGTTCGCTCGTATCTTTCAGTTTCTTCTGGCCCAGATAAATCTCGCCATCCTTGTTGACAACGATGTTGACGTTTTCTGGCTTGCTTTGAAGGGCTTGGTTGGCCTCGATCGGCAGATCGATTTTCTGCAATTTGAGGACAACCGGACTGGTGATCAAGAAAATGATCAGCAAAACCAACATGATGTCGACGAGCGGCGTCGTGTTGATTTCTGACATTACTTGATCTTCATCTCCGCTGTCGGAGCCGACGGACATCGACATGATTCTTATCCGATCTTTTTAGCGCCGGCAGCACGGCCAGCTTCGCTGGTCGACATTGCGCCGGAGATCAGTACCGAGTGAACGTCGGCGCTGAACGAGCGTACGTCTTCCATTGCGGTTTTGTTACGACGCACCAGCCAGTTGTAACCCAGAACGGCAGGAACGGCGACCAGCAGACCGAAAGCGGTCATGATCAGTGCTTCACCAACTGGACCTGCAACTTTATCGATCGAAGCGTTACCGGTCATGCCGATGTTGGTCAGCGCGCCATAAATACCCCAAACGGTACCGAACAGACCGATAAACGGTGCGGTCGAACCAACGGTTGCCAGGAACGACAGGCCATCTTGCAGACGCGATTGGACTTTGTCCGAAGCGCGCTGGATCGACATCGTCACCCAGGTCGACAGGTCGATTTGTTCCAGCAGGGCGCCGTCATGGTGAGCCGTTGCCTTGGTGCCCGATTCAGCGATGAAGCGGAATGGCGAGCCTTCGGTCAGCGTTGCCGAACCAGCAGCGATCGAAGGTGCTTTCCAGAATTTGGCAGCGGTTTCTTTAGCTTGCTTGAAGATCTTCATTTGATCCATCAGCTTGGTGATGATGATGTACCAGCTGCCGATCGACATGATGGCCAGGATGATCAGGGTGGCGCGTGGCACGAAGCCGCCGTCCCACACTGCTTGCAGGCCGAACGGGTTGTGGACTTCTTCGGTTTTGGCTGGAGCTGCTGCGTCAGCGGCTGGAGCGGCTGCGTCTGCTGCTGGAGCTGCTGCGTCAGCAGCTGGTGCTGGTGCTGCTGCAGCGTCTGCCGCTGGAGCCGTAGCTGCTGCCGATGCTGGCGCGTCAGCGAATGCCGGAGCTGCTACCAGAGCGGTAGTAGCGGTAACGGACAACAGAACCGCGGCAAAAAATGCGGACAAACGGGTATTCTTAAACATGCTTCCTCCAAAATTAAAAATAACAGATCGCTGAACGTAATGACAACGAAATCATAGTGTGAGACAGGGGATAACTGTCTCGGGTTTTAATCCAGCGACCAAACGTATTGCATTTGCTGCCAGCCTTGTTCCGGCTTGCCGTCAACTGTTGCCGGCTTAAATGTACAGCGGCTGATACCTTGCACCGCGGCTTTGTCCAGGTCTCTGAAGCCGCTGGACTTCACGATCTTCGAATCAGCGACCTTGCCGTCTACACCGATCAGGAACGACAGTGTCACCACACCGGTTTCCTCATTGCGCTGCGACGACTTTGGATAAGCCGGCTTTTCGCAGACACTGAAGTCAACCACGGCCGGTGTACGCACCGATTTGGCTGGTCCAGGAGTTGGCGCAGGCTGTGCAGGCGGTGCTGGCGGTGCCAATACATTCGTGGCTGGCTTCACAGCAGTCGTATTTGCAATCACGTTTTGCTGTGGTGGCGGCTGCTGCACGTTCACCTCGACTGGCGGAATGAATGGCGGCGGTGGCGCTTTCATTTCTGGCGGCGGTGGTGGCGGTGGAAGATCCTTCGGTGGAGGCGGTTTGACTTCCTCGATAATCTTGGTTTCAACCGGTTCCATCATTTTGGTGACCAACCGCTTGCCCAAGCCCGTCACGATCCCGTAAGCCGCGAGAACGTGCAGCAGGACAACGATAGTGATGCCTGTGTAGTTCTTGGGACTTTTCTCGTTCGAAAAATTCATGCCTGCTTTCTCCAAATACCATCTCTTGTCTTGCAACTGAACCCCAAAATGACGACACAAAGCTCCAGCCGTATCCGGGACGTCGCCGAATTATACATACGAATTCTTTATTTTACACAGATTTTTAACGCCTAAAACCGGTTAAATTTTTGGCGCTTTTGCGCCCTGAAAACGTACTTGCTTATGTCATCTTTGCACGCTTTCGGACAGAAAAAAAGGCGGTCTTATCGGTTTTTTACAGCCGTTTTGGGCTACCACTGCTAAGTTCTCCGATGTGCCCATATGGCGGAATTATATTTCGTGATATTCAATATGGAAACCGCTAAATTTGGAGGAAAATCTTTCCTTTTGGAAATGTTTTGACTCGGAACCAGACCACTTAGCGGCGTACGCGCACCAAACGGGTGCGGAAGCCACTTCACCCAAGTCAAAAAAGGCGGTCCTGGAAGCCCATTTGAGGCCGCCAAGCCATACTGAATTCCTATGCAGGCATAGGAAATGCTTATATTCTTGCCATTGATTATTATCAATAAATCATTTCATGGCCTGACAACGGGGTCATCGCGCCGGTTGCGTTTTTCCCGGCGGCAATTCAGGGTGCCCAGGACGACGCCCTGCGGGTCGACCGTATCGAGGTGGACATCGAAGCCCCACAGCCGCGCCACGTGCTTGAGCACCTCGGCCGCCTGCTGGTTCAGCGGGCGGCGCTGGAATTGCGTGTGGCGCAGGGTCAAGGCGCGGTCGTCGCGCGTATTGACGGACCAGACCTGGATATTCGGCTCGCGGTTGCCCAGGTTGTATTGCTCGGCCAGCTGCTGGCGCACGTAGCGGTAGCCGGCATCGTCGTGGATGGCGGAAATGGCCAGCTTTTCATTCTTGTCGTCGTCGAGCACGGCAAAGAAATGGAATTCGCGGATCAGCCGCGGCGACAGATACTGGGCGATGAAGCTTTCATCCTTGAAATTGCGCATGGCAAAGTCCAGGCTCTTGCGCCAGTCGCTGCCGGCCATGTCGGGGAACCAGGCGCGGTCTTCGTCCGTCGGGTGCTCGCAGATGCGGCGGATGTCGCTCATCATGGCAAAACCCAGCGCATACGGATTGATACCGCTGTAATACGGGCTGTCGATGGGCGGCTGGTAGACGACGTTGGTATGGCTTTTGAGAAACTCCATCATGAAGCCGTCGCCCACCACGCCTTCGTCGTACAGCTGGTTCAATATCGTGTAATGCCAGAAGGTGGCCCAGCCCTCGTTCATGACCTGGGTTTGACGCTGCGGATAGAAATACTGGGAAATCTTGCGCACGATGCGCACCATCTCGCGCTGCCACGGTTCCAGCAGCGGCGCGTACTTCTCGATGAAGTACAGCAGGTTTTCCTCGGGTTCGGGAGGAAAGCGGGGGGCGGCCTTGCGCTGGTCGTCCTCTTCCTCGTCTTCGTCGCGCCGGGGCAGGGTGCGCCATAGCTGGTTGATCTGCGACTGTACATAGGCTTCGCGCTCTTTCTGGCGCGCATATTCCTTCGCCATCGACAGCTTCGCCGGGCGCTTGTAGCGGTCCACGCCATAGTTCTGGATGGCGTGGCACGAATCGAGCAGCAATTCCACGGCATCGACGCCATGGCGCTGTTCGCATTCGGCGATGTAATTCTTGGCAAACACCATATAGTCGATGATGGCGTCCGCATCCGTCCAGGCACGGAACAGGTAATTGCCCTTGAAGAAGGAGTTATGCCCGTATGCCGCATGCGCGATCACCAGCGACTGCATGGTCAGGCTGTTTTCCTCCATTAAATAGGCGATGCACGGATTCGAGTTGATGACGATCTCGTAAGCCAGGCCCATCTGGCCCCGCTTGTAGCTTTTCTCGGTAGACAGAAAGTGCTTGCCGAACGACCAATGGTTGTACGAGACGGGCATGCCCACCGAGGTGTAGGCATCCATCATCTGCTCGGCCGTGATGATTTCCAGCTGGTTCGGATACGTGTCGAGGCCAAACTGTTTCGCCACCCGGCGGATTTCCTCGTGGATTTGCTCGATCAGCTCGAACGTCCATTCCGACTGCTCGGGCAGGGCGTTCGGGTGGCGCAGGCGCACGAACGGTTCGCCCGGAGTATTGCTGGCGCGGTCAAAGGCTGCACTCATCATTTCACCTGTTTCTTGAACAGTTCGCGGAAGACCGGGTAGATATCGGCCGGCGTGACGATCTTTTGCATGGCGAAATGGGCGTGATGGTCGAGCACGCCCGCATATTGCTCCCACAGGTTCTGCTGCGGGCCGTCGGTGATCTCGACATAGGTGTAGTACTGCACCTTGGGCATGATGGTATTGATCAGCAACTGGCGGCACAGCATGGAATCGTTGTCCCAGTTGTCGCCGTCCGATGCCTGCGCTACATAGCTGTTCCATTGCCCGGCGCCATAGCGTTCGTCGATGATGGTGTTGAGCAAGTGCAGCGCGGACGACACGACGGTGCCGCCCGACTCGCGCGAATTGAAGAATTCATGCTCGTCCACTTCGGCCGCCGCCGTATGGTGGCGGATGAAGACCACCTCGATCTTGTCGTAGACGCGCTTGAGGAACAGATACAGGAGGATGAAGAAGCGCTTGGCCGTGTCCTTGCGCGACTCGTCCATGGAGCCGGAGACGTCCATGATGCAGAACATGACGGCCTGCGTCATCGGTTTGGGTACCTTGATGCGGTTGCTGTAGCGCAAGTCGAACGGATCGATGAAGGGAATCGCCAGCAGGCGCGTGTGCAGGTGGTGGATCAGGCGGCGCAGTTCCGTGACCAGCGGGTCGCTGTCGGGTGCCCCTTCATGCAGCAGGGTCGCCAGGTCTTCCTCGGCCTGCGCCAGCTGCTTGCGGGCGCCGCCGCCGACGGCGATGCGCCGGCCCAGCGCGCCGCGCAGGGAACGCAGCACGTGGATGTTCGATGGCGTACCCGACATATTGTAGCCGGCGCGCTGGTTCTTGAATTCCGTCGTGGCCGTCAGCTGGGTTTTCACCATGTGCGGCAATTCCAGGTCTTCGAAGAAATAATTCATGAATTCTTCGCGCGACAATTCGAAGATGAAATCGTCTTCCGTCGTCTCGTCGCTATTGCCCGCCTTGCCCCGCCCGCTACCGCCGCCGCCTTTCGGCCGGGCGATCTGGTCGCCTTTCAGGTATTCCTTGTTGCCGGGATTGACCACTTCCCATACGCCGCCATGCGCGTGGCCAAACGACGGTTCGCCCACGTCCTTGACGGGGATGCTGACCTTCTCGCCATTCTCGACGTCCGTGATCGAGCGCCCCTTGATGGCGCGCCCCACGGCATCCTTGATCTGGCCCTTGTAACGCCGCAGGAAACGCTCGCGGTTGACGGCGGATTTATTCTTGCTTTGCAAGCGCCTGTCGATAAGGTATGTCAAAGGGTGCCTCCTTGCCTCTCGTCCTGCGCGTCCCGTCAGTTGCCGGGCGGGAACGCGCCTCCGCTGTCCGCGCTATGACGACTTGCGTACGCGCAAGTACCATTCGCATAACAGGCGTACCTGCTTGGCCGTATAACCTTTTTCCACCATGCGGGCCACGAAGTCGGCGTGCTTGTTGGCATCGTCGGCACTGGCCTTGGCATTGAAGGAAATCACGGGCAGCAATTCCTCCGTATTCGAAAACATTTTCTTTTCAATCACGGTGCGGAACTTTTCATAACTGGTCCAGGCGGGATTCTTGCCGCCATTCGAGGCCCGCGCGCGCAAGCCGAAGTTGACGATTTCGTTGCGGAAATCCTTCGGATTGGAAATGCCCGCCGGCTTCTCGATCTTTTCCAGTTCATTGTTCAGCGATTCGCGGTCAAAGCTTTCGCCCGTGTCCGGATCGCGGTATTCCTGGTCCTGTATCCAGAAATCGGCAAACGTCACGTAGCGGTCGAAAATATTCTGTCCGTATTCCGAATAGCTTTCCAGGTAGGCCGTCTGGATCTCCTTGCCGATGAATTCCACATAGCGCTGCGCCAGGTGCTCTTTAATATACGAGAAGTAGCGCTGTTCGAGTTCCGGCGCGAACTGCTCGCGCTCGACCTGCTGTTCCAGTACATATAATAGATGCACGGGATTGGCGGCCACTTCGGAATTGTCAAAGTTGAACACCTTTGACAGGATCTTGAAGGCAAAGCGCGTCGACAGGCCGTTCATGCCTTCGTCCACGCCCGCATAATCGACGTATTCGTGCATGGACTTGGCTTTCGGGTCCGTATCCTTGAGGTTTTCGCCATCGTAGACGAGCATCTTCGAAAAGATGCTCGAGTTTTCCGGATCCTTCAGGCGCGACAGGATGGCGAACTGCGCCATCATGCGCAGGGTGCCGGGCGCGCACGGGGCCTTGACGAGCGAAGAATTGGCCACCAGCTTGTCGTAGATCTTGATTTCATCGGATACGCGCAGGCAGTACGGCACCTTGACTATATAGATACGGTCAAGAAACGCCTCGTTGTTGCGGTTGTTCTTGAACGTCTTCCATTCCGACTCGTTCGAGTGCGCGAGGATGATGCCGTCGAACGGAATCGCGCCGAAACCTTCCGTGCCCTTGTAATTGCCTTCCTGCGTGGCCGTCAACAGCGGGTGCAAGACCTTGATCGGCGCCTTGAACATTTCCACGAATTCCATCAAGCCCTGGTTGGCCAGGCACAGGCCGCCCGAATAGCTGTAGGCGTCCGGGTCGTCCTGCGCGTAGTCTTCCAGCTTGCGGATGTCGACCTTGCCCACCAGCGAGGAAATATCCTGGTTGTTCTCGTCGCCCGGCTCCGTCTTCGAGATGGCGATCTGTTTCAGCACGGACGGATAGCGCTTGACGACACGGAACTGGTTGATATCGCCATTGTATTCATGCAGGCGTTTCACGGCCCACGGGCTGGGGATGTTGCGCAGGTAGCGGCGCGGGATGCCGTAATCCTCTTCCAGGATGGTGCCGTCCTCTTCCTCGTTGAACAGGCCCAGTGGCGATTCGTTGACGGGCGAGCCTTTCAGGCAATAGAAGGGCACGTGTTCCATCAGCGACTTGAGTTTTTCCGCGATGGACGACTTGCCGCCGCCGACAGGCCCCAGCAAGTACAGGATCTGCTTGCGTTCTTCCAGCCCTTGCGCCGCGTGGCGGAAATACGAGACGACTTGCTCGATCACTTCCTCGGTGCCGTAGAACTCGCGGAAAGCGGGATAGATCTTGATCACCTTGTTGGCGAAGATGCGCGACAAGCGCGTGTCGTTGCGCGTGTCGACCAGCTGCGGCTCGCCGATGGCGGCCAGCATGCGTTCGGGCGCGCTGGCATACGTCAGCTTGTCCTTCTTGCACAGGGCCAGGTATTCGGTGAGCGACATTTCCTCTTCGCGGGTGCGCTCGTAGCGTGCTGCATAGTTATCAAAAATGGTCATGTCAATGTCCTTTAATGTAAACCTGAACTGCCAGTCACCATGGCCGCCCGCCTGGCACTCGCCTGGGCTTGCCGTCTGAATTTTTTCTGTACCCCGTACCGATTTTTATTGTTGTTTCAAGCCCGGCTGTCTTTGCGAGTCCGGATTGCCCGGACCAAAAAACTGGCGCTTGATGCCGTGTGCTGACGTGGCCAGCCGGCTTATTTTTTCACTGTTGATAGCGCTTGTTGCACTTACCTTTACCCCATGAAATTAATTATTGCTCTAAAGGATCAGGAAGTCAAAAGATATGTCAGCATATCCTTAATACTTGTTTGTAAATTGTTGATTTAATTGGATAAATCATCAAATTTTTCCTCAATTTCAATGAACCTTTGTAGGCCTTTTAAACCATCATACGACAATTCGCCAGCGCGTGCCGATGCCGGCCGTCGCGCTGCCGCAGCCGGCGCCATGGCGGCCGGTCGCCGGTGAGGCCGGCCATCTTGCGCTAAGATGCCTGCATGTCTGATGGCCCTGCGCGCCGCGCGTGCGCGCGCGCGAGCCAGCATTTTTATCGCCACCCTATAAGGAACACCCATGATGAACCCCCAATTGCGCGCGATCGTCCGCGGCATGCCGAAGGCCGAACTGCATATCCATATCGAAGGTTCGCTGGAGCCGGAACTGATTTTCGCACTGGCAGCGCGCAATGGCGTGCCGCTTGGTTATGAATCGGTGGAACACTTGCGCAGCGCCTATGCTTTTACGGATTTGCAGTCTTTTCTCGACATTTATTACGCTGGCGCAAGCGTGCTCTTGAAAGAGCAGGATTTCTACGACATGACGCAAGCCTACCTGCAGCGCGCCGAAGCCGATAAGGTCTTGCACACGGAAATCTTCTTCGACCCGCAAACCCACACGGCGCGCGGCGTGGCCATGGCCGACGTGATCAACGGCATCCACCGCGCCTGCCAAGACAGCCCCGTCAGCGCGGCCCTGATCCTGTGCTTCCTGCGCCACCTGAGCGAGGAAGAAGCATTCGAGACCCTGGAAGACGCTTTGCAGCACCGCGACAAATTCATCGGCATCGGCCTCGACTCGTCGGAAGTGGGCAACCCGCCCGAGAAATTCTCGCGCGTGTACACCCGTTGCCGCGAGCTGGGCTTGCACCTGGTGGCTCACGCCGGAGAGGAAGGCCCGCCAGCCTACATCCGCACGGCGCTCGACGACTTGCAGGTCGAACGCATCGACCATGGCGTGCGCTGCCTGGAAGACGCGGAACTGACGGCCCGTTTGGCGCGCGAACAGATCGCGCTGACGGTGTGCCCGCTGTCGAACACCAAGCTGCGCGTGTTCGACCAGATGCATGACCATAACCTGGTGCAACTGCTCGACGCTGGCCTGCTGGTGACGGTGAACTCGGACGATCCCGCGTATTTCGGCGGCTACATGAACGACAATTTCGACGCCATCTTCGACGCCTTGCCACTGGGCCTGTCCCACGCACACCGCCTGGCGCGCAACGGTTTCATCGCCGCCTTCCTGCCGCAGGCACAGAAAGACGCCTTCCTCGCCACTGTCGATGCGTATTTCGCCCAGCACGCGGCCGCCCACGGCATCGCGCAATAACGCATCACAACCAACTCGCATAAAGACCCGCCGCCCATGTTCCGCCTCTCCCTGAAAATGACCGGCCGCGACTGGCGCGCCGGGCAACTGCGTTTCCTGCTCGTCGCGCTGATCGTCGCCGTGGCGGCCCTGTCGGCCGTCGGCTTTTTCGTCGACCGCCTGCGCGCGGGCCTGAACCGCGACGCGCACCAGCTGCTGGGGGCCGACCTCGTCATCAATGCCGACCAGCCCGTCAATACGGCGTGGCGCGCCGAAGCGCTCAAGCGCGGCTTTATCCTGGCCGATACGGTGACGTTTCCCAGCATGGCGCAGGCGGGCGAGGGCGAGCAGTCGCTGTCGCAGCTGGCGTCCATCAAGGCCGTCTCGCCCGGCTACCCGCAGCGGGGCAAGCTGAAAATCACGACCACACTGAGCGAAGCGCAGGATGCCGTGGGACGGCCCACGGACCAGGTGCCGGCGCCCGGCACCCTGTGGGTCGATGCGGCGATTCTGTCCAGCCTGAACGCGAAGCTGGGCGATACCTTGACCTTGGGCGACAAGGCATTTACGGTCACGCAACTGATCGCCAGCGAGCCGGACCGTGGCGCCTCCTTTTTGAACTTCGCCCCGAGAGTCATGCTGCCCTTGGGCGACTTGGCCGCCACGGCGCTGGTGCAGAACGGCTCGCGCGTGTCGTATCGCTTGCTGCTGTCGGCGCCATCGGCCAAGGCGGCCGAGCTTGCGCAGTATCAAGCCTGGCTGGAAAGCCAGATCAAGACGCAGGCCATCAAGGGCGTGCGTATCGAGTCGCTGGAATCGGGCAGTCCGCAGATGCAGTCGACCTTGGACCGCGCCGACCGTTTCCTGTCCCTCGTCGGCTTGCTGTCGGCCATGCTGGCGGCCGTCGCCGTGGCCATGGCCGCGCGCCGCTTCATGCTGCGCCACCTGGACGCGTGCGCCATGCTGCGCTGCCTGGGCTTGACGCAAAACCAGGTTACGGCCATGTACGTGATCGAATTCCTGCTCGTCGGCCTGGCCGGCAGCGTCGTCGGCGTTGCCGTCGGCTTCGGCGGCCACCTGGTGCTGCTGGAGCTGTTGGGAAAACTGGTACAGAACGACTTGCCGCCCGTGTCCATGCTGCCCGCGCTGCAAGGCGTGGCCACCGGCATGCTGCTCTTGCTGGGTTTTGCCCTGCCGCCGATTTTGCAGTTGCGCAATGTCCCGCACAACCGCGTGATCCGCCGCGAGCAGGAGCCGCCGCAGGCGCTGGCCGTGGCCACGTATGGCCTGGGCATCGCCGCCTTCGTCGTGCTGCTGTTGTGGCAGGCGGGCGACGTGAAACTGGCGCTGCTGACGGCGGCCGGCTTCCTCGGCGGCTTCGCCCTGTTCGGCCTGGCCGGCTGGCTGGGCATCAAGTCGCTGAAAACCCTGCGCGGCGTTTTCAACCATCAAGGCTGGCGCTTTGCCGTCACGTCCTTGCAGCGCCGCCCGGGCGCCACCGTCATCCAGGTGGTGTCGCTGGCCCTGGGCTTGATGGCCTTGCTGCTGCTGACGGTGGTGCGCGGCGACCTGATGGTGGCCTGGCGCAACGCCACGCCGCCGGACGCGCCGAACCGTTTCATGATCAATATCCTGCCCGAACAGAAAGAGCCGATCGCCGCGCGCCTGGCGCAAGCGGGCGTGGCCAACGCGCCCTTGTATCCGATGATACGCGGGCGCCTGGTGGCCGTGAACGGCAACGCGATCACGGAAAGCACCTACGAGGATGACCGCGCCAAGGGCCTGGCGGACCGCGAATTCAACTTGTCGACGATGGCCACCATGCAGGAAGAAAACAAACTGGTGGCCGGCAAGTGGTTCGCCAATACGCCCGGCGCGCCAGCCGAAGCGTCGGTGGAGGAGGGCATCGCCAAGACCCTGAAACTGAAACTGGGCGACAAGCTGCGCTTCGACATCGCCGGCCAGCCCGTGGAAGCGGCGATCACGAGTTTGCGCAAGCTGGAATGGGGCTCGATGCGCGTCAATTTCTTCGTCATCATCAACCCGGCCGCCATGGCGGACACGCCGCAGACGTGGATCACGGCGTTTCACTTGCCGGCCGCGCAGGCGGACCTGGGGAATGCTCTGCTGCGCGACTACCCGAACCTGACGGTGGTCGACGTGGGCGGCGTGCTCAAACAGATCCAGGGCGTGCTGGACCAGGTGGTGACGGCCGTCGAATTCCTCTTTGCCTTCACTTTGGCGTCGGGCTTGCTGGTGCTGTATGCGGCCCTGATGGGTTCGCAGGACGAGCGCACGCGCGAAGCGGGCTTGCTGCGCGCCTTGGGCGCCACGCGGCGCCAGCTGGCGCAGGCGCAGCTGATCGAGTTTTCCCTCGTCGGCGCGCTGGCCGGCTTGCTGGCGGCATCGGGCGCGGCCGCCATGGGCTGGGCCCTGGCCACGTACCAGTTCAAATTCGCCTGGAGCTTCGCACCCGGCGTGTGGGCGTTCGGCCTGCTGGCCGGCGCCTTGTGCGCGATCGCCGGCGGCTGGCTGGGCTTGCGCAACGTGCTCAAACATCCGCCGCTGCAAACCCTGCGTGAGGGCTAATCCAAAGCGCTGATGCTGTCGCCCGCGCCCGCGCCCGCGCGCAAAAACTGCGCATAGGACATGACCGGTTGCCCCAACTGGTGCGCCGGCACGTCGAACAGGGCCCAGAAATACGTCACGCTGCCCAGGCAGATGGTGGGCGCGGCGCAGTAGCGGAACCAGTTCTCGCCGATCTGCGCCGCGTACATGCCGTCGCTGTCGGCGTCGGAAAAGTAGGGAATCACGCGCATTTCCAGCAGCGCCAGCAGCAAGGATTCGGGCGCGTCGCTGTCGCGCGCCATTTCGTATTGCGTGTGCAGGCTGCGTTCCGTCTCGATGATCATCAGCTTGGCGTGGCCGTCGCGCGTGAAAAACAGGATGCCGCTGGGATTGGGAAAAATATAGTATTCGACAAAGCCATGGCGCTGGCACAGCTCGTGCACGACGGCGGCCAGCGCCTCGTCTTGCAGGAAACTGTAGTCGTGCAGCATCAGCAAGTCGCGCACGGTGTCCGTTTGTTGCAGGAAGAATTCGCGCTGCAGGGCATGGATTTCCTGTTCCAGGATGTCGAGCGCATCGTCGTCGCTTTTCTTGATGTAGCGGTCGATCAAGCCCCGGTTGAAGGCCGTCACGGCCACTTTTTCATCGGCCGCCCCTGTAAATAAAATCTTCTTGCACGGCAGGTCGCGCACGGCCTGGCAAAATTCCAGGCCATTCATCTGCGGCATCGAATAATCGACCACCAGCACGGAGGGCACGGCAAAGCGCTGCGCCTGGCCGCTGATGCGCCAGATGCGTTCGATGTCGAGCGCCACGTTGTACTGGTCGGGCGGCAGGTTTTGCGTGTCGAAGTTCACGTGCAGCGGCGTTTCGCCCGGTTGCGCGCTCTGGCGCAGCCAGTGCAGGGCGCTGCTGGTGTCGTGGAAAGTCTTGCGCGCCAGGCCGGGATCGAGCTGGAACGCCAGGCTTTTCAGGAAGGAATCGCTGTCGTCGATCAGTACGGTCAGGGTCGGATGGGTGTAGACGGGCAGTTGCATGCGTCACCTCGCGCGGTGGATGGATGGAAAACGGTTGTGCGTGGGCACGGGCAGGGGCTGGGGAAATTCCAGCACGAAGATGGCGTAGGCGCCTTCGCGCGCGACGCAGCGGATGCGCGCTTGCCAGGCTTGCATGATTTGCCGGCACAGGGCCAGGCCGATGCCGCTGCCGTTGTGCGAGGGATACGAATAGAAGCGGTCGAAGATCAGCGGCAGGCGGCTGGTGGCGATGCCGCAGCCCGTGTCGATGAACAGCAGGCGCGGCACGGGATGGGCGCCATCGATGATGATGCGCACGCGGCCCTTGCCGGCGCGGTGGATGCTTTTCAAGGCATTGCGCAGCAGGTTCAGCAGGATCACCACGCACAGCTCCGACTGGCCGGGAAACGTGAAATCGGCACGCACGTCGACCTTGACGATGTCGCGCTGGGCCGTGCTGGTAAACGGATAGCGGCGCAGCACGGCGGCCACGCTGTCGTGCATGGCCACCGCTTCGCTCGCTTCGAGCTTGCGGTTGACGGCGCTGGCGCTGAGCAGGAACAGATCGATCATGTGGTGCATATGGCGCACTTCGAACTGGATGCGCGCCAGCGCTTCCAGGCTGGCCGCGTCCGGCGGCTGGTCTTGCATGTTTTGCTGTAGCCCGCGCTGCAGTCCGCGCACGTTCGCCTCGACGCTGACGAGGGGCGTGCGCAATTCGTGCGCCACGCTGCCCAGGCCAGCCGCCAGTCCGGCCAGTTTCTCTTGCGCGCCCACGTTGCGCCCCACCTTGACCACGGACAGCACGGCAATCGTGAACCAGTGCACGGGCAATTGCTGCAAGACGCCGCCGCTGAGCAGGAAGGCGGGATCGCCGGCCACGGCAAACGTCAGGCAGGCCAGCAGGGTACCGCTCAGGTAGGCGAGTATGGCGATGCGCGTATCGAAGTGAAACAGCACGACCAGCGCCACCAGCAGCGAATGCGCCCACATGGTCGAGGCATGGTTCATCAGGAACATGTACGTGAAGAAAAACGGCAGTTCGAAGGTCAGCCCCAGGAACAGGTAGACGCTGAACCAGGTATTGCTGAAGCGGTCGGGCCATAGCGCGGGCAGGAACAGCAGCGCCGCGACGATGCGCAGCAGCGGCGATTCGTATTCCTGCGGAAAGAAATAATGCCACAGCGCGTAGTACAGCGGCATGCCCAGCGCTCCGATGAGCGCCAGCGTACGCACCTGGGCGCGCCGCACAGGCGTGTGTTCGATGGCGTCGTGGAAGTGCAGGAAAGGCTGGAGCAGCTTGCCTTGCCATCGTTTTCCGGAAGGGGACTGCGCATGCATCATGGTAAGGGGGCGTGTTTGTTGAAGCGTGTCAATGCAACATGATCGGCGGGTTCCCTCTGTATCAGCAGGATATCAGCATAACTGTTGAGTTGTATCAAACTCTTGCCCGATGGCTCGCGCATGTTGGACGCGGTAGTTCCCCCGCAACCAATCAGGAGTTCCTATGTTAAACGCCATTTCCCCTCTATCGTCCCGCGACGTCCACGCCGAACAACGGATGCCCGCCTTTGTGCGCGCGCGCATGGATGAACATTACGTCGAGCGCATCGAGAAGCTGCTTGGCGGCCAGCATTTGCATGAATGGCAGGCCATGCCGGCCAGTGCGGTCATGCTGGCAGGTAATGATTACCTGAACATCGCCGGCGAGGCGGCGCTGCTGGCGGCCCAGGCGCGCGTCTTGCAGGGCGGCGGCGCCATGCTGATGTCGTCCGTCTTCCTGCAGGAAGGCAGCCGCCAGCACCGCCTCGAACAAAAATTCGCGGACTATCTGGGCAGCGAAGCGTGCGTGCTGGCGCAATCGGGCTGGGCGGCCAACGTGGGCTTGCTGCAAAGCCTGGCCGGACCCGGCATCCCCGTGTACCTCGACATGCAGGCCCATGCTTCGCTGTGGGAGGGCGTGCAATCGGCGCAAGCTGTGCCTGTTGCTTTTCTGCACAACGATGGCGCCCACCTGCAGCGCCAGATCGACAAGCATGGTCCCGGCATCATCATCGTCGATGCGCTGTACAGCACGAATGGCAGCGTGGCGCCGGTGCTGGAGATGGTGGAAATCGCCGAGCGCAGCGGCAGCATGCTGATCGTCGACGAGTCGCACTCGCTGGGCACGCATGGCCCGCAAGGCGCGGGCCTGGTGGTGGAGCTGGGGCTGGCCGAGCGCGTGCATTTCCGCACGGCGTCGCTGGCCAAGGCGTTTGCGGGCCGGGCCGGGCTGATTACCTGTTCGGGCCGTTTCAAGGGATATTTTTTGTCCGCCTCGCGGCCCGCCATCTTCAGTTCCTGCCTGCTCGAACACGAGCTGGCGTGGTTCGATGCGGCGCTCGACTTCATCCGCGCCGCCGATGGCCGCCGCGCCGCGCTGCACCGCCACAGCGTGCAGTTGCGCCAGGGGCTGATGGATCTGGGCTACAACGTCAGCGACGGCACCGAGCAGATCATCGCGCTGGAAGCGGGCAGCGAACCCGATACCCTGATCCTGCGCAAGGCGCTGGAACGGCATGGCATCTACGGCGCCGTGTTCTGCGCGCCGGCCACGCCGAAAAACCGCTCGCTGGTGCGCCTGACCCTGAATGCGGGCTTGCGCGAGGACGAGTGCGCCAGGGTGCTGGACGCCTGCGCCGCCATCCGCGACGAGACGGGCATGGCGCGCTGGCCATCGACGCGGCGGTTGCGCAAGCTGGCGCTGGTGTAGACCTCAGACTTGGCCGGGCTGGTTGCCGGCAATGCCACTTAATAGCAGGGACAGGGGCGCCAGCTGTTCCGCGCTGGCATTACCCAGCAATTCCTGGCCCAGCGCCTGCGCCGTCGTATTCGCGTGCGCCAGCAACTCCAGTCCCGCGGCCGTGATGGCGGCGTAGCCGACGCGGGCATCGCGCGCATCGGCCTGGCGCGCCACCAGCCCGATTTTTTCCAGCGGCATCAGCGAGCGCGTGATGCCGGACGCCGTCAGCGCCAGGCGCTCGGCCAGGTCGATGCGGCGCAGGCGTCCGCCGGGCGCGCGTTGCAAGTGGTACAGCAATTGATAATCGCCAAAGCTCAAGCCATGCAGATTGCCCAAGGTGCTGTCGAAGCGGCGCACAAGCATGGCCTGGGCCCGCGCCAGGCGCAGGCAAAAGTCCAGCGCGCTGCCGCCGTCCGGCGGCGGGGGAGTGAGATCGGTCATGTCATCCTTTTCATTTGCTGCATGGTGCGTAGTGCGTGAGTGCGCAAGTGTAAAGCATGGCCGCTCAATAGCGTGATTGCCCCTGTTCCTGCAACTGCGCCTGGTGCAGTGCCAGCAGGGCGTCCAGTTCGGCGTCCGCATCGAAACCGGGATCGGCTGATGGCTTGACGGTGTCGATGATGTCGAAGCGGAAAGCTGCCTCGCCATCGTGCCGCCAGTCCGCCTGCAGGCGCGTATTGCGGTGCGAGCCCAGCGCGAGTTCGAAACGGTGGCGGTTCAGCGCGCCGGGCGCGTTGCGGCTGCGTTCGAGCAGGGTGCGGCCGCTGGGCAGGTGGCGCAGCGCGATGATGCCCAGTGCGGGCGCTTGTTGCCGATAAGCTGCTTTCAAGGCAGCTTGCTGTGTTTTATCCATGCTGCGGTTTCCTCAAGCTTGGGTGACGTGGTCGGTGCTTGCGATGCGGGCAATATCGGTGAGCAGGGCGGCGGCGATGGCGGCGGCCAGCAGCAGGGCGCCGCCGGCGCAGAACAGTTCGCCCACGCTCAGGTGGCGCAGCAGCGCGCCCGTGGCCGCCGCCGACAGCGGTGCCAGTCCCAGGAAGATACCCATGAACAGCGCCATCGCCCGGCCCAGCATGGCGGGCGCCACGCGCCGTTGTATCCAGGTAAAGATGGCCACCTGCACATAGCCGCCCAGCAATCCCGTGACGGCCAGCAAGGCCGCGCCTTGCCAGGCTGTATCGATTTGTCCCAGCGCCATCAACAGGATGGCGACGATGGCATCGACGGCCAGCAGGGTGGCGCCGAAGCGGCCACGCAGCCAGGCGCCGCCCAGGCTGGACGCCAGCATGCCGGCCAGGGTGCCGGCGCCGTGCGCGCCCATCAGCAAACCGAGCGCCGGGGCGCCGTGCAGGCGCTCGCTGGCCAGTACGGGCAGGGCCACTTGCAGCGGACCCATGACGAAGAAGGCCACCACGGCCCAGTAGGCATAGCAGCTGCGCAAGGCCATGTCGCGCCACACCATGGCCAGGCCGGCCGCCATGTCGCGCCACATGCCCTGCGCCGCGGCGGCCGCTGCCAGTGGCCGCAGGCTGACTTGCCGCAAGGTCCAGGCCGAGAACAGAAACGTCAGCGCATCGATGGCAAAGGCGGCGGCCAGCGCCGCCATGCCGGTTTGTTGCCCGCCATCGTGGGCGCCGAGCACGAGCGCCGCCAGCAGCGGGCCGGCCAGCAAGGACAACTGGCGCGCGCCCATCTGCAGGCTGTTGGCTGTCTGCAGCACTTGCGGCGGCACGGCTTGCGGCAGGATGGCGGTGCTGGCGGGAATGCCGAAGGCGGAGGCGATGCCCAGCGCCAGCGCGGCCGCATAGGCGAGCGCCACACTGGCCTGGTCCAGCATCAGCAGGCCGGACAGTGCCAGCAGGATGGCGGCGTTCGCATATTTACTCAGCAGCAGCACGCGCCGGGGCGAGTAACGGTCGGCGATGGTGCCGCCGAACAAGATGAGCACGGCGCGCGGCGCGCCCATCAGGGCCACGGCGATGCCCAGGCTCAGGCTATCGTTTGTCAGACTCAGCACCAGCCAGGGCAGGGCCAGCATGCTGAACTGGTCACCGAGCATGGACACGAGGCCGCCACCGAGCAACCAGCGGAAGTTGGTATTGCGTAGCAAAGGAGCTTGGAGTGTGGTTGACATGCTGTTTTGATCCCGGGTTTAAAATTGCATAGTACTTGATAAGAGCTTGATTAGTCAAGTATATTGCCATTTATTGTGGCAGAGGGTGCTGGCGCCGCATGGGCCGCCAGCGCTTGCGCTATCATGGCGACCATGACTGATACCACTGCCCCCACCCTGTACGAGACCATCGGCGGCGCCCCCGTGCTGCGCGAAATGGTCGACCGTTTTTATGACTTGATGGAGCTCGAGCCCGAGTTCGCCGGCATCCGCGTCATGCATCCGCCGTCGACGGACGGCTCGCGCGACAAGCTGTATTTTTTCCTGACGGGCTGGATGGGCGGACCGGATTTGTATATCGAGAAATTCGGCCACCCGCGCCTGCGCGCCCGTCACTTGCCTTACGCCATCGGCACCAGCGAGCGCGACCAGTGGCTGCGCGCCATGGCCTGGGCCATGGAAGACACGGGCATCGAAGAGTCCTTGCGCGTGCGCCTGATGGAATCGTTCTATCAGACGGCCGACTGGATGCGCAACAAACCTGACTGACACCCATGAGCCCAATCGAGTTTTACAGCCTGCTGGGCGCCGCCATCGTCGCCATCGTCCTGTTGCTATTGATCTTGCTGCGCCCGCGTGGCGCGGCCGGCGACGGCGCCACCACCCTGGCCTTGGTGCAGCAGCACCAGCAGCAAAGCCTGGAACGCATCGACCGGGTCGAGCGCGAAGTGCGGCTGCAACTGCAGGCGTCGGCACAGGCCACGCGGCAAGACCTGGCCGCCGGCCTGGCGCAATTCCAGGCGGCGACCCTGCAACAGCTCGACAGCCTGCGCACGCAGATGCAGGCGCAGGGCAAAGTCGGACGCGAAGAACAGGCGCAAAGCCTGGCGCGCTTTGCCGAGAGTACCAATCAAACTCTGGCCCAGCTGACGGAATCGAATGCGCAGCGCATGCTGGAAGTGCGCGCCACGCTCGAGAACAAGATCCGCGATTTGCAGGCCGACAATGGCGCGCGCCTGGAAGAAATGCGCAAGACGGTCGACGAGAAACTGCACGCGACCCTGGAAACGCGCCTCAGTGCGTCGTTCCAGCAAGTATCGGAGCGGCTGGAAAAAGTCCACCAGGGCCTTGGCGAGATGCAGCAGCTGGCGCTGGGCGTGGGCGATTTGAAGCGGGTGCTCACCAACGTCAAGACGCGCGGTACCTGGGGTGAGGTCCAGCTGGAAATGCTGCTGGAGCAGGTACTCACTGTCGACCAGTACGCGAAAAACGTGGAAACCTTGCCGGGCAGCGGCGCGCGCGTGGAATTCGCCCTGAAACTGCCGGGCATGGTCGACGGCGGGCCGCCCGTGTGGATGCCGATTGACGCGAAATTCCCCAAGGAACAATACGAGCGCCTGGTCGAGGCGGCCGAGCGGGCCGATGCCGATGGCGTGGCCCTGGCTGGACGCGAGCTGGAGCGGGCCGTGCGGGGCGAAGCGAAAACCATCGCCGAGAAATACCTGGCACCGCCGCTGACCACCGACTTTGCCATCCTGTTCCTGCCTACCGAGGGGCTGTATGCGGAAGTGCTGCGCCGCCCGGGACTGGCCGACGAATTGCAGCGCGTGCACCGGGTCAGCATCGCCGGGCCATCCACCCTGACGGCTTTGCTCAACAGCCTGCAGATGGGTTTTCGCACCCTGGCGCTGGAAAAGCGCTCGTCCGAAGTGTGGCAAGTGCTGGGCGCCGTGAAGACGGAATTCGGCAAGTTCGGCGAGGTGCTGTCGCAAACCCGGCTGACCCTGGAAAAGGCGGCGAAAAATATCGAAAGCGCGGAAGTGCGCAGCCGGCAGATGGCGCGCAAATTGAAATCCGTGGAAGCCTTGCCGGGCGAGGCGGCCGCCTTGCTGCTGGGTAAGGCGGACGCCGAATAGCGCCGTTTCGTTCGCCGCAGCGGCTGGCTAAGTCTGCTGGTCTTGCTGTTCTTGCGCCATCTGATGGTTGACTAGTTCAGCGGTGATGCTGCCCGGCGCATCGAGTTCGCGCTGTGCCAGTGTGCGCATGGCGTCATTCGCCAGGCCGGCAAGCAAGGCAGCGCCCAGTGCGTCCGCCTCGGCGCTTTGCCCTTGTCCACGCAGTATGGCAGCGGCGATCCGCACGTCTTTTGCCAGATTCATCAACTCCGCCGCCAGGCGCGGCGGCGTGCCCGGCGCAGGAAACAAGGGCAGGCTGGCGGACAGGGCATTGACCATATCGAGGTGCTCCAGCGGGGCGCGGTGATAGCGGTCCGCGAGCGCGAAATTGCCCGCCTCGACAACAGCTTGCAGGGCTTGCCAAGCGTATTGGCGCGCCAGTTCGGGGGCGCTGGCGTCCAGCTGGGCGAACAGGTCGGCGGTGGAGCGGGCATCGCCCAGCGTGTCGTTCATCTCGGCGATGAGAGAGAAGCGCGACCTGCGGCCAAACGTGCTGCCTGCCTGTGGCGCGCGGCTGTCGTGGTGGCCGAAATCATGCTGGCCCGACAGCAGCAACTGGATTTGCGCATCACGCTCCGCCTGCAGGGCGGCGTACGCTGGCGCGTATGCCTCGGCCAAAAACTTCCACTCCAGCATGACAATGAAATAGCTCGACCTTGCCGGATTCAGGGTTTGCCCGGCCTCGGCGAACAGCTGTTGCAGCAGCGGCAGCGCTTCCGCGTGCCGGCCTTCGTTGCGCAGTGCAACGAGACGTGTCGAACGGCTATCGATGTCGGGCATGGCGGTCCTTGTCTGGAATGCACCATAGTAACAAGTCCGCATACGGCTGGCTACGCCTCAAGCGGCATGCTTGCTGGCAAGGCGTTTTCTGGCGCCGAAGGCTGTCAGCGCCAGTCCCGCCAGCAGCATGCCCCAGGTTTGCGGTTCCGGCACGGCCGGCAAGACGGTCGGCACGGTCGGTGGCAAGCTAGGGATGATCACGGTGGGCGGCACGATGATGCTGCTGCCCCGGTCCGGCGGCAGGCCGCTGCCGCCTCCACCGCCGCCACCGCCGCCGCCCATGCCTGCAGGCGGCGTGATGCCGCCGGCGGTACGTACATAATCGAAGGGCAGGAAAGGAATGCTGGCCACCTCGGGCGGCATGGCGCCGCCCGTGAAGGAACCGCCGCGCAAGGCGTCGGGATTGTCGATCAGGGGCACGCCTGCTGCTTCCGGGGCAGTGGGCGCGGCGGCAACGGGTGCTGCACCGCCGGGAGCGGCACCGGCCGCTGGCGGCGCCGATGCGGGCGCCTGCGTGATACGGCTGACGTTGCGGCAAATCGTCGGCACCAGGATGCACTGGCCTTGCACGCAATACACGAGTCCCCGTTCCTGCATCTGCTCGTTCCAGCCCGCACGCGTGACGTTGCGACAGACGCGGCCAGGGCCGAAATGCATGTCGCTGATGCGCGCGTTGTAATTGCCCTTGCCGCGGATGGCGTCGCGGCTGATCACCACGATCTCATCGTACTGGCGCGCACGCATGCGCTCCTTCAATTGTTCGCGCACGGGCGGCGCGATATCCGTATAGCGGTCCACGGCCGCCACCACGTCACCCATGAACGGGTCGACTCCGGGACGATTCCAGTTGCAGTTATCGAGCACATCGGCGCGCGCGATGCCTTTCGCGCTGGCGGGCAAGGGCGCCAGGGATAAGGTGGCAAGCAGGCATGCCGCACCCAGCAAGCTGGCTCCCGCAATCCATGAGCTGTGTCTCATTGTTGTTCCTCGTGAAAACAATATCAAAATTGAACTTTTTTGTATGAGTTCGAATGTTATCACCGAAGAAACTTCAATATCAACTAATAAATAAAATTATTACAATTAGTGTTGTGTTTATTGATTTATTTTAATGAGAAATAATTGATATTTTTATCTCGATAGGAAAGCGTCTGCCGCGCAGGGGAATTGWTTGCAWTGGGGGACTTCGCACTGCATATGCCGTGCATGCCCTGCAGCAGAGGCCAACCAGTATCAGCTTATATCAGCCCATGGAACAGCACAATATCGACGAGGTCGCCGGCCGCCACGTGGCCTTGCGCCTCATGCAGCACGATCATGCAATTGGCTTGCGTCATCGAACGCAGGATGCCCGATCCTTGCGCACCCGTCACGCGCACGTGCTGGCGCCCGTCGGCGCCCCGCTCGACGATGCCGCGCTGGTATTCCGTGCGGCCCCGTTTCTTGCGGATGGGCGCTTGCGCCGCCACCTGCAGCAGCGGCAGGGTGGATGTGTCCGCATCGGCGCCCATCAGGCGCAGCAGGGTGGGGCGGGCGAGGAAATAAAACGCCGCCATCACGGCCACGGGGTTGCCTGGCAGACCCAGCAGCAAGGCCGTGTCGCCCTCGCTGGCAATCCGGCCAAAGGCCATGGGGCGGCCCGGGCGCATGTTGATTTGCCAGAAGGCCACGTCACCGAGGCGGGCGAGGATCTCGCGCGTAAAATCGGCCGCGCCGCTGGACACGCCGCCCGAGGTGATGATGACGTCGGCCTTGGCGCAGGCGCCGCGCAGGGCCGCTTCCAGCACTTGCGGATTGTCCTTGACGATGCCCATGTCGAGCACCTCGCAGCCCAAACGGGTCAGCATGCCCAGCAGGGTGTAGCGGTTGCTGTCGTAGATGCAGCCCGCGTCGAGCAGCTCGCCGATCGAGCGCAATTCGTCGCCCGTGGAAAAGAAGGCCACGCGCAGGCGCCGGCGCACGGGCACCGTGGCGATGCCCAGCGAGGCCAGCAGCCCCAGTTCGGCCGGTCCGAGTCGTTTGCCTTGCAGCAGCGCAGGCTGGCCCTGCATCAAGTCTTCGCCCTTGAAACGGCGGTTGTCGCCGGGGCGGATGCAGTCGGGCGCCACGGTGATGTGGTGCTCGCTGGCGTGCCGCACCAGTTCCTGCGGCACGACGCTGTCGCAGCCGTCCGGCATGACGGCGCCCGTCATGATGCGCGCGCATTGCCCGCGCCCGACGTTGACCGTGCCGGGACGTCCGGCCAGGATGGTGTCGACCACGGCCAGGGTCACGGGTGCGTCGCCACCGAGGTCGGCCCCATGCAGCGCATAGCCATCCATGGCGGAATTGTCGTGCGCGGGCACGCTGATGGGCGAGATGATGTCGGCCGCCAGGATGCGCTCGAACGCTTGCGGCAGCGCCAGTTCCTCGATCTCGGCGACGGGCGCGACGGTGTCGGCCAGGATGGCTTGCGCCATCGGCACGGACAAGCCCTGCGCCTGCAGGGCAGTCAGCTCATCTGGCGTATTGATGTTGCCGAACGCACCATGGTTCTCGAAGAGCACCTCAGCCAGTTTCAAGGGGCCATGCCAGGTACGCATGCGGCGCTCGCCGCCGCGCAGATACGAGTCTAACTGGGGCAGGGCCGAGGTTTTCACCAGGCAAAAGACGGGGTGCGGGCGGCGCACGGCCGATCCCGTCGCCGGATCGATTTCTTCGGTGACGGCGATGGCCAGGTCGGCATCGCTGTCGATCAAACCGGCCGCCAGGCGCGCTGCCAGGTCGGGCGGCAGCATGGGCGAATCGCACGGCACCGTCAGCAGGTAGGGCGTGCCGGCGTGCCGCATGCCGCTATGCAAACCGGCCAGGGGGCCCAGCTGGCCTGGCAGTGCGTCGGGCCACACGGGCAGGCTGAAGCTTGCGTAATCGCCGGCATCCGCGTGGACACTGATGGCCAGCTGGCCCACTTGCGGCGCCAGGCGCTGCAGCACGTGGCGGGCCAGGGGCTGGCCATGCAGGGGCAGCATGCCCTTGTCGCGCTGGCCCATGCGCGTGCCGAGGCCGCCGGCCAGGATCAGGCCGGTAATGTCGTGTTTGTTGATCATGTCAGGTAGGGAAATTGGTGCATGCGCCATGGTAGCAGCGCGGCGCGTGCACCGCCCCAGATTCAGCCGCCGATGTACGACATTTCCACTTTCTTTTTACCGTGCTCAAGTGCGCCGTCCGTCAAATCCGTCTGGCTGGTGCGCAATTGCGAATAGCGGTCGCCGCGACCGCGCCACAGCTGTGCCACGGCCGAGGATATTTCCGCGTCGCTATGGCCGCCGCGCAGCAGGCTGCGCAGGTCGTGGCCGCTGCTGGCGAACAGGCAGGTGTACAGCTTGCCCTCGGTCGAGAGGCGGGCGCGGCTGCAGTCGGCGCAGAACGCTTGCGTGACGCTGGAAATGAGGCCGATTTCGCCGCTGCCATCCGCATAGCGCCAGCGCGCCGCCGTCTCGCCCGTGTAGTTCGGGTTGATGGGCAGCAAGGGCATGTGTGAGGCGATCCGGCGCACGACTTCGGCGGACGGGATGACTTCCTGCAAGTTCCAGCCATTCGACGCGCCCACGTCCATGTATTCGATGAAGCGCAGGATGTACGGCGTGCCCTTGAAGTGGCGCGCCATGGGCACGATTTCCTGCTCGTTCATGCCGGCCTTGACGACCATGTTGATCTTGATGGGGCCCAGGCCCGCGGCGTGCGCCGCATCGATGCCGTGCAGCACGTCGGCGACGGCGAAATCGACGTCGTTCATGCGCTTGAAGGTGGCGTCGTCGAGCGAGTCGAGCGACACGGTGACCCGGTTCAGGCCCGCATCCTTGAGCGCCTGCGCTTTTCTGGCCAGCAAGGAGCCGTTGGTTGTCAGGGTCAGGTCCAGCGGCTGGCCCGATGGCGTGCGCAGCGCTGCCAGCATGGCGATGAGCTTTTCGATATTCTTGCGCAGCAGGGGTTCGCCGCCCGTCAGGCGGATCTTTTCCACGCCGTGCGCGACGAACAGGCGCGCGATGCGCGTGATTTCCTCGAACGACAGCAAATCCGTGTGCGGCAGATACACGTGGTTCTTGTCGAACACGTCCTTCGGCATGCAATACACACAACGGAAATTGCAGCGGTCGGTAATCGAGATGCGCAAGTCGTGCAGGGGCCGGCCCAGGCTGTCGGCCACGTTGCCGCTGGGACTTTCCAGCCGTGCGGGGATCGCCGGTGCCCCATTGCGGGCTTCGGCGAGGTAGATAATCTTGTCAGCCATGAAAGGTCATGCCACTTACGTAAAATCGGTCAAGGCAGATACGATAGCACGAGGCCGAAGATGGCACAGGCGAGCAGCAATTTGATGGTGCCCATTTGGTATTTGATCAGCGCCACGCCGGCCGCCAGCGCAATGGCAATCGCTACCCAGTCCCAGTGCGGCAGCGGGTTTGTTTGCCAGAAGACGTGGCGGCCAAAGAACAGGGCCAGGCTGGCGATGACGCCCACCACGGCTGCCGAGATGGCCGTCAGGGGCGCGCTCAGGCGCAAATTGCCGCGCGACGCTTCCACGAGGGGGGCGCCGGCCAGGATGAAGATGAACGAGGGCAGGAAAGTAAACCAGCTGGCAACGAGCGCGCCGGACACGCCCGCCAGCCACAGCTGCTCACCCGTCACGGCATGGCTCCAGCCGCCGACAAAACCGATGAAGGCGACGATCATGATCAGCGGGCCGGGCGTCGTTTCGCCCAGCGCCAGGCCATCCATCATTTGCGCGCTCGTGATCCAGTGGTAGTGGTCGGCGGCGCCCTGCACCAGGTAGGGCAGCACGGCATACGCGCCGCCGAACGTGAGCAGGGCTGCCTTGCTGAAAAACACGCCCATCTGCGCCAGCGGCTGGTCCGCGCCGCCCGCCAGCGCCAGGCCCAGCCAGACGAAGAAGGCCAGCGCCAGGCCCACGGCGGCCGTGCCAAGCAGGCGCGGCCAGCGGAAGCGCGCGTGGTCCGGTGTCGGCGTGTCGTCATCGATCAGGGCGGCGCCGTAGCGGGCCGCGCCGCCGTGCGATGCGCCGTTGGCATGGAAGTGACCCGGCAACCAGCGCCCGCCCGCCATGCCCAGCAGGGCGGCGCTGAGCACGATCAGCGGAAATGGCAGCTGTAGCACGGCGATGGCGACAAATGCGGCCGCCGCGATGGCGATCAGGCCGGGGCTGCGCAAGGTGCGCCGGCCCAGGCGCCAGGCGGCCGCCAGCACGATGGCGACAACGGCCGGCTTGATGCCGTACAGGACGCCGGCGATGGCGCCAACGTGGCCATACGCCATGTACAGCCAGGACAGGGCGATCAGCACCAGCAGCGAGGGCAGCAAAAACAGCAGGCCCGCCACGAGGGCGCCGCGCGTGCGATGCATCAGCCAGCCGATGTAGATGGCCAGCTGGGTCGCTTCCGGCCCCGGCAGCAGCATGCAGTAATTGAGCGCGTGCAGGAAACGCTGCTCGGAAATCCAGCGCCGCTTTTCCACCAGTTCCGCATGCATCATGGCGATTTGCCCGGCGGGGCCGCCAAAGCTGACGCAGCCCAGCTTGAGCCAGTACCAGAAGGCGCTGCGCAGGCTGACGGGGGCGGGAGGCAGATTGGCGTTCTCGTGCATGGCGGGTGGAGGGCAGCAAAAAAGTGGACATAAAAAAGGGGAAGCCTGAGCTCCCCCTTTCATCATTGGCGGCTGGGCGAACCCGGCACGCTTATGGACGTTGCGTGTTGACCTGGATCAACGGCTCATCCGATTGCGGCGGCAATGGCTTGCGTTCGCGTGGCTTGCGGACCGGAGCGACTGCCTTCGCGGCCGCTTCCTGCGCCAGGCGCAGTTTTTCCGGATCGGTGGCAGCCAGGGTCAGGCCGGCCGAACCGAGCACCGCGCTCAAGTCCAGCGGCGCGGCAGGAGCAGGAGCAGGAGCAACGACAGGCGCTGGCGCTGGTGCCGGAGCAGGGACGGGAGCCGCTTCGGCTACCACCGGGGCCGCTTCCACCACGGCTGGTGCCGCTTCGACAACTGGCGCTGCTGCTGGAACTTCTTCAGCCACAGGGACGGTTTCCACGGCAGCTGCCGTTTCCACGACTGGCGCCGCTTCGACGATGACTTCCGCTGGAGCAGGCGCTGGCGCCGGTGCAGCTTCCGCTTTCTCGGCAAAGCTGTACTCGGCAGCTGGTGCTGGTTCGGCAGCGGCTGGTTCAGCTTGCGCTGCAGCAACGACGGCTTCCACAGGGGCTGGCGGCACGATCACTTCAGCCGCTGGTGCGGCTTCTTCAACCTTGACCACTTCCACCACTTCGACCACTTCCACGACTTCAGCCACGACGGCAGGAGCGGCATCCAATGCAGCTTCCACTGGTACGGCAACGGCGACGACAGCGGCGGCGGCCACGACGGCGACTGGAGCGGCATCAGCGGCAGCTTCCGGTGCCGGAGCGACCGTAAAGCTGATCACTGGTGCGTCCTGGCCTTCGTTGTCACCGTTTGCCGATTCGATCAGCTCGCCCGTTTCGCGGTCGCGGCGGTTGCGGTTGCGGCCACCACGACGACGGCGGCGGCGCGGTTCTTCGCCTTCCACGTCGCTTTCCGTCTCTTCGCCTTCAGGGCCGGCATTTGCCGGCGCTTTCAGCAGGTTCGCCGGTGCGGCGTCGGATTCAGGACCGTTTGACGCCACGACCACGTTGACTGCGCTGGCGGTGGCGCCAACCAGTGCCAGCTCTTCAGCTTTCACTTCAGCAACAACAGCCTTGTCGGCGCGTGGTTCGCGCGCTTCGCGTGGCTGGCGTGGCGGACGCTCGGCGCGCTCTGGACGCTCCGCGCGTTCCGGACGCTCGGCGCGTTCAGGGCGTTCGCCGCGTTCGCGCGGTGCTGCCGCCGTATCGCCGTTCTCGCGCGCTTCACGCGGTTCGCGTGGCGGACGCGGTGGACGTGGCGGACGGGCCGCTTTTTCCAGTGCTTCCGCTTCTTTCGCTGCATCGTCCTGGGCTGGACGGCCCTGGCCTGGTTCGCGTTCTTCGCGGCCAGGCTTGCCGTTGCGGCCACGGCCACGCGGGCCACGGCTGTTGCGGTCGCCACGGTCGGCGCCGGCCGGCTTGGCTGGTGCGACAGGAGCAGGTGCTGGCGCCACCGGTGCCGGAGCGCCGGTGAAGAAGCTGATGATCTTGGCGATCAGGCCCTGTGGTGCGGCAGGCGCAGGCCACTGGGCCGGTTTCGCTTCGACGGGCTTGCGCTCGACCAGCGGTGCCGGCTGGTCAGGCGTGATCGTCTTGACGACGGCTTCCTGGCGCGGCTTGGCTTCTTCCTTCTGGCGCTTGCTGTACGCCATGTCGGTTTCAGCGCTTTCCGCCAGGTTGTAGCTGGCCTGGCTGTCTTCCAGACGCGGGTCGTCGTGCTTGATGCGTTCCAGCTTGTAGTGCGGCGTTTCCAGATGCTTGTTCGGGATCAGGATCACGGCGATGCGGTGGCGGTTTTCGATTTTCAGTACTTCGCCGCGCTTTTCGTTGAGCAGGAAGGCGCCCACGTCCACGGGCACTTGCACGTGGATGGTGGCCGAGTTTTCCTTCATCGCCTCTTCCTGGATGATGCGCAGCACCTGCAGGGCGGACGATTCCGTGTCGCGGATGTGGCCGGTGCCGGAGCAGCGCGGGCACGTCACGTGCGAACCTTCGGACAGCGAAGGACGCAGGCGCTGGCGCGACAGTTCCATCAGGCCGAAGCGCGAGATCTTGCCCATTTGTACACGGGCACGGTCATGGTGCAGCGCATCTTTCAGGCGCTGTTCCACTTCGCGCTGGTTTTTCGCCACTTCCATGTCGATGAAGTCGATGACGATCAAGCCGCCCAAGTCGCGCAGACGCAGCTGGCGGGCCACTTCTTCGGCCGCTTCGCAGTTGGTGTTGAAGGCGGTCGTCTCGATGTCCGAGCCGCGCGTGGCGCGGGCCGAGTTGACGTCGACGGAAACGAGCGCTTCGGTATGGTCGATGACGATGGCGCCGCCCGATGGCAGCGGCACGGTGCGGCTGTACGCCGTTTCGATCTGGTGTTCGATCTGGAAGCGCGAGAACAGCGGCACGTCGTCGCTGTAGCGTTTTACGCGGTGCACCATGTCGGGCATCACGTGGCTCATGAACTGGTGCGCCTGGTCGTAGATCTCGTCGGTGTCGATCAGGATCTCGCCGATGTCGGGCTGGAAATAGTCGCGGATGGCGCGGATGACGAGCGACGATTCCTGGTAGATCAGGAAAGCGCCGTTGGCCGACTTGCCGGCGCCTTCGATGGCGCGCCACAGTTGCATCAGGTAATTCAAGTCCCACTGCAGTTCATCGACGTTGCGGCCGATGCCTGCCGTGCGGGCAATCACGGACATGCCAGCTGGCAAGTCCAGTTTATCCATGGTTTCGCGCAATTCCTGGCGCTCTTCACCTTCCACGCGGCGCGATACGCCACCGCCACGCGGGTTGTTCGGCATCAGGACCAGGTAACGGCCGGCCAGCGAGACGAACGAGGTCAGGGCGGCGCCCTTGTTGCCGCGCTCTTCCTTCTCCACTTGGACCATGATTTCCTGGCCTTCGCGCAGCGCTTCCTTGACGGAAGCGTTACGCACGTCGACGCCTTCGCGGAAATACGTGCGGGCAACTTCCTTGAAAGGCAGGAAGCCGTGGCGGTCTTCGCCATAGCTGACGAAGCACGCTTCGAGCGATGGCTCGATGCGCGTGATCACGCCCTTGTAGATGTTGGATTTGCGCTGTTCGCGCCCGGCTGTCTCGATATCGATGTCGATCAGTTTTTGTCCGTCGACAATCGCTACGCGCAGTTCTTCTTGCTGCGTGGCATTAAACAACATGCGTTTCATTTTTATAACTCCGCGACCCGTAGGCCATCTCAAAGCCGCTTCCGGGGAAGCGGCGAAGTACAGGGATATATGCGAGAACGGGAGTGCTGGCGGGGGAAATGCCCAGGCGTGCGGAGCAACAACGCGTACGAGGTATACGTTACGGCCGCAACAGGCGCGGTGAGGTCGATCGTCATGCCGAGTGCACAGGACACTTGCAACTCATCTGAAACAGCCCGGATGAGAATGAACTGCATCGGGGGCAGAGAATGCAAGTGGTCAGCAAATTCAGAGCCAAAATCGTTAGCCGGCTCATTACAGGGATCGCGATGGCGAGGCTTGGCCTCAGCCTATCATCGACAACCCTCAGTATTTGGCCACATACGGGGTTTGGCGAAAACGGCAAGCGTTATCAACTTCATCAACCCGCGAGCCCGACTCGATAAGTCGCGCTAACGGGTACTTATCCTTATAATCCCACACTCACTTCAGCATCTCCACGCGTTATCCGATTACAACTACGGTGCAACCTTGATTCGCGCAGGGATGGTGCATATACATTTTTTTCCACCGAATTTGCAATTTGGCGAGGCCGGTGGAGACGCCCCTGTGTAAAATGTGCTTTTATTCTTACACTCGCAGCAGCCAGGGCCGCAGCAAAAACAATTATATATTCAAAATGAAGGACTTAGAGAGATTTCTGGGAAGACATAGTAAATGAAGAGTCAAAATGATGTTGTTCCCCCTTCAACACCCCCGGTTCAGCCGCAAGCCCAATTCGTAACGATCGCCGAGGAAGAAGCAGGCCAGCGCATCGACAACTACTTATTAAGAGTGTGCAAGGGAGTGCCTAAAAGCCACATCTACCGGATCTTGCGATCGGGAGAAGTGCGGGTCAATAAAGGCCGTATCGATCAGCTGTACCGTCTCGCCGCCGGTGACGTGGTGCGCATTCCACCCGTGCGCGTGGCCGAAAAGGCCCCTACGGGCGCGCCGGCCGCCGAATTCAAGATCATTTTCGAAGATGCGCAGCTGCTCGTCATCGACAAGCCGGCCGGCGTGGCCGTGCATGGCGGCTCGGGCGTGTCGTTCGGCGTGATCGAGCAATTGCGCGCTTCGCGCCCCGACGCCAAGTTTTTGGAACTGGTACACCGCCTGGACCGCGACACGTCGGGCTTGCTGTTGCTGGCAAAGAAACGCACGGCGCTGACCAATCTGCACGAGCAGATGCGCGACGGCGTCACCGACAAGCGCTACCTGGTGCTGGTGGCCGGCGACTGGAAGAATGCACGCCAGCATATCAAGTTGCCGCTGCATAAATATACGACGGCCGAAGGCGAGCGCCGGGTGGCCGTGCAGGCCGATGGCCTGGCGTCGCACACGGTGTTTTCACTGTTGCATAAATATCACAACTTCGCCTTGCTGGAGGCGGAATTGAAGACGGGACGCACGCACCAGATCCGCGTGCACCTGTCCTCGTCCGGTTTCCCCATCGCCGGCGACGATAAATATGGCGACTTCGCCCTCAACCGTGCCCTGTTGAAGGCCGACAGCACGCGCGGCGCCCTGAAACGCATGTTCCTGCATGCGCACCAGATCACGTTTACGCATCCGGAAACGGGCAAGACGATGACTTTGAACGCGCCGCTGGCTGTCGAATGCGAGCGTTTCTTGGTAAGCTTGGGCAAACCATTGGCCGTTGCCGCACGATAAGTAACCAGCGCGTGCACGTGACACTACTCATAAGGTAGTCAGTCGCCATCATTCATTCTCAAGGAGCCGGCGGCTATGCTGTCGGGAAACATGGCAAGAAAGCAATTTGATCTGATCGTCTTCGATTGGGACGGTACCCTGATAGACAGTACCTCGACCATCGTCAAGTGCATCCAGGCATCGGCCAAAGACCTTGGCTTGCCCATTCCCACCGAGTTGCTCGCTTCGCACGTGATCGGCCTTGGCTTGCAGGAAGCCATGCAGTTGGTGATGCCGGACGTGGAGCCGAAATACCATGCGCGCATGGCCGAGCGCTACCGCTATCACTATCTGTCGCGCGACCATGAGCTGACCCTGTTTCCCGGCGTACACGAGATGCTGCAGGAACTGTCGCAGCAGGCGTACTTTCTGGCGGTGGCCACGGGCAAGAGCCGTGTCGGCCTGAACCGCTCCTTGAATGCCGTCAAGCTGCTGTCCCTGTTCGATGCGACGCGCTGCGCCGATGAAACGTTTTCCAAGCCCCATCCGGCCATGCTGCAGGAACTGACGCGCGAATTGGGGCAGGATATGCGCCGTACCGTGATGATTGGCGACACCAGCCATGATTTATTGATGGCAAGCAATGCAGGCGCGGCGGGTATTGCCGTAGAGTATGGGGCGCATCCGGTGGCGCAGTTGCAAGCTTGCAATCCCCTGTATTCGGCCGCCACGGTGGCCGACCTGCATCAATGGCTGAGCGAGCACGCATGATGACTGATGTTGCGGAAGTGTTGATTTGTCCGGCCGACGCCGTGGCCGATGGCGGCAAGGGAGTGCGCTTTCCCGTTTCGGCCGGTGGCGAAGCGACCACGGGCTTTGTCGTGCGCCATGGCGGCAAGGCGTATGGCTACCTGAACCGCTGTGCCCACGTGCCGATCGAACTGGACTGGGCGGAAGGCGAGTTTTTCGAGTCCAGCGGCTTGTACCTGATGTGTTCGACGCATGGCGCCATCTATGTGCCGGAAAGCGGCTTGTGCGCGGGCGGTCCCTGCAAGGGGGGGCGCTTGCGTTCGATCGCCGTGGCCGAACGCGATGGCCAGCTGTACTGGCAGCCCGACGAGTATGTCCAGCCGCTGCCGGCCTGAGGCCGGGGCAGGCCTTATTGTAATTTAAACAAAGTGAATCATGAGCGATAACACGAATGACAAGCTGGACAGCAGCGCGCCAGCCGCCGGCCACGGCGTCCCTGCGGGGAACTGGGAGCGCGACGTGCTGGAAAAGCTGGTATTTGCCACTTTGCAAGAGCAACGCGCGCACCGCCGCTGGAGCATCTTTTTCAAGATCTTCGGCCTGCTGATCGTGCTGTTCGCCCTGTGGGTGTTTTATGACTACAACACGGCCGACGACAGCGAAACCCTGGGCCGCCACACGGCCCTGATCGACATCAATGGCGCCATCGAGTCCGAAGGCAGCGGCTCGGCCGCCGTCGTCATCCCCGCGCTGGACAAGGCGTTTTCCGACGCCGGCTCCGTGGCCGTGGTGCTGCATATTAATAGTCCGGGCGGCAGCCCTGTGCAGGCCGGCATGATCGTCGACGAGATGCAGCGCCTGCGCAAGGGTTATCCGGACAAGCCTTTATATGTGGTGGTCGATGAAATGTGCGCCTCGGGCGGCTATTACATCGCGGCTGCCGCCGACCGCATCTACGTCAACAAGGCCAGCGTGGTCGGCTCCATCGGCGTGCTGATGGATGGCTTCGGCTTTACGGGCGTGATGGAAAAGGTCGGCGTCGAGCGCCGTTTGCTGACGGCGGGCGAGAACAAGGGCTTCATGGACCCGTTCAGCCCCCTGACGGAAAAGCACAAGGCGTATGCGCAAGGCATGCTCAATGAAATCCACCAGCAATTCATCGAGGTGGTGCGGACGGGACGGGGCAAGCGCCTGAAGGAAACGGCCGATACCTTCTCCGGCTTGTACTGGACGGGCGCGAAAGCCGTGGAAATGGGCCTGGCCGACGATTTCGGCACGGTCGACAGCGTGGCGCGCGACGTCGTCAAGGCGGAAGACATCGTCGACTATACGCAGCATGAAGGCTTGCCGGAACGGGTGCTCAAAAAGTTTGGCGCCGCCATGGGCGCGGGCGCCATGAAGGCGGCCGTACAGCAGTCACAACCGGCGTTGCGCTGAGGACATCACTCTTGGCTGGCAAGCAAGCCAATCGAGAATGATTTTCAATAAGGTGGTAAATTGGCTTGAAAATGGGGCTGCTTGGGCTATAGTGAAACCGTAGTTCTTTTCAAGGAGGGGCGATATATCAACTATGTTGTCAGTACTAACTTGATTGGCAGGTCCTGGAACTACTCGCCGCATCGCAGATGTGGTTTTGAGTGAATTTACATTCCTCACTAAAGTCCCGATGGGGCTTGGGAACGGCGGCGCAATGCCGCCGTTTCCTTTTGTGCGTCGTTCGTGCCGAATGGGCAAGTGTTGCTCGATGTTGGAGTGGGGCGTGCTGGCAAGGCAGGCATGCGAGGGCAGGGCATGGCTGGTAGGCGGACCGGGTGCGCTCAGACGGCGCAGCCGTTGCAGTGTGCGGGCAGGGTGGCTGCCTGCCGGGCTGGCGCTGCGCCGGCACTGGCGCCGGAACTGATCTCGGGCGCTGTGTCCACCATGACGGGCGCCGTCACGTTGTCGGTTTCCGCGACCGCATCCGCATCCGCGTGGGCAAAACCGCCGAGTTCCAGCCAGCACATGAAATGGCATTGCGCCTCGGCATGCCAATGCGTCTGGCTCGCTGGCGATGGCGTTGCGTCCTCATCCTGCGGCGCCGGGGCGCTGCTCCAGCGCGCCACGCCGAGTCTGACCTTGTGCATGGCCGCCTGTTCCGTAGCGATGCGCTGGCGCATGTCGGCGATGCTGCCTTGTAAGGCGATGGTATCGGTATGCTTCATACAATGTCCTTGTGAATCGTTGCTTGGTTATTATTCCTAAAGCTCGTTAGGCGGATTCCTAACGAAGTTTCAGTCTATCAATGCGATATTCCGAGCGCTTGATATTGCTCAAAGGAATTAGCCATTTATATCGAAATCTCACCTTGTACTTCAGCTCATCTGTGCATGCGCAAGGCTGGTGCGCCCTCGGCGGCCTTGCGCAGGCCGCGCGCGCGGCCGCTTCACGCTGCCAGCCGCTTCTGGTAAAGTCACGCCCATGAGTAAATTATCCCTAGACCGCATCCTGCAATCGCAGGGTTTTGGCACCCGTAAATATTGCCGTTCCCTCATCGAAGATGGCGATGTCGTCATCGATGGCGTCACCCAGACCAATTACCGCACCACCGTCGAGACCGAAGGCCTGGTGCTGCACGTGTTTGAAGAAGAGTGGGTCTACCGCGCGCACCTGTACCTGGCGCTGAACAAGCCCGCCAACTTCGAATGCTCGCGCAAGCCCAGCCATCACCCTGGCGTGCTGACCTTGCTGCCGGAACAGTTCACCTGGCGCGAAGTTCAGCCCGTCGGCCGGCTCGACCACGATACGACCGGCATGCTGCTGATGTCCGACGATGGCCCATTTATCCATGCACAATCGTCGCCGAAGCGCCACGTCCCCAAGATTTACCAGGCCACCACGCAAGAGCCCGTGACGGATGAACTGGTGGCCCTGTTATTGGCCGGCGTGCAATTGCACGATGAGCCGGCCCCACTGGCAGCCCTCGTTTGCGTCAAGCGCGGAGAGCACCAGCTGGAAATCGTGCTCGAGCAAGGCAAATACCACCAGGTCAAGCGCATGCTGGCTGCCGCCGGCAACCATTGCAGCGCGCTGCACCGTTCCGCCATCGGCAGCCTGACCCTGGAATCGCTGGGCATCGCCGAAGGAGAGTGGTGCTATCTCACTCCAGAGCAACTGGCGCTGCTGGCGTAAATCCCTCTAGATCGTCAAAGCCGGGGATGTCCCGGCTTTTTGGCGTCTTTAGCCTCCTATTGCCTGCTTTTGACGAAGTTTCCCGCACATGAAATTAGCTACCCTGAACGATGGCACGCGCGATGGCCAGCTGGCTGTCGTCTCGCGCGACCTGAAAACGGCCCACCTGGCCGATGGCATCGCCTCGACCCTGCAAAAGGCGCTCGACGACTGGAGCTTCATCGCGCCCCAGCTGGACTTGCTGTACCAGACCATCAATAGCGGCCGCGGCCATCGCGCCTTCGAGTTCGACCCGGCCAACTGCATGGCGCCCTTGCCGCGCAGCAGCCTGCGCGTGGCCGGTGCATCCTATCTGCAGCAGATCGAGCGCGCCTGCAAGGCGGCGGGACTTGATGCGCCCGCCAATCTGCGCGATGCTCCAAGGATGTACCAGGGCGCCAGCGACGATTTCCTCGGTCCCCACGATGACATCACCCTGGCGCACGAGCAGTGGGGCATCGATTACGAGGCAGGCATCGCCGCCATCACGGACGACGTGGCCATGGGCTCGACGCCGGACCAGGCGCACCTGAACATCAAGCTGTTGATGCTGGTCAACGACATCACGCTGCGCAACCTGGCGCCCGACGAGCAAGCCGGCGGCTACGGCTTCCTGCAGGCGAAACCGGCCATGGCTTGCTCGCCTGTCGCCATCACGCCCGACGAACTGGGCGACGCCTGGCGCGGCGGCAAGGTGCATTACGCCTTGCGCTGCAGCCTGAACGGCAAGTTGACGGGCCAGCCCCATGCGGGCGCCGACATGGCGTTCAATTACCCGCAATTGCTCGCGCATCTGTGCCAGACGCGCAACGCGCGCGCCGGCAGCGTGGTCAGCGCGGGCGGCGTCGCCAACAAGGAAGTCAAGAAGGGGTTTTCCAGCATCGTTGAGCGACGTAACCAGGAGATGATCGCCGATGGCGTCGCCAGTACGCCGTATCTGCTGTTCGGCGATGTTGTTCGACTGGAAATGCTGGGCGACGACGGTAAATCCTTGTTTGGCGCGATCGAGCAGACGGTGAAGCAGGCGGAAGCCAGGAAGTCCCGCTAAGGTTTCTGAGGAGCAAAGGAAATGCAGGGGATTTGTCCCCCTGTTCCGCCGATGGCAACAAGGCACTTGACTCGATAATGCTCCATGCCCAGTCCGTATTGCGCCTAGCCAGGCTGCAGGACTTCACCGGAGTTGATTGATGTCGGAAGACAGCGACGCAGAAAAGACCGAAGCCGCGTCACCGAAGCGCCTCGAGCAGGCGCGTGAGGAAGGCGACGTTCCGCGATCGCGTGAAGTGGCCACGTTTACGGTGTTGATGGCGTCCGGCTGCTGCCTGTGGTTTGCCGGCGACGCCATCGTGCGGCGGCTGACGGCCGTCATGGTTTCCGGGCTGACCCTGGACCGGGAGCAGATACTCAATCCCGACGCGATGATGTTGCGCATCGGCTACGACGTGGGCTCGGTCTTGCTGACCTGCCTGCCGTACGCCGCGGCCATCATGCTCGTCGCCCTGGCTTCGCCCGTGCTGGTGGGCGGCTGGCTGTTCAGCTCCAAGGCGTTTACCCCCAATTTTGGCAAGCTCAACCCGATTCGCGGCCTGGGCAATATGTTTTCGAAGAATGCGCTGGTGGAGTTGCTCAAGGCCATCGCCAAGACCCTCGTCGTCGGCGTCGTCGCCTGGATGGTGATGCAGCATCAAAAGGACGCCGTGCTGGGCCTGTCGGTGGAATCCTTGCGCGCCGGTTCGGCCCATCTGATCAGCTTGCTGATCACGGCCTTTTTGCTGATCGTGGGCGCGCTGGGCCTGATCGCCGCCATCGACGGTCCGTACCAGATGTGGCACTACGCCAACAAGATGAAAATGTCCTTGCAAGAAGTCAAGCAGGAAGCGAAAGAGTCGGACGGCAATCCGCAGATCAAGGCAAAGATACGCCAGATGCAGCATGAAATGTCGCGCCGCCGCATGATGGCCGACGTGCCGACGGCCGACGTGGTGGTAACCAATCCGACCCACTACGCGGTGGCGCTGAAGTATGGCGAGAATTCGCGCGGCGCACCACAGGTGGTGGCCAAGGGCATCGATGAGGTGGCGGCGAAGATCCGCGAACTGGCCGGCGAACACAAGGTCGCCATCCTGGAAGCGCCGGCCCTGGCGCGCGCGCTGTACAAGCATACGGACATCGGCGACGAGATTCCCGAGGCGCTGTATGGCGCCGTGGCCGAAGTGCTGGCCTACGTGTTCCAGCTGCGCAGCTACGGCAAGGGCCACGGCGAGCGCCCCGACAAGCCGAAAAAACTCGACGTGCCACCCGAGCTCGACCCGCTCGACCCCGCGTCGCAGAACAAACCCGCGGCAGACGCGGCAGACAAGAATAAAGGAAGCACACCATGAACGGCCTGACCATGCCAGCCTGGCTCAGCGGATTGAAAGGCAACGCCAGCAAGGGCATCGCCGCGCCGATCATCATCATCATGCTGCTGGCGATGATGGTGCTGCCGCTGCCCGCCTTCATCCTCGACATCTTCTTCAGCTTCAATATCGCGCTGTCCATCATCGTGCTGCTGACGGCGCTGTACACGGTCAAGCCGCTCGACTTCATGGCGTTCCCGACCATCCTGCTCGTATCGACCATGCTGCGCCTGTCGCTGAACGTGGCGTCCACGCGCGTGGTGCTGACGGAAGGCCATACGGGCGCCGACGCGGCCGGTAAAGTGATTGAAGCGTTCGGCCACTTCCTGATCGGCGGCAACTACACGGTCGGTATCGTGGTCTTCATTATTTTGACCATCATCAACTTTACCGTCGTGACCAAGGGTGCGGGCCGTATCGCCGAGGTGGGCGCCCGCTTCGCGCTGGATGCCATGCCCGGTAAACAGATGGCCATCGATGCCGACCTGAACGCCGGCCTGATCGGCGAAGACGAAGCGCGCCGCCGCCGCACGGAAGTGGCGCAGGAAGCGGAATTCTATGGCGCCATGGACGGTGCCAGCAAATACGTGCGCGGCGACGCCATCGCCGGCATCTTGGTGACCGTCATCAATATCGTCGGCGGCTTGCTGGTAGGCTTGCTGCAGCACGACATGGGTTTTGCCGACGCGCTCAAGAACTACACCTTGCTGGCCATCGGTGATGGCCTGGTGGCGCAGATTCCTTCGCTGATCATTTCCACGGCGGCCGGTATCGTCGTCTCGCGCGTGGCCAGCGAACAGGACATCGGTACCCAGCTGGTGGGCCAGCTGTTTGCGAAACCGCAAGTGCTGTATATTACCGCCGGCATCATCGGCGGCATGGGCCTGATCCCCGGCATGCCGAACATGGTTTTCCTCCTGCTGGCTGCGCTGCTGGCCGGGTCCGCCTATTTGATCAGCAAGAAGCGCACGCAGGAAAAAGAAGCGGCCGAGAAGCCAGCCGAAGCGCCGCAGGCGACCGTGGCGCCCGAGCAGGAAGAAGCCAGCTGGCAAGACATCATGCCCGTCGATACCCTGGGCCTGGAAGTCGGCTACCGCCTTATTCCCCTGGTCGACAAGACGCAGGGCGGCGAGTTGCTCAAGCGTATCAAGGGCATCCGCAAGAAGTTCGCCCAGGAAGTGGGCTTCCTGGCGCCGCCCGTGCATATCCGCGACAATCTGGAATTGAAGCCGTCCGCCTACCGCATCACCTTGAAGGGTGTGGAAGTGGGCGTGGGCGAAGCGTTCAACGGCCAGTTCCTGGCCATCAATCCCGGCATGGCCAGCGGCACCTTGCCGGGCCTGGCCACGAGCGACCCCGCGTTTGGCTTGCCCGCCACGTGGATCGACGCCAGCTTGCGCGACCAGGCGCAATCGATGGGCTACACGGTCGTCGATGCGGGCACCGTGGTGGCCACGCACCTGAATCACCTGATCACCTCGCATGCGTCGGAGCTGCTGGGCCGCGCGGAAGTGCAGTCGCTGCTCGACCACCTGGGCAAGGATGCGCCGCGCTTGGTGGAAGACCTGGTGCCGAAGATGCTGTCGCTGTCGGCTCTGCAAAAAGTGTTGCAGAACCTGCTGGCCGAGGGCGTGCACATCCGCGACATGCGCACCATCATCGAAACCCTGGCCGAGTACACGGTCAGCACGCAAGACCCGAACGAGCTGACGGCGCTGGTGCGCGTGTCCCTGGGCCGCGCCATCGTGCAGCAACTGTTCCCCGGTGCGGCCGAGCTGTCCGTGATGACGCTCGACAGCCGCCTGGAGCGCCTGCTGATGCAAGCGATGGGCAATGGCGGTGACGGCGCCGGCATCGAGCCGGGCCTGGCCGACACCATCGCCCACCAGGCGGGCCTGGCTGCCCAGCAGCAGGAAGCGCTGGGCCTGACGCCGGTGCTGCTGGTGCCGGCGCCGCTGCGCGCCCTGCTGTCGCGCTTCCTGCGCCGCGCCTTGCCGCAACTCAAAGTGCTGTCGCATGCGGAAGTGCCGGAAACCAAGACGATCCGCGTCACGGCGCTGGTGGGCGCGCAGTAGTTATCTTCATTAGCATCGGGGTCAGACCCCCGCCAGCGTTAGCGCTGAGCTTTGCGTTAGCGTCAGTGGGGGTCTGACCCCAGCCCTTGCTTTTGGTCAAAAAAACATCAATTTCCTCCCGGCAAACTGAATAACGGGTACTTTCCCGTCCTGTTCCTTCGATCGTTTCCTGCAAGCATCGCTAATAATGGAAACTGTCCGAGTGATCTGTGTCCATGTGGAAGACAGCACTCAAGCAACAGGAGTCGATGATGGTCACACAGTTCAGCCAATATTGCGCCACCCCCGCCTTGGGAGGCCGGTCATGAATGTGAAGAAATTTACGGGCGCCTCGTCGCGCGATGCGCTGCGCAAGGTGCGCGAAGCGCTGGGCCCCGATGCCGTGATCCTGTCGAACCGCCAGGCCGATGGCGTGGTGGAAATCCTCGCGCTGGCCAATGACGATGCCGCTTCGCTCGCTTCGCCGCCGGCCGCGTCCGAAATGGCCCAGCCCCGTCCCCAGTTGCAGACCCAGTTCGCCACGCCGCAGCGTCCGGCCGCCCCGGCCCAGCGCCCGGCTGCGCCACGTCCTGCCGCGCCGCGCCAGGCTGCTTCCGAGCCAGTGGACATGGCCCGCATGCAGCAGATGATGGCCAGCGCGCTGGCGCACGTCAAAGAAAATGCCGCCGCCGAGATGAGCGGCATGATGAATGAAATCCGCGCCATGCGCGGCATGATGGAAACCCAGCTGGCGGAAATTTCTTGGGGGTCGACGCAGCAGCGCGAGCCGCAAAAAGCCGTCGTGCTGCGCGAAATGCTGGCCGCCGGCTTTTCCGCCAGCCTGGCGCGCTACCTGATCGACAAGCTGCCCGCCGGCCTCGACGGTGCGCAAAGCATGCGCTGGATCAAGACCGTCCTCAGCCGTAACCTGAACACGGTGGCCAATGAAGACGCCATGCTCGAGCAGGGCGGCGTGTTCGCCCTGGTGGGCCCGACCGGTGTCGGCAAGACCACCAGCACGGCCAAGCTGGCGGCCCGCTGCGTGATGCGCCACGGCCCGGAAAAGCTGGCCCTGATCACCACGGACGCCTACCGTATCGGCGCGCATGAGCAGCTGCGCATCTACGGCAAGATCCTCGGCGTGATGGTGCATTCCGTGAAAGATGAAGCGGATTTGCGCATCGCCCTGAAAGAATTGAAGAACAAGCACACGGTGCTGATCGATACGGTGGGCGTGAGCCAGCGCGACCAGATGGTGACGGAGCAGGTGGCCATGCTGTCGGGTGCCGGCGCCGACGTGAAACGCCTGCTGTGCCTGAATTCCACGGCAACCCAGGAAACCCTCAACGAAGTGGTGCGCGCGTATCAAGGCAGCGGCCTGGCCGGCTGCATCATGACCAAGCTCGATGAAGCGGCGTCGATCGGCAACGTGCTTGACGTGGTGATCCGCCAGAAGCTGAACCTGTTCTATGTGTCGAACGGCCAGCGCGTGCCGGAAGACCTGTACCTGGCCGACCGCGGCTACCTGATCGACCGCGCCTTCAAGCTCAAGCGCGACTCGGCGGCCACGCAGTTTTCCGATGCCGAACTGCCTCTCCTGATGGCGCAGGCAGCCGCCCGCAACAATGAAGCGCGCGGGGTGCATCTTGGCTAATTTTGACTTCGACCAGGCCGAAGGCTTGCGTCGCATGCTGGCCGGCCCGCAGCCGCGCGTCATGACGTTCCTGTCGGCCACGCCGCAGGACGACAAGGGCGCCATGCTGGTCAATCTGGGTGCTTCGCTCGTCTACGGCGGCAATGACGTGCTGCTGCTCGACGCCAGCGGCGGCAGCGATGGCGTGGCCGCGCGCCTGGGACTGGCGCACGGCGCCAGCCTGCGCGACGTGGCGCGCCAGCAGTGCGGCTTGAACCAGGTCATCCACCAGGTGCCGCAAGGCTTTGGCGTGGCCAGCCTGGGCGCGCGCAACCACCTGATGGACAGCATGGACTATGCGGGCGAGGACGAACTGCGCCGCCTGGGCAAGACGTTCGAAGTACTCGCGCGCCAGAGCGGCATCGTGCTGGTCGACGGCGTCGTGGCAGAAGAGGGCGCCTGCTTCCCCGTGCCCTTGATGGCGTCGTCCGATATCGTCGTGCAAGTGTCGACCAGCGCCACCTCGATCAAGGCGGCGTACTGCCTGATCAAGCGCCTGAGCCAGGAACTGGGACGCCGTCCGTTCGGCATTCTCGTCACCGGCGCTTCCGAATCCGAAGCAAAAGTGGTATACGATAATATGGCACAGGCGGCGAGCCGTTACCTGGCCGTGAAGCTGACGTCGATGGGCTCGGTGCCTGCCGATGAGTATCTGCACCGCGCGGCGCGCCTGGGCCGCAGCGTGGTCGATGCGTTTCCGCTGGCCGGCGCCTCGGTGGCGTTTCGCGGACTGGCCGAGCGGCTGGCCCGTTCGGCGGCACCGGTGCTCGGCGGCACCTTGTACCAGACGGGGAGCCCGCACCAGTTCAGCGCCTGAAGCCAACCGTAGCACCAGATAAGATGAGAAAACAATAAGCAGCCTATGTACACGGTCAAAGGGAAATCGAACAAGGACTATTTGCTGACGGAGCACATTCCGCTGGTAAAGCGTCTGGCGCACCATATGAAGGCGAAATTGCCGCCTTCGGTCGAGGTCGATGACCTGATCCAGGCCGGCATGATCGGCCTGCTCGATGCCATCAGCCGCTATGAAGAAACGCATGGCGCGCAGTTCGAGACGTATGCCGTGCTGCGCATCCGCGGCGCCATGCTCGACGAATTGCGCACCAGCGACTGGCTGCCGCGCAGCATGCGCCAGAACATGCGCAAGATCGAAGAGGCGATGAGCACCTTGCAGCAGCGTCTCGGCCATCCGCCGACGGAGTCGGAAGTGGCGAAACTGCTCAAGATGTCGCTGGTCGACTACCAGGAAATGCTGGGCGACGGCGGCGGCCACCAGCTCGTGTACTACGAAGACTTTCATGACCCGGACGGCAATGACAGCTTCCTCGACCGCCATTGCGTGGACGAGGACAGCGACCCCTTGCGTTCCCTGCTCGATACCGATTTCCGGCAATCCGTGATCGATGCCATCGACGCGCTGCCACCACGCGAGAAAATACTCATGGGCCTGTATTACGAAGAAGAGCTGAACCTGAAGGAGATCGGCGCGGTGATGGGCGTATCCGAATCGCGCGTCTCGCAGCTGCATACCCAGGCCGTCGCGCGCCTGCGCGCAACCTTGAGGGAGCAGGCGTGGACTGGTCCAGCGTAATCGGGCTGGCGCTGGCGCTGGCGGGCCTCTTGGTCGGCCAGGCACTGGAAGGCGGCAAGATGGCCTCCCTGCTGCAGCCGGCCGCCTTTGCCATCGTCATCATCGGCACTTTCGGCGCCGTGCTGCTGCAAACGCGGCTGCGCACTTTCGTGCGCGGTCTGGAAATGCTGCGCTGGGTCTTCCTGCCGCCAGCCGACACGCGCGCCGCGCTGGCGCGCGACATCGGGCAGTGGAGCTTGACGGCGCGCCGCGACGGCCCGCTGGCGCTCGAGCGCCTGATGGAAAACACGGCCGACCGCTTCAATGCCAAGGGCTTGCGGATGATCGTCGACGGCATCGCACCGGACAAGCTGCGCCAGCTGCTCGACGTGGAAATCTCGGCCTACGAAATGGCCGAACGCCAGGCCGTCAAGGTGTGGGAATCGGCGGCCGGCTATTCGCCCACCATCGGGATTCTGGGCGCCGTGCTGGGCCTGATCCACGTGATGGAAAACCTCACCGACCCAAGTAAATTAGGCAGCGGCATCGCCGTGGCGTTTGTCTCCACCATCTACGGCGTGGGCCTGGCCAACCTGCTGTTCCTGCCGGTGGCGAATAAACTCAAGGCCATCGTCTCGCGCCGCGTGCTGCAGTACGAAATCACGGCCGCCGTGCTGTACGACATCGCCACGGGCGACCACACGCGCATCATCGAAGAGCGCGTGTCCAGCCTGCTGCACGAGCACTGACCATGATGCGGCGCGCGCGCAGGAAGTATGACGAGGAACCGGACAACCAGGACCGCTGGCTGATCTCGTACGCCGACTTCATCACCCTGCTGTTCGCCTTCTTTGTCGTGATGTACGCCATTTCGCAAGTCAACGAAGGCAAGTACCGCGTCTTCCAGAACGCCATCGGCCAGGCCTTCAGCCTGGAAAAGGGCGCGCCGCCCATCATCATGGAAGCGCCGCAAGCGATCCCGCTGCCGAACCCCGCCCTGAAACGCCGCACGGAAGCCATCCGCCGCGAGCGCGAACACATGACCCGCCTGGCGCAGGACTTGACGTCGACCCTGGCGCCCCTGGTCAAGGAAGGCAAGGTGCGGGTCACGCAGACGAGCCGCGGCGTGAGCGTGGAAATCAATGCCAGCGTGCTGTTCGACCCGGGCGCGGCGCGCCTGACGGTGGAGTCGGACCAGGCCCTGCGCGCCGTCGCCGTGCTGCTCAAGGACGATACGCACGACGTGCAGGTGGAAGGACATACGGACGTGCAGCCGATCAGCAATTCGACCTTTGCCTCGAACTGGGAATTGTCGGCCGCGCGCGCCAGCGCCGTGGTGCGCCTGTTCATCGCCAGCGGCGTCAAGGCGTCGCGCCTGACGGCCGTCGGCCACGCCGACAACATCCCCGTGGCGCCCAACGAAACGGCGGAAGGGCGCGCGCGCAACCGCCGGGTCGCCGTGACGATCCTCTCGGGCATCCCGGAAACGGTGACGGAAGTGCCGACAGCGCGCGTGGCGCCGGCAACGGCAGTTGCGCCGGCCGATTCCCGCTTGTCCACTGCATGCCGCCGCTTGGTACAATCGCGGCCTTCTTTCTTTTTATTTCTCCATCATGAAAAGCAGCTCCCAGGGCGGTCTCGTCTATTCCACCGAAACGGGCCGCATGTGTCCCGCCTGCCGCCAGCCGCTGGCGCAATGCGCGTGCAAGGCGCAAGCGAAGGCGGCGCCCGCTGGCGATGGCGTGGTGCGCGTGTCGCGCCAGACCAAGGGCCGCGGCGGCAAGAGCGTTACCGTGGTCAAGGGCTTGCCGCTGGACGCCATCGCGCTGGCCCTGCTGGGCAAGCAGCTGCGCACGCAATGCGGTTCGGGCGGCACGGTCAAGGATGGCGTGATCGAAGTGCAGGGCGACCATGTCGACACCATCGTTGCCGCGCTGACCAAGCTGGGCCACCAGCCGAAAAAGGCCGGCGGCTAGCCGGGGCGCGTGCGTCCGGTGGTGTGCGGCCCGCTGCCGCGCGCCTGTGGTAACGTGCATTTCCTTTTATGCGCCACCTCATATGAATAACAAACTGACCGGTATCGCCATCGCCGCTGCCATCGCGGCAGTGCTGGCGGTCGTGTACTGGCCCGCGCCCGATGGCGGCGCACCGGACACTGCCGCCACTGCCGCCGCCAGCGCGCCGCCAGGGCGCAGCCTGGCATCGTATTTGAATATCGATGCCACCCCGGCCGCCGATGCCGCGCCCGTTGTCGTGTCCCTGGCGCAGCGGCTCGAACACCTGAGCGCCAGCGGCAAGCCGGAAGACGCGTATGCAGCCTATAACCTGATTGACGACTGCATCGTCTTCCAGCGCGAAAGCCGCTTGCCGGGCATGGAATTCGAGCTGGGGCGCGAGATGACGGCGGAAGAAAGAGCAGCCCAGCAGCAGTTGTGCGCGGGCATGACGCAGCGCCAGCGCGAGGATCGCCTCGGCTACCTGGCCACTGCCGCGCAAGGCGGCGTGCCGGGCGCGGCCACCCTGTTCCTGTCGGAAGGCCCGTTCGGCGACCGCAGCGCGCTGCGCAACCGTCCCGACGATCCGCTGGTGCAGGCCTGGAAGCGGCAAGCGATCGCCCAATTGACGGCACAGGCGGACGCGGCGGAACTGACCAGCGTGTCGACCCTGATGATGGCCTACCTGCGCGATGGCGACGTGGTGCAGAAAGACGCGCCGCAAGCGTATGGCTACCTGCTGGCCCTGCGCATGGTCTACGACGACATCCTCACGCCAGGCACGACGAATCCGTACCAGGATGAATACTGGCACTGGCTGCAAAACGAGTTGACGCCGGAGCAGCAAGCGGCCGCCAGCGTCAGGGCGCAAGCCATCGTGGCGAAATACCGCCAGCATACGGGCCGGCCCGCGCACGGTTGAGTGCGTAGGCCAGCCCCTGCATGGGCTGGCTCGTGCATAAGCCAGTCCGCACATGGAACCACCGCGCCGGCCCCGTGTCTGCCAGCGACGGCAGTGCTTGCAGGCGCCCCGATGTCGGTCAGGCAGCCGTTTTGCGGCGCCGTATGCTATACCCGATCAGGCCCAGTCCCGCCAGCAGCATGCCATAGGTTTCCGGTTCCGGCACGGCCGTGGTGATGGAAATGTCCAGCACGGAATCACGCACGCCGATGCCGCTTGCCACCAGGGTGTAGGTGCCTGGTCCCAGCAGGCCGTCGAAAGTCGAATGGGCAAACGAACCCAGCACGCCGGTGAAGGTATCCGATTGCACCAGGTTATTGCTGGAGTCGAACAAGTCAATGTTGACGCCAGTCAGGCGGGGACCGAAATCGTTGGCGCCGGTGACCAGCCAAGCCGCGTTGCCCGTGAACGACTGCACGCCGGCGCCGACCGTAAACGTGGTCGTTTGCAGCAGCGAGCCGTGCTCCGTCGTGAAGGTGTCGACGAACAAGGTGTCTTGCGCCAGCAGCGGCGTGGCCACCACGGCGGTCGATACGAGGTGGTTGTAGAACACGGATTGCGTTTCGGCCTGCGCGACCGGCGCCAGCAGGGTGCAGCCGAGCAGCAGCGCCGCGCCAGCCTTGCTTACTGAGAGAGAGTTCATATCATGCTCCTATGTACTTGCGATTGAGGTGGTGTGCGTCATGGCGCAGCGCAAAAGCGCAGGCTGGGGCGTGAAATGGATCAGCTATGCCTGCGGGAACGATGTTCGTGTCGGCGAGGAAAGTCCCACCTGGAGATGTACGGCGTACGCCAGGGATTAGCATATAGTCATCACCTGTCTCAAGTTTGAGCATGCTCAAACGTGCGGCGTCAAAAAGGGCTTGTGTTGTTTCTGCGTGCGGTGTTGTGGAGGGAATGCGGACGCGCTGGCACCGCCGCAGTTTCCCTGGAGGGGGCGACACGGCGATGATGTTCTCGATGGCAGTCGTATGGCTGCCGCTGCTTGAGACGGCGTCAGGCGTGCAGCAATGGCTTATTGCTGGGGTAAAACGGGAAGACGCTTAGCCGATTACGACGCGCCGGCTGGCCGGGTTCGTCATCGGTTGGCCGCTGGGGCCGTAGAAATTGCCGCTTTGGGCCGTGGGGCGCATGGCGTTCAGGGCGCCTTGCGTGTGCAGCATGTGCTTGTTGACCAGCAGGCTGTTCAGCCGGTTCTGTTCCTTCGCTTCGCGCGTCGTCTCGAGCAGGGCTTTCCACAGGGGCGCTGCCTCGGCTTCGCTGGCGCCGACCAGCCAGTCTTCCATGCCCGCTTCGGCGGCGGTAAAACCTGCTGCCGCCAGCGCCTGGTGGCGTTGCGCCGCCAATTGGCTCAATTGTCCTACGAGTGCCGTCTTGCGCACCGTGAGCTCCGTGATTGCATCGATGTCAGCCGCAACCAGATGCCGCTGTTCTTCTTTCATCAATGCCAGCAATGTGGTCATGAGCTGTTGCTCGTCGCGCAGGCTGGAAAACGGAGTCACTGATTGCATGAGGGAACCTATCTATTTCGTGAGTGCAGCAAGTCCTTGACTGTGTCGAGGAGACCGTCCGCCACTTTTTCAGAATTGACCTGGAACTGGCCGTCGGCGATCGCCAGCTTGATGCGTTCGACTTTCTTCGTGTCGAACACGGCGCCGCTGCCGGCAGTTGCACTGGCCGCTAATGCCTGTCCTTGCGGCGACAGGCGTACATTGTCCGACGTCGTCGGTGTTGCCTGGGCTTTCTCGGCGTTCCGGGCGCCGGAGGTACTCGCGGGCGCCACCGGCAGGCCGGGATTGCTTTTAATGGTGTTATCGGTAATTTTCACAGCGTGATCCTCGTCTGGTCGAAGTCAAAAAACTCCGGGATATGTGTCATTATCGGCACCTTCTTCCGAAACTTTAGTGCGCCAGACCACAATATCGCTGTCCATCCGGGTTTAAAAGGCGACCTCCACCATGCCGCCAGGCCGCGCCACGCCGCTGATCTGCTGGCCGCTCTGCGTGCGCACCTGCACCGTCTGGCCATCGCCGGCGCTGCCGATGGCGCGTCCTTCTGATGCCACCTGGAAACCGTTGCCACTGGAAACGACACGTACCAGCTGGCCCTGCATCACCACCGGCTTGCGGCGCAGGGTGTCGAGGCGCATCGGTGTGCCTGGCGGCAAGGAAATATTCGTGCTGGCGCCCACCACCTGGGCCATGTCCGTGGCGATACCTGCCGGCAATGCGGCCAGGTCGCCCTGCATCGTCACCAGCTGGCTGGCGTCGATGGCTTGTCCTTGCGCCAGCGGCACGGCGCTGGCCACGTAGTCGCCTACGACGGCCACGTTTGCCTGCAGATAGATAGTCCAGTTGCTGGGCGCCGTGCAGCGCACGCCGACGGTGGTCTTGCCCCAGGCGCGCGCGCCCGGTGCCATGAACGCTTGCGGCGCGGGGCAGGCGGCCAGGTTCAGGCGCGGATCGACGGCGCCGACGGTGATCGTCACCTTGCCCGGCAAGCCATTGCTTTGCACTTGCAGGAACTGTTCCACGTTGTTGCGCAGCGCTTCCGGCGTCTGCCGGCCGGCGTTTTGCGCCTGTGCCAGCAGTGGCAGAGCGGCGAGAGCGAAGAGGAGAGCAAGCGGTGTTTTCATGGTGATAGGCCTCTGGAATAGTGCCATGATAGTGCGCGCCGCCCCGTTCGAAGCGCCGATTAAGGGGTAAAAGTACGGTCTGATCCGGCGATGGTCTTGCTGGTGGGCGCCGTACTATGTTTCCTGTCATCACTATACCGCCATCCTTCCGCCATCTCGGGCGCCAGTGGCAGATTTTTCCGGAGCCTGACATGATAGGGAAACTCGACGATTACATGCGCTTCAACGAGACGGCGCTGAGCCTGCGCTCGACGCGCCAGGAATTGCTCGCCTCGAATATCGCCAATGCCGACACGCCCAACTACAAGGCGCGCGATGTCGATTTCGCCGCCGCATTGAAAGGGGCGATGGCGCGCAAGGATGGCGTGCCGCCGGCCCTGAAGGGCACGGCGCCGCAGCATATGCCGGGCAAGGGCGTGGCCGCGGTTGCGGGCGCGGCCGGTGGCGGCAAGGTCGAGACCCTGGCCGACGGTACGCCGCTGCTGTACCGCGCGCCTGCCCAGGGCGCCGTCGATGGCAATACGGTCGACATGGACCTCGAGCGCAATGCCTTTGCCGACAACGCCATCCGCTACGAGGCGGCCGTGACGTTCCTCAACTCGCAGATCAAGGGCATGCTGACGGCCATCCAGGGAGGACAATAATCATGTCGCTATTTAATATCTTCAATGTTTCCGGTTCGGCCATGAGCGCCCAGGCGCAGCGCCTGAACACGGTGGCCAGCAACCTGGCCAATGCCGACAGCGCCACCAGCGCCACGGGCGAAGCCTACCGCGCCAAGCAGGTCGTGTTCGAAGCCGTGCCCATGGCCAACGGCGCCACGGCCGTCAAGGTGCAGAAGGTGATCGAAGACCCGTCGCCGATGAAGCTGGTCTACGACCCGAAGAACCCGCTGGCCGACGAAAAGGGCTACGTCACCATGCCCAACGTGAATACGGTCGACGAGATGGTCAACATGCTGTCGGCTTCGCGTTCGTACCAGACCAACGTGGAAACCATGAACGCGGCCAAGTCGCTGCTCCTGAAAACCCTCACCATCGGCCAATAAGGCTGACTGACCATTATGGCAACCATCGATACCAGCACCGCCACCGTCACCGACCTGATGGCGACAATGAATCCGAAGAAGAACACGGCCGCGAAAGGCAGCGTCGAGGAAGAAACGAACAAATTCCTGACCCTGCTGGTGACCCAGCTGCAAAACCAGGATCCGATGAACCCGCTGGACAATGCACAGCTGACGAGCCAGCTGGCCCAGCTGTCCACGGTGACGGGCGTCAACAAGCTCAATACCACCCTGGAAACGCTCAAGACCAGCTACCAGCAGGCCGAATCCATGCAGGCGGCCAATATCATCGGCCACGGCGTGTTGACGGCAGGCAAGAACATCACCTTGAGCAAGAGCGCGGCCCTGCTGGGCGTGGACCTGGCGACGCCGGCCGACAAGGTCAAGGTCATCATCTACAACAGCACGGGCAAGGAAGTCCATTCCATCGACCTGGGGCCGCAGGATGCCGGTACCTTGCCGCTGGGCTGGAACGGTTCTACGGCCGAGCTCGATAAAGATGGCAAGCCGGTCGTGCTGGCCGACGGCGCCTACACCTTCTCGGTGGAAGCCACGCGCGGCGGCGCCAAGCTGACCGATGCGGCGGCGTTGATGTTCGGCTCGGTCGCCAGCGTGTCGACGGGCGCGGGCGGCGTGAAATTGAACGTGCCAGGCGTGGGCAGTATCACCATGGCCGATGTGAAGCAGATTTTGTAAGCAAGCCGCTCATTTGTAGCGTAGACCCTCTACCCCTAATTTCTACCAGGAGAACACAATGTCTTTCCAACAAGGCCTGAGCGGCTTGAATGGCGCCGCCAAATCGCTGGACGTCATCGGCAACAATATCGCCAACTCGGCCACCGTGGGTTTCAAGCAATCGCAGGCGCAGTTCGCCGACATCTATGCCAACTCGCTGTATGGCGTTGGGGGCAACCAGCCCGGTATCGGCGTATCCGTGTCGCAAGTGGCGCAGCTGTTCAACCAGGGTAACCTGGAAAGTTCCTCCAATCCGCTCGACATCGCCATCAATGGCGGCGGTTTCTTCCGCACCAGCGTGAACGGCGCCATCCAGTATTCGCGCAACGGCCAGTTCCAGGTCGACAAGAGCGGCTTCATCATCAATGCGCAGAAAGCCCAGCTGACCGGCTATCCGGCCGATGCGAACGGCAAGATCCTGGCCGGCGCCACCGTGCCGCTGCAGATCGACCCGTCCGACATGGCGCCGCAGGCGACCACCAAGGTCGATACCCAGGTCAACCTCGATTCCAACTCGGCCATGCCGACCGTGGTGCCGTTCAGCGTGGCCGAGCAAAAATCGTGGACCAAGCAATTCCCCGTGCCCGTCTTCGATTCGTTGGGCAATGCGCACACCATGTCCAATTTCTACGTCAAGACGGGCACCAATACGTGGGATGTCTACACGGCCACTGACGGCAAGGAAATCACCAGCGCGAAAGTGGCGTCCGCGGCGCAGACCGATGCCGCCTCGCTGGCTGCGCGCGCCGCCTACCAGGCCGCCGTCACGGCTGTGCCGCTGGTACCGGCCAATATCACGGCCGCCGCCGTCGCCTACGGCAACGCGGCCGGCGCCGCCGTGCGCACCGCCGCCGCGGCGGCCGGTGCCAGCCCCGCGCAGTTGGCCGCCATCAGCGCCACCTTTGGCAGCGCCGTGCCCAATGGTGTCAATTCCAGCCTGACGCCAGACCAGATCGACACCAATATCTCCTCGGTGACGGAAGTGCCCGCCGTGAAGTCGGCTTCGCTGGTGTTCAACAGCGTCGGCAGCCTGGACAAGGCCGCCATGCTGGGCCTGACGCCGCCGCAAACCTTGCCGGTGACGGTGAACCTGCCCGTCTTCCCCGCCACGGGCGCGAACGCGAACCTGGCGATCAAGGTCGACTTCACCAATTCCACCCAGCTCAGCTCGTCCACCAGCGAAAAGCGCACCGTGGCCGATGGCTACGCGGCTGGCCAGCTGAGCCGTTTCGTCGTGGGTTCCGATGGCGTGATTCAGGGCCAGTACAACAATGGCAAGACGCGCGACCTGGGCCAGGTGGTGCTGACCAACTTTTCCAATCCGAATGGCCTTGAACCGCTGGGTAACAATGCCTGGGCGGAAAGCTCGACCTCGGGCAGCCCCATGACAGGCGAGCCGAGCTCGGGCAACCTGGGCGACTTGCGCGCCTCGGCCGTGGAAGTGTCGAACGTGGACTTGACGGCGGAACTGGTCAACATGATCACGGCCCAGCGCGCCTACCAGGCGAATGCGCAAACCATCAAGACGCAGGATTCGGTTCTGCAGACTTTGGTTAACCTGCGTTAATAATCAGGGGAGTCGTCACTCGGGTCTGACCCCGCTTTCGTTTTGTACGGAGAAAACACATGGACCGTCTCATCTACACCGCCGGCTCGGGCGCCAAGCATATCCTCGACAAGCAGGCGACCACGGCGAACAACCTGGCGAACGCCACCAGCACGGGTTTCCGTGCCCAGCTCGACTCGTTCCGCGCCGTGCCCGTGGTGGCCGACGGCATGATGCCGACGCGTACCTTCGTCGTCGATTCGACGGTCGGTTCCGATTTCACGCAAGGTCCGATGCAGCACACGGGCCGCGCGCTCGACGTGGCCGTGGAAAACGGCGGCTGGATCGCGGTGCAGTCGGCCGACGGTTCCGAAGCCTACACGCGCAACGGCGCCTTGAAGCTCAATGAAAACGGCATGCTGCAAACGCAGTCGGGCCTGATGGTGCAGGGCGATACGGGTCCTATGGCCATTCCGCCCGGCGTGACGGTGGCCATCGCCAGCGACGGCACGGTGGGCACGATTTCCACGGACGTGCCGCCGGGCCCGTCGACGGTGCTGGGGCGCATCAAGCTGGTCAACCCGCCCGAGCAGCAACTGGTGCGCGGCGACGACGGCCTGTTCCGCCTGAAGGATGGCACGGTGGCGCAGGCCGACCAGGCCGTCAAGCTGACCACCGGTGCGCTGGAAGGCAGCAATGTCAGCCCCGTCGACTCCATGGTCAGCATGATTGCCCTGGCGCGCCAGTTCGAAACGCAAATGAGCTTGTTGAAGAATGCCGAGAATAACGCGGCGAAAGCCACCCAGATCCTCGCTTTGAATTGATGGGGCCCACCGCATAATGGTCACATAGAAATAGTCTACAGAGCTGACTAGCGCTGTTATTGGAGAAAAATCATGATTCGTTCCCTTTGGATTGCCAAAACCGGCCTGGAAGCGCAGCAGACGCAGATGGACGTGATCGCCAATAACCTGGCCAACGTCAGCACCACGGGCTTCAAGAAGTCGCGCGCCGTGTTTGAAGACTTGCTGTATCAAAATGTGCGCCAGCCGGGCGCGCAATCGTCGCAGCAGACCCAGCTGCCATCGGGCTTGCAGATCGGCACGGGTGTACGCACCGTGGCCACCGAACGCATCCATACTCAGGGCAATCCCCAGGCATCGGGCAATTCGCGCGACGTGATGGTCAACGGCACGGGCTTCTTCCAGGTGCTGATGCCGGACGGCGCCACCGCCTACACGCGCGACGGCTCGTTCCAGACGGACGCCAACGGCCAGCTCGTGACCTCCGAAGGTTTCGTCATCCAGCCCGCCATCACCGTGCCGACCAATGCGCTGAGCCTGACCGTGGCGCGCGACGGCACAGTGTCCGTCACCTTGCCCGACACCGTGGCGCCATCGCAGATCGGCTCGCTGCAGCTGACCACCTTCGTCAATCCGGCCGGTCTGGAATCGAAGGGCGAGAACCTGTACATGGAAACGGGCGCCTCGGGCGTGGCGCAAACCAATACCCCGGGCACCAACGGCGCCGGCGTGCTGATGCAGGGCTATATCGAGACGTCGAACGTCAACGTGGCCGAGGAAATGGTCAACATGATCCAGACGCAGCGCGCCTACGAGATCAACAGCAAGGCCATCACCACATCCGATCAAATGCTGCAGAAATTGTCGCAACTTTAATTTTCATAGTCGTCATGCCATCCGCCGCCGGATGGCAGCGGAGGTTCGCCATGCAATACCCCATCATCGCCCTGTTGTCCGCAGTCCTGCTGTCCGGCTGCGCCATCACGCCTACGTCCATCGTGCAATATCCGACCACCACGCGCGCACCGATGCCCGAACCCGTGGTCGTCAACAATGGCTCCATCTACCAGCCGTCGACCTACCGTCCCGCCTTCGAAGACCGCCGTGCGCGCCACGTGGGCGACACCATGACGATCGCCATCACCGAACGCACGAATGCCGTCAAGGCAGGCGCCAGTTCCGGCAACAAGTCCGGCAGCGTGGGCTTCAGCACGCCGGGCATGCTGCAGGGCCGCCTGGGCGGCACCGTCTCGGCGAATGGCGCGACGAAATTTGCCGATGGCGACAACCAGTCCGCCAGCAACACGTTTTCCGGCGTGATCGGCGTGACGGTGATTGAAGTGCTGCCGAACGGCAACCTGATCGTCGCCGGCGAAAAACAGATCGCCATGAACAAGGGCACGGAATTCATCCGCTTCTCGGGCATGGTCAATCCGGACACCATCGGCACGGGCAACGTCGTGCCGTCGACCCAGGTGGCCGACGCGCGCGTCGAATACCGCACCAACAGCCAGATCGACCGTGCCGAAATGGCGTCGATGGCGTCGCGCTTCTTCCTCAGCCTGCTGCCGTTCTGATCATGGCAATGTTGACTTTCCCCCGCTTTCTCGCCATTTTCGGCCTCGCCGCTTCCCTGCTGGCGCCCGTGGCGCAGGCCGAGCGTATCAAGGACCTGGCCAGCATCGCCGGCGTGCGCCAGAATCAGCTGATGGGCTATGGCCTCGTCGTCGGCCTTGACGGCAGCGGCGACCAGACGACGCAAACGCCATTTACCATCCAGAGCGTGGCGGCGATGCTGCAGCAGCAAGGCATCAACTTGCCGCAAGGCACGAGCTTGCAATTGAAAAACGTGGCCGCCGTGATGGTGACGACGGCCTTGCCCGCGTTTGCCCAGCCGGGCCAGCTGCTCGACGTGACGGTATCGTCGATGGGCAATGCGAAAAGCTTGCGCGGCGGCACTTTATTGATGACCCCATTGAAGGGCGCCGACGGCCAGGTGTACGGCATGGCGCAGGGCAATGTGCTGGTGGGCGGCGTGGGCGCGCAGGCGGCCGGCAGCTCCGTCGTCATCAACCATCTGAGCGTGGGACGCATCTCGGGCGGCGCGACCGTCGAGCGCACCGTGCCTTCGGCGCTGGGCGCCAACAACACGATCCGCCTGGAATTGAACGCCACCGATTTCGCCACCGCCAGCCGCGTGGTCGATGCCATCAACAGCCGTTACGGCGCCGGCACGGCCGCCGCGCTCGATGGCCGCGTGATCCAGGTGCAGTCGCCGGGCGGCAGCGACCAGCGCGTGTCTTTCCTGGGTCAGCTGGAAAGCATCGAAGTCAATCCGGCCCGCCTGGCGGCCAAGGTCATCATGAATGCGCGCACCGGTTCCGTCGTGATGAACCAGTCCGTGACCCTGGAAACGTGCGCCATTTCGCACGGCAACCTGTCCGTCACCATCAATGTCGAGCCGCAAGTGAGCCAGCCGGCTCCCTTGTCGGGCGGGCGCACGGTGGTCACGCAGACGGCGCAGATCGATATCAAGAAGGAACCGGGCAAGGTCATGCTGGTCAAGGGCGGCGCCTCGCTGTCCGAGGTAGTGAAAGCCCTGAACGCCATCGGCGCCTCGCCGCAAGACTTGCTGGCCATCCTGCAGGCGATGAAGGCGGCCGGTTCGCTGCGCGCCGAACTTGAAATCATTTGATGGATACGCCATGATCAGCCAAACCGACCTCAGTAATACCGCCGCCTACGACGTCAAGGGCATGGATGGCTTGCGCCAGTCCGCCAAGGCGAAGGACCCCGCCGCCCTGAAAGAGGCGGCCACGCAATTCGAAGCCATGTTCATCAACATGATGATGAAAAGCATGCGCGAAGCCACGCCGCAGGACGGCATCATGGATAGCCAGCAAAGCAAGATGTACACCTCGATGCTGGACCAGCAGACCAGCCAGAACCTGGCCAAGCGCGGTACGGGTCTGGCGGACGTGCTGATCCGCCAGCTATCGTCGTCGAACCAGGCGCTGGCCGCCGATGGCGCCGAAGCGCCGTCGCCGCGCTCGTCGAGCATGGCGCAGGCGCTGGCCGCCTTCCGCCAGCAGCAGGGCGCCCTCACCGAGGGCGCCGCCAGCGCCACCGGTACCGGCAAGACCCTGAGCGACAAGGCCAACGCCACGCAGGCGCCGCACGTGCGCGCCTTCCAGGAAAAGCTGGGCGTGCATGCGGAAGAAGCGAGCCGCGCCACCGGCATCCCGGCCAAGTTCATGCTGGGCCAGGCGGCGCTGGAAACGGGCTGGGGCAAGCGCGAAATCATCAGCCGCGACGGCAGCAGCAGCCACAACCTGTTCGGCATCAAGGCCACGGGCGACTGGAAGGGCAAGGTCACGGAAGCCGTCACCACGGAATACGTGAATGGCAAGGCGCAGCGCAAGGTGGAAAAATTCCGCGCCTATGACAGCTATGCGGACAGCTTCAAGGATTATGCGCAGTTGATTACCAACAACAAGCGCTACGAGAAAGTGCTGGCCAGCGCGGGCGACGCCAGCACGTTCGCCCAGGGCTTGCAAAAGGCCGGCTACGCGACGGACCCGAATTACGCTGCCAAATTGACAAAAATTATCAAGAATTCGCTGGTCGGCTAGTAACCCCCCGTGCTCCCGTGCAGGCCGCGCGCTTCAAGTTTTCGCCGCGGCTGCCGTAAATACATTTGACGGTAACCAATAAGACACCATGACTTCGAATCTACTCAGCATCGGTAAGAGCGGTTTGCTTGCAGCGCAGGTGGGCCTGTCGACGACCGGGCATAACATCACCAATGCGGGCGTAGCCGGCTACAATCGCCAGACGGTGCTGCAGCAGACTTCGCAGTCCAACTATGCGGGCTATGGCTTCGTTGGCACGGGCACGGAAGTGTCGCAGATCAAGCGCCAGTACGACAGCTTCATGGCCACCCAGGTCAACACCGCGCAAAGCGCGACCAGCGCACTCGACGCCTATTACACGCAGATCAGCCAGATCGATAACTTGCTGGCCGATCCCACGGCGGGCCTGTCGCCCGCCTTGCAGGATTTCTTCAAGGGCGTGCAGGATTTCAGTTCCAATCCCTCGTCGGTCGCATCGCGCCAGGCGCTGCTGTCGAGCGCGGGCTCGCTCGCTTCCCGCTTCCAGGGCCTGAGCGCGCGCCTGACGGAGATCGGCGACGGCGTCAATTCGCAGATCACGTCGAATGTGACGGTCATCAATACCTATGCCAAGCAGCTCGCCGAGTTGAACAAGTCGATTTCCCAGTTGTCGGTCGACGCCAGCAACCAGCCCAACGATCTGCTCGACCAGCGCGACCAGCTGATCACGGAATTGAACAAATACGTGAAGGCGACGGTGCAGCCCGCTGCCAACAATACCGTCACCATTTCCATCGGCGCGGGGCAGCCCCTGGTGGTGGCCGACCGCAGCTTCGAGCTGGCGGCCACGCCTTCGCGCACGGATCCGAACCGCATCGAGGTGGGCTATGTCACGGGCAGTACCGTGACCGTGCTGCCCGACAGCTCCCTGACCGGCGGCTCGCTGGGCGGCTTGCTGGAATTCCGTAGCGGCACCTTGGACAATGTCCAGAACTCGCTGGGCAAGGTCGCCATCGCGCTGGCCAGCACCTTCAACGACCAGCACAAGCTGGGCCAGGATCTGAATGGCGCCATGGGCGGCGACTTTTTCAAGATCCCCGATCCCGTGATCGGCGCCGACCGCGGCAACAACACCAGCAGCACCACCGTGCTGTCGGCCAAGGTCAGCGATCCGACCAAGCTGACGGCCAGCGATTACAGCCTGAAATACGACGGCAGCAACTATGTGGTGACGCGCGAGTCCGACGGCGCGCACACCATCATCAATCCGTATCCGCAAACGGGGCCGCAAACCATCGACGGCGTCGATTTCTCGATCTCGGGCACGGCCGCCCAGGGCGACAACTACGTCATCAAGCCGACGGCGAATGGCGCGGCCGGCCTGAACGTGCTGATCACCGACCGCAACAAGATCGCCGCCGCTGCGCCGATCGCCACGTCGGCGACTGTGGCCAATACGGGCTCGGGCAAGCTCAGCGCCGGCTCCGTCGACAAGGCCTACCTGACCCCGGGCAATGCCCTGACGGGTCCCGTGACCTTGACCTACGATAAGGCGACCACCTCGCTGACGGGTTTCCCGGCGGGCCAGGCGGTGACGGTCAAGGGCTTGAATGGGACCACCACGACGTATCCGGCCGGCACGGCGAACATCCCGTATACGGAAGGCGACAACTTCAGCTTTGGCGGCATCAATGTCAGCATGACGGGCGCGCCGGCGCAGGGCGACACCTTTACCATCAAGCCCAATGCGGGCGGCGTGGGCGACAACCGCAACGCCGCGCTGCTGGCGGGCTTGCAGACGAAGAACATCCTCGATGGCGGCAATGCCACGTTCCAGGGTTCGTATGCGCAAACCGTCAGCTTCGTGGGCAACAAGACGCGCGAAGTGCAGGTCAGCGGCCTGGCCAGTCTGGCCTTGCTGCAGCAGGTTAGCACCCAGCAGCAGGCCGTCTCCGGCGTCAACCTCGACGAAGAGGCGGCCAACCTGCTGCGTTACCAGCAGTCCTACCAGGCGTGCGGAAAGGTCATGCAGATTGCCAGCACCCTGTTCGACGTGGTGATCGGCTTGGGACGTTAATCAATTTTTGCCGCGACGTAGCGCGCGGCGGCTTTCTGGAAGGGCAGCATCATGCGCATCAGCACACGAATGATTTATGACCAGGGCAGCTCGCAGCTGAACAATCTGCAGGGCGCCTTGAACCGTACGCAGATGCAGCTGTCGGCGAACCGCCGCAACCTGACGCCGGCCGACGACCCGATCGCCTCGTCGCGCGCGCTGGAAGTGACGCAGTCGCAATCGATCAACACGCAATTCGTGACGAACCGCTCGAACGCCAAGAATTTCCTCTCGCAGGAAGAGCTGGCGCTGGGCAGCACCGCCTCGCTGATCGCCGACGTGCAGCAACTGGTGCTGAAGGCCGGTAATCCGGCATTGAAGGACATCGACCGCCAGAGCCTGGCCACGGAGCTGAAGGGCCGCCTGACCGACCTGATGGGCATTGCCAACACGTCCGACAACGCGGGCGGCTACCTGTTTTCCGGCTACAAGTCGACGACCCAGCCGTTCAGCCAGACGCCGGGCGGCGCCACCTACGTGGGCGACCAGGGCCAGCGCGAGCTGCAGGTGGGCTCGGCGCGCTACCTGGCTACCAGCGACTCGGGCGCGGCCGTGTTCGAGAACAATTTGACGGGCAACGGCAAGTTCACCACGGCGGCCGCCGGCGCCAACTTTACGCGCGGCGGCGCCGGCATCATTTCCGGCGGCACCGTCACCGATCCCACCAAGTTGACGGGGCACAAGTACTCGATCGACTTCCAGGTGACGGGCACGGGCACGGATGCCAAGACGACCTATACGGTGACGGATGTGACCCTGGGCCAGACCATTCCAAATCCGGCCGTGCCGGTGGCCTATAAATCGGGCGACGCCATCAACTTTGACGGCCAGCAAGTCAATGTCGCGGGCAAGCCAGCCGACCTGGACAAGTTCACCCTTGAGCCCAGCAGCAAGGAATCGATCTTTACCACGATTACCAACCTGATCGGCGCACTGGGCCAGCCGGCCACGGGCGACGCGGGGCAGGCACGCCTGACGGCCAGCCTGAACACGGCGCACGACCTGCTCGACACGGCCTACGACAACGTGCTGTCGGTGCGCTCGGAAGTCGGTTCGCGCCTGAAGGAACTCGATTACCTCGACAGCGCCGGTGACGATCTCGACATCCAGTACGCCACCACCCTGTCGGACCTGCAGGACCTGGACATGGTGAAAGCCATTTCCACCTTCAGCCAGCAACAGATCACCCTGCAGGCGGCGCAAAAATCGTTCACCTCGATCTCGGGCCTGTCGCTGTTCAACTACATCAGCTAAGAACGGGCATCGGCAGGACGACCGGCAAGCCGGGGCAGGGAGGACATCTCCGGCCCCGGCTTTTTTGCGTCCGCAATCTGGTCACTTGGACAAGATATGCAGGCAAACTGTGCAGTCTACCTGTGTATCTGTTATAGTAGGGGCCGTTGATCCACTTTCGCTCCCATGCACACCCCACAAGAAGACCACGAACAAGTCCTGCAACTGGCCGGCGAATTGCGCATCCTGATCGGCAAATTGCGGCGCCGCCTGCGCGAAGAGGCGCACCTGGGGGACGTCAGCATGTCGCAGGCATCCGTGCTGAGCCGTCTCGAGCGCGACGGCCCGGCCACGGCCAGCAGCCTGGCCCGCGCCGAAGGCATGCGGCCCCAGTCTATGGCCGCCACCGTGCAAGCCTTGACGGAAGCACAGATGGTGACGGGCTCGCCCGATCCAGCTGACGGACGGCAAACGATATTGACCCTGACGGACAGCTGCCGCGCCTGGATCGCAGCCAGCCGCGCCGCGCGCGAAGACTGGCTGGCGCGCACCATTGAAACCCGGCTCACGCCGGACGAAGTCACCGAATTGAACCATGCGGTGGCATTACTCAAACGCTTGGCGGAATGATCCGCTGCTAGACCTTAACACCCGGCAAGGAGCCCGCACGCCCAGATGAACAACACATTCCGTTCACTACGCATTCCCAATTACCGTATCTGGGCCGGCGGCGCCCTCGTGTCGAATATCGGCACCTGGATGCAGCGCACGGCGCAGGATTGGCTGGTGCTCAGCGAATTGACGCAGCACAATGCCAGCGCCGTCGGCATCGTCATGGCCTTGCAGTTCGGTCCGCAATTGCTGTTGCTGCCCCTGACGGGCATGGCGGCCGATTTGCTCGACCGGCGCAAGCTGCTGCTGTGCACGCAGGCGGCCATGGGATTGCTGGCGCTGGGACTGGGTTTGCTGTGCATCAGCGGTCTCGTGCAACTGTGGCATGTGTATGTGTTTGCTTTCCTGCTCGGCTGCGTGACGGCCTTCGATTCGCCCGTGCGCCAGACTTTCGTTGCCGAAATCGTCGGCGAGGAAGACTTGACCAATGCCGTGGCGCTCAATTCCACTTCGTTCAATGCGGCGCGCATGCTGGGCCCGGCCGTGGCCGGCTTGCTGATCAGCAGCGTCGGCAGCGGCTGGGTCTTCATCATCAACGCCGTCTCGTTTGCGGCCGTGATCGGTTCGCTGTTGCTGCTGCGCGTGGAATTGCTGCGCCGCGCGCCGCGCCTGAAGGCCACGCGCGCCAGCCTGGGCGAGGGTTTCCGCTACGTGCGCCAGCGGCCCGACCTGATGGCCGTCCTGCTGATGCTGTTCCTGATCGGCACCTTCGGCCTGAACTTCCCCATCTTCCTGTCGACCATGTCCGTGACGGCTTTCCATGCGGGTGCCGGCCAGTATGGCGTGCTCAGTTCCGTGATGGCTTGCGGCTCCGTGGCCGGCGCCTTGCTGGCGGCGGGGCGCGGCCAACCCACGCTGGCCTTGCTGCTGGGTGCGGCCGCGCTGTTCGGCCTGGCGTGCGCGCTGGCCGCCGTGATGCCCAATTACTGGCTGTTCGGCATGATGCTGGTGGTCATCGGCATCGCCGCGCAAACGTTTACCACCAGCGTCAACAGCAGCGTGCAACTGTCGACGGCACCCGCCATGCGGGGCCGCGTGATGGCCATCGTGCTGGCCATTTCGGCGGGTGGCACGCCGCTGGGCGCACCCATCGTGGGCTGGGTGGCCGACACCTTCGGCCCGCGCTGGGCGCTGGGCATCGGCGCTTTGTCCGGTCTGGCGGCGGCCCTCGTCGGCGTGCGCTATCTGGTCAAGCATCACCAGTTGCGCTTGAACGTCGACGTGCGGCGCTGGCGCTTCGCATTCAGCAGCGACCAGCCCTGAAGCTGGCAATCAGGGCGGCAGCAGGCCCGTGCGGGCGGCGGCCAGGATGGCTGCGCTCAGGCCGTCGAGCAGACTCGAGGCGGCACGTGCCGTATGCCAGTGCAGGGGCACATCGAGAGGTGTAGCGGGTAGCAGCTCGACCAGACTGCCATTGTCGAGATGGGACTGGATCAGCGCTTGCGGGTGCAGGCCCCAGCCCATGCCGGCCAGCGCTGCCGTAACGAAAGCATGCGACGAGGGCAGGGTGTGGCGCGGCAGTTCCACGTGCCGGTGGCACAGGCGGCGCACCCAGCGCGCCTGCAGCTCGTCCTTGGCATTGAAGACGAGGCTGGGCACCAGTGCCAGGCTGGCGGCACCGACGCCTTGGGCAAAATGCCGCTGCAGGAAGGCGGGACTGGCGGCCGCCAGGTAGCGCATGGCGCCCAGCGGGCGGCTGTTGCAGCCGGAAGCGGGCCTGGCCGTGGCGCTGACGGCCGCCAGCACGGCGCCGCTGCGCAGCCATTCGGCCGTATGGTCCTGGTCGTCGACGGCCACTTGCAGCAGCACCGGGTGCGCGGCCGCGAAGGCGGCGATGGCGGGCGCCAGCCAGGTGGCCAGGCTGTCGGCATTCACGGCGATGGGCACGCTGGCGCGCGACATGCCCTGGGCTGCCAGCGCCGGCAAGGTGCCCTGCAAATCCTGTTCCAGCAATTGCACCTGGTCCACGTGCTGGCACAGGCGCCGGCCCGTTTCCGTGGCGCGGCAGGGCTGGTCGCGTATCACCAGCGCGCAGCCGACGCGCTCTTCCAGCAGGCGGATGCGCTGCGAAATGGCCGATGGCGTCACGTGCAAGGCGCGCGCTGCGCGCTCGAAACTGCCTTCGCGGATGACGGAAGCCAGCGCGGCGAGGGCGGCATAATCGAGCATGAATGAAGTTTTCCTTAACTTGCTGTAGAAAAGGTAGTTTGCCTTCATTTCTTGCGGCTGGCAAGATCACCGCATGACACTCTCGACCGCCACCACACCACTCGTTTTCTCCGTCTTTCTCCAGGGCTTGACCTTGGGCCTGGGACTCATCGTTGCCATCGGCTCGCAAAATGCCTTTGTCTTGCGGCAAGGCTTGCGCCGCGAACATGTGGGCGCCATCGTGCTGTTTTGCGCGCTGGCGGACGCGGCGCTGATTGCCGCTGGCGTCCTGGGCATGTCCCGGGCACTGGGGCAGCGCCCCATGCTGGCCAGCGCGCTGGCGCTGGGCGGCGCCATTTTTCTGGCCGTCTACGGTTGGCAAGCACTGCGGCGTGCGCGCCGTCCCCAGCAGCTGCGCGCCGCCGAGGGCGGTGCCGGCCTCGGCCTGGCTGCCATCCTGGCGCAGGCGGCGGCATTTACCTTGCTCAATCCCCATGTCTATCTGGATACGGTATTGCTGGTGGGGAGCATCGGCGCCCAGCAGCCGGGCGTAATGCGCGGCTGGTTTATCGTTGGCGCCAGCGCGGCCAGCCTGCTGTGGTTTGCCTCGCTCGGTTATGGTGCGCGCTGGCTGGCGCCGTGGTTTGCGCGGCCCCGGGCCTGGCAAGTGCTCGATGGCTTGATCGGCGTGACCATGTTCGTGCTGTCGGCGCTGTTGCTGCGCCACGCGCTGGGCTGATAGCCCTGGTCAGCGCGCGGCAGGCAGCGGCGCCGGCGCTGGCAGTGCGGGGCGCAGGGGATTGGGCGGAGCTGGCGGCGGTGGCCGGTCGCGCGTGGCAAAGCCGCGCGGCAGCAAACGCGCCGTTTCTATGCCGCGCAGGAACATGTTCTGGAAGGGCGTGGCCAGGTAGGGCAGGACCATGCCGATCACCAGCAAGCCCACGCCCAGGGTGACGGGGAAGCCGATACCGAAAATGTTCAGCTGCGGCGCGGCCCGCGTCAAGATGCCCAGGGCCACGTTGGTCAGCAGCAGGGCGGCGATGATGGGCAGCGAAATTTGCAGGCCGGAACGGAAGATTTCCCCGCCCCAGGCCGCCAATTGCTGGAAACCGCCGCCGCTGATGGGGCTAGCCGAAATGGGCAGGCTGACAAAGCTTTCCGCCAGCGCCGCCAGCAAGACCAGGTGGCCGTTGACGGTCAAAAACATCAAGGTGGCCAGCATCACGAGGAACTGGCTGATGGCGGACGACCTGCCCTTGGTTTGCGGATCGAAGAACGAGGCGAAGCCCAGGCCCATGGTGAGACTGCTGAGTTCGCCGGCCATTTCGATGGCGGAAAACACGATGCGGATGGAAAAGCCCATGGCCAGCCCCACCAGCATCTCTTGCGTGAGGATCAGCAAGCCGGGCAGGGACATCGGGTTGACGGCCGGCAAGGCCGGCACGGTGGGGGCGATGATCATGGCCAGCAGCGCGCCCAGGGTCACCTTGACGCTGGCCGGCAGGGCTGCGTTGCCGAACAGGGGCGCGGCCGCGATCAGGCCGAGGATGCGGCTAAGCGGCCACAGCAATGCTGCGATCCACGTATTGAGTTCGATGCTGGACAGGGTCAGCATGGCAACAGTGGCTGCACTAACCCACCAGGTTCGGGATGCCCGTAAACACCTGGCGCATGTAGTCGAGCATGACGGACAGCATCCACGGACCGGCCACGACGATGGCGACAAAGATGCCGACCAGCTTGGGGATGAAGGACAGGGTCGCCTCGTTGATCTGCGTGGCCGCCTGGAAAATACTGACGATCAAACCGATGATGAGGGCGACGAGCAGCATGGGCGCGGCCACCATCAGCGTGATTTCCATCGCATGGCGGCCCAGGGTCATGACGCTTTCGGGTGTCATGTATTTCCCCTAGTAAAAACTCTGTGACAGCGAGCCCAGCAGCAACTGCCAGCCATCGACGAGCACGAACAGCATCAGCTTGAACGGCAGCGAGATCGTCGCGGGCGACATCATCATCATACCCATCGACATCAGCACGCTGGCGACCACCATGTCGATGATCAAAAACGGGATGAAGATGGCAAAGCCGATCTGGAACGCCGTCTTCAGTTCACTGGTGACGAAGGCGGGCACGAGGATGCGCAGCGGCACGTCTTCCGGACCTTGCAGGGCCGGCGAGCGCGACATCTTGGCAAACAGGGCCAGGTCGGCCTGGCGCGTCTGCTTGAGCATGAAGGTTTTCAGGGGATCGACGCCCTTGTCCAGCGCCTGCTGCATGGTGATCTTGTTTTCCTGGTAGGGCTGGTAGGCATCCGTATAGATCTTGTCGAACACGGGCCCCATGACGAACAGGGTCAGGAACAGGGCCAGACCCACCAGCACCTGGTTCGGCGGCGCCGATTGCGTGCCGATGGCTTGGCGCAGCAGGGACAGCACGATGATGATGCGCGTAAAGCAGGTCATCATCAAGAGGGCCGCCGGCAAAAAGGTGAGCGACGTCATCAGGATGAGCGTCTGCACCGGCAGCGAATAATTCTGGCCGCCGCCCGGCGCCGGCGTGCTGTTGAAGGCCGGGATGCCAGGCTGGGCCATCGCCCACAGCGGCAAGGCCAGGGCAATGGCCGCCAGCAGCCAGGTCAGGGGAGTCTTCAAGGTGGACCACGCCATCTGCTGCTTATTTCCCATTGCGTTTTTCGATGGTCTGTTTCAGCCACTCGGAAAAATTGGCGGCCGCGGGGCCGTTTTGCGCCGTGGCCAGTTGCGGCAGATCGCCTTCCTGGCGCGGCATGGTGGCCAGCGCATTGATCCGGCCGGGCGAGGCGCCGACGACGATCCACTGGTCGGCCACTTCGACGAGGACGATGCGCTCGCGTCCGCCCAGGTTGAGCGAGCTGACGACGCGCATCTTGTTGTTGCCGCCCATGACCTTGGGGCCATAGCGTTTCATGAACCAGGCCAGGCCGATCAGCAGGGCCAGCACGAACATCAGCGCGAGGATGGTTTGCAGCAAGCTACCGGCCGAGCTTGTTGGCGCCATCGTTGCCGGTGCGCCGGGCGGCATGGCGGGCAGGGCGGCGGCCGGCGAGGCAGCCGGAGAAACTGCTGGCGCCGTTGCGGCGGCAGGCGGTGTCTCGCTTGCCACGGCGGCGGAAGCGCTGGCGGCGCTGGCCGCCGGCGTGGATGCGGCTGGCGCTTCAGCCAGGGCAATGCTGCATGCCGCCATCAGCGGCAGCACGGTGGAAATCAACAGGCCAGGCTTCATTTATTCAATTTTCGGATGCGTTCGGAAGGCGTGATGATGTCGGTCAGGCGGATGCCGAACTTGTCATTGACCACCACCACTTCGCCCTGGGCGATCAGGCAGCCGTTCACCAGCACGTCCATCGGTTCGCCGGCCAGGCCGTCGAGCTCGACAACGGAACCCTGCGCCAGTTGCAGCAGGTTCTTGATGGCGATCTTGGTGCGGCCCAGTTCGACCGTCAGCTGCACGGGGATATCGAGGATGAAATCGATATCGTTGTGCGTTTCCGACTTCGACGCCTGCTTGGAAAAGTCCTTGAACACGGCGGCGCTGGCCGCGCTGGCCGTATTGGCGGCCTGGTTTTGCAGCGCTTCGGCTTCCGCCTTGGCCTGCTCGGCAATGGCCGCGCCCCAATCGTCTTCCGCGCTTTGGTCGTCTTGGTTGTCAGACATGTGTTTCTCCTGTTGTACAGAGTTGGCCGCCAAGCGGCCAGTGTATATATTAATTGTAACGCCTGGCAAAACCGTAGCGAGCGGCAGTGATTTGTGGCTAAGAAGCGCAACCGTGCTGGAGCACGGTGAGCATCGCAGGCCGCACAAAGCGCGACGCGCAGCAGGTTTGGTCAGGTGTTTAGTGGTTGTTCATGTTATCGGCATTAGCGAGGAGTTTCTCCACCTTCAATGCATATTGTCCGTTCAACACGCCGTACGTGCAATCCATCACGGGCACGCCATCGACGGTGGCGGCGATCAGTTCCGGAATATTCAGCGGGATGATGTCGCCCACCTTCATGTTCAGGATTTCATCGAACGACACGCGCGCCGTGCCCAGCGAGGCCACCAGCTCGACTTCGGCGATCTGGATCTGCTGCGTCATCAGGCGGATCCAGCGCTTGTCCACTTCCAGCGCCTCGCCCTGCAGGCTCGAGGTCAGCGAATCGCGGATCGGTTCGATCATCGAATACGGCATGCAGAAGTGGATTTGCCCGGAAACGGAGCCCAGTTCCACCGTAAACGTGGATGCCACCACCACCTCGTTCGGCGTGGCGATGTTGGCGAACTGCGTGTTCATTTCCGAGCGGATATATTCAAACTCAACGGGGAAGACCGGCTCCCACGACTTGGTGTACGCCTCGAAGACGATATCGAGGATGCGCAGGATGATGCGCTGCTCCGTCTGCGTAAAGTCGCGTCCTTCGACGCGCGTATGGAAACGTCCGTCGCCGCCGAACAGGTTGTCGACCAGCAGGAAGACGAGGCCCGGATCGAAGACCATCAGGGCCGTGCCGCGCAGCGGCTTCATGTGCACCAGGTTCAGATTGGTCGGCACCACCAGATTACGGATGAACTCGCTGTATTTCGAGACGCGCACGGACCCGACCGACACTTCGGCGCTGCGGCGCAGGAAGTTGAACAGGCCCACGCGCAGCAGCCGGGCGAAACGCTCGTTGATAATTTCCAACGTCGGCATCCGGCCGCGCACGATGCGCTCCTGGGTTGCCAGGTTGTAGGTACGAACTCCCGTGACGTCTTCCGGCGCCTGCGCGTCGTCCTGGTCTCCGTTGACACCCTTCAGAAGGGCATCGACTTCTTCCTGGGAGAGGAAATTATCGGCCATGGCTGCTTATTGAATGATGAATGCGGTAAATAATACGTCCGTCACGTCCTGCTCCGGCCCTTTGTCCTCGAACGGCTGGTTCACCTGATTGATGATTTCGGCCGCCAGCTGCTGCTTGCCTTCCACGGTATTGAGTTCGGACGCCTTCTTGCCGGACAGCAGCAACAGCAAGCGGCTGCGCACTTTTGGCATGTTCAGCTTGATCGAGTCCATTTCTTCCGGACTGCTCACCTGCAGGGTAAACGCGATCTGCAGATATTGCTCGCCATTTTCCGGCTGCAAGTTGACGGTGAAGGCATCGACGGGCACGAAAACGGGTGGACCTGCCTTGGACGCGGCATGTTTTTTCTTGTTCGGCGCCGATTCTTCTTTATCGGCCTTGCCATGCAAGAAGTACCAGGCGGCACCGCCACCGATGCCGCCGGCCACCAGCACCGAGGCCAGCACAATGATCAGAAGCTTCTTTTTCGAGGCGCCGGCGGGAGCCAGGCCTGCATCTGCTTTCGGATCTGCTTTCATTTTTGGATTTGCTTTCAATGGTACTCGGGTGCATGGAAGTGGATCACGACGCCATTATGTCATTATCGGCAAATTCTGCGCAGGAGGATGCAGTGAAAAGAGGGCGGAAGCGCCCTCAACTCGCTGTTTTTATACGAAAAGTTATGCCGTGGGGCGCGCCTGTGGCCTGCGGACGACGAATTGTCCTCAGGCAAAGGTATCCACGGCACTCAGGCTGGCCCGGCTGCGTCCGGCCGTCGCCGGCGCGATGGCGATCTCGCCACCGGAGGCGCCGCCGCTCTGGCCATTGCCACGGCGTTCGCCCGAGGCAGCGCGTTCGCCATTGTTTTGCTGTTCCGGCGTGCCGGCCGAGACGGTGGCGCTGCCGAAGGCGATGCCCGCTTCGCTCATCATTTCGCGCAAGCGCGGCATGGCCGCTTCCAGCGCCTGGCGTACTTCCGGCTGGGCCGACATGAAGGCGGCGTCGGCCTGGTCATTGGTGACCGTCAAGACCACTTGCACGGGTCCCAGGTCGGGCGGATTCAGGGTCAGGGTGGCGCTCTGGTCGCCACCGGCCGCCATCCACACGACTTTCTGCCCAAGTTGCTGGTCCCAGGCCGGCGAGCCGACCCGGCCCGTCAGCTTGTCGGCCGGCACGGCCACGGCGGCCGCCGCCTGCTGCAGCGCGCCCGGCTGCAACTGGGCCGCCAGGCGGCTCAGGTCGGCTGGCGTTTCCTTGAGGATCGGTTCGGCCACGGCGGCGCCCGCTTTGGCGGTCGCTGCCAGTTGCGCGTCGATGGCCAGCTTGCCCGGCTCGGCCTTGCTGGCCGGCACACTGGTGCCTGGTGTGGCGGCCGTCTTGCCTTGGGCCTGGCCCAGACTGTCGGCAAAGTCGCCGCCGTCCGCTTGCGCGATGACGCTGGCGGCCGCCTTGCCGCTGCCCTGGCCGGCTGCCAGCAACGGCCCCGTTGCCAGGCCCTTGCCGTCGGCCTTGACGCCGGCGCGCACGGGCAGTTCCGGCACGGCCTTGGCCGCTGGCGGCTGGATGGCCAGCTGGATGCTGCCCACGAGGGCCAGCATCTCGGCGGCCGGATCGGCTGGCGGCGCTGTGTCGGGGGGAACATTGGCCTCGGCGGCGCTGCTGCCGCTGGCTTGTGTGGCCGCCGCTTCGGCCGACTGCGCCGACGGCTGTTCGCTGCTGGCCGCCTGGTCGGTGCCCGCTTGCGCCGGCTTCGGCGCATTGGCGGGCGCTGCCGTGGCGGCGGGGCTGGCAGGACGCGCCGCCGGCGCTGCTGCTTGCGTTTGCGCCATATTGCGGCTGGCCTGGCGTTGCTCGATCTGGCGGTTCAGGGTGCGCTGGAAGTCGCCCGCCGCACCGCTGGTGGTCGGCTGGCTGCGGTTGGCGGCGCCCGGCGTGGCGTTCGGCGAGATAATCTGGGAAATCGGGGTTGGCTGGGTTTGCATGATGCTGCCTCAGTGTTGCTTAGCGTTTGTAATAGGCTTGTCGCGCCGCGTGCTCATCCATTGCTTTCTGGTCGCGCTTGTTTTCCAGCTTCAGCGCCTGTTCCTGCGCCCGGTTGTTCAGGGTCGTGTACGACATGCGCTTGCGTTCGGCCAGCTGCCAGCGCATCTTTTCATTGTCGCTGCGCGCTTGCGCATGCTCGACCACTTGCTGCTGGCCCATGATCGCGCTGTCGAGCTTGGCCATGAAAGCCTGGAAATTGCGGTACGCCATCGGCGTGATCCCGTTGCTCATGCTCGCCTCGAAGCGCTGGGCATAGTCGTCGCGGTAGCCGGACAGCATGTCGAGCTTCTGGCGGCAATCATCGAGCGCTTTCAGGGCCGCACCCAGGCGCTTGGCGCAATCGTCCGTTTCGCGCTGGGCGAGGTCGATCAGGGTTGCAAGTTGGGAAGGAGAAGCCATGGCTGATTATATTCCCGCTATGCAAGTCCTAATCAGTCGAATAGAGCGGTAAGTTGCCCCAAGCTCTCGTCCATGCTGACCCGCTCCGTGATTTGCTGTTGCAAAAACGCTTCAATCTTTTCATGCAGGGCGATGGCTTGGTCCAGCACGGGGTCGGTGCCGGCGCTGTAGGCGCCCACGCTGATCAGGTCGCGGCTGCGCTCATAGCGCGAATACAGCTGTTTCAGCTTGCGTGCCTGCTGCTGGTGCTCATGCGTGGTGATCGAGTGGGCGGCGCGCGAAATCGATTGCTCGATGTCGATGGCCGGATAATGGCCCGCCTCGGCCAGGCGCCGGTTCAGCACGATATGGCCGTCCAGGATGGCGCGCGCCGAGTCGGCGATCGGATCTTGCTGGTCGTCGCCCTCGGTCAGCACGGTATAGAAGGCCGTGATCGAGCCGCCGCCTTCCTCGCCATTGCCGGCCCGCTCCACCAGCACGGGCAGCTTGGCGAAGACGGAGGGCGGATAGCCCTTGGTGGCGGGCGGTTCGCCGATGGCCAGGGCGATTTCGCGCTGCGCCATGGCGTAGCGGGTCAGCGAATCCATGATCAACAGCACGTTTTGCCCCTGGTCGCGGAAATGTTCGGCAATGGCCGTCGCATACGCGGCCCCTTGCAGGCGCATCAGCGGCGGCGTGTCGGCCGGCGCGGCCACGACGACGGAGCGGGCCAGGCCTTCGGCACCGAGAATCTGCTCGATGAATTCCTTCACCTCGCGGCCCCGTTCGCCGATCAGGCCGACGACGATCACGTCCGCCTCCGTGTAACGGGCCATCATGCCCAGCAGCACGCTTTTACCGACGCCGGAACCGGCGAACAGGCCCATGCGCTGGCCACGGCCCACGGTCAGCATGGCGTTGATCGAGCGCACGCCCACGTCCAAGGTATCGACGATGGGCGCGCGGCCCAGGGGATTGGCGGGGCGTACATTGATGGGGGCGCTGTCAACCGTGTGCAGGGGGCCGAGCTGGTCGAGCGGGCGTCCCGCGCCATCGAGCACGCGGCCCAGCAGTTGCGGACCGACGGGCAAGTGGCGCGCGCGGTCGCTGGGGCGGCGCCGCGGATGCGCCACGCTGCCGGGGCGGGGGATGGCCGGTTCGACGGAAAACACGCGCGTGCCGGGCACGATGCCCTCGACGTCGCTTTGTGGCATCAAAAACAGGCGGTCGCCTTCGAAACCGACGACTTCGGCCTCGACCCGGCCGCCATTCGGCAGCGGCACGGTGCAGGCGGCGCCGACGGCCAGGCGCAAGCCCACGGCTTCCATCACCAGGCCGGCCACGCGCGTGACCCTGCCAGAAATTTGCATCGGCTCGACAAAGCCGACGACGGCCGAACAGTCGCTCAGGTAGGCGCGCCAGCGCGCCGCATGGGCAGTGGGGCCTTTGACGGGCTCGCTCACGGCGCCAGCCAGTCCAGGTCTTTGCCCAGCGCATGCGTCAGGCGGTGCCAGCGGGTAGACGCCTGCGCGTCGATCTGGTTGCTGGCCGTGTCGATTTTGCAACCGCCGCGTTCCACGCTCGGGTCTTCGATGACACGCCAGCCGCCCTTGTCGAGCTCATCACCGATGCCGTCGCGCACCACTTGCGCGTCTTCCGGGTTGAGCATCAGCAAGGCCGGTTGTTGCAGCACGGGCAAGTATTCGATGGCTTCGCGCACGATCGGCAACATCAGCTCGGGGCGCACGGGCAAGGCAGTTTTCAGCATGCCCTTGGCCAGCTGCAGCGCCAGTTCCATCACGTCGTTGGCGATCAGTTCGTCGGCCTGGTGCACGGCCGTGCCGAAGTCGACGGCGATGGTTTGCAGGTGCGCCAGTTCCACGCTAGACGCCGCTTTGCCTTGCGCATACGACTCGGCATGGCCGTCGGCATGCCCGGCCGCGTGGCCTTCCGCATAGCCGGCAGCGCGGCCTTCCTCGAAGGCCGTGGCGCGCGCTTCCTCGCGGATGGCGTCGAGCTCTTCCTGCGTCGGGTATTCGAGCGGCGGGGCCAGCTCTTCCTCGTGCAGTTCGGCAAACGGGTCGAGCTCGGGTTCCGGATCCGGTTCCAGCAGCTTGCGCGCCGCCACCACGCTGGGACGCTCGTCGCCAAACGAGGTCATTTCCCAGCGCTGGTAGGCGGTTTGCTGCTCTTTGGGAATCAAATTAGACAAACGAATCCTCGCCTTTTCCACCTAAGACAATCTGCCCTTCGTCCGCCAGGCGGCGCACGATCTGCAGGATCTGTTTCTGCTGCGATTCCACTTCCGACAGGCGCACGGGGCCTTTCGACTCGAGGTCTTCGCGCATCATCTCGCCGGCGCGCTGCGACATGTTCTTGAAGATCTTGTCGCGCAGCTCCTGCGAGGCGCCTTTCAGGGCGATGATCAGCATTTCCGACTGCACTTCGCGCAGCAGCAACTGGATGCCGCGGTCGTCGATGTCGATCACGTTGTCGAACACAAACATTTCGTCCATGATCTTTTGCGCCATGTCGTTGTCGTAGTTCTTGATGTTGTCCATGACGGAGCCTTCTTGCTCGCCGCTCATGAAGTTCAGGATCTCGGCTGCCGCGCGCACGCCGCCCAGCGACGATTTCTTGATGTTTTCGTTACCCGACAGCAGTTTCGTCAGCACGTCGTTGAGTTCGCGCAAGGCGGCCGGCTGCACGCCGTCCAGGGTGGCGATGCGCAAGACCACGTCGTTGCGCAAACGGTCGGTGAAATGGCCGAGGATTTCGCAAGCCTGGTCGCGTTCCAGGTGGACGAGGATGGTGGCGATGATCTGCGGGTGCTCGTTGCGGATCAGCTCGGACACGGATTGCGAATCCATCCATTTCAGCGATTCGATGCCGGACGCATCCTTGCCGCCCAGGATGCGCGACAGCAGCACGGACGCCTTGTCGTCGCCCAGCGCCTTGGTGAGGACTTGGCGGATATATTCGTCCGAATCGAGGCCGACGGTGGAATTGAGTTCCGTCTGCGCGCGGAAGTCGCCGAGCACCTCGACCACCTGCTCGTGCGCGATGCCCTTCATGGTGGCCATGGCGGCGCCCAGTTTCAGCACTTCGCGCGGGCCGAGGAATTTCATGACCTCGGCCGCTTCGCTCTCGCCCAGTGCCAGCATCAGGATCGATGCTTTTTGCAGTCCCGTTGTCTCAGTCATTATTGCCTATCCATGCTTTGATTACGTTGGCCACCACGCGTGGGTCTTCCTGGGCCAGTTTCCTGGCCATCGCCAGGTTTTCGCGATAACCGCGGGCCGTATCTTCTTCCAGCTCTTCCAGTTCCGCCTCGCTGAGCAGGACTTCGTTTTCTTCGTCCGTTTTCGCCAGTTCCGGCTCGATGACGGGCGGCGGGGCGCCGAAATCGTCGATCTTGCGCATCACGGGGCGCAGCATCGGACGCACGATCTTGATGAAGATATACAGCAGGATCAGGGCCGTGATGAGGAATTTCGCCAATTCCTTGGCCAGCGGCAAGTTGGCCGGGTCGCGCCACCATTCGAGCTTGCCTTCCGGCGCGCGGTCGATGCCGTCGAACGGCGAGTTGGCCACGCTGAAGCTGTCGCCGCGTTCCTTGTTGTAGCCCATCGCTTCCTTGACCAGATTATTGATCTGGACCATTTCGGCAGGGGAAATCGGCTTGACCGTGACCTTGCCATCCTTGTCGAAAGTACGGCGATAGTTGACGACGACGGCCACCGACAGGCGGCGCAGGCCGCCCATCGATTTCTGTTCGTAGCGCACGGTCTTGTCGACTTCATAATTCGTCGTCGATTCCTTTTGTGTCGGTGCCGTCGGTGCGCCGCCCGGGGCGCCCGGCGCCTCGGCCGTCAATGGCGCCGTCGCTACGCCAGGCGGCTGGTTCGACAGCGCGCCCGGCACGCCGGATGGGTTGGCATTGCCGGCGCCCGTCGATTCGCTCGTTTGCTGGCTGCGGATGGTGGACGCTTCCGGCGGCGAATTCGGCTTGTAGGTTTCGGCTGCCTGCTCGCTTTGCGAGAAATCGACGTCGGCCGTCGCTTCGGCACGTACATTGCCTTCGCCGACGATGGGCAGCAGGATCGATTCGACCTGCTTGATCACGCTTTGCTGCAATTGCTGCACGTACTTCAGCTGGTTCGGGTCCAGGCTCTTGATGCCGTTGGCGCGGTCCTTGTCCTTTTCCTGGTTCGACAGCAAGGTGCCGGCCTGGTCGACCACGGTGACATTGATCGGCAGCAATTCCGGCACGCTCGACGCCACCAGGTGGACGATGGCGCTCACCTGCAACTGATCGAGGCCGCGGCCCGGATGCAGGTTCAGCAGTACGGAAGCCGTCGGTTTTTGCTGTTCGCGCACGAAGACGGACGGTTTGGGCAGGGCCAGGTGGACACGCGCCGTATCGACGGCGGAGACGGATTCGATCGATTTCGCCAGTTCGCCTTCCAGCGCGCGCTGGAAATTGACCTGCTCCAGGAATTGCGAGACGCCCAGCTTCTGGTTTTCCATCAGCTCGAAGCCCACGTTGCCGCCTTTCGGCAAGCCTTGCGCGGCCAGTTTCAGGCGCGCATCGTGGACTTGCTCGGATGGCACGAGAATGGCGCCGCCCCCTTCGGAAAACTTGTGCTTGATGCCCAGCTGATCCAGCGAAGCGGTGATGGCGCCGCCGTCGCGGTCCGTGTAGTTCGAGAACAGGACTTTGTATTCAGGCGGCTGGTTCCACATGTACAGGGCCACGCCGATGGCGATCAGTGCCGCCACGCCCAGGCCGCGCAGGAAATTCTTGCCCATCGGCGTCTTGGCGAACGCTTGCACGGACTCTACGGGCGAGCGGGCAGGCGCCGGTTCCGGCGGTATGCGGTTCACATCGATTTCTTCGGCTACAGCCATGATTGCCTTCCGGGGCGCGTATGTTTGCTAATGAGTGGGGGCCGCTTCCACTGGAGGAGGGGGCGATATGCAGAATTATCCGCCACTGTCACGCGCTTCAATCGTCCAAATAGAAGGCGCTTTTGCCGCCTGCTCGGCCGAGCGGCTGGCGTTGGCGCTGGTATTGTGGAACCCTGGCAACATGTGACGGAAGTTATTGTACCCGTCGTTGCCTTGCAAGCCAGGGTTTTGTTCTCTGGGTGCAACAGGCATGGAACAGATATGAAGCAGACCAGAATCGGGAGGCAAAGTGAAAACAGGCGGTATCGATAGCAGCAGGATCGAGGCGATGATCGCGCAACTGAAGTCGGCGGCCACGCGGCCGGAGGCGAAAATACCGGCGATCCAGACCGAGATGCCGGCGGCGAAGGTGAATTTTGCCGATGCCTTCAAGAGCGCGCTGGACTCCGTGAGCGGCGCGCAAAAGGCTTCGTCGGCGCTGGGCCAGCGCTTTACCATGGGCGACGAAAAGGTCAGCCTGTCGGACGTGATGGTAGCGATGCAAAAGTCGAGCATCGAATTCCAGGCGACGGTGCAGGTAAGGAATAAATTAGTTGCTGCGTATCATGAGATCATGAATATGCAGGTTTGATACAGACAAGTGTATTGGTACGTCACGAACGCCTTACAAACCGTAGCGAGCGGAAGCCAGTTGTGGCCGAGAAGCGGAACTGTACTCTAGTACAGTGAGCATCGCAGGCCGCAAATGGCGACGCGCAGTAGGTTTGTAAGGTGTTAACCTAACCCAGCCATCCTGGCATTCCTCTCCCGCTCCAGCCGCGTGATGTAGCGCTGCACGTGCGCGAGCATGCTGCGCGGCAGGTCGACGAACTGGCAGCCGAGGCGGCGGTTCAGCTTGTTGTTCAGCAGAGTCATGTCCAGCGAATTGCGAATTTGCAAAGTCGCGGTGACGATGCCGACGTCGGGCAAGTCGATGCGGCAACCGGGATAGTCCCTGCCGATCGTTTCGCCCAGCATCAGTTTATTGTCGAGGATGGCGATGCCGCCGCAGCTGATGTCGGCCAGCGGGAACACGGTGTCGGCGCCACCGAGCGAGGGTGGCAGGGGAATCGAGACGCGCACGGGATTGCTCACGGGCGTCGTCATGCGGTAATACTCGCGCCGCTGCAAGCGGATCAGTGTTTCTGGTATGGCAATTTTCAAGGCGGGCGTGCCGCTGTAATTGCACTCTTCCACCAGGGCGCTGGTAAACAGGATGCGGATCTTGTCGAGCGAGGTTTCAAACGAAATACCCTTGGCGGCCAGCATGCGCCGGTTCTGGTCGGCATTCACGGAACGGTCGAGGATGACTGTGTTGCGGTCGGCATCGACTTCCAGGATGGACGTGACGCACACATCGGATTCACCGTGGATCAGCATGCGGATCAGCTGGTTCTTTTCGCTGATGCTGCGCAGCAAGGCAATGATTTCCCGCCGCGATTCCACTTCAAAATCATGCCAGTTTTCGAGGCCGGAATCCATAATATGTGCTTGCATTGATGCCTGTCTATGTATCGGTGAGGTTGACGCTGGTGTCGGGCGGCGGCGGAATCGGCCCGCCATTCGCAGATTCAATATGATATAACCAGGCCAGCAGTTCCGCAATCGCCCGATACAGGCCGGGCGGAATCTGGCGGTCCAGGTCGACATCCATCAGCAGCGCCACCAATTCCTTCGATTCATGCACGAACACGCCATGTTCGCGCGCCGTGCTGATGATCTGATCCGCGATCAGGCCGCTGCCCTTGGCCACCACCTTGGGCGCCGGCGTGCCGCTTTGGTAGGCCAGCGCGACGGCCGTCTGCGGCACCTTGCGTTTGGTGTCGTCAAGCATCGTCTTCTCCAGCCGCCTCCGGCTTGCCGGCGATCGTCAACGACGACAAGGGCCAGCCAGCCGCGTCCAGCGACGCTTCCAGCCGCGCCGCATGCTGGCGCAAGGTGTCGGCGCTGCCTTCGCTGCCCGCTTGCAACTGGATCGCCACTCTGCCGCCCTGCAGGACCACGTGCGCGGCCAGGTCGCCCAGCAGGGGGAACTGGAAGCGCACATTGCTGCGCCAGGCCGTCGCTTCCTCGTCGCCCTCGCGGCCATCGTGCTGCTGCCCTTCCGGCGCATCCTTGCTGATATCCCACTGCATCTTCTGCCCGGGCCAGGCTTCGCCCTGCCACTGCACGCGCGCCTGTTCGTGCGTATGCAGCTGCAAATTGATCAGTTGCGCCGAAGCAAGGTCGGTGCCCGTTCTGGCCATGTCGCCCTGTGCCGCCTTCTGCATTTGCGGCTCCAGCAGCAGCGAGGCCAGCGGCCGCTTGCCTTCGGCCCATTCGGCCACATGCGATTCATAGAACAGGCCGCTGCTGCCGACCGCATCGCGCAGGTTCTGGGCCACTTGGGCCGGAGCGGCGCCCGGCGTGGCCATCAGCGGCGTCTTGCCGACCAGCGACAAGGGCGCGCCGGGCACGCTTTCCGCCTGGCTCAGTACAGTGCTGATGGCGCGCGCGGTGGTGCTCAGCTCGGGCGCGGGTGTGTCGCCTGCCAGCGCGGGCAGCAGATTGGCCGGTGTCAGGGGCGTACGGCTGAGCAGGGTGGCGGCCGTGCTGCTGGCACGCGTGCCAGCCTGGGCGGCACCGGCCTGGGGCCCGCGCGTTTCTGCCGCGTCGGGTTCGGCTTCCGCGTCCGCATATGTCAGCAGGGCGCTGGCGGGCTGGTCGCGGTTATTGCCGATTTGAAAAGAGGGGCGGGGATTGATGCCGATCAAGGTCAGCGGGATTTCCGTGCCCGGCTGGGCGCCGGCGGGCAGCTGCATGCGGGCCGGCGTGCCGGCCACGCGCACGAGGAAGCTGCCATCGCCCATGCGGGCCAGTACCTGTCCCTGCATGGATTTGCCGATCAGTCCCTGCAGCGAGCGCTGGAACTCGGCCTGGCGCGGGTCGGCGACGGCATCGGCCGCCCGGGTGACCTTGACCGGGGTCAAGGGCGTCATGCCGATCGCATCCATCTTCGGCAACATGATAGCTGACCTTGCCCCGTGGGCGTTTAGACGCCGTAGGCGTTGGCCAGGCGTCGTTCGGTGCCGGTGCTGTTGATCAGCTTGGACAATTGCGCCATCCACGGCATGGTGAGGTCGCGGATCTTGCGGTCGTCTTCGAGCATCTGCTTGATCAGCGTGACCTTGCGCTGGCGGCCAGCACTTTCCAGCACGACTTTTTCTTCGTTTGTCTTCAGCGCGGCCACATGCGCGCTGATGCGCTGTTCCAGCGCTTCGAGCTCGTCCCAGTCGGCGTTGGTGGCGGCGGTCACCATCTGGCCCGTCAGGGTCTGCATGGCTTCGTAGGTGGTCAGGACTTCTTGATTCGTCATCATGGGTCAGGCGCTCGCAAGGCTGGGCATACGTTTCAGATCGGCACCGGGAATGGCGGCGGGAGTGGCGCCTATGGCGTTCCAGGTTTCGCGCAGGTCGGTCAGCAGGCGCTGTACTTCTTCAAGCTGGTTGATGTCATTGTTCAGATTGGCCGTCAGCAGGCGTGCGCTCATGTATTCGTACAGGGCGTCGAGGCCTTCGGCGATCTGGCCGCCCGCGTCCTTGTCCAGGCTGGCGCGCAAGCCATTGTCGATGATCTGGATGGCTTTCGAGATGGACTTGCCTTTTTCCGGCACGTTGCCCGATTTCATGTGCATCTGCGCGCTGAGCACGGCCACCAGGGCGCCGTCGTACAGCATCACGATCAGCTTGTGCGGCGAGGCCGAAACGATACCCGTTTCCAGGCCGACCTTGGCATAGGCATTGACGCCGCGTTGTTGGGTTCCAAACATATAATTCTCCTGATGATTGGGCTTAACGGTTGGCGGCGAGGGCGGCCAGCTGCTGGGTCAAATACGATTGCGTGGTCGCCATTTTGCTCAGCGTCACGTCCAGGCGCGTGTACTGGGCGCGGTAGCGCGCTTCGATACCCGTCAGCTTGTCGGCAAAGCGCTGGCGCTGGTCGGCCACCGATTTGATGCTTTTGTTGATGCCTGTCGTGCGGCCGGTGATGAGGCCGTCCGTGCCGAGGAAGGAGGTGGCCAGGTTGTTCAGCTGGTAGGCGTAGCCCTGCGAAAAGCTCACCGTGCCTCGTCGTCCTATGCCGCCGCCCGTCACTTCGATCTTCAGGCCGTCGGCAGGCGAACCTGGCGCCCCCGTCAAGGTCTGGCCCGAACCGACGACGGCCTGGCCGCCGATGGTGCCGGCCACGTCGGTTCCCTTGGTGGGCGTGGCCGCGCCGATCAGCGATTCGACACCGGTGCCGGTCACGCTGGCCACAGCCAGGTTGGAGACCGAGCCGTAACGGGCGGACGCCACTACCAGGCGGCCATTGCCGTCGATCGAAGCCGTCACCGATCCGCCGTTTTCACCGAAGGTCTTCACGCCATTGATCGACGACTGGATCAGCGCGGCCAGCTGGGCGGGTGTATAGTTGCCAGCAGGAATGGTCACGGTCGCCGTGTTCTTGGCGGCCGCAGGCTCCGTATCATTCAGGGTGACGCTCCAGGTAGTGTCGCTGGCGATGGTCGTGCTGGCGCGCTACATGCCGTTCGAGGTGAGTGAACCCTGGCTGGCCATGTTGGTGATGTTCAGCGCATACGAACCGGGCTTGGTGGCGGCCGTCGAACTGGTGAAAGCCACGTTGCTGTCCGTGGTTTTTCCCAAGGCCGAGAAGAGGCCTGCCACGTCCGAGAAATTGGCGCCGATTGCCTTGTCCAGCAAGGCCGAATCGAGTACCAGGCTACCGTCTTTTTGGAAGGTAATGCCGACCTGATCCAGGGTCTTCAGGTTGCTGTCCAGTCCAGTGATCGACGTGCTCAGCTGTTTTCGCAGCTGCGACTGGATCGATTGCGTGGTCGAATCGCCCAGCATGATGCCGCCTGTCTTGGTTTCCGCGTTGTATGACGTCATCTTGGCAATCGACGCGTTCAAATCGTTGTACGCCTTGACGAAGGCGGTGACGCTGGTCTTGACCGTCGACGTATCCTTGGACACGGACAGCGAGCTGCTGCCCACCTTAGCGACGTTCAGGGTCACGCCTTCGATGGCGCTGTCGATGCTGTTCGAACTGTTCGTGATGGGAATGCCGTTCACGCTGAGCATGGTGTTCTGCGCGGCGCTGTTCTGTTTCAGGTTTTGCGTGCCGACAGCGTCGTAAGACAGCAAGGTCGCCAGTGCGCTGTCGGCGGGCTGGCCATCGCTGCCGCTCAGCGAAATCTTCATGGAGGAGTTGGCGCCGGACTTGACTGAGCTCAGCACCAGATGGTGGGGCTTGTCCGTACCATCGGAAACGATGCTGGCCGTCACGCCCAGGCCTGCATTGTTGATGGCGTCGCGGATGCCTTGCAGCGAGTTGTTCGTGGAATCGATGACCACCGTGCCCGTCGCCTGCGTCGCATCCTGGGTAAAGCCGCTGCCGATATAGCTGCCGCCGGCGCCGGCCGTCAGCCCGGCGGCGGCCGGATTGCTGCCGGCCACCGTGATGGGGCTGCCATTGGTCGAGGCGAGCGTGATGGAACTGGCGACCGTGACGTTAAAGCCCGTGTTGCGTGCGCCCGTGGCCTGGCCGATGCCGCCCTTGACGTCGCCCGTGACCACTTCCTCGATCTGGATGTTGGAGCCGTCGGCGCGCGTAAATTGCAGGGTGCCGTCGGCAGCCTTGCCGGTGACGGTGATGTTGGCCTCGGCCAGCGCGTTCGAGACGGCGTTCGGGCCGGCCAGTGTGGTGTCGAGCGAGGCGCCCGTGATGCCGCTCCCGGCCGCCACGCCATTGCCTTGCGTAACGATATTGACGCCGCCGACGGACAGCGAATAGCTGCTGCCATCGGCACCGGTGGCAACATTGCCATACCGGCCGAACAGGGTGGCGCTGCTGGCGGCCGGCTGCGCCGTTGCCGTCACGCCCGTGGTGCTGCTCTTGGCATTGATGGCTTCGGCCAGCGCGCGTGCTCTTGTCGTGCTGGCATCGGTGGGAATGGCCGTGCCATTCAGGGTCAGGGAGCCGTTGTTGATGCCGTTTTGCAAAGTGGTGCCGCTGAGTGCCGTACCTTTCATGCCGAAGATACCACCGGTAACATTGCCCAACTGGAAGGAAATGGTGGTCTTGGCGCCTGAGCCGATGGTGGAAATCTTGCTGGCGTAGCCAGCCGAGGTCAGGGTTTGCGACTGCGCCAGTTGGCTGACATTGATGTTGTAATTGCCGGCCACGGCCTTGGCGCCGGCGACGCCGGACAGCACCAGAGGGTCGGCAGGCATTGCTGAGACGGCGCGGAAATTATTGCTGTTGCTCAAGCCCGAGAGCGAAGTCTGGAAGGCGCCCACGGCGCCGCTCAGCGTGCCCAGCGCGCTCAGCTTGGCCTGGTAGGAAGCGGTTTTCTTGTCGTAGACGTCCAGGGGCAATGCTTCAGCTGTCATCAGCTTATCGATGAGGGCGGTGACGTCCAGCGTGCTGTTGCCGATGCCTGGGGAAGATAAGGTTGGTGAGATGGCCACTACATGCTCCTAGGAAAACACTAATATAAGCTGTTATCGGCAGAATCAATCAGGACTTGAGAGGGGCTTTTATGGTCCTGTTTTCATTTCGGGGAAAAAAGCGGCCTGGTGTGCGTAAAGGGTTGCTCTTGTGGTAATAAGAATACGGGGGCCGGCAGGCTGGCTGGCGGACCCCGGTGTCGTGCTGATGCATGGCGAAACATGGCAGCGCGGACGGTTTTGCATGGCATCCGTCAGGCGCTTTGGCTGATGAGCGCGCCTTTGGCTGACTCAAAGGCCTTGGCCAGCGCCAGGGCTTCCTTGGTCGGGATCTGCCGCAAGACTTCCTTGGTTTCCTGGTCGATCACCATGACGACTGTGCGCTGGCTGTCCTCATCGACGGAAAATTCCAGGCCCTGGGTCTTGATTTGTGACGACTGGTTCAGTTCCGATACCGCCTGGTCCAATTGGGCGCGGCTGGGTTCCTGCTCATTTTGCTGCGTTGTCACGGCGTCAGTGGTGCTGCGAGATGCCGCGGCACGTGCCGGCGCGATGTCTGCCGGAGTGTAACTCTTCTCGATCCGGCTGGCCGAGGCGGCTGATATCGTGTCTATAGTCATGGTGCTCTCCTAGTGAAAATTCCCCTGCCGAAAAAATCCGGCAGGGGAACCTGGGTCTGGCGATGTGACGAGACTAATCGAAGATTAGCCGCGCAGCAGGCTCAGCACGCCGTTAGGCAGCGAGTTTGCTTGCGCCAGCATGGCGGTACCAGCTTGTTGCAGGATCTGGCCGCGGGTCAGGCTGGCCGTTTCTGCTGCGAAGTCGGTATCGACGATGCGGCTGCGCGATGCGGACAGGTTTTCCGTCGTCGATTGCAGGTTCGAAATCGCCGAGGAGAAGCGCGATTGCAAAGCACCGTACTGGGCGCGTTGGCTGTTGACCGTCGACAGTGCCGCATCGGTGATCTTCAGGGCCAATTGCGCGCCCGCAAACGTCGTGACGTCCAGCGATGCAACCGATTTCAGCTGCGAACCAGCATTCGTGGTTCCAGCGGCCGCCGCACCCAGGCCCAGGCCGGAACCCGCATCGGTCACGGAGAAGCTGCTGTCCGAATCGAACGTCACGCTGCCGTTGGCGATACCAACTGCAGCTGCACCTTTGGTATCAGCAGCCGCCGACAACGTGTTATCCAAGTTGTAGGTTTTGACGTCCAGCTTGACAGCAGCCGTGGCGCCATTCGTCACCTGGATGTCGGCACCATTGGCATTACTCAGCTTGATGCCAGGATTTTTGGCGTCAAAACTTGCCGTGATGCCCGTTTTGGCGGTTTGTGCATTGATCGCGTTGATGCCGGCGGCAAAGTCGGCCGCCTGGTTGGCGGCGCCGGTGACGGTGAACGAAACAGTCACGGCATCAGCAGGTGCAGAATTATCGCCGTTCAATTTGAACGAGTACGATTCCGCACCCAAGCCCAGGTTGGCTTCGGTTTTTGCCGTGGCGGTGACGCCGGTGCTTGCCGTTTTGGCATTCAATGCGGCAGCGATCGACTTGGCGGTGTCGCCTGCAACGGTGGTGTACTTGTCGGTACCCAGCTTGCCGTTGACGGTGACATCTTTGGCTGCAACGACGTTGGTCGTGGTCAGTTTGGCTGCAACAGCGTTGTTTTCAACGCGGTTGTTGCCATATGTGTTCGTCAGGAAGTTCGCGCCGTTGGCGGAAATCAGCTGGTTCGCATCGGCGCCGACCTGGAAGTTGGCCGTACCCATGGTGCCATCGAGCAGTGCCTGGCCGTTGAACGAGGTGGTCGTGGCGATACGGTTCAGTTCCGAGTTCAGCTGCGTCACCTCGGTTTGCAGCGCCTGGCGGTCGCTCGACGAGTTGGTCGAGTTCGACGACTGTACGGCCAGTTCGCGGATACGTTGCAGGATGTCGCCCGAGCTCGACAGTGCACCTTCGGCCGTTTGGGCCAGCGAGACGCCGTCGTTTGCATTGCGGGTTGCTTGGGTCATGCCGCGGATTTGCGACGTCATACGGTCGGAAATCGCCAGACCAGCAGCATCATCCTTGGCGCTGTTGATGCGCAAGCCAGAGGACAAGCGTTGCAGCGAGGTGCTCAGGGATGCTTGCGAGGAGCCCAGGTTGCGTTGCGAGTTCAGGGAAGCGATGTTGGTGTTAATTACTGCAGCCATGTTAATTCTCCAGACAGGTACTACATTGCGCTATGTGCTAGTCACTTTGGCCTGCCCCGCTGTTCCGGGACAATCAAGCCGCTGTTGTTTAGGGTAACGGTTGCTCTGCGGGAAAATTTATGGCGAAAAGTGCTTTAAATTTTAATTTTTAGCCCTTCAGTTTGTCGCAGGCCGCGCGCTAGACGACATGCTTTTTGGAAACTTTAGGGTGAAAATAATTTTATTTTGTTGGGCAGGCGAGGGCCATGAGCAAATGATATCTCTTGAGGTGTTGTGAATGAGACATTTTTTGGTGTCAATGTTAAGGATGCCAGCTTCCTACGGTTACAGCGTACCTGTTTCAAGACAGGGTAGGAATTGTTCTTGTTCGGGCCTCAGCTACTATCCAATTTATCGGTTCTCCCACCTAATTTTAGTATTCTTGATTTTGATTATTTTAAAATTATATTTTTTGCATTATTGTTGTGTTTTTATTGTTATTGACGTGGCCTATTGCTTTTAAAGGCGTTAAGCATTATTGGGTTCAATTTTTCATCTTATAGGTGATGTGTTTCGGTATAGTCAAGGGAAGGAAGCTGGTATGACATGTAAGAGGATTATTTTTTCTGTGCTGTTATTGTTGGGGATTGCATCCTATGCACAGCAAAGTTTTGCGAAAGCAGTTGTTATTGCTCCTATGGAAGATATTTCGGTCTACGGCAATGGACGTAACGGTAACACCTATTTTTATAGTGGAATTTATGCGGGGAACGTGTTTAATGGCGGCGTAGCCAGGATGTATGAAAAGTTCAGCTTGCCTGCATATGTTGCCGGAAATTCCGTGACATCTGCACTGTTCGAGATATCGTACTCACCAAGGCAGAGCTATATGAATGGAGCTCCCCTGCAAATATGGGCTATGTCAAATGACTGGGATGGCGGTACGCTCACCCGTGGTAGAACGCCGGTTATCGATTACACTGCATCGCTGGGAAAAATCAAGGCCGGCATCAATTCCACCATATATATCGATATGACTGACTTTGCCAATCAGCAGTATCAAAAAAATGCCGGAGCGATGAGCTTTGTGATCATGTCGAAGAATGAAGGGCGAATAGCGGATGATTTTACCTATTTTGACGAGAAGAAGTCCCTGAATGTAACGTTAACATCGGCGGTCCCGGAACCATCAACATATGCGATGATGTTAATGGGGCTGTTAACATTGCTCTCGCGGAAAACCATTTTCTCTCAGGCGCGTGGTTCGTGGCGTAGCCGTCAGCGCGGTTAGTTATTGTCAGTCAATGATGAGAAGGTGCCGCTGCCGCGGCACTAACGGAGTTAATTGGTTCAGTCCGCCACCACCACCCGGTTTTTGCCCGTCTGCTTGGCCTGGTACATGGCGCGGTCGGCGCGCTTGACCAGCTCGGCCTGGTCTTCGTTAGGCAGGCGCAGGGCGACGCCGGCGGAAAAGGTGATCAAGACCTTTTCGTTGTCGTGCAGGAAGAAATGCCGGGTCAGCTCGCGCTGCAAGCGTGTCATCGTCGATGAGGCGGCCTCGACCGTCGTTTCCGGCAGCAGGATGAGGAATTCCTCGCCGCCGAAGCGGGCGATGACGTCCATCGAGCGCAGGGTTTCCTTGACGATTTTTACCAGGTGTTTCAAGGCGGCATCGCCGGCCAGGTGGCCGTAGGTATCGTTCAGGCGCTTGAAGTCATCGAGGTCCAGCATGGCGATGCACAGCGGCGTGCCGCGGCGGTCGGAGCGGGCCGTTTCGCGCTCGAACACGTCGTCCAGGCCACGGCGGTTCAGGCTGCCCGTCAGCTGGTCTTCCCTCACCAGTTCGCTCATATGCTGGAGCTTCGCTTCCAGGGTGTGGATGCGCTGCTCCGCATCCTGCACTTCCTGGCGCGCCAGCACCATCTTGTCGCGTGCGCGCAAGGCTTCGTTCTGCACCATGCGCGTTTCGCGCAAGACTTCGTCAAGAACGCTGTTCAGTTCGCTGATATTTTCCGCCTGGCTGATCTTTTCCGAATAGCCGCCGATCTTTTCATGGAAGTCGCCCGTGCTGGCCGCCACTTGCCCCAGGCGGTCGATGAAGGTCATCATCATGTTTTTCACCGTCAGCTTGACGTCGGACAGGCTGTGCTTGAGCTGGCTTTGCTTGTAGATGACTTCCTTCAGGCTGCGCGTGGCGTCTTCCAGCGCGCGCTGGTCGAGCGGGCCGGCGATCAGGTTTTGCACGGCATCGACCTGGCCGCGCAGCCAGCTGTCGTCGTCGAGCAACTGGCTGACGTTGTCGAGCAGCAGCTTGAACAGGCGCAGCAGCAATTCTTGCTGCTCGGCCGTGTCGCCGCTTTTCAGTTCGATCTGGTAGCACAGCTGCTTCAGGCGCAGGGCCGCTTCGTTCAGCGCTTCTTCCGTATGGGCCTGCTTGATGGCCGCGCCCAGCGATTCGGCCTCTTCCACCAGCGCGGGCGTGCCCGTCAGCAAGGTGGCGACGGCAAAGCCCAGGGTGCGGCTGAGCAATTCACGCAGGGTGCGCGTCTGTTCGCCGTCCGGCAGGGGCGGCAATTCGATGCCGCCGCCTTTCTTGACCTGTTTCTCCGCCAGTTGCGCCAGAGTGCGCGCATAGCTGTCCCAGTCGCGTGCTTTCAGTGCGCGCTGGAAACGCTTGCCAAAGTCGCCCAGTTCGCCCGCCGATTCGCTCATCTTGGCGGCAAATTGCGTCAGGACGTTTTCCGCGCCACTTTCCGTGGGTGCGCTCGCTGCCAGCACGGCACCAGGCGCCGCAGGGCTGTCCGCCGGTTCGCTGATGCCGGCGATTTCATTGTAGATATCGCGGTAGGCGCTCGGTGTCGGGGCGATGCGGCGCGTGGCCAGGCGGCGAAACGCTTCGCGGGCGATATCGGCCGGGTTCATCGCCGCGGCGGCGGTATTCGTGGCGCCAGCGGGAGCGCTTGCTGGGGAAGATGGCAATTTACTGGACATGTAGGCACAGCCTTTTCAGATATTTCTCATTATCCTCATGATATGCGAGTTGGCAAAGAACTTATTGTGCGAGAAGCAAGGAGAAGTCCTGCCAATTCGCCCGATGCCAGCGGGCATGCCGCTTTGCCGTCAATCCACCAGCTGGTTGCGGATGGCGTAGTGCGTCAGTTCGGCGCTATTCTTGAGTTTCATCTTGACCAGCAAGCGGGCGCGGTATTCGCTGACGGTTTTCACGGACAATTTCAGCTCCTCGGCGATGGCGCCTACCGCCTTGCCCGAAGCGATCATGACCAGGGTCTGGTATTCGCGGTCAGACAAGGTGTCGTGCAATGCCGTTTCGTGGTCTTCGCCCACCGTGTTGGCCAGTTCCTGCGCCAGCGAGGCGCTGATGTATTTCAAGCCTTGCGCCACCTGGCGGATGGCCGTGACCAGCTCGCGCGGCGCGCTCTGTTTCGTCAGGTAGCCGGCCGCGCCCGCCTTGAGCGAACGGATGGCGTACTGGTCCTCGCGGTGCATGGACAGCATCAGCACGGCCAGTTCCGGCTTTTCCTTCTTGATCTGCTTGAGCACCTCGATGCCGCTGCGGTCGGGCAGGGAGATGTCGAGCAGCAACACCTGGCATTTCGAGCCACGGAACAATTTGATGGCGTCGTGGCCATTTTCGGCTTCGCCGGCCACGATGATGTCCTTCGTGTCGGCGAGGATTTGCTTCAAGCCTTCGCGCACGATCGCGTGATCGTCGGCGATGAATACCCGGATGGTGGCTTTTTCTTTCATGACTGCGTTGTTTCCTATCTGATTCACCCACTAGGCCGCGTCTGGTGGCGGCCCGCTGTGCGCTGGCGCACTGGCTGCAGCCGCTATTATCGCCTCTCGCGCCGTGGTCAGCCGGATTTTTATGCTCAGGATGGTGCCGCCGCCCGGCCCATCCATCAGGCTCAGGGTGCCGCCCAGCGCGCTGGCCCGTTCTGCCATGCCGCGGATGCCGAACGATTGCGGCTTGGCGCGGTCGGACAGGCGCATGCCGACGCCATTGTCGGCGATCGACAGGCTGATATGCTGGCGCTGCCGGGCCAGGCGCACGGTGACCTTGCTCGCCTGCGCATGCTTGGCGATATTCGTCAGCGCTTCCTGGGCGATGCGGAACAGGCTCGTTGCCTGGTCCAGCTCGAGGTCGATGTGCTGGCGGTTCGAAATGAACTGGCATTCGATGCCTGCCTGGCGCGCGAATTCCTTCACTTGCCAGTCCAGCGCGGCGACCAGACCCAGGTCCAGCATGGAGGGGCGTAAGTCCAGCGAAATGCGGTGCACGGCGTCGATGCTGCGGTCGACCAGGGCGTCGACATAGTCGGCCTTTTCCTGCAGCTGGGTATCGTCCGGCGGCAGGCGGCGCGCCAGCATGGCCAAGGCCATCTTGATGGCCGTCAAATTGCCACCCAGGTCATCGTGCAGTTCGCGCGCCAGGCGCGTGCGTTCGTGTTCCTTGACCTTGTCGATATGCGCAGTCAGCTCGGCCAGGCGGGCGCGCGACTGGCGCACTTCGATCTGCTCGAGCCGGCTTTCCGTGATATTCGTCATGATGCCTTCCCACTGCACCGTGCCGTCGGCCAGCGCGCGCGGCGTGGAGCGCAGGTTGATCCATTTGACGTCTTTCCAGGCATCGATCCAGATGCGGCCTTCCCAGTTCCAGCTCCACAAGGCCGTTTTTGACGCCTGCATCGATTCCAGATACGAGGCGCGGTCGTCGGCCAGGATCAACTGGTAAAACAGTTCAGGGCGCGCGTGCAGCAATGCCGGGCTCAGGCCCAGCAGGGCCTGGCAACCGTCGCTCAGGTAGGCAAAGGACGCCCGTCCATCCGCATGCAGGCAGAACTGGTACACGAGGCCCGGCGTATTCGAGACGATGGCGTTGAAGCGCGACTGCACCTGCGCCAGCGCGGCGGCCGTCGCCTGCGGCGTGCGCAAGTCTTCTCCCTCGGCCAGCAGCAGGGCGCGGCCGTGGCGGTGGGCGCGCGACAAATGCAGGCTGAGCGAATACAGGCTGCCGTCGCGGCGGCGCTGCTGCACGTGCAGCCGGGCTTGCGCGCCGATGCTGTCGTCCAGGGTGGCCAGCACGGCGGCCAGCTGCTGCGCGTCGAGTTGCGGCGCCAGCGTGAAGGGCGTCATCGCCAGCAATTCCTTGCGCGCATACTGCAAGTTGTCGCAGGCGGCATCGTTGGCATCCAGCAATTGCAAGCTGGCCGCGTCGTACAGATAGATTTCCGGCGCCGCCGCGCGCAGGGCGGGCGCCAGCCGGGGCGTGTCGTGCATGGAGTTGGCTTTCTTCATCAGCGGCGGGCGCGCCAGAAGGCGGCGAAGCGGCGCAGCACCCTGGCAGGGCGGGAATTATGGCGCCCTGGCGTGCCTTTGCGCAAGCGCTGCCACCAGGCACGGCGGGCGCGGCCCAGCGCGGCCGACAGCCGGCTGACTCGGCGCCATGGACGCGTGGCGCGCAGGCGGGCGATCCAGCGGTCCTTGGTTTCCATGAACAAGCCATGCCAGCGCGCAAACCATGGCAAACTCAACAGGGTGGGACGGGTCAGGCTGTACAGGCGCGCGACGGCGGCCGCGCCGCCCAGCTTGGCGATGACGATCACGCCGATGCCGGAAAACGCATGGCCGCGCGCGATCGCCAGCAGGGCCAGCAGCTTGACGGGAAACAGCAGCACGGCCGGCAGCACGAAGATGGCCAGCGCCCAGTACGGCGGCAGGCGCCTGATCCACGCTTCGAGCGCATGCAGGGGCGGAAATTGCGCGATCACCTGCATGATGCGGGCCCCGGTCGCCCACAGCCATTCCTCGATCAGCAGGAAGATGGCGGCCAGGTAGACCAGCGGCGCGAACAGCCAGCGCCTGACTCTGTAGAATTTTTTCATCCGTCTCCGTGTGCGGCGCAGGTTTGCCGCGATTGCCACGATGATACGTCAAAAAAGCCCGCTTGCCCCCGCATCCCGTGTGCCCGTGGCTCCCTGGCGGGGCTACAATAGACAGATGAATAAAGCCTTTGTAAAAGAATCCGACAACGACGACGATGAAGAAGCGGCCGCGCTGGCGCTGGCCATTCCCGCCGGCGCCAAGAACTACATCACGCCGGCCGGTTATCAGCGCATCAAGGAAGAACTGCTGCAGCTGATCGACGTCGACCGTCCGGAAGTGGTGCGCATCGTCCATTGGGCGGCGTCAAATGGCGACCGTTCGGAAAATGGCGACTATATCTACGGCAAGCGGCGACTGCGCGAAATCGACCGCCGAATCCGCTTTCTCACCAAACGCATGGACCTGGCCGCCATCGTCGACCCCAGCGTGCACCATGGCAACGACCAGGTCTTCTTCGGCGCCACGGTAACTTACCGCACCAGCGACGGCGAAACGCACACCATCACCATCGTCGGTATCGACGAGTTCGACCCCCTGAACGGCAAGATCAGCTGGGTCTCGCCCATGGCCCGCACCATCACCAAGGCGCGCGAAGGCGACGTGATCACCCTCACCACGCCGCTGGGCGAGCAGGAACTGGAATTGCTGGAAGTGACGTATCCTGCGCCGGGGGAGGGGTAGTTTGCGGTGACGCAGGGTGTCGATAAGCCTGTCACGCCAAAATGGGACTTTCCTTTACGGGAGGCGCAGTCATGGCCCGCGTCCAGCGTTTGTTTATGCCTGGCATGCCCTTGCATGTGGTGCAGCGTGGAGCGGACAGACAATCATGCTTCTTTGAACCTGTTGATTTTCTTTGGTATTTGCAGCAACTGAGCCAGGCCTCACATGCGAAGCTGTGCAGACTGCATGCCTATGTCTTGATGACGAATCATGTGCATTTGCTGCTGTCCGCAGACACTTCCACTATTCCCTCTGGTTTAATGAAATCGCTTGCGCAATACTTCAATTGGCGTTACGGAAGGACTGGAAGCATATGGGATGGCCGTTATAAGTCTTGCCTGGTGCAAGATGAGTTATACCTACTGGTTTGTCAGCGTTATATCGAACTCAATCCGGTTCGTGCTGGGATGGTTGACTTGCCAGGAGCGTATCGTTGGTCCAGCTATCGCTGTAACGCGTGTGGCGAGCTTGATAGCCTGGTAACTGCACATCCGCTGTATTGGCGTTTGGGGAGAAGTCAGGTGGAAGCACAGGCTGCCTATCGTGAACTTTTTCAACGGGATTGGTCGTTGAGAGATTTGAGTCAGTTGCGCGCCAGTATCAATGCCGAATTTGCACTTGGTGATCAGGATTTTTTGCGACATGTTGCAGAACGCGGAGATCAGCCGCAGGCGTAAGCTTGGGGTCAGACCCGGCGGGTCTGACCCCAGGGCTAGTTACGTTCGCGCAGGATGCGGTTGACCCCGGCCACTCTGCGCACATTGCGCAGCAGGGCCGCCAGGTGGACCCGGTCCTTGACTTGCACGGTGAAGCGCAGCTGGTCGAGGACGTTGTCCTTGTCTTCGTCCATGCCCACATAGATGATGTTGGCGTCGGATTCGCCGATTTCGGCGGCGACTCTGGCCAGGATGCCCCGCTCGCTGTTGATCAGCACCTTGATGCGGCAGTCGAAACGGCGGTTCAGTTCGGTTCCCCAGCGCACGGCGATCCAGCGGTCCGGTTCCTTGGCGCGCTGGCGTTTCGCTTGCGAGCAGTCGCTCGTGTGCACGAGCAAGCCCTGGTCGCGGCGCAGCTGGCCGATGATCTGGTCGCCCGGGATCGGCAAGCAGCATGGCGCCAGTTGCACGGAGACGCCTTCGCTGCCGCAGATGGTGACAGGGTCGAGTTCGCTGCCGCTGTTGTGTTCCACCGGCATGCTGGCCGCTTCGCCGCCGATCAAGCCAAAAATGTGGCGCGCCACCAGGGTGGCCATGCGCTTGCCGATGCCGATGTCCGCATATAACTCGTCCATGGAATTGGCGCTCGATTCGTTGAGCAGGCGTTCGACCAGCGGTGCTTGCAGGTCGGCGTCGATGTTCAGGGTGTGCAGCGCCTGCGACAGCAGCTGCTGGCCCAGGGCGATCGATTCGGGCAGGTTGATCGTGCGCAGATGGTGGCGGATGGCCGAACGGGCCTTGCCTGTGCGCACGAACGACAGCCACGTCGGGCTGGGGCGCGACGAGGAATCGGTGATGATTTCCACGATGTCGCCATTGTGCAGCTCGGTGCGCAGGGGCGAGGTTTCGTTGTTGATCTTGACGGCCACGGTCTGGTCGCCGATGCCCGTGTGGATCGAGTAGGCGAAGTCGATGGCCGTGGCGCCGCGCGGCAGGGCGATGATCTTCGACTTCGGCGTAAACACGTAGACGGAATCGGGGAACAGGTCGACCTTGACGTGTTCGAGGAATTCGGCCGAGTCGCCCGTCTGCTGCTGGATGTCGAGCAGGGATTGCAGCCACGCATGCGTGCGCTGCTGCAGGTCGGACGGGTTCGATTCGCCGCTTTTGTAGAGCCAATGCGCCGCCACGCCGGACTCGGCCGTGCGGTGCATTTCCTGCGTGCGGATCTGGAATTCCACGGGCGTGCCGTACGGGCCGATGACGGTCGTGTGCAGCGACTGGTAGCCGTTCAGCTTGCGGATCGCGATGTAATCCTTGAACTTGCCCGGCATGGGCTTGTACAGGCTGTGCAGGGTGCCCAGGGTCACGTAACAGTCGGCAAAGCTGCCCACCACCACGCGGAAGCCGTACACGTCCAGCACTTGCGAGAACGACAAATGCTTGCTGCGCATCTTTTTATAGATGTCGTACAGGGTCTTTTCGCGGCCCGTGACGTCGGCCTCGAGTTCGGCCATGGACAAGGTGCTTTTCACCGCTTCCATGATCTTGTTGACCACTTCGCGCCGGTTGCCGCGCGCCGCCTTGACGGCTTTCGCCAGGGTGCGGTAGCGCATCGGGTACAGGTGCGAGAACGACAGGTCCTGCAGTTCGTGGTAGATGTTGTTCAGGCCGAGGCGGTGCGCGATCGGCACGTACACTTCCATGGTCTCGCTGGCGATGCGGCGCTTTTTCGCCGCCGTCATGAAGTCCAGGGTGCGCATATTGTGCAGGCGGTCGGCCAGCTTGATGAGGATCACGCGCACGTCGGACGCCATGGCCAGCAGCATCTTGCGGAAGTTTTCCGCCTGCGCTTCGATCTGGCTCTGGAATTCGATCTTTTCCAGCTTCGACAGGCCGTCGACCAGGTGCGCGACCGGTGCGCCGAAGCGCTCGATCAATTCATCCTTCTTGACGTCCTGGTCTTCCATGACGTCATGCAGCAGGGCGGCCATGATGGCTTGCGCGTCGAGCTTCCAGTCGGCGCAGATTTCGGCGACGGCGATCGGATGCGAGATATACGGCTCGCCCGAGCGGCGCATCTGGCCCAGGTGCATTTCGTCGGAGAAGCGGTAGGCTTCCTTGACTTTCTTCAGGTCGGCGGGAGACAGGTATTCGGCCAGCTTGTCGGCCAGATGGCTGACGGAGGCCACGCCGAGGGCGGGCGCTGGCGGTGCTGCGGGGGTATTGCTGCCGGACGTGCCGGTGCCGGGCGCGGAAGCGCCCTGCGATTTTGCCGCCTGGCGCGGGGCCAGGGGCGGCAGTGCTGCGGAAGTCGTGTCGGCTGGGGTCAGACTCATAAAACGTCGCGTTGCTTCACAGTGTGAATAAAGGATACGGTAGAACCAGGGGTCAGCACTGTTCCGGCACGCGGGTTCCCAATTACATCGGGACCTTTTTCAGCATTTCGATGCCGACTTTACCGGCAGCGATTTCACGCAGTGCGACAACGGTAGGCTTGTCCTTGGCTTCCACCTTCGGGGTGTGGCCTTGCAACAACTGACGTGCGCGATAAGTCGCAGCCAGGGTCAGCTGGAAACGGTTAGGGATCTGCTTCAGGCAATCTTCGATTGTGATACGGGCCATAGTAACTCCTAAATTTGTGTGCGTGGTGCTGTGTGAACTGGCGTGCAGAGATGATTATTCTGCGTGCAGGCCCAGCTGGGCGAATAGCGATGCGTTGCGGGCCGCTTGTTGCGCAAACCGGCAACGGGCCGCTCTCACGATCGCGCTCAGTTCGGACAAAGCGACCGTAAACTCTTCATTGATAATAACATACTCGAACTCGGGAGCGTGTGCGATTTCGCCGCCGGCCGCCAGCAGGCGGCGCGTGATCACGTGCGGCTCGTCCTGGCCGCGCTTGTTCAAGCGCTCTTCCAGCGCATCGATCGACGGCGGCAGGATGAAAATACCGGCCGCGCGGGGAAATTGCTTGCGCACCTGGCGCGCGCCCTGCCAGTCGATTTCCAGCAGGATGTCGGTGCCGGCGGCCATTTGCTGTTCCACCATGATGCGCGAGGTGCCGTAATAATTGCCATGCACTTCCGCCCATTCCAGGAATTCGCCCTGGTCGGCGCGCGCGACAAAGTCTTCCGCCGTCGTGAAATAGTACTCGCGGCCATGCTGCTCGCCCGGACGGGGGGCGCGCGTGGTGGTCGAGATCGACAATTTGATGCCGGGCTCTTGCGCCAGCAATGCATTGACCAGTGTCGATTTGCCGGCGCCCGATGGCGCGGCAACCACGAACAGGCTGCCGGAGAAGGCGGTAGGGTGGCTCATGCGGATCTTTCAATAATCGTGTTGTTGGCGCCGGTGCTTGCGCGAGCGGCGCCCAATCCGCTATTTTACCAAGAGGCAAGGCGGCGAGCCAGTCCCAAAGCGGCCGGCATGGAGGATGCCTGGCCAGGCTGGCCCTTATTCCAGGTTCTGCACCTGTTCGCGCATCTGCTCGATCAACAGCTTCAAGTCCATCGAGGCGTCGGCCAGTTCCTTGACGGATGCCTTGGCGCCCAGGGTATTGGCTTCGCGGTTCAGTTCCTGCATCATGAAGTCGAGGCGCTTGCCCACTTGCCCGCCCTTGGTGAGGATGTGGCGCGTTTCGCCCAGGTGGGCCGACAGGCGCGCCAGTTCTTCCGACACGTCGATGCGGATGCCGTACAAAATCACTTCCTGGCGGATGCGTTCCATGGCGTCCTGGCGCGACAGGGCCGAATTCGAGCCCTGGCTGGCCAGGCCCAGCGCGTCCTGCATGCGTTCGATGGCTTTTTGCTGGAAAGCCGCGACCACTTGCGGTATCAATGGCGTGATGCGCTTGACGATGGCTTCCATCGCCTCGATGCGCGACACGAGCACGGCTTCGAGCGCCGCGCCTTCGCGCTTGCGGCTGTCGACGAAGGCGGCCACGGTGCGCTTGGTCAGCGCGCCCACGTCCGCCTGCAGGGACTCTTGTCCCACTTGCGCTTCTTCGATGACGCCAGGCCAGCGCAGCAGTTCGGCCACCGTCATGACGGGGGCGGAGACAAAATGCTGGCCCACTTCGTTTTGCAGGCGCGCCAGTTCAGTCAGCAGGGGCAGGTTCAGCGCCTGCGTGCCGGCTGTCGCGGCCTTGCGGCCAAAGCTCAGGCGTACCTCGACTTTGCCGCGCGTGATGGCGGACATGACGGCGGCGCGCAAATCAGGCTCCAGGGCCCGCAGATCGTCGTTGATCCGGAATTGCAGGTCGAGAAAGCGCGAGTTGACGCTCTTGATTTCAATTGTCAGTGTGCCTGCAGCACCTTCGCTGGTGGCAACCGCGTAGCCTGTCATGCTTGAAATGCTCAAAGGATTCCCCGATTTGGTCTTGTATACAGTCACTTATACACTTAATCAGCCGGCGCAGGCAATACCGCCCGCGCCGCAAAACAGGACCGAAGTGCCCGATGGCCTGAAAATTGCTGAATAGTGTGCGTTTTACGGCATTGTAAAGAAAATTGTGTTTGGCGGGGCAGGATTGTATGGATCATGTGTGCGCCGCCCGCCATTGCGCTCTGCGCTGTTGCATGGCCGCAAATAGACGGGCGTGCGGTGGTAGAATCGCTGCCGCAACCCCAATCACACAGGATATCCCCATGACATTCGAATCCCGCCCGAGCGGCCGCGCCGTCGATGCGCTGCGCGCCATCCGCATCACCCGCCAGTACACCAAGCATGCCGAAGGCTCGGTGCTGATCGAGTGCGGCGACACCAAGGTCATCTGCACCGCCAGCATCGAAGACAAGGTGCCGGGCTTCCTGAAGGGCAAGGGCCAGGGCTGGTTGACGGCCGAGTACGGCATGCTGCCGCGCTCGACGCACACGCGCATGGACCGCGAAGCGGCGCGCGGCAAGCAGTCGGGCCGCACGCAGGAAATCCAACGCCTGATCGGTCGCTCGCTGCGCGCCGCCTTCGATTTGCAGGCATTCGGCGAACGCACCCTGCACCTCGATTGCGACGTGATCCAGGCCGACGGCGGCACGCGCACGGCCTCGATCACGGGCGCCATGGTGGCCGCGTATGACGCGTTTGCCCAGTTGCAGGCACGCGGCGCGATCACCGCCATTCCCGTGAAAAGCTTTGTCGCCGCCATCTCGGTGGGCGTCTACCAGGGCATGCCGGTGCTGGACCTCGACTACGTGGAAGACTCGGGCTGCGACACGGACATGAACGTGGTGATGACGGAAGCGGGCCACTTCATCGAAGTGCAGGGCACGGCAGAAGGCGCCGCGTTCGACCGCGCCGGCATGAACCGCTTGCTGGACCTGGCGCAGGGCGGCATCGCCGATCTGATCGCCATGCAGAAGCAGGCTTTGGGGATCTGATCTTTACACAGATTTACACATCGCCGCCCGCCGCGCCGGGCAACAAGCCCGCTTTTGCCGCCGTCGAGCGCGGCGGTGGGCCACGGTGAGGGGAGCGCAAAAGGTTTACAATGTCGGCACTTCAACCGGACTACTGACATGACCCAACGCCTCATCCTCGCCTCCAACAACGCCGGCAAGCTCAAGGAATTCAACGAGCTGCTCTCGACCATCGGTTTTTCCGTCCACGCCCAGGGTGAGTATGACGTGCCGGAAAGCGACGAGCCGTTCCACACCTTCGTTGAAAACGCGCTGCAGAAGGCGCGCCACGCGTCGCGCCTGACGGGCTTGCCGGCGCTGGCCGACGATTCCGGCGTGTGCGTCAATGCGCTCGGCGGCGCGCCGGGCGTGTACTCGGCCCGTTATGCGGGCGAGCCGAAATCGGACGCGGCCAACAGCGCCAAGCTGATCGCCGACCTCGAGGCGCATGCCGACAAATCCGCGTATTACTACTGCGTGCTGGTGTACGTGCGCCATGCGGACGACCCGCAGCCCGTGATCGCCGACGGCCGCTGGAACGGCGAGATGATCGCCACGCCCCGCGGCAACGGCGGCTTCGGCTACGATCCGCATTTCTTCCTTCCCGCGCTGGGCAAGTGCGCGGCCGAACTGACGTCCGATGAAAAGAACGCGCTGTCGCACCGTGGCCAGGCCCTGCGCGCGCTGGTGGAAAAGCTGCGATGATCCCGATCAAACTGGTGGGTGCCGTTGCCAAATCGGCAGCCAAGCCCGGCACCGCTCCCGCGCCGCAGGAAGGCATTTCCGGCGCGGCCGGGGCGGCCCTGAAATACCTGCAGCCGGGCGCGCTGAACCTGACGGCTCTGCCGCCGCTGTCGCTGTACATCCATTTCCCGTGGTGCGTGAAAAAATGCCCGTATTGCGATTTCAATTCGCACGAGGTGCGCGGCGATTTGCCGGAAGCCGAATACCTGGCGGCCCTGCGGCTGGACCTGGAAATGGCGCTGCCGCTGATCTGGGGCCGCAAGATCCACACCATTTTCATCGGCGGCGGCACGCCCAGCCTGATGTCGGCGGCGGGCCTGGACCGGCTGATGTCGGACGTGCGCACCCTGCTGCCACTGGAGCCCGATTGTGAAATCACCATGGAAGCCAATCCGGGCACCTTCGAAGCGGAAAAATTCAAGTCCTACCGGGCCAGCGGCATCAACCGTTTGTCGATTGGCATCCAGAGCTTCAATGGCCGCCATTTGCAGGCGCTGGGGCGCATCCACGACGACAACGAGGCGCGCCGCGCGGTGGAGATCGCGCACGCCAACTTCGACAATTTCAACCTCGACCTGATGTACGCGCTGCCCACGCAGACGCTGGACGAGGCGCGGCAGGACCTGGAAACGGCGCTGTCGTTCGCGCCGCCGCACCTGTCGCTGTACCACCTGACTCTGGAGCCGAACACGCTGTTCGCCAAGTATCCGCCCGTGCTGCCGGACGACGACGAGAGCGCCGACATCGCCGACATGGTCGCCGCGCGCGCGGCGCAGGCGGGCTACGGCCGCTATGAAGTGTCGGCCTATGCGCAGCCGGGCCGCCAGGCCAAGCACAACCGCAATTACTGGGAATTCGGCGACTACCTGGGTATCGGTGCGGGTGCGCATTCGAAGATATCGTTCCCGCACCGCGTGCTGCGCCAGGCCCGCTACAAGCAGCCGCGCGCCTACATGGACGCGGTACTGGCCGGCAACCCGGTGCAGGAAGAGCGCGAACTGGCGCGCGAGGAAATGGGTTTCGAATTCATGCTCAATACCCTGCGCCTGACGCAGGGTTTTGCGCCGAACCTGTTCGCCGAGCGCACGGGCCTGGCCCTCAACGCCATCGAGCAGCCGCTCAATGCGGCCGAAGCGAAAGGCTTGCTGTACCGCGACCACCAGGTCATCCGCCCGACGGAACGGGGATTGTGCTTCCTGAACGATTTACAGCAGATGTTCCTGGAAGACTGACGCGTGCTGACTGCGCTAATGCGCGGTGGCTGGGCCGCGGACAACCCGTGCTCGCCGCGCGTGGTGCTGTTGTCCATCGCCAGTTCCAGCTGCGTGCCGGCCTGCGCCAGCTGGCCCATGCGCGCATACGCCTGCGCCAGCCAGAAGTGGAATTCATGGTAGTAGGGGTCGCGCGCCATCTCGCGCTTGAACAGGCGTGCCGCTTCCTGGTAGTCGGTTTGCTGCATGGCCGCCTGTCCCAGGTTGAAAAAGTGGAACGGCGGCTCTGGCTGCAGGGCCAGCAATTTGCGCCGCAGCAGCTGCGCTTCAGTCCGCGCGCCAGGCGCGTCGAGTGCTTGCGCCAGGTTGGACAGCAGCACGGTGTTGATCGGCGAGCGTTCCAGCGCGTAGGCGAGCGTGCGCCGCGCCGGCTCGACGTCGCCGTGGCGCAGCTGGATGATGCCCAGGGTATTGAAGGCACCCGCAAACGTGGGGTCTTGCAGGATGGCGGCGCGCGCATACCAGTAGGCTTGATCGAGGTCGCCCTGGCTCATGGTTTCGGCGGCGCGATTGTTGAGGTACATGGCCAGGATGGTTGCTTCGTCGACTTCCTGCGTGCGCTGGCCGGTGATCTTCGCGCACGGCAGGAAGTCGATGAGCAGGATGGCATCGGCCTCGTAGCCGACGGTATTGCCGACGGGGCGGCGTTCCAGTGCGAGATTGACGTGGCCGGTGACAAAATACATGCCGCTGCTGCGGCTCCAGCTTTCCTCTCCCAGCACCACCTGGTAGTGCACATTGAGCCCCATTTCCTTGGCCAGTGCGGCCGTCATCAGCACCAGCGACAGGCAATTGCCCTGGCGCGCATCGAACGCTGTGCGCGCCGTGCGGGTCATGGCGGCATCATATTCCAGCTGCAGCCCGGCCCGGTTGTGCAGGGCATCGGCGAGTGCCGCGCGGGGATTTTTGGTGCGCGCCTCGCGCCGCACTTGTGTGCGCACATACTGGCGCATGGGCTCGTCGATAGCAAAGACCTGGCTGGCGTCGATGGCGGCGGCCGGGGCGAAATCGCTGTCGTTGAAGATGGGGGGCAGGCTGGCAGGCGGTGTGACGCTGCAGGCCGCCAAAACACAGCAGAGCAGGGCGGCGCCCAGGTGCTTGAAGCAAGGGGCGGAAACAAGATAGGGGCGCATGGTCTCTCCCTGGAGGCGCCGGCTGTCTCATGTCGCGGTGGCGCGCCAGTCCCACCTGAAACCAGTATCGGCGCGCCTGGCGCCGCTGTCAAATAGTTTCAAGCGCCTTGCCGCCGCCGGCACGGCGCTTGAAACTGTGCTTGAAAACCGGGCTTGAACCCCCTGGCTTAAAATTCCTCCCAGTCGTCGCCGGCGATGTGCGATGGCGTTTTGTGCGCCGCCGCACCGGCCGCCTTGGGTGCTGCCGGCTTGCCGGCCGTGGCCTGGGACTGGCGTGGCGCGAGTTTTTGCGTGCTGGCAATGGCGGCCTTGGCTGGCCGCGCGGCGCGCACGGGCGCCGCCGCGACGACGTGTTCGAGCTGGAAGCCGGCCGCCACTTGCGCCAGGCGCGCGGCCTGGTCCTGCATGCTTTCGGCCGCGGCGGCCGCTTCTTCCACCAGGGCCGCATTTTGCTGCGTTACCTGGTCCATCTGCGCGATGGCCTGGTTGACCTGGTCGATGCCCAGGCTTTGTTCGGCACTGGCGGCGGTGATCTCGGCCATGATGTCGGTCACCCTGCGCACGCTGTCGACCACTTCACCCATGGTGCTGCCCGCCTGCTGCACCAGCCGCGTGCCATTGTTGACCTGTTCCACCGAGTCGCCGATCAGGGTCTTGATTTCGCGCGCCGCCGCGGCCGAGCGCTGCGCCAGGCTGCGCACTTCCGTGGCGACGACGGCAAAGCCGCGTCCCTGCTCGCCGGCGCGCGCCGCTTCGACGGCCGCGTTCAAGGCCAGGATATTCGTCTGGAAGGCGATGCCGTCGATGACGCCGATGATGTCGACGATTTTCGTCGATGCCGTATCGATGGCGCCCATGGTGTCGACCACCTGGCTGACGATGCTGCCGCCCCGTTCGGCCACGCCGGACGCGGCCACCGCCATCTGGTTGGCCTGGCGCGCATTGTCCGCATTCTGCTTGACGGTGCTGGTCAGTTCTTCCATCGACGACGCCGTCTCTTCCAGCGAGCTGGCCTGCTGCTCCGTGCGGGCCGACAAATCCTGGTTGCCGGCGGCGATTTCGCCCGATGCCGTGGCGATCGCGTTGGTGCCCGTCTGCACTTCCGACACCACCTTGCGCAGCGCCTCGTTCATGCCGTGCAGCGCGCGCATCAGGTCGCCGATTTCATCGCTGGCGGCCTTGCCGAAATGCGTGCGCAAGTCGCCGTCGGCCACCGTTTCCGCCACTTTCACGGCAGCCTTCAACGGCTGCGTGATCGAGCGCGTGATCAGCCAGGCGCAGATGCTGCCCAGCGCCACCACCAGCACGCACAAGGTCAGCAGCAGGGTGAAGCTGCGCCCGTTGGCCGCCTCGATCGCGTGCGCCGTGGCGTCGATGGCCTGGCGCTGCTGCGACAGCAGGGCCTTGACGTTGTTCTGGTATTTGGTGGCGGCCGGCGCGAAGCTGTCGCGGTAGGTGCTTTCCGCCTGCGCCGCGTCGCCTGCCTTGCGCGCATTCATCACCAGGGTCTTGGCATCCTGGTACTTGACGCGCTCGGCGATGGACGATTTGAAGATGGCTTTTTCTTCGTCGCTGTCGAGCAGCGCCTCGATTTTCTTCAGCAGTTCGCTGCCCTGTTTGGTGCTGTCGGCGATGGTGTCGGCAAACACGCTGGACAGGGTTTCATCCGTGCTTTTGGCGATCATCGAGGTGCGCGCGATGGCCGAATAGATCAGCACGTACCAGTCCGATACGAGGCGTTCCTTGGCCAGCGGTTTTTCCATCATTTGCCGCGTCGCTTCGGCATTCACGTGGGCGCTGTACAGCGCGTACGAGGTGGAGATCACGGACAGCAGCAGCACCAGCGCGAAGCCTGCAGCCAGGCGCGTGCCGATACGAAGGTGGGAGAGGGCGTGCATGGTTGGAGCTCCTGTCGCAGAGGGGATTTAATTGCCTGTGCGACATAGTATGCACTGAGAAGTGACCAAGAGGCGAGCGAAACGCGCGCTTGTTTTGGCGTCTGTTGCAGCCACGCCCGTGCTACAGATCGCCCGCCTGGCGCAAGTCCGGCTGCTCGGCCCAGCGGGCGAAGGCGGCCGCCATGCGCTCGCTTTCCGCGATGGCGCGGCGCCAGTCGCGCATGCGCGCCGCGTGGTCTTGCCCGTAATGGGGGAAGTCGCGCCGGTCCGGCAGTTTGCCGTTGGGCAGGCTGGCCACGAAGGCGGGCGACGGCGAGACGAGGATCATGTTGTCGAGTGCGCTATCGCCGCTGCGCGCGCGGCGCCAGGGCATGGCCTTGTCCAGCCAGCCCGGTACGATATGGTCGGCAAAATGCGGATACAGCACGAGGTCCGGTTCGCGCTGGTAGGGCAGGTGCAAATGGTAGTCGACCAGGCCGCCGTCCCAGTAGCGCCCGGGCGGCGCGCCGGCGATGTCCGTGACCGCATCGAGCACCAGCGGAATGGAGCCGGAGGCCAGCAGCGCGTCGCGCAGGTTGTCTTGCGCCAGCGGCACGAAGTGGGAATGGAAGGCGTCGAAGCGCGAGCGCAGCCAGCTGGCGCCATCCGGTCCGGCATGGAACACGGCGCGTTCCAGCGAGGCGGCCAGGCGCGCGCGCGCCACGGCGTTGCCGGCGGCCGCCATCAGGAAGCCGCGCCGGTCGCGCCATTTGCCCGGCTGCGCCAGCGCGCCGATGCCGCGTACGGCCAGCACCGACAGGCTGTGGCGCTCGTGCCGCAGCAGCTGCGCATCCTGGCCATCGAGGACGGCGTCGAGCAGGGCGCGGCAGGTGCGGCTGACGTGCGCCGCCTCGGGTTTGTCGGGATAACGCTGGCCCACGTATTCGCGCACCAGGCGGCGCTGCGCGGCGACAGGGTCGGGGAACACGGCGGCGGCCATGCGCCAGGCGCCGATCGAAGCGCCGACGAACTGGCGCGGACGCGGCGCTTGTGGCAGGAAGTGGCCGAACAGCCAGCAATCGAGCTGGTGCAGGATCAAGCCTTTCGGCCCGCCTGCGGCGGCAGGAACGATGGCGATATCGCTGGCGCGCACCCCGTTGTCGGCGATGCGCGCCCGGGCGCGGCGGCCCAGGCGGATAGTGATCGGTGATTGCATGAGTAGTCGTTGGCGGCCTGTAGCCAGGTATTTTACCGCCAGCGTGGCGCCATGACACAGTCGCGCTCGCTATAGTCCCATTGTTAGTATTAATAAATTTCTTTAAGGCAACCATTCTCTTGAGAAATGTTGCATAATATTGGACGTTGAATTTTTGGCATGTGCCAAGGATTCCTTATGTCTTGCTTTTTTTATTGGAATCGTATGCAACTGAATCACGCTTTTGTTCTGACCCTGATCGCCGCTTCGCTTGCCGCTTGCGGTGGTGGCGGTTCCTCTTCCCCATCCGACACGTCGGTTGCCGTGAACACGGCCAAGCCTGCCGATCCGGTGGCGCCCGTCGTTCCTGTCGTTCCTGTCGTTCCCACGGTGCCAGCGGCCACCGGCGAAAACACGGGTAGTGTCAGCGCCCGTTTCGTCAATGGCGACAATAGCCGCTTCATCTTTACGGCTATCGGCTTGCAGAGCAGTGGCAAGGCCAGCCTGCTGGTCCAGGATACCTCCGGCGCCTTGAGCAATATCGGCAGCATCGTGCTGACGGGCAACCCGTCCATCACGCGCGACATTAGCGGCGACGCGGCATTTGCGCAGGGACGCTGGTTCACCGGCACGATCAGCAGCAGCAGCGGCAGCACGGTCATGAGCGGCAATAATGCCAGCGCCCATTACAGCGTCTACAACACGGTGGCGGCCTTGCCCTTCACCGGCGCTTTCCAATGCGATGCGGGCAAGTTCACGGCGCCCAGCTATACGGGCGGTACGACCAGCTCGCAGGGCGGCTATTTCGGCACGGCCAGCGGCAGCGCCACCTTGTCCTTCGGCGCGGCAGGCGCCACACTGGCCATGACGGTAGATGCCACGGCCGGCGGCAGCACCGGCAAGGCAGCGGCTACGGGCATGATCAACACGCCAGGTACATGCGGCATCAGCGGCGGCTTCCTGGCGGCAGGCTCGGGCATGCTGCTGGCGCTGGGCGACGGCGGTACGGGGAGCTACCTCGTCACGGGCGGCTACAAGGTGCGTCTGGCAAATGGCGCCAATTACCAGGGCGTGGCCACGTTCCGCTGCTCCTGATCGCACGGGCATGAAAAAAGCGGCGCCGTGCAATGCACGGCGCCGCTCTTTTTCGTCCGTCGTGATTGCCGGAATTAACGCAGTGCCGCGATCATCTGTTTCAGCTTGCCGGAATCGACGCAGAAAGCGCGGATGCCTTCGGCCAGTTTTTCCGTCGCCATCGCGTCTTCATTCATCATGAAGCGGAACGCTTCTTCGTTCAGCGACATTTGCACGATGTTGGTCGATGGCGCCGCTTCGGCGCTCAGCTTGCGCTCCACCGGCGCATCGCTGTCGGCCAGCTTTTGCAGCAGGTCGGGGCTGATGGTGAGCAGGTCGCAGCCGGCCAGTTCGAGGATTTGCGACGTGTTGCGGAAGCTCGCACCCATCACCTCGGTCTTGTAGCCGAACTTGCGGTAGTAGTTGTAGATGCGGCGGACCGATTGCACGCCCGGATCTTCCGCGCCCATGTAGTCGATGCCCGTCGATTTCTTGTACCAGTCGTAGATGCGGCCGACGAACGGCGAAATGAGCTGGGCGCCCGCTTCGGCGCAGGCGATGGCCTGGGCCAGCGAGAACAGCAGAGTCATGTTGCAGCGGATGCCTTCCTTTTCCAGGATGGCGGCGGCGCGGATGCCTTCCCAGGTGGAGGCGATCTTGATCAGCACGCGCTCGCGCGGAATGCCTGCGTTCGAATACAGGGCGATCAGGTCGCGGCCCTTGGCGACCGTGCCTTCCGTGTCGAACGACAGGCGCGCATCGACTTCGGTGGAGACGCGGCCGGGGATGGTTTGCAGGATTTCCACGCCAAAGGCGATCAGCAGGCGGTCGATGATTTCGGCGGTCGAGGCGTTCGGATGGTCGCGCACGGCCTTTTCCAGCAGCGGCTTGTATTCATCCTTCTGCACGGCCTTCAGGATCAGCGACGGATTCGTCGTCGCATCGCGTGGCGTGTATGCCTGGATCGATTGGAAGTCGCCGGTGTCGGCCACCACGGTAGTAAATTGCTTCAGTTGTTCGAGTTGGTTCATGGCTGCACGGGAAAGAGTGAATGGGCTTGCCGGGGTATTGTACCGAATTCACTGCCTGAAGCACCGACTATTGGCTTGCCCGCGCACTACTTGCTCAATTGAATCTTGCTTTTTTGAGAACTCGCGCATAATTGCCTGGACTTGTTTATTTTGCACATTGTTTTAATAAGCAATGTGCGATGCCACTCTCCAGATGAAGAGCATCTTTTGACACAAGATATCGTTAGCGCGGTAGCCGCCTTCAACGGCGAGACACGCCTGTATGCATTGTCCATCGGCGATGATGGACAGGACAGCGGCTTGCTGGTCGAAGCCTTTGCCGCCGACGAGCGGTTGCAGGAAGTTGGCGCGCGCGACATCATCGCCTTGTCCACCAGCGCCCATGTGGCGCTGGCGCCCCTGCTGGGCCAGCCGGCCAGCCTGCATATCAGCCTGGCCGACGGCACGCGCACCCCATTTTCCGGCTACATCAGCGCCGCGGCCACGCTGGGCAGCAATGGCGGCCTGGCGCGCTACAGGCTGCGCATCACCCCATGGCTGTGGCTGTTGACCCAGGCGCGCAACAGCCGCGTCTGGCAAGACAGGAGCCTGACGGCCATCGTCGACGAGGTCTTGCAGGCGTATGCGCCATACGCGCTGTGGCGCTGGAGCGACGAGGTGGCATCTTTCATGCAGGAGGCGGGCGAGCGCAGCTATTGCTGCCAGTACCGGGAGTCGGACTACGATTTCGTGCGCCGGCTGCTGACGGAAGAAGGGCTGGCCTGGCGGTTTGACGGTCAGGCCATGATCGTCTTTGCCGACAGCAGCCATGTGTGCGCCACGCCCGAGGACGCCAGCAGCGCGCAGGGCGGCGGCTTGCGCTTTCATGGCGCCAGGGCCAGCGAAGCGAGTGACAGCGTGCAGGCGCTGTGCGCTCGGCGCAGCCTGCATGTGGGGCTGAGTAGCGTGCTGAGCTACGATTACAAGGCCAAAAAGGCGGTCGCCGCCAGCGTGCCGACGAATATGGCCATCGGCGGCAAGCATGCTCCAGTGCTGGAAAGCTACGATACGCCGGGCCAGTACTGGTATGCGAATGGCGTGCAGGCGCAGCACTATGCGCAGTTGCAGATGCAGTCGCGCGAAGCGCGCGCCCAGTTGTGGCAGGCGCGCTCGACCGTGCGTACCTTGCGCGCCGGCACGCGCTTTACCCTGACGCAGGGGCCGTTGCCGCAGGCCGATGGTGCCGCGTCCGAATATGTCGTGCTCCGGGTGGCCAGCATCGGCATCAACAACCTGCCGGCGCCCGCACTGCAGGCGCTGGCAGAACTGTTCGGACCGCTGCCGGAACTGCTGGACGAAGCCATGGCGCCGGGCGGCGATGGCTTTGCCGACTTTGCCACCGCGATCGCCCAGGCGCAAGCCAGCGGTTACGCCAACTGCATCGAGATGATTGCCGCAGGCACGCCATGGCGCCCTGTGCATGGCGACAACGATGTACGCCACCACCCGACACCGACGGCCCTGGGCAGCCAGAGCGCCATCGTCGTCGGCGCCGACGGCGGCGCCGCGGCGAGCGGCGGCAGCGAAATCCATTGCGACAAGCTGGGCCGGGTGCGCATCCGTTTCCACTGGCAACTTGAAACGGCCGCCACGTGCTGGGTGCGCGTGGCGCAGCGCGCGGCAGGCGGCGGCATGGGCAGCCAGTTCCTGCCGCGCATCGGCCAGGAAGTGCTGGTGCAATTCCTGGAAAACGATATCGACCGGCCCATCATCGTCGGCGCCCTGTACAACGGGCAGGGCGAGGGCGGACGTCAACGGACAACCCGCGGTGACGCCAGCGAGTCGTTCGACGCCGGCGTTTTCCAGCCGTCACACGATCGCCCTGCGGCGGGCCAGGGCAACCTGGCGGGCGGCAACAGCCCGCTCTGGCATGGCGCGGCCGGCGGCAGCGCGGCGCACCGCAACGGCGCCGCGCAATGGGGCATCCGCAGCAAGGAATTCGGTACGCCGGCTGGCTCGGCTGGCTATAACCAGCTGCTGTTCGACGATACGGACAGCAAGGGCCGCATCGAGCTCAAGAGCAGCCATGCGGCCAGCGCGCTCGGTCTTGGTCACCTGATCCATGCGGCCGACAATTACCGGGGCAGCCTGCGCGGCCTGGGCGCCGAACTGCGCACCGACGATTACGGCGCCGTGCGGGCCGGGGCCGGGCTCTTGATTTCCAGCTACCTCGTCAACCACGACGCGCAGGCGCGCGATCCGGCCGGCGACAATGCGCCGGGCATGGTCCTGCTCAAGCAGGCGGCCAAGCTGGGCGAAACCTTCAGCGCCGCCGCCGTCACGCACAAGACGGTCGCGTATGCAGCGCACCTGGGGGCCAAGGCGAACACCAGCAGTGCGCTGGACGAAAAGGCGGCGCCCCTGCAAGCCTTCCTCACCACCGCCTCCGGCATGCTGAGCCAGGAAAATACGGCCGCCGCCAGGCGCGACGCAGCGGGCAAGCCGACAGTCCCGGCCGACGGCAAGCTGCCGCACAGCAGCGACGCCATCATCGCCATCGCCGCCCGCGCCGGCCTGGGCGTGCTGGCGGGCCAGGATATCCAGCTGGCGAATGGCGAAACCACCTCCCTGATGAGCGGCCAGGACACCCAGTTCGTCGGCGGCGGCCAGTGGCGATTGCACAGCGGCCAGGCCATTGGCGGGCTGGCCGGCGTCGTCAAGGCGGGCGAGAACAATACCGGCCTGCAACTGATCGCCGCCAAACAGGCCATCGAGTTCGAGGCGCAGGCCGACGTGCTCAACGTGCAGGCGCGCGAGGAAGTCAATATCGTCAGCGCCGCCGCGCACATCGACTGGGCGGCGGCCAAAAGCATCCGCCTGTCGACGGCGGGCGGGGCGAACATCACGATCGAGGGCGGCAACATCACCGTGCAGTGTCCGGGCAAGATCACGGTGCATGCCGGCAAGAAGAGTTTTATCGGTCCGGAAAGGCTCGCTTATCCGTTGCCCAGATTCTCCCGTTCCATATGTAAACGATGCAGGCGTAGCGCCGCCGAATCAGGTTCGCCTTTTTCTATGGTGGAAGAGTGAATAGCCGAAAACAACAGTTAGAGGAGAGCGACTAAGTGGGTATTAATATGTTTCCCTCTGATTGGAAAGTGTCATCGCACACGCGCTTGCAGGCGTTTCGCCGCCAGTTTCCCGAGGCGCACATATATGCGCTGGTCGATGGTGTTTTTGACGAGTCGTGTTATCCCTTGCTTAAGCGCACGCAGCATCTACGATATGAGGCGTTGTTTGCCGGTACGCCAGGTGCGAATGAAGAAACTTTGTCCATCTCGCCGCTGCTGGTTGAGTTTGACGATGCAGCTCGTTTTACTTGGGAGCGGCTGCTTGAGAAAACCAATGGTCATCCGGCACTCAGCCTGATTGTCACGCCGGAGCCGTTGAAACAACTGGCGGCCCGTTTGGCGCCATGGTGCATCGTTGACGCCGCCGACTATACGGTGGCATTGTCGTTTGCCGATACCCGCATTTTGCCGCAGCTTTTCAAGATATTGACGGCGCAGCAGTTGGGCCAGTTTTGCGGACCGGCACACCATTGGCAATATGTTACGCGTAACGGTGACTGGGGTGATTCGACCTTGCCCGGTGAGGCGCTTCCGGCGGCGGTTGGCATATCGTTAAGCGAGCAGCAATGCGCTCAACTGATGCGCGCGGCGGAAGGCGACGGTATCCTGTTCCAAGTGCGCGCGACCAGGCCTCGCTTGCTGGAACCACATACTGCCGAACATGCCCATGCCTTGGTTGAATACTGGCTGGGTTGTGCCGATCATGCGCGGCTTGAAGCACCGCCAGATCGATTTGACGTATGCATATTTGGCCTCGAAAACCCAGGCCTGGAAGCACGGTCGCAACTTGCATTCTGGCTAGCGGAACCTGCACGGGCACAAGTGCCAGCTGCATTGTTTGAAGGATGGATGGCGGAGCAATCCCCTGTTGCTGTGCCGATGTTATCAGTGGAGGCAAAGTCATGATTATCTTGTTCAGGCAGTGGCTGTGGCGAGGTATCTTGCTGGCCGCATGTTTTCCCGGCGTCGGCATGGCGGCGAGCATTCAGGCGCTGAATTATTCTTCGCGCGAAGTCAATTACATTGCGGTTGAAAATCCGGGCAATACCAACAGCGGCGGCGGTGGCGATGCGATCGATCCTTATGGCCAAGGCGGCACGATATGCTGTTTCAGCGTGCCGGAAAAATGGCATGCGGATTTGAAGGTCGTGGTGGTCTATCAGTTTTATCCAGACCCGACTCTGCATCGCGAGACGGTCAGCATCCCGCCGTATCCAAATGGGAAGGCGGGCGATATCTGGCTGATTGTCTATGAAGATGGCAGCGTGGGGGCCGTGGTGTCGCATTACGGACCGAGCCTGCCGGAATGGCCGGGGAAAATCAAAGGGTATCCGGTGCCGACGAAGGAGTATCGCGAAGAGCGCCGCAAGCAGAAACTAATGAGAGAGAGAAATAAGCTAGCTTTTACGCTGGAAAGAGGGCTGCTTTACTTAAATTCTTTGCCAGATGAGAAGGTAAAGGAGATTCAGGAAATCATTGATTTTCAGAAAAAAGTCATCCAAAGTTTGGAAGGAGATGAACCATGACTGCTTTTTTAGCCAAAAGCTATTCTGTTGACAAAAATGATCCGTCTGCCAGAGATGTTTTTTTTGATGAAGTTGATGAGTTACCAAAAATTTTAGAGTTTTTAAAGAATCGTGAGTGCCCACGTCCAGGCTTTCCTCCCTCATGCGATGCGAATTTGTTTTTCGGCTTCTTCTTTGACGGCACCAACAATAATATGAAGCGGGATGTGCCGCTTCATTGTCACAGCAACGTGGCGCGCTTGTACCGTGCATTTCCCGGCGGTAAAGATACGCATGGCAGCGAGGCCTGGCCGGACTTGGAAACAAAATACCACAACAGTTACTTTCGCACCTATGTTCCCGGAGTGGGAACACGTTTCGACGAGGTTGGCGATACGGGGGAGGGATTTAGCGCCCTCACCAGCGACCGGGCGCGCGGCCTGGCCTTCGCCTACAAGGGAGAAAATCGTATCATCTGGGCATTGGTGGAGGCACTCAATAATGTGCACAGATATTATACCGATGCTCCCTTGGTGGATGATAAGACGTTTAAAAAGGACTTCAATACGCTCAGTTTGCCCAGCAAAGTGCGGCCTTCACAGGCGCTGGTGAATGCTTTTACGCAGGCCTTGCAAAAGCTGCACAGCAATTTGCGGCCATTTGTGCCAACCGATGGGCCGGCGAAAAGCGTCAATAAAGGCAGGGTGCTCAATATCTTCGTGTCGATGTTCGGTTTCTCGCGTGGCGCGGCCGAAGCGCGCTCGTTTGCCAACTGGTTTATCTGGTTATGCAAGCTCGATGCGCAACTGACCGTTAGCAAAGGCGTCAAGGCTCGCCAGTTAAGTATGGGCACTATCGAGGTGACGTTCGACTTTATGGGCCTGTTCGATACCGTCGCTTCGGTTGGCTTGGCAGCTTCAGTGCCCCTCCCGAACAGGATGGTGGACGGACATGGTGGCTGGGCCGACACCGAAGTGTCGCTCAGAATACCCACATCACCGGGGCCAACCAAGTGCCTGCATCTGGTGTCGGCGCATGAAGTACGCCGGTCTTTTCCCTTGGACTCCGTTGCTCACCTGGGCAATATTCCCCCTAATTGCACGGAAATTGTTTTCCCCGGTGTTCATTCGGACATCGGAGGCGGCTATTTACCGCAAGAACAAGGGCGCGGTACAGATCCAAGCGGAGGTGACTTGATGTCGCGCATTACCTTGGCCACGATGTACCGGGCGGGGCGCCTGGCTGGGGTGCCGCTGAAGCTGGAAGAGGCCAGTGAAGCGACGAAGCGGGCCTTTCGCATCGATCCGCGCACAATAGCCACCTTCAATGCCTATATCGGCTTTTGCCATGCGCGGCAAGGAGCTGAGCCATCATTGCGGCTACATAGGATTATGGAATTCCAGCACATGCTGTACATACAGTGGCGCAAGAAAATGCTTGGCAAGATGGGAGATTTGCCGAATGTTAAGAATTTGGCAGCCACCTATAAAAGCGGGAAATTCGATTTTACTGATCTCACGATGGCGGACAAGGAGTTGGAGGAAGAGGTTGCGAGCTTTGAAAAATGGCGCACCGATCAGCGCACGACTGGCAGTAGAGGGCGGCCCCGTAATCCCGAATGGGAACCTATCGCCGAATTTTGGGACAAGCCGGTACCACCCGCCGAAGTAAACAACTTTTTTGAACAGTTCGTGCATGACTCGCGTGCGTGGTTCAAACCGTTGGGGAAAGACATTCCTGACTTGTGGTACGCGCTGGAATTGCTTGTGGCTCAGGAAGAGCGAGCCCGTGAATGGGAGAACGGTCCGGAGGCAGACCCTGGGAAGCCCAATCCCTATAGTTTGAGCAAGAAGGAAAAAGAGCAATTGCTGCGATACAAAGCTGTCAAAGGTACCGAAAACGAAATGGATGCGATCGAGCCGGACAAGGGTGGACGCGAGAGCAGACTTCTGGGAGGTGGCTATTTGCGTTTCCGGTCAATTTACATGGGATCGGATACCTTCAAGCCGTCAGGCGCTCAGTATGCGGGCATGCTGCCTGTTTTGCACAAGGAACAGCGCATTATCGCGATGGCCCATCATATATCTGCCAATGCCGTGGAGTCGCTGAAGATGGTGTAAGTCAAATGCCAATCCATTGAGCTACCCGTGCACTGGGTCGATAGCCGCACATTGCAGGCCTTGCTGGCAGCCTTGACTAACGCAGTCCGTGCATTTGCTGAGCCCGATCTATTTCATTCCGCCACCCCGGCTAAGGAGCTGCCCCAGCAGGGCTGGAGCCGGCAGGATATCAGCCAGGTCAGCCGATGAAGGAATCAAACTGCATGTCGAATTCCTGCAGCGCTTTCTGCGCATTCTGCATTTTCTTGCGGAATTCAGGTCCCCGTTGCAGGGCCAGGCCCACGGCCAGCACGTCGATCACGACCAGGTAGGCCAGGCGGGCGGAAATCGGGGTGTAGGGGTCGGTGTTGAAGACCAGGTCTATCGGGATCAGCACGGTCGCCAGGTCGGCCAGCGGCGTGCCCGATGGGGCCAGCACAACGACGTCGGCGCCGCCGCGGCGCGCCAGTTTCACGGAGCGCACGAGGGCGGGGCTGTTGCCGCGCTGCGAGATGGCGACCAGGCAGTCGCCGCCGCGCAGCAGGGCCGCGGCGATGCTGTGGATGTTCGGATCGCTGTAGGCGACCGTCGGCACGCCCGAGCGGAAGAACTTGTGCTGCGCGTCGGCCGCCACGATGCCCGACGTGCCCTGGCCATAGAATTCGATCTTGCTGGCGCGCGACAGGATGTCGAGCGCGCGCTGGATCGCTTCCGGGTTCAGGTTGTTGCGCAGGTCGAGCAGGGTGTTGATCGAGCGGCTGCAGATTTTATTCACCAGGTCGGCCGCCAGGTCGTCCTGCGCCGGCTGCTCGTTCGCGCCGGGCATGGCCAGGGCCAGCCCCTGCGCCAGCTTCAGCTTGAATTCATGCCAGCCGTCATAGCCCAGGGTGCGGCAAAAGCGCACCACGGTCGGTTCCGACACCTGCGCGCTTTTCGCCAGCGCCGTGATGTTCTGGCTGACCGTCTGGTTAGGCTGGTCAAGCACGGCCAGCGCGACCTTTTTCTCCGACTTGGAGAGCGAATCGAGCTGGGTGCGGATGGAATCAAGCAGCATCAGGGTAGTCTTCTGGTAGGTGTTCAGGAGTGTGGGGGTAATAGGTAAAAGGCCTGCCCATCTGCGGGCAGGCCCCTGTTTTGCCTGTTAATCCTCGGGTAATGCTTCTTCACGCCACTGCAAGCCATCGCGGCCGATCAGGGCGCTGGCGGCCGCAGGGCCCCAGGTGCCTGCCGTGTATGGAATTGGCGCGCTGTCGTTCTGTTCCCAGTTGTCGAGAATCGGCTCGACCCATTCCCAGGCCGCTTCCAGTTCGTCGCCGCGCATGAACAGGGTCAGCTGGCCGCGCAGGACGTCGAGCAGCAAACGCTCGTAGGCGTCCATGCGCGGGGTCTTGAACGATTCGCGGAAATCGAGTTCCAGTTCCGCCGGTTTCAAGCGCATGCCGTCGCCCGGGGTTTTCGCCATCAGGTTCATGCGCAAGCCTTCGTCCGGCTGCAGACGGATCACCAGGCAGTTCGGCTGGAAGCTCGACGTGGGCTGGTTGAAGATCGAGTGCGGGATCTGCTTGAAGCGCACAACGATCTCGGCCAGGCTGTCGGCCATGCGCTTGCCCGTGCGCAGGTAGAACGGCACGCCGGCCCAGCGCCAGGTGTCGATCTCGGCCTTCAGCGCAACGAAGGTCTCGGTGCGCGAATGTTCCGGCGCATCCGGCTCGTCGCGGTAGCTCGGCACGGTGGCGCCGTCGACGTGGCCGGCGCGGTACTGGCCGCGCACGATGTTTTGCGCCAGGGTGGTGGGCGTGAATTTTTTCAGCGAGCGCAGCACTTGCAGCTTTTCATCGCGCACGGCGTCCGGCGCGATCGAGGTCGGTGGTTCCATGGCGACGATGCACAGCAGTTGCAGCAAGTGGTTTTGCAGCATGTCGCGCAGCGCGCCCGAGGTGTCGTAGTAACCCATGCGGTTGCCCACGCCCAGCTTTTCGGCGATGGTGATCTGCACGTCGGAAATCCATTCGCGGCGCCACAGCGGCTCGAACAGGATATTGCCGAAGCGCAGGGCCAGCAAGTTCTGCACGGTTTCCTTGCCCAGGTAATGGTCGATACGGTAGATCTGCGATTCCTGGAACACCTTGCCCACTTCGGCGTTGATCTGCTTGGCGCTGGCCAGGTCGCGGCCCAGCGGTTTTTCCAGCACCACGCGCGAATTCGGCGTCACCAGGCCGTTGTCTTCCAGGTTGTCGCAGATCAGCGCGAACAAATGCGGCGGCGTCGCCAGGTAGTACACGCGGGTCAGGTCGGCATCGCCGCGCAGCGCTTCGACCAGCGGCGCGTACGTGGCCGCATCGCTGGCGTTGAGCGATACATACACGATGCGCGCGCAGAATTTGCTCCAGGTGGCGGCATTCAGGGTGCTGGCCTTGATATGCGGGCGCGAGTTGGTTTCCACCATTTTCAGGAAGGCATCCTGGCCGCTGTCCTGGCGGCCCACACAGATGATGCGCGCCGTCGGCGGCAAATCGTTCGCGACGTCGCGCGCATACATTGCAGGCAACAACTTGCGCATTGCTAAATCGCCGCTGCCGCCAAACAGGACCAGGTCAAAATCGGTAAGTGCCATAAGTGAGTGTCGTCGCAAAAGTAAAAGGGCCGGAGCGGGGAGGAAGCCGACCGGAAGTGCCAGTCTGTCGCTACTATAATCGGTGGTGTAAATTTACTACGTAGAACAGGCAATTGCAAGAAATTTTACTACATTCCGGCCGCCATCGTCGCCATTTTGCCCGCTATGCATGCCTGCGATGCCGGCATGGCCATTATATGCCGTTCGTCGGCCTGGGCAGGCTGTCCTGCTTTTCACGCGGCGTTTCAAAGTAACCATGGTTGCCAGGGAAATTTCTAGTTCTCCGCGTCATCATTTGCGCTGTAGCAACAGGCAAAGCAAGAAATGCTGTCAGGATCGCCGTTGGCAGCGTAAAGTAGCTTTGGAGAAAGTAAAAAACCGTATAATTCAAGCTGGAATCGATAGCAACTATTGGTTGTAAGAAATTGTACGATACACACTGCACCGCTAGCGCCGGCCATGCCCCGAACCCGCCATCCGACGTCCATGCGACGTGCAGTCCGCATTGTCCGCAGCATCAGGGGCAGGCGACTTAACTTTACAAGACGGCTCAAGGGGACACAATGAATTCAATGCAGCAAGATGTCGATGAACGCACCAGCCTGACAGGCAATAACAAATTCGAACTGTTCCTGTTCAAGCTCGGTACCAGTGATCACTCGACCAGCCGCGAACTGTTCGGCATCAATGTGTTCAAAGTCCGTGAAATCATGGAAATGCCTGCCATCACGGCGGTGGCCGGTTCGCACCCGCACATGCTGGGCGTGGTCAACATCCGTGGCCAGATCGTACCCGTGATCGACTTGCCGATGGCGGTCGGCTGCAAGAGCAGCGGCTTGAAGATCCTGATGGTGACCGAATTTGCCCGCTCGACACAGGCGTTTGCCGTGGAAGAGGTCGATGAAATCGTGCGCCTGGAATGGAACCAGGTGCTGTCGGCCGAATCGAGCGTCGGTGGCGGCCTCGTCACCAGCATCGCCCGCCTCGATGGCGATACGGACAAGACACGCCTGGCGCAAGTGCTGGACGTGGAGCAAATCCTGCGCAACGTGCTGCCGTCGGGCGATCCGGACGTGGACGAGAACAGCATCGGCCCGCAAGTGCGCTTGCCGGCCGGCGCCGTGATCCTCGCGGCCGACGATTCCTCGCTGGCCCGCTCGCTGATCGAAAAGGGCCTCGAAGCGATGGGCGTGCCTTTCATCATGACCAAGACGGGCAAGGAAGCATGGGAGCGCCTGCAGGCCATCTCGGCCCAGGCGGCCACGGAAGGCAAGACGGCGAAAGACAAGGTCGCGCTGGTGCTGACCGACCTGGAAATGCCGGAAATGGATGGCTTTACCCTGACGCGCAACATCAAGAACGATGGCCGCTTCTCCAACATCCCCGTGGTGATCCACTCGTCGCTGACGGGCTCGACCAACGAAGACCACGTCAAGGGCGTGGGCGCCGATGGGTATGTGGCGAAGTTTGTGGCGGCTGAATTGGCCGAGACGATCCGCAAGGTATTGTCGCGGTAATTCGACGCGGCCACGGTCAACACTGTTGTCGGATTACACGGGCCTTCGTCCCGCTAATCCGACCTACGCCGTTGCGCAAGAAAAAGCGCCGGACCCTCGCGGGTGCCGGCGCTTTTTCTTGCTGGCAAACGATTACGGCTGGTCCGCCACGCCTCTGGGCACGTGGCAGTCCGGTAGGTCGGATTGGCGCAGCGAAGCTGCGCGTAATCCGACGCCGCCACGGTCAACAATGGTGTCGGATTACGCCTGGTAAGCTGTTTCCGGCTGGCCCGCCACGTCCACGCGCACGGACAAGACGTGGCCCGTCAACGGGTAGTCGGCGATTTCGGTGGCCGAGCGGTTGTGGCTGGCGCTGGTGATGTACAGGGTGCGCAGGTCGGGGCCGCCGAATGTCACCATGGTGGGGCAGCGCACGGGCACGGTGATTTCGCCCAGCAAATGGCCGTCGGGGGCGAAGCGCAAGATCTTGCCGCCTTCAAACATGGCCGACCAGTAATTGCCTTCGCTGTCGACGGCCGCGCCATCGGGGCGCCCGCCGTAATCAAACGCTTTCTTGTCCGGGGAAAAACGCTGGAACGGTTGCGGCGCGGAAATGGCACCCGTGGCCGCATCGAAATCGAAGCGGTCGATGCGGTGCGTGGTGGTATCCGAGTGGTACATGGTGCGCTTGTCCGGGCTGAAACCCAGGCCGTTCGACACGGTCATGCCGCCCGACCAGATCTTGCGTACTTGTCCCTTGTCCAGCACGAACATCTCTGCAGCGTCAGCGTTGCGCGGCTCGAAAATCGTGCCGACCCAGAAGCGGCCCGCCGGATCGACCTTGCCATCGTTGAAGCGGGTGGTGCTCATGTCGAACGGTGCCGGGGCGATTTCCGCCAGGCTGCCCGTCTTCGTGTCGAGGTGGGCAAAGCCGCTGCGCAAGGCCACGATCAGGCCGCCGCCCGCATTGATGGCCAGCGCCGACGGTTCCGTCGGCATATTCCATTGCTCATGCTTGCCGCTGGCCGGGTGCAAGCGGTGCACGGCGCGGCCATCGATGTCGACCCAGTACAGGGCCGCTTCCTTGCCATGCCAAAGCGGGCATTCGCCCACTTGCATGGCTTTGTCGCTGACTACTTTGATTTCGTAAATATTCATAAACCTCAATTAAGTTAGTACGCCGCCTTGGCGGCTTTCGCCAAGGCAATCAAGCCATTGGTCGAGCTGTCGTGGTGGTCGGGACGGGCTTCGCCCGTCAGTTCGGTCTGGATTTTCTTGGCCAGCACCTTGCCCAGCTCCACGCCCCACTGGTCGAAACTGTTGACGTTCCACAAGACGCCCTGCACGAAGGTCTTGTGTTCGTACAGCGCGATCAGGGCGCCCAGGGTGGTCGGGGTCAGCTGGTCCATCAGGATGGTGTTGCTGGGGCGGTTGCCGGGGAAAGTCTTGTGCGGCACCAGCGCTTCGATCTCGCTTTCCGGCAAGCCTTGCACCTGCAAATCAAGGCGCACCTCGTCGCCCGTCTTGCCCGTCATGAAGGCTTCCGACTGGGCGAAGCAGTTGGCCAGCAGGGCGTCGTGGTGGCCCGGCAAGTCGTGCGTGGCGCGCAGGGCGGCGATGAAATCGATGGGCGTGATGTCCGTGCCCTGGTGCAGCAGCTGGAAATACGCATGTTGCGCATTCGTGCCGCAATCGCCCCAGATGACGGGACCGGTCGGCACATCGACGGGCTGGCCATCCTTGGTGACGCGCTTGCCATTGCTTTCCATGTCCAGCTGTTGCAGATAGGCGGCAAAGCGGCTCAAGTCCTGGTGATACGGCGCGATGGAAACGGAGCCGCAATCGAGGAACTGGCGGTTCCAGAAACCGACCATGGCCAGCACGACGGGCATGTTCTGTTCCAGCGGGGCCTGGCGGAAATGCTGGTCCATCGCATGCGCACCGGCGAGGAAATCGCTGAAGTATTCAAAGCCGACGGACAGGGCCACGGCCAGGCCGATCGACGACCAGACGGAGTAGCGGCCACCGACCCAGTCCCAGAACGGGAACATATTGTCCGGCGAAATGCCGAAGTCGACGATGGCTTGCGTATTGGTCGAGACGGCCACAAAATGTTGGGCCAGATCCTTTTCTTCGCCTTCGAGCAGGAACCAGGCGCGCGCCGTGTTGGCGTTGAGCATGGTTTCTGCCGTAACAAAAGTTTTCGAAGCCACGATGAACAGGGTCGTTTCCGGATCGACCTTGGACAAGGTCGCTTCCATGTCGTGACCGTCGACGTTGGAAACAAAGTGCATTTCCAGGCCCGGGTTGGCGTACGAGCGCAGGGCCAGGCACGCCATTTTCGGACCCAGGTCCGAGCCGCCGATACCGATGTTGACGATGTCGCAGATCGGTTTGCCCGTGTAGCCGAGCCAGCTGCCATTGCGCACCTTGTCCGTAAACGCCTTGACGCGTTGCAGCACATCTTGCACGTCGGCATCGATATCCTGGCCATCGACGACCAGCCTGGTGCCGCGTGGCGCGCGCAAAGCCGTATGCAGAACGGCCCGATGTTCGGTAAGATTGATTTTCTCGCCAGTGAACATGGCTTCGCGCTGCGCTTCCACGCCGCGCTCGCGGGCCAGGTCCATCAGCAGGCCCATGGCCGTGGCGTCGACGCGGTTTTTCGAATAGTCGAGCAACAGGCCGGCCGCATCGACGGTCATGCTGGAGAAGCGGGCGGGGTCGGCCGCGAACAGCTGGCGCAGATGCACTTCGCGCAGGCTGGCGCTATGCGCTTGCAGGGACTGGAAACTGGCGGTGGCGGTGATGGCAGGAGTAGGTGCTGGCTGGCGCATGGCGGTCGGCTTGGGTGCTTGTCTCGGTTGAAAGGAGCGCGGCGCGTTCGTCGTGGCGAACAGCGGATCCGGCATTGGTATGAGAATAATACATCAGAAAAACGTAATTTCACTACAGTTTGTGACGCGAAGCGGATTTTGTTGTGCTTTTTTTAGCGATGGCACGCGTGACATATAAGAGCCACGTTGACACGTGCCGGTACGCGATATTGCCCGGGTTTGCCTTGATACGCCGCAATCTGTCGCTTATTTGTGTTGCTGGCCCATGCAAGAGTGCTTCTTCCTCAGCATTTTGTAGTAAAATTTCACGAAATACTCATTTTTAAGGAAATCCATATGGCGCTGCATCCAGTAGTCGAATCCGTAACAGCGCGCATCATCGCGCGCAGCCGGCCATCGCGCGGCGCCTACCTGGCGCATCTGGATGCGGCCCGCATCCAGGGCGTGCAGCGCGGCGCCCTGTCGTGCACCAACCTGGCGCACGGCTTTGCCGCCTTTCCCGCCAACGACAAGCTGTCGCTGAAGGAATACAAGAAGCCGTCCGTGGCCATCGTTTCCTCGTACAACGACATGCTGTCGGCGCACCAGCCGTTCGAAGGCTTCCCGCAGATCATCAAGCAAGCCGTGCGCGAAGTGGGCGCAGTCGCCCAGTTTGCCGGTGGCGTGCCCGCCATGTGCGATGGCGTGACGCAAGGCCAGCCGGGCATGGAACTGTCGCTGTTTTCGCGCGACACCATCGCCATGTCGACGGCCGTGGCGCTGTCGCACAATATGTTCGACGCCGCCCTGTACCTGGGCGTGTGCGACAAGATCGTGCCGGGCCTGTTGATCGGTGCGCTGCACTTCGGCCACTTGCCGGCCGTCTTCGTGCCGGCCGGTCCGATGACGTCGGGCCTGTCGAACAAGGAAAAAGCCCAAGTGCGCCAGCTGTATGCGCAAGGCAAGGCCACGCGTGAAGACTTGCTCGAAGGCGAATCGAAAGCCTACCACGGCGCCGGCACCTGTACCTTCTACGGCACGGCGAACAGCAACCAGATGCTGATGGAAGTGATGGGCCTGCACATGCCGGGCGCCGCCTTCATCACGCCGAACACGCCGCTGCGCGATGCGCTGACTGTGGCCGCCTCCCAGCGCGCCGCCGCCATCACGGCGCAGAGCGCCAGCTATTTGCCGGTCGGCCATATCGTTGACGAGAAATGTATCGTCAACGCCGTCGTGGGCTTGCTGGCCACGGGCGGTTCGACCAACCACACCCTGCATCTGGTGGCGATCGCCAAGGCGGCCGGCATCGTCATCGACTGGAACGATTTCAACGAGCTGTCGGCCATCGTGCCGATGCTCACGCGCATCTACCCGAACGGCGACGCCGACGTGAACCATTTCCACGCGGCCGGCGGCACCGGTTACCTGATCCGCGAATTGCTGGACGCGGGCTTGCTGCACGAAGACGTCAACACCATCCTCGGCCACGGCTTGCGCGCGCACTGCATGGAGCCGTTCCTCGGCGAAGACGGCAAGGTCTTCTGGAAAGATGCACCGGCCACCAGCGCCGACGAAAACGTGCTGCGCCCGGCCTCGAATCCGTTCGCGCCGGACGGCGGCATGGTCCTGGTCGCAGGTAACCTGGGCCGCGCCGTGATGAAGGTCTCGGCCGTCAAGCCGGAGCACCGCACGGTCGAAGCGCCGGCGCTCGTGTTCAATTCGCAGGAAGATTTCATGTCCGCCTACAAGGCGGGCACCCTGGACCGCGACTTCGTCGCCGTGCTGCGCTTCCAGGGCCCGCGCGCCAACGGCATGCCGGAACTGCATGCGCTGACCCCTGCGCTGGCCAACCTGCAGGATGCGGGCCGCCACGTGGCGCTCGTTACCGATGGCCGCATGTCGGGCGCGTCGGGCAAGGTGCCGGCCGCCATCCACGTGTCGCCAGAGATTCTCGCCGGCGGCCCGCTGGGCCTCGTGCGCGACGGCGACATCATCCGTCTCGACGCCTTCACCGGCGTACTGGAAGCGCTGGTGCCGGCCGACGTCTGGCACGCGCGTTCGCTGGTGACCGCCGACCTGTCGCCGAATCATATCGGCATGGGCCGCGAGCTGTTTTCCATGTTCCGTTCCACCGTCAGCGCGGCGGAAGAGGGTGCCACCACCTTCGGCCTGCCGTCGCCGATTCCCACCACCGTCGCCTTGCACGACGCCGACAATGTCGGTGATACCGTACCGGGTTCCGATGAAGACTTTTTGGCTAGGAAATAAGAGATGACCATGACACTACTGGAAATTATGCGCACATCGAGCGTGATCCCCGTGATTGCGATCGACGATCCTGAACACGCCGTACCGCTGGCGCGCGCGCTGGTGGCGGGCGGCATCCGCGTGCTGGAAGTAACCTTGCGCACCAAGCACGGCCTGGAAGCGATCCGCGCCATGTCGGAAGTGCCGGGCGCCATCGTCGGCGTGGGTACCTTGACCCGTCCCGAGGAATTCGTGCAGGCGCGCGATGCGGGCGCCGTCTTCGGCGTGTCGCCAGGCCTGACGTCGGCCCTGGTGGCGGCGGCGAAAAGCAGCGGCTTGCCATTGCTGCCAGGCGTGATGACGCCAGGCGAAGTGATGGCGGCGCGTGAAAACGGCTTCCAGCAGCTGAAACTGTTCCCGGCCGTGCCGGCGGGCGGCATCGGCATGCTCAACGCGATCTACGGCCCGCTGCCGGACGTGACGTTCTGCCCGACGGGCGGCATCTCGCAAGAGACGGCGTCGCAGTTCCTGGCGCTGAAAAACGTCGCCTGCGTGGGCGGCTCCTGGCTGACGCCGAAAGACGCGATCGCGGCCGGCAACTGGGACCGCATCACGGAAATCGCCAAGGCGGCCAGCGGCCTTCGTTCGGTTTAAGCGGTACCCGCGCGGCAGGCTCCTACGCTTGCCGCTTCTTCCCCCTGACTCAGTGCCATGCGCGTCTTGCGCCGCCCCCTCACCATCGGCGAAACCGCCATGGCCCGCAGCGTCTTCCAGGGCGCCATCGACTACGCGCGCGTGCGCGTCGTGCGCGGCTCCTTTCTACCGTTCGGCTTGCAGGACCAGAACACGGCGATGACGCCGCGCGGCAGCCTGCACTTCATGCCGGCCCAGTACCGCGACGATTTCTCGCGCGAAGGCAACAGCGGCAAGCTGTTCTTCATCCACGAGATGGTGCATGTGTGGCAGTACCAGCTCGGCTACAGCGTGCTGCTGCATGGCGTGCTGCTGGCGCTGCGCGGCGGCTACATCGGCCAGCGCGCCTACCGCTACGATGCGCAAGCGGGCGACGTCCTGTCCGACTTCAACATGGAACAGCAGGGCGACATCATCGCCCACTACTTCGGCGCGCGCCAGCTGGGCATTCCCGCCTACGTGGCGAAGCTGCCGCAGCTGCAGGATATCCTGCAAGGCTTCCTGATCAATCCCGCCGACCGGCGCCTGCTGCCGCGCTGATGCCACTGTTACGGTGTCGTGTTCGACGCCAGGCGCACGTCCGGCGCGCGCAGGCTGGCCGCCGCATCCTTGCCCAGCAATAAACGCAGGTCGGCGCCCGCGCCGATGCCGCCGTCGTCCGCCGCTTGCAGCTGCGGCATGCCGCCCAAGGCCAGGGCCAGGGCGGCTGCCGCCTGCGCATGACCGGAGCGGTAGACGATGCTGCTGGCCTGGACGCCGTACGGCCGCTGGTTGCCCAGCCGCAGCACGCTGATGCCCATGCCGCCCAGCATGCCGCGCATGCGCGCTGCCATCCCCGTTGCGCCATTGCCGTTGATGACTTCCAGCCGTGGCAGGGTTGCCACCGGCGCCACCGGTTTTGCCGGGGCTGGCAAGGCGGCTTGCGCCGTCACAGGAGCGTCGCGCCAGCTCAGCGTGAAGATATTCGGCTGCAACTGCGTCAGCTGCAGGCGGCTGGCAGGCGCCGCTGGCGCGGGCGCCGGCGCCAGGTCGGGCACGATGGTCTCCACGGTGGCATCGATCGTGACTATGCTGCGCGCCAGCGCCGCGATGGCCAGGTCCAGATTGGCGCGCGCCGGCTGCTGGCCGTTGTCGAGCTGCAGCGACTGGCGCAGCACGCTGGCCGCCTGCGCGTAATCGCCCTGCAGGTACAGCACGTAGCCGAGGTTGTTGTAGGTCCTGGCCGTCGGCGTCTCTTGCGCCAGCGCCTGCAGCATGCCGCGCGCCGTTTCCAGCTGGCCCAGTTGCGCGTGCAGCACGGCGGCGCCATTGCGCGCGTCGGCCGAGTCGGGCGTGAGCAGCAGGGCTTCGCGGTAGGCTTCCATCGCCGCGCGCGGGTCGCCCAGTTCCTGCATGCGCTTGCCCAGCTTGCAGAAAGCGGCGCTGCGGGTGGCGGGGCTGTCATCGATGCGCGCCTGGGGCGGCGCAGCATGGTTGCTCTGAGTGGCCGGGCCGGGCAGGTGGCCGCAGGCGGGCAGCAGGCCGGCGCAGGCGAGCATGAGCATCAGGGTGGTGTGCTGTGACATGGCGGTTCTCCGGTCAGCTGCCGCTGCCCATGCTGGGCAGGAGCACGCGGTAGATTTGCAGGAACGCTGGTCCCATCAGGACGACCAGCAGCGAAGGGAAGATGAAAAAGATCAGCGGGAACAGCAGCTTGAGGGCGATCTTCGCCGCTTCTTCCTCGGCCAGTTGGCGGCGCTTGGTGCGCAGCTGGTCCGACTGCACGCGCAGCGAGGCGGCGATGCTGGTGCCGAAGCGCTCGGCCTGGATCAGCATGGCCACCAGTGCGTCGACATCCTCGACGCCCGTGCGCAGGGCCAGGTTGCGCAGCGCCCGTTCCTTGGTGTTGCCGGCGCGCAGTTCCAGCATCACCAGGTGCAATTCCTCGGCCAGCACGGCGCTTTTCAGGGCGATCTCGGCCGCCACCCTGGCCAGCGCCGCATCCATGGCCAGGCCCGCTTCCACGCACACCGTCATCAAGTCCAGCGCATCGGGAAAGCTTTCGAAGATGTCGCGCTGGCGCCGCTTGATCATTTGCGCCAGCACGATATTGGGCAGGTAGTAGCCGATGGCGGCCACGATCAGCAGCCAGAACAAGAGAGCTTTGCCGGCCATCTGGCTGCCCGAGGCGCTCAGGCCCAGGAACAGCAGCAGCGGCAGGCCGATGGCCAGCATGGTCTTGGCGGAAAAGAACAGGATGGGCGCCGATGCCTGGCGCAGGCCGGCATTCATGAAGCGCCGGCGCATCACGGAGCCTTCCCAACCCTGATCGGGCAGCGACAGTTTGGCCAGCGGGCCGCTCAGGCGCACCATGCGCGCCAGCCAGGGGCTGGGCGTGGAGGCGCCAGGCGCCGCCGCGCTCTTGCCGGTGGCGTTGTCCATGCGCTGGCGCAAGGGATCGGGGGCAAAGCTGCGCATGGCCACCAGCACGGTGCCGAAGACGGCAATGAAGAGCAGGGCGAGAAAGGCGAAATGGACGGGATTCATGAGGATTCTCCTTGCGGGCTCAGACGCGGATGCGGATGATATTGCGCATGACCAGGATGCCGCACACCATCATCACCAGTGCGCCGGCGAGCATCTTGCGTCCGCCCGGATCGACGAACAGCATTTCCAGGAATTGCGGATTGGTCAGCTGGATCATGGCCGCCGCGCCGAAGGGCAGCAGCGACAAAATCCAGGCCGACAGCTTGCCTTCGGCCGACAGCACGCGCACCTGTCCCAGCAGCTTGATGCGCTCGCGGATGATGCGGCTGATGCTGTCGAGCAGCTCGGCCAGGTTGCCGCCCGTTTCGCGCTGGATCAGTACGGCGATGACGAAGTAGCGCAAGTCCGTGCTGGGCACGCGCGTGGCCAGGTTCATCAGCGCGTCCTGCATGGCGATGCCGAAATTGACTTCATCGAAGGTGGCGCGAAATTCCACGGCCAGCGGCGCGTTCATTTCATCGCCGACCATTTTCAGGGCGGTGGGGAAGGCGTGGCCGGCACGCAGGGCGCGCGCCATCAGGTCGAGCGCATCGGGCAATTGCTGTTCGATGCGCTGCAGGCGCTTGGCCTTGGCGCGCAAGACCACCAGCAGCGGCAGCAGGGCCGCGCCGGCCACCAGCGGCAGGAGCAGCAGCCACGGCACGCTGAAGTAGCTGAGCAGCAAAAATGCGGCGCCGGCCGAGGCCAGCATCACGCCGGCGAAGCTGGCCACGCTCCAGGTCATGCCCGACTGTTCCAGCAGGCGGTCGAGCGCATGCACGCGGGGCACGCTGAGCAGCACGCGCTGCAGGGAGGGGGTGTCGCTCAGCAGGCGTTTCTTGATCATCGAGCTGCCCGCGTCGCCATGCGCGCCGGCCGACATGATGCGCAGGCGGCGCGCGACCCTTTCCGCTTCCGGGCCGCGCGAGGTGTTCCACGCCAGGTACACGCCCTCGATCAGCAGTACCACGGCGATGAAGGTGAGGATGGCGAATACGTAATAGAGATAGTCCATGATGCTCCCCTTAATGGTACTGGCGGGCGGGATCGAACAGGGTTTCCGGCAGGCTGATGCCGAAGGCGCGCAGGCGTTCCAGGAAACGCGGCCGCACGCCGCTGGCATGGAAATGTCCCTGCACCGTGCCGTCCTCGCCGATGCCCGTCTGGCGGAAGGTGAAGATTTCCTGCATGGTGATCATCTCGCCTTCCATGCCCGTGATTTCCTGAATCGACGTGACCTTGCGCTTGCCGTCCGTCAGGCGCGACACCTGCACCACCACGCTGATGGCCGAACTGATTTGCTGGCGCATGGCTTTCACGGGCAGGGCCGCGGAGGCCATGCTGATCATGTTTTCCAGCCGCGTCAGCGCGTCGCGCGGGGTGTTCGCGTGGATGGTGGCCATCGAGCCTTCATGGCCCGTGTTCATGGCGCCCAGCATGTCGAGCGCCTCGGCGCCGCGCACTTCGCCCAGGATGATGCGGTCGGGGCGCATGCGCAGCGCGTTGCGCACCAGCGCCCGCTGCGTCACTTCGCCCTTGCCCTCGATATTTGGCGGGCGCGTTTCCAGGCGCACCACGTGCGGCTGCTGCATCTGCAGTTCGGCCGCGTCCTCGATGGTGACGATGCGTTCGGCCGTGCTGATGAAGCCGGAAATCGCATTGAGCATCGTGGTCTTGCCGCTGCCCGTGCCGCCCGAGATCAGAATGTTGACCTTGGCCTTGCCCAGCGCCTGCAGCGTGGTGCTCATTTCCTCCGTGAGGCTGTGCTTGAGCAGCAGGTCGGCCAGGCGCAGGGGCTGGGCCGAAAAGCGCCGGATCGACATCACGGGGCCGTCGATGGCCAATGGCGGGATGATGGCGTTCACGCGTGAACCGTCGGGCAGGCGCGCATCGACCATGGGGCTCGATTCGTCGATGCGCCGGCCCACGCGCGAGACGATCTTGTCGATGATTTTCATCAAATGCGCGTCGTCGGTGAAGCAGACGTCGCTCAGCTCCAGGCGGCCATGGCGCTCGACATACACCTGGCGGTAGGTGTTGACGAGGATATCGGACACGCCGGGATCGGCCAGCAGCGGTTCGAGCGGGCCGAAGCCGAGCACCTCGTCCTGGATGTCGCGGATCAGCGAGCGCCGTTCCAGCTCGTTGATCACCACATTGTCTTCCGTGAGCACGTCGCTGACGAGGATTTTCAGCTCTTCGCGGATTTGCTCGCGCGACAGGCGCTGCATGCCTTCCAGGTCGACGCGGTCGAGCAGCGCCTGGTGGGTGCGGTGCTTGAGCTGCTGGTAGCTCTGGCTCGATGCGCCCTGGTGCGCGGCATCGTCATTCAGGCTGGCGTCATCCTGGGCATAGCCCAGGCGGTCCCGCAGGGTGAGTTTTTCGACAGTCATGATCGGTCTCCGGTAAATGTAGGGGATCAGGCGCGCTGTAGGGAATCAGGCGCGCGCCAGCAGCCGCGAAACCCAGCCTTGCGCGGCGGGCGGGGTTTCGCCGGCCATGCTGGCGGCCAGTTCCTGCAGGGCGCGCGAGACGGCGTTGTGCGGCGTCAGCTTGAGAATGGGCACGCCCTGGCTGACGGAGGCCGCCACCGCTTCGTAGTGGTTGGGGATGGATTTGTAGACGTGCTTGCCATACGCCGCTTCCAGGTCGGCCACGCGGATGCTGTCGCTGCTGGCATAGCGGTTCAGGATCAGGCGGATCTTGTCTTCGCGGTAGCCGAGGCCGCGGAACACGTCGAGCAGGCGCTTGCCGTCGCGCACATACGGCAACGTTGCCTGCAGTACGGGGAAAATCAGGTCGGCCCGGTCCAGCGCGCGCACGCTGACGGGATCGAGGCCGCGTCCCACGTCGAGCAGGATGTAGTCGTACTGGCTGCGCGCCAGGGTCAGCAAGCGGTCGATATGGTCGGCTTCGACGTCGGCCGCGTGGGCCGGGTCGTCGGCGGCGGCCAGCACGCTGTAGGCGGGCGTGATCTGGATCATGCTGGCGGTCAGCAGCGAAGCGTCGAGGCGCACGATCTGCTGCGACAGCTGCGACAGGGTGGTGGCCGGCTTGTGGTCCGAGACGAACAGCGCGGCGTCGCCGAACTGCAGGTTCAGGTCGAACAGCGCCACCTTGCGCTGTTCGCCGGCGGCCAGCGCGTAGCCGAGGTTGGCGGCGATGAAGGTGGCGCCGCTGCCGCCCTTGCACGAGACGAAGGCCAGCACCTGGCCCTTGCGCGTGACCTGCTTCTGCAGTTTTTCCTCGATGCGGCGCAAGGCGGCGCACAGGGCCGCGTCGTCGTCCGGCTGCAGCACTTCGCGCACGCCGGCGCGCATCGAGCGCAGCAGGAATTGCGGACTTTGCTGCGGGCATTGCACAATGATGGCCAGGTTCGGATGGCGTCCGCCCAGCAGCTCGAGCTGTTCCAGCTCCGCCTCGCCCGTCTGCTCTTGCTCCAGCAGCAGCAAGTCCGGCGTGACGCCGTTGTCGAATACATCGGGTATGCTCGCCAGCAGGGTGACGCGGTCGGCCGTGCTGCGTTCGCGCAGCAAGCGGGTCAGCCGTTTGAGCTGGGCTTCATTCTTCGAGACGATGACGATATTCACTTGGTACTCCCCGGTAAAAGTGTTCGGTAAAGGCGTTCAGTTGATCTGGAAGCCCAGGCTTTCGGCGTGCATGACCACCACCGAGGCTGGTACGGCGATATTGAGAAAACCGAACAGGCTGACCATCGGCGTGTAGCTGACGTTGTCGATCGAGACGCGCACGCTGTCGATGCAGCTGGCCGTGCGCGTGATGTCGCCGCAGGCCGACAGGTTGTCGCCCGGGTCCGTCGGCGGCAAGGTCACTTCGGCGCCGCTCTTGTTCAGGTAGCGGATGGTGATGTTGGCGGCCGTCAGTTCCGGCGCGGCCGGCAGGGCCGTGCCGCCGAACAGGGCCAGGGTCTTGATGGCGTCGGTCTCGTCGATCCAGCGCACCACCGCTTCGCGCGCGGCGCGGCGGGTCACTTCCTGCACCGTGTTGTACAGGTACAGCATGCGGCCAAATTCGAGGATGCCAAACAGCAGCGTGAAAAACAGCAGCGACACCAGGGCGAATTCGACTGCGGCGGCGCCGCGCTGGCGCCCGGCTGGAGGAGACGATGAAAAGCGGTGGCGCATGGCGTTCTCCTTACAGCATGTAGCGCATGGTGGTGCGCGGCGAGAGCGGCGTGGCATAGCTGCTGGCCGCACCGATCACGAAGGGCAGGTACTGGCCCACCGACAGCGTGTAGTTGACGACTTCGACGCGGATGCCGCCCGGCGCCGTGCCATCGTTGCAGTTGCTGTCGTTGAACGCCGCGTCCAGGCAGGTGACCGTCACGTTGGCCGTGGTGAAGTCGCTGATGCCGGCGCTGAGGGCCGCGTCGACCACCGTCTGCCTGGCCGCCGGCACACCCTGCGAGGCGATGCCGGCCTTGGCCTTGACGGACATGTTGCGCGCCGCGTCGCGCGTGGCCTTGGTCAGCGCGTCGTAATACCAGAAGGCGCGGCCGAAGCCGAAGATGCCTGCCAGCAGGGTGATCAGCAGGGCCAGCACGATGCCGAATTCGACGGCGGCGCCGCCGCGCTGCCTGAGGGGGGAGTGGTGGATGCGCATGGCCGCCTCACTTGTAGAGTTTGATTTCGGAATTCGGCACGGGCTCGATCAGACCCGCGAACTCGACGTCGAGGCGTTTGGTGCCGCCGCTGAAATCGGCTTTCATCGTCATGAAGAATTTGCCGATGCCGACCGCGTTCATGGTGCCGCACGAAGCAGGCCCCACGGGCGCCGTGCGGCAGTCGACCAGCACCACGTTGAGGATGCGCCGGTTGCGCTGCCCCGGATGGGCCGGCGACGGCGCCTGGAACGTGGGGCCGCTGGTCTGGTTGTACGGCGAAGGCGGCGTACTGGCAGGAAAGCCTGCGCCGGCGTTGACGGGGTAGCTGGCCGTGTCGAAGTAATTCGCCTTGGCCGTGCTGTACATGGGGTTGGCGTTGCCGTCCGCGACGCTATACGCCGTGCCGGCCTTGGCCGGGGTGGCGCCATTGCTTTGGTAGGCGGGGCCGTAGGACCACAGCACGCCGTAGCCGGAGAACTGGGCGAACGTGGCCGATGGCGCGGGAACCGTGCCGGCCGACGGCAGCTGGTAATTCGGCTTGCTGCCTGCCAGGCTGACGGGCTGCTGGCTGGGCAAGGTGCTGGCGCCCGGTTCCATCCAGCTGGCGGGCGGCGAATTGGCGGCAGTGGCGGCGCAGGGCGACGCGGCGCCCACGCAAGGATACTCCTTGATGTTGGTGTCGGGCGGCGCCGTCGCCGGGTCGCATACGGAGGGGCCGCCGTAATCGTCGAAGCGCGAATTGAGCGAGGCGGCCAGCGAGGCCGTCAGCCCTGTGTTCGTGTACACCTGGCCCGTGCCGCTGGTGATGACGGCGCTGCTGCCCGTGCACATGAAGGGCGCGGTGGAGGCGGCGCTCGCATGCGAGGCGCTGCAGGTGCCGGGCGGGGCGTCGACGGGATTGATCAGGTAGGGATCGGACGGGCCGCCCAGCGGATTGAGACCGAACAGGTTGTAGGTGACGCCGCGGCGGAAACCGAATTCCACCAGCTCCGTCAGGCCCGTGCCGGCCGGCGCGGCAGGATACGTGTATTGCGCCGTCTTGTTGGCCGGGTCGACGGCGCACACGCCGATCGGCGTGACGTCGTTGACGAAGCGGCCCGCCACTGCCACGCCCGAGGTGCTGGTGCTGGCGATGCCAGCGATGCCCATCAGGTAGGTGGCGAAAGTCTTGCTGCCCGTGTCGACGCGGATGAAGGTCTGGCCCTGGGGGCTGGTGCGGGCGCTGGCGCCGGATGACCAGGGACCGTCCGGACTGGGGCCGAACTCGATGTTGGCGGCCGTGATGGTCAGCGCGGTGGAAAAATCGTAGCGGTTCTTTTGCGCGATGGCGATGGCCTTGGCCTGCGCATTGTCGATGCCGTCCGCGCTTTGATTGAGTTCCACGGCGCCGGCCAGGGCGGCGCTGTCGGCGCCGTTCTGCAGTTCCGCCTTGGCGATGTACAGGTGGCCCAGGTCCAGCACCAGGCCGCCCATGGCAAACAGCACCACCAGGGTCAGCCCCAGCACGATGGCGATCGCGCCCTGCTGCTTGTCGTGCCTGCGAAATGCGGTGTTCATGGCTGTCTCCTGGTGGCCTGGGGGAAGTGCATCGCGGGACCGGCGCCTACTGGCGTCCGCCCACGCCGATGGTGAAGACATTCGGTTGCGGTTCCGGCGCCGCAAACGATTTCTGGTAGCGCTGGTAGGCGCTGACGCCGGCCTTGCCGTCGATGCCGCTGACGGGGTTGGCATTGCGGTAGGCGTCCGGATACATGATCTGCTGCGCCTTGAGCAGGGCCACCGATTCGCCGAAGTGCGAATCGAGCACGGGCGTGGTGGTGGCGGCGCAGCCGGCCAGCAGGACCAGTAGAGGCAGCAAGGTGGCGCAAGGCAGGCGATGTGCGTTTTTCATGGTGTTCTCCTATTTGAGGTCGAAGCCGGCGGCAGGCTGGGGCGCGGCCGCTTGCGGCTGCATGGGCGCTGGTGCCGGTGTCTGTGCCGCTGCGGGGGCGGGCGCCGGTGCGCTGCCTTCCATTTTTCCCTGCATGAACATGTCGCCGCGCGTCGGCTGGATGTAGCCGTCGGTGGGCAGCTTGTAGTCGGGCGGCAGCGGCTTGACCAGATGCGGCGTGATGATGAAGACCAGTTCCGAGCGGTCCGTCTGGAAGTCCGTGCTGCGGAACAGGGCGCCCAGCACGGGCACTTCGCCCAGTCCTGGCATGGCCTTGATATTGCTGGTCACGTTGTTCTTGATCAGGCCGCCGATGGCGAAGCTCTGGCCGTCGAACAGCTGCACCGTGGTGGTGGCGCGCCGCGTGGTAAACGAAGGCAGGATGGCCGTGGCCGAGATGCCCGTGGCCGTGATGCCGATGCCGTCCTTGTTCAGGTCCGACACTTCCGGCGCCACCTTCAGGTTGATGCGGCCCCCTTCGAGCACGGTGGGCGTGAATTTCACGGCCACGCCGAACTCCTTCTCTTCCAGGGTGATGGTGGGCACGCCGTTATTGTTGGTCTGGCTGACGGGGATGAAGATTTTGCCGCCAGCCAGGAAGCTGGCCTCCTGGCCGCTGATGGCCATGATGTTCGGTTCTGCCAGCACCTTGATCAGGCCATCGCGTTTTTGCGCGTCGAGGTTGAAGAAGTTGTTCTTGCTGGCGCCGCTCAAGCCGCTGGGATTGTTGCTGAGCAGACTGGACAGCAGCGAATACGACCAGCTGCCGATGGTCTTGTTGATGCCCAGGCTGGCGCCCAGCTGGTCGACCAGCACTTTCGACACTTCGGCCACCTTCACTTCCAGCATCACCTGCTGCGGCGCGGCGATCGACAGCAGATTGATCACGCGCGGCGTGCTGGCATCGGGCGTGGCGGCGGGGGCCGGAGCGGCGGCGCCTGCGGCTGCGGCGGGTGCTGCGCCGGAGGCGGCGCTGCCGCTGCGGGCGCTGCGCTGCACATAGGCGTTGGCCAGCGACAGGGCCTGGTCGGCCTTGACGACGTCGCTGACCATGCCCGACAGGATCAGGGTGTCGCCCGCCACCGTGACGTTGATCTTTTCGTTCGGCAGCAGCTCGGCCATGCGTGCCTGCAGGCTGCTGCTGTCGATGCCGACGGCCAGGTCGATGATGGTGGCGTCATTGCTCTTGTTCCACAGGATCAGGTTGGTGGTGCCGACGGAACGTCCCAGCAGGTAGACCTCGTTGGGATTGAGCAGGATGACGTCGGCGATGCGCGGGTCGCCGACGGACATGCGGCTGGCGGCGAACGGCAGGCGCATCAGGGTCGACTTGCCTTCCGCCAGGCTCATTTGCGGCGCCATCTCGGTACGGCCGGCGCGCGATTCGCTTTGCGGCGGCGTGGCCTTGGGCCGGGTGGTGGCGCGGCTGCTTTTGGCTGCCCCGGTGTCGGCGGTAGCGGCGGTGGCGGCAACGGGTTCGCTGCGTGCCTGGGGCGCCAGGGCGCCGATCAGGGCGAGGGCAAGCGCCAGGCTGAGTGCCCGGCTTTCGCTTGCTGTGCAATATGTGCTCATGGCGTGACTCCTCTGGTGCAGGTTAGAATTGTTGGGAGCTGCGTTCCAGCCCCTTGATGACATCGACCCTTGGACCGGCCGTTGGCGCGGGTGCGGCGGCGGGACGGCGGCGTGGCAGCGGCTTGGCTTGCACCATGGCGGCGGGGGCTGCCATGGCGACTTTTTCATCGAGCAAACTGGACTTGGTGGCGCCTTCCGTGTTGACGGGCTTGTCCTCGATCTGGTTGCGCAGCACCAGCGACAGGGTGCCCACGCTGCGTGCCAGGTCGAGTTTTTCCGCCTGGTCCGGCGTCAGCTCCAGGGTCACGGCGTTGACCACCTTGGGCTTGGTGTCGTCGCGGCTCGATTCCTGGGCGATGGCCAGCACGAGGATGCGTTCGAGCACGATCTTGGAAATGTTCGGATCGCGGTCCGGCGTCTTGCGCGCCCCTTCGCCCTGGGTGTTGACGAGGATGTCGACGAAGTTGCCGGGCAGGGCGAAGCCGGCCACGCCCACCACATCGTTGACGCGCACGGTCATGGCGCGCTTGCCTTCGGCGACGACGGCCGACAGGCCGCCCTGCGTGCCGGGAGGCGCCAGCTTGCCTTCCATGATAGGTTCGCCGTGCTGGATGCTGGTGCGCGTGACGCGCGTTTCCAGCAGTTTCGGATCGTTGATGGCGCCCGGCGGCAGCGCGTTCGATGGCCAGTCCACCATGCGCACCATGTCGGGCGTCAGGCGCGCGCCCAGGCTGATGTCGACCTGGGCCACGGCCACCTTGTTGATGTTGCCCGAGGCTTGGGCATTGATCCAGCGCGCGGCCACGATGACCGCGGCGAACGCCAGGATGACCGCAATGGCCATCATCGTCAGAGCGCGTGCGTTTCTCATTTTGCTTCCCCTTTGTGCTGGACCGCTTCCGGTCCGGTGTGTGTGCTTGCAAGGTCGTCATCGCTGCCGAAATAGTTTTTCCATGCCCACAGCAGCCCTTCCGGCGACAGCTGCGCCGCGTGGTTTTCATAGCGTGCCTGGTCGCAGATCTGCGCGAGGATGTCGCGCGGATAGCAGGCCATCAAGGGCCGCCCGTACTGGCTGTGCAGGTGCAGCAGATAGGTGTAGGAGGCTTCGTCGAAATTGATGCCCAGCTGGGCGCAGGTGCTGCGGAACACGGCCAGGTAGTGGTAGGCGCTCAGGGGGCCGACGTGGATCTTGTAGCCGATGCGGCGCAGGAAGGAATCGTCGGCCAGGTGCTGCGGCGCCAGGTTCGACGAGAACACGACGATGACGTCGAAGGGCACGGGGAATTTGTAGCCCGTGTGCAGCGACAGGTAATCGATGTGGCGCGCCATCGGCACGATCCAGCGGTTCATCAGTTCCACGGGCGAGCAGCGCTGGCGGCCCAGGTCGTCGATGATGAAGATGCCGTTGTTGGCCTTCAGGTGCGGCGGCGCCTGGTACAAACGGGTGCCCTGGTCGAATTGCAGGTCCAGCATGTCGAGCGTCAGCTCGCCGCCCGTCAGCACGGCGGGGCGCTCGGCGCGCACCCAGCGCGGGTCGGACGGCACGGGGCCGCCGCGCGACACGGTGTGCAGCATGGGGTCGAGGAAGGGCAGCACTTCACCGTCGACCATCACGGCATGGGGCAGCGCGATGGCGCCGCTGAGCAGACCGTTCAGGCGCTCGGCCAGGTAGCTCTTGCCGCTGCCGGCGGGGCCGTGGAAGAACAGGGCGCGTCCGGAATTCATGGCCGCGCCCAGCTGGTCGAGCACGGCCGAACTGGCCACCACGTTGCGAAATTCGCGCTGCACGTCGTCGCGGGTGACCTGCATGTCCGCCACGCTTTGCGCCAGCACCTGGTTGCTGTAATCGGCCAGGGTGACGGGGGCGGGACCGCTGTAGGCATTGCGGCGCATGTATTCGGCGGCGCGCAGGCGGCCCTGGTCGCCCAGCAGATAAGACAGGTCGGCGTCGGTGCCGCTGCCGCCGTTGCGGCGCGCTTCGCACAGTTTTTCGGCGCGCATGAAGGTGAGCAGCGGCTCGAGCACGCCGGCGCCCAGTTTCACGTGCGTCGACAGGGCGGGCAGGCCGATCTGGCCGCGCTGGAAGAGTATCTTGACCAGCAGTTCGACCAGGAACAGGAAGGGCAATCCCGTTTCCTCGACCGTGCGTGGCGCGCGCTTGGCCGCCGGTTCGACGCCGCCGCCGTCGCTGCGTTCTGGATAGGTGTCAGGCATGATGGATGCTCCTCGCTCAGGTGGCCGGATATCAGAAAATGAAGGGCAGCAGGCGGTACTTCACCTGGCGCATGTAGACGCGATAGCGCACGTCGGTGGACAGGAAGCGCTCTTCGCGCAGCAGGCGCATCACCATCATCGTCATCGTCGCCACATAGATGGCGGTGTTGGCGAGCGAGGTGTTGGCCAGCAGGTAGCCGCTCAGGGAAATCAGGTAGCTGGCATACAGCGGATGGCGTACCACGCGGTAGACGCCGCCCGTCTTGATCTCGCGCTGCGCCGCCACCAGGCCGAAGCTGCGGTTCAGCGACAGCAGGCCGGCGATCTGCAGCAGGCTGCCGACGGCCAGCAGGTAGCGCGCGCCGGGCCAGATGGCCATGTCGGCTGGCGCGAAGAGGAAGGGGGCGAAGGTGGCGCCGATGGCCAGCAGCCAGTCGCCCGCATCGGTCGAGACGCTGACGGGGGCCGAACGCACGATGAAGAACAGGGCGGCCAGGGTTTCGGCGGCGCAGAACAGCAGATAGCTCCAGTCGCCGCTGTGCAGGAATCCCACCACGTGGGCGCTGGCGAAGAACGCCCACAGGCAAGCCATGGCGATGCTGGTGAGCAGGCTGGCGTGGCGCGAGTGGCAGAAGGTGGCGAGGGTGTCCATGGTCGGGTCCTAGGGTGGCGGGTCGTCGGAGCGGCGCGTTTCAGCGCAGGCTCCACAGGTGGTTGTAATGCAGGAGCACTTGCAGCAGGGTGCCGCTGGCGATGGCGAAGGCGTAGGCCAGCTTGCCGGTGGCAGGCGGCGGTTCGGCGATCGTGGCGGCGCCGCCGGCAAGGCTGTGCAGCAGTGCGCCCAGCATCATGTGGTAGGTATTTTTCAATACCTGGCGCAGGCGCTGGCCGGCCAGCGCGGCTGCCAGAGCCAGCACGCCGCCGCACAGGAAGGTCAGCAAGGCCGCTTCGAGCACGGCGTCGGGTCCCAGGAAGGCGCCGCACATGGCCATCAGCTTGACGTCGCCGGCGCCCAGGGCGCGCAGCAGATACATGGGCAGCAGCAGGGCCAGTCCGGCAGCGGCGCCGGCCAGCGCCTGCAGCAGTCCCAGGCCGCCGAAGGCCGCGTCGAACAGGCCGGCGCCCGATGGCACGAAGCTGTTCAGGATCAAGCCCGCCAGGGTGCCCCACAGCACCAGCCGGTTCGGGATGCGGCGCGTGCGCAGGTCGTGCCACAGGGCAGCAGCGAGCAGGGTGGCCAGCACGGCCAGGCACAGCAGCATGGGCAGGTGGGCGTTCATGATGTCAGTCCTTCCTTGCCCATGCAGGGCGCCGTGGCCAGGTGCACGACCGGTATCGCGGCCTGGCTGCCCAAGAGCCGTCCCACCAGGTGCCACACAAGGGCCGCGCCGGCCGCGCCGACATAGCCGTCGAGCGCATAGTGCCAGCCCAGGTGGATGGAGCCGAGCAGGATCAGTACGGCGAAGGCGGACAGGGCGATGCCGGCGGCGCGGTTGACGTTCCAGCCCACGATGGCCATCAGCATGGCCGTGGCCACATGCATGCTGGGCATGGCGGAGATGCCCAGCTCGCCGTTCGCGCCCTTGCTTTGATAGCCTTGCCACAGCATCTCCTGCACCTGCAGTGCCCAGACGGGGACGTGCTGGTTGGCGTCATGCAGGTAAGCCATCAGCGGCGCATACGGATCGCTGGCGTGCAGGTGGCCGTAGTAGCAGGGGCCGACCGAGGCAAACAGCACGGCCATGATGCTGCCCAGGACGATCCAGGTCAGTGCAAAGCTGAGCAGGAACTGCATGCGCAGCAGCGGGCGGCGCGTGTCGAGGATGAGCCAGTACAGGATGGCGTAGAACAGGAAGAACCAGAAGTGGTAGCTGAAGTTGAGCAAGCCCGTGACGAGCGGGTGGCCCAGCAGCGGCTGCAGCCTTTCCCATGGCGCCATGCCGCCATGCAGCGCGACGTCCCAGGCGGACAGGGTGGCATCCCAGGTGTAGGGGTGCAGGCGCGGGATGGCGCCCTTGATGACGGTGAAGCTGGAGGCGAAGACGGGGATCAGCAGCATGGCCGGCAGCGCGTGCAGCAGGCGCTCGTTGCTCAGGTAGCGGCGCAGATCGTGGTACAGATAGTGGCACAGGCGGTGCGGGCGTTTCATCACCATGACGTGGATGGTGTAGCCGCACAGGATGAAGACGGGGCCCGTGAGGATGGCCACGAGGAAGCCTGCCAGCACGTTGAGGATGTCCGAGGCACTGGGCAGGCCGCCGGCCAGCAGTATCGCCACGGCGGCGTACGGCAGCACGATCAGCAGCAGGGCGCGGTGGGTGCGCAGCGAGAGGCGCAGGGTATTCATGACAGGGCCAGGACCACTTGGTCCTTGACGTAGACAAACAGCAGCTTGACCTGGTCGCCAAGCACGGTGATCGTGATGACCAGCACGACCGCGATCAGGCCCGCCAGCAGCGCGTATTCGATCGCTGTGACGGCGGACTCGTCGGATACACGGCTGAAGAGATATTTCACGATGGGCCTCGCTATGCGTCGTCAAGGTGGGCGTGCCGGGAATGGGGGGAAAGCGTAGTCCGGGCTGGCGCTGGGCCGGCCCGGACAGCACCGCGTCAGTTGGCGGTGGTCAGCTTGGTACCGATGGTGCTGAAGGTTTTTTTCAGCTGCGTGCCGACGATGGTGATGGCGGCGATGATCACCACGGCAATCAGGGCAGCGATCAGGCCGTACTCGATTGCGGTGACGCCATCTTCTTCGCGGATAAAGTTTTTGATGAGGTTCATGACAACTCCTGGTGTGGTTAAGGTACGGCGGTGGGTAAAACGGCATGACAGTGTTGCTTCCTGGTGCTACGACCTGGCGTTCTCATGGGCTTTCGCCCAGTGCCAGCAGTCCGATGATGCATACCACCGCCATGAGGGCCGCCACCAGGGCATAGCGGTAGAACGCAGCCTTTTCCTTGCCCTGCAAATAGGTGATCAGGGCGGTCGGAAGAAACTTGTCAAGGCGCATGCTGTGCTCCGTGTCGTGGTGGGCCGTGCGGTGATTTGCACTCCGGTAAATCCACTATAGAAGTTGGCACCTTGATCTACATCAGAAGAACATCCTTTTATTGCAAGGAGGAACTGCTTGTTTTTTTCATGACAATTGTCACGGTCGAGTCTGGCGTGCAGACGCAACGGCCGTGCCGGTGGCTGGCGAAGGGGCGGCAGGGAGGAAATGCGCGGCCGTAGCCGCGCGGGGATGCAGCAGGATCAGGCGCCGGGCGGCAACTGGCCCAGCTGGTGCTTGGTGGCGTAGGCGTACAGTTCCAGGCGGTTGTACACGCCCAGCTTGCGGTAGATCGACGTCAGGTGATTGCGCAAGGTGTGTTCGGAGATGAACAGCTGGTCCGCCAGCAGCTTGGCCGGCGTGCCGCTGCCGTGCACCAGCGCGGCGATGATCTTTCTTTCCTTGAGGGTCAGGCTGGCGATGGCGATCGCTTGCGCCGAGCCGCCACCGGGCTGCGTCAGCTGCGTCAGCATGCGTCCCAGCATCGCGTGTTCCAGCCACAGCTCGCCCTGGTACACCTTTTCGATGGCCTTCAGGACCATCTCCGCCGGCGCATCCTTGCTGACGATGCCGCGTGCGCCCTTGAGCACCGTCTGGTCGAGGACGGCCTGGTCGTGGCTGGCCGTCAGCACCAGCACGCGCGTGCCGCCGCTCTGCGCCAGCGCGGGCAGGATGGACAGCGAGCTGATGCCGCCCAGGTCCAGGTCCAGCACGATCACATCCGGTTGCAGCGCTTTCGCCTGCTCCAGCGCCTCGGTGCCGTCGGACGCCGTGGCGACCACGCGCATGCCCGAGTGTTCGCCACCGATCAGCCGCTCCAGGCCCCACAGCATGGTCTTGTGATCGTCCACCAGCATGACGCTGATGACATGGCTGGCCGGTGGCATGTGGCGTACGTCATTCATATGGGGATCTCGATCTGCACGGAGGTGTTGCCCAGCATGCCATGCGTGACGCGGGCCGTGCCGCCGAGGGCGGCGGCGCGCTCGGCCAGCGAGTCGGGCAGGAAATCGGGGACGTGCGCGGCGGCGCATTCGTTGTCGATGCTGATGTGCAGCGCGCCCTGCACGCAGGTCAGCTTGACGGCGCCGTGGCGCGCCGACGTATGCTTGCGGATATTGCTCATGCCCTCGTTGACGATCTGGAACACCTCGGCCGCCAGGCGGTCGTTGATGTGCAGGTCGCCTTCGATCTGCAGGGCGATGTCGATGCCATAGAATTCGCGGATCTGCGTGGCCTGGCGGCGCAGTGCGACCAGCAGTTCCGGCTCGCTTTGCACTTGCCCGTTCTTGAACGTGCGCGCGTAGCTGCGCAGGTCGGCGATCACCTGGCCTGACATGATAATCAGTTTTTCCAGTTCCGGCAGCAGCGGATTGCCCGGCGTGGCTTCGTTGCGCAAGGCGGCCAGGCCGTGGCGCAAGCCGATATACGGCTGCACGGCCGTGTCATGCAGGTCGCGCGCGATCTTTTCGCGTTCGCGCGAGGCCGCCTGCGACGCCAGCCGGTCGAGCAGGTTGATGTTTTCAATGACGGGAAACGCCTGCGCGCCGATATGGCTGAGGAACAGGGCATCCGTCTTGCTCATGCTGGTGGCGGAGACGATAAAGATGCGGCCTTTGCCATTGCGCAGAGGCAGCGGCGCGCTGATGAAGGCGTGCGCTTCGAGCAGTTCGGCCAGGCGGGCGCCCGCCGCGTCGTCATGCCGCAGCCAGCGTCCGCTGTCGGGCTCGAGCATGCGCGCGCCGCCTATCCACGGCAGCCAGGGGCCGGCGGGCTGGTTGTACAGCGCGATTTTATCGTGCGGGAAAGCGAGCAGGGGACTGGCCGCGTCGTCGCTGAGGAGCGAGCTGGTGTGCACGACGCCCGTTGCCGTTTGCAGCACGCTGCGCAGCGACCAGACGCGCGTGCCCTTGTCCTGCATGATCAGCAGGCAGCTGCGGCCGTTGAAATAACTGCGGGTTTTTTCCAGCACCGAGGTAATGGTCTGGTCGACGCCGAAGCGCGGATTGGACAGCTGGCTGACATCGCGCAGCAGCGCCAGATGGCTGCGCTGCGTGATGGCCGAACCACCCCAGTAAGCGATCATGTAGCCGAGCGCCAGCAGGAAGGTGGTCCGCAGCAGCAGGCGCGACAGTTCCGCGTCCGTTTCGCCGAACAGCGCCGTGGCGGCGAACAGGCCGGCCGAAGCGAGGGTGACGCGCGCGCCTTCCTCGAAGCCGCGCTGGAACGACGAGGTCAGGATGGCAAAGAAAAAAAACAGGAAGAATAAAGTGTTGTGGCTGCTGGTGGAAAACACGATCAGCGCATACCAGGCCACGTCGAGCCAGTACAGCAAGATATCCTGGGGCAGGCTGAGGCCCAGCACGGCTAGCACGTAGAGCAGCAGGCTGTGCATGGTGTAGGCGGAAAAGATCAGCCAGGTAATCTTGCTCAGCTTGCCGGCGCTTTCGGGGTCGATGAACAGGGTCAGCAAGGTGGCGCTCGACAGCAGCAGGCGCATGCCGTTCACCATGGTCGTATCCATGCCAGCACCCGGCAAGCCGGATTTGAGGGGAGGATCGAGATTCACAAGCGCTCCTGGCCGTGTCCCGCATGGTGAGCCATGCGCAGGGATAGATACCACAGATAAATTCTTGTTGTTGTTGCTGCAATCACTGACGAGTCTACGCACACGCCGGAAAGATGTCTACTGGAATCCTTTGTCCGGCGTTGCTTTTTTTATGGCGTCTGCATCGGCACTAGGTGGGGACCGGGGCCCTTGGCCAGGTACAGGGCGCGGTCGGCGGCGCCGATCAGGGCGGCGATGGTCGGCTGCTGCTGCGGGTGCTGGGTGGCGATGCCGATGCTGACCGTGATGTGCTTGATCTCATTGCCCGTCTTGGCATGCGGAATGCGCAGCCCGGCCGCCCGTTCGCGGATCGCCTCGGCCATGCGCAGCGCCTGCGCCGCGTCCGTGTCGGGCAGGATGGCGGCAAATTCCTCGCCGCCATAGCGCGCCAGCAAGTCGGTGGGGCGCTGCAGCATGGCGGCCAGTTCGGCCGCCACTCGAATCAGGCAGTCATCGCCCTGCTGGTGACCGTAATGGTCGTTGTAATCCTTGAAATGGTCGATGTCGATCATCAGCAGCGACAGCGGGCTGCCCGTGCGCATGGCGCGCCGCATTTCCTTTTCGATCGCCACGTCGAAGTGGCGGCGATTGGCGATGCCCGTCAAGCCGTCGGCAAAGGTTTGTGAACGCAAGACCATGGTTTGTTCGCGCAGCAGCTTTTCGCGGCCCACGGCGATGGTCACATCATTGATCTGGATCAGGCAGTGGCGCGGCGAACCGGGCAAATTGATCGGCGTGACGGCAATCGCCTGCTGCATGCGCTCCCGACCTTCGGCCGCGCCATGCGTGTACAGGGGGAACGGCGCCTTGTGCAGGGTTTGCGACAGCAGCGACTGGAAATTGTCGCGCAGGGCCTGGGTGATGGCCGAGGCTATGCGCTTGTGGCGCAATTCCGGATAGACGGCAAAGAAATCCTGGCACAGCACGGCCTCGGCCTGGCACGCCGAGTGGCGCGCCATCCAGTGGTTCCACAGCACGATGCGGTGCTGTTCGTCGAGCACGATGGCGCCCAGGTTGACGGCGCCGAGTATGCTCTCGAGCAGGGCGAGTCGGTGCAAGGCCTCCGGCATGATCGTCACGCCTGTCCCAGGACCTTGGCCAGATAGCGGCTGACCTGCTGCTTCAGGTCGTGCAAGGCGGACAGGTCGAGCACGAATGCCACATAACCGTGGATCTGGTGCTTGGACAGCACGAAGTCGATATGCAGCATCAGCACGACGGCGTCGTCATCGTGGCCGCCGAACGAGGACAGGATTTCCGCGCTGGTGCCCACGTGGTACAGGGGCAGCGAGCCATGCAGTTCACTGTCGAACAGGTTGGCCAAAGTTCCCACGCAGGAATTGAGGATGATGTTGCCGATTTCGCTCATCGCCTCCTGTTCCATTTCCGTCAGTTCCTGCAGCGGCATGGCGTCGCCCACCATCAGGCGCACGATTTCCAGGCTCTTGTCTTCCGGGAACATCAAGATGGCTTCGGTGGCGAAGGCGCCATCGTAATGCTGGCTGACGCCGCAGATGCGTTCGCCGTCCTTCTTGCTCCCCAGCAAGGCAGCCGCGTCGGCGCGGTTCAGGAAGGTGATCGACGGCACCGACATGGTGACTTCTTCATTGACGATTTCGCTCATCGCGGCGGCCGCATGGCCCACCCCGATGTTGAATATCTCTACGAGGGCATCGTTCTCGAGTTCGGAGAGATTGACCATGCTCACAGTCCCAGTGACGCGATCAGCTGGTGGATGCGCGTTTCCGTGATCGGTTTTTCCATGAAGCCGACGCCTAGCTCAGTGGCGCGGTTGCGGATGGCGTTTTGCACGTTGGCCGTGACGAGAATGATGTGCGTATGCGGGCACAGTGCGCGCAATTGTTCCGCCGCCGCCACGCCGCCCATGCCGGGCATGTTGACATCCAGTAATATCAGCACAGGGCTGATGGTCTTGACTTTTTCCAGGGCTTCTTCACCCGTCGCCGCCTCAATCACTTGCCAGTCGGCATGTTTGCTGAGGATGAACTGATGCGACATCAAACGTGAAACCCGGCTGTCATCGACAACAAGTACCTGTTTACTGTGATTCATGTGCTATTCCTGGAACGTCATATCGGGCAATCGTGCCATTTTCGCATATTTTAGGGGGCATAGAGTGTAATTGGCTGGGAATTGCCCTGGGGCAAAGGTTTCCCGCTTCCCTGTTGTATTCCATCGCATGGCCCGTCATCATGGCCGGCTGGCCGGGCTGGCAATCCGTTAAAATAGCGGCATTCCTCACTTTAGCCTTTTTTTGCCATGACCCAAGACGAATTGAAGCAAGCTGTAGCCCGCGCCGCCATTAACTATGTGGTGGACGGTGAAATCATCGGTGTCGGCACCGGTTCCACCGCCAACTTTTTCATCGATGAACTGGCCAAGATCAAGGACCGTATCAAGGGGACGGTCGCGTCGTCCGAAGCGACGGCCGCGCGCCTGGCAGGTCATGGCATTCCCGTCTTCGACTTGAACGACGTTGAATCGATCGCCGTCTACATCGATGGCGCCGATGAAATCACGGCCAGCGGCGCCATGATCAAGGGCGGCGGCGCGGCATTGACGCGTGAAAAGATCGTCGCATCCGTCGCGAAACAGTTCGTCTGCATCGCCGACGGCTCCAAACTCGTCGATACCCTGGGCGCCTTCCCGCTACCGGTGGAAGTGGTGCCGATGGCGCGCGCCGCCGTCTCGCGCCAGCTGGCCGCACTGGGCGGCACGCCACGCTTGCGCCTGAAGGCGGGCAGCGATCAAGCGTTCATTACGGATAACGGCGGCGAGATCATCGACGTGCTGGGCTTGAAAATTGCCGACCCGGTGGCGCTGGAACAGCAGATCAACCAGATCGTCGGCGTCATCGCCGTCGGCCTGTTCGCCGTGCGCGGCGCGAATGTCTGCTTGCTGGGCATGCCGGAAGGCGTGCGTACCCTGGCCTACTGATACGCAGCAGAAATCCGGGGTCAGTCACTGCGTGATCGGAATGCGCCTCACTGGGGCGCATTCCCCCGCCGGGTCTGACCCCAGCCTTCACTTTGCACAGCCCGGTACACGGCCACAGTGTGCAGCAAGCCGCCGAGGAAGAGGCCGCTGAAGCAGCCATAGGCGAGGCAGACAGGTGCGATGAAGCCGGGCGCATGGGCGTAGGCTGGGGCGATGGCCAGAGTCACGGCCACCGCATATTTCATGCAGAAGATACTCATCATCAGGATCAATGGCACCCAGCTGCCGGGACGCTGCACGCTGCTCCGTTCGGGAATGGCGACGATCTTGCGCGCATCGGTCAGCGTCCACGCCAGCGCCGCACCGGCCAGGGCGCCGATTGTCCAGGCGAACGGCGCCACGCCATCGAAGCCGAAACTGCCATGCACGCCGCTCAGCGACAGCGCCAGCATCACCAGGGGAATGATGCACAGCTTGCGCAAAGTCACTTCGCGCGCGCGGCTGGCCAGCACGCCCCGGTAGACGAGAAAGCCCAGGATGGCCCAGACGTAGAGGGGAGTGTGGCTGAAGATTTGCTGCAACATGGTGTCCGCCTTGGAAAGAGGTTGTCGATGGACGTACTGTGCCAGCCGGCGGCATGAGCGGCGAGCGGTGTGCGATGAAACGGGGAGGCAGTGCCGTGAAACGGCGGAGGCGGGCGTGAAACGCAGGCGAAACTGCCCGTGACGTGGTCACGGGCAAGCGATAAAACTTACTCGGTTGGCGGCACGTAACCCATGGCGGCATCGGCGCCATCGCCGAAGAAATGCTTTTCCATCTGCGTGGCCAGGTATTTGCGGGCGCGCGCGTCGGCCAGGTTCAGCCGGTTTTCATTGACCAGCATGGTCTGGTGCTTGAGCCAGGCAGCCCATGCTTCTTTCGACACGGATTCGTAAATCTTCTTGCCCAGTTCGCCCGGGTACGGCGGGAAATCCAGTCCTTCGGCTTCCTTGTTGAGTTTGATGCAGTGGATCGTGCGGGCCATCTGTGCTCCTGAATCAGTGTAGAGATAAAGCGTGATTATAAGGCACTTTGCGCCTGCCCTCGCGGGGCCGTCGCGGCCTGGCGACACGCCGTTTGCCGCGCCCTTGCGCTGGATCAAATTTGATCTGCGCCGCCCCAGCTAGTAAGATGCCTTATCGCGCCAGCCGCTGGCTGCGCCTCTTCCAAGCAAGTAGTAATAATTAACCAATATGGAATCCCTATGACCTCAGTGAAAGTCCATGGCATCGACGTCAGCAATACCGGCAGCTTCGCGCTGTTTGGCGGCATCAACGTGCTCGAATCGCGCGATCTTGCCATGCGCGCCTGCGAAGAATATGTGCGCGTGACGCAAAAACTGGGCATTCCCTATGTGTTCAAGGCCAGCTTCGACAAGGCCAACCGCTCTTCGATCCATTCCTATCGCGGCCCGGGCCTGGAAGAAGGCATGCGCATCTTCCAGGACGTCAAGGCGGCGTTCGGCGTGCCCGTGATTACCGACGTGCATGAGCCATGGCAGGCGCAGCAGGTGGCCGAAGTGGTCGACGTGCTGCAACTGCCCGCCTTCCTCGCGCGCCAGACGGACCTCGTCGTGGCCCTGGCAAAAACAGGCAAAGTCATCAACATCAAGAAGCCGCAATTTTTGAGCCCTGGCCAGATGGCCAATATCGTCGAGAAATTCAAGGAAGCGGGCAACGATCAATTGATCCTGTGCGACCGCGGCACCTGCCTCGGCTACGACAACCTGGTGGTCGACATGCTGGGCTTTGGCGTCATGAAGAAGACGTGCGACGACTTGCCCATCATCTTCGACGTCACGCACGCGCTGCAGCAGCGCGACCCCGGTGGCGCCGCTTCGGGCGGCCGCCGCCAGCAAGTGGCGGACCTGGCCCGCGCCGGCCTGGCCGTCGGCATCGCCGGCCTGTTCCTGGAAGCCCATCCTGATCCCGACAATGCCCGCTGCGACGGCCCCAGCGCCTTGCCGCTGGACCAGCTGGAACCATTCCTGGCGCAATTGAAGGCGCTTGACGACCTGGTCAAATCGTTTGCGCCGCTGAATATCCGSTGTTGATCTCAATGCAAAAAAGCCTGGCATGCCAGGCTTTTTCGTTTTACAAGGGTTTGATCAGCACCTGCGACTTGCGCTGCCAGTTATACATATGCTGGCGGTCCTTCGGCAAGTCGTCGACGGTGGCTGGCACGAAACCGCGCTTCTTGAACCAGTGCGAGGTGCGCGTGGTCAGCACGAACAATTTGTTCAGGCCGGCGGCGCGCGCGCGGTTTTCCATGTGTTTCAGGATGCGTTCGCCGTCGCCCTGGGCTTGCACTTCCGGGTTGACCGTCAAGCATGCCATTTCCGCCATCTTTTGCGCGGGGAACGGGTACAGGGCGGCGCAGCCGAAGATCACGCCATCATGCTCGATGACGGAGAAATAATCGATTTCGCGCTCGATCAGCTCGCGGCCCCGCTTGACGAGGGTGCCGTCCGCTTCCAGCGGTTCGATCAGTTTGATGATGCCGCCCACGTCTTCGATGGTGGCCTGGCGCAGGCTTTCCAGGTTTTCATGGCTGATCATGGTGCCCACGCCATCATGGGTAAACAATTCCAGCAGGGCCGAACCATCCATCGAGAACGGCACGATGTGCGAGCGCTCGACGCCGTTGTGGCAGGCCTTGACGCAATGTTTCAAATAAAACGCCGTGGCGTCGGGCAGGAAGCCGGCCATCAGCACGGCTTCGGCCTGGTGCGACGACAGTTCGCGGATTTCCACGCCCGTCGCGTCTTCCATCATTGGCGTTTCGGTAATGAAAATCAGTTTATCCGCGTGCAGGGCGATGGCGGCGCTGCAAGCCACGTCTTCCATGGTGAGGTTGAACGCTTCACCCGTGGGCGAGAAGCCCAGCGGCGAGAGCAGCACCAGGCCGTCCGAACCGAGGATGGAATGGATGGTTTCCGCGTCGACCTTGCGCGTGATGCCCGTCAGTTCCAGGTCCACGCCATCGATCACGCCCAGCGGGCGTGCCGTGATGAAGTTGCCTGAAATGATACGGATGGCCGCATGCGACATGGGCGTGTTCGGCAAGCCCTGGCTGAACGCGGCCTCGATATCGAGGCGCAGCTCGCCGGCGGCTTCCTTCGCGCATTCCAGCGCGGCGATGTCCGTGATGCGCACGCCATTGTGGAAGCGGCCTTCGACGTTACGCAAGGCCAGCTGTTCCGCCACCTGCGGCCGCGAGCCGTAGACGACGGTGACATTGATGTCCAGCGCATGCAGCAGGGACAAATCATGGGCCAACACCTGCAGCGCCCCGGCGCTGACGAGTTCACCGGGGAAGGCGACCACGAAGGTCTTGCCGCGAAAGGCGTGGATGTAGGGCGCGACGGAGCGCAGCCATTGGACGAATTGGGTAGGGTTTTCCATTAAGCGCATTATAATTCGCTGCGCGATGTGCGCGCTTAAAATACCTGTAAAAAACAATGTCTTCAGCCAGCAATAAGTCTTCCCCTCCTTCCAACGTTGCAAATGTGCCCGCCAGCGGGGATGTTGCCGCGCCTGCCGCCACGCCTGCGCAGGGCCGCCAGCGCCCGCCCGTGAGCCAGCAAAGGCAGCAGCAGCCGCGCGCGGAACAACAGAAACAGCAACAGCAGCAGCGTGGGAGGGGCAAGCCCCAGGCCGCGCGCCCGCCGCGCGAGGACCAGGCTAGCCGCGAAGAGCGCGAAAGTCGTGACGCAGCCCGCGCCGCGCGCGAAGCGGAAAAGGCGTTCCGCAATCCGCTGCCGCCAATTACGTATCCGGAAGACTTGCCCGTCTCGGGCCGGCGCGCGGAAATCGCCAAGGCCTTGATGGACAACCAGGTGATCATCGTCTCGGGCGAGACGGGGTCCGGCAAGACGACCCAGTTGCCGAAGATTTGCCTGGAGCTGGGGCGTGGCCAAAAAGGCTTGATCGGCCACACGCAGCCGCGCCGTATCGCTGCTTCGTCGACGGCCAAGCGCATCGCCCAGGAACTGGGCACGCCGCTGGGCGAAACGGTCGGTTTCAAGGTGCGCTTTGCCGACACCTTGAGAAGTGGCGCGTCCGTCAAGCTGATGACGGACGGTATCTTGCTGGCCGAGACGCAGACCGACCCGTTGTTGAAAAACTACGACACCATCATCATCGATGAAGCGCACGAACGCAGCCTGAACATCGATTTCCTGCTTGGTTACCTGAAGCAGCTGCTGCCGCGCCGGCCCGACCTGAAAATCATCATCACGTCGGCCACCATCGATGCGGAACGCTTTGCGCGGCATTTCGGCACGCCGGAAAAGCCGGCGCCCGTGATCGAAGTGTCGGGCCGCTTGTACCAGGTGGAAGTGCGCTACCGTCCCGTCGAGCGTGAACAGGTCGCCATGCCCGGCGCCGCCAACCCTGACAAACCTGGCCAGCGCACGGCTGCTGCGCGCGAAAAGCGCGACCTGATGGATGCCGTCGTCGATGGCGTGGAAGAGCTGTGCCGCATCGGCTCGGGCGACGTGCTGGTGTTCTTGCCGGGCGAGCGCGAAATCCGCGACTGCGCCGAAGCGCTGCGCAAGCACCATCCGCCGCACGTGGAGATTTTGCCCCTGTTCGCACGCCTGTCGGCCGAGGAGCAGGAGCGCGTCTTCAAAACCAGCAATGCGCGCCGCATCGTGCTGGCCACCAACGTGGCTGAAACCTCGCTGACCGTGCCCGGCATCCGCTACGTGGTCGACGCGGGTCTGGCGCGCGTGAAACGCTATAGCTACCGCAATAAAGTCGAACAATTGCAGGTCGAGCCTATCGCCCAGTCGGCCGCCAACCAGCGCGCCGGGCGTTGCGGCCGCGTGGCCGACGGCGTCTGCATCCGCCTGTACGAAGAGCAGGATTATTTGCTGCGCCCGAAATTCACGGAGCCGGAAATCCTGCGCTCCTCGCTGGCCGCCGTCATCCTGCGCATGAAGTCATTGCACCTGACGGACGTGGAAACCTTCCCCTTCATCGAGCCGCCGCTGGCGCGCGCGGTGGCCGACGGCTACCAGCTGCTGCAGGAACTGGGCGCCGTCGATGAGGTGAATAAACTCACGCCGCTGGGCAACAAGCTGGCCAAGCTGCCGCTCGATCCGCGCGTGGGCCGCATGATCCTGGCCGCGCTCGACAACGCGTGTCTGACGGAAGTGCTGATCGTCGCTTCGGCCCTGTCCGTGCAAGACCCGCGCGACCGCCCGATGGAACACCAGCAGGCGGCCGACGAGGCGCACAAGAAATTCGCCGATGAAAAGTCGGAATTCTTGAGCTACCTGAAAATCTGGCGCTGGTTCGAATCGGCCATCGAGCACAAGAAAACCAACCGCCAGCTGCAAGACAATTGCCGCACGAATTTCCTGTCACAGATGCGCTTGCGCGAATGGCGCGATGTGCATTCGCAACTGCTGACCATCGTCAAGGAGCAGGGCTGGCGATTGAACGAAGCGCCGGCCACCTACGACAATCTGCACATGGCCTTGCTGACCGGTTTGCTGGGCAATATCGGCTTCAAGGGCGAGGACGAGCCGGGCGCCGGATATCTGGGCGCGCGCGGCATCAAGTTCCATATCTGGCCCGGTTCCTCGCTGCTGAAAAAGCCGGGCAAGTGGATCATGGCGGCCGAACTGGTCGACACGACGCGCCTGTATGCGCGCTGCGTGGCGCAGATCCAGCCCGAGTGGCTGGAAAAAGTCGGTGAGCACCTGCTGAAGAAATCGTGGGGCGAGCCGCGCTGGGAAAAACGCTCGGCGCAAGTGACGGCGTCCGAACGCGCGACCCTGTATGGCCTGGTGGTGTACAGCCAGCGCCGCATCAATTACGGCAATTTCAATTTGCCGGAAGCGCGCGAAATCTTCATCCGCGACGCCTTGGTGGGCGGCGACTTCGACACGCGCGCGCCGTTCTTTGCGCACAACCACAAGCTGATCAAGGACATTGAAAATCTCGAGCACAAGTCGCGCCGCCTGGACGTGCTGGTCGACGATGAACTGATCGCCGCCTTCTACGACCAGCTGCTGCCGGCCGACGTGTGCAATGGCGCCGGTTTTGAAAAGTGGCACAAGGAAGCCACGCGCGACAATCCGAAGCTGCTGTATTTGAATCGCGAAGAGCTGATGCGCCACGAGGCGGCCGGCGTGACGACGGACCTGTTCCCGAAAACCATGTCCGTGACGGGCCTGGAAATGGGACTCACGTACCACTTCGAGCCGGGCAGCGTGCGCGATGGCGTGACCTTGAGCGTGCCGCTGTATGCCTTGAACCAGTTGCCGCGCGAGCGCTGCGAATGGCTGGTGCCGGGCATGCTGAAGGAAAAAGTGCATCTGCTGCTGAAATCCCTGCCGCAAAAGCTGCGCCGCCACTGCGTGCCGCTGCCCGACTATGCGGCGAAATTCTGCGAGCGCGTGCATGAAGCGGGCGTGTTTGGCCGCGGCGACTTGATCGACGCCATCATCGCAGACATCCGCACGCAGATCACGATCAATGTGCTGACGACGGACTTCAAGCCGGAAACCCTGCCTGCCCATCACTTCATGAATTTCAAGGTGATCGACGAGCATGCCCGCCAGCTGGACATGGGCCGCAACCTGGCCACCTTGCAGGCGGAATTCGGCGGCCAGGCACGCCAGAGTTTCCAGAAACTGGCTGAAGTGTCGGGCGTTTCCGGCACGGGCACGCCCGGTGCCAAGGTGGCGGGCGCGCAAGTGGCGTCGCGGCTGCAGGCGCAGGCGCAGGGCGCCGCCGCCAATGCGGCGGCAGGCAAGGGTGGTACGCCGGCCAAGGGCGCAGCTGCTGCTGCCGCGCCAGCGTCCGGCAATGCCACCGTTTCGCAGCACATGGGCTTGACGGGCTGGACCTTTGGCGAATTGCCGGAGTTGCTCGAAATCGTGCAGGGCAAGCTGACCCTGATCGGCTTCCCCGCGCTGGTCGACAAGGGCACGCATTGCGACCTGGAAGTGTTTGACGACCCGACCGTGGCCGCCCGCACGCACAAGATCGGTTTGCGCCGCCTGTTCGCGCTGCAAATGAAGGAGCAGATCAAATACGTCGAGAAAAGCATCCCCGGTTTGCAGCAGATGGGCATGCAATTCATGGCCCTCGGTTCGCAGGAAGAGCTGCGCGAGCAAATCATCAACAAGGCGCTCGACATCGCCTGCCTGCAAGATCCGCTGCCGCTGGACGCCGCTTCCTTCGCCAAGCGCCAGGCGGAGGGCAAGTCGCGCCTGGTCTTGCTGGTCAATGAAATCGCCCGTTTGCTGTCGCAAGTGCTGACGGAATTCCACGGCTTGCCCAAGCGCCTGCAGAATATTCCTGCAGCGGCCGCCACCGATATCCAGTCGCAGCTGCAAGGCCTCGTGCATAAACGCTTCCTGACGGAAAACGAGTACACGCAGCTCGCGCATTTCCCCCGCTATCTGAAGGCGATCAACGTACGCCTGGAAAAACTGCGCGCCGACCCCGCGCGCGACACCAAGCTCATGGCCGAATGGCAATCGGCCGCTGCGCCGTATCTGCGCCAGGCCAAGGACCGCCAGGCCGGCAAGAATACGGACCCGAAACTGGTCGACTTCCGCTGGATGCTGGAAGAGCTGCGCGTGTCGCTGTTTGCGCAGGAATTACGGACGCCGATGCCGGTGTCTGCCAAACGCCTGCAGAAAGTATGGGAGTCGATGCAGCGGTGATGGCGCCTCTATAAACCTACTGCGCAGCTCACTATCGCGTCGGCGTTGCTCACCGTACTAGAGTACGGTTGCGCTACTCAACGCGATATTGAACTTGCTCGCTACGGTTTCTAGAGGCGCCTTGACGCTAACGATGGGCAGCAACATGCTCCTCTAATCCATCCTACCCGACCTACCCGGCTCAAGTGCGCTTGTTGAGATCATCATCATCGCTGAGCGAGGAGCGCGAGCCCAGATCGCCGAGGTCGCCCTGGCCGCTGCCCGTGCCGGCGCGGCTGCCGCTCATGGAGCTGCCGGTCAGGCTGCCTTCGCTGCCCGATTGCAGGCTGGCGCCGCTGCGCAGGTCGCTGCCGGATGGCATGTGGCCTGCCATGCTGCCGTAGCGCGTGCTGCTGCCATAGAACGCTTCCATCTGCTGGTTCCAGGCTTCGCTGCCCATGTCGGGCCAGTTGTTCTTGTCGAAGCCGGGAGCGTTTTTCAGCAAGTCTTTGTCGACGTTCAGCAGGAAGCGCTTGTTGACGGTGTCCAGGGTCAGGCGTTCCCAGGGCACGGCAAACAGCTTGTCGCCCATGCCCAAGACGCCGCCGAAGGACAGCACGGCGTAGGCGATCTGGCCCGTTCGCATGTCGAGCATGATTTCCTTGATGTCGCCCAGCTCCTCGTCTTCGTGATTGTAGACATCGTCCCCGATCAGGGTATCGGCCCCCATCAGGGCCGGCCCCGGGCCGTCGTGGTTACGGTACATGCCCAGGATGTCGCGGTCCAGATAGCTCATGGTATTCTCTCCTAGTGTGAAGTGCTGATCGAACATCCAGATTAAGCATACGTACTATGTGGCGTTTGATCTGCCTCAATGGTGCCAAGTAACGGCCACTTAATTATCGTGTGTGCAAACGTACGGTGCTGTCGCCATGCGGCGTTGCTCACTGCTAGCAGTGCTCGCACTGCGTCGCAGCGAGCGCCTTGCATAGCATCCGGTTCTGTTCGTCATAARTTGCCTTTGATTTCCTCATGGTGCCTTAGCGGCACTTTATCGGTGTGCAAACGTACGGTGCTGTCAGCCAATTGCGGTACTCTATGCGTTCCAAGGAGGAGGCCGCACATGCTGATGACGCAACGATGCAGTGGGATGAACTTGCGGTACGCTCCACAACGACACGCACGCCGCGTGCCATGGTAAAGCCCGCCACCAAATGGCTGCGCGGGTTATTGCGCGCCGGTAAGGCGCAGCAGCGCACGGCGACCAAGCTGGCCAAGGTGCTGTTCGGCCCCGTGCCAGCCAAGCCCAAGGCCAAACCCCGCAGCAAGCCCGTGGTCAAGACCATGGTCAAGACCAAGGCGACGCCGCGCGTCAGGCCCGCCAGCGACGCCGTACCCTCGCTGGCGCCCTTTGCCACGCCCCTGTCGCCACCGCGCGTGCGCAAGCGAACGGCGCCACCGCCGGGCAAGTGGCTGGCCGCCCACTATGCGCCGCTGCCGGAACTGGGGCAGATGCCCGGCCGGCGCCTGCCGTATTTCCTGTATTTGCCCGAGAAGGCGCCGAGCGTCGCCATGCGCAGCCGGGGCCGGCCGCTGCTGGTGATGCTGCACGGCTGCGAACAGAGCGCCACGCAGTTTGCCGAAGGCACGCGCATGAACCGCCTGGCCGAGCGCAAGGGCTACGCCGTGCTGTATCCGCAGCAATCGTTGCGCTCGCATGCGCGCCGCTGCTGGAAGTGGTATGACAAGCTGACGCAGGAGGGCGGCGGCGACGTGCGCCTGGTCGTCGGCGCCATCGAGCAGGTGGCGGCCCGCTATGCGATCGACCGCGCGCGCATCTATATCTGCGGCATTTCCGCCGGCGCCGGCATGGCGCATATCGTGGCCCTGAACCATCCCCATCTGTTCGCGGCGCTGGGGCTGCATTCCGGGCCCGTCTTTGGCGCCGGGCATAACCTGATCGGCGCGCTGGGCGTGATGCAGCATGGCGCTGCAGCCCGCGCCGACGCGGCCATCGATGAAGTACTGGCGCGCCAGCCCGCGTTTCCCCGCCTGCCCACCATCCTGCTGCAAGGGCTGGCCGACAAGGTGGTGCGGTCCATTAACCAGACGCAGCTGGTGCGCCAGAGCGTGCGCGTCAACCGCTTGCCGTTCGATACCGTGGTGACGGTGCAGCGCCTGCCTGGCGGCGCGGCGGGCGGGCGCAATCCGGCCCATGCGTATGCGCTGCACGATTATCAGGTGGGCAAGGATGTGCTGCTGCGCGTGGCACAGGTCGAGCACCTCGAGCATGCGTGGAGCGGCGGCGACGCCAGCCTGCCGTTCAACGACAAGGCCAAGCCCGACGCCAGCAAGATGCTGCTCGATTTCTTCGCCAGCCACCGCCGCCGATAAGCGGGCGTGCCGCGCGCCGCAACGGTGCGCTGGCACTGGTACGCATCGTCCTCCCTTTCCCCGCAGAGCCGCGGCCAGCGCGCCGGCACGCTGGCCGCGCCCTTTTCAGCCTGAATTCTAAATACCGCAATACCATGGATTTCATTCAAGTGGTATTGCTGCGGTATTTAAAAATCACAAAAACAGGCGCTAAAAATACGAACTGGTATACAATTGGTACACGTTTTCAGTGTGAAACCGTGTCCGCCGTCCCATGCCCCGACGGCTGATACGCACTGACGGCAGCCACCCACGTTACGGAACGCGCCATGTCCATCAAGTCGAAGCAGTTGCTGTGGTTTTTTGCGTTTTTCCTTGTCTTTGAGCTCAACATCTATCTGTCGAACGACATGATCATGCCGGCGATGCTGGGCATCGTCGAGGAGTTCCATGCGGAAAAAAAGTTCGTCCCCCTGTCCCTGAGCCTGTATCTGCTGGGCGGCAGCTCGCTGCAGATTTTCCTCGGGCCCTTGGCCGACACCATCGGCAAGCGCAAGCTGGTGTTGACCGGCAATACCTTGTTCCTGCTGGCCACCTTGGCCGTGCCATTGACCGCCTCGATCGAGCAATTTCTTGCCGTGCGTTTCATCCAGGGCATGGGCTGCTGCTTCATCTTCATCGGCTATGCCATGATCCATGAACTGTTCGACGACATGGCGGCCGTCAAGCTGAGCAGCATTCTGTCGAGCACCACCATCCTCGCGCCCCTGGCCGGCCCCATCCTCGGCAGCGCCATCATCAGCCGGCTGGACTGGCGCTACGTCTTTTTCCTCTCGGCGCTGCTGGCGCTGCTGTCCTTGCTGGGCCTGTGCAAGACCATGCCGCGCACGGCGCCCAAGGTCACGCGCCCGGACCTGGCCGCGATCGTGCGCAGCTATGCCGCCATTTTCAGCAACGGGCGCTTCATGTTCGGCATGTTCACGGCCGGGCTGGCCACCGTGCCGCTGACGGCCTGGATCGGCTTTTCGCCCATCTTCGTGCTGCAGGAAATGGGCGCGTCCTACGCCACGTATATCGCCCTGCAATGCGTGATCTTGTCGGGCTTTGTCCTCAGCAGCATCGCCATCCAGCGCCTGCGCCAGGATTTCCCCCTCGTCTCCCTGCTGCGCATGGGCGGGCTGATCGCGGCCGCCGGCATGCTGGGCGCCGGCGCGGGCCGCGATCACGTCGACGTGTTTGCCGCCTGCATGTTTGTCTATTCCATCGGTTTCGGCCTGTTCAACGGCGCGCTGATCCGCAGCGCGATCACGGCCAGCAAGGAGGCGATGACCTTGACGACGGCCGCCATGAGCTTGCTGTACTGCATTTATCTGTCCGCCTGGCTGCAGCTGTACAACGTGCTGTGCCAGCGCTTCGGTTATGCGCTGGAAACGTATGCGCTGCTCAATATTCCCGTCATCGTGGCCATCACGGCCTGCCTGCTGCTGTTTACGCGGGGCATGGCGGGGCGCCGGGAAAGCGGGGTGCGGCTGGCCCGGCACTGATGGCGCAACGATGCGCCTGTTCTCGACCTTGTTTTACCTCCTGCGAAGTTTCTTGACACTCTCCTGCGGAAAATGGTGCGCCCATGAAAATAGATGACCTGGCCTCGAAACACGATCAAGCAAAGATTTTCAACCTCGAATACGAGTTCCGCATCAACCGGCTGAAACTCGATTACATCACCCTGGCCGATGTCCGGCCGGCCGGCAGCGACCTGGAGCAACTGGCCGTGGAACACCAGGCGGGCATCGCGGCCCTGCGCAGCTTCGTCGCCCTGAACTTCAACCATTTCAACGCGGCAAGCTGCTCCTCGCTCAGCTGCATCCCCACGCGCGCGCTCGGCGACGACGAGCGCTATCTGCACCGCATCTGGATGGGCGGACCGTTGCCTGCCATCGCAGCCGAAGCGATCGGGCAGTGGGGCGCGGCGCTGGAAGAGGTGCGGCGCAACGACGGCGCGCCATACGTCTCCATCCTGTGGGTATGGGATGCGCAGCAGCTGCGCAATGACGAGCGCTTCAGCCCCACGGGCGGCGCCGGGCGCTACACGATAGGCCGCTACGCCATCGGCGGCACGACCCTGCACATCAACTCGCTGCGTGCGCTGGCGCTCGATTTCGCGCCGGCCCGCTTCGACACCCTCGACACCCTACATACCCAGCGCTACTTCGCCACTTTGTCCGATTATTTCCGCATCCTCATCATGTGCGAATACGGCGGCCTGTATATGGATGTCGATACGATCCCGCATAATCCGGCGACGATTTTCCTGATGAAGCCGGAAGTGCCCGATTATTTCCAGCGCAAGGATGGTGACGGCGAAGAGCGCCGGCATGTCAGCTGGATGAATCTGTTTCTCGATGAAACGGGCATGCTGATCGCCAAGAAGAACGATGCCGCGCTGCGCGTGATCCAGCGCAATGTGAACCTCGCCTATGCGGGCATCGACGCGCAGGTCCCCCGTTCCTGCCCGCAATTCGAGGCGCGGCTGTTTGGCCAGTTCTATGCGGAATGGAAGAAAAACCTGGGCGTGACCGTGCTCAGCCATGCCGAGTTCTACCAGCGCTATTGCGTGCTGTATGACGGCGCGCGGGAAGCGGTGGTGGGCGGCATCCGCGGCATGCGCTTGCTGGACGATATCATTACCGACATGCACATTCCCTTGAGCGACGAGGAACGGCGCGCGTATGCGCGTTGCGTGGCGCGGCTCGACGAGATCGGCTGGCAGCTTGACGATCCTTTGATCCTGCCCGACATCGTCGACGTGTTCGATATCGAGGAAGTGCCGCGTATGGCCTATGCGGCCCAGCTGCGGGCCGACATCGACCATTTTCACTATTACTCGGTGCTGTCGGACGACCCGCAGCTCGACCGCGTGAATACCGTCTTTTGCCGCTACCTGCTGGCCCACCGTTCGCAGCATATTGCCGCCGGTGCTTTCTGGCGCCCGACCGTCGGCCGCCACGGCAGCCGCATGCCGGCCGTCAGCGATGTGGCCCCGCCAGGTGACGAGGCGCAGGCGGACCTGCTGTCGCATGCGCCGCTCACGCTGGTGCCGGGCGAACTGCTGGATGACGAGACGAAGAACCGCATGGCGAAGCTGCTGTTTGCCACCAGCTACCTCGAATACTGCTCGTTCGGCAATAAATTGAATCTGCAATTCGTCGAATTACAGCGGCGGCAGAACATCGACCCGTATCTGGCGCACATCCACGGCCTGCATGACGAGGATGAGCGTTTCATCGGCTTTTTCACGGCCGCGACGATGGACGAGTTCCAGGCCTGCGGCGCCGTCTCCTATTACCGCGACGACATGAAGGCGCTCGACGATGCGTATGATGCCTTCGTGCTCGCGCATGCGCGTGCCGACGACTGTTTCGTCAGCAGCCTGGCCATCGACGAGAAATACCGGGGCCAGGGTTTATTCAGGCAGATGTTCCATGAAATCCGCGACCTGGCCAGCCGCAAGGGCTGCGCGCGCATCACCCTGACGGTGTGGGAAAAGAGCGAAGCGCTGCAAGTGTATCTGCACAAGGGTTTTCGCAGCGTAGGCACGTTCGATTATGCCTACAGCCTGTTCTATGACCGGCTGCATTTCCTCGTGTATGAGGGTAACTGAGGAGGGAAATTGAGGGAAGCGGGGGCGGCCGGCAGCCGCCCCGTGAGTAGCGTTACAAAGCGAGGAAGGCCAAGGCCGCCACGGCCGTCGGCAGCAGGGCGCCGGCCAGCAGGCCGACGGCGCCGATCGATTCATCCTTGAAGCCGCGGCGCAGCAGGGCCACGCCGGCCGGGTTCGGCGCATTGGCGATGACGGTCAGGCCGCCACCGGCCACGGCGCCGGCCATCAGCATGTATTTCGCTTCATCCGTCATGCCGACGATCAGCGAACCGAGGTAAGTGAGGGCCGCATTGTCGGTAATGGCCGTCAAGCCCAGGGCGCCGAAGAACAGGGCCAGCGGCTTCAGACTCGAGACGATGGGTTGCAGCCACCATTGCTGCATGCCGCCCAGTACCACCAGGCCGCCCAGGAAGAAGCCGACCAGCAAGCCTTCCTTGAGGATCAGCGGGCTTTGATAGCGCTCGTACGCCTGCACGAAGCCGAGGAAGAACAGGAACAGGCCGATGAACAGCACGGGATGGTGCGCCAGGGTCACCACGCCGGCCAGCACGATCATGTGCACGAGGCTGACGGCCAGCGGTACTTTTGGCGCTTCCACATCGCCGGCCTTCGGCTTGATGTCGGAAGTGTTGCTGTGCAGGTATTTGCGCAGCAATATGCTCACGCCCGTGGCGTTGACGAGCACGGCAATGGCGGCCTTCCAGCCGAAGTGGCTGGCCATGTAGGCGCTGTCCCAGTTCCACGTGGTGGCCACCATCAGCACGGGCGGCGCCGCGTACGAGGTCAGGGTGCCACCGATGGAAACGTTGACGAAGAGCACGCCCAGCGCGCCGTATTTCAGCCATTCAGGGATGCCCGGGCGGAAGATTTGCGGTGCCAGCATCAGCGCGGCCAGGGTCATGGCGGCCGGTTCCGTAATCAGGGAGCCCGTCAGGGGCACGAGCGCCAGGCCCAGCCAGACGAGGCCCAGTTCCGTGCGCAGCGGCATCACGCGCGCCACGCTTTTCAACAGGCGCTGCACGGCATCGAGCACGGGGCGCGAGGCGGCCACGACCATGACGACAAAGACGAACAGTGGCTCCGTGTAATGGCGCGACTCGGCATACTCGATGGCCGCATCGCTGCCCGAGACAAAGGCCATGATGAGAATCAGGATGAAGGCCCAGAAGCCGAACACGACTTCCACTTCGCCCAGCAAGTGCAGCAAGCCCGCATGGCGGGGATGGCGCCGCGACAAGGTTTCAAAGGACTTGGCGGCAAAGGTGTGGATGAGCGCAAGGCCGAAGACGATGGCGCTGATGATTTGGATGGTGGTCAAATGCGTTTCCTTATGGACGGAGGAAGCCGGCTGGTACGTTGCCAACCGGTAAGGAGAGTGCTTATGGTACAGCAATCGATGCCAAAAACGGGGTTTTTCGGACATGGCGGAGCGGCCCCTGCGCTAGCGGCAGTCAGATAAACCTTGCCAAAAGTGGAACTGGATAGTACTGTATATGCATACAGTATTCATCTATCTATCCAATGATGCAACATTCTCAATTGATGGCCTCGCCGGAAGCCTTGCACCCGTCCTTGTGGCGCGCATCGCAGCTGGGGCAGGGCGCCACGCGCTGCCTGGACACGGGCTTTGCCGCCCTGTCCGCGCAGCTGCCCGGCGGCGGCTGGCCCAGCGGCAGCCTCATCGACCTGCTGGTGCAGCAGCCGGGCAGCGGCGAATTGCGGCTGCTGGCGCCCGCGCTGGCGCAGCTGCCGGGCTTGCCCATCGTGCTGTTGCAGCCACCGCATCCGCCGCAGGCGCTGGCCCTGGCCGCGCAGGGGCTGGCGCCGTCGCAACTGCTGTGGCTCAAAAGCGCCGGCAGCAAGGATGCCTTGTGGGCGGCGGAAAACATCTTGCGCAGCGGTACCTGCGGCGCCTTGCTGTTCTGGCAGCCGCACGTGCGCGCCGACAGCCTGCGCCGTTTGCACTTGGCCGCGCAAAGCGGCAACACCCTGTTCTGCATGCTGCGCCCGCTGCACGGCGCGCAGGATGCGTCGCCTGCGCCGTTGCGCCTGTCCGTGCGCCCGGCCGCCGGCGGCATCGAGATCGGCTTCATCAAGCGCCGGGGACCGCAGCGCGACGCGCCCCTGTTCCTGCCCCTGCAACCTCCTTCATTATTGCGACGCCATGCGACTCTGGATCGGCCTGTGCCTGCCCCGGCTCCCGCTCGAAGTGTTTTGCCCGCGCTGGTCGGCTGACAGCCTGGGCGTAGTGCTGGAGCAGGAGCAAGTGATGGCCGTGTCGCCGCTGGCGCTGGCGGCCGGCATCCGGCCGGGCATGCGCCGCGCCGGTGCGCTGATGCTGGCGCCGCAGGCGCGCCTGCACGAGCGCTCGCCTGAACTGGAAGCGCAAGCCCTGCAAGCGGTGGCGCTGGCGCTGCTGCAGTATTCTCCGCTGGTGGCGCAGGGCGAGGAAGCGACCCTGCTCGTCGATGCGGGCGCCAGCCTGCGCCTGTTCGGCGGCGTGCGCGCCCTGTGCCGGCACATCGCGGCCAGCTTGCGCGCGCTCGGCTACACGGCCCAGCTGTCGTGCGCCCCGACGGCGCGCGGCGCCTGGCTGCTGGCGCGCGCCGCTACGCGCCGGCGCCGCGTGCTGGGCATGGCCAGTCTGATCCGCCGCCTCGACGGCCTGCCGTGCGCCTTGCTGCCGCCCGCGCGCCCTTACCTCGAGTGGTTCGAGGGCATCGGCTGCCGCATCCTGGGGCAGCTGCGCCACTTGCCCCGGCCAGGCTTGCAGCGCCGTTGCGGCGCAGCCTTGCTCGATATGCTCGACGATGCGCATGGCCACAGCACGGAACTGTTCGTGTGGCTCGAAGCGCCGCCCACGTTCCGCGCCAGCCTGGAATTGTTCGACCGCGTGGAGCACGCTGACGCGCTGCTGTTCGGTGCGCGCCGCCTGCTGCAGCAAATGACGGGCTGGCTGTGCGCGCGGCAATTTGCCGTCGAGCGCATCCAGCTGCTGCTGGCGCACGAGCGGGGCAGGGTGGCGCGTCCGCCCACCGTCATCGACCTGGCGCTGGGCGAGGCCGTGTGGCGCGACGAGCACCTGGTGCGCCTGCTCAAGGAGCGCCTGGCGCAGCTGGCGCTGGAGGCGCCCGTGATCGGCCTGACCCTGGAAGCGCTGCAGGTGCAGGCGATGGCGCCGCCCAGCGAGACCCTGTTCCCCGAGCCGGGCGGCACGCCGCAGGAACGCCAGCGCCTGCTGGAATTGCTGGTGGCGTGCTTAGGGAGCGACAATGTCTTGCAGGCCGCGCCGCGCGCCGATTACCGTCCCGAAGCGGCCAACCAGTGGCTGCCGCTGCCGGCCAAGGTCGGCGCCAGGAACGCCCAGCCGGACTTGCCGCCCGGCTTGCCCGGCATGCCCCGTCCCGGCTGGCTGCTGGCCCAGCCCATCGCCCTGCTGATGCGCGAGCACCGGCCGTTTTATGGCTCGCCTCTGAAAATGGTGTCCGTTGCCGAACGCATCGAAGCGGGGTGGTGGGGTCAGTCGCAGGCGCGCGATTATTTCATCGCCGAAGGCCTCGACCACGCCCATTACTGGGTCTACCGCGAGCGCATCGCCGGCAGCGGAGAAGACGCCGCGCCGCGCTGGTTTTTGCATGGCTTGTTTGGCTGAATGGGCTGTCCTGCTGAAACTGCCATGCTTGGCTATACTGGCTTCCCGGCGCCGCATCTTACATTGAAATCAAGGATATCCATGACACAGCTTTCCGACTTCCCCATCACCCAAAAATGGCCTGCCCTTCATCCCGAGCTCCTGCAGCTGTACTCGCTGCCGACGCCGAACGGCATCAAGGTCTCGATCCTGCTGGAAGAGCTGGGCCTGGCGTATGAGCCGCACCTGGTCAGCTTCGAGACAAACGACCAGCTGTCGCCCGCCTTCCTGTCCCTCAATCCGAACAACAAGATTCCCGCCATCCTCGACCCGAACGGTCCCGATGGCAAGCCGCTGGCCCTGTTCGAGTCGGGCGCCATCCTGCTGTACCTGGCCGAAAAGACGGGCAAGTTCATTCCCCAGGACGCGGGCTTGCGCTATGAAACGATACAGTGGCTGATGTTCCAGATGGGCGGCATCGGCCCCATGTTCGGCCAGGTGGGCTTCTTCCACAAATTCGCCGGCAAGGATTACGAGGACAAGCGTCCGCTCGAACGCTATCTCGGCGAAGCCAAGCGCTTGCTGGGCGTGCTCGAGCAGCGCCTGCAGGGCCGCGACTGGATCATGGGTAACCAATACACGATTGCCGACATCGCCATCTTCCCGTGGGTGCGCTGCCTGGTGGGTTTTTACGGCGCGGGCGATTTCGTCGGTTTTAACAACTTCCCGAACGTGCAGCGCGTGCTGGATGCTTTCCTGGCCCGGCCTGCCGTCATCACGGGTCTCGACATACCATCGCGTGGCTAAAACAGCCGTGGCCGGACGGCGCTACAATGCGCCATCGGCCGCGCTGCGCGGCAGCTTTGACCTGAGACAATGAAATCCACCCGGCAAGACTTTCCCGGCGCGCACGGCCATGTGCTGGCGGCGCGCCTCGATGCACCCGACGGCGCCATCCGCGCCTACGCGCTGTTCGCCCACTGCTTTACCTGCGGCAAGGACGTGCTGGCCGCGCGGCGCATCGCGCAAGGCTTGACGGAACACGGCATCGCCGTGCTGCGCTTCGACTTCACGGGACTGGGCGCCAGCGAGGGCGAGTTCGCCGCCACGAATTTCTCGTCGAACGTGGACGACCTGGTCGCCGCCGCCGATTTTTTGCGGGCCAGGCACGCCGCGCCACAATTGCTGATCGGCCATAGCCTGGGCGGTGCCGCCGTGCTGGCCGCTGCGTCGCAAGTGCCGGAAGCGACCGCCATCGCCACCCTGGCCGCGCCGAGCACGCCCGCCTACGTGACGCGCATGTTCAGCGAGCACCTGGAGCAGATCGCCGCCGAAGGCGAAGCGCTGGTGCAGCTGGAAGGGCGGCCCTTCCGCATCCGCCAGCAATTCGTCGACGACGCGGGCAGCCACAGCTTAAAAGAGCACATCGCCGGCCTGCGCCGCGCCCTGCTGGTGATGCACGCGCCGAACGACACGACGGTCAGCCTGTCGAATGCGATGGATATCTTTACGGCGGCCAAGCACCCGAAAAGCTTCGTTTCGCTCGACGATGCCGACCATCTGTTGACGGGGCGCGATGACGCGGCCTATGTCGCCAACGTGATCGCTGCGTGGAGCGCACGCTACCTCTCCTAAGTAACGATGCTGCCGCCCATGAAAAACGCCGCGGCAGCAGAGGCTGGCGCGGCGTAGATGGGGGAGAAAACGGATCAGTCTTCGTCAAACTCGGCGGATAAATCTTTCCAGCCCTTGCTCACGGCAAAGGCCGAGAATTCCTCGGGCGCTTCCAGAACGATCAGTTTCTTGTCTTGCAGGCCCAAGTCGCCATGGCCAAAGTCGGGGCCCACGTAGCCGAGGCTGCGCAAGCGGGCCAGGATATGGCCGACCAGGGTCTTGTCCTTGTAGGCGCCCGCTTCGAGCGGAGCGGCGAAATCGACGTAGACGTCGATGATGCCGTAGCCTTCGTCGAAGATGCGGATGGCCTTGATGTCGTGGGCACGGCCGGAGCCGTCGGTGGCCTTGAAGGGGCCGCTGAGCTGGATGTCGGTGTCATTATTCATGCCGCCAGCATACACCAAAAGCCGGCCCCGCATAGGGGGCGCCATGTAAAATCCCCGGGATGGGCCATGTAAAATTTTCTTACAAATTGAGCGATGTCTGGGGTGCTTTTTGCCAATTTCAAGGCCTTGAAAGGGACTGGAGAGGCCGTATATCGGTAACAGGCGGATGCTCATGGTGAGGTCCGCCCTTCTTATCGCTTCATTTGAAAAGGATATTTATCATGCGTACTTTTGACCTTGCTCCTCTCTACCGTTCCGCTATTGGCTTCGACCGCCTGGCACAGCTGCTCAACGAACAACGCGCCGATGCGCAACCGAGCTATCCGCCATACAACATCGAACTGGTGTCGGAAGATAAATACCGCATCGTGATGGCATTGGCCGGCTTCTCGCGCGAAGAGATCGATATCATCACCGAACGCGACTCCCTGCACGTCACGGGCCGCAAGCAGAAAGATGGCGTCGAGCGTACGTTCTTGCACCGCGGCATTGCTGCCCGCGATTTCGAACAGCGTTTCCAGCTGGCCAACCATGTGAAGGTCACGGGCGCCACGTTTGAAAACGGCATGCTGACCATCGACCTGGTGCGTGAAGTGCCGGAAGCGCTGAAACCGCGTAAGATCGAGATCGGCGCCGGCAGCGGCACCGCCGCTACCGTCAGTGTGCTGGAACAGCGCCAGGCAGCCTGAGCTGAGCGTGACGACCCGGCGCCCGCGCTGATAGGCGGGAGGGAACATCCCCTCCCCATGCAGTAAAATACTGGCCGGTTGATCCGGCCAGTGTCACGTCTGGAGCCCGTTCGGGCCCTTCATTGAGCGCCATGCAAGGTGCGTGCGGCAGGCCAGATTAAGCCATGCTTAAAGGCGCAAATACCTGTTTCCAAATAGAAAAATGTTAAGCACCGCCTAAGACTCGTGGCCCACTATTGCAGACATCAAAATCTCATTAAATGAGGAGCAATTCATGGAACAGCAAACGAATACCGCATCCCTGAAAATCAAACGCACCGTAGCCGCGCTGGCCGCGATCGGTGTGCTGGGCGCCGGTGGCGCCATGGTGGTGCATCAGAACAATGCCGGTGCGAATGCCGCTGCCGCTGCCCCAGGCGCACCCGTGGCTGCCGCCGTGGCGCCCGCCGCTGCCGCGCCGCTGGTGGCCTTGCCCGACTTTAGCCAGATCGCCGCGCGCAACAGCCCGGCCGTCGTCAATATCAGCGTTACGGGCAGCACCAAGGTGGCCTACGACCCCTCGGCCCAGGCCGGCAATGACGACTTCGGCAACGACCCCTTCTTCGAATTCTTCCGCCGCTTCCAGGGGCCGCAGGGCGGGCAGCGCGGTGGCCGCGACGTGCCCACGCATGGCCTTGGTTCCGGCTTCATCGTCAGCCCCGACGGCGTCATCATGACGAATGCCCACGTGGTGCGCGATGCGCGCGAAGTGACTGTCAAGCTCAACGACCGCCGCGAATTCCGCGCCAAGGTGCTCGGTACGGATCCGAAGACCGATATCGCCGTGCTGAAAATCGACGCCAACAACCTGCCCGTCGTGCCGCTCGGTCATTCGAGCGACCTGAAAGTGGGCGAGTGGGTGCTGGCCATCGGTTCGCCTTATGGCTTCGACAGCACGGTGACGGCCGGCGTCGTCAGTGCCAAGGGCCGTTCCCTGCCCGACGACAGCAATGTGCCGTTCATTCAGACGGACGTGGCCGTCAACCCCGGCAACTCGGGCGGCCCGCTGTTCAACACGCGCGGCGAAGTGGTCGGCATCAATTCGCAGATCTACAGCCAGACGGGCGGCTTCCAGGGCCTGTCGTTCGCCATCCCCATCGACCTGGCCGGCCGCATCAAGGACCAGATCGTCGCCACGGGCAAGGCCAGCCACGCCAAACTGGGCGTGACGGTGCAGGAAGTGAACCAGGGCTTTGCCGACTCGTTCAAGCTGGCCACGCCGGAAGGCGCCTTGGTGGCCAACGTGGAGCGGGGCAGCCCGGCCGACAAGGCGGGCCTGAAATCGGGCGACGTGGTACGCAAGGTGAATGGCCAGCGCATCATCGGCTCGGCCGACTTGCCGGCGCTGGTAGGTACGTCCTTGCCAGGCGACAAGATCACCATGGATGTCTGGCGTGACGGCAAGATCGTCAGCCTGACGGCAACCCTGGGCAATGCGGCCGACAAGGTGGCCGACGTGGCGAAGAGCGACAGCGCCGCCGGCAAGGTAAAGCTGGGCCTGGCCCTGCGTCCGTTACAATCGGATGAAAAACGCGAGGCGGGCATCAGCGCCGGCTTGCTGGTGGAAGACGCGGGCGGTGCTGCCGCCAACGCCGGGGTGCAGCCGGGCGACGTGCTATTGTCGGTCAATGGCCGTCCCGTCAACACGGTCGAGCAGGTGCGCGACGTGGTGGAAAAATCCGCCAAGTCGGTCGCCTTGCTGATACAGCGCGGACCCGACAAGATTTTTATTCCGGTGCGTTTAGGCTGAAAACAAGAGTAACGAGATAGAGAGGCAAGCCATGCGCTTATTGCTGGTAGAAGACGATACGATGATCGGCGAAGTGGTGCTCGATTTGCTGCGCGCCGAGCATTACGCGGTGGACTGGGTCAAGGATGGCGATATGGCCGATACGGCCCTGCAGACGCAAACCTATGACCTGGTGCTGCTGGACCTGGGCTTGCCGCGCAAGGATGGCCTCGACGTGCTGCGCTCGATGCGCTTGCGCAAGCTCGACACGCCGGTCCTCGTGGCCACGGCGCGCGACGCCATCGAGCAGCGCATCGCTGGCCTCGATGCGGGCGCCGACGATTACGTCTTGAAACCGTATGACCTCGACGAACTGCTGGCGCGCATCCGCGCCCTGTTGCGGCGCGCCTCGGGGCGGCCGGAACCGGTCTTCGAACACCAGGGCGTCTCCATCAATCCGCTGACGCGCGAAGTGATCGCCGAAGGGCATCCCGTCAACCTGTCGGCGCGCGAATGGGCCGTGCTGGAAGCCTTGATCGCGCGTCCCGGCATCGTGCTGTCGCGCGCGCAGCTGGAAGAAAAACTGTACAGCTGGAAGGATGAAGTCAACAGCAATGCCGTGGAAGTGTATATCCATGGCTTGCGCAAGAAGCTGGGCAGCGACTTGATCCAGAACGTGCGCGGCCTCGGCTACATGGTGCCCAAGGCATGAGGATGAAGGTTACGGTGACGCACTCGCTGCGCGGCCGCCTGCTGTGGTTTTTGCTGGCGGCCATCATCATGGCGGCTCTGGCGCAAGCGTCGATCGCCTACCGCAGCGCCCTGTACGACGCCGACCAGATTTTCGACTATCACATGCAGCAGATGGCCCTGTCGCTGCGCTCCGGCGCGCCGCTGGCCAACCATGCGCAAGCCTTGCCGGCCGACCCCGTCAATAACGACATGGTGGTGCAGGTGTGGACGCCGGACGGCGTGCAGGTGTTCCGTTCGATCACGCGCGCGGAATTGCCGCAGCGCGCCGTGCTGGGCTTTTCGAATGTAAAGGCCAACGGCACGACTTACCGCATCTTCTCCGTGCAAACCAGTTCCCAGACCGTGCAGATCGCCCAGGACATGGCCGTGCGCAAGCGCATGGCCGGCAGCCTGGCGCTGCGCACGGTGGGGCCGATTGCGCTGATGGCGCCGATATTGATGCTCGTCGTCTGGTGGGTCGTCAGTGGTTCGCTGGCGCCCGTCTCGCGCGTGCGCAAACAGGTGGCGGCGCGCCAGGCGGACGATCTGTCGCCCGTCTCGGAAGCGGGCTTGCCCGACGAAGTGCGCCCGCTGGTGCATGAGCTGAACCTGCTGTTCGGCCGCGTCAAAACGGCGTTCGACGCGCAGCAGCATTTCGTTGCCGACGCTGCGCATGAATTGCGCACGCCGCTGGCGGCATTGAAGCTGCAGGTATTGAGCCTGGAGCGGGCCGAATCGCAGGAAAAGCGCAGCCTGGCGATCTCCCGCGTGAGCGCCGGCATCGAGCGGGCCACGCGCCTGGTCGAGCAGTTGCTGGTGCTGGCGCGCCAGGAGGCGAGCGCCGCCAGCGGCGACCAGTTGCAGGCGGTGGATTTGAACGACGTCGTCAAGCGCGCGCTGGGCGACATGGCCGGCATCGCGCAGGCGCGCAAGATCGACCTGGGCCTGCATCACATGGATGCGGCCAAGGTGGCGGGGCAGGCCGATGCGCTCAACATCATGCTGCGCAACCTGGTCGACAACGCCATCAAGTACACGCCGCAGGGCGGTACGGTCGACATCGACCTGCGCGCCAGCCCCGTCGGCGTGACGTTATCGGTGGAAGACAGCGGCCCCGGCATTCCGCCCGAAGAGCGCGAGCGCGTCTTCAGCCGCTTCTACCGCGTGCCCGGCACGGACGCCAACGGCAGCGGCCTGGGCCTGGCCATCATCAAGGCCATCGCCGAGCGCCATGGCGCGCGCCTGGTGCTCGATAAATCCGAGCGCCTGGGCGGCCTGTGCGTGCGCGTGGAGTTTCCGCAAGCCGTGAAAAAATAGCGTTTTGATCATGATCTTTGGCATGTTGCATTGACGCGCGCGCCGCTGGCATATATTGTCTGCGCAATAAGCAATCAAGCAAACGGAGCGCAGCATGCAGAAGATCGGCTTTTCAGGAACCCTCGACCCCATCACCAACGGCCATATGTGGGTGATCGGCGAAGCGCGTTCGCTCGCCGACGAGGTGATCGTGTTCCTGTCGCAAAACCCCGCCAAGCGTCCCCAATTTCCCGCTGAAGACCGCAAGCGCATCATCGAACAGAGCGCGCGCGAGTGCGGCTGGGACAATGTGCAGGTGGTCATCGTCAAGGGCGACTACACGGCCCGCGCGGCGAAAAAGCACGGCTGCGACTACTTGATCCGCGGCATTCGCACAACGGCCGATTTCGACTATGAAAACCTGATCCAGCAAACGAACGTGGACGTGCTGCAGGGCGCCAAGACGATCTTTGTGATGCCGCCGCGCGACCTCGGCTCCGTCAGTTCCAGCTTCGTCAAGGCGCTGGAAGGACCCGTCGGCTGGAACTGGACCATGAAGAAATTCGTCCCCGGTCCCGCCTACCAGGCGTGGATACTCGACTGCCTGCGCAAGGAGTGGGAAGCGCTGTGGAACTATGCGATCGCCTCGCAAGATGACATCGCGCTGGCGGACCACTGGTTCGCCCACCTGACGGGACCGCAGGCGTATGGCGGCGCGGACCGCCACTATCACAACCTCGACCATCTGGTGCATGGCCTGTCCGAGATCCGCGTGTGGGCCGACAATACCTTTGCGCCCAAGCGCGACAGCGCGCTGGTCAAGAAGGCGTTCTGGTTCCACGACGCCGTCTACAGCCATGATGACGATGCCCTGTATTCGAGCGAAGAGGCGAGCGCCCAGCTGTGGCTGGCCAGCGGCCTCGATGCGGGCGACAACCAGGATGTGGCGCAATTGATACGCGCCACCGATCACTTCCAGGGACCCGGCATCAGCCACGCGCTGAAGGACGCCATGCTCAGCGCCGACCTGGCCATCCTGGGACAGGATGAAGAAGTGTATCAAGCCTACACGCAAGCGATCGGAAGAGAATACGCGCACGTGGACCCCGTGCGCTTCAACGAGCAGCGGGGCCTGGCCCTGCAGCACCTGAGCGCCAAGGCGCAGGCGGGCCAGCTGTTTGGCGATGCGTATTTCGCCGACCAGTACAATGAGCGGGCGATAGACAACATGCGCAAAGAGATCGCGGCGCTGGCGGGGAGTTGAGTTTAACGGCGGCTGGCTGCTGCATGCAGTAGCGCATCCTCGAGCCGGTCATTGCCCCAGAATAATTCCCCGTTGCTGATGAAGCTGGGGGCGCCGAACAGGTTCAGCGCTTGTGCCTGCTCGGTCTGGCGGCGCAGCCGCAGCTTGTTGTCTTGTGTCAACGCCAGCGCCAGGACGGCGCGTGCATCGAGACCCAGTTCCTCCAAGACTGCGCTGACGGCCTCGATGTTGTCGATATCGCGGTCCGCGGCAAAATTCATCGTCATCATGCGGCGCGCAAAGGGCGCAATCCAGCCCTGGTCCGCGCCGATCAAGGCCACACGCATGGGCAAGAGGGCCGTGCGGGGAAAGGAACTCGGCTGCTGCCATGGCAACGCGTACTTTTCGCACTGGCGCGCCATGTCGCGCCACGTGTAGTCGCCCTTGAGTTTTTGCAAGATGAAGGGCGATGTCTGCCAGCCCAGCGCCTTGAAGACGACGCCCAGCAGGAATGGTGTCCAGATCACATGCACCTTTTTTTCACGCGCCAGCGCTTCGATGCGCATGGCGCTCAGGTAGCTATAGTTGCTGCCGAAATCGAACCAGAATTCCAGTGTGGCCATGGCATCGCTTCCAGGTGATGATGCTAAGTAGGGCGTAATAAATTATTGTCATTTCTGACTTCCATAACCGGCGCTCTGCGGTGTTGCCCGCTGCTAGCAGTGCTTGCACTGCGTCGCAGCGGGCGCCTTGCAGAGCCTCCGGTTCTGTTCGTCATAACTTCACAATAATTTCCCACGACCTACTTAGCGAGCCGCCGCCTTGGCGCGCGCCGCATGCAGCTTCTTGAAGCTGTCGATCAGGCGCTGGTGCCTGTCGAGGCCTTCCAGCTGCATGCTGGTCGGGGTCAGGCCGAAGAAGCGCACGCTGCCTTCCACGGAGCCCAGCACTGCATCCATCCGTTCGTTGCCAAACATGCGGCGGAAATTGACGACGTAATCGTCCAGTTCCAGCGCGTCATCGAGCTCCACTTCCAGCACCACGTTCATTGCCTGGTAAAACAGTTTGCGCTCGAGCGTGTTGTCGTTGTACTGCAGGAAGGTTTCCACCAGCTCTTTCGCCTCTTCTAACTGCTGCAAGGCGAGATGAATCAGCAGCTTCAATTCCAGGGTCGTCAGCTGGCCCCATACCGTGTTTTCGTCGAATTCGATACCGATCAGGGTGGCGATGTCGCCGTACTCGTCGAGCTCGCTGTTTTCCAGGCGGTCCAGCAAGTCTTCCAGGCTGGCATCGTCCAGGCTATGCAGGTTCAGGATGTCGGCGCGGAACAGCAGCGCCTTGTTGGTGTTGTCCCAGATCAGATCTTCGACCGGATACACTTCCGAATAACCGGGCACGAGGATGCGGCAGGCCGTGGCGCCCAACTGGTCGTACACGGCCGTGTACACTTCCTTGCCCATGCCGGCCAGGATGCCGAACAGGGTCGCCGCTTCCTCGGCATTCGAGTTCTCGCCGTGGCCGGAAAAATCCCACTCGACGAAATCGTAATCGGCCTTGGCGCTGAAGAAGCGCCACGAGACGATGCCGCTCGAATCGATGAAGTGTTCGACGAAGTTGTTCGGCTCGGTGACGGCTTCGCTGGCAAACGTGGGTTGCGGCAAGTCGTTGAGGCCCTCAAAGCTGCGGCCCTGCAGCAATTCCGTCAAGCTGCGCTCGAGCGCCACTTCCAGGCTCGGGTGCGCGCCGAACGAGGCGAACACGCCGCCCGTGCGCGGGTTCATCAGGGTGACGCACATCACCGGGTACACGCCGCCCAGCGACGCATCCTTGACCAGCACGGGGAAGCCTTGCTCTTCCAGGCCGGCGATACCGGCCACGATGCCCGGGTATTTCGCCAGCACTTCCTGCGGCACATCGGGCAGGGCGATTTCGCCTTCGAGGATTTCGCGCTTGACGGCCCGTTCAAAAATTTCCGACAGACATTGCACCTGTGCTTCGACCAAAGTATTGCCGGCGCTCATGCCATTGCTGACGTACAGGTTTTCGATCAGGTTCGACGGGAAATACACGACCTCGCCATCGGAATGCCGCACATACGGCAGCGAGCAGATGCCGCGCTCGGCATTGCCGGAGTTGGTGTCGATCAGGTGCGAGCCGCGCAGCTCGCCATCGGGATTGTAGATATCCAGGCAATACTCATCGAGAATTTCCTTCGGCAGCGCATCCTTGCGGCCCGGCTTGAACCAGCGCTCGTTCGGGTAGTGGACGAAGGGCGCGTTGGCGATGTCCTCGCCCCAGAACGACCCGGCGTAGAAATGGTTGTTGCTGAGTCGCTCGATGTACTCGCCCAAGGCCGACGCCAGCGCGCTTTCCTTGGTCGCTCCCTTGCCGTTGGTGAAACACATGGGCGAATGCGCATCGCGGATATGCAGCGACCACACATTCGGGATGATGTTGCGCCACGAGGCGATTTCAATCTTGATGCCCAGGCCCGCCAGCAGGCCCGACATATTGGCGATGGTTTGTTCCAGCGGCAAATCCTTGCCCACGATATAGGTATTCGCGCCAGGGGCCGGATTCAGGGCCAGCAAGGCCTGGGCATCGGCGTCCAGGTTCTCCACTTCTTCAATCACGAACTCGGGGCCCGTTTGCACCACTTTTTTCACCGTGCAACGGTCGATCGAGCGCAGGATGCCCTGGCGGTCCTTGGCCGAGATATCGGCCGGCAACTCGACCTGGATCTTGAAAATCTGCTGGTAACGGTTTTCCGGATCGACAATATTGTTTTGCGACAGGCGGATGTTCTCAGTGGAAATATTGCGTGTATCGCAATACAACTTCACGAAATAGGCCGCGCACAGGGCCGACGATGCCAAAAAGTAATCGAACGGGCCAGGCGCCGAGCCATCGCCCTTGTAGCGGATGGGCTGGTCGGCGATGACCGTAAAATCGTCGAACTTGGCTTCGAGACGCAGCTTGTCGAGAAAGTTGACTTTAATTTCCATGAGGTAATCCAATACAGTGCTTATGAGTTAGGCGCTATTATCCGTGCTTTCTGCCGCAGGGCAAACATTGTTCACTGCGGCCGTGCTGGCCGGGAGCGGCCGGGGCAATGAAGGAGACTGAAAAATGTATGAGGCGACCTGACTGAACATGCGAATAACATTGATGCGTCACGGCGAGCCCCAACTCGCCAAGGGGCGCTGGATAGCGCCGCTGCAAATGGGACAGTGGATTGATCTCTACAATCAATCACTGATCAAGGAGGGTGGCATCCCTGCGGAGTGCCACGTGGCAGCGCTTTCCGCGTCGACCATCGTGGCCAGCACGGCACCCAGGGCATGCTCGACAGCCAGGGCACTGGGCGACTTGCCATTCACGCAAGAGGCGATTTTCACTGAAGCGGAGCTTCCTTTTGCGCTCTGGAAAGCGCCCTGGTTGCCGCCTCAAGCCTGGGCAGTGATTTTTCGCCTGCTCTGGCTTTGCGGTTATGCGCGCGGCTCGGACTCGCTGACGTTCACCCGGCAGCGTGCCAGGGCCGCCGCCGAGCGGCTTGTTGCGCTTGCCGCCAAGGGACCTGTGCTGCTGGTCGGACATGGCATCATGAATCGTTTGATCGGCAAGGAGTTGCAGGCATTGGGTTGGCTTGCCCGCAACAGGAAAGGCAGCCGCTACTGGAGCATGGGCGTCTACGAGTTGTGAAACTGGTGGGGCGTGGATCGATACAATAGATGGTGATGTGATCGAAACGCTTGGACCTTCCCATTGCGAAGGTCAGCGTCATCCATAAAGAAGGCCGTGCCGATGCAAATTTCCATGAATGATGTGATCGCTGAGCAAGAAGTGATAGCCCTCTACAAGGCCAATCACTGGTCGTCCGCGGAAAAGCCCAAAGAGCTGATGGCTGCGCTGCGCAATTCCCACAGCCTGGTGACGGCCCGCGCCGATGGCAAATTGATTGGCATCGGCAATGCCATTTCCGATGGCCATCTGGTTGTCTACTTTCCGCATATGCTCGTCGATCCGATGGCGCAAGGCCAGGGTGTCGGCAGAAGGATGATGGCGGCCATGCTGGAAAAATATGCGGGATTTCACCAGCAAATGCTGACGGCGGATGGCAAGGCCATCGCGTTCTACGAATCCGTGGGTTTCGTGCGCGCAGGGAAAACAGAGCCCATGTGGATCTATGCGGGCGATGAGCATTGAATGGTGAGGCCGACATAAAAACAGCGGCTGCCCATGCTGGCGCAGCCGCTGTTTTTTTAGGCGGACACGGTGATCAGAACTTCACCCACAGCCGTCCGAAATACGAAGCGCCGTTCAGGCCGAACTGCACGCTGTCGTATTTGAAGCCGTTATCCGTCTCGTCCGCGTTTTGCGTGGTGGGCTTGACGTTGAAGATGTTGTTGCCGCCAAAGGTCAGCTTGGTGTTCTTGCTGATGCTGTAGGTGAAGCTCAGGTCGGCCGAGGTCTTGGCCTTGTAGCGGGCGTTCGGTACGCCTTCGGCCGTGCCGCTGAAGGTGCCCAGGGTTTGCGGGCCAAAATAGATGATGCGCAGGTCGGACTCGAGCTTGCCCGTGATGTAGTCGAAGCCCAAGGTGGCTTTCGCGCGCGGGCCGCCCTGTTCGATGAACAGGCGTTCGCGCTCGGACAGCAAGACATCCTCGAAGCCCGTCAGCGAGGCGGGTGTCTTGACTTTCGTCACTTCCGTCTTGCTCAGGTTCAAGGCCACGAAGGTGTTCAGGCGGTTGCCGGCCAGCTCGCCCTTGTGCGAAGCCGTCAGGTCCAGCCCGCGCGTGCGCGTGTCGATGGAGTTGACGAAGAATTGCGCTTCGCCCACGCCCAGCAGGGCCAGGCGCGCGGCCAGGTCCGGGTAGTTGTCGGCATTGAAGCGGCCCGACAGCACGATGCGGTCCTTGATCTTGATGTTGTACAGGTCGGCTGTGACGGAGATGGCTTGCGTCGGCGTCCAGGTGGTGCCCAAGGTAAAGCTGGTGGATTTTTCCTCTTTCAACTTCGGGATGCCGGCCGCGTTGGCGACGGTGCCGCCGTTCGGCGCCAGCACCACGTCGGTGGGCACGCCGCCGATGAAGTCGGTGAAGGTGGACGAGAAATACACTTGCTGCAACGATGGCGCGCGGAAACCCGTGCTGGCCGAACCGCGCAGCAGCACGTTCGGCGCCAGCTTGTAGCTGCCGGCCAGCTTGCCCGTCACGGTGGAGCCGAAGTCACTGAATTTTTCATAGCGCAGGGCTGCCTGGGTTTTCAGGCGTTCCGTCCATTCCAGTTCCACGTCACCATACGCGGCGATGCTGTGGCGCTTGGCCTTGGTGGCGTCGCCGGGCTGGAAGCCGGGAAAGCCCTGGCTGCCCGCATTGCCGCCCACGCCCACGCCGTCGGCGTCGTTGTAGGAGCCCGGTTCGCCGGCCATGATCTTGTATTCCTCGCTGCGGTACTCGGCGCCGAAGGCCACGTTCATGCCGCGCATCACCGTGTCGTAGTAGCGGCTGAAGTCGGCGTTGCTGGTCAGCTGCTGGAACGAGAAGCCGCCCGCGTCGTAGTTGCTGGCGCTCACGCCCTTGCCGCCGTTCATCAAGTCGAGGTTGGCGATCGATGCGTTCAGCGTATTGCTGATGTCGTAGCGCATCTTGTTGTAGCCATAGGTTTGTGAAAAATCCGCATGCCATTCGCCGATCTGGCTGCGGTGGCCGATGGTGGCGTACTGGTCGTCGATCTTGCCGTTAATGAAAGGCACGAAACCGTCCGGGTACATGGCGGCCGAATTGCGCGATGGAATATCGTCGCTGCCGATGCCGCCCCGGCCAAACGCGGCGCTCGAGGCGTCGCGCGTCTGTGCGCCGGCCGTGAAGTACAGCTTGCCCGTGCCGCTGGTGGCGTAGTCGCCATTCACGTACAGCGTTTTGTTCTTGGATTTGGTGTCGCCGATGATGCGCATGCTGTCGGAATCGGCGCGGTTCGAGCGGCCCCGGTCCAGGTATTCGCCCGTGATGGCCAAGGTGCCCTTGTCGCCCAGCGCGATGCCGCAATAGGCCGAGGTCATGTAATTCTTGCCGTCGCCTTCCGAATACTGGCTGTAGCCGGCCACGGCTTCGCAGCCCAGGCTTTTCTTCAGTTCGATGTCGATCACGCCGGCAATGGCGTCCGAGCCGTACTGGGCGGCGGCGCCGTCGCGCAGCACTTGCACGTTCTTGATCGCCAGCAAGGGAATCGCATTCATGTCCGTGCCCGTGTTGCCGCGGTTGCGCGCGCCGAACAGGTTGACGAGGGCCGTCGTGTGGCGCCGCTTGCCGTTGACCAGCACCAAGGTCTGGTCGGAACCGAGGCCGCGCAGGGCGGCTGAATCGATCAGGTCGGCCCCGTCGGCGCCCGTCTGGCGCGTGGAATTGAACGAGGGCGAGATGTATTGCAGCGATTGCGCCAGGTCGAACTGGCCGCCTTGCTCGGCCACCTTGGAAATCGGAATGATGTCGACCGGCACCATCGTATCGGTGGAGGAACTGGCGACCCTGCGCGAGCCGACCACGCTGACCGTTTGCACGGGACCTTCCGTGGCCGCAGGGTCGTTGCTCTGCGCCATGGCGGCGGGACTGAAGGCGGCCAGGGCGGCGCTGCCGTACAGGCTGATGAGGACTGCTTTACGCAAGGTGGTGAGGGTCGGCACGCAGTATCTCCAAGTGGTATTGTGATTTGATTCTAGTGCCATCATTTCATCATTCACCAGCGATACTTTGTTTTCTTATTACAAATTTGTAGTAACTGTTGTTTCCTGGTTGATTAGCTTTGCGCCGCTGCCCGGCTTGCCTTGTACTGGTGCGGCATGCCCCGTTCAGGTGCTGCGTTGCACCATGCCGCCCACCCAGATTGCCTGCGCGCTGTATTGCACCTCGATCAAACAAGGCTGCTGCGTCACGTGGCCCTGATGCAGGCGCAGCGACTGTTGCCAATGGGCAGACAGCGCGCCCGCCGCGACGCCCGTGGCGCTGTCTTCCAGCGCCGGGTCGAGGTGGTTGAAGTTGCGTCCCTCGTACTCGTGCTCGCCCGTGCGGCAATATGCATAGCAGCCGTTGACCTGATGCAATGCGCTCCAGTCGGCGATCAGTTCCAGGTTCGGCCGTAGTGCGCGCAGAGTGGTGCGGTCGGCCACTTCCAGCAGCAGCTTCGGGCTGCCGACGGAGGCGATCACGGGCGGCGACAGCAAGTGCATGTGCTGGCCCATCAGTTCCGACGGCACATATTTTTCCACCATGACGGCCGGCGCCGGCTGCTGCGCCAGGCCGATGAATAGACCTTCCGCGCGGCGCACCAGCTGCAAGGCTTGCCCGCGCATGGCCGTGGTCACCGTCAAGGCTGCCGGTGCGCCAGGTGCCGTCAGCAGCACATGGGCAGCCGCCAGGGTGGCATGCAGGTACAGGGGACTGCGCGTGTGCGGATAAAAATAGTCGAGCACGACGCCTCCGTCCGCTTGCCGGTCGAGGAAGACGCAAGCGCTGACCTGGCGTTCGCGGGCAAATTGCTGGCGCGCCGTTTCGCTGTTGTCGTCGTTTTCCACGACCAGCGCCGCATTGCCGCCACCGGGTGCGGCGCCGAAACATTTCAATAAGTTGACGATCATGATGGGCGAGGCATAAGGTAAAACACGAGCATAAACGAAAATATGCGCAACGCCTCTTGCAATCCTGTCAGCCTGTAGCGACAAGGCTCTGCTTATTGACGCCTTCGTGGAAGTCGCATATCAACTGATGATATACTTTGCCGCATGTGGATCGATCCTGCCATTGATACATTGCTGGACCTTGATGGTTCCATACTCGACCAGGATGGCGGGTATTGGATCAAGATAGAAGCCAGGCGGACAAAGGTATCGGATGAGATCCCCCACGGCATACGCTACTCGCTGACGTTGCACGAACCGTATGGCAAACGCATCCTCGGTTACGACAATGCCCATATGGTCAAGCCGCCAAAGAAATTCAAATATGCGGGGCGTATCGTGACTTTTGACCATAAACATCGGCATCCGTCAGATCAGGGAGTGCCATACGAATTCAAGGACGCGCAGCATCTGATCAATGACTTCTTTGCTGACGTGGACCGCATTTTGCTGGAGGTAAAAAAGCAATGAAACCGATTTTTATTGGCATCATGCCGCAAGAGAAAATCCGCGAACGCGTGCTCGCCATCGCTCGCGGTACCTATAAACCGAAGCCGAACGAACCCAAAGTCTGGTTTACTTCCATCAAATCGCTGGCGGAAGTCCTGAGCGACGAAAACCGGGCATTACTGCACGTGATTCTGGAAACGCAACCGGAATCCATCTCGGCCTTGGCTGAGACAACGGGCCGTAAACCGAGCAATCTGTCGCGGACACTGAAAACCATGTCCAACTACGGCATCGTGGAATTGAAACGGGAGCGCAATCAAGTTCGTCCCATCGCCACCGCAACGGAGTTTCGTATTGTCGCGCATTGACTTTTCATGCTCTCAGCTTTTGACTTTCTAAATCAACAGCTGTTGCGCTTCCCGGTCACCTCTTCCATGCGTATAATATAGCTTGTTTATACAGTATTGAGGCTAGATCATGTGGGGCCCGTGCTACCCGATGAGTATAATATACTGTGTTTATATACAGTATTGAGGTAGATCATGTGGGGCGCCGTCTTACCCGAGTATGCTGAGTTGTACTGTCTGAGCAATTTCAGCTTCCTGCATGGGGCCTCGCATGCTGAAGAGCTGGTGGCGCGCGCCGTCCAGCTTGGGTACAAGGGGCTGGCCATTACCGACGAGTGCTCGCTGGCGGGCGTCGTGCGTGCCCATGCGACGGCCAAGCGGGCCGATTTTCCGTTGATCATCGGCGCGCATTTTCATTTGACGCAGGCCGACGGCAGTCCGGCCCTGTCCTTGCTGGCGCTGGTGCAAGACATCGACGGTTACGGCAACTTGTCGGAACTGATCACCATGGCGCGCACGCGGGCGGCCAAGGGGCGCTATTTGCTGACGCCCGACGATTTTGCGGCGCCTTCGGCCGAGTTTGCGCATTTGCGGGGGCTGCCCGGCTGCCTGATGATCTTGCTGCCCAGCTATCCGGCCCAGCCGGAAACCGTGCGTGCGCAGGGGGCGTGGATGGCGGCCACCTTTGGCGGCGAGCGCAGCTGGATCGGCCTGAACCTGCTGCAGCGGGCGCAGGATGACGCGCACCGCGGCGCCGTGCAGGCGGCCGCGCAGGCGCAAGGCTTGTCCGTGGTGGCCGTCGGCCACGTGTGCATGCACGTGCGTTCGCGCAAGCCCTTGCTCGACACCTTGTGCGCCATTCGCGTGGGCAAGCCCGTGGGCGAATGCGGCTATGCGCTGGCGCAAAATGCGGAGCAGCATTTGCGCGCGCGCCTGCGGCTGGCCAATGTGTATCCGCCGCAAGCGCTGGCGGAAACCTTGCGCATTGCCAAGATGTGCGAATTTTCCCTCGACAGCCTGCGCTATGACTATCCCGACGAGCTGGTGCCGGGCGGCCACACGCCGGCGACCTATCTGCGCGAGGAAACGTATGCGGGCGCGCGTCTCCGCTTTCCGCTGGGCATTCCGGCCAACGTGCAGGAGCAGATCGAGCAGGAGCTGGAACTGATCGCCGAGCTGTCGTATGAAGCGTACTTTTTGACCGTGTACGACATCGTGCGCTTTGCCCGTTCGCAAAACATCCTGTGCCAGGGCAGGGGCTCGGCCGCCAATTCGGCCGTCTGCTATTGCCTGCACATCACGGAAGTGGACCCTGCACGCGGCAATTCGCTGGTCGGGCGCTTCATGTCGCGCGAACGTAACGAGCCGCCCGACATCGACGTCGATTTCGAGCACCAGCGGCGCGAAGAGGTGATTCAATATATCTACGGAAAATATGGACGCGAGCGGGCCGCGCTGGCCGCCGTGGTGATCAGCTACCGTCCCAAAAGCGCCTTGCGCGACAGCGGCCGCGCGCTGGGGATCGACCTGGCCATCGTGGAAAAAGTGGCCAAGGCGCACCGCTGGTTCGACGGCAAGCGCGATCTGCTGGAGCGCCTTGCCGAATGCGGGCTCGATCCGGAAGCGGCATTGTCGCAGCAGTGGGCCGGCCTGGCGCAGCAGCTGCTGGGCTTTCCCCGCCATCTGTCGCAGCATCCGGGCGGCTTCGTCATTGCGCACGGGAAGTTGTCGCGCCTGGTGCCGATTGAAAACGCCACCATGGCCGAGCGCAGCGTCATCGAGTGGGACAAGAACGACCTCGAGGAGCTGGGCTTGATGAAGGTCGATGTGCTGGCGCTGGGCATGCTGTCGGCCCTGCGCCGCGCCCTGGAGCTGGTCGGTGCGCGGCGCGGCGAGGAGTTCCGCCTGCAGGATATTCCCCGCGAAGACCCCGCCACCTACGACATGATGTGCGAGGCCGACACCATCGGCGTGTTCCAGATCGAGTCGCGCGCGCAGATGAGCATGCTGCCGCGCCTGCGGCCCCGTGAATTCTACGACCTCGTCATCGAAGTGGCGCTCGTGCGCCCCGGCCCCATCCAGGGCGGCATGGTGCATCCGTATCTGCAGCGCCGCCAGAAAAAGGAGGCGATCGAGTACCCGAAGGGCCTGGAAAAGGCACTGGGACGCACCCTTGGCATTCCCATTTTCCAGGAACAGGTGATGCAGGTGGCCATCATCGCCGCCGATTTCAGCCCCGGCGAGGCCGATGAGCTGCGGCGCGCCATGGCGGCCTGGAAACGCAAGGGCGGCATGAACAATTACAAGAAACGCATCGTTGAAACGATGGTCAAAAACGAGTATGAGCGAGAGTTTGCCGAGGCCATCTTCAGCCAGATCGAGGGCTTTGGCGAATACGGCTTTCCCGAGTCGCACGCGGCCAGTTTCGCCCTGCTGACGTACGCCAGTTCCTGGCTGAAATGCCACGAACCGGCCGCCTTCCTGTGCGCCTTGCTCAACAGCCAGCCCATGGGTTTTTACAGTCCCTCGCAACTGGTGCAGGATGGTCGCCGGCATGGCGTGCAAGTGCTGCCCGTCGACGTGACCATCAGCGGCTGGGAAGCGGTATTGGAAGAGACTGTGCAAGGGGCCGCGCCCGCCGTGCGCCTGGGCTTGAACAGCCTGTTCGGCATGCGCGCCGAGGCCGCCCGGCGTATCGAGGATGCGCGCGCCATTGCCGCCTTTATCGACGTGGCCGACCTGGCCCTGCGTGGCGGCCTGGACCGTCATGACTTGCAGGTGCTGGCCGCCGGCAACGCGCTGCACGCGCTGGCCGGGCACCGGCGCGCCGCGCTGTGGCAGGCGACCGGCGCCGTGCCCGACAGGGATTTGCTGCGCGCCACCACGCAAGAGGAAGACTTGCCCATGCTGGCCGCCCCGACGGAGGGCGAGAGCATCGTCAGCGACTACCGCGCGCAAGGCCTGACCCTGGGCCGCCACCCGCTGGCGCTGCTGCGCCGGCAATTGCTGGAACAGCGTTTCATGCCGGCGTCTAGGCTGATGACGTACACGAGCGGGCAAGTGGCGCGCGCCTGCGGCATCGTCACCGTGCGCCAGCGGCCGGGCACGGCAAAGGGCGTGATCTTCATGACACTGGAAGACGAGACGGGCACCGTCAACGTCATCGTCTGGCCCGACCTGGTGGAAAGCCAGCGGCGCGAAGTGCTGAGCGCGCCGTTGCTGGGCGTGTACGGCGTGTGGCAGCGCGAGGGCATCGTGCGCAACCTGGTGGCCAAGCGCCTGGTCGACATGTCGCATCTGCTGGGACGCTTGCGGACCAGCAGCCGCGATTTTTGTTGAGGATTGCTTGTTTGCCCAAGGGCATGGCATTATTTAAGAATGACAACATCACCCGAACCGACACTGCGTCCCGCCCTCGTCGCCGACGCGCCCGCCATCGTTGCCCTGATCGACGACCTGATGCCCTTTCTGACCCTGCATCCGGATGGCGCGGGGGCGGAAAAATTCATCGAACACTGCCGCCAGCCCGCCATCGAAGGCTATCTGTCGCAGTCGCGCTATGCGTATCAGCTCGCGCATATCGGCGGCGAGCTGGCCGGCGTCGTGGCCATGCGCGACAACACGCATCTGTTCCACATGTTCGTGCCGCGCGCCCTGCACCGGCGCGGCATGGCGCGCCGTTTGTGGCAGGCAGCCCGCGATGCGTCACTGGCCAGGGGCGATGTGACGGCCTTTACCGTCAACTCCTCGCTGTATGCCTTGCCCCTGTACACGAGCCTGGGCTTTGTCGCCACGGGGCCGAAGGTGGAGGAGGGCGGCATCGCTTTCGTGCCGATGCGCATGGAATTGTAAAAATCACCCCAACGACAAGGACTGGGGTCGTACCCTCAGGGTACGACCCCTGCATTTGCTTTTTGGGTTGGTATTGATTACCAGCGCACGATCTTCCCCGGATTCATGATGTTCTTCGGGTCCAGCGCGTGCTTGAGGGCGCGCATGGTGTCGATGGCGCCTACACCATGTTCTTCCACGAGGAACGCCATCTTGTGCATGCCCACGCCGTGCTCGCCCGTGCACGTGCCGTCCATGCCGATGGCGCGCGTGACCATGTCGCTGTTGACCTTTTCCGCGCGGGCGATGTCGGCCGGATCGTCGGGGTCGACCAGCATCTGCACGTGGAAATTGCCGTCGCCCACGTGGCCGATGATGGCGTAGACGAGGCCCTGCGCCTCGCAATCGGCCTTGGTGGCGAGGATGCATTCGGCCAGGCGCGAAATCGGTACGCAGCAATCGGTGGAAATGGCGCGGCTGCCCGGGCGCATCTGCAGCAGGGCGAAATACGCATTGTGGCGCGCGGCCCACAGGCGCGAGCGGTCTTCGGGGCGGCTGGCCCACTCGAAATCGCTGGCGCCGTGTTCGGCCGTGATGGCTTGCACCAGCTGTGCCTGCTCGGCCACGCTGGCCGGCGTGCCGTGGAACTCAAACAGCAACAGCGGCTTTTGCGGCAGCGCCATCTTGTCGTAGGCATTGATGGCTTTCACGCCATTTTCATCGAGAAACTCGACCCGCGCCACAGGAATACCCATCTGGATGGTCTGGATCACGGCGCTGACGGCGTCGCCCGTGCAGGGGAACGAGCACACGGCCGCCGAGATTGCTTCCGGCAGCGGATACAGTTTGACCGTCACTTCCGTGATGATGCCCAACGTTCCTTCGCTGCCGACAAACAAGCGTGTCAGGTCGTAGCCGGCCGACGATTTTTTCGCCCTCGTTCCCGTCTTGATGATGCGGCCATCGGCCGTCACCACGGTCAGGGCCAGCACGTTTTCGCGCATGGTGCCGTAGCGCACGGCGTTCGTGCCCGAGGCGCGCGTGGCGGCCATGCCGCCCAAGGACGCATTGGCGCCCGGGTCGATGGGGAAGAACAGGCCCGTGTCGCGGATTTCTTCATTGAGCTGCTTGCGCGTCACGCCCGCCTGTACGGTGGCCGTCAAGTCTTCACCATGCACGGCGACCATCTGATTCATTTGCGACAGATCAATCGTCACGCCGCCATGCAGGGCCAGCACGTGGCCTTCGAGCGAGGTGCCGCTGCCGTAGGCGATGATGGGCACGTCGTGCGCGCTGCACAGCTTGACGGCGGCCGCCACTTCCTCGGTGGAATGGGCGAAGATGACGGCGTCCGGCAGCATGGGGGGATAGCTCGACTCGTCGCGGCCATGGTGTTCGCGCATGGCTTGCGTCATGGAAAAGCGGTCGGCAAAGATCAGGGAAAGTACGGCAGCAAGAGAGTCTGGCAGCGGTTTTTTCAGTACCGCCAACTGGTCAGTTTGATTCACGCAAGTCCTCCGTTTTTTTTATTTTACCCCGCACCTGGAGATTTCACCGAAGCACCATTTTTGCCAGTTGTAAAAAATTCCGCATGATGCGCCGCGCAGTGGTTGTAAATGAGAATCATTTCTATTAAAATGCCCGCCAGTAGTTATTTTGCAATGCGTGCTTCAATCCGAAAGGCCATGCCCATGAGATTCCCCCTGTCCCTCGCCGCCGTCCTGCCCGCCTGCGTACTGGCCCTGAGCGCCTGCGGCAGCGTCGCACCCGTCAACGGTGCCGGCGCCACCACCGTTGCACCTGCCGCTGCGCAAGACGTGCGCCAGCTGGGCGAGATCGTTGACCTGCGCAGCGGCAAGCGCGTGACTGCCGAGCAATTGCTGGCCCAGCTGGCCGCCGCGCCGCGTGTCATCGTGGGCGAGCAGCATGACCAGCTCAGCCATCACCAGATCGAGCAATGGCTGTTGCAGCAACTGCAGGGCCAGCGTCCGCAAGGCAGCGTGCTGCTGGAAATGCTGAACCCGGATCAGCAAGCCAAGGTGGACAAGGTCAAGCCGTGGCTGCAGACGGACCCCGTCGTGCGCCCCGAACACGTGGCCGAGCTGGTGGCCTGGCAGCCGAACTGGAAGTGGGCGCAATATGGCGACCTGGTCATGACCGTGATGCGCGCGCCGTATCCCGTCTGGTCGGCCAACCTGGACCGCAGCGAGATCAAGCAAATGTTTATCGACAAGCCGGCCGTGCAGGGCAAGCATTCGAACCTGGCCAACGATGGCAAGGTGCATGACAAATTGAAAGACATCATCCGCGTCATGCACGACAACCAGATCGACGAGCCGCGCCTGGCCGCCATGCTGTCGGTGCAGCAGCAGCGCGACCGCCGCATGGCCGAGCGCCTGCTGGCCGCACCCACGCCTGCCGTGCTGATCGCCGGCGCCTACCATGCACACAAGGACCTGGGCGTGCCGCTGCACGTACAGGACTTGACGGGCGGCCCCGCGCCGCTGGTGCTGGTCCTGGCGCAGCAGGGCGCGGCCGTCCAGGCGCCGCAGGCCGATTTCGTCTGGTTCACGCCGGTTGTTGCGCCCGCCGTCGCCAGCGCCAAGTAAACCGTTTTACCTCCGCCGGGCGTTCAGCCCGGCATTCTCCCCCAGCAAGCTTCTTCGCAGCAGCCAGGTAGTTCGTCCGATTTTTTTGCATGCGCGTGCGCGCCGTTGGCGCAGCCATGCCTGTTACCTGTTGAAGCTTCCATGCGTATCTCCTGTCTCAAAGCCGCTACCTGCGGCGCCGTTCTTTCCGTGTTGCATGCCACGGCGCAAGCGTCTGCCTTGCCGCACGACATGTCGCCGCTGGGCATGTTTTTCGCTGCCGACCAGGTCGTCAAAAGCGTACTCATCGGCTTGCTGGTCGCCGCGCTGGCCACCTGGGTGGTCTTGCTGGTGAAGGGCGCCAGTTTGCTGCAAGCGCGGCGCGAAGCGTCGCAAGCCGTTGCCGTGCTGAAGACGGCCACTTCCTTGCCGGACGCGGCGGCAAAGAGCGAGGCGTCCGTGCTGGCGCAACAGCTGCTCGGCGATGTGCAGCAGGAATTGAAGCTGTCGCACGCCAGCGCGCCGGCGGCGGCCCTGAAGGAGCGGGCCGGCTTTCGCCAGGAACAGTGGATTGCGCACAATATACGCAGCATGACGCAAGGCATCGGCCTGCTCGCCAGCATCGGCGCCGTGGCGCCGTTCGTCGGCCTGTTCGGCACCGTGTGGGGCATCATGAACAGTTTCATCGGCATCGCCGTCAGCCAGAGCACGAATTTGGCCACTGTCGCGCCCGGCATCGCGGAAGCCTTGCTGGCCACCGCACTGGGCCTGGTGGCGGCGATTCCCGCCGTCGTCATCTATAACGTATTGAGCCGGGGCATCAACCAGTACAAGGCGCAGCTGCGCGCCGCTTCCGCGCAAGTGCTGCTGATGCTGAGCCGCGACCTCGACACGCGCAAGCAGGCCTGAGCCATGGCTTCCCTGTTTCCTTCGCCGGACGACGATACGGCCGACATGCCGGAACTCTGCGAGATCAATGTCACCCCCTTCATCGACGTGATGCTGGTGCTGTTGATCATTTTCATGGTGGTCTCGCCGCTGGCCACCGTCGACCTGAAAATCGACTTGCCGGCCGCCACGGCCAAGCCGGAACCGCGCCCCGACAAGCCCCTGTTCGTTTCCCTGAAAGCCGACCGCAGCCTGTACCTGGGCGAGGCGCCCGTGGCGCGCGGGCAATTGGGCCTTTTGCTCGACGCGCAGACGGGCGGCGACCGCCAGCGCACCCTGTTTTTCCAGGCCGACAAACAAGCGGCGTATGAAGATGTGCTGGGCGTGATGGATGCCCTGCGCCAGGCCGGTTATCTGAAAGTGGGCCTGGTGGGCCGGGAGGGCGGGTGAATCCGCGTCCGATATTGAGCTGGGGCATCGCCACGTCGCTGGTAGTGGCCGCCGTGCTGGCGCTGCTGCTGTGGGCCGGCTGGCGGCCCGTCAGCGTCGCTCCCACGCAGCCGCCCGCCAGCGTGATGGTGGTATTTGCCGCGCAAGCGATGTCGCCGGAAACACGGCAAGCGGCAGCGGCAGGGGCGCGCCAGTCGGCGGCGTCCAGTGCCGCCCAACCCAAAAAGAGCACGGCCAGGCAAGAAGCGCTGCCCGTGCTGGCGCGCGCCGCCGCGCCGGAGATCGTCGCGGCGGAAAAAGAAGCGAAGGCAGAAACCAGTCCGTCGGCGGAGCCGGGCAAGGACGCCGCGAAGGAAGCGTCATTACCCGCGCAAGCGAGCAGCAGCGCGACGCCGGCGCCCGCGGCCGTGCGCGGTCCGCAGGCGGCGCCATTCGATAGCGATACGCCGTCGACCAATGCCGCGCCCGCCAGCTGGCAAAGCCGCGTGCTCGGCCACCTGGCCCATTTCAAGCGCTATCCGGGCGATGCGCGCCAGCGCAAGCGGGCCGGCGCCGCCTGGGTGCGTTTCCAGGTGGACCGCGACGGCAAGCTGCTGGCCAGCGAACTGGTCACCTCATCGGGCACGGTGCTGCTCGACCGCGAAGCACTGCAAGTGCTGCAGCGCGCGCAACCGCTGCCGGCGCCGCCCGACAACGTCCTGCACCAGGGCACGGTGACAGTGACCTTGCCCGTGTCGTTCAAGCTCGACGCCGAGAGCGGCCACGGCACCAGCTGAATTTTCAATCACATAAGAAATCGAGGGTGTATGCATATCAAGACAATGACGCAGGCCGTGGGCATCTGCATGGCTTTGCTCGCGCAGCAGGGATGGGCGCAACAGGCACAAGAAAGTGGCAAGGTCGTGTTTTCGCCGCTGAACGTATCGGGCGAGGCTGTGTCGGCGGAACAGCAGGCGCTGGAAAAACCGGGTGCCGTCAGTGCGCGCGGCGCCGATACGCGCTTGCAGCCGGTCGACCAGATACTGCGCGGCATGCCGGGCACGTTTACCCAGATCGATCCCGCGCAGGGCGCCGTCAGCGTCAACATCCGCGGTCTGTCCGGCTTTGGCCGGGTCAACACCATGGTCGATGGCGTGACGCAGAATTACTATGGCAGCGCACCGTCGGAAGTGGCGCATGGTAGCGTGCCCAGCAGCCAATTCGGCGCCCTGATCGACCCGAATTTCATCATCGGCGTGGACGTGTCGCGCGGTAATGTCGTCGGTGGCGACGGCGTCAATGCGCTGGGCGGCCGCGCCAACTTCCGCACCATCGGCGTCGATGACGTGGTGTTTACGGGCGAGAAGGTGGGCGCACGCACGAAGATGTCCGCCGGTAACAATGGCGTGGGGCGCAGTGCCATGCTGGCCGTGGCCATGAAAAACCCTGCTTTCGATGGCGGCAGCGCCGGCTTCATGGCGGCCACGAGCGCGAGCGTGATCGGCAACAACTACAAGAATGGCAAGGGCACGGATAGCGAGGAATTCGGCTTCGGCTACAACCGTTTCTATCAACAAAAGCCGAAGTCGCAATTGCTCAAGCTGGACCTCAAACTGAGCGATTTCCATGCGCTGGAATTGTCGGCGCGCGATTACCGCAATACGTTCACGCGCCGCGATATCCGGAGCGATGACTACTATGTGAAATACCACTACACGCCGTTTTCGGAATTGATCGATCTCAATGTGACGGCCAGCAGCAGCCGCGGCAAGCAGAAATACATGCCGGAAGCCTTGATCAATTTCGTTAACACGAGCACGGCCAATCGTGCCGATGCCTTCGACATCAACAACACGAGCAGCTTCAAGCTGGCGGGCGGCGACGCGCTGGTGACCGTGGGCGGCAAGCTGATGCGCAATCAATACAGCAAGCACGTGGAAAGCCTCGTCGACGATCCCGACAATCCGGATGCCAACCGGCAGTCGATTGAAAACAATACCTTTGGCCCGGCCGGCAAGCAAAAGATCGACAGCCTGTATGCGGGCCTGCAATACAACCGCGGCATTGTTCAGGTCAATGCCGGGCTCAATTACACGCGTTTTGAATTGACGGGCTACAAGCCGGCTTGTGACGAGCGCGTGAAATGCTTCCCGCAAGGGTCGGCGAATATCGCGCTGAAGGAACACGGCATCAATCCCTCTCTGCTCGTTTCCGCGCAGGTCACGCCATGGTTCCAGCCGTTCGCCAGCGCCGAGCGCACCATGCGGGGGCCGAATCCGCAGGAAGTATTTTTCTCGAACGATGGCGGGGCGTCGATGAACCCGTTTTTGAAGGGAGAAAAGGCGACGACCTATCAGCTGGGTTTCAATTCCAGCCTGCACGGTTTGCTGAGCGCCAACGATGCGCTGAACTTCAAGGCCTTGTATTTCAAGAGCAAGATCGACGGCTATATCACCAGCCAATCCTTCCTCGTCTGTGACAACGGGCGCAAGTGCAATATCTCGGAAGTGATCGCCACGGACTGGGAGACGGTCGACGAATACGTGACCAATATGTATATCTACATCAACTCGGCCACGCCCGTGCGTACGCGCGGCTGGGAACTGGAAGCGCAATACCAGCTGGGCCCGGCTTTTGCGCGGCTGTCGTACACGCGTGAAAAGACCAGCCAGCCCACCTCGATCGCCAGCGCGTGGTTTGGCGCGTCCGACATCAGCGAGCTGCCCAGCACCTACTACAACCTCGATGTGGGCACGCGCTTGCTGGACAATAAAATGGAGGTGGGCGCCATCATCAAGCACACGGGATCGAACCGCCGCCTGTCGCCGGACAACGAAGCCGATGAGGTGACGGGGGAAGTGGCGAAGGTGGACAATCCGAAGATCCCGGCCGTGATCGATTTGTATGCGAGCTGGCAGGTGACGAAAAACCTGTTCCTGCGCCTGTCTGTGCAGAACGCCATGGACAAGAATTACTCGGAAGCGCTGAACCGTCTGAACTCGATGCCGTCGCAGTCGCAGGACAACACGCCGATGAGTACGGCGCGGGGCAGGACGTATGTGGCAGGGCTGGAGTACCGGTTCTAGTTTAAAGCTGGGGTCAGTTCCTTTGGAATCGGCATGCGGTCCATTGGGCCGCATGCCCCCGGCGGGTCTGACCCCAAATGAGGCCAGCTCTTAATACTCGCGCGGCGTCGTTCCATAATAACTGTGGATCGACGTCGCCCAGGCTTGGTCCGCCATGTTCGGCCAGTTATCCGTGTCGAAGCCGGGCGCATTTTCGATGCGTTCCTTGTCGACGTTGAGGGTGAAGCGCTTGTTGACGGTGTCGAGCAGCAGCGCTTCCCACGGCACGGCGAAGAGCTTTTCGCCGATGGTAAACACACCGCCGTGCGACATGACGGCGTAGGCGATTTTGCCGCTGCGCATGTCGATCATGATTTCCTTGATTTCGCCCAGATGTTCATCCTTGGCGTTGTGCACATGGTCGCCGATCAGGGTGTCTGCACCCATCAGTTCCGGGCCGGGACCTTTGTGGCCGCGGTTGACATACATGCCGTAGGCGTCGCGTTCTTCGTAGCTCATGATGGACCTCCTGTTGAAAATGCCAGTGTGCCGCCAGGGTGCGGCAGGGTCTGTTCGCTCTCCCACACAAAGTATGGAATTGGAAATATTTCAGTTATTGCTAGCTTGCAATCTTGTTGTGCGTAGACAGCAGGAGGGGGAGGGATAGTCGGTATTTGGCGCAAATTTCCGCGCGCGGGAGGCGACGCAGGCGGGCTTTAGTGTATAATTTCAATTTCCCGCACGTGCCGTTCGGCACCATCTGCAATGACCAAATTTGTCTTCGTCACTGGTGGCGTTGTGTCTTCCCTTGGAAAAGGGATTGCCGCCGCCTCCCTCGCCGCGATCCTCGAATCGCGCGGCCTTAAAGTCACCATGCTCAAGCTCGACCCGTATATCAACGTCGATCCTGGCACGATGAGCCCTATGCAACACGGTGAAGTATTCGTCACCGACGACGGGGCCGAAACCGACCTCGATCTCGGTCACTATGAGCGCTTCATCTCCACCCGCATGAAAAAGGTGAATAACTTCACCACTGGCCAGATCTATGAATCGGTGATCCGCAAGGAACGCCGGGGCGAATATCTGGGCAAGACCGTGCAGGTGATTCCGCATATCACCAATGAAATCCAGGATTACATCCGCCGTGGCGCCGAAGGCTACGACGTGGCCCTGTGCGAAATCGGCGGCACCGTCGGCGATATCGAATCGTTGCCATTCCTGGAAGCGGCGCGTCAGCTGAGCCTGCGCGCCGGCCGCAAGAACACGGCCTTCGTCCACCTGACTCTGGTGCCTTACATCGCCTCGGCCGGTGAACTGAAAACCAAGCCGACCCAGCACTCGGTGCAAAAGCTGCGCGAAATCGGCATCTTGCCAAACGCGCTGCTGTGCCGCGCCGACCGCGCCATCCCGGAAGACGAGCGCGCGAAAATCTCGCTGTTCTCGAACATCGAGGAAGACGCCGTCATTTCCGTGTGGGACGTCGACACCATCTACAAAGTGCCGCAAATGCTGCACGACCAGGGCCTCGACAAGATCATCTGCGACGCGCTGGACCTCGATCCCGCACCGGCCGACCTGTCGATCTGGAGCAAGCTGATCTACACGATGGAACACCCGAAGGCGGAAGTGACCGTCGGCATGGTCGGCAAGTATGTCGAGCTGACCGAGTCGTACAAGTCGCTGATCGAAGCGTTGCGCCACGCCGGCATCCACACGGAAAGCCGCGTCAACATCGAGTACATCGATTCGGAAGAAATCGAAACGACCGGTTGCGACAACCTGGGCAAGTACGATGCCATCCTGGTACCGGGCGGCTTCGGCAAGCGCGGCGTGGAAGGCAAGATCAAGGCGGCCCAGTTCGCCCGTGAAAACAAGATCCCTTACCTGGGCATCTGCCTGGGCATGCAAGTGGCCCTGATCGAATACGCGCGCAACAAGGCAGACATGCCGAACGCGAATTCGACCGAGTTCGACCTTGATACGGATCAACCTGTCGTTGCACTGATCAATGAGTGGCAAAACCACGATGGTAAAGTCGAGTTGCGCGATGAAAACTCGGACCTGGGCGGTACCATGCGCCTGGGCGCGCAGACCTGCGCCGTCAATCCGGGCACCCTCGCCGCCGAGATCTACGGCAGCGTGGTGACCGAGCGTCACCGTCATCGCTACGAAGCCAATAATCACTACCTGGCCCGTGTCGAAGCGGCTGGCCTGATCGTTTCGGCCCGTACGCCGAGCGAAGATTTGTGCGAAATCATGGAATTGCCACGCACGGGTGAAAATGCCCACCCATGGTATATGGGCGTGCAATACCATCCTGAGTTCAAATCGACGCCACGCACCGGCCATCCGTTGTTTACCTCGTTCATCAAGGCAGCGCTGGCGCACAAGGAAGCCAACGCCGTCGCTGAATAACGCGGTCGATCAGCACAGTATTACCCGTAAGACAGCTCCCGGCCTGATCGTCTCCGCCGGGAGTTTCTTTGCCCCCTTTGTGCAATTGCGCATCAGAACGCAGTGTGCAGCCCCCTGTTACGCTTAACTTTGGAGAATGACATGAGTGCTATTGTTGATATTATCGGTCGCGAAATCCTGGACTCGCGCGGTAACCCGACCGTCGAATGCGATGTGTTGCTGGAATCGGGCGTGATGGGCCGTGCGGCCGTACCGTCGGGTGCCTCGACCGGTTCGCGCGAAGCCGTGGAATTGCGCGATGGCGACGCCAAGCGCTACTTCGGCAAGGGCGTGCTGCAAGCATGCGAAAACATCAATACCGAAATCTCCGAAGCCATCATGGGCCTGGACGCCAATGAACAGGCTTTCCTGGACCGTACCCTGATCGACCTGGACGGCACGGAAAACAAATCGCGCCTGGGCGCTAACGCCATCCTGGCCGTCTCCATGGCCGTTGCCAAGGCTGCCGCCGAAGAAGCGGGCTTGCCGCTGTACCGCTATTTCGGCGGTTCGGGCGCCATGCAGATGCCAGTGCCGATGATGAACGTCATCAACGGCGGCGCACACGCCGACAACAACCTGGACATCCAGGAATTCATGATCATTCCCGTGGGCGCTCCGTCGTTCAAGGAAGCCGTCCGCTACGGCGCGGAAGTGTTCCACACGCTGAAAAAGATCCTGCACAAGAAGGGCCTGAACACCAATGTGGGCGACGAAGGCGGTTTCGCGCCATCCTTGGCTAACCATGAAGAAGCCATCAAGCTGATCATCCAGGCCATCGAAGAAGCAGGCTACGAGCCAGGCACGCAGATCGCCATCGGCCTCGATTGCGCCGCGTCCGAGTTCTACAAGAACGGCAAGTACGAAATGGAAGGCGAAGGCCTGAGCCTGACGGCCACCGAGTTCACCAACCTGCTGGCGACCTGGTGCGACAAGTACCCGATCATCTCGATCGAAGACGCGATGCACGAAGGCGACTGGGACGGCTGGGCGATCCTGACGGCGGAACTGGGCAAGAAAGTGCAACTGGTCGGCGACGACCTGTATGTCACCAACACCAAGATCCTGAAAGAAGGCATCTCGAAAGGCATCGCCAATTCGATCCTGATCAAGATCAACCAGATCGGCACCCTGACGGAAACGTTCGCCGCCATCGAAATGGCCAAGCGCGCCGGCTACACGGCCGTTATTTCGCACCGCTCGGGCGAAACGGAAGACTCGACCATCGCCGATATCGCCGTTGCCACGAACGCCCTGCAGATCAAGACGGGCTCGATGTCGCGTTCGGACCGCATGGCCAAGTACAACCAGCTGCTGCGTATCGAGGAAGACCTGGGCGACATCGCCAGCTACCCTGGCCGCGATGCGTTCTATAATCTGAAGTAAGCTGATGTAAAACCCACTGACCGGCCGGAGATATCCGGCCGGTTTGTTAACCGACTACCCCATGCGCCTGATTACGCTCGCCCTGGCAGCCCTGCTGCTGCTGATCCAATTTCCCCTCTGGCTGGGTAAAGGCGGCTGGCTGCGCGTTGCCGACATGGAAGCCCAAGTGGCGGTGGCGAATAAAAAGAATATGGAATTGAAGGCGCGAAACGCCAAGCTCGAATCCGAAGTGCGCGACCTGAAAGATGGTACGGGCGCCGTCGAGGAGCGTGCCCGCTATGAGCTGGGCATGGTCAAACAGAATGAGATTTTCGTGCAGATCGTGCGCAAGGGCCAAACCCCGCCACTGCAGGAAACGCCGGTGGACGCTGCCGCGCCGCACTGAGTACTTCCCACTTGCCAGCCTGGACCGATTGCCAGGCTGACATATCACAGCTTTATTGCTACCTGGTACTACTTACTTGCTGCTGCTATACTCGACTGTCTTGCTGCTTGCTGGTCAGAAACGGGCCTTGCCGGTCGAGATCAGGTAGAAATGGATGCCGGTAACGACGACGGCGACGGCTATCAGTGCGGTTTCGAGAATCATCATATAAAAATCCTTTCAGTATTGAATTAGCCGCGCGAAGCGAGGAAACGCAGTTCTGAAGCCAAGTTAGGCATCAGCTTTTCGTAGCGGTTCGCTTCCGAGTTCAGCAGGGCGAAATCGTGCTTGCTTGGGCGCACATAGCGCTCGTCGTCGGCGCTGCTGCTGGCGATGACTTCCTTTTGGGCCAGGTCGCTGTATGGCTTGGAAGCGAGCAGGGCGCCCAGGAAGGCGCGCGTGGCGCGGCCCAGGTTGCTGAAGTAGTTGTCGTTGTCGTTGCTGTAGGTGTTGGTAAAAGTGGACATATGCCCTCCATGAATGGTCTGTTGTTGCATTGCACAATAATGGAGTTGGCGATATATGTCTAATTCCAAATTCCAATTTCAGAAATTCAGGAAGCGAATAATAAGGGCGTAGCCGCCGGCCACGCCCTGAAAAAGAATTTGTTACGAAATGTTTATCCGGCGGCGATGCGTCCCAAACCCGGATCGTCGCTGAAAAAGCCGTCCAGTCCCGTCTCGATGTAGCGCCGCATTTCCGCCACGGATCCCGCTTCGTTGCGCGCGTTTTCACCATTGCCATCGCGGAAGTCGGCCGCCAGGAAACGGTTTTCCGGACGGAAGGTCCACGTGTGCAGCAGCAAGCCCGCCTGGTGCGCATCGTCGACGATGGACGAGGGCTTGGCCAGGCGCTGGTCGGCGCCCAGCGCGATGATTGCTCGCGTTGGCGGCGCCACCACGTCCGCATAGGCGGCGATGTCGCGCAAGCCGGCCGGCGTCGTCATCTGCCCGAACGTCAGCTTGCCGCCCACCTTGGCCACGTCCATCGGGCGGATATCGCCGCCCACCACCAGCTGCATCAGGCGCACATTGGCGCGCCGTCCCAGCTTCTCGCGCAAGTATTTCAAATTTGCCACTTCGAAGGACTGGATTTCGATCGGTGCGCGGCGCGTGTATTCGTGCGCCAGCATGGTCGACAGGAAACGGTCTTCCAGCGCCAGGCCCGCATCGCGGAAGTAGGTCGAGCTTTTCAGCTCGGGCACGAGGCCGATGATGCGTCCGCTGGCGGCCGATTGCGCTGCAACAAAATCGATGATTTCTTCCCACGTGGGGATCTGGAATTGTCCATCGTACAGGGTGTTGCCGGTACGTACTTTCGGCAGTCGTTCGATGGCGCGCAGGGTTTTCAGTTCGGCCAGGGTGAAGTCGTCGACGAACCAGCCTTCGTGCCATTCGCCATCGACCATCTTCTTGCCGCGCCGGCTGGCGAACTCGGGACGGCGCGCCACGTCGGTGGTGTCGATCAGGTTGCTTTCGTGGCGCGCCACGAGGATGCCGTCGCGCGTGGCGACCAGGTCCGGCTCCACGTAGTCGGCGCCGTCGAGGATGGCCTTGGCGTACGACGCCAAGGTGTGCTCGGGACGCAGGGCGCTGGCGCCCCGGTGGGCGAACACGAGCGGACGGGCAGGTGGCGTGGCCAGCAGGCCGGCCGCAAAGCCCGGCGCGGCGGCCAGCGCCAGGCCGCCGGCGGCCGCCCGGACGAAGCTGCGGCGCGAAAAATGCCGTTGCGGCAAGATTGGCGTACGCATCAGAAGTCCGCCGTCAAGGTGAGGAAGCCCTGGCGCGGGGCGATCGGGAAGGTGTTGTAGGTCTTGTCGGCCGCGCCGACCACCACGTTCAGCGAACCTTCGCGGTTGGCCAGGTTGCTGACGTTCAGGCGCCAGCGCGGGTTTTTCAGCCAGCTGGCCATGGCCGGCAGCTTGCCCGACACGCCCAGGCCCATCAGGAAATAGCTGGGCACGGACAAATCGTTGGTGTACGTCGCGTAGCGCTTGCCCACATAGTCTCCCGTCAGCTGCACTTCAATGTCGCCAAACGTCGCCGAGGCCACGAATTTGTTCAGCCACTCGGGCGAACCTGGCACGTTCTTGCCCGCCGTCAGTACCAGCGCGGCGCCATTGTTGTAATTGTCCGCGTACTGCGAACGGTTGTACGACAGGGCATTGTAGAACGAAAAATTGTTGCCGAAGTGAACAGTGCCGGCGATATCGATGCCGTCCGTGCGCACGCTGCCCACGTTGGCCAGCACGGGGTTGCCGCCGATGATGGAGGAAATCACGGGGGTCGGGCTGATCTGCAGCAAGCGGTTGCTGAAGTCGACGTGGTAGACGTTGATTTGCCCATCGATGGAAGTGATGGCGCCCAGGTTCAATGGATGGCTGCCGCGCACGCCCACTTCATAGGTGAGGGCCGTTTCCGGTTTGGCATCGCGCTTGAACAAATCAAAAGCGGCCTGGCTCGACAAGCTCCATGGCGAGGCGCCGCCACCGCCATAGGTGACGAACTGGCGCATGTTTTTCTGGATGTTGAAATACAGCTGGTCTTGCGGCGTGACATCCCAGCGTGCGCCCACTTGCGGCAAGAACCATTTTTTCGTGTTGATGGTGCCGACCGGCAAGGCCGTCGAACCGCCGGCAATGGCGCCCTTGGCCGGCTGCACGGGGAACTGGCCATCGGCAAACTGCAGGCTGGACTTGAAGCCGGCTTGCAGGGCGATATCGGGACGGATGCGCCATTCATCCTGCAAGTGCAGCTGCACCACCTTGTTGTCGATCTCGCTGCCGTATTGCGTGATCAAAGGATTGCTCGGGCGGTCGTACGGCGAGGTCGGGTTGTTGACGTCCAGCGCATACCAGCGGCGGTAGGCGGACGAGCGGTTCTGCTCCAGCCACAGGCCCGCTTCGATCTGGTGATTGCCGATTTCCTTGCGAAGTGTGGAAATGAAGCCGCCGCGCTTGATGTCGTATTCCGTCGTGCGCACGGCGTAGCCCGAGTTGCCGAAGACTTCCTTCAGGTTCTGCTTCGGATAGTACACGCTGAACAGGCCCGGCAAGCCGGCCACGCCGATGGGGCCTGCCACCACGCCAGCGCCATCATCCTTGTGGTAATACACCTGGTTGGACCACGTCATGCCTTCGGACAGGTTGGCGTCGAACTTGGCGTAGGCCAGGTAATCGGTGCGCTGCGCATCGCTGTAGTAATTGCGGTAATTGTTGCCGTCCGCAGCGGGCGTCGCGCCCGTTGGCGACAGGTAATTGAGAGCCGCCTTGAAGTCCGGGTACAGGAAGGGGCGCGTGTACGGCGCGCTCGTTTCGCCGGCCACGTGCACGGTGCTGTCTTCGTTCGGCTCGATCTTGTCCGAGTAATTGAAGAACAGGGTCAGCTTGCCCGCCTCGCTGCGGTTGACGTATTTGGCGTTGAACTGGTCGCCGCCCTGGCGCGCATCGAAGTCCCAGGCGCGCGCCTCGTGGTGCAGGATGGAAAAATAGGCGCTGCTGCCGTCGCCGAAGGCGCCCGTGTCGTAGCGGGCAAACGTGCGCGAAGTGCGGTGGCTGCCCACCGTTTGCTGCACGCTGGCGCCCTGCGTGGCCAGCGGGTCGCTGGAATAGGTTTCGATGGTGCCGCCCAGGTTGCTGGTCGAGGCCGTGGCCAGGTCGCCCGCACCCGACGACAGCACCACGCTGCGCACGTTTTCGCTGATCACGGCGCGCTGCGGCGACAGGCCGTTGTAGTTGCCGTACTGCTGGTCGCCCAGTGGCACGCCATCCATGGTGTAGCCCAGTTGCTGGCCCGAAAAGCCATGCACGAACAGCGACAGGTTCTGTTCGTTGTTGCCCCACGGGTCGGCCGTCTGGAAGCTGACACCCGGCAAGGTTTGCAAGGCTTTCAGTGGATTCGTGCCGGGCAGGATCTTCTGGATTTCATTCTTGCTCAGGGCGACCGAAGAGCGCGTCTTGCGCGAGGAAATCTCCACGGTGGCCATAGTCGCGCCCTCATCGGCGGCAGTGGCGGGCGAGGCCATCTCGGTCGTGGCCGAGGCCACGGCGGCAGCCACGGCCGTTTGCGCCAGGGCAGGCAAACTCAAGCCCGCGGCGCAAGCGCCCAGCAAAACATGGAAGGAATGGCGGCGCAGGGCCAGCGTCAAGTGGGTGGTCATCATCAGCCTGTGGAAAGTATTGGGAGTAATACAAGCTGCGCAGCGTAACGGCGGCGCGTGACGGGCTGATGACGAACTGATGACGGGAAGATGACAGCAGAAACAAAGGCGCCGCCTGAGAGGCGGCGCGAAGAATATTACAATTAGTTAATGCTGGCTGCGGGTGGAATGAGCACCTCTGCCGGCGCATCCGTGACGAACAGCTGCGCACAATCGACCTTGTCGAACTCGTAGTGCTGGCCGCAGAAATCGCAGTTCACGCCCACTTGTCCCACTTCTTCCAGGGTGCTGTTGACTTCTTCCTCGCCCAGCATCTTGAGCATATTGCCCACTTTTTCGCGCGTGCAGCTGCAATGGAAGCTCGGGTGCAGCGGGTCGAAGACGCGGATCGTTTCTTCCCAGAACAAACGCTGCATCAGGGTATCGATGTCCGTCGACAGGATTTCCGCTTCTTTCAGGGTCGAGGCCAGCATCACGGCGCGGTTCCACGTGTCAAGCGCGTCTTCTTCCGACACGGGCGTCGCTTCGGCCTTGCCGCCATGGTGGGGCAGCTTTTGCAGCAGCAGGCCGCGCGAGACGGTGTCGTCCGTGGCCAGCCACAGGCGCGTGTCGAGCTGTTCCGAGCGCAACATGTAGTTTTCGATCACGGTCGCCATGTCGTCGCCGTCCAGCGGCACGATGCCCTGGTACGGTTGCTGGCCCGGCACCTTGTCGGCCGGATCCAGGGTGATGATGAAGCGGCCCTTGCCCGTGGCGTTGAGCAATTGCGGCACGGTGGCCACGTCGGCGATGATGGCGTCCGGGTCGAGCTTGGCCGTGGCGCGCAGGCGCAGGTCGGAGTCGCACTCGACCACCATCAGGCGCACGGGACCGTCACCATGGATTTGCATGATGATGGAGCCGTTGAATTTCAGGTTGGCCGACAGCAGGGCGGCGGCGGCCACCATTTCGCCCAGCACTTTTTTCACGGCCGTCGGATAGGCGTGGCGCGACACCACTTCCTGCCAGGTGTGGGACACGTCGATGAACTGGCCGCGCACGGCGGCATTGTCGAAAATAAATTTTTGCAGGGTATCCTGGCCGGTAGCGGCTGCGCTGACGGCGCCCGTGGTTTCAGTCGTCATTCTTTTATCCAATCTTCTTGAGTTGCGTATTAAATAGCTGGCCGCGCTGTACATAGTTCACGGCGTTGCTTTGTAGCCTGGTGATATCGTCTGCCGTCAGGGCCCGCACGGCTTTCGCCGGTGAGCCGAGGATCAGCATATTGTCGGGAAATTCCTTGCCTTCCGTGACCAGGGCGCCCGCGCCGACCAGGCAGTTCTTGCCGATCTTCGCGCCATTCAGGATCACGGCCTGGATGCCGATCAGGGCGCCATCGCCGATCGTGCAGCCATGCAACATTGCCTGGTGGCCGATGGTGACGTTCTGGCCGATGTCCAGCGGGTAGCCCGGGTCCGTATGCAGCACGGCGCCTTCCTGCACGTTGCTGTTGACGCCCACGGTGATGCGTTCGTTGTCGCCGCGAATCGTGGCGCCGAACCATACGGACGTATTCGCTTCCAGGGTCACTTTGCCGATCACGTTGGCCGTGTCGGCAACAAAAGCGGAAGCATCAATCTGCGGCGCATCGGCGCCCAATTGGTAGAGTGTCATCGTTAGCCTGTGGCGGTGGTGGAAGCGCCGGGCGCGGCCGGACGCGGAAGTTTTGCGCTATTTTACGCTGTTGCAGGGCAAGTCCGAGCGCCGACCGTCAATCCGGTATAATTATCGAACGGTCGTACTTTTATGGCCGTACTATCTACAGACACAGCATGTGGCGCCATCTGCGCCACTTTCAAGGCAGGCATGCGATGAAACCCATGAAACTTTCCCGTTCCGAATTCATCAACATCCGCGGCGCCCGTACGCACGTGCGCCACTGGGGCCGTGTAGGGGCGCCCATCCTGTTTATGGTGCACGGCTGGATGGACGTGGCCGCCTCGTTCCAGTTCGTCGTCGACGAACTGGCCGGCGACTGGCACGTGATCGCGCCCGACTGGCGCGGCTTTGGCCTCAGCGACTACACGCAATCGGACACCTACTGGTTCCCCGACTACCTGGCCGACCTGGACGCCATGCTGCTGCATTACTCGCCGGACGCTCCCGTCAACCTGCTGGGCCACAGCATGGGCGCCAACGTGGCCGGCCTGTACGCGGGCGTGCGGCCCGAGCGCATCAGCCGCTTCATCAACCTGGAAGGCTTCGGCATGATGGCAACAAAACCGGAGCAGGCGCCGGGCCGTTACGCCAAGTGGCTGGACGAATTGCGCGAGCCGCCCGCCATGCGCAGCTATCCCACGCAAAAGGCCGTGGCCGAACGCCTGCAAAAGACCAACCCGCGCCTGCCGGACGAGCGCGCGGCGTTCCTCGCCGAACACTGGTCGGCGCAGAACGAGGCGGGCGAGTGGGACATCATGGGCGACCCGCAGCACAAGCGGGTCAATCCCATCCTGTATCAGGTGGAAGAGGTGATGGCGTGCTGGCGCCGCATCACGGCGCCCGTGCTGTGGGTGGAGGCCGATGACACGAATATGTGGCAATGGATGGGGCCCAAGGAACAGGCGCGCATAGAAATCGACCGGCGTTTGGCCTGCATCAAGGATGTGCGCTGCGAGATGATGCGCGATGCGGGCCACATGCTGCATCATGATCAACCGGCGGCACTGGCGCGCCTGGTGGAAGCCTTTTTGGCCTGATGTGTGTCGGGAACGCCGCAGCGCGATTTGACAAGCAGCGTACAATGAAAACTTCTTCCATGCTGAGCCCGTGCAGGGTATTGTTTTCACATGCTTAAAGTCGACCTGCATTGTCATTCGAATATCTCCGACGGCGTGCTCGCGCCCGCCGCCGTGGCCGCGTACGCACGCAAGGCCGGCGTCGACGTGTGGGCCCTGACGGACCACGATGAGGTGTCGGGTGTTGCCGCCGCGCGCGCGGCCGCGCTGGACCTGGGCATGCGTTTCGTGGCCGGCGTGGAAATTTCCATCACGTGGGCCGGCGAAACCGTGCACATCGTGGGCTTGCAAGTCGATGAAAACAATCCGGGTCTCGTGCAGGGCTTGCACCAGACGCGCTCGGGGCGCGATGCGCGCGGCCGCGAAATCGCCCGTCAGCTCGACCTGGCCGGCATTCCCGATGCCTATGAAGGGGCCTTGAAATTCGTCGGCAACCCGGACCTGATGTCGCGCACGCACTTCGCCCGCTACATCGTGGAAATGGGGAAATGCGCGAACATCCCCGACGTGTTCAAGAAATACCTGTCGGAAGGCAAGCCTGGTTACGTCGAGCACCGCTGGGCCACTCTGGCTGAAGCGGTGGGCTGGATACGCGGCGCGGGCGGCGTGGCCGTCATCGCCCATCCTGGCCGCTACCGCTTCAGCGACATGGCGCAAGGCGTGCTGTTCGATGAATTCAAGCAGCTCGGTGGCGTGGCCATCGAAGTCGTCACGGGCAGCCATAGCCCGGACCAGTATCCCGAATACGCGCAGCTGGCCAACGCCTACGGCTTCCTCGCCTCGCGCGGCACGGATTTCCATGCGCCGGGCGAATCGCGCGTGGATTTTGCCAAGTTGCCGCCTTTACCAGCGAATGTAACGCCTATCTGGCACGACTGGTTCTAGGGCGCGGCTGGCCTGCGCGGGCTTGAAAAGTCGCGACTGCACACTTATCTTTTAGCTATTCTGTTTTCCGGAGCCAACGCCCATGAAACGTATCGTCCTTTTTATTGCAACCAATCTGGCCGTGATGCTAGTGCTGTCGCTCGTGCTCAGTTTGCTGGGCGTGGGCAATCCGGCGCGCGGCAGTACCCTGAACCTGGGCAGCCTGCTGGTGTTTTCGCTGGTGGTCGGCTTCACGGGATCGATCTTTTCCCTGTTGATCAGCAAACCGATGGCCAAGTGGAGCACGGGCGCGCGCGTGATCGACAACCCGACGTCGTCGACGGAATTGTGGCTGGTCAATACCGTGCGCGCGCTGTCCGAGCGGGCCGGCATCGGCATGCCGGAAGTGGCCGTGTACGAAGGCGACGCGAATGCGTTCGCCACGGGCGCCTTCAAAAACTCGGCGCTGGTGGCCGTCTCGACCGGCTTGCTGCAAAGCATGAACCGCGACGAAGTCGAAGCCGTGCTGGGCCACGAGATCGCCCACGTCGCCAATGGCGACATGGTGACACTCACCCTGATCCAGGGCGTGGTGAATACCTTTGTCGTCTTCATGGCCCGCGTCGTGGGTTTCTTTGTCGATAATGTGCTGCTGAAAAATAACAACCGCGAAGGCGGCGGACGCGGCATCGGCTATTTCGTCACCGTGATGGTGTGCGAAGTGATCTTTGGTCTGCTCGCTTCCATCATCGTCGCCTGGTTCTCCCGCCAGCGCGAATTCCGCGCCGATGCCGGTTCGGCCAAGCTGCTGGGCAGCCCCACGCCGATGATGCATGCGCTGGCACGCCTGGGCGGCGTGCCGCCGGGCGAGCTGCCGCAATCGATGCAGGCGCTGGGCATCAGCGGCGGCAATGGCGGCTGGGGCGCGCTGTTCGCCACCCATCCGCCGATCGAACAACGCATCGCTGCGCTGCGCGGCGTACAATAATGCTAACTTAACAAGCTGGTTCGCCAGAACGCTTACACATGAGTCAATTTTTCCAGATTCACCCTGACAATCCGCAATTGCGCCTGATTAAGCAGGCGGCCCAGATCATCCAGTCCGGCGGCGTCGTGGCCTTGCCTACGGATTCCTGCTACGCGCTGGTGTGCCAGCTCGACGACAAGGGCGCCGTCGAACGCCTGCGCCGCATCCGTGGCGTGGATGAAAAGCACCATTTAACCTTGCTATGCCGCGACTTGAGCGAGCTGGGCGTGTATGCCCGCGTCGACAACCGCCAGTTCCGCCTGCTCAAGGCGGCCACGCCGGGCGCCTACACCTTCATCCTGGAAGCGACCAAGGAAGTGCCGCGCCGCCTCAGCCATCCTTCGCGCAAGACCATCGGCCTGCGCGTGCCGCAGCACCGCATCGTGCAATGCCTGCTGGAAGAGCTGGGCCAGCCGCTGCTGGGCGCGACACTGACTCTGCCCGGCGATGAAGATAGCCTGACCGATGCCGACACCATCCGCGAACGCCTGGAAAAACTGGTCGACCTGATTATCGATGGCGGCGTGTGCGCACATGGCCCCAGCACCGTGATCGACCTGACGGGACCGGAGGCGGAAGTGGTGCGCGTGGGCCGCGGCGACCCGGCCGTGCTGGGCTTGTAGAGGGGTATCGCGCGCCTGTTGCCGCGCCGGTCTTCACCTGTTCTTAATGACAACGTAAGAAAGAGGCTGTGGCGCCTCTGGTAGAATCGCGGTCATGAGCGATTTCAATACGATAGTCCAGACCGTTGCGGTGTACCTGGTGCCGGTGCTGTTTGCCATTTCCCTGCATGAGGCGGCGCACGGCTACGTCGCCCGCTATTTCGGCGACCCCACGGCTTCGAACGAGGGCCGGCTGAGCCTCAATCCCATCCGGCATATCGATCCTTTCGGTACGATCTTGCTGCCCTTGATGCTGTATTTCGCAATCCAGGTACCGTTCGGCTATGCCAAGCCGGTGCCCGTCGATTTCAGCCGCCTGCGCAATCCGAAGAAGCAGATGGCCTGGGTGGCGTTTGCCGGGCCTGGCGCCAATTTCGTCATGGGCCTGGGCTGGATGATCGCCTTTGTCGTGCTCAGCGTTATGCCGCCGACGGAAATGGGCATGTTTTTCCGCAAGATGGCGGGCGCCGGCGTCAGCGTGAATGCGGCCATGTTCGTCTTTAACCTGATTCCCGTGCCGCCGCTCGATGGCGGACGCATCATGACAGGCTTGCTGCCGATGCAGCTGGCGCGCCCTTACGCCAGCATCGAGCGCTACAGCCTGTATGTGTTCGGTGCCCTGGTGCTGCTGATGTACACGGGCGTATTGAACCGCGCCTTGCTGGCGGCAATCGAATTTGTCATAGGAATTTTTGTCACCATGGTCACGCCCCTGACGGCCCTGTTGACGTGATACAAGCAACTGGATAGCCGCACATAATTGATGGAAGTACCGATGCAAGCAATTGAACCAACAGTAGAAACCGAAGCGATTTCCGGCTGGCTGCGCCGCTGGGCGCCCCTGATTCCGGGCGGCGAAGTGCTGGACCTGGCCTGCGGCGCAGGCCGCCATGCGCGCCACCTGGTGAGCCTGGGCCACCCCGTGATCGCGCTCGACCATGATCCGGAAATGCTGGAAAAAGCGGCCGGCACGGGCATCACCACGTCACTGGTGGACCTGGAAGCGCCGGGCGCCGTATGGCCCTTCGCGCCCGGCCGCTTTGCCGGCATCGTCGTCACCAATTATCTGCACCGGCCGCTGCTGGAAGCCATGGTTACCAGCCTGGCGCCCGATGGCGTGCTGCTGTATGAAACGTTTGCCGAGGGCAATGAACAGTTCGGCAAGCCGTCGAATCCGAAATTCCTGCTGAAGGAAGGCGAAATGCTGAGCTGGGCGGTGCAGCAGGGATTGCGTGTGGTAGCGTATGAGGATGGGCGCGTGGAACAGCCAAAAGCTGCTCTGGTGCAACGAATTTGTGCCGTCCGGCCGGATTTTCCACGGTTGGCAGCGCTGCTGCCGACGTTTTGAGCGGCCATACTATGTCAGAATGCACCACAGGCGCGGGCTATCCGCTACAATCGTTGTTTTATTTATCGGCGCTATAAACTTACTATGATCAAGGGCAGCATTGTAGCAATCGTCACCCCGATGCACGCAGACGGCAGTCTGGACTTTCCAGGTCTGCGCAAGCTGATCGACTGGCATATCGCCGAGGGTACGGACGGCATCGTCATCGTTGGCACAACGGGCGAATCGGCAACAGTCAGCGTGGAAGAACACTGCGAACTGATACAGTTGACCGTCGAACATGCCAAGGGACGCATTCCTATCATCGCCGGCGCCGGAGGCAACTCCACGGCCGAGGCCATCAAACTGACGCGCTACGCGAAAGAAGCGGGCGCAGATGCTGTCTTGCAAGTGGTGCCGTACTACAACCGTCCTACCCAGGAAGGCATGTACCAGCACTTCAAGGCCATCGCCGAAGCCGTCGACATTCCCGTCATTCTGTACAACGTGCCGGGCCGTACTGTTGCCGACATGAGCAACGAGACCATCGTGCGCCTGTCCGCCATCCCGAATATCGTCGGCGTGAAAGATGCGACCGGCAATATCGGCCGTGGCATCGACCTGCTGCGTTTGGTTCCAGCGGACTTCGCCGTGTACTCGGGCGATGATCCGACCGCCATGGCGCTGATGTTCTGCGGCGGCCACGGCAATATCTCCGTGACGGCCAACGTCGCGCCACGCGCCATGCACGAACTGTGCGTCGCGGCCATGGCGGGCGAGCGCGCCACGGCGATTGCCATCAATAACAAGGTTTTTCCTCTGCACCAGAAGCTGTTTGTCGAGCCCAACCCCGTGCCCGTCAAATGGGCGATGGCCGAAATGGGCCTGATGCCTGCCGGCATACGCTTGCCACTGGTGCCGCTGGCTGAAAATTGCCATGCGACCGTGCGCGATGCCTTGCGCGACGCCGGCATCCTGTCTTAAGACCGAACTTCAAGCCCGGACTTGACCAGTCCGGACCTTCCCTGATTCCAGCTGCTACTTAGCTTCTTATCCAGTTACGACATGACTAATTGCAAGAAAAACCAATCGGCGCCTGCCACCACCGCCGTCCGCGGCATCGTCATCGGCGCCATCGCAGCCAGCCTCGCGGGCTGCGGCATGATCAGTTCGGTAGTTGGCGGCGACAAGGTCGACTACAAGTCGGTCAAGAAAGCCGGCACCCTGGACGTGCCGCCTGACCTGACGCAATTGCAGCAGGACAACCGCTACTCGCTGCCGGATGCGAAAAACGGCGTGGCCACGGCTTCCGGCTACAACGCGCAGCGCAACGCCACGGCCGGTACGCCCGTCGTTGTGGGTGCCGATGGCGTGGTCGGTGTCGTGCCGGTTACGGCAGGCGGCGTGAAGGTCGAGCGCGCGGGCAACCAGCGCTGGCTGGTCGTCAAGCAATCGCCTGAAGTGCTGTGGCCGCAACTGAAACAGTTCTGGGAAGATTCGGGCTTTACCATTGCCATCGACCAGCCGACGGCTGGCATCATGGAAACCGAGTGGAATGAAAACCGCGCCAAGGTGCCGCAAGACTTTATCCGCAGCACCATCGGCAAGGCTTTCGATTCGCTGTACTCGACCGGTGAAAAAGACAAGTTCCGTACCCGCGTGGAGCGCCTGGCCGATGGCTCGACCGAGATCTACGTCAGCCACCGTGGCGTGGAAGAGGTTGTCACGGGCCGCGACAAGGAAACCACCACCTGGACCGCTCGCCCGAACGATCCGGGCCTGGAAGCGCAATTCCTGGCCAAGCTGATGACGCGCCTGGGCGCGGCCAGCGACGATGCGCAAGCGAAGACGGCCGTCGATGCCGCCATCGTGCAGCCGCAGCACGCCAAGCTGGTCGGCGACGCCGCCACGCCGGCGCGTGCAATCGAAGTCGATGAAGGTTTCGACCGCGCCTGGCGCCGTGTCGGCCTGGCGCTGGACCGCGTCGGCTTCACCGTGGAAGACCGCGACCGCACGCAAGGCACGTATTTCGTGCGTTACGTCGACCCGGATGCAGTCAAGAAAGATGGTTTCTTCTCGAAACTGTTCAGCTGGGGTTCGTCGTCCGACAAGGACAAGGAAGCGCAGCGCTACCGCGTCCTCGTCAAGGCCGGCACGGGCTCGACCAGCCTGGTCAGCATCCTCAGCAACGAAGGCCAGCCAGATACCTCGCCAGTGGCAGAGAAGATCCTGGGTCTGCTGAACGATCAGTTGAAATAAGGTTCACTGAGTGGCGGCGATCAAAAGCTGCCACGCATCATAAAAAAGGCTGTCCCGGTGCAAACCGGGACAGCCTTTTTATTTTGGGTACGCAATAGATGCTTGCGACGCCCAACAAAACCGTAGCGAGCGCCAGTGATTTGTGGCTAAGAAGCGCAGCCGTACTTTAGTACGGTGAGCATCGCAGGCCGCAAAGCGCGGCGCGCAGTAGGTTTGGTTGGGTGTTTACCCTTCCAGAAAGCCGGCCCGAAGGCCGGCTTTCTTTAGTGCAGGGTGCTAAATTACTTAGCAGCCGATGCAGCAGCCGAAGCAGCCGAAGCAGCGTCGGTAGCGGCCGAAGCGGCAGCCGAAGCAGCAGCAGCAGCGTCGGTAGCGGCCGAAGCAGCAGCGTCAGCAGCAGCAGCTGGAGCAGCTTCAACTGCTGGTGCTGGTGCTGGGGTTTCAACTACTGGTGCTGGTGCAGGAGCTTCTTCTTTTTTGCTGCAAGCAGCCAGAGCAACAACCATCAGGGAGGCGATCAGCAGGGATTTTTTCATTTGTTTTCCTTAATTATTTCAAAAAATAAATCAACATTGTTGCGATGAATAATTACCGGTAATTATCGCTCGTTAGGTCGTCTTCGAAGGCTTTTCGTACCAGGTGGTGCCTGCCAGACAACGGAAACTTCCTAACCGAATATTATAGCGATTTTTGGTGCGTCGCAATAGGAGCAAGAGGCAAATTCGCAACTATTTTGTGATATCGCAATATTTACCGAAGCAAATTGCAAGCAAGTGTAAGCGATTTGCGAAAGCGCGACAAAACGATATAAAAATAATATCTTTCTTTGCGCTGGCGCAGATGCTGTTATTTTACCTACTGTAATACCACTTTGCTACGCTGCACCCATTCAAGCCAGTTCGATCCAGCCATCCTGATACCAGGTATACAAGGCATCCATCACGTCATCGGAAGCCTGGGCCACGGCAGCGCCATCGAGGGCGCGTTCGTTGGCCAGGGTTTCCAGGGCCGTTTTGTCAGCCTTGCCAATGGCAAACGATTCGCCATTGATGAAGACATTCTTGCCACGATACAGCATCAGCGTCTTGCGCGACAACACGACACCCTTTTTCTGTGCGGCGTCCGCGAAGCGGCCCACCGTCAGCGGCTTGGACAGCGGCGTGAAAAACACATTGTGCTTCGGTTCCGACAGGTGTTCACCGAGGAAAATCGTGACGTCTTCTTCCGTGAAGCGCACCTTGTTCAGCTCTTCCGCGATGGTGCTGAGCATTTCACGGGGGATTTCCGCCGGCTTGCCCGACGCTTTCAGGTCCGGATCGCTGTAAATGCCCGGCAAGTCGATCGAATCGGCCATGAATTGCAGGAAAGCTTCGCCCAGTTCCTGGAACGAAGGCGAGCGGAAACCGATCGAATACGTCTGGCAGTCGCCGATGGCCACGCCGTCGTGTGCGTAGTGGGGCGGCAGGTACAGCATGTCGCCCGGTTCCAGGGTGAATTCTTCGTCGGGCGTGAAGTTGCTGAGGATTTTCAGCGGCAAGCCGTCGATCAGGCTCAGGTCTTTCTGCGCGCCGATGCGCCAGTGGCGCTTGCCCTGGCCTTGCAGCAGGAACACGTCATAGGAATCGAAATGCGGGCCCACGCCGCCGCCATCAGTGGCGAAGCTGACCATCAGGTCGTCCAGGCGCGCGTCCGGCAGGAAACGGAACTGGCGCAGCAGGGCGTCAGCCTTGGCGCTGTGCAGGTTGGCGCCCTGCACCAGCAGCGTCCACTCCTTCTGTTTCAGTGAAGGCAGGCTGGTCAGCGGACCTTGCTGCATGTTCCAGTGGCCATCCGCATGGCTGACCAGGCGCGATTCAACGTGATCGAGGGTAGCCAGCTCGGCCAGGGCCTTGAAATCGAACAGCGCCTTGAAGCCGGGTACGGCTTGACGGATCAACAGGGGCTTTTTATGCCAGTAGTCGCGCAGGAATTGCGCCGGCGTGATATCGCCGAGGAGAGTTAATGTTTTCATGCGCCCATTATAACAACCGGAAATGCAGGAATGCGCCTGCCGTTGGCGGCGTGAAGGTATAATTTGCCAGCTTATACAATGAAAGGAAGCATAATGAAGATTGCCAAAAATACGGTCGTGACTGTCAACTACAAACTGTCAGACGCGCAAGACAATCTGATCGAAGACGGCCGTCAGCCGATGGTCTACCTGCACGGTGATTATGAAAACACCCTGCCGAAGATCGAAGAAGAACTCGACGGTAAGGAAGTCGGCTACTCCAACACGATCCAGATCGAACCGGATGATGCTTTCGGTGAATATGATCCAGCCCTGGTCAAGGTCGAGCCGCGCAATCGCCTGCCTGAGCCGCTGGAAGTGGGCATGCAGTTCGAAGGCATGCCGGAAAGCGATTCGCCGGACGAAGAAGCGATGATTTTCACCGTCACCGATATCGCCGACGACAAAGTCGTGCTGGATGGTAACCATCCACTGGCCGGCATCGCGCTGCGCTTCTCGCTGACCGTCGCTGACGTGCGCGCCGCCACCGATGAAGAAATCGCCCATGGCCACGTGCATGGCGCACACGGCCATGACCATGGCGATGATGAAGAAGAGGGTGACGAAGGCGATCACTTCCGTTCGCATCCGATTCACTAATATCGCTTGTTCCAGGCCGGCTACATGCCGGCCTGTTTGCTGATGCGCTAGCGGCGTACAGTCGACGCCTTGGCACGCGCTTGGGCCGATGGCCTGACTGCGCGTTGACGCACCTCAAAGAATGGCGTCTTGCCTGGCCTTACGGCGATGGCGGACCAGTCGTTGTCGATGCTGACGTGGCCCAGGTTGCCTTTCCAGCTGATTTTCGGCCCGCCTGCCTTGGCCGCGGCCTTTTTACTTTTCCCTTCCTTGCCGTCCGCGTCGCCATCGCGCTGGGTATCGACCAATAACACCTTGCCGCTGAACTTCTTCGCCAGGGTACGGACCTGCTTGCGCGGTCCGGCAAAGCCATCCTGTTTTGAGCTGAAGCTGGGCAGCAGCGAATTGTCGTCTTCGTCCAGCACGCCCATGTCGCCGTCGGAAAACAGCACGATGCCGTCGAGTTTCTTGCGCTGCGCCATGGCGAACAGGCGCTGCAGCCAGGAACGGTTGGCGACCAGACGGTCTTCGAATTCGCTGTTGCGTCCCGCTTCCGGCAGGAAATGGTTGTTATTCGCGGGCAGGTTGATGGTGGCAAACAGCACGCCGCCATATTCCCAGTGGGCGTTTTCCGCATAGCTGCGGAACTTCGCCGTCGATGACAGCCGCGACAGGGTCAGCTTGCGCTGGCCCAGGCTCTGGTCGTCGGCGAAATACACGTCGCGCAAGCGGTTCAGGCGTTCGATGGCGTTGACCCTGCCGCGCGAATTGCGGCAGTTGGCCCAATCGCTGGCCGACAGCGAGACGATCAGCGGCGGGCCGCTGGCGTCGAGCAAGTCCTTGCGCTGGCTGTACAGCTTGTCGCTGCACGATTCGCTGGCCGCCTTGATGCCGGTGGCCACGACGAAAGATGCATTGAAGGCGCTCGTGTCGGCGATGGCTTTTTTCAGGGGGCCATCGTCCGGTCCGGCGTTGAAGGAATGGCCCAGCACGGCAAATTCGAAGCCGGCCTGGTCGCTCTGGGCGGCCAGCGCCGCTTGCCATGGCAGGCTGGCAGCCAGCAAGCCGGCGGCCAGCAGGTGTATCGTGCCGCGCCGGCAGGTCATGCGGCGGCCAGCCGTTTCAACTGATACAGCTGCTCGAGCGCATCGCGTGGCGTGAGCGCATCGGGATCGAGGTCGGCGATGGCGTCGAGCAAGGCTTGCTGTGCCGCATTCAGCGCGGCCAGCGGCGCCGATGCTTCTTCTTCTTCTTCCTCTTGCGCATACGGATCGGCTGCCGGCGCGGCGAACAGGTCGCGCTGCGGCGTGGCGTCGAGCGCCTGCGCTTCCAGGCGCGCCAGGTGCTTGCGCGCGGCCTTGATCACGGGCTGTGGCACGCCGGCCAGTTGCGCCACCTGCAAGCCGTAGCTTTGCGAGGCAGGGCCCGGCTGCACGGCGTGCAGGAAGACGATGCTGTCCTTGTGCTCGACGGCCGACAGATGCACGTTGGCGGCGCTCGGGTGGCTGTCCGGCAGTTGCGTCAGCTCAAAGTAATGCGTGGCGAACAGGGTGAAGCTGCGGCTCGTATCGATCAGGTGGCGCGCGATGGCCCATGCCAGCGCCAGGCCGTCGAAGGTCGAGGTGCCGCGGCCCACTTCATCCATCAGCACCAGCGAGTGCTCGGTGGCGCCGTTCAAAATGGCTGCCGATTCCGTCATTTCCACCATGAAGGTCGAGCGTCCGCCCGCCAGATCGTCGGTGGCGCCGATACGCGTGAAGATACGGTCGATGGGGCCGATGGTGGCAGACGCGGCCGGCACGTAGCTGCCCACGTAGGCCAGCAGGGTGATCAAGGCCACCTGGCGCATGAAGGTCGATTTACCGCCCATGTTCGGACCGGTGATCAGGAGCAGACGGCGTTCGTTGACGAAGCGGCAATCGTTGGCGATGAAGCGCTCGATCTGCTTTTCCACCACGGGGTGGCGGCCTTCGACGATGTTGATGCACGGCTCGTCGACCAGTTGCGGCGCAGCCCAGTTGTGCTGTTGCGCATGTTCCGTCAGCGCATTCAGGGTGTCGAGCTGGGCCAGGCCCTGCGAGATCGTCTGCAAGGTGCCGATGTGCGGCGCCAGGTCGGCCAGCAGCAGGTCGTACAGCATCTTTTCGCGCACGAGGGCCTTGTCTTGCGCCGACAGGGCCTTGTCTTCGAACACCTTCAATTCCGGCGTGATGTAGCGCTCGGCGTTTTTCAGGGTCTGGCGGCGGCGATAGTCGTCGGGCACCTTGTCCGTCTGGCCGTGCGTGACTTCAATATAGAAGCCGTGCACCTTGTTGTATTCCACGCGCAGGTTGGCGATGCCCGTGCGGGCCCGTTCGCGCGTCTCCAGGTCGAGCAGGAACTGGCCCGCGTTTTCCGACAGCGCGCGCAATTCATCGAGTTCGGCATCGAAACCGGTGGCAAACACACCGCCGTCGCGCACCATGGCGGCCGGTTCCTGCGCCACGGCGCGCACCAGCAAGTCCAGGCAGGCAACAGGCGTGGCCAAGGCTGTGTGGATGGCGGCCAGCAAGCCGGTTTCTCCGCCCTGGCCAGGACCATAACAACGCACGACGTCGCCGCGCAGGGCCGGCAGTTGCAGCAGGCCATCGCGCAGGGCGGCCAAGTCGCGCGGACGCGCCGACAGCAGCGCGATGCGCGTGGTGATGCGTTCGATATCGGGTACTTGCGCCAGGGTGGCGGCGAGCGGGCCGGCCGCTTCGCTTTGCGCCAGCGCGGCGATCGCTTCATGGCGCGCGCGCGCCACCTTCTGATCGCGCCGTGCATGGTGCAGCCAGTGGCGCAGCATGCGCGAACCCATCGCTGTGCGGCAATGATCCAGCAGGGAAAATAAAGTGGGCGATTCCTGGCCGCGAATGGTTTCCGTCAGTTCCAGGTTGCGGCGCGTGGCCGCGTCCAGACCGATGAACTCGCTTTCCGTTTCCGTCGTCAGCGAGCGCACGTGCTGCAGACCGCGTCCCTGCGTCGACTGCGCATAGCGCAGCAGCGCGCCGGCCGCGCCGAACGCGGCGCCCAGGCCATCGGCGCCAAAGCCCGTCAAGGTCGCCACGCCCAGCTGATCGAGCAGGGCCTTGTGGCCGCCCACCACGTCGAAATGCCAGTCCGGCACGCGGTTGATGTGTGTGCCCGCATAGTCGTCGAACAGGCTGCCATTGTCGCCGCTCAAGATTTCAGCCGGCACGATGCGTTCCAGTTCCTGCTGCAAGCGTACGGCCACGGTGCTGCTGTCGCCGGAAAACTCCATCAGTTTCAAGGCGCCGCTGGCCAGCGACAGCCAGGCCAGACCCGTGGTCACCGTCTTGCGCTGCGTGATGCTGCACATGGCCAGCAGCGGACGCTCGGCCTTCTCTGGCAGCAAGTCCGCATCCGTCAGGGTGCCGGGCGTGACCACGCGCATGACCTTGCGTTCAACGGGGCCCTTGCTGGTGGCCGGGTCACCGATCTGTTCGCAAATGGCCACCGACTCGCCCAGCTTGACCAGCTTGGCCAGATAACCGTCCAGCGAATGAAACGGCACGCCGCACATCTTGATCGGATTGCCACTGGCCACGCCGCGCGCCGTCAGGGTAATGCCCAGCAGGCGCGACGCTTTTTCCGCATCCTCGAAAAACAGCTCGTAGAAATCGCCCATGCGGTAGAAGACCAACATCGTCGGGTGGTTCTCCTTGATGCCTAAATATTGCTGCATCATGGGCGTGAGCTTTTCAGCCGAATTTTTCTTTGCCGCGGCGGCGTTGATTTCTTTTGGGACGGTGGTCATGTGTTCTTTGTCGTTGGTCCGGCGGCAGGGAAACGCATGCCTGCCGGGCTGTGTGTGGTGCTGTGTGCATTCAAGGCCGCGCCAGAGGGCGGAGCTTGGGTTCAAGGCCGTCATTTTACCGCTTTCGGCGGGCAGGGCGGCGTATTGCGTGCGGATGGAAAAAAGCCACGTCGGAGGAAGGGCGTGGCTTTGAAGTTGACTATGCTGTGCTCAACGGAGATAGTTATGGCAGAGATCGTGTCTGAATGGCCGAACTTAACTTGTTCACGCATGCTTCTGGCGCAATGTGCCGCGCCAGATTGGCATTGGTAAAGTATTACAGATTAGTCGTACCGCCGACTGAACTTTCCGGGTCAAAGGAAAATACGCGCAATTCTGGCGGCGAGTCTTCGCCGCGCATGATGCGTACGGTGATGACGAAAGACAATTCCCAGCGGCCGCTTGCATAGCCCACGTCCAGCGTATGTTTCCATTCCTGGCGGATATGATGCAGCGTTGGCTGGTCGGTATCACCCAGCAGTTGCTGGATTTCGAAGTCCAGTGGCAAGCTATAAGTGGCGCCTACGGCTTGCAGGAAGGGCGATGGCGGTGAGTAGATGGTAGGGACTTTCGGACCGATCTGCGTCAGTTGCGGCACGCTGATGATGCAGCAATCGATGATCTGGAACGAGCTGAAGCCGCTCTCCTTGGAGCCGCAGCAAGTCACGTCGAGATAGACATGTTGTCCCTTCTGGAAGTGTACCCCGCCCATATAGGGGCCATGGCGTGGATCGGCCGTGCCGTCGCACGAGGTGAAGCTGTAGTCGAGCTGGTTGGTAATTTGATCTGCATCAAAATGCACGGATAACTTCATCCAAGGGCTTACAGGCGTCATGTTTTACGATCTCTTTTCAGGTTAATAATAAACTGCTGGTAGCGAGCATCTCGTCGCAGGTTCAACAGATCGGGGGCTGACTCGATCAGATTGAGGGGATAGCCAAGCGTGCTGGCTTGTTGCAGCGCAGCCAGCGCTTCTCCGCGATATCCGATAAGTTCATACGTGAGGGCGGCGCGAAACTGCACGTCAGCCATTTCTGGGGCGAGACTAAGTGCGTGCTGCACGCCGGCAGTGGCGGCTTGCTTTTCTCCTGCATAGGCCTGGTAAAGCGCCAGGCGCGAAATGACGGTGACATCGTTGGGTTTGCGTTGCGACATGGGCCGTAGCAGGGCGATGGCGCGCGCATAGGATTGTTTGGACGCCTGCATTTGCGCCGGAACCCAGCGTTGTGCATCGGCCAGATTGGCCCACAGCAAGTAGATGCCGGGACTGCCCTTGGTTTCGGATACGGCATTCTCAAACGCCTGCACGGCACCCAGATAGTCGCCCTTGGCAAACAGCGTTGTTCCTAGGTTGGTGTAAAGCTCCCAGTATGGAGCGATCTGTAAGCCTTGCTGCAAGACCTGTAGCGCTTCCACATCGCGATTCAGCCTTAACAAGCGTGCGTTGAGGAAGGCATAGGTGCTGGGGGAGTGGGGCGACATGGAAATACTTTTCCGGAAGCCTTGTTCGGCACGGGGGTAGTCTCCCTGCCTATACTGCATGACGCTAAGCAAGGTTACAAACAAGCTCGCCTGTGGATAGGCCGTCATGGCCTGGTCCAGTATGGACTTGGCCAGATCGAATTTTTGGCTGGCGATGTACAGCCGTGCCTTGCAATACAAGCCGAGGAAACTGTTCGGTTCGAGATTCAGGGCGTTCGTCGTCGCATGCAACGCTTCGTCGCTCTTGCCCTGTATTTCATATACCCATGCCTTGGCGACATGCGCCAGTGCCAGTTGATTGTCTGCTTCCAGAGCCTGCCTGGCATTGATTTCAGCCCGATGTAGCCAGGTATCGTCGCGGCCCTCTCCTATATAGCGCAGGCTCGATGCGAGAGATAGCCCTGCGGCCGCCGCGGCATTATTGGGGTTGTGCTGTAACACAGTCGAGAAATGCGTGACCGCCTGTTTCTGCTAGTTGTCCTGGTCAAACGTGCGCATGGCGTCCATGCCAGCCTTCATGGATCCCACTTCGGAGTACGCTGCAGGTGCCTGGCTGGTGCTACGCCAGGACATTAAGCTCGGGGCCTGCCAAATGCGTAAGCCCAGTACAAGGATGGCGCCAGCCGCCAGCAGAGCGCGCTTGAGCGGTAGTTGTAGGCGGATGGCAATCGAAGTCGGTGGCTTGGCTGACCTTGGCGCATCGGCTACCGTATCTGCCGTTACCGGTCGTTTTGCCTGCGCCTGTATGACGTCGCGCACATCGCGCATGGTGCGTGGCCGTTCGGCCGGGTCGTGCGCCGTCATCGCGCGCACGAGGGCGTTGATGGCGGGCGGGACGGATTCTGGCAGGTCGGGCCACGGTTCCGTCGCCTGCATGTGGGCGGCGGCCAGGGCCAGGCCGTTCAGGTGGGCGAAGTGGCGCTGGCCGGCCAGCATTTCGTACAGCATGGCGCCCAAGGCATACACGTCGCCGCGCGTGTCGGGCAGGCGGCCCATCAGGCGCTCGGGCGCCATGTAGGCGATCGTGCCTTGCAAGTCGCACAGGGTCGTCGTTTGCGTGGCTTGCGGGTCGATGTGGCGGGCCAGGCCGAAATCGAGGATGCGCACTTGACCGTCCGCTTCCAGCATCAGGTTCGACGGTTTCAGGTCGCCGTGCACGAGGTCCATGGCGTGCGCTTCGTCCATCGCGTCGGCGATCTGGTAGGCGACGTCGAGCGCCGTTTGCAGGTCCGCCTTGCCGCTGTGCATGAACTGGCCCAGGGTCTGGCCTTCGACCAGTTCCATGATGATGGACTGGCCCGTGCCCTGGCCCTCGATGGCGAAGATGCGCACGAAGGCCGCATGCTTGAGCGAAGCGGCCAGGCGCGCTTCATTGATCAGTTTTTCCGGATGCAGCACGTCGGCTTGCGGTTTCAGGCGCTTCAGCGCCACGCTACGGCACAGCTTGGCATCCCAAGCTTCGAATACATGGCCGAAACCGCCTTCGCCCAGCAAGCGGCGCACTTCATAGTGCCCGCTGATCGTGTCGTCTTGCAGTGGGGGCTGACGCAGGGAGTCGAGCAGTTCCATATACCTTGGCTTCAGAGTGCATCAACACGGGCGTCAAGCATCGAAAAGGGGTAATGCGATGATTGAATGCCCAAGATGATTGATTTTGAGTAACTTCCTGATTTAAAACGATTGTTTAAAATAAGTCAATTAATATTGGCAAGGAGTGAACAGAAACTGCTGGCAGTCGCCTTTGCGCATTTCTGCCGCAGGCATGCGCGGTTACGCCACACAGGCATCGATGGCCGTGCCCAGCTTGTCGACGATCTCATCGACGTGGCTGGCGTCGATGATGTAGGGCGGCGCCAGCAGGATGTGGTCGCCGTGCAGGCCGTCGATGGTGCCGCCCATGGGATAGCACATCAGTCCGGCTTGCATGGCTTGCGCCTTGATGCGCGCGTGCAGGCGGCGGGCCGGGTCGAACGGCTGTTTGGTATGGCGGTCCCGCACCAGTTCCAGTCCCAGGAACAGGCCGCGGCCGCGGATGTCGCCCACGTGCGCGTGGCCGTCGAAACGCTGGCGCAGGCGCTCTTGCAGCAAGCCGCCCATGGCGCGCACGTTGGCCAGTAAATCGCGCTCCTCGATCTGCCGCTGCACGGCCAGGGCGGCGGCGCAGGCCGTGGCGTGGCCGATATACGTGTGGCCGTGCTGGAAGAAGCCCGTGCCGGCGCGGACGGTGTCGCGGATGTCTGTCGATACCATCACGGCGCCGATGGGCTGGTAGCCGGCACCGAGGCCCTTGGCGATGCAGATCAGGTCGGCCGTGATGCCTTCCTGTTCGCAGGCAAACAGGCTGCCCGTGCGCCCCATGCCGCACATGACTTCGTCGAGGATCAGCAGGATGCCGTGGCGCTGGCAGATCTCGCGCATGCGCGCAAAATAGCCGGCGACGGCGGGCAGGGCGCCTGCCGTGGCGCCGACGACGGGTTCGGCGATGAAGGCCATGACGTTGTCCGCGCCCAGCTCGGCGATATTGTCTTCCAGTTCCTGGCCCAGGCGCGCCACGTAGTCGCCGTCCGTTTCATGCGCCTGCTGGTCGCGCCAGGCGTAGCACGGGGAAACGTGGGTCACGCCTATCAGCAGCGGCTCGAACTGCTGGCGGCGCCAGGCGTTGCCGCCCGTGGCCAGCGCGCCCAGCGTATTGCCGTGGTAGCTCTGGCGGCGCGCGATGACGTGGCGGCGCTGCGGCTGGCCCCGTTCCACGAAATACTGGCGCGCCAGCTTGAGCGCGCTTTCCACCGCCTCCGAACCGCCCGAGACGAAATACACGCTGTCGATGCCGGCTGGTGCCCGGGCGACGAGGAAATCTGCCAGCTGCTCCATCGGCTCGCTGGTGAAAAACGAGCTGTGCGCGTACGCCAGCGTGGCAATCTGCTGCTGCACGGCGGCGATCACTGCCGCATCCGAATGACCGAGACAGGAGACGGCCGCGCCGCCGCAGGCGTCCAGGTAGCGCTTGCCATCGGCATCGATCAGGTAGGGGCCATCGCCGCCCACGGCGACGGGATAGCTGGTACTCAAGCTGCGGTGGAAGACATGGCTCATGGCATCGCTTTCTTATCGGCAAGTGGGATGGCCGATTATAGGAGGCGTTGCGCCGCATTGCAACGATTGATGTATTTGTTTTTAATTTACATCATTTGATGTTTTTGCGTAGGCGCCCAGCGCCCGTAGCTTGCTTTCCGCCGCGCCGATGGCAGTGACGGCATCGGGCCCGGCGCGCGCCACCAGCAGTTCCACCAGGCTTTCCACGGCCGCGACGCCGGCCACGATGGAAGGGAAGAACGAAGGGCTGTCGACGGCGATGACGATGCTGGCGTCAGCCTGCAGGGCCAGCGGCGACATGGCGCTGTCGCTGATGGCGACCACGTGGCAGCCGGCCATGCGCGCCGCCTGCGCCACCAGCAGCGTTTCGCTCGAATACGGCGCGAAGCTGACGACGACGACGGCTTCGCCCGCCTGCAGGGCGCGCAAGTCCATTTCCAGGGTGCCGCCCTGGCCGCTCAGCAGTTGAACGCTGGGGCGCAGCAGCCGGTACAGATAATGCAGGGTATAGGCGATCGGGTGGGCGGCGCGAAAGCCGGCCACGTGCACGCGGGGCGCCGCCTGCAGCAGAGCGGCGGCCCCGTCCAGCGCGGCGTGGTTGGCGCTTTCCGTGGCGGCCAGGTTGCGCTGCTGCACCGTGAAAACTTCGGTGACCAGATTGCCCTCCTTGCCCACCAGCGCGCCGGCTTTTTCCGCGTAGCCGGCCGGCCCCGCGCGCAGGCGTTCGACGAAGATGGCTTTCAGTTCGGGCCAGCCGGCAAAGCCCAGTTGCTGCGCCAGGCGCACGAGGGCGGCCGACTGCACTTGTGCGCGCGCGGCGATGCTGCGCATCGATGACACGGCTACTTCGTCAGGATGGTCGGCCAGGTAACGGGCGCCGGCCTGGAATTGCGGGCTCAGTTCCGCATGGCGCGCCTTGATCAGGTCCATCAGTGCCGCATAGGAATCGTGGGGTGTCGCTGCCTGCATCGCCGTGCCTCATTGAATAGGTTGCGGCGATGGTACAGGATTCGTCAGCGGGCCGGTAGCGGCGCGCTGTGTGCCCGGGCGGCCGTGCGCGGGCGCAGGCGGGCAAACAGGTGCGGCCCGGCCGGTTTGCGGTGCGGTCCCGTCGTCAGCACGCGCAGAGCGGTAGGCAGCGGCACGTCGTGGCAGTGCAAAAACAGGGCGGCGGCGCCCGTGCCGGCCATTTCCTGCAAGGCCAGCGCATGCTCCACCAGCGCCGCCGTGCGCATGTCGAGCCGCACCGGGATGTCGGGTTGAAATAACTGTATGTCGACGTGCCGTGCATCGCGCATGCTGTCCCCGCCGGGTTCGATGGTCAGACTGCCAGCATAAAAGCGCCCCGGCACCGCCACTTTGCGTTAAATCAATTCCTGTGTCGGATAGATTCCACAAGGCAAAAAAAACGCCAACCGTTGCCGGCTGGCGCTGAAACTCCTCAAGGAAGAAGACATGTATTCCAACGACGTTTCGACGCCTGACAAAACCATCGCGAGCGGCAGTGATTTGTGGCCGAGAAGCGCAGCGGCACTGTCGTGCCGTGAGCATCGCCGGCCGCAAAGCGCGCCGCGCAGCCGGTTTGGTCAGGGTCCATCACAAGCTCCAGCGTACGGATAAACCCACGACCTTGTCGTAGCGCCGCACATCTCGCACGTAGTCCGGCGTGTCGTGGTAGTCGCGATAGGTCGAGTCGAGCAGGTTGTTCGCGTCCAGGGTCACCGTGGTGTTCGGGTTGAGCTTGTACGAAACCGATGCGTCCAGGGTCTTGGTGGGCGCCACGGTCAGGTGGATGCCCTTGCCGCGGTAGTTGTAGTCGTCGACGTATTTGTCGCGCCAGCTGTAGGCCAGGCGCGCCGACCACGGTCCCTGTTCGTACAGGCCGACGATATTGGCCGACCACTTCGACATGCCCGTGAACGGGTGCACGCTGCCATTCAATTCTTCCAGTTCGCCCGTCATGTAGGTGGCGTTCGCTTGCAGGCCCAGGCCGCTCATCCAGCCTGGCAGCTTGTCGTAGAACTGCTGGTACGCCATTTCCAGGCCTTGCAGATGGCCTTTCGAGGTGTTGCGCGGACGCGTGATGTCGTACTCGATGCCGCCATACGTTTCCTTGGCCGAACCGGACAGGATGTAGTTCTTGAAGTTGTGGCGGAACACGGTGGCCGTGACGGAACCCGTCTGCGCGAAATACCATTCCAGCGCCACGTCGAGGTTCTTGCCTTCCACGGGTTTCAGGTCGGGGTTGCCGCCGCTGCCCGTCGGGCGCACCATCTCCAGGCTCTGGCCCAGGCTTACGCCGGGGTTGAAGTCGGCAAAATTCGGGCGCTGCACGGCCTTGCCGGCCGTCATGCGGGCGATCAGGTCCTGGCGCAGCATGGCTTTCAAGGTCATGCTGGGCAGCACGTCCGTGTCCGAGGTTTTGACGCGCACGGGCGTGACGATGCCGTTTTGCGAGGAATTGCCTTGCAAATCCTGCTTGGTCTGCACCACGCGCACGCCCAAGGTGCCGTCGACCGGTACCTGCGCCAGGTCAAAGCCGATGCGCGCCTTGCCGTAGACGGCATTGGTTTTTTCCACATCCTTGTAGTGGGTCATCGGATCGTCGGGGCTGCGTTCGCTGCTGCCCGTAAACAGCTGGCGCAGCGCGGCCGTGTTGTTGAGCATGAAGTCGCGGCACGGCGTGAGCCAGCTTTGCAGGCCGAAGTTGCCCGTGTTCTCGTGCGAGGCGCAGGCCAGGCCAGGAATCGCGTCCGCAGTCATGATCGACGTCAGCCCGCCCTGGCCATTTTTTTCGCGGATCGATTCGGCCTTGCGCTTGGCCAGGCGCACGCCGCCCGAAAATTCGCGGAAGAAGCCCGTGCTGTCCATGTCGTAGGTGACGTCGCCGCGCCAGTCGGTCGAGCTGCCTTCGTCGTGGCTGTGATTGTCGTAGAAACCGAGCAAGGTGTAGTTCTTCGGATCGAGCATGTTGTAGCCGGGGTAGCTGATCTGCGCGCCGCCGTTCACGTTCGTGCTGCCGATGATGCTGGTCGGATGGGCGAGAAAGTCGAGGATGGGAAATTCGCGCTCGAAGTTGCTGACCGTGCGCGCCAGTTCCGTCGTGGCGCGCAGCTGCGGCGTGATGTCCCAGCGCGCGCCGATGGCGCCTTGCGAACCGATCGATCGGTCGCGCCGCGCCTGGGTCGAGCCCAGCGTGAACGGCGACCATGGGCCGTCGATCTTGCCCACCGTGGCCGCCTGATTGGTGCCGGGGATCAGGGTGATGTCGGGGTTCTGGCCCCAGGGCAGCGAACCAACGAAGAACTGGCTGTCGAACGCGTGCTTGATCAGGGTTGACATGCCTTCCGCATACACTTCCACCTGCGAGTTCGGGCGCCACTGGAAGGCGGCGTTGGCCGCGTAGCGCTTGCGGTCGCCCACGGTCGGGATCATGCCGACGGAATCGGGACCCGTGATGTTGCCCGCTTCCGGGCGCTTGACGGGTTCGGCGTTCCAGATCGTCTCGTCATAGTATCTGCCGCGCTGGTAGGACAGGCCGAGCAGGGCGCCGAATTCGCCGTATTGGGTCTTCCAGCGGTTCGAGACCATGCCGCTGACGTTCGGGTCCGTCGAGCCGGACTTGTCGCGGTGTTCGGCGCGCACGTTGCCCGATGCCGTAAAACCCTTGAAGTCGAACGGGCGGTTGGTGCGTACGTCGATCACGCCGGCCGTGCCGCCTTCGACCATGTCGGCGCCCTGCGATTTGTACACGTCCACGCGCTGCAGCATGGCCGTCGGAATATCGGCCAGGTACAGGCTGCGGCCCACGGACGTGAACATTTCGCGGCCGTTGAGCAGGGTCACCACGCCAGGCAAGCCGCGGATGATGACGGTACCGGCTTCGCCGCCTTCGCGGCGGACCTGCACGCCCGTCACGCGGCCGAGGATTTCAGCCACGTTCTTGTCGGGGAATTTGCCGATTTCATCGGCGACGATGGAGTCGACCACCTGGTCGCTGTTTTTCTTGATCGTCTGCGCGCTCTGTGCCGCCCTGCGCACGCCCGTGACGGCGACGACGGCGATGCCGCCATTGTCGGCCGCCGCCGCTGCCGGTACCGTTTCTGCCACTGGCGTTTCCACGGCGGGCGCCTGTTGCGCCCAGACGGAGGCGCTGCTCAGCAGGCCTGCGCCGGCCAGGGCGGCTACCGTCGCCTTCAAGGTCAAGCGTGTATTTTGTCGGGGCGTGCGGGTGCCCGTTGCCATCAATTGCATCATCTTGTCTCCACCTGTATTTTAGTTATGTTGAGAACGCTGCGGCAGTTGCCGCCAGAGCTGGAACTGGCTCAGGAAGCATGGTAGGGGCGAATGACTTTGCGCCACAAATGACTTCTTTTGCGATGTCCATATCAATTCCGGTATCCCTGCCGCATCCATGCACGTGCCGGCCTTGCCCGTTCTTCACACGTGGCGAAAATAGTTTTGTATTTTTTGCCGGTGGCGGCGTTGAGGTAGCGATGCAGCGGCACCAGATGGGGCGTCGCCATCCCACTCAATGAAAGGAAGCACCATGTTGGCATCCACTATCACCGAACCGTTGCTGCGGCACTTGCAAGCGGACGGATATCAGGCGCAGATCGACAGCGATGGCGATATCGTTTTCCGTTTCGAAGGCATGGGCTATGTCCTGTGCTTTGACGCCGATGACGCGCAATTTGGGAAACTGCTGTTGCCGAATGTGTGGACTATCGATACGCCGGAAGAGTTGCTGCGCGTGCGTGCCGCGCTCGATGAAGTCAACCGCCGCATCAAGCTGGTGAAAGGCCATGTGCAGCGCGGTCAGGTATGGTTTTGCATCGAGATGCTGCTGCTCGAACAGCAGCACTGGACGCATTTCCTCGCGCGTGCCACCCGCGCCATCGCGCATGCGGCGACGCTGTTTGCCAGCGAGATGCGGGCCGGCGCGCTGGCTGCGCAGACGATCGGGAAAGCCGGCGCCGACTGAGGCGCAGGGATGAAAAAGGGCGGCCCGCAGGCCGCCCTCATATGCCCTCAGGCTGCGTTTACGCTTCGGCCACGCGCTTGGCGATGTGCGCCAGCGCTTCTTCCACCTGGTCGATCAGGATCAGGCACAGGTCGCCTTCGCCGAGGCGCGCCAAGGCCTTGTCGATGGCGACGAATTCGCCGTTGATTTCATCGATATGGCTGGTGCGCTTGGCGCCGTTCAAACCCTGGCGCAGCAATGCCACCACTTCGCCGTCGGCGCGTCCGCGCTGGCATTGATCCTGGTACAGCAGCACGTCGTCGAAGGCGGCGCCGAGGATTTCCGTCTGCTGGCGGATGTCTTCGTCGCGGCGGTCGCCGGCGCCGCTGATGACCACCGAGCGGCGCTTGGCCGGCATGCTTTCCACGGCCTGCACCAGTGCCAGGATGGCGTCCGGATTGTGGCCGTAGTCGGCGATCAGGGTGGCGCCCTTGTAATCGAACACGTTGAAGCGGCCCGGCGCATTGTCGGCTTCATTGGCAAAGGTTTTCAGGCCCAGCGCGATGGTTTTCCAGTCCAGGCCCACGGCCCAGGCGGCGGCCAGCGACGCCATGACGTTGTCGACCTGGAAGCCGATGGCGCCGTTGCGCGTGATCGGTACCTGCGACAGGGCGATTTCGTGGCGCTCCTTGCCTTGCGCCGCGACCAGCTTGCCGTCTTCCACGTACACGACGCGGTTGCCCTGCGCGCGGTGCGTGGCCATCACAGGATGGGTCTTGTCGGCGGCGAAGAAGGTCACCGTGCCGCTGCAATTCTTGGCCATGCGGGCCACGGCCGGATCGGTGGCGTTCAACACGGCCACGCCACTGTCGGCCACGTTCTGCACGATCACGCGCTTCAGGACCGCGAGGTCTTCCACGGTGGTGATGTAGTTCAGGCCCAGGTGGTCGCCCGCGCCGATGTTGGTGACGACGGCGACCTGGCAGCGGTCGAAGGCCAGGCCTTCGCGCAGCATGCCGCCGCGCGCCGTTTCGAACACGGCCGCGTCGACGTCCGGGTGCAGCAGCACGTTGCGCGCGCTGCGCGGGCCGCTGCAGTCGCCGCTGTCGATCTGGCGTCCTTCGATGTACACGCCATCCGTGTTGGTCATGCCCGTGCGCAGGCCGGAAGCCGTCAGCAGGTGGGCGATCAGGCGCACGGTGGTGGTCTTGCCGTTGGTGCCGGTGACGGCAACGACGGGAATGCGGCCATCGTCACCCTCGGCGAACATGGCGGCGATGATGGCTTCACCCACGGGGCGTGGCTTGCCGAACGACGGCGCCAGGTGCATGCGCAGGCCCGGCGCGGCGTTCACTTCGACGATGCCCGCGTTCTGCTCTTCCAGCGGTTTCAGAATGCTGTCGGAAACCACGTCCACGCCGCAGATATCGAGGCCCACCATGTGCGCGGCCGCGACGGCGCGCGCCGCCACTTCCGGGTGCACGTCGACGGTGACGTCGGTGGCCGAGCCGCCCGTCGACAGGTTGGCGTTATTGCGCAGGATGACGCGCTGGCCGACCGGCGGCACGGAGTCGGCCACATAGCCCTGCTTGGCCAGGCTGGCCAGGGCGATGTCGTCGAAGCGGATCTTCGTCAGCGAGGTGGCGTGGCCGCTGCCGCGGCGCGGGTCCAGGTTGACCTGGTCGACCAGTTCGCGCACCGTGTGCTGGCCGTCGCCCACCACTTGCGGCGGGTCGCGGCGGGCCGCCGCCACCATCTTGTTGCCGATGACGAGCAAGCGGAAATCGTGGCCGGGCAGATAGCGTTCGACGAGGATATCGTCGCGGAATTCCTGCGCCGCGAGGAAGCCGGCCGTCAGCTGTTCGCGCGTGGTGACGTTGACGGTGACGCCCTTGCCTTGGTTGCCATCCTTCGGTTTCACGACGACGGGCAGGCCGATCTCGCAGGCGGCGGCCCAGGCATCGTCCGCATCGACGGCGACGCGGCCTTGCGGCACGGGCACGCCAGCCGAATCGAGCAGTTTTTTCGTCAGTTCCTTGTCTTGCGCGATGGCTTCGGCGATCGCGCTGGTGCCGTCCATTTCGGCGGCCTGGATCTTGCGCTGCTTGCTGCCCCAGCCGAACGTCACGAGGCTGCCTTCGGTCAGGCGGCGGAACGGGATGTTGCGGGCCACGGCCGCGTTGACGATGGCGCCCGTCGATGGACCAAGGCGCACGTCTTCATCGAGTTCCTGCAACTGGTGCAGGGCGCCGGCCAGGTCGAACGGCGCATCGTCGAGCGCGGCGCGGCACAACTGCTGCGCCAGTTCCAGCGCCAGGCGGCCGACGGCTTCTTCCGAGTATTCGACGACGACCTGGAAGATGCCCGTTTCCAGGGTCGGCGTGGTGCGGCTGAAGGTGACGGGGCAGCCAGCTTGCGCCTGCAGGCCCAGCGCCGCCAGTTCCAGCACCTGCGCCATCGGCGCGGCGTTGTAGTTGCCCAGCGGTTGCAGCGGGCTCAGTTGCGGGAAGAGGGCGCGCAGGCGGGCTTCGAAGCCGGGCAGCTGGGCGATGTCGAGTTCCTGCGTGGTGCAGGAAACAATGGCTTCCACGGCGGTGTCGTGGCTCCAGAGGTTAGGGCCACGCAAGGCCCGTACGCGAGATACTTCCATAATTAAACCGTAATCCTGTTGTGTTCTTGTGGGCCCGGCCGTCCTGGCCGGGCTTGAGTGCTGCTTTGCCTTAGTTGCCGATTAGTTGCCGATGCAGCCAGGTGCCGCGTCAAAGGTGCGCAGGCCAGCGCAAATCAAATCGACGGGCAGGTTCAAGGCCCAGGCGGCGGCGGCGACGGCCAGCACGCTGTCGACATTGCCGGCCGTGGCCGGTTTCAGCAAGTCCAGGCACAGCAACACCGTTTCGATGCCGCCTTCGGCCAGCACGATGTGGTTGCCGCGCACGAATACGGCGCGCTGGCCGGCGGCCAGTTGCGCCGCGATGGCTGGCAAGCCGCCATCCTGCGCATACAGGGTCACCGTGCCGTCGCACAGTTCGGCCAGCTCCAGCACGTGCGCGTTGGCGGCGTTGAGCACGGCCACGCCCGTCGGCACCACCACGTCGACCTGGCTGCGCACGGCCTTGTACAGGCCCGCTTCGTCCAGCACGTCGAAATCCTTGACGCTATCGAGGCTGCCCATGTCCGTGACGACGCCGATCTGGCATTTGTCGTAGGCCAGGCCTTCTGCCAGGATCATGCGCGGATTGCTCTCGAACAGGGCCGTCTGCACGGTGCGGTTGAGCAGCAAACGCTGGCCCGCGTCCCAGTTCACGCAATCGCTGCTGACGACACGGCGCTGGTCCAGGTACATGCCTTCGCTGCAGACGGCGCCCGTGTGCAGGCCGGACAGGTTGAGCAGCTTGCACAGCATGCGCACGATCAGGCTGGCGCCGCGCGTGCCCGTCACCCCGATCAGCGGAATACGGCCCGTTTCCTCTGGCGCGAACAGGTGGTCGACGATGGCCGCGCCGACAGGGCGGGGCTGGCCCACGCCCGGCTTGATATGCGCCAGCAGGCCAGGGCTGGCATTGACTTCGATGATGGCGCCGCGCTGCTCTTCCAGCGGACGCGTGATGTCGGTGGTGACCAGGTCGATGCCGGCGATATCGAGGCCGACCACGCGCGCGGCCAGCAGGGCCGCATGCACGACGGACGGATGCACGTCGTCCGTGACGTCGATGGCCACGTTGCCGTTCGGCTGGATCAGCACTTTCTGGCCCGCCTGCGGCACGGACATGGCGGTCATGCCCTGGCGCTGCAGTTCCAGCACGATTTCGCCCGACTCGTGCGGCTTGACGGTACCCAGTGGGAAATCTTCGCCTTCGCCGCGGCGCGGGTCGGTATTGATCTGCGTGTTGACCAGTTCCAGCACGGTCGAGACGCCGTCGCCGTCGACCCACAGCGATTCGCCCTTGGCGGCCGCGATCAGCTTGTTGCCGACGACGAGCAGACGGTGTTCGTCGCCCGTGATGAAGCTTTCCACCAGCACGGCCGAGCTGTCGCCCTTGCGCGCGGCCAGCTCGTAGGCGGCCTTCACGTCGCTTTCCGTCATCAGGTTCAGCGACACGCCGCGGCCATGGTTGCCGTCATACGGCTTGACGACGACGGGCACGCCGATGTCTTGCGCTTCTTCCCAGGCCGCCTCGGCGCTGCGCACCAGGCTGCCTTCAGGGACGCGCACGCCGCACGATTTGAGCAGGAATTTGGTCAGATCCTTGTCGCTGGCGATGCCTTCGGCGATCGCGCTGGTGCGGTCCGTTTCTGCCGTCCAGATGCGGCGCTGCGCGGCGCCGTGGCCCAGCTGCACCAGGTTGCCGTCGTTCAGGCGCAGCGAAGGGATGCGGCGCTCGGTGGCCGCATCGACGATGCTGGCCGTGCTCGGGCCCAGGCAGCGCGCGTCGACCATGTCGCGCAGGGGCGCCAGTGCCGCTTCCAGGTCGTAGGCTTCATCGTTGATGGCGGCCATCAGCAGTTCGCGCGCGGCGGCCAAAGCTGCGCGGCCCACGTGCTCTTCGCGCGTGCGGAAGGCCATCTTGTAGACGCCGCGCTGGCTGGTCGAGCGCGTCTGGCCGAAGCCCGTGCGCATGCCTGCCAGGTTTTGCAGTTCCAGCACCACGTGCTCGAGGATGTGGGCCGACCACGTGCCTTCGCGCAGGCGCTCGAAAAAGCCGCCCCGTTCGCCCACGCCGCAGCGGTGCTCGATCATGCCGGGCAGCCACGCCACCAGGCGCTCGTACAGGCCGGGCAGGGTATTGGATGGATAGTCTTCCAGTTCGCCGATATCGACCCAGGCTTCAATCACCGGGCGGTAAGTCCAGATGTTGGGGCCGCGCAAGTGGGTGACGCGGGCAAATTCGATGTTCTTCTTCTTGATCATGTAAGTGGTTTCTTGATAACAAGCCAGGCGTCTGGGCGCCAGATACTTTATGTTGGCTCTACAGAGTCTTTTCAGGCTCTTGCTTGGTTCTTTATCCCGGGTATGCGCAGTGTGCCACTTTTAGCGGCCTCTTGTCGCGTTTGCTGCCCTTATTCTGCTGGTGTTGTCATTCTAATTGTTACTAATTGTTGCCGTACTTGTTATAAAGATACCGACTCTGGGCCAAGCTGGAGCATTTGCGCAACAGCGGGCTGTTGTATACTTGCTCCTGTACGACGGACGCTGATTTTTTTGCGCCGTTTTGCCATCATTCCTTACCGGCAGGCATCCATTCGATACAATACAGGAAATTGCCACTGGTGCATCCACCTCGCCATCGCGCAGTACACAAACATTGATCGGGCGTCTGCCCCATCCCCCAAATCCCGCCCTGAAGGGCTTGGCCTCGAGCCGGAGTATGCTTTACGATGACAACTGAACTGAGTGTTCCTGCAACAACTATTCCCCTCACATCGCTGCCGGAACACTGGCTGGCGGAAGTGGAGAGCAACCTTTCTCCAGGGGAGAACGTTTTAAGTAGCGTTGAGGTTGACCTCGATGCGCGATTACGTTTCACAAAAGGCATAATAGTTGTCACCGAGAAGCGTTTGCTGGCCCGTTCGCCGGGCGATACCACCTGGAAAAGTTGGTCTTTCCGCCACGGATTGCGCCTGACGCACCATGACCACGCCGGCGTCGGCCACCTGGAATTGTTCGACGACCACGGCCGCCTGGCGTCGTGGCGCTTCACTTTGGGCCAGAACTTGCATGCGATCCGCGTGCTGGAACAGTTCGTCGAGCGCCTCGACAGCCACCTGACGGGCCAGCCCGTGCTGGAAGCGGAGCAGGAAGTCTGCCCCAGCTGCAAGGCGCCTTTGGAGCCGGAGCAGGAAGAATGCCCGATCTGCGCCAAGGTGCTGCACACGCCGCCATCGACCTGGACCCTGTTCCGCCTGTGGCGCTTCGCCCATCCCTACCGTGGCCAGCTGGCCCTGGGCTTCATGCTGATGCTGCTGAGTACGGCCGCGCACATGATTCCACCGTATCTGACGGCGCCGCTGATGGACAATGTGCTGATCCCGTATCAGAACGGCAAGCATATCGACCCATGGCTGGTCGTGTATTACATGAGCGGCTTGCTCGGTTCGGCCCTGCTGGCCTGGCTGCTGGGCTGGGGCAAGACCTATGTGCTGGCCCTGGTGTCCGAACGCATGGGCGCCGACTTGCGCTCGGCCACGTATGAACACCTGATGAAACTGTCACTGGAATTTTTCGGCGGCAAGCGCACGGGCGACCTGATGGCGCGTATCGGCAGCGGCAGCGACCGCATCTGTGTCTTCCTGTCACTGCATTTGCTCGATTTCGCTTCCGACGTACTGATGATCATCATGACGGGCGTCATTTTGTGGTCGATGAATCCATGGCTGGCCATCATGACCCTGGCGCCGCTGCCCTTCATCGCCTGGATGATCCACCTGGTGCGCGACCGCTTGCGTACGGGCTTTGAAAAGATCGACCGCGTGTGGAGCGAAGTGACCAACGTGCTGGCCGATACGATTCCCGGCATCCGCGTGGTGAAGGCGTTTGCGCAGGAAAAACGCGAAGCGGCCCGCTTCCGCGACGCCAACGCGCACAACCTGGCTGTCAACGACAAATTGAACAAGGTCTGGTCGCTGTTCTCGCCCACCGTATCGTTCCTGACGGAGATGGGCTTGCTGGTCATCTGGTGCTTCGGCATCTGGCAACTGTCGCGCGGCGAAATCACCGTCGGCGTGCTGACCGCCTTCATCGCCTACAGCACGCGTTTCTATGGCCGCCTCGACTCGATGAGCCGCATCGTCTCCGTGACGCAGAAATCGGCGTCGGCCGCCAAGCGCATCTTCGACATCCTCGACCACGTGTCCAGCGTGCCGGAACCGGCGCAACCGGTGAAACTGGACAAGATCGAAGGACGCATCGACTTGCGCGAAGTCGGTTTCCGCTATGGCAACCGGGCCGTCAACCGCGGCATTACCCTGAACATCAAGGCGGGCGAGATGATCGGCCTCGTGGGCCACAGCGGTTCGGGCAAGAGCACCCTGGTCAACCTGATCTGCCGTTTCTACGACGTCTCGGAAGGCGCGATTCTGCTCGACGGCGTCGACATCCGCTCGTTTGCCGTGTCCGACTACCGCCGCAATATCGGCCTGGTGCTGCAGGAGCCGTTCCTGTTCTTCGGCACCATCGCGGAAAATATCGCCTACGGCAAGCCGCACGCGACGCGCCAGGACATCATCGCCGCCGCGCGCGCCGCGCATGCGCACGAATTCATCCTGCGCCTGCCGCAAGGCTACGATTCGATGGTGGGCGAGCGTGGCCAGGGATTGTCCGGCGGCGAACGCCAGCGCATCTCGATCGCCCGCGCCCTGCTGATCGACCCGCGCATCCTGATCATGGATGAAGCGACATCGTCGGTCGATTCGGAAACGGAAAAAGAGATTCAAAAGGCGCTGGACAACCTGGTGCAGGGCCGCACGACAATCGCCATCGCGCACAGGCTGTCGACCTTGCACCGGGCCGACCGCCTGGTGGTGCTGGACCGTGGGCAGGTCGTCGAAGTGGGCAGTCACGATGAACTGATGGCGAAAGAGGGCGCCTATTTCCGCCTCTACGAAGCACAGGCGCGCAACAACGAACTCGCCCTGGATGACAAGGAATAAGCATGGCCAGTACAACTTTTACATTAAGCCGCGACACCTTCGGCAAGCTGGTGATGACGGACGCGGACGGCCAGGTCTTTGAAGGTGTGGCGCCCGTGCGCGCCTTCCCCATCCAGTCGCCCGACGAAGGCATTTCGCTGGTGCTGGGCAATGGCAAGGAAGTGGCGTGGATCGACCGCATCGACGCCTTGCCTGAGCCGGCGCGCAGCCTGCTGCAGGAAGAGCTGGAAGGGCGCGAATTCATGCCCGAGATCGCGCGCGTGAAAAGCGTTTCCAGCTTTGCCACGCCCTGCACCTGGTATGTCGATACGGACCGGGGCGAGACGCAGTTCGTGCTGAAAGGCGAGGAAGACATCCGCCGCATCGGCGCCACGTCGCTCTTGATCGCCGACAACCACGGCATCCACTTTTTGATACGCGACATGTTCAATATCGACAAGACGACGCGCAAGATTTTGGATCGCTTCCTGTAAGCGTTGGACTTGCCTGAAAACCGCTGCCTGCAGCGGTTTTTTTTCGTCTGCCGGGCATGAAAAAGCCGCACAGGAGTGCGGCTTTCGTGGGTAGCACCGGCAGCCATTTCAGGCCGCCGGGGATGGTGCTGCATTACATGAACTTGTAGCCTGCGCCGATGTAGAAGTAACGGCCGCGCACGTTGTACAGCTGGGCAAAGCCCAGGGTGCCATACTGGTTGCTGGCACCCGTCGCGCTAAATGGTGGCATCTTGTCGAACAGGTTCTTGATACCGGCCGTGAAGGTCAGGTTTTGCATCGCCACGTACTGGCCCGTCAGATCCACTTCCGTGTGCGAAGGAATCGTGCGGGTGCCCGGCTTGATTTCGTCGCGGCGCAAGGGCGAGTCGATCATGTCGCCCGTCGTGCGGATGACCAGGGAACCGGACATATTGTCCTTTTCCAGGCTGGCAGTGAACGTGTTGCGGTACTTCGGATTCATGAACGTCTTCAGCGTGCTTTGCACCGGATCGGTTTCCGTATCCTGCGTTTCCATGCGGGTGTAGATGGTGGACGCATTGCGGATCGTGAACTTGCCGAACATCGTTTGCGGCGACGTGTAGCGCAAGTCCGTATCGAAACCCTGCACTTCGGTCGTGGCCAGGTTCTGGTTGTTCAGCAGGATGCGCGCGTCGCCATTTTTGATTTCCACGTTGCCGCGCTCGATTGCCTTCAGTTCCGACAGGGTGCCGATCTCGTTCTTCTTGTTGATCTTGAAGTAGTCGATGCTGACCGTCAGCGAGTTCACTGGCGAGAACACCATGCCCAGGTTGTAGGTCTTGCCCGTTTCAGGTTTCAAGTCCTTGTTGGAACCGGAGACCTCGTAGTAGGAGAAGTTGGTGCAATTGCCGGCGATCGAAGGGAAGGCTTTGCAGATATCAGTATCGTTGGTCGTGTAGGCGCCCGCATCGACGCCGCCAAACATCTGTTTCAACGATGGCGCCAGGTAGCTCCCCGCATACGAACCACGGAACATCAGGTTGTTCAGCGGTTGGTAGCGCAATGCCAGTTTCGGGCTGGTTTTGCTGCCGACATTTGAGATATCGTCATAGCGCACGGCCACTTGCGCTTCGACGTTTTTCAGGAAGGGAATCGACAGTTCGCCGAAGATGCCCTTGGAATTGCGGTCCGCCTTCACGGCAGCCTGCTGGATGCTGCCGAAGACCAGGTTATCGATTTGGTTCTGGTCGGGCTGGTCGCTCAGCGTTTCCTTGTTGTAGGACACGCCGACGGCGTAAGCCATCGCGCCGCCTGCCAGGTCCATGATCGGCGCCGATGCCTTGGCATTGAAGAAGGTCAGTTCCGACTTGCCGGCGCGCGTAGGCGTGAGACGGATCTTGTCGACGGCGGCCTGCGGGTTGTCGGTGCGGGTCGGGTCGATCGTGCCATTGGCGATCGCTTCGTTGAACAGATCCGACTGCGCATAGTTCGAATCGCGGTTGGTGGCCTTGCTCACGCCCTTGCCGATGGCGACGTCCCAGTCGATGCCGCGCGTCGTGCCTTCCAGGCCCGTCGAGAACTGGGTCATCGTACCCTTGCGGTTGGTCTGGCGCGGGCCCATTTGCATGAAGCGGCCGGCAACGATCTTGCCATTGGACACGAAGTTGCCAGGCGCAGGCTGGGACGAGAAGTCGTCCTTGCTTTCGGAATAGGTAAATTCCGCGAACGCGCGAATGCTGTCGCTGATTTTCAGGCTGCCGATCAGCATGCCGCTGGCGCGGTCGGCGCCGTTGGTCGAGGTCAGCAAGGTCTTGTTGACGTCGAAACGGCAGGAACCGGCGCTCAAATCGCCCGGTGGACAAGGCACGAGGGTGCCGCCGCCGGCAATGTTGCCGCTAGGATGGAAGCCGCTGCGGCCATCCGGACCGCCAAAGCGGCGGAAGTCGGCCGAACTGGTCAGGTCGCGGTCCTTGCGGTAGATCGGATCGCGCTTGAACACGTCGACCGTGGCCAGCACGTTGAAGCCCTGGGTGTCATAGTTGCCAAAACCGTACACGAGGTTGGCCGTCTTTTCCTTGGCGTCCGAACGCGAGCTTTGGCCGTAGCTGGTTTTCGCTTCCAGGCCTTGGTAGTTCTTTTTGGTGATGAAGTTCATCACGCCGGCAACGGCATCGGCGCCATAAATGGCCGAACCGCCGTCCTTCAGGATTTCAATGCGTTCCAGCGCGCTCAGCGGGATGGCGTTGACGTCAACCGCGGCGCCCGCGCCCGAACCGTCAGCCAGCGCATTGGTCGGCAGGCGGCGGCCATTCAACAGGATCAGCACGTTGCGTTCGCTCAAGCCGCGCATCTTGATGTTGGTGGTGCCGGAACCGGAAGGCGAGCTGGCGCTCAGTTCGCCCTGGTCATTGATGTCGATGGAAGCCAGGTTCCGCACCAGTTCAGCGACGCTGGTGGCGCCCGTGCGCTCGATATCTTTCTTGCTGTAGATTTCCACCGGTGCGGCCGTTTCGGCATCCACGCGCTTGATGGCGGAACCGGTGACGACCACACGCTGCACTTTTTCCTCGCCAGCCTTGGCTTCCTGCGCCTGGACGGCCTGGTGCATGAAACCTGCGCTCATGACCAAAGTGCCGGCAAACATCATGCGCAAGGATTTGCTCAATTTCTTTTCAATCATTGTCCATCCTCCAACTAGGAAACTTTAGTTTCCTTAGGGTTTTATGTAGCTATTTGAAAGTATTTTCAAAATGACTATGTTTACAAATTTAGTATTTTAAATTTGCAATTCATCAGACCATTTTTTGATCTTGACTGTCAAGAACTGCCGGGTATTTGTTCAGGTGCATGGCACGAGGCAGAATGAAGGTGGATGAATTTTATTTGTGGCAAGCAGGAAAGTATTAAATTTCAATTGTTAAATAAATTAAATTTGAAATTATGTTCAATTATCATTGAAAGTTTGGTCTTTGCTGATCGCCTGTCTAGACAGCTGTGGTTTTTTTGTGACAATGTCGGGGGTGAACAAGGTGGGCAGCAGGACAAAAAAAAGCCGCCCGGCAAGGGCGGCTGGCGGTTGGGAAAGGCACTTATTACTGAAACGCTACTTCCGCAAAGCTGCGCAATTTCCGGCTGTGCAGCCTGTCCACGCCCTGGCGGCGCAGCAGTTCCACGGCACGGATGCCGATGCGCAGATGCTGGTCGACGCGCTCGCGGTAGAAGTGATTGGCCATGCCGGGCAGCTTGATTTCGCCGTGCAGCGGCTTGTCGCTCACGCACAGCAGGGTGCCGTAGGGGACGCGGAAACGGAAGCCGTTGGCGGCGATCGTCGCGCTCTCCATGTCCAGCGCGATGGCGCGGCTCTGGCTGAAACGGCGCTCCGGCGTGCGCTGCGGCAGCAATTCCCAGTTGCGGTTGTCCGTGCTGGCCACGGTTCCCGTGCGCATGATGTGTTTCAGGTCATGCCCCGTCAGCTGGGTGATTTCCGCCACGGCCGTTTGCAGCGCCTGCTGGATTTCCGCCAGCGGCGGGATCGGCACCCACAGCGGCAAGTCTTCGTCGAGCACGTGGTCTTCGCGTACATACGCATGCGCCAGCACGTAGTCGCCCAGGCTTTGCGTGGTGCGCAAGCCGGCGCAATGACCGAGCATCAGCCAGGCGTGCGGGCGCAGCACGGCGATATGGTCGGTGATGGTCTTCGCATTGGCGGGACCCACGCCGATATTGACCATGGTGATGCCGCTGCCGTCCGCGCGCAGTAAATGGTAGGCGGGCATCTGCGGCAGGCGCGGCGGCGCGGCGCCCAGCGCATCCTCGCTTTCGACCGTCTGGCCGACCCGGCGCGTGACCACGTTGCCCGGTTCGACAAAGGCGATGTAGCCGTCGTCGTCCGATGGCGCGGCCGCATCGGGTGCGCGGTCCATCATGGCGTGGCCCAGGCGGATGAATTCGTCGATGTAGAACTGGTAATTGGTGAACAGGACGAAGTTCTGGAAGTGCTGCGGCGACGTGCCGCTGTAGTGGCGCAAGCGCTGCAGCGAATAATCGACGCGCGGTCCCGTGAACAGCGACAGCGGCTGCGCTTCGCCATGCGCCGGTTCGTGCGTGCCGTTGGCGATGCCGTCGTCCATGGCCGACAGGTCGGGCAGGTCGAACAGGTCGCGCATGGCCAGGCGGCGGCCCGCATCCATATTGCCTTCGATATGGTCATGCTCGGCGAACGAGAAATGCACGGGGATGGGCTGGGCGCTCACGCCCACTTCCAGGTGCACCTTCTGGCCGCTGTTATGGTTTTTCAGCAGCAGGGTGAACTGGTCCAGGTAGTAATCGCCGAACAGGTCGGGGCGCGTCAAGGTGGTTTCAAACACGCCGGGGCCGGCGACAAAACCGTAGGCCAGCGGCGAGTCGGCGCGCGCCACGGTGTCCGTCTGGATGCGCACGAAGGGGTAGCAGGCACGCACACGTTCGTGCATGTCTTCGCCGGCGACAAAGCGCTGCAGCGCATCGCGCAAGTGTTCGATGCTGCTGCGGTAAATGGCTTGCACCTGTTCCAGCGCCAGGCGTGGATCGTCGAAGCGGGAGGAGGCGATGAAGGGGGGCGTAAGCAAGCGGATTCTCCTTGTGGCGGTTCGTGCATACCATTGTAAGGCAGCAGGGCCAGTCGTGTTGCCGCTCGTGTGGGTCCATGGTTGGGTGCTTGACGAATTCAAATAGAATCTGTATTCTATTTGAATGGTCAGACTAGCTAAATTCAACGAAAACAACTTCATCGACAGCGCGATCGCCGTCGCCGCCCAGTGCGGCGTGGGCGCCGTCTCGATGGCCGCCATCGCCGTCAAGGCCGGCGCGCCCATCGGCTCCGTGTATCACCGCTTCGATTCGCGCAACGCCATCCTGGCGCGCGCGTGGCTGCGCGTAAAAAGCGACTTCCGCGAGGAAGTGGCCAGCCGCTGGCTCGGCGGCGACACCTGGGCCGGCGTGCATGGCTTGCTGGACTGGTGCCGGCGCAAGCCCGTGTATGCGCGCTTCCTGCTGCAATGCGCGGACAGCCCCGATTTCAGCAGTGGCCTCAGCGAGGAATTGCTGGCCGCCGTTGAGGAGGAGCAGGCCGCGCTCGACGCCTGCTTTGTCCGCTGCGCCGAAGCCATGCCCGCCACCACGGAACTGGACCTCGATCACATGCTGCTCAAATTCGTGCTGATCGATGCGCCCGTGGCCGTCGTCAAACCTTACCTGACCCAGGAGCGGCCGATACCGGCCAGCGTCGACGCCATGCTGCGCGCCTCGCACGACGCCGTGCGCGGCTGGGCCGCCCATACCACCTCACACTAACAAAGAAAAGAATCCCCATGCGCTATTCCACCCAGCTTGAACACGGCAAGAAAATCCCGCTGCACGACGAAGAAGGTTTCATCGGCATGCGCGCGGCCGGCCGCATCGCCGCCGACACGCTCGACTACATCGCGCCTTTCGTGAAGCCGGGCGTCTCGACGGCCAAACTCGACGCCCTGTGCGAAGAATTCATGCGCGCGGCCGGCGCCATCCCCGGCACCATCGACTACCACGGCTACAAGCACGCCAGCTGCATCTCCGTCAATAACGTGGTCACGCACGGCATCCCGTCCGAGACCAAGATCCTCAAAGTGGGCGACATCCTCAACATCGACGTGACGCCAAAGTTCAACGGCTGGTTCGGCGACACCAGCCGCACCTTCAAGGTGGGCGCCGTCTCCATCCTGGCCAACCGCCTCGTCAACACGGCGTATGACGCCATGATGGCCGGCATCCACACCGTGCGCCCCGGAGCGACTCTCGGCGACGTGGGCGCCGCCATCGAAGCGGTAGCCAAGGCGCAGGGCTTTTCCTCCGTGCGCGACTTCTGCGGCCATGGCGTGGGCCAGGTCTTCCACGACACGCCGCAAGTGCTGCATTACGGCCGCGCCGGCACGGGCATCGTGCTGGAACCGGGCATGATCTTCACGATCGAACCGATGCTCAACGTGGGCAGCTACCAGGTCAAGGTCTTGCCCGACAAATGGACGACGGTGACGAAGGACCGCTCGCTGTCGGCGCAGTTCGAGCACTCGCTGGCCGTCACGGAAACGGGCTTTGAAATCTTTACCCTGACCGGTTCGACCGAGCCGCTGGTGTAAGCATGGATGACGCGCGCCGGCAGCAGCTTACCGATATCGTCGCCGCGAAAGCCGGCGTGGATGTCGCTTGCGCGGCGCGCCACCTGGCGCTGCATGACGACGACGTGGCGGCCGCCCTGCGCGGCATCGACGCCGAACGTTATACGCTGACGCAGCGCCTGCTGAACAAATACCGGCGCGATCCGGAAGACGCGCTGCAGCACGTGGCGCTGGCCGTGCTGCAGCAGGAAGGCATCGGCAGCGACAGCGTGCTGCGCGCGGAGCGCATCGCGGCCCTGGCGCCGCCCGTCGCCGGCATGGTGATGCTGGCCGAGTGGCTGGCTTATGTGGACTGGGAAGGCTACGACAGCGCCCTGTACGCGAATATCGACGCGGTGGCGGCGTTCATCACCGGCGCACTGTACCTGCCCGAGGTGGCCGCCAATCTGCTGCAAACGCGCGACGAAACGGTGTTCGAAGCGCAGCGCTCCGCGCTGGCAGCTGCCGCCCTGCTGTTCATCGAACGCCACATCGCGCTCTTTCCCTGAGAGTGCCCTGCGTCTTACAATGGCGGCAAGCACTGTTGCCCCATTTTGAAGACTTCCGCATGAGCGATTTTCCCGAAGATATCTACACCGAGCCGTCCGCCGACGTGCACACCCTGAACAACCTGGGCCCCTTGACGGGCATGGCCGGCATCTGGACGGGCACGCGCGGCCTGGACGTCAAGCCGAAAGCGGATGGCCCGCGCAAGCAGGCCTTCGTCGAGCGCATCGAACTGCAGCCGATCGACCCCGTCACCAACGGCCCGCAACTGTTCTACGGCTTGCGCTACTACATCCACATCACCAAGCCGGATCAAGTCAAGACGTATCATGAGCAGGTCGGCTACTGGCTGTGGGAGCCGGCCACGGGCGCCGTGATCCAGACCTTGGCCATTCCGCGCGGCCAGATCGCCATGGCGTCCGGCACGACGACGGCGGACGCCACCAGTTTCGAACTGGTGGCCAAGCGCGATTCGACGGCGTACGGCATCTGTTCGAACCCCTTCCTCGAACACGCATTCACCACCGTCGAATATCGGATCAAGGTTGATATCCACGCCGATGGCACGTGGGGCTACGACGAGGACACGGTCATGCTCATCCGCGGCAAGGACGAACCGTTCCACCACACTGACCGCAACCTGCTGACGAAAATCGCCGAGCCGACGCCGAACCCGATGGCCTTGCAGGCCCTGGCGGCGGTCGCTGCCGCTTAGGGTTTGCCCTGGGCCACAGCTTTGATGGCCCGTTCTTCTCCCATGGCGGCCGCGATCTTCCAGCGCTGCATGGCGCTGGCGCGGTCGGGGCGTTTCAGTCCCGCTCCTTCCCAGTCCATCAGTCCCAGATTGTAGATGTCGCCCGCGCTGCCCTTGTCGGCGGCGAGGGTGAACCATTTGCGCGCTTCCTTGTGGTTGACGGGAATCTGGTAGCCGCGCACGTGGTACAGGCCCAATAAGTGCATGGCTTGCGCATTGCCCTTGTTCGCGGCCTGTTTCAGCAAGTCGAGGCCGCGCGCCCTGTTGCGCGGTTCCTGCCAGCCTTCGGCCAGCATCACGCCTTTCGCCGCCAGCGCATAGCTGTCGTTTTTCACGAGGCCCTTGCCGATCAGGGGCTTGGCGGCCACCTGGCGTGCTTCGCGCTGCTGCGCCGTTGGCGCCGTGATGGGGCCCGGCTTGCCTTCGCCCATCAGCAGCATCCAGCCATACAGGCCATACGCGCCGGCGTCGCCCTTGCCGACCAGGCTTTCCAGCATGGCCAGCGCCTGAACCTTGTCGCCATTTTCGTACAGCTTGACGGCCTTGGCGCTGCTCGCATCTGCCGGCACAACGGCTGGCGCATGGGGCGCGATGGGCGCCGACGCGATGGCCGTTTGCGGCGGTGGAGCCGCCGGGCGCACACGCACGGGCAAGCCATAGCTGGCGGCCAGCACGGCCACGCTCGCGGGCGCGAGGATCAGCACTTGCGCCAGCTGGTTGCGGCGGCCCTTGCCGGCGATGCCCATGGCCCGTTCGGCTTGCCGCTCGCCGCCCAGCGCTTCGCTCAGCACGGCTTTCACCTTGCGGTTGAACAGCCAGTAGCCGGCGCCCGTGACGAGCAGGCCGGCGACGGCGGCGGCCCCGCGTCCGGCGAAGAACCAGGTGGCGATGGCGGCGGCCAGCGCGGCCAGCGCGCCTTTCCACCAGAATTGTTTGGCCAGCCGCGTGTAGACCTGGCGCAGGGCGCCGAGCACGCAGGTGCGCACATTGTTGGCATAGTCGGCGGAGACGACATCGACGTGCGCGTGGTCCGCGTCGCCGCTGAGGACGGACTCGATCACGTCCGCATTCAGTTCCGAGGCGGCCACGTCGCGCAGCGGCGTCAGCAAACCTTGCACGTGGGCCGAGAACAGGCCGTCGTCGGCGCTGCCGGCCAGCGCGTCGCTGAGCGCCTTGAGGTCGCCGCGCAGCAGCTTTTCCACGATGTCGTCCAGGGTCAGCCAGCGCAAGTCCGTGCCGTACGCCACCAGGTGGTGCTTTTCCGCGTTGCACGATGCATCGAGGCGCACGATGCGCAGCTTGGCCGCATACAGGGCGTCGACTTCCTGCGGCTGGTCTTCATTGTAAATGCTCACTTTCGCCAGGGCCAGGCTGCTGGCAATGGCTGCCAGTGAGTGCACGCTCTCCTTGTCGCGGATGCGGCGCGCGTCATCGGGTGCCTGCTTGGGCAGGCTGACGCTGTAGCCGGGCGTCACATGCACGTCGACCCAGGCCGCCTTGCCCACCTTGCCGGAACCGTCGCACGGGTTGCAGCGCAAGTCGCCCACGCCGCTGCAGGTGCGGCACGTGACCTTGCCGCTGGCGCGGCAGGTGCCGCAATTGATGTTGCCGGAACCGTGGCAAGTGTTGCAGCTGACCTTGCCGTAGCTGCAATGGTAGCAAGAGCGGTATTCGGTGCGGTACTGGGGCCGCGTCTCGCTATGGTAACTGGTGTGCGAGCTGCCGTTGCTGTAGGTGGTAGTGGGCACTTGCACCGTGATGTAGTCGGTGACTTGCTCGGACACGGTGCCGCTGCCGCTGCAATACGAGCACGACACCTTGCCGCTGCCGTAGCAGCCATACGCGTCGCAGCTGACGGTGCGCCCGCCGTGGCAGTTCCAGCATGTTTCCGTCGTCGCGCCGTAGCAGGTGTGGCAGTTGATGCGGCCGCTGCCGGTGCAGTTGCTGCAGGTATCGAGGTGCCAGTACTTGACGGCGTGCGGCAGGTAGACGCCCGCCTCGACGCCGTTGTAGGCCTGGCCTGGCTGGCGCAAGGCATTGTCGAGCTTGCCCGCCGCGCGGCGCAGCCGTTCCTTCTCCTGCGCGTGAGCGAGCGCTCCCACCTCGTGCAGGTCACCCTGGCAGCGGCAGTCATTGCCCGCTGGCGTGAAATAGCCATTGATGACGCGCTGCTCGAAGCGCGCCTCGAGCGCGTAGTTCGCTTGCAGCGAAAACTCCTGCAGTACGTCTTCCTCGTCCAGCGGCGTGATGTCGTGCGGTTCGAAACGCGTCTTGTCCTGCACCAGGGTGCGCAGCTTGCCCAGCACCGTCGGTATCTCTTCCTTGTCGAGCTTGAGGGGCGCTGGCGCCGTCACGGCCGTTGCTGATGCCTGGGGCATGTCCTCGTTGCCTTGGGTATCGGTGGCCGTCTCGGTGCTGGGGTTCATGCGCGTCCTTTTGCTCTCTGGAAAGATGTTTGAATTTTAGCATCCCCATATGACAAAGCGGATAGCGCCGGTCCGCTTTTTCAGCGCAGGCCGCGGCGGAACTGGTCGGGCGTGCCGCCGCTTTGCCGGCGAAACATAGCGATGAAAGCGGAAGCCGTGCTGTAGCCCAGTTCCAGCGCGATCGCCTGCACGGTGTCTCCTTGTTCCAGCAGGGGCAGGGCGGCCAGGAAGCGCTGGCGCTGGCGCCATTCGCCGAACGGCATGCCCAGTTCGCGCTGGCAGCGGCGCGCCAAGGTGCGCTCCGTGACGTGCAGTTGCGCGGCCCACTCGGCCAGTGAGCGGTTACTGCCAGGCTTCGCCTGCAGGGCCGCCAGCAGCGCCGCAATGACGGGCTCGTCGCTGCCAGGCAGATAGTTGCGGCTGCACGGCGCCAGCTGCAGCTGGTCGACCAGCACCTGCGCCAGGCGCTGGTCGGCTTCGGTGGCCGGCGTGGTGACATGGCGTTCGGCAAAGTCGCCGAGGATGGCCTTGAGCAGGGGGCTCATGACCAGCGCGCACGGCTGGGCCGGCAACTGCGCGCACAGGCTGGCGTCGATGTAGGCCGAGTGAAACACGACATCCTGGCGGATATAGCCGTCGTGCAAGGTCTCGGGCGGTATCCACACGGCGTACTGGGGCGGCGACAGGTAGCGCTGGCCCGCGACCATGATTTCCATCACGCCCGTGGAGCAATATGTGAGCTGGCCCCACGGATGGCTCTGGTAATCGAATTGCTGGTGCGCGCGGTAATCGTCGAGGCGGAAATACACGGGATAGGGCAGGGCGTCGGAAACGGCGGGGAAATGCTGGTTGCTGGCCATGGTGTCTTTGTCCTGTTCTTCGCATCGATTGTCCGCTATGCATTATATCCATGGAATCGGACCATGCGAAAATGGTGGTCCTGAATACTGGAGTCCGCAACATGCAAGTGAAGCACTATCTGTTACCCGTGATCGCCGTGCTGATCTGGGGCATCAATACCATCGTCAGCAAGATGGCCGTCGGCGTGATCGATCCGGCCGCCATCTCGTTCTACCGCTGGTTGCTGGCCGGCGTGCTGCTGGCGCTCGTGTTTGCCCGTCCCGTATGGAAGCAGCGGGCCGTGGTGCGACCGTATCTGGGCAAACTGTTTGTGCTGGGTATGTTGGGCATGGTCATGTACCAGTGCCTCGCCTACATCGCCGCGCAAACGACGACGGCCACCAATATGGGCATCCTGGCATCGATGATGCCGCTGCTGGCCGTGGGCTTGTCCGTGCTGCTGCTCGGTGAGGCGCCCACCGTGGGCGGCGTGTTTGGCGGCCTCGTGTCGCTGCTGGGACTCGCTTACCTGCTCAGCCATGGCAATCCGGCCGCCCTGCTGGCCCATGGCGCGGCCGTGGGCGACGCGCTGATGCTGCTGGCCTGCCTGTCGTACGCGGGCTATGGCGTGCTGCTCAAGCGCTGGAAGATTCCCCTGAATAACTGGCATTCGCTGCTGATCCAGGTGTGGTGCGCCGTGCCCGTGCTGTTCGTGTACTACCTGAGCCAGTCCGCGCCGCCCGTCACCGGTGCCGGTTTGCCGCTGGTGCTGTTTGCCGGCATCCCCGCCTCCATCATCGCACCGTTTTTGTGGATGCATGGCCTGGCCAAGCTGGGGCCTAGCCGCGCGACGACCTTGATGAATCTGCTGCCCGTGTTCACGGTGATCATCGCCATGCTGTTCCTCGGTGAAACCTTGCACAGCTACGATGTGATCGGTGGCGGCGTGACCCTGCTGGGCGTGGTGATGGTGCAGTATCTGAAACGTCCGCTGCGCCGTGCACCGGCATAGTTTTTTTGCTATGCTGGTGTTTTGAACAAGGAGGCGCCATGCCCAGCATCGATACTCTGTTGAGTGAACTCGAAGCATTCGGTAACACCAATGATGCGGCGCACACGGCGCGCGCCAGCCGCATGCTCAATATCACGCGCGACACGGGCGAATTGCTGGCCGTGATGGTGCACGCGCGCGGCGCCCGGCGGGTGCTGGAAATCGGCACGTCGAACGGCTATTCCACCCTGTGGCTGGCGCGCGCCGTGCAGGCGCTGGGCGGCAAGGTAGTGACGGTGGAAAAGGCGCAGGACAAGTTCGACATGGCGCACAACAACTTCGTGCGCGCGCAATTGCAGGGCGTGATCGGCCAGCTGCTGGCGGACGCGGGCGACGTGCTGCGCGATGCGGCGGACGGCGCCTACGATTTCATCTTCCTCGATTCCGCGCGCCAGCAATACGCGCAGTGGTGGCCGCAGCTGGACCGCGCGCTGGCGGCCGGCGGCGTGCTGGTGGTCGACAACGCCAGTTCGCACTACGCGGACATGGCCGGCTTCATCGAAGCCATCCGAGCCGACAGCCGCTACACGACGTGCCTGGCCACGGTCGGCAAGGGCGAATTCATCGCCGTCAAGGCGGGCAACTAGTTATTCAGCAACGATAGCCGCTTCCAGCACGCGCACCAAGGATTCGACGCCTTGCGCGTCGACATCGTCAAAACGGCTGACGAGCGGGCTGTCGAGGTCGAACACGCCGATGATCTGGCCATGCGCAAACACGGGCACCACCAGTTCCGAACGGGAATTGACGTCGCAGGCGATGTGGCCGGGAAATGCATGCACGTCCTGCACGACGATGGACTCGCCTTCGACCACCGTGGTGCCGCACACGCCGCGCCCCTTCTTGATGCGGATGCAGGCGGGCTTGCCCTGGAACGGTCCCAGCACCAATTCCTCGCCCTTGAGGAAATAAAAGCCGGCCCAGTTGAGGCCCGGCATGGTGTTGAAGACCAGCGAACTGAAGTTGGCCGTATTGGCGATGAAGTCGGTCTCGCCTGACAGCAAGCCTTGCAGCTGCGAGCGCAAGTCCGCATACATGGCTTGCTTGGCGGCGGGGGTATCGGTGCCGTAGGCGGCGTCGCTGATGGTAAACGTCATGGTCGTGGTGGCGCTTGAAAATGGGGAAGGCGATATGGTAGCGCGTCTGGCGCCTCCGCGCGCGGCCGTCACTGTTTCAGATATTCCTGCGCCAGCTGGCGCAGCAGGGGCAGGGTCGCATGGCCGTGGTCGGCTTGCCAGGCCAGGCCGATGCCGGCCGCCAATTCCTCGCCTTCCGCCAATGGCCGGTAGATCACGCCATCCATGCGCAGCGCGCGGAACGAGTCGGCCAGCAGCGCCATGCCTTTGCCTGCGGCCACGTCGCCGAGCAGCACATGGTGGTCGGGTGCTTCGCGCAGGAAATGCGGCGCGAAATCATGCCGGCGGAACACTTGCTGGCAATGGTCGAAAAAGGCGGGCTGGCGCGCCCGTTCGAACCAGTAGACGGGTTCCTGGGCGATGTCAGCAAGGCTGAGCTTGCGCTTCTTCGCCAGCCGGTGCCCGGCGGGCAGGGCCAGCATCATGGGCTGGCGCGCCAGCTGCTGCACGGCCAGCTCGAACGTGGCGCTGGGTAGCGCAAGCAGGGCCGCATCGAGCTGGCTCTTGCGCACGGCGGCGACCAGGCGCGGCGACGGGGCGGCCGTCAATTCCAGGCGGACATTGCCCAGTTGCTCCTCCAGCGCCGCCAGCAAAGGACGGAACAGGCCGGCCGCCACGGAACTCGTCAAGCCCAGGCGCAGGCGCGCGGGTGCGCTGTCTTGCCGCAGCGATTGCTGCGCCATCTCCAGCAAATCAAGGATGTGCAGCGCCTGCGGCAGCAGGGTACGGCCCGCTGGCGTCAAGACCACGCCCTGCGTGTCGCGCTCGAACAGGCGCGCGCCCAGCTTGTCTTCCAGCCCCTTGATGGCGCGCGACAATGGTGGCTGGGTCATGTGCAATTGCTCCGCCGCCTGGCGGAAGTTCAGGCAGCGGGCGACGGCGCAAAACAGGGTCAAGGCATGGGTATCGAGGGCTCTCATACCAGAAAGGTATCACGAAATCGGGCATTCCCTTGTCATCCGGCGCGGTCCAGACTGGCGGCATCGAGTCAACAACTGAGGAGAGCAGCATGCAACAGCGACGCATCGGCAATAACGGTATGAGCAGTTCGGCATTGGGCCTGGGCTGCATGGGCATGTCGGAATTCTATGGCGCCACGGACGAGGCGCAATCCCTGGCCACCCTGGAAGCGGCCCTGGCGGCGGGCGTGACCCTGTTCGACACGGCCGACGCCTACGGTTTCGGCCACAACGAGCAGTTGCTGGGGCGCTTTTTGGCCAGCCATCGCGGCCAGGCCCTGGTCGCCACCAAGTGCGGGCTGGCGCGCGAGGCGGGCAGTTATGCGCGCCGCGTCGACAATTCCCCCGCCTACATCCGCCAGGCGTGCGAAGCCTCGCTGGGGCGCCTGGGCGTGGAGGCCATCGACCTGTTCTATCTGCACCGCCTGAATCTCGAGACGCCACTTGAGGAATCGATGGGCGCGCTGGCGCAACTGCGGCAAGAGGGCAAGATCCGCGCCGTGGGCCTGTGCGAGGTGAGCGCCGCCACCTTGCGGCGCGCGGCGGCGATCTGCCCCGTGGACGCCGTGCAGAGCGAATACTCGCTGTGGACGCGCGAACCGGAGCAGGGCGTGCTGGCCGCCTGCCGCGACGTGGGCGCCAGCTTCTTTGCCTACAGTCCGCTGGGCCGGGGATTTTTGACGGGCGCCATTGCCGATGCGGCCAGCCTCGACGCGGGCGACTTTCGCCAGTTCAATCCCCGCTTTGCCGCCGATAACCTGGCGCGCAATCAGGCCATCGTCGCGCAAGTGAGGGACATCGCGCGCGCAAAAGGCTGCACGCCGGCCCAGCTGGCGCTGGCCTGGCTGCTGGCGCAAGGCGACGACATCATTCCCATTCCCGGCACCAAGCGCATCGCGTATTTGCACGACAACCTCGGCGCGCTGGCCGTGCGGCTGAATGGGGCGGAACTGGCGGCGATGAACGCGGCCTTTCCTTTGGGCATGGCGGCGGGCGCGCGCTATACGGAAGAAGGCATGAAGGGCGTGGATGCCTGAAAAAAAGGCTATGTCACCGTTAGATGTGGGAATGCTCCTAGTGTTGCCTTCAATAATGTTTCTGGCGAGCGGATGCGCCCGGCGTCGAGTATCCAGCGCCAGCCCAGGTAATTCGACAGGTAGCGTGTGGCCACGCCGTGAAACGGCCGTAGCCAATCCCGCAAGCGGCTGTGATACGCATTGACGTTTTGCACGTGGGCGGCGCCCCGCACGCGGATGCCGGCACGCAAGTTGACGGCCTGGTGGCTGACCCCTGCTTCATGGGCGAAGGCGCGGTAGGCGGCATGACCATCGGTGACCAGCAAGATATCCTTGTCGATGACGGGTGGCAGGCAAGCATGTAGCTGTGCCTTGGTCAGTGCTCCTTTTCCCGTGACGAAATCGAGGGTTTGTCCAGTGCGGTCACGCGCCACCAGGATGCAGACTTGCTCATTCGATATGCCACGTTTAAAGGCATGACCACCACGGCGCCGCGCCGGACGCGTCATCTGCCGCGCTCCCTTTTCCGATTCCAGCAGATATAACTCGTCGGCCTCGGCGATGCCGTGCAAGCCATGCGGCCGGTCTGTCTTTGCCAACGATAAAAACCGGTGGCGCCAGCGAAACGTGGTGTTGCGGTGCACTCCTAGCTGTACTGCCGCCTTGCGCACGGAATCCGATGCCAGCAGGCAATCGGCGTAGTCGAGCCACAGCGATTTATGACGCAAGCGCGCAAGCGGCGTGCCGGTGAGCGCATTGAAGGTGCGCCCGCAGGGAGCGCAACGGTATCGCTGCAACCCGTGTGCATGGCCATGCCGGTGAGCATGGTTGCTGTTGCAGGCAGGACAGTGCAATCGCTGCCGGGCCACGCTTTCGACCAGAGCCACGATGACGTCTTGCGATGCGGCCCCGCGCAGCAGGGTGATGCCCGCCAGGCGCTGGCGGCGGTTCAATCCGGCGAACTGGGCGATGAACGTTTTCCATTGGGCTGGCTGCATGGACGGCTCCCGTTTGTCTGGTATACACAGTCAGACAGCAGGGACACAGGAAGATTCSGGGGAATGGCATGAAGGGCGTGGACAGTGCCGAAAAAAACGCGTGAGTGTACGCCAGCGTACCTAACTGAAACTTTCTCTGCAGGATAATCGCCGGCGATCTGCTAGCATTTGGCAGTGACTGCGCGGTGCGCATTGCACCGTGTTCAACGGTCAGGTATCCGATGAGGTGGATGTTGTTAGATGACGATATTTTCGATATAGAACTGAAGTTATTGCTTGAGGGAATACTGCTGCGCTATCAGCACGATTTCCGCGATTATTCCGTGGCGTCCCTGCGCCGGCGCATGCGCCAGGCCATGGAGCGCTTCGGCTGCGCCAGCCTGTCGCAATTGCAGGATCGCATCTTGCACGAACCGGCCATGTTCGCGCAGATGCTGCAGTTTTTCACGGTGCAAGTGAGCGAGATGTTCCGCGATCCCGCGTATTTTCGTGCCCTGCGCGAAAAAGTCGTGCCCATCCTGCACACCTATCCCTCGATCAAGATCTGGGTGGCCGGCTGCAGCAGCGGCGAAGAGGTATGGTCGCTGGCCATCTTGCTGGAAGAGGAAGGCTTGCTCGAGCGCAGCATGATCTACGCGACCGACATCAATGTGGAAGCGCTGGCCGCCGCCGAAGCGGGCATCTATCCCATCGAGCGCATCGCCCAGTTCAGCGAGAATTACCAGCTGGCGGGCGGCAAGCGTTCGCTGTCCGATTATTACACGGCCGCCTACAAGGGCGCCATCTTTGACCGGCGCTTGCGGCGCCAGTTCGTCTTCGCCGACCACAGCCTGGCGACGGACAGCGTGTTTTCGGAGGTGCACATGGTTTCCTGCCGTAACGTCATGATTTACTTCAATAAAGATTTGCAAGACCGCAGTCTGGGCCTGTTCCACGAAGCGCTGGTGAACCGGGGCTTCCTGGGCCTGGGCATGAAGGAAAGCCTGCATTTCAGCCGCCATGCGGACAGCTTCAACGAGCTGAGCCCGGCCGAACGCATCTTCCAGCGTGCCTGACATGCTGCCAAGCTGCGACGTCGCGCCTCCGCCCGCCGGCCTGCGCCTGATCGCCATCGGCGCCTCGGCCGGCGGCGTGGAAGCGCTGGGCATTGTGCTGCGCGCCTTGCCTGCCACCTGCCGCGCGGCCGTCGTGGTGGTGCTGCATCTGGCACCAGGCCGCTCGAGCCAGTTGCCGCATCTGTATGCGGCGCGCTGCGCGCTGCCCTTGTGCGAAGCGCAGGACAAGGAACCGCTGAAGGCCGGAACCGTGTATTTCGCCCCGCCCGACTACCACCTGCAAGTCGAGCCCGATGGCTGCTTTTCCCTGTCGCAGGAAGCGCCCGTGTATTTTTCGCGCCCGTCCATCGATGTCCTGCTGGAAACGGCTGCGTACGCTTACCGGCGCGCCATGCTGGCCATTATCCTGACGGGCGCCTCGGCCGACGGTGCGGCGGGCCTGGCCCGCGTGCGGCAGCTGGGCGGCAGTGCCTGGGTGCAAGACCCGCAGCGGGCCAGTTGTGGCATCATGCCGGCGGCCGCGCTCAAGCTGGCGGGCGCCGACCGCGTGCTCGATTTGCCGCAAATGGCCGCCAGCCTGGCATTGCTCGGCGATGGCGAACACAAGTGAATGAGAGTGGTGTAGTGCGTGTAATATATGTGAGAATTGAAACAATGTTGATGTTTATATCGAAACACGATGGCATCTTGCCGTTGCGATGCCTGAAGATGATTCCGTGACCGCACCTATCCATATCCTCGTCGTTGACGACATCGCGCAAAACCTGGTCGCCGCCGAAGCCGTGCTGGCACGGCCCGGTATTGTCATCCTGAAGGCAAGCTCGGGCGCGCAAGCGCTGGAATTGCTGTTGACACATGAAGTGGCGCTGGCCCTGATTGACGTGCAAATGCCGCACATGGATGGTTTCGAGCTGGCCGAGCTGATACGCGGCAGCGAGCGCACGCGCAGCATTCCCCTGATTTTCCTGACGGCGGCATCGCGCGAACCGAGCTACAGCTTCCGCGGCTACGAGGCGGGCGCCGTCGACTTTCTCTACAAGCCCATCGACGTGAAAGCCTTGCAAAGCAAGGTGGCCGTGCTGGTCCAGCTGTACCAGCAGAAACGCGAATTGTCGGCCCAGCTCGACGAGCTCAAGCACGCATTGCACCTGAACGAACTGTTCACGGCCGTGCTGGGCCACGACTTGCGCACGCCCTTGTCCGTGGTCATGAACGGCGCCATGCTGTTGCCGATGATGAGCGACCACCCGAAGGTGATCGTCACGGCGCAGCGCATCGAAAGCAGCGCCAAGCGCATGGGGCGCATGGTCGACCAGCTGCTGGACCTGGCGCGCATCCGCTCGGGTACGATGGAGTTGCGCAGCAGCACGCACGACTACCTGGCGCTGGCGCGCGCCATCGTCGAGGAATTCGAGACGGCCGGCCAGGCCCCGCTGGTCGAGGTCAGCAGCGTGGGTAATCTGCACGGGCAATGCGATGCGGGCTTGCTGTCGCAAGTCATTTCGAATCTGTTAAACAATGCCATCACGCATGGCGAGCCGGGCGCGCCCGTGCAACTGGCCCTCGACGGACGCAACGCCGACCACATTGAATTGCGCATCGCCAATCGCGGCGTCATCCCGGCCGCCTTGCTGCCGACCCTGTTCGAGCCGTTCCAGCAGGCGGGCGAGAAGCGCAGGACGGGGCAGGGCCTGGGGCTGGGCTTGTACACGGTCAACATGTTCGTCAAGGCCCACGGCGGCACGGTCGAGATCAGTTCGACGGCCGCGCAGGGCACGCTGGCGACCGTGCGCATCCCGCGCCAGTGCCAGGTGCGCGTGCAAGCGGGATTGGTTACATGAGCGCGCCAGCCTGGCCGCGCGGCGGCGGCAATATGGGCGAGCTGGTGCGCCAGCGCGACTGGTCCGCCACCAGCCTGGGCCCGCTCGATGGCTGGCCCGCCCATTTGCGCACCAGCGTCGACATCGTGCTCAATTCGCCGATGGCGATGGTGCTGATGTGGGGCCCGCAGCACGTGATGATTTACAACGACGACTACATCCAGATCGCAGGCGAGCGCCATCCAGAAGCGCTGGGCGGCACGGTGCCGGCCGTCTGGCCCGAAATCTGGGACTGGAACGCGCGCATCCTCGAAGCGGGACTGCGCGGCGAGACCCAGGTGCACCGCGAATGCTGTCTGCCGCTGTTGCGCGACGGCCAGCGCGCGGATGTCTGTTTCGACCTATATTACACGCCCGTGCATGGCGCCGGCGGCCAGGTCGATGGCGTGCTGTGCACGGCGCTGGAATTGACGGCGCGCATGGAAGAGGGGCGCCAGCTGAAGCTGGCCACGGCCGAACTGGGCGAACTCAACACTATATTGCAGGCCGAGAGCGAGGCCGTGCGCGCGGCCAACCGCCGCCTGGGCGAGGAACGCGCGCTGCTGCGGGCCCTGTTCCAGCAGGCGCCCAGCTTCATGGCCCTGCTGCGCGGGCCGCGGCACGTGTTCGAACTGGCGAATGAACATTATCTGCGCCTGGTCGGCCACCGCGATCTGCTGGGCAAAACTGTCGAAGCGGCCTTGCCTGAAGTCAAGGAGCAAGGTTTCATCGAACTGCTCGACCAGGTCTACCGCACTGGCGAACCGTACGAGGGACGCCAGGTGAAGGTGGACTTGCAGACGGCGGACGGACAGACGGGCCAGCGCCAGATCGACTTCGTCTACCAGCCCATCAAGGATGACGAGGGTACGGTCACGGGCATCCTCGTCGAAGGCATCGACGTCACCGAACGCATGGAAGGCGAGGAGCGCTTGCGCCTGGCCCAGCAGGCGGGCGGCATCGGCACTTTCGAATGGTTCCCCGAGACGGGCGCGATGCTGGTGTCGCCCACCTTTCGCCGCCTGTGGGGCATTGCCGACGAGGAAGAAGTAACGGAACGCTTGCTGGTAAGCCTGGTCGATGCGCGCGACCAGCAAAAGGTCGGACCCAGCAAGCTTGCTGTGGCGCCCAATCCCCTCGAATACGTGGAGTACCGCATCCGCCGTCCCGCCGATGGCGCGCTGCGCTGGATCGCGCGCCAGGGCGAGGTGGTGGCAGGCCGCGTGCCGGGCCAGCGCCGCTACGTGGGCGTGTCGTTCGACGTGACGGAGCGGCGCCAGATCGAGGATGAACTGAACGCCAGCCAGGAGCGCATGGCGGCCATTTTCGGCCAGGCCTCGGTGGGCTTGTCCGAGCTGGGCCTCGACGGCAGTTTCCAGAGGGTCAACGGCGCCCTGTGCCGCATGCTGGGGCGCTCGGCCGAAGAGCTGCTGAGCCTGAACATGAACGACATCATGCATCCGGCGGACGTGCCCGGCAACAGCGTGCTGTTCCAGCGCCTGGTGGAAACGGGCGAATCGTTCTCGCTGGAAAAACGCTACCTGAAGCCCGATGGCTCGCAAGTGTGGGTGTCGAGCAATGTCAGCCGCCTGGTCGATGAACAGGGACAGACGCGTTCCTTGATCGCCGTCAAGACGGACATCACGGACCGGCGCCGCGTGGAAAAAGCGCTGCATGAATTGAACGAAACGCTCGAGCACCGGGTCGAACAGGAAGTCAATGAGCGCACGAAGGCGGAAGACGCCTTGCGCCAGGCGCAAAAGATGGAGGCCGTGGGCCAGCTGACGGGCGGCATCGCGCACGACTTCAATAATGTGCTGCAAATCATTTCCGGCAATTTGCATTTGCTGCAGCATCTGGCGGGCACGGATGGCGTCATGCGCCAGCGCCTCGATACGGCGATTGCCGCCGTCGAGCGGGGCGCCAAGCTGTCGTCGCATCTGCTGGCGTTTGCCCGGCGCCAGCCTTTGCAACCGGTGGTGGCCGACCTGGCGCGCGTGGTGCGCAACATGGATGCGCTGCTGCGGCGCGCCCTGGGCGAAGCGATCGACATCGTGCTGGTGGGTGGTGGCGGGCTGTGGAATACCCTGGTCGACCGTGGCCAGATCGAGAACGTCATCCTGAACCTGGCCATCAATGCGCGCGACGCCATGGATGGCGTGGGCAAGCTGACCATCGAGCTGGGCAACGTCGTGCTCGACGAACAGTATGTGCACAACCTGGTCGACGTGCCTGCCGGCCAGTACGTGATGCTGTCAGTGACCGATACGGGCCGCGGCATGAGCGGCTCCGTGCTGCAGCGCGCGTTCGAGCCGTTCTTCACCACCAAGCCGGAAGGCGCGGGCACGGGCCTGGGCTTGTCGATGGCGTATGGCTTTGTCACGCAAAGCCGCGGCCATATCCGCATTTACAGTGAACCTGGCGTGGGCACGGGAGTCAAAATCTATTTGCCCCGTTCCCTGATGGCGGAAGCGGACGAGGAGCTGGAATTGAGCGGCGTCGTCACGGGCGGCACGGAAACGGTGCTCGTGGTCGAAGACGACGTGGGTGTGCGGACGACCGTCGTCGACATGCTCGGTGCGCTTGGCTACAAGGTGCTCAAGGCCGAGGATGGCGAAAGCGCGCTGGCCGTGCTGCACAGCGGTGCGCAGATCGATTTGCTGTTTACGGACGTGATCATGCCCGGTCCCGTCAGCAGCACGGAGATGGCGCGCCAGGCGCGCGAATTGCAGCCCGATATCGCCGTCTTGTTTACGTCGGGCTACGCGCAGGATGTCATCGTGCACGAGGGCAGACTCGACGCGGGAGTTGAATTGCTCAGCAAACCGTACCGGCGCGAAGAGCTGGCGCGCAAGCTGCGCCATGTGCTGGCCAACCGCCAGCAGCAAATGCGCGCGCGCCAGTTTGAACGGTCCGGCGCACCGGTGGCCGGCACGCAAGCGGGTGGCGGCCTGGCGGCCAGCCTGCTGGCAGGCGGCACGCCGGGGCTGGACTTGACGGGGCATGCGCCAGAACCTCAGGGGGACATGCCGACATCGATGAAAATACTCGTGGTGGAAGACAATCTCGATTCGCAGCTGATGGTGTGTGAACTGGTGGGCATGCTGGGTCACACGGTCAGCGGTGTGTCCGATGGCGAGGCGGCGTGGAAACTGCTCAACGAGCAAGACTTCGATATCCTGTTTACGGATGTCAGCCTGCCCGGCATGTCCGGCATCGCGCTGGCGCGCATGGTGCTGCGCGACAAACCTGGCATGCGCATTATCTTTTCCACGGGCTATGGCAAGGAATCGATGGATGAGCTGGGCTTTTCCGCCAGCGTCTTGCGCAAGCCCTATGATTTGCTGGAGTTGCAAGCGGCACTCGACCAACCCTGACTGGCACGCGCTCCCACGGCTTGCCCGTCTCACCCTGCAGAGGCAAATGGATGACTCCTGAACTGACGATGCTGGCCTGTACCCTCGTGCTGGCGCTGGTGCAAATCCTCCTGCCCGCGCTGTTTCGCACGCGCGAAACGGGCACGGCCTATAACGTGAGCGCGCGCGACGGCGACGGGCCGCCCGTGGGCAAGATCACGGGCCGCTTGCGGCGGGCCCAGGCGAACCTGTTCGAAACCTTGCCCCTGTTCGCCGCCGCCGTGCTGATCGCCCACGTGACGGCGCAGGAAAGCGCGCTGACCCTGTACGGCGCCGCCCTGTACCTGGCCGCGCGCGTGCTGTACCTGCCCCTGTACGCGTTTGGCGTGCCCGTCGTGCGCACGCTCGTGTGGTGCGTGTCGATTGCCGGTTTGTTGATGCTGTTCTGGGCCATCCTGTTTGCTTCCTGAATTCCTACGCCAGCTGTGGCGCCCGTCCTATGGCGGTGCGCCAGACCCGGCCGTAAAGTAACTGCACCTTGGCGCAGGGGCGCCGGCATGGTGCTTTTACTTTTAGGACGGCAATGATGCTTGCTTCGCTGAACAAGTCTGGTCGACACATCCAGCGCCTGCTGCGCTCGGTCTTCGGCGTGGCGCGGCTGCGCACGGGCCAGCAGGAAGTCATCGACAGCGTGCTGGCCGGGCGCGACACCCTGGCCATCATGCCCACCGGCAGCGGCAAGTCACTGTGCTACCAGTTGCCCGCCGCGCTGTTGCCGGGCGCCACCTTGGTCGTGTCGCCGCTGATTTCGCTGATGAAAGACCAGCTGGAAAAGCTGCATGAACTGGGCATCACGGCCGTGCAGCTCAACAGCAGCCTGTCGCGCGCCGAAGAGGACGACGCCATCGCCCGCATCGGCCAGGGCGGCAGGCTCATCATCTTTTGCACGCCGGAACGCCTGGCGATGCCCGAGTTCCTGTCCTTGCTGGCCAGCGCGCCGCCCAGCCTGGTCGTCATCGATGAAGCCCATTGCATTTCCCAATGGGGCCACGACTTCCGTCCCGCCTACCTGGAAATCGCGGCCGCCCTGCGCGCGCTGGGCCGTCCGCCCGTGCTGGCGCTGACGGCCACGGCCACGGGGGAAGTGATAGACGATATCGACGCGCAGCTCGAAGCGCGCAAGCTGCAGGTCATCAATACCGGCATCTACCGTGCCAATTTGCGCTACCGCGTGATCCAGGTCACGAATGCCGGAGAGAAACAGGACGAAGTCTTGCGCCTGCTGCGCGAGACGCCCGGCGTGGGCATCGTGTATGCGGCCACCGTCAAGGCCGTCGAGGACCTGGCGGCGCGGCTGGAGGAACTGGGCGAGAGCGTCACGTGCTACCACGGCAAGCTGGCGGCGCGCGAGCGCAAGCACAACCAGGACTTGTTCATGAACGGCGAGCGCCGCATCATGGTCGCGACCAACGCGTTTGGCATGGGCATCGACAAGCCCGACACGCGCTTCGTCATTCACTTGCAGGTGCCGGCCAATCTGGAAGCGTACTACCAGGAATCGGGTCGGGCCGGGCGCGACGGCTTGCCCGCCGACTGCACCTTGCTGTACTTCCAGGAAGACAAGCGGGTGCAGCAGTTCTTTCTGGCCAAGCACTATCCCACGGCCGAAGAACTGGCCGCCATCGTGGCGGCCGCGCAAGAATTGCCGACCACCTTTACTTTCGCCGCCCTGGCAGCGCGCTTGCCCGAGTTTTCCGACGGCCACTTGAAGGTGTGCCTGAAACTGTTAAAGGACGGCAAGCTGCTGCGCCAGGACCGCAAGCTCGGCTATCGCTTGACAGCCCCGTCGGACGTCATGCCTGCGTATGCGCAGCTGGCGCAGATCTATGTCGACAAGCAGGAGCGCGACAAGCAGGCGCTCGAGCAGATGGTGGCGTACGCGCAAAGCGGCCTGTGCCGATGGAAACTGCTGCTCGATTATTTTGGCGATGCTGGCGATTTCGAGCGCTGCTGCACTTGCGACAATTGCCAGTCGCCGCCCGCGCTGGCCGCACCCAACAGCCTTGACGAGTTCCCGCCCGCGCCTGTTGAAACGCCACCGCCAGCGCCGGCACCCCAGATCGCCGTCGGCAGCCGCGTGCGCGTACCGCGCTACCAGATCGGCACCGTGCTGTCCGTGGCGGGCGACCAGGTCACCATTGCCTTTCCGGAAAACACCACGCGTACCTTCATGGCGGAGTTCGTCGTTCCCGCGTGAAGCCATGGTGCGCTGCCGAACAGTGATTTGGCGCAAGAGCGCTAGAATCAGCCCATTCCAACGCGCTTTTTTTAACGCAGGGGGCAGGGCATGGCAGACATGGTGGTGGTGCGCAAGGAAGGCTTGTACTGTGTGCCGGGGCAGTTCTACATCGACCCGTGGCGTCCCGTCGAGCGCGCCATCATCACGCATGCGCATGCCGACCATGCGCGTGTCGGGCACCGGCATTACCTGTGCGCCGCGCCCGGCGAGCAAGTGCTGCGCGCGCGCCTGGGCGCCGTGTCCATCCAGGGCCTCGCCTATGGCGAGAGCATCGAACACCATGGCGTGCAAGTGTCGCTGCATCCGGCCGGCCACGTGCTGGGCTCGGCCCAGGTGCGCATGGAAGTGGGCGGTGAAGTGTGGGTGGCGTCGGGCGACTACAAGCTGCAGCCGGACCCCACGTGCGTACCGTTCGAGCCCGTGCGCTGCGATACCTTTATTACGGAATCGACGTTCGGCCTGCCCATCTACCGCTGGCAGGCGCCGCAGGAAATCAATGATGAAATCAAGCAGTGGTGGCGCAGGAATGCGGCTGAAGGGCGCATCAGCGTGCTGTTCTGCTATGCCTTCGGCAAGGCGCAGCGCATCCTGGCCGGGCTCGACCCTTCCATCGGTCCCATCATCTGTCATGGCGCGGCGCAGGCCTTGACGCAGGTCTACCGCGAATCGGGCGTGGCCTTGCCCGCCACCGTGATGGTGAGCGACGTGACGGACAAGGCGGCCCTGAAGACGGCGATGGTGATCGCGCCGCCGTCGGCCGCCGGTTCGCCATGGATGAAGCGCTTCGGCGACTACAGCGATGCGTTCGCCAGCGGCTGGATGCTGCTGCGCGGCGCGCGCCGGCGGCGTGGCGTGGACCGGGGTTTTGTCCTGTCCGACCATGCCGACTGGCCCGGCCTGATGCAAGCGATCACGGCCACGCAGGCCGAACGCATCATCGTCACGCACGGCTCGATTCCCGTGATGGTGCGCTGGCTGCAGCAGAACGGCTGGCAGGCGGGCGGCTTCGAGACGGAGTATGGCGACGACGAGGCCGATGACGGCGTGCCCGGCCTGTCCACGGCAGCGGAGGACGTCACCCATGCGTGACTTTGCCCGGCTGTACGCGGAACTCGACGAGACCACGTCCACCAGCCGCAAGCTGGCGGCGCTGCAAGCGTATTTTCGCGGCGCCTCACCGGAAAACGCGGCCTGGGCCGTGTACTTCCTGGCCGGCGGCAAGCCGCGCCAGGCCGTGCCCACGAAGTTGCTGCGCGAGTATGCGACCGAGCGGGCGGGCCTCGATGCCTGGCTGTTTGACGAGGCCTATCACGCCGTCGGCGACCTGGCCGAAACCATTGCCCTGATCCTGCCCGCGCCCGCCAGGCGCAGCGATGTCGGCCTGGCCGAGTGGGTCGAGCAGCGCATCGCGCCGTTGCGCGGTGCACCGCCCGAGACCATCCGCGCCGACTTGCTGGCCTACTGGGACGAGCTGGAAACGCGCGAACGCTTCCTGCTGATCAAACTGATCGGCGGCGGCTTTCGCGTGGGCGTGTCCAAACTGCTGGTGACGCGTGCGCTGGCGTCCATTGCCGCCGTCGACAGCAAGCTGATCGCTCAGCGCCTGATGGGCTGGACCGACGGCAAGGTCAGCCCCACGGGCGCGGGTTTTCTCAAGCTGATCGCGGCGCAGTCGGACGGTGAACATGCGCTGCGCGGCGGCCAGCCGTACCCGTTTTTCCTCGCCCATCCCTTGCAGGCGGAGCCGCAGAGCCTCGGCGACATCGGCGACTGGCTGGCCGAATGGAAATACGACGGCATGCGTGCCCAGCTGCTGCGCCGAGAGGGCGTGAACTGGCTGTGGTCGCGCGGCGAGGAATTGATCACGGAGCGCTTTCCCGAACTGGCGCAGCTGGCCTTGCCCGAGGGCACCGTGCTCGATGGCGAAATCCTTATCTGGCAGCCGGGCGATGTGCCGGCGCCATTTGCCGATCTGCAACAACGCATGGGCCGCAAGAGCGTGTCGTCCAAGCTGCTGGCCGAGCTGCCGGCCGTGCTCGTGGCCTACGATGTGCTGGAACTCGATGGCGTCGATGTGCGGCAACTGCCCCAGCTCGAGCGCCGCGCGCTGCTGGAAAGCGTAGTGGCCAGCGTAAATGCTCCCGCGCTGCGTTTGTCGCCGCGCATAGTGGCGGCAAGCTGGGAGGCGCTGGCGGCCATCCGCGCTGAATCGCGGGCGCGGGGCGTGGAGGGCATGATGCTCAAGGCCAGGTCTGCCGCGTATGGCGTGGGCCGCACGAAAGACGTGGGCACCTGGTGGAAATGGAAGATCGATCCGTATTCGATCGACGCCGTGCTGATCTACGCCCAGGCGGGCCACGGCCGGCGCGCGTCGCTGTACACGGATTACACGTTTGCCGTGTGGGGTGACGTTGAGGAAGGCGAGCGCAAGCTGGTGCCGTTCGCCAAGGCGTATTCGGGCTTGACGGATGCGGAGATCGGGCAAGTCGATGCCGCCATCCGCAAGACGACGATAGAAAAATTCGGCCCCGTGCGCAGCGTCAAGCCGACGATGGTGTTCGAGATCGGCTTCGAAGGCATCGCCGCCTCCAGCCGCCACAAGGCGGGCATCGCCGTGCGCTTTCCCCGCATCCTGCGCCGGCGTGACGACAAGGCCATCGCCGATGCGGACACCCTGGCCACCCTGAAGGCCATGCTGGTCCAGGCCACATGAGCAAGCAATGAGCAAAAGCGCGCTGGCGCAGCGCATCGATGCGTGGTTTGACGCGCGCGACTGGGCGGTGTTCCCGTTCCAGCGCGCCGTCTGGCGTGCGGCTGCACAGGGCCAGTCCGGTCTGCTGCATGCGAGCACGGGCTCCGGCAAGACCTATGCCGTCTGGTTCGGCGCCTTGCTGCGCGCCGAGCGACTACAACGCAAGGGACGAAAGCAGGGCTTGCGCGTGCTGTGGATTACGCCCATGCGGGCGCTGGCGGCCGACACGGTGCGCGCGCTGCAAGCCTCGGGCGCGGAGCTTGCCCCCGGCTGGCGCATCGAGGCGCGTACGGGCGACACGAGCGCGGCGCAGCGGGCACGGCAGGCGAAAGCCTGGCCCGAGGTGCTCGTCACGACGCCGGAAAGCCTGTCATTGATGCTGAGCCAGGCGGATGCCCGCGAACGTTTCAGCTTGCTTGAAACCGTGATCGTTGACGAGTGGCATGAATTGATGGGCAGCAAGCGCGGCGTGCAGGTGCAGCTGGCGCTGGCCCGCTTGCGCCGCTGGAATGGCGCATTGATGACGTGGGGCTTGTCGGCCACCCTGGGCAATCTGCGGCAGGCGCGGGACGTCTTGCTGGGCGAGGAAAGCGCCGGCGTGCTGGTCGAAGGCAAAGTCAAGAAGCGCATCCTCGTCGACAGTCTGATTCCCGTCAACCCCACGCGCTTTCCCTGGGGCGGGCACCTGGGCATCCAGATGCTGCAACCGTTGATCGCCGAAATCGAGGGCAGCGCCACCACCCTGGTGTTTACGAATACGCGTTCGCAGGCCGAGCTGTGGTACCAGCACCTGCTCGATGCGCGGCCCGACTGGGCGGGACTGATCGCCCTGCACCACGGTTCGCTGGACCGCGAAGTGCGCGAGTGGGTCGAGCAGCACCTGAAAACGGGCGAACTGAAAGCCGTCGTGTGCACGTCCAGCCTGGACCTGGGCGTCGATTTCCTGCCCGTCGAGCGGGTGCTGCAGGTGGGCAGCGCGAAAGGCATCGCACGCCTGGTGCAGCGGGCCGGGCGCAGCGGTCACGCGCCGGGACGCATTTCGCGCGTCACCCTGGTGCCCACGAACAGCCTGGAATTGCTGGAAGCGGCCGCTGCCCGCACTGCCCTGGCGCAAGGCCACCTGGAAGCGCGGCCCGTGCCGGACAAGCCGCTCGACGTGTTGGTGCAGCACATGGTGACGATCGCGCTGGGCGGCGGTTTCCAGTCTGCCGAGCTGTACGCGGAAGTGCGCGCGGCCTGGTCGTATCGCCACCTGACCCTGGACGAGTGGCAATGGGCGCTCGATTTCGTCGCGCGGGGCGGGCAAAGCCTGACCGTATATCCGGAATACCGGCGCGTGTTGCCGGACGAGGAAGGCGTGTACCGCGTGCCGGACGTGGCGCTGGCGCGGCGCCACCGCATGAGCATCGGCACCATCGTGTCGGAGGCGGCGATCCAGGTCAAGTTCCTCGGTGGCGGGCGGATCGGCAGCATCGAGGAATCGTTCATCGCGCGCCTGAAGGCGGGCGACCATTTTCTGTTTGGCGGGCGCATCCTGGAATTCGTGCGCGTGCACGAGATGACGGCCTACGTGCGGCGCGCCACGGGCAGCCGCGGCGCCGTGCCGCGCTGGCAGGGCGGCAAGATGCCGCTGTCGTCGGAACTCGCGCATGCCGTGCTCGACCAGTTGCAACTGGCGCAGGAAGGGAAGGCCAGCGGGCCGGAAATGCGCGCGCTGGCGCCGCTGCTGGCCATCCAGCAGGCATGGTCGAGCCTGCCCACGCGCGCGACCTTGCTGCTGGAAACCTTGTCCAGCCGCGAAGGCCATCATTTGTTCGTGTATCCGTTTGCGGGACGCTCCGTGCACCTGGGCCTGGCATCCTTGCTGGCCTACCGCATCGCGCGCGTGCAGCCGGCGACCTTGTCGATCGCCGTCAACGATTACGGCTTTGAATTGCTGGGTGCGGACGACATCGATTTTGCGCCGCTGTTGTCGGGCGCCAGCGGCGCCGATCTTGCCCTGTTCAGCACCGACAACTTGCTCGAGGACGTGCTGGCCAGCCTGAATGCGACGGAATTGTCGCAGCGGCGCTTCCGCGAAATCGCCCGCATCGCCGGCCTCGTGTTCCAGGGCTATCCGGGCCAGCCGAAAAGCGCGCGCCAGTTGCAGGCCTCGTCCTCGCTGTTTTTTGAAGTGTTCCGCAAGCACGATGCGGCCAACTTGCTGCTCACGCAGGCGCAGCGCGAAGTGCTGGAACAGGAGCTGGAATTGACGCGCCTGCGCGCCACCTTGCGCGAGCTGCATGGACGGCGCATTTCCCTGCAAGCGCTGGAACGGGCATCGCCATTTGCCTTCGGCCTGATGGTCGAGCGCTTTCGCGAACAGCTGACGACGGAAAAGCTGTCGGACCGGGTGGCGCGCCTGGTCAGCGCGCTGGAAAAGGCGGCCGCATGAGCGGGCCGCAAGCACACTGCGTGGTGGAGCTGGCTGGCGAGATAGTCTGGCTGCTGGCGCACAAGGCCATCTATTGGCCGGCGCGCCGGATGCTGGTTATCGCCGACATCCATTTCGGCAAGGCGGCCGCGTTTCGCGCGCTGGGTGTGCCTGTGCCGCGCGGCACCACGACGCAAAACCTGCTGGCGCTCGACGTCTTGCTGGCCAGTTACGCTTGCGAGGAAATCGTCTTTCTTGGCGACTTCCTGCACGCGCGCGCCGCGCATGCGCCCGCCACCGTGGCAGCCATGCTGGCCTGGCGCGCGCGCCATCGGGACGTGCGCCTGACGGTGGTGCGCGGCAACCACGATGCGCATGCGGGCGACCCGGCCGCCACGCTGGCGATACGCATGGTCGATGAACCGCACCAGGTGGGCAAGCTGTCGTTCTGCCATCATCCGGATACCGTGGCGCCCGGCTATGTGCTGGCCGGCCACGTGCATCCCGTGTTCCACTTGCGCGCAGCAGGGACTGAACGACATAGGGGCGGCTTGCGCCTGCCGTGTTTCCTGCTGGGGCAGGAGCGCGCCATTTTGCCCTCGTTTGGTGCTTTCACGGGCGGCCATGCGGTGCGCCCGGGCGCTGGCGAGCGCGTCTACGTGACGGCCGACGCGGCGATTTTTCCGCTGCCCGCTAACTGCTGAGTGTTTGGTACTTTTGGTGGAAAACTGAAAGTAACTACGCTACCGTAGGCGGGACTCATCCTACATGCACTCTTGCCATCCTCCTATTTCTTGTACCCCATGTGCGCACTAAGATGACGGTTCCCTTGCCATGCGAGGGGGAAGAATTGCATGGTTTGCATTGTTTTTTGCATTGTTTTTGATTCCATCGATCAAGGAGATTATCATGGCCACATCGAGCGACAATAAACAGCAAGGTAGTAAAACCAGTAGCAGCAGTAGCAGCGGCGGCAACAAGCAAAGCGATACCAGCAAACGGGGTTTCGCTTCCATGGATCCCGCCCAGCAGCGTGAAATCGCCAGCGAAGGCGGACGTGCCGCGCATGAAAAGGGCACGGCGCATGAGTTCACGTCGGAAGAGGCACGCCGTGCAGGCAGCCAAAGCCACAAGAATGATGGCAATCGGCAAAGCGCCTCCAGCTCCAGCGGCTCGCGCGACAATGCCAGCATGAACCAGGATGGCGGCCGCGACAGTGGCAACAAGCAAAGCGGCGGTTCCGGTTCCAGCTCGGGGTCGCGCAACAAGTAGTGCCTGGCAAGCGGTAGCAAGTAGACAGTAACAATGGGCCCTGGCCAGCGGAAGACAGGCACGCCGCTGACCAGGGCCGCGCTTATTTGGCTACCGCTGGCTAGCGAAAATTCTGATGTATCGCAGCAGGCATGGACTATGATGAAATAGCTGCGCCGGCCACGGCCCACGCACAGTCAACCCAGCGAACACAGTCAATCTGCAATCACGGATTCACGATCAGGGAGAAGATGATGGGTAACTCCACTACGCCGCAGCCCGGCAATAAGCAGGGTGGCACGCCGGCCACGGCGGGCAGCAAGCAAAGCACGGCCGATTCGGGCGAAAACTTTGTGCTGGTCGATAGCGAGCAAGGCCTCGATATCGGCGACGATCTGTTTTCCATCGGCGAAGTGCGGCGCGCCGACCGCTTGCCCCATCACCAGGCCGGCTCCGCCGGGCAGAGCCGGCAGAGCGCCGACGATGCGCCCGATACCACGGGCAGCACGGGCGTCTGATCTTTCAACCTTCGCTTAACCTTCGGACCATCCCCGCTGTGCCAGCTGCAAGACGTGTTCGCGCACGTCGGCTGGCCAGTCCTGCACGCACGCGAGGAACGCCGGCTGCTTGCCGGCGAACAGGGCGCGGCTCGCTTCCTCGAAGCCGGGCGCGTCGCCGGCCAGCGCATTCATGACCTTATAGGCCGCTTCGCGCGCCTGGCGCTGTTCATCGTGCGCCTTGTTGCCGCGCTGTGCGTGTTCCACCAGTTTGCGCAAGGCCACGGAAGCGCCGCCCGGCTGCGTTGCCAGCCATTCCCAGTGACGGGGCAGCAAGGTGATTTCGCGCGCCACCACGCCCAGCTTCGGCCGGCCCGCCGTGCGCGCGGGAATGTCTTCCTGCGGCGCCGGCGTGGCTGCCCGTGGCAGGCGCTGCAGCACGTCGGCCAGGCTGCCATGCAGGTTCAGGTCGACCTGGCTGCCGCTGGCGTCGTCGAAAATCAGGATCTGCGCGTCGGGTTCGCGCGTCACCAGTTCTTTCAATGATTGCGCGACCGCGTGCAAGGGGCCGGCGGCCACTTTGCGTTTGCCGGCGAAGGCGGTGAGCTCGGGTATTGCGGGGGTATGCATGTTTGCCTCCATGGGGGAATGAGGCAATTTTACCCGGGTTAAATTGAAAGTCAATAACACCCGGGTAAAATAGGAAAAATCTGCTACAGATCGACCCGGCCGTGTTCGCCCATGTCTTTCGGCGGCTCGCCCGTGATGGCGGCCTTGGCCATTTCATAGAATTGCATCATCTTGCTGGCGCTGCTATCCCAATATTCGGCCGACTGTATCGTCACCTTGATCAGCGACAGTTTCGGATCGTCGAGTCCGCCCGGGAACCATGCTTTCACCAACGGGTTCCACAATTCCTCCGCCTTGGCGCGGTCTTTCAGCAGCTGCGCGTGGCCGCAGACGGACACATACAGGCTGTCGCCCGTGTCGACAAAGCTGACGTTGACTTGCGGATTGTTCAGCAAGTCGCGCGTGTAAGCGGCATCGTCCGAGACAAAAAACCAGATTTGCCCTTCGCTGTCGACCTGCTGTTGCGTCAGCGGCCGGCTGGTGAGCGTGCGCATGTCGTCGCTGGTGGTCAGCATGCCGAATTTGACATCCTTGATCTTGGCCGCGATGTTGGCCAGTTGTTCGCTGGAATACTGTTGCATGTGCTTGCTCCTGTTTGATTGTCCTGTACAACAGCATAGGCGGGTGCGGCAAGCGGCTCTGTACGGCAGCTTACGTAGCAGGCCAGCTTTGTTTCAAAGCTGTTACAAAACGCTGGCCCGGCGGGGCGCCCCACGTATTGACTTAATAAATGATAATCATTATCATTTGTTTGAAAATATAAGCATGCACTTTGATTGAAGGATGGGAATGAAGCACACTGACTTGTCGCGCCACCTGGCCCGCTCCTTGCCGGGAGCGCTCGATGGCTGATGCGGGCGCCGCAGACAAGGCCAAGAACAACGCCAGCCGCGCCGTCTGGCTGAAGAACTTGCATCAATGGCATTGGATCAGCTCGGCGCTTTGCTTGCTGGGCATGTTTTTGTTCGCCATTACCGGCATCACCTTGAACCACGCCGGCCAGATTGAAGCCAAGCCGGCGATCACACGCCAGAAGGCCGAGCTGCCGGCACCCCTCGTCACGGAACTGGCCGCGTATGCCGCCAAGCACGATGGCGCCAATGCACCAATGCCGGCCGCCGCCGAAGCCTGGCTCAAGCAGCAATGGTCGCTCAATGCGGGCGGGCGTCCCGCCGAATGGTCGGTCGACGAAGTGTATCTGCCGCTGCCCAAGGCGGGCGGCGACGCCTGGGTGCGCATCGGCCTCGAAGACGGGGCCGCCGAATATGAATTGACGGACCGGGGCTGGGTGTCCTGGCTCAATGATGTCCACAAGGGCCGCAACACGGGCGTGGCCTGGAGCTGGTTCATCGACATCTTTGCCGGCGCCTGCATCGTGTTTTGCCTGACGGGTTTGTTGATTTTGAAGTTCCACGCGGCCAACCGGCCATTTACCTGGCCGATGGTGGGCCTCGGTATCTTGATACCTTGCGCGATCGCCTTGCTGTTTATCCACTGATGTTTTTTCCTTTTTACAGGCACACCATGAAATTACGCTACTCCCTGGCGCTTGGCCTTCCCCTGATCGGTACGTCGGCGATGGCTGCCGACCTGTCCCTCAAGATTGAACTGCCGCAACTGAACGTGGCGGAATACCACCGTCCTTACGTGGCGGCTTGGCTGGAAACGGCGGATCAGAAGGTCGTTGGCAATCTGGCCGTGCTGTATGACGTGAAAAAGAAGGACAAGGCCGGTGAAAAATGGCTGAAGGACATGCGCCAATGGTGGCGCAAGAGCGGCCGCGACCTGGCCATGCCCGTTGACGGTGTCAGCGGCGCCACGCGCGCGCCCGGCGAACATACCCTGACGTTCCCCGGCGCCAAAGCCTTGCTCGACAAGCTGCCGGCCGGCGAATACCAGGTGGTCGTGGAAGCGGCGCGCGAAGCGGGCGGACGCGAACTGGTGCGCGTGCCGTTCCAGTGGCCGCTGAAATCGGCCCAGTCCGTGCCTGCCAAAGGCAAGGAAGAACTCGGCAATGTCGTCGTCCAACTCAAACCATAAGGCGCACATCATGTTCAAGCAATTCAACAAATCCCTGATCGCCGTGGCCCTGGCCGGCCTGGCCATGAACGCCCACGCGCACCGCGGCTGGATGGTGCCATCGAGCACGATGGTGGAAAGCAAGGATGCCTGGGTGACGGTGGACGCGGCCGTTTCCGACGGCCTGTTCGATATCGACCACCAGCCGCTGCGCCTGGACGCGCTGCAAGTGATCGGTCCGGATGGCGCGAAAGTCACGCCGGCGAACACGGTCACGGGCCGTTTGCGCAGCGTCTTCGACGTAAAAATGGAAAAGCCGGGCACGTACAAGGCGGCCATCGTGTCGCAAAACGTGATGGGCAGCTACAAGCTCAATGGCGAGCAGAAACGTTTCCGCGGCAATGAAGAGACGTTCAAGAAGGAAGTGCCGGCCGACGCGCAAGAGCTGAAAATCACGCGCACGGCAGCGCGCCTGGAAACTTTCTTCAGCAATGGCGAAACGAGCACGGAAGTGTTCAAGCCGACGGGCGTGGGCCTGGAATTCGTGCCGGTGACGCACCCGAACGACTTGCGCGCGGGCGAGAAAGCCACGTGGCGCTTCCTCGTCGATGGCAAGCCGGCGGCGAACCAGGCGTTCAGCCTCGTGCCGGGCGGCGTGCGCTACCGTGGCGTGCTCGGTGAAATCCGCCAGAGCACGGATGCCAAGGGCGAGATCACGTTTACGGTGCCGGCAGCCGGCATGTATTACCTGAGCAGCACCTGGCCAGCGGCCGCACCGGCCGTGGCCGGCCAGCCGCCGGTGATGCCCGAGCGCCGCATGACGTACGCGGCCACCGTGGAAGTGCTGCCGCAGTAAGCGGCGGCATCGTCACGAGAGCGCCGATGCGCCGGGTCCTGCTGCCGCAGCATATTTCCGATCAGGCCGCGCCGCCCGGCGCCGCGATCCGGGACTTGCGCGGCTTGTCCATGGGCACCAGCTGGTCGGTGCGCCTGCTCGAGTCCGCCATGCCGGGACGCGCGGGCAGCGCCGACCTGCAGCAGGGCTTGCAGCAGCAACTGGACCTGGTCGTGGCGCAAATGAGCCACTGGAGCGACGAGTCCGACCTGGGCCGCTTCAACCAGGCCGAGCCTGGTAGCTGGCACAGCCTGCCCGCCGCGTTTTGCGAGGTGCTGGGCTTTGCCATGCACGTGTCGCAAGCATCGGGCGGCGCCTACGACCCGTGCGCGGGCGCCCTCGTCAATCTGTGGGGCTTCGGTCCCCGCCATCGCTACGATGAACCGGGCTTTTTGCCGCCAAAAGACGATAGCGTGGCCCTGCTGCTGGCGCAAGGCCAGCGCCGCCGCCTGGAGCTGGACTTGCCGGCCCGCCGCGCGCGCCAGCCGGGCGGCTTGCAGCTCGATTTGTCCGCCATCGCCAAGGGCTATGGCGTGGACCGCCTGGCCCGCTACCTGGACAGCCAGGGCATCCACCATTACCTGGTCGAAGTGGGTGGCGAACTGCGCGGCGCCGGCAGCAAGCCCGACGGTCAGCCGTGGTGGGTCTTGCTGGAACAGGTCGATGGCGCCGCCGATAGTGCCGATCATGCGCAGCATCCGGCGGAAATGCTGCTGGCGCTGCACGGCTTGTCCGTGGCGACGTCGGGCGATTACCGGCGTTTCTTCGAGGACGGCACGGTGCGTTTCTCGCACACCATCGATCCGCGCAGCGGCATGCCGATCGCCAATCAACTCGCTTCCGTCACCGTCGTGCACGAGCAATGCATGGCGGCCGACGCCTGGTCGACGGCCCTGACCGTGCTGGGTGTCGAGGCCGGCATGGCGCTGGCCGAAGAGCAGGGCCTGGCCGCGCGCTTCCTGCAGCGCGACGGGCACGGCTACCACGAAACGCTGAGCAGCCACATGCTGGCCATGCTCGACGAATGAACGATTAATCCATGATTTTTACGCACGATACGACGCGGCTGGCCTTGCTGGCCGCCCTGTCCCTCAGTTATGCGGGCGTGTGCCTGGCGCCCTGGCTGCGCGCGCGCGCCAAACGCCGCGCGTCCGATGCCGCCAAGGCGGCGCTGGCCAACAGCCGGCCCTGGCTTGTAACGTATGCGAGCCAGACGGGCAATGCCGAGGAACTGGCCACGCAAACGGCGCAGAGCCTGCAGCTGGCCGGCATCCCCGTGCGCCTGTGTGCGCTGGCCGAAGTCACAGCCGCCGATCTGCAACAGGCGGAGCGGGCCTTGTTCCTGGTCAGCACGTATGGAGAAGGCGATGCGCCCGACAATGCGGCCGCCTTCATGGGCCGATTGATGACGGGCGAGATTGCGCTGCTGCAATTGCACTATGCCGTGCTGGCCCTGGGCGACCGCAGCTATGGCCAGTTCTGCGGCTTCGGCCGCGCGCTCGATGCCTGGCTGGCGGCGCAGGGCGCGTCGCGTCTGTTCGAACGCATCGAAGTCGACCGCAGCGCCAGCGCCGCCATCGAGCAATGGTTCCAGCACCTGAGCCACCTGGCCGGCACCAGCGACGCACCGGACTGGAGCGCGCCCGCGTTTGGCGACTGGCGGCTGACGCAGCGGCGCCACCTCAACCCTGGCAGCGCCGGCGGCGCCATTTATCACGTGGAACTGGCGCCTGTGGCGGGCGCCTTGCCGGAGTGGCAGTCGGGCGACCTGGTGCAGGTGACGGCGCCCGCCGATCCATCGCAGCCGCGCGAATATTCGATCGCCTCGATCCCGCGCGATGGCGGCGTGCACTTGCTGGTGCGCCAGCATGCGCATCCCGATGGCAGCCTGGGCCTGGCCTCGGGCTGGCTCACGGCGCAGGCCAAGGTCGGCGACGTGGTGCAGCTGCGTTTGCGCCAGCACCGGCGTTTCCGTCTGGAAGACAATGCCCAGCGGCCATTGATTTTGATCGGCAACGGCAGCGGCATCGCCGGCTTGCGCGGACATTTGAAAAGTCGCGTGCTGGCAGGGCAGCGGCGCAACTGGCTGATCTTTGGCGAACGCAATGTGGCCCACGATTTCCATTATCGCGAAGAGATTGAAGGCTGGCACGCCAGCGGCGACTTGCCGCGCCTGGACCTGGCGTTTTCGCGCGACCAGGCGGAGCGGACCTATGTGCAGGACCGCCTGCGCGGCAATGCCGATGAAGTCAAGCTGTGGCTGGAGCAGGGCGCAGCCATCTATATTTGCGGCAGCCTGGCCGGCATGGCGGGCGGCGTCGACCAGGCGCTGCAAGAGATCCTGGGCCGGCCCGCGCTCGACGCGCTGGCAGCCGAAGGGCGCTACCGGCGCGACGTGTATTAAGACAGAGGGGACTGCTTACGGCTGGATATCGGCCAGCGGCGCCGTGTCCATCTCGCCGCTCACTTCCTGCAAGCCGCGCGCCAGGCTGGAGATGCTGGGGTTGTCGATGAAGACGCAGCGCTTGCCCGTGCGCTTGCAATAATCCTTCACGCGCCAGTAGGCGCTGTGGCTGATGCAGCCCGTCTGGCAAATCACCAGGTCGGCCGCCGCCAGGCTCGAATCGAGCAGGTTGGCATTGTCTTCCAGGCCGCCGTCGTGGTGGGCGAACTGCGCGCCGACCCGCTCGATCAGGGCGCGGTAGGTGGCGACATTGCCGCTGCGTCCGCCCACGCACAAGACGCTTTGGTCGACGAGGCGGATCGGCATCTTCAGCTTGCCGCCGGTCGGCACTTCCAGCTTCGGCGCCGGTGGTGGCGCGACAGCGGCCGGGCGCGGCTGGGCCTGTTTCAATTCCGTGATTTGCTGGCGCAATTCCTTTTCGCGCTCATCCATTTGCGCCAGGCGCTCGACCAGGCGCGTGCGCGATTCCAGGGCGGGGATGGCGGCCTGCAACTGCGCCAGTTCCGCGCGCAAGCCGTCGATCACGCTGTCCTTGCCGATGGCCTCGGCACGCGTGCGCAGCAGCACGGCTTCCTGGCGTTCCAGCTCGCCCGTCTTTTCCATCAGCGCGGCCTGGCTGCGTTGTTGCAGCTTGGCCAGTTCGTGCGTCAGGCGCGCGTTTTCTTCCTGCAAGGCCGTAAATTTGCCCATGTCGGCGCGCACGCAGGCGCCGGCCTGGTGCTGGATCATGTGCAGGTCGCGGCACATCTGCTCTTCCAGCTCGGCATCGCAGCGCGGGTGTGTCAGGCCGGCCCAGAAAGCGCCCGACACGTCGCCGTTGGCGACGGCCGTGCGCCACAGTTGCGCTACCTGCTCCGTCGTCTTGGCGCCGCGAAAGCGCAGGATCACGGGAGCGTAGCGGCGTTCGAGTTCCTTTTGCAGCGCTTCGGACAGGCGGTTGCGCGCGCCGCATTCCGTCACGGCGCCCACGTGCACTTCGTAGTCGTCGGCCAGCACGCGTCCGCCCGTCATCTTGCCTACCAGCTTGCGCAGGTAGCCCAATGGCAAACCCACGCCGACCAGCGGACAATGGCAGGTGTGCGACAGTTCCCACAGCCGGCGGCGGCGCGAAGCGAGCGCGGCCGTTTCCGTGTCGGCGTGGGCGCAATTGCTGATGACGGGCAGGGACTGGTCTTTGTCACACATGGCGGTATCCTGTTGGGCGGTGGAGATGTTGAAGAGAACTATTGCGGCAGGGGCGAAGCGGGGCGCCTGGCGCTCAGCATGCGTGCCAGGCGATCCAGCAAGGTGGTCTTCGGCGGCGTGGGCTGGTGCAGCGCCACCAGGGCGGCCCATTGCTGCGACAGTTGCTGGCAAGTTGCTTGCAGCACGGGACTCAGGCCGGGCGAGCCGGCCAGCGCTTGCAGATGGCGTTCGATGACACCGGCCAGTTTCTCGCAGGGACTGCCCGCATGATAGTGCGACATCAGGTGCAGCACGGCCGAGAGCAGCAATTCAGGCTGTTGGCCTTGCGGGGAAGAAAACATCGGGGAAGGTCGGTCATGCGCCATCAAACACTCCTGTGCGGTGGTTTGGCTGGCTGCGCGCACGGGGCGCGACTGGCTGGCGAGTGTGGTGACTGGCTGCCGTGCTGCTTCAGGCAGTCAGGATCAGCTTGTTCAATTGGGTGACGCGCAGGCGATAGATCTTGCCGCTGTGTTCAATCTCCACTTCGCGGCCCTGCTGCAACAGGGCTTCGCTGGTGATGCGGCGCGCCGGCTGGGCCATGCTGACGGGAGGACGGACGTGGGCAGTAGCGGCATCCTGGATCAAGGCTGGTTTTGAGCTTTGCATGTTGGGCTTTCTTTATCTCAGTTGAGAATGATTCGTATTTGCATTATTGTTGAATGTGGCCCGAAAAGCAAGGCTTATTTGTGCGGAACCTGCGCTTTTTTATGGCAGCGCGACGCCTTGGCCGACGAGGTCGTTCAAAGGCGGCCGCTGGCGCGGCGTGGAGGGGCGGTGGCGGCAAAAAAGACCCGGCAAGGCGGTGCGCGCCTTGGCCGGGTCAAGCCTGTGCCAAGCTGGAAGAAAGCGGGATGGCGTTAAATCGTGGCCAGCAATTGGGCCGAGGCGGCCGCGGCGGCGGTGGTGTCGGCCTTGAGCTTGGCGGCGGCCAGCTGCTTGGCGCGCGAGCGCGAGGGCGGCAGGCGGCGCAGGGTTTTCAGGGCGTCCGGATCCTTGATGCCGATGGTGCGCTGGTCAACCGAGATCAGGCCGATTTCATTGAAGGCGGACAGGGTGCGGCTCACCGTTTCCAGGGTCAGGCCCAGGTAGCTGCCGATTTCATGGCGCGTCATGCGCAGGTTGAACAGCTTGCTCGAGTAACCCATCTGCGCGAAGCGGTCGGCCAGCGAGACGAGGAAGCGCGCCACGCGGGCTTCGGCACTCAAGGCGCCCAGCATGCCGATCATCGCCTGTTCGCGCACCAGTTCACGGCTCATCACGCCGTACATGACGTTTTCCAGTTCCAGGTGAACACGTCCCAGCGCCGTCAGCTTCTTGAACGGCAGCAGGATCAGGTCGCAGTCGGACAGCGCCACCGCTTCCGAGGAGTAATGGCGCGAGTGGATGCCGTCAACGCCCAGCATGTCGCCCTTCATGGGAAAGCTCAGTACCTGTTCATTGCCGAATTCATCGATGAGCACGGTTTTCAGGAAGCCCGAATTGACGATGTACAGGGTGTCGAACGGCTGGCCGATGGTGTGCACGCGCTGGCCCGTCTTGAATTGCACGTGCTGGAACAGCAGTTCGTCGGCGGCGATGGTGCAGGCGCTGGAGATATGCAGCAGGTCGCACACCTCCTTCAGGTTCGACCAGAGCCGCCCCTGGCGCTGGCGCCCTGCTTCCATCGGGGAGGAGGGGGCCAGCGATGGGGAGGCGGCGCGGGTTTCGGGCGTTTGCGTGGACAGCATGTTCATCTCCTGGTGACAGGTAGTTCAGAGTTGAATGACAGGGTGCGCAGGACGGCGGGCAGGGAAGGGGCGGCGCGCGTCCAGGCAGGTAGAGCTCAATTCGCTGACGACTTGCTGTGTGATGAAATAACTTCCCAGCAACTTGATTACTGGTTTCAGTATGCCAACAACCGTATCCAATTAATATCAGCAGTGGCTGAATATGGCAGTAGGAGCTGTGGTAGGTGAGGTAGGATTGTTCCTACGGTCGACGCGCGGGCGCGCGCCGCCGTGCTCAAGTCTTGAAGGGGGATAAGAGGCGGTGCGCCACGGCGTACTGGACCATTTCCGACAGCGAACTCATGCCCATCTTTTGCATGATGCGCGTCTTGTGCGTACTCACCGTCTTGACGCTCAGGTGCAGATTGTTGGCGATTTCCGTGATCGACTTGCCCGCCACCAGCAGGGAAAAGACTTCGAACTCGCGGTCCGACAACTGTTTGTGCAGCAAGCTTTCATTCGGCATCATGATGTTGAGCACGAGTTGCTCCGCCACCTCGGCGCTGATATACGGACGTCCCGACGCCACCTTGTGGATGGCGCCCACGAGCTGGGTGCCCGCGCTTTCCTTGGTCAGATAGCCTTGCGCGCCGGCGCGGATGGCGCGCACCGCATATTGTTCTTCCTCGTGCATGGTGAGGATCAGGATGGCCAGCTTCGGCGCCTCGCTGCGGATTTGCCGGATCAGGTCGACGCCGCTGCGGCCCGGCATCGACAGGTCGAGCAGCAGCAGGTCGAAACCGCCCTGGCGTACGTGGTTGAGTACTTCAAAGCCGTCGATGGCTTCACCCACGATATCGATGTCCGGCGCGCCGTCAAGGATGCGCTTCAATCCTTCTCGCATGATGGTGTGGTCGTCGGCAATCACAATACGTATCATAGGCGGGCAATCTGGATGCGTGAAATCTGCTCTGTCCGTCACCGGACAATCAAATGTTGAGAAACGAGAAACGTTGCCATTTTAACTGACGCGGCCGAAAATTTGCCTTTTTCTTAATGTGCCGGCAACGGCGGTCTGCGTGGCCATGTGACCCCTTATTCCGATGGTGGTTCCTTGATCAGCCTATGCACGAGTACCGGCAGTTTTGAGTGCGACAGCACCTTGTTGGTCACGCTGCCCAGCAGCAATTGTCCCCAGCCGCTGCGGCCATGCGAGCCCATGAAAATCAGGTCGCAATGCTGCAATTGCGCCACTTCCACGATTTTCAGGGCGGGGCTGTCGGAAAAGGCCGTCAAGCCCGTCGCTTCCAGACCCCGCTTGGCGGCCGCGTCGAGGATGGGCTGCCAGTGGTCGGCGCCCGCTTTGCGCATGGCGATGCGGTATTCCTCCTCGCTGGGGTAGCTTGGCGGAATGATCTCGATGTATACCGGATACTGGTATTCGGGCGCCACGTACACGGCAAGAATGTCGGCGTGCATCTGTTCGGCAAAGGCAACGCCGGCACAGGCCGTCAAGTTGGAGACGGTGGAGCCGTCCGTGGCGATCAGAATTTTCTTATACATGGCAGATCCTTTGACGGTGACTGAGCGCACGCAACGCCTCTTATTGTAGACGCGGCGGCAGCATTGTATTCATGTAAAGACTTGATAATTATCAACACAACTGCACCTTCAGTATAGACAACATTGGCAGAAAGATCGTGTTTTAGCTGCAACGATGTCCATACTGCGCTGTTGCGCGGGCGCCCGGAAGCAGGATTTCTTGTACTGCGCGTGGTCTTGCACGCACGCCAATGGTAGTATTTCAAAATACAACAGCAGGAACACTTATTTCCTGGTGGAAAAGCTCTTGTGGGCCAGCTTTGCACCAGGAAGCGCGTTTTGAGATTTACCAACAGGGCGGCGCCCTGCTACACTCGCACCATCGCAGCGGTATTGCCTCAAATCATCTTAATCGAGAAATTGTGGGTATCAGTCTGTAAAACGCACAGTTCAGGCGGAATTTTGACAAATTATGGAGAAGCAGGGATATGACCAACGCCGCTGATGATTTCGACGCATTATTCGATGAAGTATCTGCGCAAAGTGCGGCCGCGGCTCAGCCCGCGCCTGCCGCCGCGCCCGCTCCCGCCGTGATTGCGGATGACGATTTCGACGCGCTGTTCGACTCCGTGTCGGCCAGCGCCGCCGTGCCGGCAGCCGCCGCGGCAGAAACGCCAGCCGCGCCGGAAGCGGCGCCCGTGGCCGGCGCCGATGCGCCTGGCGACGCGGCCGATCCCGTCGACCAGTCCGACAAGCCGATGTTCGAGCGCCTGGGCGGCATCGTGCGCCTGCTGCACGATTCGCTGCGCGAACTGGGCTACGACAAGGCGTTGACGGAAGCGTCGTCGCAGATCGTCGACGCCCAGGACCGCCTGGAATACGTCGCCACCCTGACCGAGCAGGCAGCCAACAAGGTTCTGAACACGCTCGACGAAGGCATGCCGGCGCAAGATGTGCTGTCGAAGAAGGCCAAGGACATGGACAGCCGCTGGACGGCCCTGTTCGATGGCAAGCTGAGCCTGGAAGAATTCAAGGCCCTGGCCGGCGATTCGCGCCAGTTCGCGCAAGCCGTTTCCGAAGCAACGGAAGCGGAAAAAGCGCGCTTGCTGGAAATCATGATGGCACAGGACTTCCAGGACATCACGGGCCAGCTGATCAAAAAAGTGGTCAACATCACCAAGACGGTGGAAAACGAACTGGCCCAGCTGCTGCGCGACAACGCGCCGGCCGAGGTGCGCGAGAAACTGGCGCAAAAACCGGTGCCGCTGATGCAGGGCCCGTCCGTGCCGTCGGTGGCGCTGGACCAGGATAATGTAGACGACCTTCTTGCGGATTTGGGATTCTAATGGACGATATGCTCAAGGATTTCGTCGTTGAGGCGATGGATCTTGCGGTTAATGTTGAAGAGCACTTGTTGCGCCTCGAGCGCGATCCTGACAACAAGGAAACACTGAATGCCGTGTTTCGTTCCTTCCACACCATCAAGGGCGGCGCCGGCTTCATGGGCTTGCCCGCGCTGGTGGCGGCCTGCCATCTGACGGAAAACCTGTTCGACGCCTTGCGCACGGGCGCCGCGCCCGTGACCCCGATCGCCATCGAGGCGGCGCTGCAAGCGTCCGGTTTCGTGGCCGACCAGCTGACGGAACTGGCCAATGGCGCCGCGCCGGAAAGCTTGCCGGCCATGCCGGAAGAGCTGGAACATATCCTGACGAACGCCATCGAAGGCAAGGGCATGGATGCGCCTGCGCCAGCCGCCGCCGTGGCGGAAGTGGCCGCGCCTGTTGCCGAGGTTGCCGAAGTTGTTGTGGCCGCGCCAGCCGTTGCCGTTGCCGTTGCCACTGCCGGCGCCGATGGCCTGGACTGGGAAGCCATGTACAACGCCGTCGTGCCCGAGGGTAGCCGGGTCGCTGCCGCGCCCGTGTCCGCCGCCGCTGCGCCTGCCGCCGTGGCCGCCGCCGCACCTGCTGCACCTGCCGCTGCCGCCGCCAAACCGGCCGCCAAGGCCTGGGATGGCGCCGAACGACGCGAAGAGCGTCCGGAAGTACGCCATGCCGCACCGGTCAAGGAAGACAGCATCCGCGTCGACGCCGTCAAGCTCGACGCGCTGCTGGAAGTGGCCGGCGAATCCGTGCAGGCCGCCAACCAGGCTGCCGTGCTGCTCGAGCGCTTGCTGCAATTCAAATTCGAAGGCCAGGCCGCTACTTTGATGGCGACCCTGGCGGAAACCCTGGAACGCGCTTCGCGCTACTCGACGGAACTGCAGCGGGCCACCCTGGCCACGCGCATGCAGCCCGTCGGCCGCCTGTTCCAGAAATTCCCGCGCCTGGTGCGCGAACTGGCGAAAGACCTGGGCAAGGATGTCGAGCTGACCATCGAAGGCGCGGAAACGGAAGTCGACCGCGTCGTCGTGGACAGCCTGTACGATCCGCTCGTGCACATGCTGCGCAACTCGCTCGACCATGGCGTCGAATCGCCGGAAGCGCGCCTGGCCGCCGGCAAGCCCGCCAAATCGTATATTTCGCTGAAAGCATGGCAGGAAGCGAACAGCGTCATGATCGTGCTGCAGGATGATGGCAAGGGCATGGACCCCGTCTTCCTGCGCAGCAAGGCCCAGCAAAAGGGCTTGATCAGCGAAAACGCGCAACTGAGCAACGACGAATGCTTCCAGCTGGTGTTCCTGCCGGGCTTCTCGACCAAGGAAGTCGCCTCCAGCGTTTCCGGGCGCGGCGTGGGCATGGACGTGGTGAAAACGGCCGTGGAGAAAAACCGCGGCGCCATTCACATCGAATCATCGCTGGGCAAGGGCACCAAGTTTGCCATCCGCCTGCCGATCGAATTGTCGATCGTGCCGACCATGCTCGTATCGACCTCGGGCGCCGCGCTGGCGCTGCCGATGGCGGTGGTACAGCGCGTCGTCGAATTGCCGGAAACCTTCATGGAAGTGGGCGGCGCGCCCGTGCTGAAAGACCAGGGCCGTCCATTGCCCGTGCGGTCGCTGGCCGGCTCGCTGGGCTACGAATCGTGCAGCGAGCGCGTCGGCATCGTTGTCGCTGCGCCGCAGCCATACATTCTCGCCGTGGAAGCCGTCGATGGCACGGCCGACCTCGTGATCAAGCCGATGACGGCCATCACCGTGGAAGGCATTACCGGTACGGCCCGTTCGGCCGAAGGCGAGCTGGTGCTGGTCGTGGGTCTGTCGTTCCTGATGGACGGGTGCAGGGGGAGTGTGCGTCTGGCTGCCTAGAAACACCGGCACTGACACCAAGCCCGCTGCAGACCTCTGCAGCGGGCTTTTTTTTCGGCTTTTTTCGATTTTTATTCGCCCCGCCGGCATTTTGGCGGATTTTCGTATCAGCAATTTTTTCGTCATATCTGCAAAGCATGCCAAATTTTGTATCGCCTATCCCACGCTGGAGCGGCTTTTGGTTCTGCATTGCACAATATATGGCATAATCATTGCCGATCCCTTCGATCAGTACGACAGATCACTTACTACAGGCTGTGGCAACGCTGCATAAATCATGATGAAGACGCTTTACGACAAACTCTGGGAATCCCACGTTGTTCGGGCCGAAGATGATGGCACGACAATTTTGTATATCGACCGGCACCTGCTGCACGAAGTCACCAGCCCGCAAGCCTTCGACGGCCTCAGCGTGGCGGGCCGCCAGCCATGGCGCATTTCCGCCAACCTGGCCGTGGCCGACCATAACGTGCCGACCACGAGCCGCGTGGACGGCATTGCCGATCCGGTCTCGCGCCTGCAGGTGGAAACCCTGGACAAGAACGCCAAGCACTACGGCTTGACCTACTTCAACATGAACGACAAGCGCCAGGGCATCGTGCACGTGATCGGCCCTGAACAGGGCGCGACCCTGCCCGGCATGACGGTCGTCTGCGGCGACTCGCACACGTCCACGCACGGCGCCTTCGGCGCGCTGGCGCACGGCATCGGCACGTCCGAAGTGGAACACGTGCTGGCCACGCAGACCTTGCTGCAAAAGAAATCCAAATCCATGCTGGTGCAAGTCGACGGCGCGCTGCCGGCCGGCGTGACGGCCAAGGATATCGTGCTGGCCATCATCGGCAAGATCGGCACGGCCGGCGGCACGGGCTACTGTATCGAGTTCGGCGGCTCGGCCATCCGCGCCCTGTCGATGGAAGGACGCATGACGGTGTGCAACATGGCCATCGAGGCGGGCGCGCGCGCCGGCATCATCGGCGTCGACGACACCACCATCAATTACGTCAAGGGCCGTCCGTTTTCGCCGGCCGGTCCGCACTGGGAACGCGCCGTTGCCTACTGGCGCACCCTGCATTCGGACCCGGGCGCCCGCTTCGACCTCGTCGTCACCCTCAATGCGGCCGAGATCGTGCCGCAAGTGACCTGGGGCACGTCGCCCGAAATGGTGGTCGGCGTCGATGGCCGCGTGCCTGACCCTGACCAGGAAAAAGACAGCGTCAAGCGCGATGCGATGGAAAAGGCGCTCGTCTACATGAACCTCAAGCCGAACACGGCCATCGAAGACATCCGCATCGACAAGGTCTTCATCGGTTCCTGCACCAATTCGCGCATCGAGGATTTGCGCGCGGCCGCCGCCGTGGTGCGCGGCAAGTACCGCGCCTCGAACGTCACCCTGGCGCTGGTCGTGCCCGGTTCCGGACTCGTCAAGGACCTGGCCGAGCGCGAAGGACTGGACCGCATCTTCAAGGATGCCGGTTTCGAATGGCGCGAGCCGGGCTGCTCCATGTGCCTGGCCATGAATGCGGACCGTTTGGAGCCGGGCGAACGCTGCGCTTCCACGTCGAACCGCAACTTCGAAGGTAGGCAAGGGCAGGGCGGCCGTACCCACCTGGTGTCGCCCGCGATGGCGGCGGCGGCGGGCATCGCCGGCCACTTTGTCGACGTGCGGGGATTGCGATGACGGCAGGGACTGGCGCCGCTGGTTTACACTAGCGGTATCAGTCCCATCTTTCTTATCGAGAACTCATCATGAAAAAACTCTTCGCCCTCCTTATCGCCACCGTCATCCTGTCTGGCTGCAACACCGTCTCCGGCATCGGCCGCGATGTGCAGAAAGTCGGCCAGGTTGTCACTGGCGCCGGCGGAAAATAAACCGTGACGTGCGGGCGCACTGCGCCGCGCGTCTTACCGAGTAGAAACAGCATGGATAAATTTACGATTTACGAAGGCCTGGTCGCCCCGCTGGACCGCGCCAACGTCGACACCGACGCGATTATTCCGAAGCAATTCCTGAAATCGATCCACCGCAGCGGTTTCGGCCCCAACCTGTTCGACGAATGGCGCTACCTCGACCATGGCGAGCCGGGCCAGGACAACAGCCGTCGCCCGCTGAACCCCGAGTTCGTGCTCAACGAGCCACGCTACCAGGGCGCTTCGATCTTGCTGACGCGCAAGAACTTCGGCTGCGGCTCCTCGCGCGAACATGCGCCGTGGGCGCTGGATCAATATGGTTTCCGCGCCATCATCGCGCCATCGTTTGCCGACATCTTCTTCAACAACTGCTACAAGAACGGCTTGCTGCCCATCGTGCTGTCGGAAAGCCAGGTCGAGCACCTGTTCAATGAAGTCAAGGCTTTCCCCGGCTACAAGCTGGTGGTGGACCTGGAGCAGCAATGCGTGCGCACCAGCAATGGTTCCGTGTCGTATCCGTTCGAGATCGACGCTTTCCGCAAATATTGCCTGATGAATGGCCTCGACGATATCGGCCTGACCCTGCGCCACGCCGACGATATCCGCGCCTTCGAAGAACGGCATCTCCATAACCAACCGTGGCTCGCCAACGTCATCTAATCGATAAAAATATGAAAATTGCAATCTTACCCGGCGACGGCATCGGTCCTGAAATCGTCGCGCAAGCCGTCAAGGTTTTGCATGTGCTGGGCGAATCGTTCGAACTGGAAACGGCGCCCGTGGGCGGCGCCGGCTATGCGGCCCATGGCCATCCCTTGCCGGAAGCCACCCTGGCGCTGGCGAAAGCGGCCGATGCCGTGCTGTTCGGCGCCGTGGGCGACTACAAATATGACAATCTGGAGCGCCAGTTCCGCCCCGAGCAGGCGATCCTGGGCTTGCGCAAGAACCTGGGCCTGTTCGCCAACCTGCGTCCGGCCATTCTGTATCCGGAACTGGCGGGCGCCTCGACCCTGAAGCCGGAAGTGGTGTCCGGCCTGGATATTTTGATCATCCGTGAATTGACGGGCGACATCTATTTCGGCCAGCCCCGCGGCGTGCGCGAGTGCCCGGACGGTCCGTTCAAGGGCCAGCGCGAAGGCTTCGACACTATGCGCTATGCGGAAGGCGAAATCCGCCGCATCGCCCACGTGGCTTTCCAGGCTGCGCAAAAGCGCGACAAGCGCCTGACCAGCGTGGACAAGGCGAACGTGCTGGAAACCTTCCAGTTCTGGAAAGACATCGTCACCGACGTGCACAAGGAATACCCGGACGTGGCGCTCGACCACATGTACGTCGATAACGCGGCCATGCAGCTGGTGCGGGCGCCGAAGAAATTCGACGTCATGGTGACCGGCAATATGTTCGGCGACATCCTGTCGGATGCGGCCGCCATGCTGACGGGCTCGATCGGCATGCTGCCGTCGGCCTCGCTGGATGCCAACAACAAGGGCTTGTACGAGCCATCGCACGGTTCGGCGCCCGATATCGCGGGCAAGGGCATCGCCAATCCGCTGGCGACGATCTTGTCGGCCGCCATGATGCTGCGCTATTCGCTGAACCGCGAAGAGCAGGCAAACCGTATCGAGGGCGCCGTCAAGCAGGTGCTGGCGCAGGGCTTGCGCACGGCCGACATCCATGAAGCGGGCACGACTTTGGTCGGTACCGAGGCCATGGGTGATGCAGTTGTAAAAGCACTGGGATAAAATAGTCTAATGACGGCAGTCGCCGTCTCATCTTGAGGAATGGTAATGAAATTAGTTGGCTTGGTAGGTTGGCGCGGTATGGTCGGTTCGGTCCTGATGCAACGCATGCAGGAAGAGGGCGATTTCGCCCATATCGAACCGGTGTTTTTCACCACTTCGAACACGGGCGGCTCGGCGCCGGCCATGGCGAAGAATGAAACCATCCTCAAGGATGCCAACAACATCGCCGAACTGTCCAAGTGCGACATCATTATTTCCTGCCAGGGCGGCGACTACACGAGCGCCGTCTTCCCGCAGCTGCGCGCCAGCGGCTGGAATGGGTACTGGATCGATGCGGCCTCGACCTTGCGCATGGAAAAAGACGCCGTCATCGTGCTCGACCCCGTCAACCTGCACGTCATCAAGGATGCGCTGGGCAAGGGCGTCAAGAACTACATCGGCGGCAATTGCACCGTGTCGTGCATGATGATGGGCCTGGGCGGCCTGTTCCAGCACGATTTGATCGACTGGATGACGTCGATGACGTACCAGGCGGCATCGGGCGGCGGCGCGCAGCACATGCGCGAACTGCTGACGCAGTTCGGCACCATCAACGGTTCCGTCAAGGCGCTGCTGGACAACCCCGCATCCGCCATCCTGGAAATCGACCGCCAGGTGCTGGCCACCCAGCACGGCTATTCCCCGGATGAAATCAAGCAATTCGGCGCGCCGCTGGCCGGCAACCTGATCCCATGGATCGACAAGGACCTGGGCAACGGCCAGTCGAAGGAAGAGTGGAAGGCGGGCGCGGAAACGAACAAGATCCTCGGCCGCGGCCTCGATTTCGGCACCAAGGAAATTCCAGTCGACGGTCTGTGCGTGCGCATCGGCGCCATGCGCTGCCATTCGCAAGCCTTGACCATCAAGCTGAAAAAAGACGTTCCGCTCGATGAAATCAACGACATCATCGCCAGCAACAACGAATGGGTGAAATTCGTGCCGAACACGCGCGAAGCGTCCGTGCGCGACCTGTCGCCGGCCGCCGTCACGGGCAGCCTGACGATACCCGTCGGCCGCGTGCGCAAGATGAGCATGGGCGGCGAATACCTGTCCGCGTTCACCGTGGGCGACCAGTTGCTGTGGGGCGCGGCCGAGCCGCTGCGCCGCATGCTGCGCATCCTCTTGGACGCATAACGACCATAAATTGTTGATCAAGATCAAGCCGGGGCTGTTTTCCCGGCTTTTTTTTCGTCCTGAGCCCGTCAAGGCTCAACCATGCGGAGCTTGCATAGCTCTGGGCATGATGATATGTTGATACCTCTGGAAAAGTAACAGTTTTCCCATGTCAACTAAGATGCCGCCAACTATGCCTGTACACACTCGTCCCCGGGTCGCCTCCCTTGCCATTAAAACACTCAGCAGCGCTGTCGCCTGTGCGGTGTTATTGTCACCGGCGGCATCCGCAGCCGAGCTGGGCAAGATTACGGTGCTGTCCGCCGCCGGCCAGCCGCTGCGCGCCGAGGTCGAATTATCGGCCATCAAGCCAGGCGAGGCGTCGAGCTTGCTGGCCAAGCTGGCGCCGCCGGACGCCTACCGCCAGGCCAACGTGGAATTCAATCCCGCGTTGAACGCGCTGACGTTTGCCGTGGAAAACCGCAATGGCAAGCCTTTCATCCGCATCAGCTCGGCGCAGCCGGTGGCCGAGCCCATGGTGGACTTGCTGCTGGAACTGAGCAGCAAGAGCGGACGCCAGGTGCGCGAATATGCGTTCGTGCTTGACACGCCGGAAGCGCGCCAGACGCGCGGCGCGCAAGTGACGGCACCGGCCGAACCGGGCAAAGGCAAGGCGGCCGCTGAAGCTGCCCCAGCCGCGGCGAAAAAACCGGCCGGCGAATACAAGGTCAGGATGGGCGACACCCTGAGCCGCATCGCCAGCGAACTGAAGCCATCGGGCGTGTCGCTCGACATGATGCTCGTGGCCCTGTACCGCGCCAATCCCGACGCCTTCAAGGGCGAAAACATGAACCGCATGCAGGCCGGGCGCATCCTGGCAGTGCCGGGCGCGGACACCGTGCGCGCCACCGGCGCTGCCGAAGCGAAGGGCATCGTGACGGCGCACGCCATCGATTTCGAAGCCTACCGCAACAAGCTGGCAGGCCAGGTGTCGCAAAGCAAGCCGGCCAAGGCGGCGGAAGCGACGCAAAGCACGGCCGGCAAGATCGGCGCGACCAAGGTACAGGAAAAGCCGACGGCCGTGAGCGAGTCGCAAGACAAGCTGAAACTGTCGAAGGCGGAACCGGCGGCCAAGTCGGCCGGCAAGAGCGCGGTGGCCAGCGAGGAAGACAAGATCGCCAAGGCCAAGCAGGTCGATGAAGCGGCTGCCCGCGTCAAAGAGCTGGAAAAGAACGTCAGCGACCTGGAAAAGTTGATGGCGGTCAAGAGCAAAGCCATGGCCGACAAGAGCGCCCCGGCGCCCGCCAAACCGGCCGAGGTCGCCGTCAGCGCACCGGTTGTTGCCAGCGTGCCAGCCGAAGCCCAGCCTCCCGTGCCCAAAGCGAAGCCGGTGCCGCTGGTGAAAAAACCGTCGCCGCTGGAACCGACCATCACCGACAAGATCAATGACCACCTGGGCGCCATCGGCATCGGCCTGGCTGCATTGCTGGCGGCCGTGGCCGCGCTGGTGGTCGCGCGTCGCCGCAAGGATGCGCCGCCGCCGCCCGAAGATATCGCGCCCGTGGTCGAACCGGAAGCGCCCGTGGCGTCGCCGTCCGGCCTGGCGCCGGAAGACCAGCAGTCCGAAGCGAGCAACCACCTGTTCGGTACGGGCGCCGCCGCTGCCGGCGTGGCTACCGCGGTGGGCGCCAGCATGCTCGACGCGAATGAAACGGACCCGGTCGCGGAAGCGGACGTGTATATCGCTTACGGCCGCGATGGCCAGGCGGAAGATATCCTCAAGGAAGCCTTGCGCATCCACCCGGAACGCCATGCCGCCCGCCTGAAGCTGCTGGAAATCTATTCGGCACGCAACGACGTGCGCGCGTTTGAAGACCAGGCCAGCGAGCTGTACAGCCTGACCCGGGGGCAGGGCGAAGAGTGGCCGCAGGCGGCCGCGCTGGGCCTGGCGCTCGATCCCACCAATCCCCTGTATGGCGATACGGAAGATGACGCCGTCGTCAGCCTGAGCAAGGCTGCCGGCGACGACGTGCATGGCCAGAGCATGGATTTGCCCGACGAGCCGCCAGCACCGCAGGCCAATCTGGCGCCGGCCGAGCCGGTGTCTTCCGTGGCGGCCCGCGATGCGCGCGATCCCCTCGATTTCGACCTCGACAGCCTCGATTTCGAACCCGTCTCCACCAGCGACCCGATCGTCATGCCGGGACCGGACAGCAAGCCGGTCTCCGCCGCGCAGGATGCGCAGTATGACGCCAGCATGGATTTCGGCCTGGACCTGGAACCGCCAGCCGGTCCCGTCAATGGCGTGGGCGCCGGCTTGACGCCGTTGCCTGATCCGTTGAAGGATGTCGACCTGGCCCATTTCGACCTCGACGAGCCCGTGGCGCCGGCTGCCGCGCCGGTCGCGGCGGCCGAGCCTTCCATCGACAGCCTGTTCGACGACGCGCAAACGCCTGCGACCTTGCCGGAAGCCATACCGCCGGCACAGGAGTTCGACCTGTCCGGCATCGACCTGGACCTCAACGACGGCAAGACGGCCAGCGTGGGCGTGGACGACCCGCTGTCGGCCATCCACATGGAAATGGATACCAAGCTGGACCTGGCGATCGCCTATCAGGAAATCGGCGACAAGGAAGGCGCGCGCGAGCTGATCGATGAGGTCATCAAGGGTGGTAGCGAAGAGCAGGTTGCGAAAGCCAATACCATGCGTGCGCTGTTGAGCTAGCAGTGCCCGTCGGTGCGGCAGGCTGCCGCGCCGGTATAATGTTTCGATGCAAAATATTACGACAGCAACGCCATTGAAGCGTATCGTCCTCGGCCTGCAGTATGACGGCACGGCCTGGCACGGATACCAGAAGCAAGAAGACGGGCAAACGGTGCAGGACCAGCTGGAAAACGCGCTGGAGCAGTTTGCCCGCGTGCGCCTGGCCACCACGTGCGCCGGCCGCACGGATACGGGCGTGCATGCGCTCGAGCAAGTCGTGCACTTCGATACGGAATTGAACCGCGACGTGCACTCGTGGGTGCGCGGCGTCAACGCCTTCCTGCCGAAATCCATCGCCGTGCGCTGGGCCAGGGAACTCGAAGGCGATCCGACGGTCAACGATTTCTTCCACGCCCGCTTCAGCGCCCGTGCGCGCACCTATCATTATGTGTTGTACAACAACGCCACCCGTTCGCCGCTGGTGGAAGGGCGCGCCGGCTTCTTTTTCCGTCCGCTGGACGTGGAACTGATGCGCCAGGCCGTGCAGCCGCTCTTGGGCTGGCACGATTTCACGGCCTTCCGCGCCGCGCAATGCCAGGCCAAGTCGCCCGTTAAGCTCATGCATGACATCCGCATCGAGCGGCGCGGCGATTGCGTCATTTTCACGATTACGGCCAATGCCTTCCTGCACCACATGGTGCGCAATCTGGTCGGTTCGCTCGTCTACATCGGCACGGGGCGCGAAAAGCCGGAATGGCTCGGGCATTTGCTGGAAAGCAAGGATCGTCACGCGGCCGCACCCACCTTCATGCCGGACGGCCTGTACCTGGCGCAGATCGATTACGATCCGAAATGGGCATTGCCGCAAGACAGCAGCAGCGCCTTGCCCTGGTTCTGACGTTTTACTTCAAGCAATAACTTCAAGGAAAAGCCATGCCACGCACACGCATCAAGATCTGCGGCCTGACCAGAGTCGAAGACATCCACGCTGTCGTGGCGGCGGGCGCCGACGCCATCGGCTTCGTGTTTTATCCGCAGAGTCCCCGCTATGTGACGCCCGAACAGGCAGCTGCCCTGATCGCGACCATGCCGCCCTACGTGACGGCGGTGGGCCTGTTCGTCAATGCCAGCGTGGACGAGGTGCGGGCGACCAGGGCCGTTGCGCCCTTATCGATGCTGCAATTCCATGGCGACGAGACGCCCGAACACAGCGCCGCGCTGGCCGCGGCCGTGAATACGCCGTTTACGCAAGTGTTCCGCGTCAAACCCGACACCAGCTTTGAAGATTTGCTAGAATACGAACAGCGCTATCGCGCCGCCAGTCCCTTGTTTGCCAGCCTCTTGCTGGACACCTATGTGGATGCCTATGGCGGTGCAGGAAAGGTATTTGATTGGTCCCTCATTCCAAAAGAACTCGCGCCTCGGGTCGTTTTAAGTGGTGGCTTGAGCGTACAAAACGCGACTGACGCAGTGGTGCGCGTGCGCCCTTACGCCGTCGACATCAGCAGTGGTGTCGAAGCGTCCAAGGGCATCAAGGACGCATCCCGAGTCCGCGCGTTTATCGCCGCGGTGCAGGATGCCGATGCCATCATTGCCAGAGGAAACAACCATGAATGACCACACCACAGCGCCCGGCGCAGCCGCCGCATTGTTCCACGCCACCGATTACCCGTTTCCCGACCTGCGCGGCCACTTCGGCCCCTACGGCGGCTCCTTTGTTGCCGAAACGCTCACGCATGCGCTGGCCGAGCTGAAAGACGCCTACGCGCGCTACAGCGCCGACCCGGAATTCCTCGAAGAATTCCGCTACGAGCTCAAGCACTTCGTCGGCCGTCCGTCGCCGATCTACCACGCCAAGCGCTGGTCCGAGCTGGCCGGCGGCGCGCAGATCTATTTCAAGCGCGAAGACTTGAACCACACGGGTGCGCACAAGATCAACAACGTGATCGGCCAGGCCCTGCTGGCCAAGCGCATGGGCAAGCCGCGCATCATCGCCGAGACGGGCGCCGGACAGCATGGCGTGGCCACGGCCACCATCTGCGCCCGCTTCGGCCTCGAATGCGTGGTCTACATGGGCAGCGAAGACGTCAAGCGCCAGGCGCAGAACGTGTACCGGATGAAACTGCTGGGCGCGACCGTCGTGCCCGTCGAATCGGGCTCCAAGACCCTCAAGGATGCGCTGAACGAAGCCATGCGCGACTGGGTCACCAACATTGAAAACACCTTTTACATCATCGGCACCGTGGCCGGTCCCCATCCGTATCCGATGATGGTGCGCGACTTCCAGTCCGTGATCGGCGAGGAATGCTTGGTGCAGATGCCGGAAATGACGGGCCGCCAGCCTGACTACGTGCTGGCCTGCATCGGCGGCGGCTCGAACGCCATGGGCATCTTTTACCCGTACATCGACCAGAAAGATGTAAAACTGATCGGCGTGGAAGCGGCCGGCGAAGGCCTCGATACGGGCAAGCACTCGGCCTCGCTGACGGCAGGCTTCCCGGGTGTTCTGCATGGCAACCGCACCTATCTGCTACAGGATGAAAACGGCCAGATCATCGAGACGCATTCCGTCTCGGCCGGCCTCGACTATCCGGGCGTGGGACCGGAACATGCGTGGCTGAAAGACTCGGGCCGCGCGCAATACGTGTCGATCACCGATGACGAAGCGCTGCAGGCTTTCCACGACTGCTGTCATATTGAAGGCATCATCCCGGCCCTGGAATCGTCGCACGCGCTGGCCTACGCGGCCAAGCTGGCGGCCACCTTGCCGAAAGACCAGATCGTGCTGGCCAACCTGTCGGGCCGTGGCGACAAGGACATGCATACCGTGGCGGAACGCATGGGATTGAATTTCAGTTAAATAACTGACAACCCCAGTATTGCGTAGGTCGGATTAGCGCGCAAGCGCGTAATCCGACACTCTCCACCGATAAAGAAAGCATCCCATGTCCCGTATCGCCACCACCTTCGCCACTTTAAAATCGAACAACAAGACCGGCCTGGTCACCTTCATCACCGCCGGCGACCCCGGCCCCGACGCCACCGTGCCGCTGATGCACGCGCTCGTCGAGGGCGGCGCCGATGTGCTGGAACTGGGCGTGCCGTTTTCCGACCCCATGGCCGAAGGCCCCGTCATCCAGCGCGCCTGCGAACGGGCCCTGAAATTCAATGTCGGCATCCACGACGTGTTCGGCTATGTGCGCCAGTTCCGCGAGACGAACCAGACGACGCCCGTGGTGCTGATGGGCTATGCGAACCCCATCGAGCGCATCGGCAGCGCCGCGTTCATTGCAGCGGCACAAGCGGCCGGCGCCGACGGCGCCATCGTCGTCGATTATCCGCCGGAAGAGTGCGAGGAATTTGCCGGCGCCATGCGCGAAGCTGGCCTCGACCTGATTTTCCTGCTGGCACCGACTTCGACGGAAGAGCGCATCGCGCAAGTGGCCAAGGTCGGCGGCGGCTTCAGCTATTATGTGTCGCTCAAGGGCGTCACGGGCGCCGGCAACATTGATACGGAACAGGTGGCCGAGCGCCTCGCCGCCATCCGCCAGCATGTAAAATTACCTATCGGCGTGGGCTTCGGCATCCGCGATGGCGCCACGGCCAAGGCCGTTGCCAAGGTGGCCGATGCCGTAGTGATCGGCAGCCGCATCATCCAGGAAATTGAAAATGCCCCGGAGGGCGGCGCCGTCGACGCCGTGCGCAGCTTCACGGCAGGCATCCGCGCCGCACTGGACGCCTGAGCAAGCTTGCTGTTTACGCAAGATGCGTTGGCGGCAAAGTTCGACAGCCCGGCGATAAACGGCTACACTTCGGCCACTGATTTGCCTGTAATTGTGCAATAGATAAAATTTCTGGTGGCGCCCTATGGGGGTGTCGCCGTTTACCGTCTGCCGGGGGCGTCCACCGACGCTACCCCTACAAGGGCCCAAGGAGAAAATATGAGTTGGTTGGAAAAACTGCTGCCACCGCGCATCCAGCGTTCTGATGCTGCCGCGCGCAAGACCATGCCGGAAGGCCTGTGGGTCAAGTGCCCGTCGTGCGAAGCCGTGCTGTACCGTACGGACCTGGAATCGAATCTGCACGTGTGCCCGAAATGCGACCATCACATGCGCATCCGCGCGCGTGAACGCCTCGACAGCCTGCTCGACGCGGGCGGCCGCTATGAAATCGGCCAGGAAATCCTGCCCGTCGATACCTTGAAATTCAAGGACAGCAAGAAATACCCGGACCGCCTGAAGTCCGCCATGGAAGCGACGGGCGAGACGGATGCGATGGTCGTCATGGGCGGCGCCATCATGAGCCTGCCGGTGGTCGTGGCGTGCTTCGAATTCGAATTCATGGGCGGCTCCATGGGCTCCGTCGTGGGCGAGCGCTTCGTGCGCGGTGCGCAAATCGCGCTGGAACAGAAAGTGCCGTTCATTTGCATCACCGCCACCGGTGGCGCGCGCATGCAGGAAGGCTTGCTGTCCCTGATGCAGATGGCAAAAACCACGGCCATGCTGACCAAGCTGTCCGAAAAGAAATTGCCATTCATCAGCGTGCTGACCGACCCGACCATGGGCGGCGTGTCCGCCTCGTTCGCCTTCATGGGCGACGTCGTGATCGCCGAACCGAAAGCGCTGATCGGCTTTGCCGGCCCGCGCGTGATTGAAAACACCGTGCGAGAAAAACTGCCGGAAGGCTTCCAGCGCGCCGAGTTCCTCGTCACCAAGGGCGCCGTCGACATGATCGTCGACCGCCGCAAGATGCGCGAAGAAATCGCCCGTCTGCTGGCCTTGTTGCAAAACCAGGCTGTGGAAGTCCTGGCGTAACGCCAAAGTATCAGGCCGGGCGGTGTCCTGCGGACCCGCCCGGTTGCCACGCAACACCGTCTCCGCGCCTCGCGCACTGTCTCCTCATCAAGAAGTCTCCCATGCAAAACCTCCCCACCACCTTGCCGGACTGGCTCGCCATGCTGGAAACCCGCCATTCGGAAACCCAGATCAACATGGGCCTGGACCGCGTGCAAGCCGTCAAGGCGCGCATGCAGCTGGCTTTTACTTGCCCCGTGATCATGGTGGCGGGCACGAATGGCAAGGGTTCCACCTGTGCCATGCTGGAATCGGTACTGTTGCGTGCCGGCTACAAAGTGGGGCTGTACATCAAGCCGCATTTTCTCGATTTTAACGAACGCGCCCGCGTGCTGGGCGAGATGGCCAGCGATGAGCAGATTGTCGCCAGCTTCAATGCCGTTGAAGCCGTGCGCGGCGACACGCCGCTCACGTATTTCGAATTCACCACCCTGGCGATTTTGCACCTGCTGTCGCAGGCGAAGCTGGACGTGGCCATCCTGGAAGTGGGCCTGGGCGGGCGCCTCGACGCCGTCAACGTGATCGACGCGGATGTCGCCATCGTCACCAGCGTCGATATCGACCACACGGATTACCTGGGCGACACGCGCGAAGCGATCGGCTTTGAAAAGGCCGGCATCTTCCGTCCTGGCAAGGCGGCCATCTGCAGCGACCCCGTGCCGCCGCAATCGTTGATCGACCATGCCGAAGCCATCGGCGCCGACCTGTGGCTGATGGGCCGCGATTTCAATTATTCGGGCGACAAGCAGCAGTGGAACTACGGCGGACGCGAGCAGCGCCGCAATTCGCTCGCGTATCCAAGCTTGCGCGGCGCCAACCAGATCCTCAATGCGACGGCCGTGCTGGCCGCGCTGGAAGTGCTGAAGCTGAAACTGCCAGTGGGCGCGCAGGAAGTGCGCACGGGCCTCGTGACGGTGGAACTGCCGGGCCGCTTCCAGGTCTTGCCTGGCCGCCCCAGCGTGATCCTCGACGTGGCGCACAATCCCCACGCGGCGTCGGCGCTGAACCAGAACCTCGGCAATATGGGTTTCCACCCGTACACCTATGCCGTGTTTGGCTCCATGCAGGACAAGGATATCGATGGCGTATTGGCCGCGATGAGCGAACACGTCGACCACTGGTGCCTGACGGGATTGCCTTCGCCGCGCGCGGCCACGGCTTCGGAGCTGGCCGCCAAGGTGCAGATCATGCTCGAAGATAAGCCCGACAGCAGCGAACATACTGTGTCTATTTTCGATGATCCGGCACAAGCTTTTGCAAATGCAATGAGCCGGGCCGGTGAGAATGATAGAATTGTGGTCTTTGGTTCTTTCCTCACCGTTGCCGGCGTGATGAAGGCCCGAAAATCCTCACTTCACTGAAACGCACTCGACTGAAAATCACGCATGGGCTTGTTCTCGAAACTGTTTAAAAACAAGCAAGAATCCTCTGGCGAAGACAGCGGCTTTTATGTCCCTGGCGAAGCACAGTCGCCGACCCGCAAGCGCGCAGCCAACACCGCCGGTGGCGGCGGATCGCGCCGTGGCGGCAAGGAAGCGCCGGACCCGGTCTTGCCTGAAAAAAAGCGCGCACGCCGCCGCCTGGTCGGGGCCATTGCCCTGGCCCTGGGCGTGGCTGTCGGCTTGCCGATGCTGCTCGACTCCGAGCCGAAGGCGCCGTTCAACGATATCGCCATCGACATTCCGTCGAAGGAAAAGGCCGTCGCGCCTGCACCGGCGCCCGTGCCGGCTGTCCCGGCCCAGGCCGCATCGAATGGCCTGGACCAGTCCGAGGAAATCGTCGACGCGCCGTTGCCGCCTGCGGCCAAGCCGACTCCTGCACCGACACCGGCGCCCGTGCTGGCGGCCGCCCAGCCTGCACCGGTCAAGCCGACCTATGTGGAACCGAAACCCGAGCCCAAGCCTGAACCGAAGCCGGTCAAGGTGGAGCCGAAACCTGAACCGAAACACGAAACCAAGCCCGAGCCGAAACACGAGTCCAAGCCCGAACCCAAGCCTGAGCCCAAGCATGAAGTAAAGCCGGAAACCAAGCCCGAGCCGAAGCCTGCCAAGCCGGCGCAATCGGCTGACGATGCCGCGCGCGCGCTGGCGATTCTGGAAGGCAAGCCGCAAGAGAAAGCACAGGAAAAGGCGCATGACGCGGGCAGCGGCAAGTTCGTGGTGCAGGTAGCGGCCCTGGCGACGCAGGACAAGGTCGACGAATTGCAGGACAAGCTGCGCGATGCGGGCATCAAGTCGTACACGCAGAAAGTCTCGAGCCCGGCGGGCGAGCGCATCCGCGTGCGCGTGGGGCCATTCGGCAGCCGCGAAGACGCTGAAAAGACCCGCGCCAAGCTGCAAAAGCTGGGCCTGGGCGGCAGCCTGGTACCGGCGTGATGTTGCAAGGCTGAACGCGCGTGACGATCTTCGATTACCTGGTGCTGTTCGTGCTGGTGACGTCCGTGCTGATCAGCATGATGCGTGGCCTGGTCAAGGAAATACTGTCATTGGTCAGCTGGATCGTGGCGTTCGTCATTGCCAATGCGTATGGCGCCACCCTGGCGAAATTCCTGCCGGAAGCCGTGCCTGGCGAAGCCATCCGTTTGTTGCTGGCTTTCGTCGTGCTGTTCATCGGCGTGCGCATTTTGATGGGATTGCTGTCCATGACGGTCGACGCGCTCGTCAAGGTGACGGGCCTGAGCCTGGCTGACCGCACCCTGGGCACCCTGTTCGGCGTGGCGCGGGGTCTTGTGATCGTGCTGACCGCCGTCATCTTGTGTGGCATGACGTCCATACCGCAGCAGCCATTCTGGAAAAACGCGCAGTTCAGCCCGCTCGCGGAGCAGGGCGCGCGCGCCATCAAGCCTTATCTGCCTGCCGCTTACGCGCAGCATGTGAAATTTTGAATTTTTTTAAAATCAGTAGCACAGTTTAGGAGCACACCATGTGTGGCATCGTCGGCGTCGTTTCCCATCAACCTGTCAATCAATTGCTCTATGATGCATTGTTGCTCCTGCAACATCGCGGTCAGGACGCGGCAGGGATTGCGACCAATCACAGCAGTATGTTTTCCATGCACAAAGCCAACGGCCTCGTGCGTGACGTCTTCCGTACGCGCAACATGCGTTCGCTGCAAGGCACAACGGGCATCGGCCATTGCCGCTACCCGACGGCCGGTTCGTCGAGCGAAGAGGAAGCACAACCGTTCTATGTGAATGCGCCGTTCGGCATCACCCTGGCGCACAATGGCAACCTGACCAACTGGGAACAGTTGAAGCTGGAAATGTTCAAGAACGACCGCCGCCACATCAATACCGATTCCGATTCGGAAGTGCTGCTCAACGTGCTGGCGCATGAAATCCAGGAAGCGACGACGGGCCTGAACCTGGACCCGGAAGCCATCTTCAAGGCCGTTACCGTGCTGAACCGCCGCGTCAAGGGCGGTTACGCCGCCGTTGCGCAAATCGCCGGCGTGGGCTTGCTGGCCTTCCGCGACCCGCACGGCATCCGTCCGCTGTGCCTGGGCATCAATGAAACGGAGCAGGGGCCCGAATACCTGATCGCTTCCGAATCCGTAGCCCTGGAAGGCATGGGCTTCCGCTTCGTGCGCGACATCGGTCCCGGCGAAGCCGTCTTCATCGATGCCGACAAGAAATTGCACAGCGCCCAGTGCGCCGATAATGCCAGCCTGAACCCGTGCGTGTTCGAATTCGTCTATCTGGCCCGTCCCGACTCCGTCATCGACGGCGCTTCCGTGTACGCCACGCGCCTGAAAATGGGCGAATACCTGGCCGAGAAGATCCGCGCCGAATTGCCAGGCGTGCATATCGACGTGGTCATGCCGATTCCCGATTCCTCGCGTCCGGCCGCCATCCAGCTGGCCATGGCGTTGAACATCGAGTACCGCGAAGGCTTCATCAAGAACCGCTACATCGGCCGTACCTTCATCATGCCGGGCCAGGCGGCACGCAAGAAATCCGTGCGCCAGAAGCTCAACGCGATCCCGTCCGAATTCAAGGATAAAGTGGTGCTGCTGGTCGACGATTCCATCGTGCGCGGCACCACCAGCCGTGAAATCGTGCAGATGGCGCGTGAAGCGGGCGCGACGAAGGTCATCTTCGCCTCGGCCGCGCCACCGGTGATCTACCCGAACGTGTACGGCATCGACATGCCGACGCGCGACGAGCTGATCGCCTACGGCCGCACGACGGAAGAAGTGTGCCGCGAAATCACGGCCGACTACCTCGTGTACCAGGATATCGGCGCGCTGAAGCAGGCGATCGCCGACGTCAACCCGGCCTTGACGAACTTCGAGGCATCGTGCTTCGATGGCGTGTACGTGACGGGCGACGTGTCGCAGGAATACCTGGACCGCCTGGAATATGCGCGCCACCATCCGAAGGCGGCAGCGCCCGAAGATACGCCGCGTTCCCAGCTGAACCTGAACCTCGCTACTACCGAGGCTTGATACTGGGCCCGGCTATTGCCGGGCTTTTTTTGGGGTCAGACCCGTCGGGGGCATGCGCGCCAGTGGTGCGCATTCCGATCCCGGAGGGACTGACCCCAGCACTTGCCTTGGGTTAAGCGGCAAGACGAGTATTTGGAACTTCCACCATGACCAACAAAAAAACCTACGGCTTCACCACCACCATCCTGCACAACGACCGCCGCAAGGGTATCGAACACGGCTCGCTGCACAAGCCCGTGCATACTTCCGTTGCCTTCGGTTACGCCGATGCGCGCCAGCTCGCGTCCGTGTTCCAGGGCAAGGAGCCGGGCTTCCGTTATGGCCGCCAAGGCAACCCGACCGTCTCCGCGCTGGAAGACAAGGTCAACAAGATGGAAGACGCCGTGGCGACTTTGTGCTTCGCCACCGGCATGGGCGCCATCGGCGCCGTGGTGCAATCGTTGCTGCGCGCGGGCGACCATGTCGTGTCGTCGGCCTTTTTGTTTGGCAACACCAACAGCCTGTGGCAAACAGTGACGGGGCAGGGCATCGGCGTGTCGTTCGTCGACGCCACCGATGTAGCCAATGTGGCCGCGGCCATCACGCCGGCCACGCGCATCGTGTTTGTGGAAACCATCGCCAATCCGCGCACGCAAATCGCTGACCTGAAGAAAATCGGCGACTTGTGCCATGAGAAGGGCATCTTGTACATCGTCGACAACACGATGACGACGCCATATCTGTTCCGCCCGAAAGCCGTGGGCGCGGGCCTGGTGGTCAATGCCTTGACGAAATCCATCGGCGGCCACGGCAATGCCCTGGGCGGCAGCTTGACGGACACGGGCGTGTTCGACTGGACGCAGTATCCGAACATTTTCGAGAACTACAAGAAGGCGGCGCCCGCGCAGTGGGGCATCGCGCAAATCCGTGCCAAGGCTTTGCGCGACTTCGGCGCCTCGCTGGGGCCGGAAGCTGCGCATCATATCGCCGTCGGCGCGGAAACCATGGCCTTGCGCATGGATCGCACCTGCTCGAACGCTTTGGCGCTGGCCACCATGCTGCAGGCGGATCCAAGAGTGGCGGCCGTGCATTATCCTGGCCTGGCGTCGCACCCGCAGCATGCGCTGGCCACCGACTTGTTCCGCAGCTATGGCTCGTTGTTCAGCTTTGAGCTGAAAGATGGCATCGACTGCTTCGATTTCCTCAATCGTCTCAATCTTGCCATTCCCGCCAGCAACCTCGGCGACACGCGCACCCTGGTCATTCCCGTCGCCCACACGATTTTCTACGAGATGGGTGCCGAGCGCCGCGCCAGCATGGGCATCGCCGAATCGCTGATCCGCGTGTCCGTCGGTATTGAGGACGAGGCGGATCTGCTTGAGGATTTCCGAGGAGCGTTGGAGGGCTGAGAGCGGTGTTGGTGATTAGGCCATGTGCCAGTTGTGAGGCAAACTAAAAACTGGGGTCAGACCCGGCGGGTCTGACCCCAGCATGCAGTTTAATGCCAGCTGCGCATCAAGCCTACCGCCAAACCTTCCAGGGCGAATTCATCTTCCGGTGACACGGTGATCACCTTGAAGTCCGGATTTTCCGGCAGCAGTTCGATGACGGAGCCCGTCTTCTTGTAGCGCTTGACGGTGACTTCGTCGCCGATGCGGGCGACGACGATCTGGCCATTCTTGGCGCTGTCGACCTTTTTCACGGCCAGCAAGTCGCCATCCATGATGCCGGCGTCGCGCATGGACCAGCCGCGCACCTTCAGCAGGAAGTCGGGTTTGGCCGAGAACAGGGCCGGGTCGACGTTGTAGCTCGCTTCCAGGTTTTCCTGGGCCAGGATGGGCGAGCCTGCCGCCACCCGGCCGATCAGGGGCAGCGACATCAGCAGGGCTGCCGGCACTTTCGACGGCGGCGCTTCGGCGGCCGCACCGATCAGGCGGATGCCGCGCGAGGTGCCGGGCGAAATCTCGATCGCGCCCTTGCGGGCCAGGGCCTGCAAATGCTCTTCGGCCGCATTGGCCGATTTGAAACCCAGTTCATTGGCGATTTCGGCACGGGTGGGAGGAAAGCCCGTGTTTTCAATCGCGTCCTTGATCAGGTTCAGGATTTGTTCTTGTCGTGCTGTCAGCTTGATCATGAGCGGTGGGTGCATACTAAAATGCTGTCTATATGAACAGTCTGTATTTTTGTACAGTATCGCCCACTATGCAAGGGGATTTCCGTGTTTTGGGCGAATTTCGCAAGAAATACTTGTCCGCGGCCGGAAAGCACGGCGGCGCACGGGCTTTTCAGGCGCTTGTGGAAGGAATGATTGAAACGTTTGCAAAAGACGGTTATAATCTTCGGCTGACCTTCCCACACCCGTCTTGACGCCGGGGTGGGCGATTATCAATCCGACCTGAAGGAGTTTGCATGCGTCATTATGAAATAGTCTTTATCGTCCATCCGGACCAAAGCGAGCAAGTGCCCGCGATGATCGAACGCTACAAAGCCAGCGTAACCACCCGCGGCGGTTCGGTTCACCGCGTGGAAGATTGGGGCCGCCGTCAAATGGCTTACTCGATCCAAAAGCTGCCTAAAGCACACTACATCTGCCTGAACATCGAATGCGACAACGAGACCCTGGTCGAGTTGGAAACAGCATTCAAATTCAATGATGCCGTGTTGCGTCACCTGACCGTTAAAATGAAGAAAGCTGAAACAGCTCCTTCGCCGATGATGAAATCGGTACAACGCGAAGACGCGGCCAAAAGCCACCGCACCGAAGCACCAGCAGCCGCTCCAGCCGCAGCAGCAGCAGCTTAATTCTTGACCAGGATCGTGCGCTGAACCAGCTACAAGTAACCGCCATCATTGCCGAGCGCGAAATATTGCGCTATACCCCGGCAGGGCTGCCGATTGTGAATGCAGTATTGCAACACAGTTCGCAGCAGATGGAAGCAGGGATTGCCCGTTTGACCGAGTTTGATGTTGCAGCGCTAGCCGCTGGCGAAATCTCAGGCAGGTTCAGTCAGGCAAGCTTGGGCGGGGTGTATCAGTTCACGGGTTTCCTGGCCAGGAAGAGCCGCAACAGCAAGAGTTTGGTGTTTCACATCATTGATTTTAGTGCAGTCACCCCGACTAGCGCATTTTAGATACAGGAGCCTGACATGGCATTCGGTAAAAAGTTCGACAAAAATAAGCTCAAGCTTAAAGAAAAACGCAAACAGCAAAACCCGTTGTTCAAACGCAAGAAGTTCTGCCGCTTCACCGCAGCTCACGTTGAGCAAGTCGACTACAAAGACGTTGACACGCTGAAAGACTTCGTCCAAGAAAACGGCAAGATCATGCCAGCACGCCTGACCGGTACCAAAGCGCACTACCAGCGCCAAGTTGACACCGCAATCAAGCGCGCTCGCTTCCTCGCGCTGCTGCCATACACCGATCTGCACCACGCTTAATCGGTCAGATATTCCTGGAGAAGAACTATGCAAATCATTCTGTTAGAAAAAGTTGTTAACGTCGGTAACCTCGGCGAAGTCGTCAAAGTCAAAGACGGTTACGCACGTAACTTCCTGATCCCGCAACGCCTGGCACGTCGTGCTACGGCAACCGCTGTGGCTGAATTCGAAGTCAAGCGCGCCGAACTGGAAAAAGCTGCTGCCGCCAAACTGGCCGCATCGCAAGCCCAGGGCGAAAAACTGAGCGGCCTGACCGTTCAAGTTGCTCAAAAAGCTGGTGTTGATGGCCGTCTGTTCGGTTCCGTCACCAACTTCGACATCGCTGAAGCGCTGACCAAGCAAGGTTTTGCTGTTGAAAAAGCACAAATCCGCATGCCTACCGGCCCGCTGAAGATCGTTGGCGAGCACAACGTTTCGGTTGCTCTGCACACCGACGTGGTCGTGGAAGTTGTTATCGCTGTCGTTCCAGACGCGAACGCGTAATTGTCTGCGGGCCTGGCCCGCAAGCATTGCCGCACTATGAAAAGCCGGGTTCGCCCGGCTTTTTTGTGGCCTTTTTTTCGCTCAATTTCAGCCCTTTATTTTTGCCATCACGCCGAAGCGGGTATAATTCGCGCCATGAACGCCCCCTCTGATCCGCAACTGGATTCCCTCCGTATTCCGCCGCATTCGATCGAAGCAGAACAATCCGTCATCGGTGGTCTGCTGCGCGACAATGCCGCATATGACCGCATCGCCGACTTCATGCATGCGGAGGATTTCTATCGCTATGACCATCGCATCATCTTCGAGCAAATCGTCAAGATGGTTAACGCTTCCAAGCCAGCCGATGTCATTACTGTTTTTGAAACCCTGACCCAGCTCGGCAAGGCCGATGACGTGGGCGGACTCGCTTACCTGAACGCCATGGCGCAAAACACGCCATCGGCCGCGAACATCCGGCGTTACGCCGAGATCGTGCGCGACCGCGGCGTGCTGCGCAAGCTCATCACCGTCGCCGACGATATCTCCGGTACGGCCTTCAGCCCGCAAGGCAAGGAAGTCAAGCAGATGCTTGACGAGGCCGAATCGAAGATTTTCGCCATCGCCGAAGAAGGCGCGCGCGGCGCCCAGGGCTGGACCGCCATCCAGCCCCTGCTGACGCAGGTGGTCGAACGCATCGACGAACTGTACAGCCGCGACAACCAGAGTGAAATCACGGGCGTGCCCACCGGTTTCATCGACCTCGACCGCATGACCTCCGGTCTGCAGCCGGGCGACCTGGTAATCGTGGCGGGCCGTCCTTCGATGGGCAAGACGGCGTTTTCCGTCAACATCGGCGAAAACGTGGCCATCGACAGCGGCTTGCCCGTGGCCGTGTTCTCGATGGAGATGGGCGGCGCCCAGCTGGCCATGCGTATGCTCGGCTCCGTCGGACAGCTCGACCAGCACCGTTTGCGTACTGGCCGCCTGAACGACGAAGACTGGCCGCGCCTGACGAACGCCATTCAAAAGATGAACGACGCGCAGTTGTACATCGATGAAACGCCAGCGCTCAATTCCATCGAATTGCGCGCCCGCTCGCGCCGCTTGTCGCGTCAATGCGGCAAGCTGGGCCTGATCATCGTCGATTACTTGCAACTGATGTCGGCCAATACGCCGGGCGACAACCGCGCCACGGAGATTTCCGAGATTTCGCGGGGCTTGAAAGGCCTGGCGAAAGAACTTGGTTGCCCCGTGATCGCGCTGTCCCAGCTGAACCGCTCGCTGGAACAACGCCCGAACAAACGTCCTGTCATGTCCGACTTGCGCGAATCGGGCGCTATTGAGCAGGATGCCGACGTGATCCTGTTCATTTACCGCGACGAGGTGTATAACCCCGACTCGCCAGACAAGGGAACGGCCGAGATCATCATCGGTAAACAACGTAACGGTCCAATCGGCAGCATCCGCCTCACCTTCATGGGGCAGTACACCAAATTTGGCAATTACAGTGGTGGCCTGGCGCTTTACCAAGGCGACTAAGACTCAGCAGCACTGGCACCCCATCGCTGCCCCCTCTTGCGGGGCGGCTTTCTGTAGTAAATAACACGACTCAATGCTTAACGGAGAATGACATGTTTGGACGCTTGATGCCCACTGAGGGCAAGTTTTTTGAATTGTTTAACCAGCACGCGGAACTGTGCGTCAAGGGCGCCAAAGAGATGCTCGGCCTGATGACCAATTTCGACGACCTGGAAAACCGCGTGCATGCGATCGAGAGCATCGAGAAACAGGCGGACAAAGTCACCTACGCCACCGTGGAAATGCTGCACAAGACCTTCATCACGCCGATCGACCGCGATGACATCCATCAGCTGATCACGCGCCAGGACGACATCCTCGACCTTCTGGAAGATGCGGCGCAAACCGTCTCGCTGTACGACCTGAAGGCCGTCACGCCGGAAGCCAAGCGCCTGGCCGAACTGGTGCTGGCCTGTACCGAAAAAGTGCGCGATGCCGTCGCCATGCTGCATAACATGGACAACTCGCGCAAGATCGTCGCCATCTGCGAAGAGATCGACCGCCTGGAGTCGGATGCCGACCACGTGATGCGCGCCGCCATGTCCAAGCTGTTCCGCGACGAACCGGACGTGCGCAACCTGATCAAGCTGAAAGCGATCTACGAAATTCTGGAAACCGTGACCGACCGTTGCGAAGATGTGTCCAATATTATCGAAGGCATCATCGTCGAAAACGCGTAAGCGTTGGGCCTGTCCTGAACCAGAATCAGAAAAGAAACTATAATGACCATACAAATCAGCATCTACGTGCTAGGCCTGTTGATCGTCCTGGCGCTGCTGTTTGACTTCATGAACGGCTTCCACGATGCCGCCAACGCGATTGCCACGGTGGTCTCGACGGGCGTATTGAAACCGCAGACCGCGGTTGCCATGGCTGCCACGTTCAACTTTGTCGCCATCTTCGTGTTCCACCAGCTGACCGTGGCCGCCACGGTAGGCAAGGGCACCATCGATCCGGCAGTGATCGACCAGTACGTGATCTTCGGCGCGCTGATGGGCGCCATCTTCTGGAATTTGTTTACCTGGTACTACGGCATTCCATCGTCGTCCTCGCACGCCCTGATTGGCGGCCTGGTGGGCGCAGCTGTCGCCAAGTCCGGCACGGGTGCGCTGGTCGCGGCCGGCCTGTGGAAAACCGTCGCCTTCATCGTCATCGCACCGGTACTGGGCTTCGTGTTCGGCTCCATCATGATGCTGATCGTGTCATGGATATTCGTGCGTTCGACGCCGCGCAAGGTCGACAAGTGGTTCCGCCGTCTGCAACTGGTCTCGGCGGCCGCCTACAGTCTGGGCCACGGCGGCAACGATGCGCAAAAAACCATCGGCATCATCTGGATGCTGCTGATCGCCGCTGGCTACTCCAGTTCGGCCGACGCCATGCCGCCGATGTGGGTCATCATCTCGTGCTATACGGCCATCAGCTTTGGCACCCTGTTCGGTGGCTGGCGCATCGTCAAGACCATGGGCCAGAAGATCACCAAGCTCAAACCGGTCGGCGGCTTCTGCGCCGAAACGGGCGGCGCGATCACCCTGTTCGTCTCGACGGCGCTGGGTATTCCCGTGTCGACCACGCACACCATCACGGGCGCCATCGTCGGCGTCGGCTCGTCGCAGAAGATGTCGGCCGTGCGCTGGGGCGTGGCAGGCAATATCGTCTGGGCCTGGATCTTCACGATTCCTGCCTCCGCGTTTGTTGCAGCAGTCGCTTGGTGGATTGGCCACCACATCATGTAAGGCGCCTCTGCAAACCTACTGCGCAGCCCACTATCGAATCTCCGTTGCTCACTGTACTAAAGTACAGCTCCGCTACTCAATCCGATATCGGGCTTGCTCGCTACGGTTTTCAGAGGGCCTTGTGCCAACTGGGCGCATGTATAAAAAAGGGAACCAAAAGGTTCCCTTTTTTTATGCGCTGGCCAGTTCCACCGTCAGTCCCTCGCTGGCGAGGAACACTTGCAGGCCATCGAGACGGCTGCTGTAGCGGCCCATCACGTCGGCAAACACGGCTTCGAGCTGCTCGTCGCTGCGGGTCGGTTCGTGGTGGGTGCAGTACAGGCGCCGCGCGCCGCAGCGCAGGGCCAGGTCGAAGGCGGCGTCGAAGGTGCCGTGGCCCCAGCCCTGTTTGCCCGGGTATTCCTCGCGCGTGTACGAGCAATCCATGATCAGCGCGTCGACGCCGGCGATGAGCGCATCGATGCGGGCCTGGCGCTGCGCATTGCGCTCTGAGCACGCCGCATGCTCGGCGTGGCCGGGCGGATGCAGGTTGTAGAACGGTTCATGGTCGCCGCTGAAAAACAGCGAAGCGCCGCCGCAGTCGATGCGGTAGCCGAGGTTGACGACGGGATGGTTCATTTCCGCGCCGCGCACGCACGCGCCGCCCACCTCGACGGCTTCGCCCGGCGCCAGGGTGCGGTACTCGATGCTGGCCGCCATGGCCGCTTCGCTGACGGGGAAATAACTGCCTTGCAGCTGCACCGCCATCACGTGCTCGATGCCGCGCCCGCTGATGCCGTCAAAGGCGCCATGCAGGCGCATGCGGTTGCCGGCCACGAACAGGGGCGAGAACATGGGCAAGCCGTGGATGTGGTCCCAATGGCTGTGCGTGATAAAGACGTGCGCGTCGACGGGCTGGCCCGGCGGCAGTTGCTGCGCCAGCGAAAAGATGCCGCTGCCCGCATCGAGAATGATCAGGCTATCGTTGTCGGTGCGCACTTCGATGCACGTGGTGTTGCCGCCGTAGCGCGCCGTGCGCGGGCCGGGGGAGGGGATGGAGCCGCGCACACCCCTGAACGTGAATTTCATTCAGTACCTTGTTACAGTGTAATTATTGTTGATTCTATTCTAATTAATGAGATTGGCGGCAACATTTATGCGTGTTGTGATACGGAAAGTAATTTCATTTTGTTGTGACTAAGTAATGTACAGTGCGCGGGACGGCCGTTACACTGGCGCTTGCCGACTTCCCCTTTTTTGCTTGCCCATTACCTGATTGCCACCAATATGCCTCAGTTGCACCCTGAGAAAATCGCCCACAGACTGGAGCAATTGACCGAACTCAGTGTCGCGCTCGGCCACGGCCTGGGCGGCGAGGGACACGACATTGGCGCGCTGTTGCAGCGCATCGTGCTGCTGGCAAAAAGCATGAGCGGCGCCGATGGCGCCACCCTGTACCGGCCCGCGCTCGAAGGCCGCCAGCTGGCGTTCGACATCAGCGTCAACGACAGCCTGGGCATCGCGCAGGGGGCGGACATGGGCTTGCCTGGCGTGCCCCTGTTCGATGGCGCGGACCAGCCGAACCTGGCATCGGTGGCCGCGTATGCGGCGAACATGCGCCGCAGCGTGAATATCGCCGACGTCTACCGCGACGAGGCCTTCAATTTTTCCGGCATGCGCGAGTTCGACCGCCACCACGGCTACCACACGCAATCGATCCTGACGGTGCCCATGAGCGACCATGAGGGCGACCTGATCGGCGTGCTGCAGCTGGTCAATGCCAAGGATGGCGAGACGGGGCAGGTGCGCGCCTTTTCCTCCACCGACCAGCGCTTCATCGAGGCCTTGGCCGCGCAGGCGGGCGTGGCGCTGACGAATCAATTGCTGATCTCGCAGCTGGAAGAGCTGCTCGAATCGCTCGTGACCCTGATCAATATCGGCATCGATGAAAAGTCGCCGTACACGGGCCGCCACTGCCAGTTCGTGCCCGAGCTGACGATGCTGCTGGCCGACGCCGCGCACGCCACGCAAACGGGGCCGCTGGCCGATTTCCGGCTCAGCGACAACGAGCGCAAGCAGTTGTGGCTGGCCGGCCTGCTGCACGATTGCGGCAAGATCACCACGCCCGTGCACGTGGTCGACAAGGCCACCAAGCTGGAAACCATTTTCGACCGCATCGCCCTGATTGACACGCGCTACGAAGTGCTGCTGCGCGACGCCGAGATCGCGGCCCTGCGCCAGCAGGCGGCGCAGCCGCTGCAAAAGGAGGCCATCGCCCGCGCACTGGAGCAGGAGCAGGCGGCGCTGCGCGAAGAGCGGGACTTCATCCGCACGGTCAATATCGGCGGCGAAAGCATGGCGCAGGCCGACCAGGAGCGCGTGCGGCAGATCGCCAGGCGCCGCTGGCGCGCGGCCGACGGCGAACTGCGCGATTTTCTCGACGCCGACGAGACGGAAAACCTGACCATCCGCGCCGGCACGCTGACGGCGGCCGAGCGGGCCATCGTCAACAACCATATCAGCGTGTCGATCCGCATGCTCGAAGCGCTGCCGTGGCCCAAGCACCTGCAAAAGGTGCCCGAATACGCGGGCGGCCACCATGAGCGCATGGATGGCAAGGGCTATCCACGGGGACTGACGAAAGAGCAGATGTCGGTGCCGGCGCGCCTGATGGCCATCGCCGACATTTTCGAGGCGCTGACGGCGCGCGACCGGCCCTACAAGAAGGGCAAGTCGCTGTCCGAATCGCTGCGCATCCTCGGCAATTTCAGCCTGAACGGGCATATCGACCCGGAGCTGTTCGACGTTTTCATCCGCAGCAAGGTCTATCTGACCTTCGCTGAAAAGCACATGCATCCGAGCCAGATCGATGCCGTCGACGAGGCGGCCATTCCGGGTTATACCCCGTGACGCTGTCGCTGGCCTGGCGCAGGCATGGGGTGCGAACGCTGCTGGGCATAATGCTGACCTTGGCGGCGGCCGTGCTGTGCCTGGCCGGCAACGAGAATATCGCGCGGCTGGACGCCATGCTGGGCGACTGGCGCATGCGCGCGGAAACGCCGCAGCTCGACCGCCGCATCGTCATCGTCGACATCGATGAGCAAAGCCTGGCCCGGGTGGGCCGTTTTCCCTGGAGCCGCGATGTGCAGGCGCGCCTGGTGCGCCAGCTCGCCGGGCATTACGGCGTGGCCGCGCTGGGCTTCGATATTTCGTTTCCCGAAGCGGACACCAGTTCCGGCTACGCTGTGCTGCAAGGACTGGCGCAGGGCGAACTGGCGGGCGTGGCCGGCTTGCCGGCGCAGCTGGAAAAACTGCGCCCGGCCATGGACTACGACGGCCTGTTCGCCGAGGCCATGCGGGGCCAGCCCGTGGTACTCGGCTACAGCGTCTCGGAGCAGCAAAGAAAGGGCGTGTTGCCCAAGCCCGCCTTTACCGTCGCCGACCTGAATGGCCGCACGGTGACGGCCTACGTGGCGCGCGGCTACGAAGCCAATATCGCGCCCCTGCAGGCGGCCGCGCAAGGCGCCGGCATCTTCACGGCGCTGACCGATGCCGATGGCGTCGTGCGTTCCTCGACCCTGCTGCAGCGCATCGGCGACAGCTATTACCCGTCGCTGTCGCTGGCCACCGTCGCCGTCTACCTGCAGGCGCGCGCCATCGCCCCCCGTTTCACGGGCACGGCCGATACCCTGTCGGCGCACGAACTGGCCAACGGCGGCCTTGAACACATCATGCTGTTCACGCCGCGCGGCGCGCTGGCGATCCCCGTGGGCGAAGCCTTGACGACGACGGTGGAGTACCGCGGCGCGGGCGGCCCCGATGGCGGCGCCTTCCGTTATGTGTCGGCGTCCGACGTGCTGGCCGGCACGGTGCCCCCCGCGCTGCTCAAGGGTGCCATCGCGCTGGTGGGCACGACGGCGCCCGGCTTGAACGATATCCGCGCCACGCCCGTGAATGCCGAGTATCCGGGGGTGGAAGTGCACGCCAACCTGATCAAGTCCATGCTCGACGGGCGTTTCAAGGCGCGGCCCGATTATGCGCTGGCATTGGAACTGGTGCAGATCCTGCTGTTTGGCCTGCTGCTGGCCGGCGCCCTGGCCGTGCTGCCGCCGGCCGGCGTGATGCTGGCGACGCTGGGCGCGCTGGCGGCCGTCATCGGCATCAACTTGTATCTGTACGCCGCGTACGACCTGGTGCTGGGCGGCGCCGTGCTGCTGTTGCTGATCCTTGCGCTGTTCATCGCCAACCTGGCATGGGGTTATTTTTTCGAGGTGCGCAAGGGACGCGCGCTGGTGGCCCGTTTCGGCGAATACGTGGCGCCCGAGCTGGTGGCCGAGATGGCCGACGATCCGCGCCGCTACACGATGGAGGGCGAGAACCGCGAACTGACGGTGCTGTTTGCCGACGTGCGCGGTTTCACTGCCATTTCCGAGCAGCTGGCGCCGGCCGCCCTGCGCGAATATATCAACGAATACCTGACGGCCATGTCTGAAGATATCCGCGACAGCCATGGCGGCACCCTGGACAAATACATCGGCGACGCCGTGATGGCATTCTGGGGCGCGCCCGTCGCCTTTAGCGATCACGCCAGCCGGGCCGTGGCCAGCGCCCTGCTGATGCAGGGCAGCGCGGCGCGGCTGAACCAGCGGTTTTGCGCGCGCGGCTGGCCGGCGCTGCGCATCGGCATCGGCATCAATACGGGACCCATGCATGTGGGCGACATGGGTTCGCGCATCCGCCGCGCCTATACCGTGATGGGCGACAGCGTCAACCTGGCCGCCCGCCTGGAAGGGGCCAGCAAGCTGTATGGCGTGGGCATCGTCGTGGGCGAGGCTACGCGCGCCGCCGCCCCGGACTTTCTATACCGCGAGCTCGACCGCGTCAGAGTGGTCGGCAAGCAGGAAGCGGTGGCCATCTTCGAGCCGCGCTGCCCGCTGGCCGGCGCCCCTGCCGCCGAGCTGGCGCAGCTCGAGCGCTGGCATGCTGTGCTGGCCAGTCTGCGCGCGAGCGACTGGGCGGCGGCCGGCGCGCAGCTGGCCCGCTTGCAGGCGGACTTTCCCGGCGATGGCTTGTACCGGCTGTATGCGGCGCGCCTGGAGCAGTACCAGAGCGCGCCGCCGCCCGCCGGCTGGGATGGCGTGACGGAATTGCATAGCAAATAGGCCGGCCATTGCGGCATTTTTCATCATTCTCGGCGCACGGTTTGTTGCGTTGCGATAAAAATCAGGGAGAAATGTTAGAAATTTCTGACTGGAAACTAAAAGCCGTCTAAAATTTGTCTTCAATCCATTGTCGGACATGCAGGCGCCTGCGGGCCGCGCGCTTGTCCGGTTACACAAGAAATCCTTCACATGACATATCGTTTGGTGCACCTGCTTGCGGGTTCCGCGCTGCTGTTCGCCGTCGGCGCCGCCGGCGCTGCTGTTTCCATGGATGACGCTACCCCTGCCGCGCAGGAAGACGGCGTGCCGCGCTTCGAAATCCGCCGCTTCGACGTCCAGGGCAATACCCTGCTCACGTCCGCGCAGGTGCAAGCCTTGCTGGCGCCCTTTACGGGCGTGCAGCGCGATTTTTCCGACATCGCCCGCGCCGTCGAGGCGCTGGAAGCGGCCTACCGTGAGCGTGGTTACAGCGCCGTGCAGGTGCAATTGCCCGAGCAGGAACTGGAACGGGGCGTGGTGCGCCTGAGCGTGCTGCAAACGCCGCTGGGCAAGGTCGCCATCAGCGGCAACATCTACGCCGATGAGGCCAACGTGCGGCGCGCCTTGCCGTCTCTGCGCGAAGGCGAGACGCCGAACCTGCCGGCCCTGTCGCAAAGCCTGAAGCTGGCCAATGAAAACCCGGCGCGCAAGATCGAAGTGCGGCTGCAGGCCGACGAGCCGGCGGGCGCCATCGACGCCATCGTCACGGTGGCCGATGAAAAGCCGTGGAAAGCCATGCTCAACGTGGACAATACGGGCAATGCGCAAACGGGCAAGACACACGTGGGCGTCGTGCTCCAGCATGCCAACCTGTTCGGGCTCGACCATGTGGCCAGCCTGCAGTACACGAGTAGCCTGGAAAAGCCCGACAAGGTGGGCGTGTATGGCGCCGGCTACCATTTGCCGCTGTATGCGCTGGGCGACTCGATGGACTTTTTCGCCAGCTATTCGAACGTCGATTCGGGCAGCGTCTCGGCCGGCATCTTCGACCTGGCCGTCAGCGGCCAAGGCAGCATGGCCGGCATCCGCTACAACCAGAACTTTGCCCGCAGCGGCGACTTCGAACCCAAGCTCGTGTACGGCATCGATTACAAGGCTTACCGCAACAGCGTGCAGCTGTTCGGCATGGAACTGGGCGCCGACGTCACCGTGCATCCGCTCAGCATCAGCTACATCGGCAACTGGACCTTGCCCACGGGCGAGACGAGCGTGGCGGTCACCTTCGCGCACAATATCCCTGGCGGCAAGCATGGTGCGCAAGCCGATTTCGACCGGGTGCGCGCGCATGCGAAGGCCGCCTACAACACCTTGCGCCTGAGTGCCAGCACGGGGCGCGTGCTGGCCGGCGACTGGCAGTGGCGCGCGCTCGTCAATGCGCAAGTCACGCCGGACGCGCTGGTGCCGGGCGAGCAGTTCGGCGCCGGCGGCGCCGCGTCCGTGCGCGGCTTTGCCGAGCGCGAGGTATCGAATGATTCGGGCGTCAACCTGAACCTGGAGTGGTACACGCCGAACTGGTGCGGCCAGGCGCTCGGCTACCAATGCCGCGCGCTGGCGTTCTATGACACGGCCTGGCTGCGCCGCAACCATGGCTTGCCCGGCGAAAGCGCGTCGCAAGGCATCAGCAGCGGCGGCCTCGGCCTGCGTTTGCTGCTGAGCCGCTACGCCAATCTGCAACTCGATTACGCCCATGTCGTCAATGGCGGCGACACGGGACAGCGGGGCGCCAACCGCCTGCATTTCCGCCTCGCCTTGGCCTACTAGTATCAGGATGAACACCATGCACAACCACGTCCCGCACGCCTCCGCTTTCATCCTGACGCCGCCCTTTGCGCCGCCTTTGCGCCGCACGGCGCTGGCGCTGCTGCTGGCCGGCTGCTTCGGCGCCGCGCAGGCCAACCCCGCCTTGCCGCAGGTGGTCAACGGACAGGCCACGTTCAACCAGCAGGGCAATATCTTCTCGATCACGAACACGCCCAACACCATCATCAACTGGCAGAGCTTTTCCATCCATGCGGGCGAAATCACGCGCTTCATCCAGCAAAACGGCAATAGCGCCGTACTCAACCGCATCACGGGACAAGACCCCAGCAAGATCCTGGGCAGCCTGGAATCGAACGGCAAGGTCTTCCTGATCAACCCGAACGGCATCGTCTTCGGCCAGGGCGCGAAAGTGGACGTGAACGGGCTGGTCGCGTCCAGCCTGGGCATGACGAACGAGGATTTCCTGGCAGGCAAGCGCCAGTTCACGGCCGGCGGCGTGGCCGGCGGCGTCGGCAATGCGGGTACCATCAATGCGGGCAAGGGCGGGCAAGTGCTCCTGATCGCACCGAACGTGGAAAACACGGGCATCATCACGGCGCCAAATGGGGAAGTGATCCTGGCGGCGGGCCGCAGCGTGCAACTGGCCGACCCCGGCAATCCGCAATTGCGTGTGCTCGTCTCGGCACCAGGCGACCAGGCGCTGAACCTGGGCCAGATCATCGCCCAGGGCGGCGGCATCGGCATGGCCGGCGCGCTGGTCAGCCAGCGCGGCGTGCTCAACGCCAACAGCGCCGTCGTCGGCGAGAACGGCAGGATCGTGCTCAAGGCCAGCGGCAAGGCGCTGCTCGAGGCGGGCAGCGTCACCAGCGCCAGGGGCGCGGCGGGTAAAGGTGGCGACATCCAGGTGCTGGGCGAGCAGGTGGGTTTGCTGGGCAATGCGAAGGTCGATGCCAGCGGCACTGCGGGCGGCGGCACGGTCTTGCTGGGTGGCGACTACCAGGGCAAGAACGCGGCCGTGCAAAATGCGCGGCAAGTACTCGTCGGCAAGGACGCCAACATCAACGCCGATGCGATTGACAGCGGCAACGGCGGCAAGGTCATCGCCTGGGGCAATGAATCGGCGCAGGTGCACGGCAGCGTTTCCGCACGCGGCGGCGCACAGGGCGGCGACGGCGGCTTCGTGGAAACGTCCGGCCATTACCTGGCCGTCGACGGCGTCCGCGTCAATACGGACGCGGCGCGCGGCAAGCGCGGCAACTGGCTGCTTGACCCGTACGACATCACCGTGGTCTCCGGCGCGGGCGGCCAGCTGACTGACGTCGACCAGTTCGCCGACTCTCCGTCCACCGGCAACACCAGCATTGGCGCCGACCTCATTTCCGACGCCAGCAGCAACGTCACCTTGCAGGCCCTGCACCGCATCAATTTCAACAGCGCCATCCACATCACGCAGCAAGGCGTGGGCTTGACGGCGCAGGCGGGCGAAATCATCAATGTCAATGCGCCGATCACCACCAGTGGCGGGCATATCACGCTGTCGGCCAACGATGCGGCCGCAGGCATGGCTTATGGCGTCGGGTCGAACGTCAACCTGAATGCGGCGCTTGACAGCGGCAATGGCAACGTACGGCTGTCTGGCGCCGGCGTCACTTTCGGCGTCGGCTCGGTCAATGTCGGCAATGGCAACCTGGTCTTGCGCGCGAATGTCGCCGGTGGTGCCATCGATTTGACGGGCAGCGGCGATCAGCTGCTGGGCAGTGGCGTCACCGGCCAGACGGTGCTGTTGGAGGCGGACAACATCAGCATCAACGGCGCCATCAATGTTGGCGGCGCCACGGGCAATGCCGGGGTGACCATGCAGGCGTTCACGGCGGGACGGGAGATCGTGCTGGGCGACAAGCCCGGTAACGGCCTGCGCCTGACAAATGCCGAACTGAACCGCATCGCCGCCGGCAGCGTGCATATCGGCAGCGCCACTGGCGGTGACCTGACGGTGGAGCAGGCAGTCGATCTGGCGACGGTCGCGCCGGGCGGCGGCGTAAAAAACCTGGTGCTCGAAAGCGGCGGCAATGTACTCGTATCGAACACGCTGGCGCTGCGCCAGGATGGCAGCGGCATTGCCGCCACGGCCGGTGGCCTGCTGTCGGTCGCCAGCGGCGGCGGCCTGTCCGCCGGCGCGGTCAATCTGGTTGCCGACAATATGAGCCTGGGCGGCGGCGCGCAATCGGTAGCGGCCACGGCGGGCGGCACCGTCAGCCTGAGCCGCCGGTCCAGCGTGGGCACCATCACTCTGGGCACGGGGGCGGCGGACAATGCCAGCAGCCTGGGCCTGAGCGAGGCGGAATTGAAAACCATCAGCGCCGGCACGTTGCAAGTGGGCAGCGACAGTTTTGCCGGAGTCGTGAATCTCATCGGCGGGCTGGACCTGGCGTCGCAAGGCGAATTGAACCAGCTTGTGCTGCGCACGGGCGGCAATATCAATCTGAACGCCCCCCTCAGCGTGGCCAGGGGCTTGACCCTTGCTTCCGGCGGCAACATCAGTGCGAGCGGCGCCGTCAGCGTAGGCGGCGACTTCCTGCTCGATGGCGGACGCTGGGTGCAGAACAGCGCCAGCCTGCCCATGTTTTCCGCGCGCGGCTTCGGCATTGCGCAGGGCAGCTTCCTGCGCGCGTCCGACGGCGACGGCGGTGCGTCCTCGCCCTACCTGATCGCCGATATCTACGGCTTGCAAGGCATCGCCAGCCTGGGTCTGGGCAACAGCTATCGGCTGGCCGGCAATATCGACGCCAGCGGCACGGTCAACTGGAACGATGGCCAGGGCTTTGTGCCGATCGCTGGCGGCGGCAGCGGTTTTTCCGGCGTCTTCGATGGCGGCGGATTTGCTCTCAGCAATTTGAAAATCGACCGCACCCTGGCGTCCGGTTCGGCGGCAGGCCTGTTTGGCACCGTGCAGGGCGGCACCTTGCGCAACCTGACCCTGAGCGGCGGCAGCGTCACCGGCACGGCCAACGTGGGCGCGCTGGCGGGCAATGTCGTCAGCGGCACCGTCGATGGCGTGAACAGCAGCATGGCCGTCAGCGGCCAGCGCAATGTCGGCGGTCTGGTGGGCAGCAACGGCGGCGCCATCACCATGTCCAGCAGCAGCGGCGCCGTCACCGGCGTCAATGCCGACAATGGCGGCGCCATCGGCGGCCTGGCGGGATTGAATGCGTCCGTCGCTACCATCGCGACTTCGTACGCCACCGGCGTGGTGACGGGCGCGCGCGAGATGATTGGCGGCCTGGTCGGCAACAACCAGGGGGCGCTGAGCCAGTCTTATGCCACTGGCAATGTCACTGGCGCGCGCAGCATCGGCGGCCTGGTGGGCCTGAACGGCGGCACTATCGACGATGCGTACGCCAGCGGCGCCGTGGGCCGGGCCGGCAGTGCCGACCCCATCCTGGTCAGGGAAAACATGGGCGGGCTCGTTGGTGAAAGCACGGGCAGCGTCAGCCATGTCTTCAGCAGCGGTGCCGTGACCGGTGACGGCTATGCGGCCGTGGGCGCGGTGGCCGGCCGCGTCTCCGCCGGTTCCCCGTTCAGCTATGGTTTTTTCAATTATGAAACGTCGCTGGTGCAGATCGATGGCGGCGGCTCCAGCGGCCGCAGCACGGCGCAGATGCAGCAGCAGGGCAGCTTCAACGACTACAATTTCAGCAGCGTGTGGCGCATCTACGAAGGCTATACGACGCCGATGCTGAAGGCTTTCCTGAAGCCGCTGCAAGTGAATCTCTCGGGCAATGCCACGGGCAAGGTCTACGATGGCCAGCTGGCCGCCTTCCTCGGTTCGATCGGCTATGTGGGATTGCTCGACGGCGACACGGGCGTGAATGGCAACCTCGGCTACGGCAACGCGCGCAACGTGGGCAGCTACGCAGCGACGGGCCTGTGGTCGACCAAATACGACATCACCTTGGGCGGCACGACGACCTTTGCCATCACGCCGCGCGCGCTGACGGTGAGCATCGGCGGCAATGGCAAGGTCTATGACGGCACCCTGGACTACGACGGCGCCAGCTACGTGCTGGGCAATCTGGTGACGGGCGACAACATCAGCATCAATGGTAGTGCTGCTTTCCTCGACAAGAATGTGGGCGGCAGCAAGGCCGTGCACGCCAGCGGCCTGACCCTGGGCGGCAATGAACTGGGCAACTACAGCCTGGCCGCGATGACGGCGGACGGCACGGCTGCCATCACGGCGCGCGTCCTGAACTATGGCGTCTCGGGCGCGCAAAACCGCGTCTACGACGGCGGCTTGCAGGCAGCCCTGAATGGCTATTTCGAAGGCCTCGTGACGGGCGACCAGGTCGGCATGGCCGGCTTGCAGGGCAGTTTCCGCGACAAGAATGCGGGTACTGGCAAAGTGGTCGATTACCAGGTGGCAACGGGCCACCTGACGGGCGCCGATGCGGGCAACTATGTGCTTAATGGAAATGCGGGCAGCACCACGGCCGACATCACGGCGCGCACCCTGAACGTGAGCTTTAACGGCATCAACAAGACGTATGACGGCACGACGGCTGCGCAAGTGAGCTTTGGCGACGACCGCGTGCAGGGCGATGTCCTGACGCTGGCGGGCAATGCCGCGTTTGGCAACAAGAACGCGGGTACCGGCAAAGCCGTCACGGTGACGAACGTGGGCGTGAGCGGTACTGACGCGGGCAACTATGTGTTGAACACCAATGCGGGCAGCACCACGGCCGACATCACGGCGCGCACCCTGAACGTGAGCTTTAATGGCGTCAACAAGACCTACGACGGCACGACAGCGGCACAGGTTGGCTTTGGCGATGACCGCGTTCAAGGCGATGTCCTGACGGTGGCGGGCAATGCCGCGTTTGGCAACAAGAATGCGGGCACCGGCAAAACTGTCATGGTGGCGAACGTGGGCGTGAGCGGGACTGACGCGGGCAATTATGTGTTGAACGCCAATGCGGGCAGCACGACGGCCGACATCGCGGCGCGTACCCTGAACGTGAGTTTTACTGGCAGCAACAAGACCTATGACGGCACGACCGGTGCGCAAGTGAGCTTCGGCGACGACCGTGTGCAGGGCGATACTCTGGCGGTGGTGGGCAATGCGGTGTTTGGCAACAAGAATGCAGGTACCGGCAAAACCGTCACGGTGACGAACGTGGGCGTGAGCGGCACTGACGCGGGCAACTATGTGTTGAACACCAATGCTGGCAGCACCACGGCCGACATCGCGGCGCGCACCTTGAACGTGAGTTTTAATGGCGTCAACAAGACGTATGACGGCACGACAGGCGCACAGGTCGGCTTTGGCGACGACCGCGTGCAGGGCGATGTCCTGACGGTGGCCGGCAATGCCGCGTTTGGCAACAAGAACGCGGGTACCGGCAAAGCCGTCACGGTGACGAATGTCGCGTTGAGCGGTGGCGATGCGGGCAACTATGTGTTGAACACCAATGCTGGCAGCACCACGGCCGACATCACGGCGCGTACCCTGAACGTGAGTTTTACTGGCAGCAACAAGACCTATGACGGCACGACGGACGCACAGGTTGGCTTTGGCGATGACCGCGTCCAAGGTGACGTGCTGACGCTGGCGGGCAATGCGGCGTTTGACAACAAGAACGCTGGTGCCGGCAAGGCCGTCAATGTAAGCAATGTGGGCGTGAGCGGCGCCGATGCTGGTAACTATGTTTTGGGTGCCAACAGCGGTAGTACGACGGCCGACATCGCGGCACGCACCCTGAACGTGAGCTTTAACGGCATCAACAAGACCTACGATGGCACGACGGGCGCACAAGTGAACTTTGGCGACGACCGCGTGCAGGGCGATGTCCTGACGCTGGCGGGCAATGCCGCGTTTGGCAACAAGAATGCAGGTACCGGCAAAGCCGTCACGGTGACGAATGTCGCGTTGAGCGGCGGCGATGCCGGCAACTACGTGCTGGGCAGCAATGCTGGCAGTACCACGGCCGATATCGGCGCGCGGGCGCTGAACCTGTCCGGCGTGGCGGGCAACAAGGTCTACGATGGCACGACGGGTGCGCAGCTGAGTCTGGGCGATGACCGTGTCGCCGGCGACAGTTTAATAGCCTCGGCCATAGCCACCTTTGCGGACAAGAACGTGGGCACGGCCAAGGCGGTGCAGCTCAGCGGCGTGGCATTGACGGGCGCCGATGCGGGCAATTACTTTATCGTCTTGCCGACGGGTTTGCTGGCCAGCATCACGCCCGCCAGCCTGACCCTGGCAGGCTTGAACGCCGCCGGCAAGGTATATGACGGCACGACTTCCGCCACCGTCAGCGCGTCGGCGAACGGCGTGCTGGACCAGGATGTGGTCAGCGTAGTGGGCGGCAGCGGCAGCTTTGCCGACAAGAATGCGGGCGCCGGGAAATTGGTGACGGCCAGCGGTTTCCGCCTGGAGGGCGCCGATGCGGGTAACTACATCCTGGAAACGACGGGCGGCACCACGCAGGCAACGATTGCGCAAAAACAATTGTCCACCTGGGTAGGCAGCGGCAACGGCTTGTGGAGCGATGCGGCCAACTGGGACGGCGGCGTGGTGCCGGAAGGCGCGAACGTGCTGGCTGTCGATTTTACCAACAGCAAGGGCATCGTTACCTACAGCGCGGCGGCCGGCAACACCATCCTGAAAAACCTGAACTCGTCGACGGGCTTGCTGTTGACGGGCGGCAGCCTGACCCTGGGCGAGAGCACGCTGGACCGCTCCGTGCTGGGCGGCCTGGCCGGCCTGGAAATCAACGGCGGCAGCTTGCTGCTGAACGGCAGCCTGTCGGCGGACCGTTACGCGCAAGGCGGCGGCGTGCTGAGCGGCAATGGCAACTTGCTCATCGCCAACAGTTTTAATCAGACTGCCGGCGCCATCCGGCTGGCAGGCCAGTTGGCCATCACGCAAGCGGCTGGCGACTTGCGCTTCGCCAGCCTGGCGGCGAACGATGTACAGCTGAGCGCCTTGAACGGCGCCATCGCCCAGGATGGCGCGCTGCTCGCCGGCAGCCTGACCGCGCAAGCGCGCAACGGCATCGTGCTGGGCAATGCGGGCAACCAGGTAAGCAGTTTTACCGCCAGCAACAGCGCAGGGGGCGGCATTGCGCTGAACAATAGCTCGGCACCGGGCACCTTGGCCCTGGGAACGCTGACCACGGGCGCAGGCAATATCGCCATCGACAACACGGGCGGCGTCACGGCTGGCAATATCAATGCGAATGGCGGCAACGTCAGCGTGACGGCGCACAGCCCCGTCACCGTCAACGGCAAGATCGAGGGCAATGACATTGCGCTCAATGCCAGCACGGACGTGCTGCTGGGCGATGGTGCGCAGTTGGCTGCCGCGCGCGATATCAGCGTGACGGCGGGCGGCGACATCCGTGTCGGCGGCAATGCGCATATCGCCAGCGGCGGCAATTTCAGTGCCAGCGCGGAAGCTACTGTACGCTTTGCGGACACGGCCAGCGTTACTTCGCCGGCAGCGGGCAGCGTGAGCGTGTTGGCGAAAACGGGCAGCATCACGGGTGACGCGGGCGTGCGCATCAACCGCCAGCGCAGCGGCGTCATCCTGCTGGCGCCGAATGGCACTGTGAGCATGGCGGATACCATCTTCCTGCCGGCGACCACCATCGACAAGCCCGCGATCGATGCCGCAACGAGCGCCGCCATCGACGAAGCCTTGCGCATCATCAAGCAGGCCGACCGTGCCAACGATGTGCTCGTGTCCACGCCGCCAGCCAAGCCGGACGACAAGAAGAAAGACAGCAAGGATGTTGCCGATGCCACAGATAAACCTACAGGATACAAATTCGATGATGCCGCTAAAAAAATGTACTGCAATTAAGGCCTTGCTGTGGCTGGCCCTGATGTGCGTGGGCGCGCACGCCTGGGCCGGGCAGGTGGCTGGTACCGTCATGCAATTGAGTGGTCCGCTGATGGCCAAGAAGATGGATGGCAAGGTGAAAATCCTGGCCATCAAGTCCGAGGTCGAGCAGGGCGACACCTTGCTGACGGAAAAGGAAACCTATGCCTTGATCAAGCTGATCGACAATAGCGAAATCATCCTGAAACCGAATACCAGTTTCGTGATCGAGCAATTCAGCTACACGGCCGAGCAGCCCGATGGCGACCACGCCATCTTCAGCTTGCTCAAGGGCGGCTTGCGCTCCGTCACCGGCCTGCTGGGCAAGCGCAACAAGGAGCGCTTCGAGATGAAGACGCCGGCGGCCACCATCGGCATTCGTGGCACCACCTTCATCGCCAGCTACGTGCCGCCGGCGGCACCTGGCGGGCCAGCGGCACCCAAGGCTGGCCCGCCCGGCCTGTATGTGCAGGTGCTCGATGGCATGATTCATGTGACCAATCCTGCGGGCACGCTCAACTTTGCCCCGGGCCAGTTCGGCTTTACGCCCAACTTCCAGCAGCCGCCCACGCTGTTGCCCGTCAATCCGGGCATCCAGTTCACGCCGCCAGCAGCCTTCGTGCCTTCGTCGTCGAGCGGCGGCGGTTCTGCCGGCGGCAGCAAGCCTGCCGCCATCGATTGCGTGGTGCGCTAAGTTTTTCACGCAAGCCCGGGAAATCCCTGAAAATAGGGCTTGACCTTCCCATCGTTGGATAGCAGATCCTGACCCTATTCGTTAATCTTTCGTACAGGATCTGCCATGAACCAGAGTGCACTCGCTCCCGCCGCCTCCCCACCCGCCGCCGCGCATGCGCAGGCGCTGGCCATCGAAGGCATGAGCTGCGCCTCGTGCGTGGGCCGCGTGGAAAAGGCCCTGGCCGCCGTGCCCGGCGTCACCCAGGCCAGCGTCAACCTGGCCACGGAAGTGGCCAAAATCAGTTCCGACACGCCGATTCCCCTGGCCACCCTGCAGGCAGCCGTGGAAAAGGCCGGCTATAGCGTGGCGCAGCGCGAGATCGACCTGAATGTCGCTGGCATGACGTGCGCCTCTTGCGTGGGCCGGGTGGAAAAAGCCCTGCTGAAGGTGCCGGGCGTGCTGGCCGCCAGCGTCAACCTGGCGACGGAAAGCGCGCGCATCAAGGTGACGGGCGGCCTGGAAGCGGGCGCCCTGATCGCCGCCATCGACAAGGCCGGCTATGCGGCCACCGTGCCCGCCGCCAGCCAGGCCAGCGCGCCCGCTGCCACACCCAACCGCGATGGCATGAAAGTGGCGTTCGCGGCCGTGCTGGCCTTCCCCTTGATGCTGCCGATGCTGCTCGAGTGGGCCGGCATCCACTTGATGCTGCCCGGCTGGCTGCAATTCGCTCTGGCCACGCCCGTGCAGTTTTACTTTGGCGCGCGCTTCTACAAGGCGGGCTGGAAGGCGGCCCGCGCCGGCAGCGGCAATATGGATCTGCTGGTGGCGCTGGGCACGAGTGCCGCGTATGGCTTGTCCGTCTACCAATGGCTGACGGCGGGCGAAATGCTGCCGCACCTGTACTTTGAAGCATCGGCCGTCGTCATCACTCTGGTGCTGCTGGGTAAATGGCTGGAAAGCCGCGCCAAGCGCCAGACGGCTTCGGCCATCCGCGCGCTGCAAGTCTTGCGTCCCGAATCGGCCCGCGTGCGCCGCGACGGCGTGGAAATCGACTTGCCCGTGGAGCAGGTGAAAGTGGGCGACCTGGTGGTGATACGCCCCGGCGAACGGGTGGCCGTCGATGGCGTGGTGGTGGAAGGCGCGAGCCAGATCAACGAGTCGCTGATCACGGGCGAAAGCTTGCCGGTCGATAAGCATCCGGGTGATAAGGTCACGGGCGGCGCCATCAATGCCGATGGTTTATTGCTGGTGCGCACGCAAGCCGTGGGCGGCGAGACGACCTTGTCGCGCATCATCCGCCTGGTGGAAGATGCGCAGGCGGCCAAGGCGCCGATCCAGCACCTGGTCGACAAGGTCAGCGCGATCTTTGTTCCCGTGGTGCTGGTGCTGGCGCTGCTGACCATGCTGGGCTGGTGGTTCGCTACCGGCGAGCTGGAGAATGCCATCATCAATGCCGTGGCCGTGCTGGTCATCGCCTGTCCATGCGCGCTGGGCCTGGCCACGCCGACGGCCATTATGGCTGGCACGGGCGTCGCTGCCCGCTACGGCATCCTGATCAAGGATGCGGAAGCGCTGGAAGTGGCGCATGCCGTCAATACCGTCGTGTTCGACAAGACGGGCACCCTGACGGTGGGCAAACCTGCGCTGGCGGCCCTGCATGCGCACGGCATCGACGATGGACGGCTGTTGCAGCTGGCGGCCAGCATCCAGCGTGGAAGCGAGCACAGCCTGGCGACGGCCGTGCTGGACGCGGCTGCCGCCCGCCACATCGAGCCCTTGCCGGCCGCGGGCTTGTCGGCCTTGCCGGGCCGCGGCCTGGCGGCCCATGTCGATGGCCTGGAATTGAAACTGGGCAGCACGCGGCTGATGCAGGAGTTGAACGTGGACATGACGCCTTTGGCGGCACAGGCCATGTCGCTGGAAAATACGGGCAACACGATTTCATGGCTGGCTTCGGGCACGGAACTGCTGGGCCTGTTCGCCTTTTCCGACCAGGTCAAGCCGAATGCGCAGGCGGCCATTGCCCATCTGCACAGCCTCGGCATCCAGACCGTGATGCTGACCGGGGACAACCAGGGCAGCGCCGACGCCGTCGGCAAGCTGCTGGGCATCGACACGGTGGCGGCGAAAATGCTGCCGGCCGATAAAACCGCTAAAATCGTCGCGCTGAAAGGCGAGGGTGCGAAGGTGGCCATGGTGGGCGACGGCATCAACGATGCGCCTGCACTGGCGGCCGCCGACGTGGGCATCGCCATGTCGACGGGTACGGACGTGGCCATGCATGCGGCCGGCATTACCCTGATGCGCGGCGATCCGGCCCTGGTGGCGGATGCCATCGATATCTCGCGCCGCACCTACAGCAAGATACGGCAGAATCTGTTCTGGGCCTTCATTTATAACCTGATCGGCATTCCGCTGGCCGCCTTCGGCCTGCTCAACCCCATGGTGGCGGGCGCGGCGATGGCCTTCAGTTCGGTCAGCGTGATCAGCAATGCCCTGTTGCTGCGCCGCTGGAAAGCCCGCAGTGCGCATACCAAGGAGTCATAGGATGAATATCGGCCAGGCGGCAAGCGAGACGGGCGTATCGGCAAAAATGATACGCTACTATGAAAGCATTACTTTGTTAAAACCCAGCGCGCGCAGCGACGCCGGTTACCGCATCTACACGCCGAATGATTTGCACGCGCTGCGTTTCATCAAGCGTGGGCGGGGCCTGGGCTTTTCGCTCGAGCAGATCCGCGAGCTGCTGTCGCTGTGGCAAAACGACCAGCGCGCCAGCGCGGACGTGAAAGGCATCGCGCTGGCCCACGTCGACGAGCTCAACAAGCGCATCGCCGAACTGACGGAAATGCGCGATACCCTGGCGCACCTGGCGCAATCGTGCCACGGCGACGACAAGCCCGATTGCCCTATCCTGCAAAGCCTGGGGCTGGCCGGCGACAAGGAAGCGAAAGCATGTTGCCCTTGATGTAAGTCAACGGAGGTGCATATGGCGTATGAACTGTACTACTGGCCTACGATACAGGGGCGTGGCGAATTCATCCGTCTGGCCCTGGAAGAGGCGGGCGCCGACTACCGCGACGTCGCCCGTTTGCCTGAGCGCAAGGGGCAAGGCGTCCCCGCCATGCTGGCCTGCCTCGATGGCGATAGCACCCCACAGGCCGCCTACGCGCCGCCCGTGCTGCGCGATGGCGAGCTGCTGATCGGCCAGACGACGAATATCCTGTTCTACCTGGGCCGGCGCCTGGGCCTGGCGCCGCGCGCGGAAAGCGGCCGTTTGTGGCTGAACCAGCTGCAGCTGACGATGGCCGACTGGCTGACGGAAGTGCACGACACGCACCATCCGCTGTCGGTGAATCAATATTACGAAGAGCAAAAGCAGGCGGCCATGCTGCGCAGCGCCGATTTCCGCCAAACACGTTTACCCAAGTTTCTCGATTATTTCACGCAAGTGTTGCTGAACGGCCGCGGCCAGTATCTGGTGGGCGCAAAACTCACGTATGGGGACCTGTCGCTGTTCCAGATGCTGGCCGGTTTGCATTATGCCTTTCCGCAAGCCATGGCGCGTTTGGCGCCGCTGTATCCCGCCTTGTCCGACCTGCACGACACGGTGGCGGCGCGGCCGAACATCGCCCGCTACCTGAAATCGAAGCGCAGAATCGCTTTCAATGAGGACGGCATCTTCCGCCATTATCCCGAACTGGATGGATAAAAAAACAGCCGGCGCAATGGCCGGCTGTCGTGACGCTGCTGTGGCTGTTATTGCGCGCTGGTGACGGGAAAGCCCGCCTCCACGATGGCCGCGCTGATGGCGCCGAGTTCGGCGGGCGATTCCACCGTGACGCGCTTGCTGGCCAGGTCGATCTGCACCTGGGCTTGCGGATCGATGGCTTGCACCGCTTTCGTGACCGAGCCGACGCAATGGCCGCAGCTCATGTTTTCAACTTGTAACTGATACATGGCAAGCACTCCTTCAATGGTTAAGTGTGTCCACTGTAAGCCTTCCCCCGATGGTAAGGTCAAGGGGAAAGCTGCCCTACGGATCAATTCAGCAGGAAATCAACAGCTTGCATGGGTGGCGGCACCTTGTCGTCCTGCACGGATTCGCGCAAGCTGATGTCGATGGCGCGGCACATGGCCGACAGCGGCAAATCGTTGGCATCCTCGCCGAACGGTTCCTCGATCTCGTCGCCCAGCGCGTCGAGGCCAAAGAAGGTGTAGGCGACGATAGCGACGACGAACGGCGTCATGAATCCGAGCGAATCGACGAGGCCGAAGGGCAGCAGGAAACAGTACAGGTAGGCCGTGCGGTGCAGCAGCAGCGAATACGAGAACGGGATCGGCGTGCTGCGGATGCGTTCGCACGAAGCGCCCGCCGCTACCATGGCCGAGACCGTGTTATCGATCTGTGTGGCCAGGATGCTGTCGATGCGGCCCTGCCGGACGCAGTCGGCCAGGTCGTGGCCCATCTGCAGCATCAGGTAGTCGGACGGGTTCGCCGCCTTGCAGGCCGCTTCCCATTCGGCCGGGTGCAGCAGCGGTTGCAAGTCGGCCGGTCCGCGCGTGTCGCGCAGCTGGTGGCGCAAGGCGTGGCAAAAGGCAATGGCGCGGTAAATCATGCGCACCCGCACGTCTTCCAGGCCCAGCTTGGCGTGGGCTGGCGTGTCGCTGCGTATCATCGTCTGGCACTGGCGCGAGAAATTACGGCTGCGCAAGACCAGTTCGCCCCACAGCTTGCGCGCTTCCCAGTAGCGGTCATAGGCGGCCGTGTTGCGAAAGCCCAGGAAGATGGCCAGCGGCAAGCCGATCAGGGTAAACGGGATGGTGGTGAGGATCACCTTGTGGTCGAACAGGGTGCCGTGGCACCAGGTGACGAGCGTGGCGATCAGGGTGTTGACGATCAGCGTGGTGCGGATGCGCGGCAGGACGGAACCGCGCACCACGAGGAACAGTCGCAGCGCCGAAGGACGCTCGCGCACGATCATGCTGTGCTCCCTGTCGGGGAGCGGGCTGGCGGGGAACGGCGCGCCCGGTGATGGTTAAATGGAGTAAGACAGAACGGCAATGGCCGGGAACAAAAAGCCCGCGATATATGCGGGCTGAGCAGGGTGTGCATGGGAAGCAGAGTAGGGGAGACGGCTTGAGTATAGGCCGCCGCTCCGCTTCAAGCCAATTCACAGTGATAATGGGCATTATTCATTTCATGAATGAATATTTCATTTGTAATTTAAATTCATATAATTACTGAAATTACTGTTTCTTTTTCCGTCTGGGCCAGTCGCAATCGAGCAAGTCGCATGGGTTGCAGGAGCAATGGTGACAGTCTGGCGAGGGGATGTCGCAATCGCAAAAGCCCGCCTGGGCCAGATGTCTGCCGCTACGCCGTGCCTGAGGATGCAGCGCGAGGTGCTGGCGATGCCGTTCGCCGCAGGCGCGCAAGCGGCGTTGCAACAAGGGCAGGCCCGTGCGCAAGCCATGACGTTCAATCACCCGGTAGCCATAGGCGGAACAGCTGTCGCGCCCCGTCAGCACACGGTAAGCGCAGGAAAAACCCTTCCATGGCGACAGGTAGCGCTGATAGGCGCGTATGGCCCACAGGGCCAGGAGCTTGCCATAGGTATTGAGCGTGAGAATGCATGCTCCTTTGCGATGGTCGTAAAGACGGTGCTTCGAGCATACGACAGGTATCCCGGAATGCATACTATGTCACCGTCAGATGTGGGAATGCGCCCAAAGTTGCTTTCAATAATGTTTCCGGTGAGCGGATGCGCCTGGCGTCAAGTATCCAGCGCCATCCGAGGTAGTTCGGCAGGTAACGCGTCGCCACGCCATGAAACGGACCGAGCCATTGCCGCAAACGGCTGTGATAGGCGTTGACGTTCTGCACATGGGCGGCGCCCTGCACGCGGACACCTGCGCGCAAGTTGACGGCCTGGTGGCTGATGCCCGCTTCCCTGGCAAAGGCCCGATAGGCCGCATGACCATCGGTGACCAGCAACACGTCCTTGTCGATAACGGGTAACAGGCAATGATGCAGCTGCACCTTGGTCAACGCCCCTCTGCCCGTGACGAAATCGAGGGTCTGGCCCGTGCGGTCGCGCGCCACCAGGATGCAGACCTGTTCGTTCGATATGCCGCGTTTATGGGCATGGCCGCCCCGGCGGCGGGGCGGACGCGTCATCTGTCTGGATCCCTTTTCCGATTCCAGCAGATATAACTCGTCGGCCTCGGCGATGCCGTGCAGGCCATGCGGCCGGTCCGTCTTTGCCAGCGATAGAAACCGGTGGCGCCAGCGAAACGTGGTATTGCGGTGTACGCCCAGTTCAGTGGCTGCCTTGCGCACGGAATCCGATGCCAGCAGACAATCGGCGTAGTCGAGCCACAGCGATTTATGGCGCAAGCGGGCCAATGGGGTGCCAGTAGAGGCATTGAAGGTGCGGCCGCACGGCACGCAGCGGTAGCGCTGCAGTCCGTGCGCATGACCATGTCGATGCAGGTGATGCGATTGGCAGGCGGGGCATGCCAATCGCGGCTGTAGCACACCTTCCAGCAGCGCGACGGTCGCGTCATGTGGCGCGTTGCCACGCAGCAGGGCCATTCCTGCCTGTCGTTGGCGCCGGCTCAACTGCGCAAATTGCGCGATGAAACTGATCCATTCGGCTGACTGCATGATCTGCTCCCTGTGTGGTGAGTATGCAGAGTCAGACAGCACCACCAAGGGAAGATTCCGGCATTTCCCCTATTTGCCGATGACAGAGCCTCGAAAAATAGCGCCAGCGGCCTACGCGGACATGGCTTGCCAGCCATACCAGCCGAACGCCGCCACCCACGCCAGCAAGATAGCCAGCCCCGGCAGCAATAGCCACTTCGCCACGGACTCTTCCCATGCCACGTACGGCTTGCCGCCGCGCGCGATGGCCAGCAGCGCCTGCCCCCCGTTCAAACCGGCAAACGGCAGCAGGTTGAACGCGCACAGTTTCAATGAGAACAGGGCGAACACGAGCGCAAAGCCGTGCGTGCGGGCAAAGCTTTCTCCATCACCCAGCAATGCCTGCGCCGTCGACAACGGCGCCAGCGCACCGTGGATGATCTGTCCGAAGGCAGCGACAAAGCGCTCCCAGCCCGAGGCTCCCATGATGCCCAGCGACAAGGCCAGCAGCACCGCCACTCCGCTCAATGGCAGCAGCACCTGCTTCCACAGCGGCTGGAAGTTATAGGCGTCCAGGCAGGGATCGTCGTCATACAAGGTTTTCTCGCGCGTATCTTTCAGCACCACGTTGCCGGCCAAGGGCAGCAGCTTGAGGTGGACTTTCCCCACGGTCAGCAGGGTCGGCCCCACGCCGTAGCTGATGCCGCGCACGGTGATGCCCAATGCGCGGGCGCACACGGCCATGACAGAAATGTGGATGAGCATGAAGAGTATGAAGCAGAGCAACAACTGAAAGGCGGGATGCATCGGCAATGGTGTCCAGAAGGGGAGGAGCAGTATTAGAACATGCCGCCACGAAAAGTCGCGCACATGAAAAAAGCCCCGGTCGCATCGCTGCAGCCGGGGCTTTCGATCATGAACGCGGCGTTGAAGCCGCGCTGATAATAACTTACAACACTTCGCTGGCGTGGTCGGCCAGGCGCGAGCGCTCGCCGCGGGCCAGGGTGACGTGGCCGCTGTGGGTCCAGCCCTTGAAGCGGTCGACCACGTAGGTCAGGCCGCTCGAGCCTTCCGTCAGGTACGGCGTGTCGATCTGTGCGATGTTGCCCAGGCACAGGATCTTCGTGCCGGGGCCGGCGCGCGTGACGAGGGTCTTGACCTGTTTCGGCGTCAAGTTCTGCGCTTCGTCGATGATGAGGAACTTGTTCACGAACGTGCGGCCGCGCATGAAGTTGAGCGACTTGATTTTGATGCGCGAGCGGATCAGGTCTTGCGTTGCCGCGCGGCCCCATTCGCCGCCATCGGAGTCGGACTTGTTCAGCACTTCCAGGTTGTCGTCGAAGGCGCCCATCCATGGCGACATCTTTTCTTCTTCCGTGCCTGGCAGGAAACCGATGTCTTCGCCCACCGGCACCGTGACGCGGGTGACGATGATTTCATTGTAGAGCTTGGTTTCCAGCACTTGCGCCAGGCCGGCGGCCAGGGCCAGCAGGGTCTTGCCGGTACCGGCCTGGCCCAGCAGGGTGACGAAGTCGCATTCGGGATTCATCAGCAAGTTCAGCGCGAAGTTCTGCTCGCGGTTGCGCGCCGTCACGCCCCACACATTGTTCTTCGTGTGGCTGAAGTCGCGCAGGGTTTGCAGCACGGCCGTCTTGCCGTTGATCTGTTTCACCTGGCCGTAGAACGGCGTTTCGCCGTTTTTCGGTTCCAGATAGATGAATTGGTTGACCAGCAACGATGGAATGAACGGGCCCGTCACGCGGTAGAACGTGGAGCTGTAGCCGTTCTTGCTTTCCTGCCACGATTCCATGTCCTTGCCATGCTTGTTCCAGAAGTCGTCCGGCAATTGCACGATGCCCGAGTACAGCAAGTCCGTGTCTTCCAACACATGGTCGTTGAAGTAGTCTTCGGCCGGCAAGCCCAGGGCGCGCGCCTTGATGCGCATGTTGATGTCTTTCGACACCAAGACGACAGGGCGGCCTTCCTGTTCCGATTCTAGCGAGCGCACGACGGCGAGGATCTGGTTGTCGGCCTTGCCCACTGGCAAGCCAGCCGGCAAGTCGGCGCTTTGCAAGCGCGTCTGGAAGAACAGACGGCCCTTGGCGTCCTTGTTGCCCAGCTTGGACAGCAGGATGCCGTGTTCGATGGCGTCGTCGTCCGTGTTGCTGATCAGGGCGTCGAGCGTGCGCGAGACCTGGCGTGCATTGCGCGCCACTTCCGTCATGCCCTTTTTATGGTTGTCCAGCTCTTCCAGGGTCATCATCGGCAGATACACGTCGTGTTCCTCGAAGCGGAACAGCGACGATGGATCGTGCATCAGCACGTTCGTGTCGAGCACGAACAGCTTGCTGATGCCGCGCTGGTCGGCGGCGCGGCTGGCGGACGATTTGAGCTGCACTTCCACAGGCTTGTGCTTGGCCGGATGCGGCTGCTCGGCTTGCTTGGTGGGCTTGATCGGCGTGACCTTGCCTTTTGCGGCCGGCTTGGCTTTCGCTGCAGGCGCAGCAACCGCGGCAGGCGCGGCCGCAAGGTGCGCAACGGCTGGCGCAGCGGGCTTGGCGACCATCAGGGCCGCCACTTGCTTGATCTTCGTGGCCGCATTGCGGACCGGTTTGGCAACTTCGGCGATCGCCGCTTCAATGATCGGTGCAGCCACTTTCTTGGCTGCCGGGGTTTTGGTGGCCGGGCGCGCTGCGCCTGCGGTTGGGTAATCTTGGGTGGCCAGGATGGTGGCTGGCTTGCTCGGTAATTTTGGCAGTGGCATCAGGATCTCAATCAAAAAATTTCTGGAATGAATCTCCCATGGGCAGCCAGCTTCTGGCGGCACTTCTCATGGGGGGATGCGAGGGGAACAACAATGCTACAGGACGAGAAACTGCCGGAAGGCCGGCAGCATGGCCGGTCATGGACGCCATCGGCGGGCTGCTGGCCCGCCTGGCGGAGTGGATGGAGGCGCTTCGTTGACTCAAAATGGCGATAGGTACCGTGAACTGAACTGCGGTTGAACCAGGCTCGCTGGAAGCCGACAACACGCATTGGATCAAAATGGACGATCAATTCAGATGCGCTACGAATTCCAGCACTTCTTCCACGTGAGTTGCGACCTTCACGCCTCTCCATTCTTTCACCAATCGGCCCTGGGCGTCAATCACAAACGTACTGCGCTCGACGCCACGGACCGTCTTGCCGTACATCTGTTTCATCTTCATGACGTTAAACAGCAGGCAAACGGCTTCGTCCGGGTCGGAAATGAGCTCGAATGGCAGCTCGAGCTTGGCCTTGAAGCTTTCGTGCGAGCGCAGGGAATCGCGGCTGATGCCGTAGATTTCCACGCCGGCGGCGACGAATTGCGGATACGCATCACGGAAAGCGATGTTTTCCGTGGTGCAGCCAGGGGTGTTGTCCTTCGGATAGAAAAACAGCACGGTGGCCTTGGCCGGGCGGCCCAGCAACTGAAAGGTTTTGCCGCTGGTCATGGCGGCGCTAAAGTCGGGTATGCTAACGAGGGATTGGCTATCAGCCACAGGTTCTCTCCTGAACGGTGATCATCAGCGCTGGTTTTTAATCTGGCAACGCATCCAGGTGCAACAATACAGCATTCAGGCCGCTTTGCCCTGCACAATCAGGCGTCCCGAACGCCCTGGCAACTCATCCCAGGTGATGGGGCAAACGGGCAAGTCCGACTCTTTTATCTTTTCATAATAATCGCCCATCGCTGCAAACTGGTAGCCCTGGGCTTTCCAGCCAGCCAGCAGTTGTTCGAAAATGGGGGCGAGTTTCTGTCCTTCAAGTTCCGCATGCAAGGTATACACGTGATCGCGGGGATTGTCCGCCGTCAGCGACAATATGTGCTCTGCAACATTGCCGGCCGTGATCAGTTTGCCGTCGATTTCACAGCCCAACAATTCATCCAGGGTGGGCAGGGTGGTGGGCAGTTGCACGCATTGCAGGATGGTGTTGCCGTTGCGCACGCGGTGCGGGCCTTGCGACGGCTGCGCCATGGCGCCGCGCGCATCGAGCATGGCGCGGCCATCGGAGGCAAAGCGGTAGCCGGCCGTGTCGTGTTCGACAAAGGCGCTGACATTCATTTGCCAGCCGGCCGCGCCATGCGTGTGCGGCTTGGTGCCAAACACCTGTTCGTAGCGGTTGGCGGCCTTGCGCATCATGTTGATGGTCCAGGCAGCGTTGCGCTTGGCCACGTTGTCTTGCCACAGGGTGTGATCCCAGGTGTGGATGCCGCACTCGAAACCGGCATCGCGCACGGCGCGCAATTGCGCCGCGCATTGCTTGCCGATATCGGGTCCCGGCAGCAGGGTGCCGTACATCAATGTTTTCAAGCCGTAGTGCTCGACTACCGACGTGCGCGACACCTTGCTGAAAAAGCCGGGCCGCAAGGCGCGCCGCAGGGCCCAGCCCGTGTGGTCGGGGCCCAGCGAGAACAGAAAGGTGGCCTTGGCCTGGTGCGCGGTCAGCATGCGCACCAGATTGCCCATGCCTTCACGGGTGCCGCGATAGGTATCGACGTCGATTTTCAGGGTCAGGAACGGCTTGCTCAACATTAATCCATCAGGGCTTTGGCTTGGGCTACCTGGCTGCGGTAGGCGTCGAAAATATTGCGCAGGGAATCGGCCATGGTGGTGGTCGGCGCCCAGCCCAGCTCTTCGCAGGTATTCGTGATTTTCGGCACGCGGTTTTGCACGTCCTGGTAGCCGGCACCGTAGTAGGCGCCCGAGGTCGTTTCCACGATTTTCACATGTTTCGCGCCTTCGGCGTATTCCGGGTATTCGGTGGCCAGGGTCAGCATCATGCCGGCCAGGTCGCGGATCGAATAGTTATTGGTCGGATTGCCAATGTTGTAGATCTTGCCGCTGGCGATGCCGTTCTTGTTGGCGATGATGCGCATCAGCGCATCGATGCCGTCGTCGATGTAGGTGAACGCGCGTTTTTGCGCGCCGCCGTCGACCAGCGAGATGTTTTCGCCGCGCACGATATGGCCGAAGAATTGCGTCACCACGCGCGAGGAACCTTCTTTTGGCGTGTGGATCGAGTCCAGGCCCGCGCCGATCCAGTTGAATGGACGGAACAGCGTGAAGTTCAAGCCTTCCATGCCGTAGCCCCAGATCACGCGGTCCATCAGCTGCTTGGCGTTCGAATAGATCCAGCGCGGCTTGTTGATCGGGCCGCAGATCAGTTCCGAGTTTTCCGGATCGAATTCCTCGTCATGGCACATGCCATACACTTCCGAGGTCGACGGGAAGACCAGGTGCTTGCCGTACTTGGCGGCCGAGCGGACGATAGGCAGGTTGGCTTCGAAGTCCAGTTCGAAGACGCGCAGCGGCTGCTTGACGTAGGTCGATGGCGTGGCGATGGCCACCAGCGGCAGGATCACGTCGCACTTCTTGACGTGGTACTCGACCCATTCCTTGTTGATCGTGATGTCGCCTTCAAAGAAGTGCATGCGCGACTTGTAGTTGTCATCTTCCAGCAATTCCGTGATGCGGTCCGTGTTCATGTCCATGCCGTAGACATGCCAGTCGGTGGTTTCCAGGATGCGCTTGGACAGGTGGTGGCCGATGAAGCCGTTGACGCCTAAGATGAGGACTTTTTTCATGTGAGATTCTCTTGTGTGATATCAGTGTATGCTGACGCGGGTGGTCAGACTTGCTTGCAATTGCTGAGCCGAAACCGGCTCCCCGGCAGCCCTCAGCGCGGAAATGGCCAGCATGTGGCCGTCTCCGCAGACGCCAAAGATGCAATTATCCACTACGGCCAAGCCCGGTGGCAAACTTCCTGCTGAATGCTTGCTTAAACGGGCTGTTTCGATGGTGTAAATAACATTGTTGACTTCGGTGAACGCGCCGGGATAGGGCGGCGCGACGGCCCGGTGCAGGTTGTACACCTGCTGCGCCGGTAACTTCCAGTCGATGCGGCCGTCTTCCGGCGTGCGTCCGCCAAAGTAGCCGCCCTGGCGCAAATCGTTGAGCTGGCGCGGCGCCGTGCCGTCCAGCAAGGCCGGCAGCACGTTCCACAAGGTTTGCTCCGCCGCCACGGTGACCTTGCCGAAGACTTCGAAAGCCGTGTCGTCGGGCAGGATGGGCACGGCCGTTTGCGCGACGATGGCGCCGGCGTCCGGCTTGACCGTCATTTCATGCAGGGTGGCGCCCGTTTGCGGGGCGCCATGCAGCACGGCCCAGTTGACCGGTGCGCGGCCGCGGAACTGCGGCAGCAGCGAACCGTGCATATTGTAGGCAGGCGCGACTTCCAGAATGCTGGCCGGCAGCATGTGGCGGTAGTAAAAGCTGAACAGCATGTCAGGTGTTGCCGCCTGCACCTGCGCCAGCAGCTCGGGCGTGCGCGCGTCCGATGGCGTGATGTACGGAATGCCTTCGGCCTGGCACAGGCTGGCGACGGATTCGAACCACAGGTTTTCCGTGGGGCTGTCTTCGTGCGTGACGACGAGGGCGATATCGACGCCGCCGGCCAGCAGCACCTTGATGCAGCGCACGCCCACATTGTGGTAGCCGAAGACGACGGCGCGCGGGGCGCCCATCAGCGGCCCACCTGGCGTTTTTCCAGGCGCACATATGATGGCGCCTCGGCTTCCGCCTGGACCATGCCGTCCTGCAAGATGGTTTGCACCACGTAGCGGGGACGGGCACGTACTTGCTGGAAGATGCGTCCCACGTATTCGCCCACGAGGCCGATGCCGAACAGGATCACGCCCATCAGGAAGAAGGCGATGGCGAACAGGGTGAACACGCCCTGCGCCTCGGCGCCGAACAGGAAGCGGCGCGCCAGCAGATAGATCACCAGCCCGGCCGAACTGAGCGACAGCAGCATGCCCAGCATCGAGAAAATTTGCAGGGGGATCAGCGAAAAGCCCGTGACCAGGTCGAAATTGAGGCGGATCAGGCTGTACAGCGAATATTTCGATTCACCTGCGGCCCGTTCCTCGTGCTCGACGGTGATTTCCGTGGGCTTGCGGGCAAACGTGTAGGCCAGGGCGGGGACGAAGGTGTTGACTTCGGCGCACTGGTTGACCAGGTCGATCACGTTGCGGCCGTAGGCGCGCAGCATATTGCCCTGGTCCGTGATCTTGATGTTGGTGATGCGCTCGCGCAGCCGGTTCATCATCTTCGACGCCAGCGTGCGCCAGGCGGAATCTTGCCGCTTGCGCCGGATCGAACCCACGTAATCGTAGCCTTCACGCATCTTCGCCACCAGGTTGCCGATTTCTTCGGGCGGGTTCTGCAGGTCGGCGTCGAGCGTGACCATGATCTGCCCGCGCGACGCTTCAAAACCGGCGAGGATGGCCATGTGCTGGCCATAGTTACCGTTGAACAAGACGACGCGCGTGACGTCGGGGCGCTGGCGGAACTGTTCCGCCAGGATGGCCACCGAATTGTCGCGGCTGCCATCGTTGACGAAGATGATCTCGTAGCTTGTCTGCAGGGCGTCGAGGGCTGGATACAGGCGGGCGAACAGGGCGGCCAGGCCATCCTGCTCGTTGTAGATCGGAATGATAACGGACAGTTCAGGTTTCATCGGCGCGCTGCTCATTTGATGAGGATGGATTTGACGGTGGCGACGGCGCGTTCCACGTCCTGTGTCGTCATGGCGTAGAACATCGGCAAGGTCACGGTCAGGCGGCCGATCTTTTCCGAGACGGGGAACATGCCCTCGGTAAAGCCGCGTTCGCGGTACATGGTAAACAGGTGGATCGGTGCGTAATGATAGCCCGTTCCCACGTTTTGCTGCGCCATTTGCTGCATGAAGGTGGCGCGCGTGCCGGGGCCGTTGTCGGGCAGGATGATCTGGAACAGATGCCAGTTGCTGTTTTCAAAATCCTGCACGGGCAGCTGGGCGCCGCTCTGCGCTTCGAAGTCGCTGCCGAATTGCTCAAAGTAGTGGCGTGCCAGTGCGCGGCGGTGGGCCGTGATGGCGTCGATATTGGCAAATTGGCCCAGGCCGATGGCGGCCATGATGTCGCTCATGTTGTATTTGCCGCCCAGCACGTCGACGTCGATGCCGTCAACGCCGCTGCGCGTCACGCCCTGCAGCCGGTATTTCTCGGCCAGTTTCGCTTCTTCCAGGTTGTTCAGGACGAGGCAGCCGCCTTCGCCCGTGGTGATGTTCTTGTTGGCCTGGAAGCTGAACGAGACGAAGTCGCCAAACGCGCCGATGCGTTTGCCCTTCCACGTGGAGCCGAACGCTTGCGCCGCGTCTTCCACGACCCGCAAATTGTATTTTTCAGCGATCGCGTACAGGCGGTCCATGTCGACGGGCAGGCCGGACAGGTAGACGGGGATGATGGCTTTCGTGCGCGCGGTGATGGCCGCTTCCAGTTTGTCGAGGTCGATATTGCGCGTGACGGGGTCGATGTCGGCAAACACGGGCGTGGCGCCCACTTCGATGATGACGTTGGCCGTCGCTACCCACGACACGGGCGTGGTGATGACTTCGTCGCCGGGGCCGATGCCGGCGATGCGCAGCGCGATTTCCATGGTGCACGTGCCCGAATTGAAGGTGCGCACGGGACGCCCGCCGAAATACTCGGACAGCTGGGCTTCGAAGGCCTGAACTTTCGGGCCGCTGGTGATCCAGCCCGAGCGCAGCACTTCGCCGACGGCGGCGATGGTCGCTTCGTCGATGGTGGGTTTGGAAAATGGCAAAAAGGGCAGGGTAGAAGTCATGGGGTGCGGCTCTTGGGTCGGTATGGTGTCAGGGTATCGGTGTCGCCAAGGCTGCCGTGCGCTCAAACGCGGCCGGCAGGCATGGCTATTTTATATCGTCAGTATGGCGGCGCAGCCGGTTCAGCAGTGAAAAAATCCTGCTGCTGCGGGGGCGGGGCAAGCTGGCCGGGGGCGCGATCCATGTTGCCTCGCGCCCCAGTTAAACACTATTTGTTGGCAATGACCATGCGGCGCGCATCCTCGGCGACAACACGCATGGGCACGCCACGCTCTTGCAATTCCTTGTAACGGTCCAGGCTGATAATGGCCATGTCGCGCACGCCGGCGTTGGCATCGTTCGTCCATTGCGTGATGAAAGTCTCGATGCTCGGAATGGACAGCTCGGGCTGCTGTTTCAGGCCAAACGTAAACTCATCCCAGTAATCGACGAGGATCACGGGCCGCTGCAGGTAATACGTCAGCGACTGTTCGTAGATGCCGACCGAATAGAGCTTGGTATCGGCCGTCAGTTCGGCCTGGATCTGCGGCAGCATGTCGGTGCCCGCGCGGTTCTGGCCATACAGTTCGGAGCCGGCCAGGATGCAGTGCGTGGCCAGGAAGCCGGCGCCGGCAATCGTCAGCACGGTCATGTCGCGGCGCAGCTGGCGCGCATGCAGCAGGGCCAGGGCGCCGCCGGCCAGGGCGAAGAAGCCGGCCGCCATCAGCCATGGCTGGTAGCCCTTGAGCGCGACCAGGGCATCCGCGTCGCGTGCGCTGGCCCTGCTGAAGGCGATCGGCCCGCCGATCAGGATGGCCGCGCCCAGCACACACAGCAGACCGGCGGCGAACAGGCGCTGGCGGCGCGATGCCGATTCCAGGTACAGCGCCACCAGCAAGGCCAGCGCGGGGAAGACGGGCACGATATAGCCAGGCAGCTTCGAGGTCGAATAGCTGAAGAAGAAGAAAATGAAGACGGCCCAGATCAGCAGCATCAAGCGGGGCTGGAAGGTGCCTTCCTGGCGCTTGAAGGCGGCGGCCAGGCTTTGCGGCAGCACGCCTATCCATGGCAGGATGCCGGGAATGAGCAGCACGAGGAAGTAGTACCAGGCGCCTTCGCGCTTGTGGCCCTTCATCAGGAAGCGCTGGAAGTGCTCGTGGATGAAGAAGAAATGTGGCTGTTCCGGATTGCGCAGCGCGACCAGCACGAACCACGGCGCGGCGATGGCAAAGAACACCAGCAAGCCCTTGACCAGGTGCAAACGGGTCCAGATGCGCCAGTCGCGCGCACACAGCGAATACAGTACCAGCACGGCGCCCGGCAGCACGATGCCGATTAGGCCCTTGGCCAGCACGGCCAGCGCCATGGCGGCCCAGCAGGCCAGCATCCAGTTGCGCCGCTCGATCGCCGTGGCGTCGTCGCGCTGGGCGATCAGCAGGCTGCCCAGGGTGAGGGTCATCATGCCCGACAGGCCCATGTCCAGCGAATTGATCTGGCCCGAAGCGAGCCAGAACAGGCTCGACGCCAGCACCAGACCCGCATACAGGCCCACGCGCGGGCCGAACACTTTCTTGCCCGCGTAGGCCGTCATGCACACGCCGATGATGCCGCACAGGCCAGTCCACAGGCGTGCCTGCCACTCGCCCAGGCCGAAGGCGGCGAAGGTCAGCGCATTCATCCACGTTTGCAGCGGCGGCTTTTCAAAGTACTTGATGCCGTTCAGGCGCGTGGTGATCCAGTCGCCCGTGACGAACATTTCGCGCGCCATCTCGGCGTAGCGGCCTTCGTCGGGCGGCACCAGGGTACGGATACCCAGCGCATACAGCGTGACGACGATGAAGATGCCCAGCAGGGACCACATCAGCACCCGTGACGAGTGCAGTTCATTGACATTGATTTTCATGCGGCCTTGCCTGCGGCCGGGGCCAGGATCAGTGCCAGGGTGACTTTGCGGCCTTCGCCCATGAGGATATTGTAGGTGCGGCAGGCGGCCTGGCTATCCATGCATTCGACGCCGATGCGGCGCATGGTCAGCGCTGCTGTCAGTTTCGGATGCACAAAGCGCTGGCGCTCGCCCGTGCCGAGGATGACCACGTCGGGTGCGTCGGCCAGGATTTGCGCGAAATGCGCCTCGTTCAATTGCTCGAAACTGTCCACTTCCCACGCCCGTGGCGGTGTTTCCGGCATGACGATCAGGCTGTAGTTGTACGGCTGGGCATTGATCTCGACGCCGTTTTCGTCATAGCCGGTGACAGTCTGGTATTGTTGGGTGCTGCTGGCGTGGAGTTTCATGGCGATATCGGGGCTGGTCGTGTCGGTTGATCGGTGCGCGCGCGGCCAAACTGCGTGCCGCGGCCAAGGGCGTAAGCATGCCATAAATGACAAAAAAGAGCGACTGAAAAGCAACATCCTTTCCAAATTGCAATGTTCGGTGCCACAGTGGCGGTGCATGCTGACGCCATGGTAATGCTGCAAGATTAAGGGAAGATGAAGATGGCGCCCGCCAGATTGCCGTCCGGATGCGCCGGCGTGGCAGAATCGGCGTCAAATGCTGCGGTTCGCCATGTTTAATTTGATAAAATGCCCTGTTTTCGGCGAGAATGGTTGTTTTCGCCTTGCAGTCTTTCGCATCGCAGTTTCACGGGTTCATAGTTCTGGCGCGGCGGCCACGCTGCAAGTTCTGGTCACCGCGCCGCATCACGACAGGGATTTATTTTGCGACCGATTCAGAAATCGAATAAATTGGCGGACGTCTGCTACGACATCCGCGGCCCGGTCCTGGAAAAATCCAGGCAAATGGAAGAAGAAGGCCACAAGATCACCAAGCTCAATATCGGCAATCTGGCCGTATTCGGCTTCGATCCGCCCGACGAGATCGTGCGCGACATGATGCTCAATCTGCAGAATGCGGCCGGCTATACGGATTCGAAAGGCATGTTCGCACCGCGCAAGGCCGTCATGCACTACACGCAGGGCAAGAATATCGCCGGCGTGACCATCGATGACATTTACCTGGGCAATGGCGCTTCCGAACTGATCGTCATGTCGATGAACGCGTTGCTCAACAGTGGCGACGAAGTGCTGGTGCCGGCGCCCGATTACCCGCTGTGGACGGCCGCCGTCAGCCTGTCGGGCGGCAATCCCGTGCACTATGTGTGCGACGAGCAGAACGAGTGGTATCCCGACATCGAGGACATGCGCCGCAAGATCACGCCGCAAACGAAAGCCATCGTCGTCATCAACCCGAACAATCCCACGGGCGCGCTGTATCCGGTGTCCGTGCTGCTGCAGATCGTCGAACTGGCGCGCCAGCACCAATTGATCATTTTCGCCGACGAGATCTACGACAAGGTGCTGTACGACGAAGCCGAGCACGTGTCGATCGCCTCGCTGGCCGACGACGTGCTGTTCATCACCATGAACGGCCTGTCGAAGAATTACCGTTCCTGCGGCTACCGCTCCGGCTGGATGGTGGTCTCGGGCGAAAAGCGCCACGCAAAAGATTACATCGAGGGCCTCAACATGCTGGCCTCGATGCGGCTATGCGCCAACGCGCCGGGGCAGTTTGCCATTCAGACGGCGCTTGGCGGCTACCAGAGCATACAAGATCTGGTGGGGCCCGGCGGGCGCCTGTTGAAACAGCGCGATCTGGCGCACAAGCTGCTGACCGATATTCCGGGCGTCACCTGTGTCAAGCCGAAGGCCGCGCTGTACATGTTCCCGCGCCTGGACCCGGAGATCTACCCGATCGCCGACGACCAGCAGTTTGCCTATGAATTACTGGCCGAAGCGAAGGTCCTGATCGTGCAGGGCACGGGCTTCAACTGGATCGCGCCCGACCATTTCCGCGTCGTCTTCCTGCCCAATTCCGATGACCTGACCGAGGCCATGGGGCGCATTGCGCGCTTCCTCGAAGGTTACCGCAAGCGTCACGGCCGGGGCTGAATCAGCCAGCAGCAATCTCGATCAATCATACCGATCAACCTGGCGCCGCCTTAGGGGGCGCCACTTATGAGCAGTCAAGCACAACTATGAAATCCATCAAGATCGGCCTGCTGGGCCTGGGCAATGTCGGTTACGGCACGTTCAGCGTCCTGAAACGCAACCAGGAAGAAATCAAGCGCCGCGCTGGCCGCGGCATTGAAGTCGTCGCCGTCGCCGTGCGCGACGTGGCGCGCGCCGAAGCGCTCGTCGCCGGCGGCTGCAAGGTCGTCAACGACCCGCACCTGATCGTCAATGATCCCGAGATCGACATCGTCGTTGAACTGATCGGCGGCTACGACCTGTCGAAAACCCTGGTGATGCAGGCCATCGCCAACGGCAAGCACGTGGTCACGGCCAACAAGGCCCTGCTGGCCGTGCACGGCAACGAAATCTTCGCCGCCGCCCAGGACAAGGGCGTGATGGTGGCCTTCGAAGCGGCCGTCGCCGGCGGCATCCCCATCATCAAGGCGCTGCGCGAAGGCTTGACGGCCAACCGCATCGAATGGATCGCCGGCATCATCAACGGCACCACCAATTTCATCCTGTCCGAAATGCGCGACAAGGGTCTCGATTTCGCCACCGTGCTGAAACAGGCGCAGGAACTCGGCTACGCGGAAGCCGACCCCACCTTCGACATCGAAGGCGTCGATGCCGCGCACAAGGCCACCATCATGTCGGCCATCGCCTTCGGCATCCCGGTGCAGTTCGACAAGGCCTACGTGGAAGGCATCAGCAACCTCAATGCCGTCGACATCCGCTACGCCGAGCAGCTGGGCTACCGCATCAAGCTGCTGGGCATCACCAAGCGCGCCACCGTCAACGGCGTGGAAGGCATCGAGCTGCGCGTGCATCCGACCCTGATCCCCGCCAAGCGCCTGATCGCCAACGTGGAAGGCGCCATGAACGCGGTGCTCGTGCATGGCGACGCCGTCGGCGCCAGCCTGTACTCGGGCCGCGGCGCGGGCGCCGAGCCGACCGCTTCGTCGGTGATCGCCGACCTGGTCGACATCACGCGCCTGGCCACGGCCGACCCGGAACACCGCGTGCCGCACCTGGCGTTCCAGCCGAACGCGATGACCGATATCGCCATCTTGCCGATGTCGGAAATCACCACCAGCTACTACCTGCGCATGCACGTGGCCGACCAGCCGGGCGTGCTGGCCGACCTCACGCGCATCCTGGCCGAACGCGGCATCTCGATCGACGCCATGCTGCAAAAGGAACCGGCCGAGGGCGAGACGCACACGGACATCATCATGCTGACGCACCAGACGCAGGAAAAGAACGTCACGGCCGCCATCGAGAAGATGGAAGCGTTGAACAGCGTGGTGGGCACCGTCACCAAGATCCGCCTGGAAAACCTCAGCTGATCTTTTTCAGCGAGCCATGCAAAACGGCGCCCGCGGGCGCCGTTTTTTTATGCGTGATGTTGTCGGATTACGGCCCTTCGGACCTAATCCGACCTACGCCTACGCCGCTCAAGGCGCGGCGACGGGGCCCACGTCCATGCCGTCATAGCTGGCCAGCTGGTTGTCCTGCGCAAACGCCATCAGTTCGCCATTGCGCGCGTGCAGGCTGTCGACACCATGCACTTCGGCCTTTTCCACGTGCAGCACCCACACGGGCGGTGCCGCCGGATCGTCGAGCTCGGGCTGGTACAGTTCCACCGGGCGGTAGCCCTGCAGCGCCAGCAGGGTGGCGGCCTGTTCCAACGGTTCGGAGGTCGGGTTGGTGAAGTAATAGCCCCACAGCAGCGGCTGGGACAAATCCCAGGGCGCGTTCTCGGCGATATTGGCAAACAGTTCGGTTACGTCGTCTTTGGTCATCATGGCTGCGGGCTTTCATTAAAATCTCAGGGCGCGATCTTAACATCGGCTGCCGCTGGGGCGAACTGCACGCTAACCTTCAGCCCATGTCCATTCGCGGCCGTCGCGAGCTCCAGGCGCGCGCCGTGCAGGGCCGCGATGTCGCGCACGATGGCCAGGCCCAGGCCGGCGCCGCCAGGGTTGCTTTCCAGCGCCGCGCCGACCCGGTAGAACGGCGTCAACACGCGTTCGCGTTCCGCGGGCGGGATGCCCTTGCCGCTGTCTTCCACTTCCAGCACCGTTTCGTTTCCAGCGCCGGCTGCGCGCACGCGCAGGATCACGCTGCCGCCCGGTGGCGTGTAGCGCAGGGCGTTGTCGACCAGGTTGGCCACCAGCTCATGCAGCAGCAGGGCCTGGCCATGCACGGGCGCTTCGTCGGGCGCTTCCAGCGACAGGTCGATATTTTTGGCGACGGCAGCCATGGCCATTTCCAGTCCCACCTGCTGCGCCATGTCGCGCAGCGCGACGGTGTCCATGGCCAGATTCTCGCCGCCATGCTCGATGCGGGCCAGGGTCAGCAGGCGGTTGGCCAGCAGCACGGTCGAATCGGTGGTGACGGCGATCGAGCGCACGATGTCGCGCAGGGCGGCGATGTCCGGCGGCGCGCCCGCCTGGCGGTCGCATTCGCGCATGGCCAGTTCGGCCTGGGTTTTCAGCACCGTCAACGGGGTGCGCAGCTGGTGCGAGGCATCGGCGATGAAGCGGCGCTGGCTGGCGATCAGCTGCTGCAGGCGCGACATGGCGCCGTTCATGGCGCTCACCAGCGGGCGCATTTCCTTGTGCACCAGCGTGGGATCGACGTCGGACAGGTCGGACAGGGTGCGCGTCTCGACTTCCGTTTTCAGGCGCATCAGCGGGCGCAGCACCAGGCGCACGGCAAACCACACGAGGGCGCCCATTACCAGTATCATCGCCGCCTGCCAGATCAGGGTATCGAACAGGATCTGGTTCGACAGGCCGCGCCGCGCGTCCAGCGTTTCGGCCACCTGGATCAGGGTGATGCCGCGCATCGAGTCGTCATACACGGGCTGCAGCAGGGCGGCGATGCGGATCGGCTTGCCGTGGTAGTCGGCGTGGTAGAAGCGCACCAGGGCCGGATAATTCTGCGAGCGGGGCACGTTTTTCGGCACGGGCGGCAAGTCGCCATAGCCCGATACCAGCTCGCCGTTGATGCCCGTGACCTTGTAGTAGATGCGGCCCAGGGTGTCGGTCTCGAAGCTGTCGAGCGCCACGTAAGGCACTTCGGCCACCACCTTGCCATTGACGATGGAGACTCTTTCGGCCAGCGCCCGCGTCGACGCCAGCAAGGAGCGGTCATAGGCCATGTCGGCCGCGTCGAGCGCGTTGCGATAGACAAAAACGGCATCGAGCAGCACCAGCATCACCAGCGGGATGAGCAGCCAGCGCAGCAGCTGGCTGCGCAGGCTGCCCAGCGGCCGGCCCTGCGCCCAGCGCCGGCGCAGGCGCTCGAACAGGGACAGGCTTGGCGCGCGCACGGTCATTTTGACGCGGCCGGCGCCATCGCGCTGCGCGGCTGCAGCAGGTAGCCGATGCCGCGCAGGGTGGTGATGACGGCGCCGTCGGGCGAACCGGTTTCGACGCCGCTCTCGAGTTTCTTGCGCACGCGGTGGATATACAGTTCGATGGCATCCAGGTTGGCGTCGTCGGCCAGCGCGAAGACTTCGTCGAACAGCTTTTCCTTCGAGACGGCGCGCCCGGAGCGCGTGATCAGTGCTTCGAGCACGGCGTGTTCGCGCGGCGTCAGGGCCAGCGCCGCGCCGCCATAGCTGAACATGCGCGTGACGGTGTCGAAACTGAGGGCGCCGCACGTATGCACGAGCGCTTCGTTGCCCTGGCTGCGGCGCAGCAGGGCTTTTACGCGCGCTTCCAGTTCGGCCAGTTCGAACGGCTTGGCCATGTAGTCGTCGGCGCCCAGGTTCAGGCCCTGCACTTTTTCATCGAGGCCGCCGCGCGCCGTAAGTATCATGACGGGAGTCTTGCCTCGCGTGCCGCCGCGCGCGCGCAGGCGGCGCAGCACGTCCAGGCCATCCATCTTCGGCAGGGTCAGGTCGAGCAGCACCAATGAATATTCCTGCGTATGCAGCAGGGCGTCGGCATCGGCGCCGTTGTGGGCTGTCTCCACCGTCAGGTGCGCGTCGCGCAGGGCCTTTGCCAGCCAGTGCGACAGCTCCAGATGGTCTTCCACTAATAATATGCGCATGGTCTCCGCCATTCGTTTGAATGGGTGCAGTGTAAGCCTGTCGGCACGCCGCCGACAGGGGCCGCAATGAATTTGTTGGTATTGCCTGTGGCTGGCCGGCGACACCTGTCAGTCTGAAAGCGAATTGAAAGGATCGCGATCATATAGTGTGATCCTGATTCATGAAATTGATCAGGCATATCACTAATAACTATATCTAAGGGAGACACTCTACATGAAGAAAACTGCATTCTCGCTGGCCGCCATGGCGGTACTCGCCGCAGCCGGCAGCGCCCACGCCCAGTCGAACGTTACCCTGTACGGCCGTCTTGACGCCGGCATCAGCAACACCAGCAACGCTGGCCCGAACAAAAGCTCGATGACGCAGGTGAGCTCCGGCGGCATGAACACTTCGCGCTGGGGCATCCTGGGCAGCGAAGACCTGGGCGGCGGCCTGAAAGCAGTCTTCAATCTGGAAGGCGGCATCCTCGTCGACACGGGCGCGGCCGACGGCGCGCTGTTCAAGCGCCAGGCCAACGTGGGCCTGGAAGGCGCGTTTGGCCGCGTCGTGCTGGGACGCTCGTTCACCACCGTGTACGACTTCGTGCTGCCGTTCGATCCGATGGCCTATGCGCCGTTCTACTCGTGGGCCACTTCGGCCAACGCGACGGGCCCGAGCAAATACGGCATGACGACGGCCTTCGACAATATGGTCAAGTACTCGGGCAAGACGGGCGGCTTCAGCTACGGCGCATCGTACGGCTTCGGCGAACAGTCGACGGGCAGCTCGGACAGCGCCAAGCTGTCGACCGCCGTCACCTACAAGACCGGTCCTGTCAGCCTGCTGGCCACGTATGAACAGGTGAACGGCAACACCATCGCCGGCGGCGCGCGCGACAAGACCACCGTGTATCACCTGGGCGCCATGTACGACGACGGCCCGTGGAAAGTGCAGGCTGCGGCGCGTGACTACAAGCTCGATCCGGCTGCCTCCGGCAAGGCCGACGTGCGCGGCACCATGTACTGGGGCGGCGTCAGCTACAAGACCACACCGGTCATCACCCTGACGGGCGTGATCTACTACCAGGACGTGAAAAACGTGGCGGCCAACCTCGATGCCGATCCGATCATGTACGTGGCGCGCGTGCGCTATGCCCTGTCCAAGCGCACCGACCTGTATGTGGCCGGCGCCTATGCCAAGGCCAAGCACAACCAGCTGGTCAGCCTGTCGCGTGACGACGCCGGTTTCGGCGACACGCAGCGTGGCCTGATCGCCGGCATCCAGCACCGCTTCTAAGGCATGACCATGCTGCGCACCGTGTTCCTGTCGCTGCTGTTGTTGTCCGCGTTGCTGCCCGCGCTGGCAACGGCCGCCGCGCTTGACGTCGACTGCGTGGTGCCGTCCAAGCCGGGCGGCGCCATGGACCTGACCTGCAAGCTGGCGCAGAAAGGCTTGCTGCAGTCCGATCCGGCGGCGGCAGCGCCGTTCGCGTCCTCGGTGCGCATCAGCTATCTGCCGGGCGGCATCGGCGCGGTGGCGTGGCGTTCGATGGGTTCGCAGCGCCGGCGTGCCGAAGCCAACACCCTGGTGGTGTTTTCGGGCGGCTCGTTGCTGAACCTGGCGCAAGGCAAGTTCGGCAACGCCAAGACGGGCGACGTGCGCTGGGTGGCGGCGCTGGGCGCCGACTACGGCATGATCGCCGTGCGCAACGACTCGCCCTACAAGAGCCTGGCCGACCTGATCGCCGCGCTCAAGCGCCACCCCGACAAGGTGCTGATCGGCGTGTCCGGCACCATCGGCAGCCAGGACTGGCTGAAGATGGCGCTGGTGGCGCGCAAGGCCGGCATCGACCCGAAAGTGCTGCGCTTCGTGGCGCTGGAGGGCGGCGGCGAGATCTTCACGGCGATGCAGGCCGATTACGTGCAGGTGATGTCGGGCGATACCTCCGAAGCGACCCTGAACGCGGGCGACAGCCATGCGCGCGTGCTGGCGGTGCTGTCGGAAAAGCGCCTGCCCGGCGTGCTGGCCAGCGTGCCGACGGCGCGCGAACAGGGCATCGACGTGGTCTGGCCCATCATCCGCGGCCTGTGGATGGGGCCACAGGTGCCGGAAGCGGATTACCAGCGCTGGGTGGCCACGTTCGACCGTGCGATGGCCACGCCGCAGTTTGCCCAGTGGCGCACGCAATCGGGCATGTATCCGTTCGCGCTGACGGGTGACAAATTGACGCAGTACGTGAACCAGGCAGTCGAACGCTACTCCAGGCAGGCGGCCGAATTGGGCCTGATGCGCTGAATCCAATAGCAAACCATACAACAATCACAGACGGAGACAAACCATGCAAACCAAGACCATTCTCGCCATCGCCCTGGCAGCCGCTTTCGCGGGTAGCACCGGCGCCGCTTTCGCGCAGGTGCCGGCAGGTTATCCGGCCGACTACCAGAAGATCATCGACGCGGCCAAGAAGGAAGGCAAGGTGGTGATCTACAGCGCCACCGACAGCAAGGCTGCCGCGCCGCTGATCAAGGATTTCAGCGCCCTGTATCCGGGCATCTCGGTCGAATACAACGACATGAATTCGACGGAAGTGTATAACCGCTTCATTTCCGAAGTGGCCGCCGGCGGCAACACGGCCGACGTGATGTGGTCGTCGGCGATGGACTTGCAGATGCGCCTGGCCTCGGACGGCTACGCCCTGAAATACAAGTCGGTCGAAGCGTCCAAGATCCCCGGCTGGGCCATGTGGGACGATCAGGCTTACGGCACCACGTTCGAGCCGGCCGCCATCGTCTACAACAAGCGTTTGCTCGACCCGAAGGAAGTGCCGAAGAACCACGACGACTTCGTCAAGCTGATCGCCACGCCGAAATTCAAGGACAAGGTCACCACCTACGACATTGAAAAGTCGGGCGTGGGCTTCATGTTCATGTCGCAGGATGCGAAGGAATATCCACAGTTCCTGGCGCTGCAAAACGCGTTCGGTACGGCCAAGGTGCGCGTGCAGTCGTCGACGGGCACCATGATGGAGCGTATTTCGTCGGGCGAAAACCTGATCGGCTATAACGTGCTGGGCTCTTACGCCCTGGTGCGTGCCAAGACCGACCCGTCGATCGGCGTGGTGCTGCCCAAGGATTACACCCTGATCCTGTCGCGCGTGCAGTTCATCAACAAGAACGCGAAGAACGTCAACGCCAGCAAGCTGTGGCTCGACTACATCCTGTCGCACCGCGGCCAGACCATCATCTCGAACGGCGCCAAGCTGTACGCGATTCGCGCCGACGTTACGGGCGAGACCACCTCGGCGGACCTGATCAAGGAAATCGGCGCAGCCAACATCAAGCCGGTGCCGGTGCACCCGATCATCCTGCAATTCCTGGGGCCAGCCAAGCGCATGGCCTTCTTGAAGCAATGGAAAGAAACAGCCGGCAAGAAGTAACGCCGTCCTGGCCGTCCGCAGGCGCGTGCCCGCGGACGGATGCCGCACCCTTCATTCATTGGATTCATCATGCAAACTGCTATCTTGCCGCTGCCTGCACGGTCGCGCTCTCCCTTGTCGCGCCTGAACTGGCCGCGCGGCGTGGTCGTGGCGATCACCATGGTCGCCATTTTCCTGCCGCTGTTCCTGATTTTTTACCAGAGCTTTTTGAACGCGCCGTTTTTCATGCCGGTGCGCGAATTCGGCTTTGACTCTTACCGTTTCATCTTCGATGATCCCGATTTCTCGATGGCCTTCAAGAATGGCCTGATGCTCGCCTGCGGCCTGACCGTCATTGCCGTGCCGCTGGGCGGCATGCTGGCCTTCCTGATGGTGCGCACCGACTTGCCTGGCCGCGGCTGGGTGGCGCCCATGCTGCTGGTGCCGATCTTTGTCTCGCCGATGGTGATGGGCTTTGGCTACGTCGTGTCGATGGGGCCCGTGGGCTTCTACTCGGTCTGGGCCAAGGAGCTGTTCGGCTTCGTGCCCTGGAATATTTATTCCTTCACCAGCATCGTCATCATCGCCGGCCTGACGCACGTGCCGCACGTCTACCTGTATGCCTCGTCGGCCCTGAAAAGCCTGGGTTCGGACGTGGAAGAAGCGGCCCGCGTGGCCGGCGCTTCACCGGTGCAGGTCATGCTGAACGTGTCGCTGCCGATGATCATGCCGGCGCTGGCGTATGCGGGCGTGCTGGTGTTCTTCCTCGGCTTCGAAGTATTCGGCCTGGTGCTGGTGCTCGGTGATCCGGAAGGCCACCTGGTGCTGCCGACCTATCTGTACAAGCTGACGAACAAACTGGGCACGCCGTCGTACCACCTGATGGCCGCCGTTGCCGTCTGCCTGGTGATGGTGACCATGCCGCTGGTGATGATACAGCGCTGGCTGCTCAAGTCCGCCAACAAATATGTGTCGATCAAGGGCAAGGGCGCGCGCAGCAAGGCCATGCCGCTGGGCCGCTGGAAGTGGCTGGCCTTTGCCTTGCTGGCGGGCTGGCTGATCTTCACCATCATCCTGCCGCTGACGGGCATCGTGCTGCGCTCCTTCGTGCAGTACTGGGGCGAGGGCGTGCACCTGGCCGACGTGCTGACCCTGCAGCATTTCCGCGATATTTTCGACCAGCCTTCGCTGGTGCGCGGCATCGTCAACACGATCCTGATCGGCGTCGTCGGCGGCGCGCTGGCCGTCGGCTGCTACAGCTTCATCGCGCTGGCCATGCACCGCAAGCAGGACGGCGTCACGCGCCTGCTCGATTACAGCGTGCTGGTGCCGCGCGCCGTGCCGGGTTTGCTGGCAGGCCTGTCGTTCCTGTGGGTGTTCCTGTTCGTGCCGGCCTGGCTCGACGGCATATTGAAAGGCATGGACAACGGCGTGGCCCTGTGGCTGAGCGGCCATGTGATTCCGGTGCTGCGCGAAGTGCGCTCGACGATCTTCGCCCTGTGGCTTGCGTATTCGGTGGTGTGGATGGCCTACGGCATGCGTTTGATTTCCACCGCGCTGCTGCAAGTGGGCCCGGAACTGGAAGAGGCGGCGCGCGCCGTCGGCGCCAACCGTGGCCAGGTGACGCGCGACGTAACGCTGCCGCTGATCAAATACGGTTTGCTGGGCGCCTGGCTGATGGTGTTCCTGATCTTCGAGCGCGAATATTCGACGGGCGTGTACCTGCTCTCGCCGGGCACGGAAGTGATCGGCGCCATGCTGGTATCGCTTTGGGCGGGTGGTTCGACCGACCTGGTGGCGGCGCTGTCCTTCATCAATATCACCCTGGTGGCCATCGGCCTGGGCATCGCGCTGCGCTTCGGCGTGAAGTTACACAACTGAGTTGCATAACTAAGAATAGACTGAGACCACATCATGAATGAATTGACCGTCAATGAATTGCACCTGGACTACGGCACCGGCGCCTCCGCCAACCAGATACTGAAGGGTGTCTCGATGCACCTGAAAAAAGGCGAAGTGGTCGCCCTGCTGGGGCCTTCGGGCAGCGGCAAGACCACCTTGCTGCGCGCCGTCGCCGGGCTGGAAAGCCCGAAGGCAGGCACGATCGAGATCGGCGAGCGCAATGTCTTCGATGGCGCGAAGCATTTCGAAATGCCGGCCGAGCACCGCAACCTGGGACTGGTGTTCCAGTCGTACGCGCTGTGGCCGCACAAGACCGTGTTCGACAACGTCGCCTATGGCCTCAAATTGCGCAAGATGGGCAGCACGGAAATCGCCGCGCGCATCAAGGAAGTGCTGACGCAGCTGGGCCTGGGGCACCTGGGCGAGCGCTATCCGCACCAGCTGTCCGGCGGCCAGCAGCAGCGCGTGGCGATCGCCCGTGCGCTGGTGTACAACCCGCCCGTGATCCTGCTCGACGAACCGCTGTCGAACCTGGACGCCAAGCTGCGCGAGGAAGCGCGCGCCTTCCTGCGCGAACTGATCGTGCGCCTGGGCCTGTCCGCGCTGATGGTGACGCATGACCAGGGCGAGGCGATGGCCATTTCCGACCGCATTTTGCTGCTCAATAACGGCAAGATCGAGCAGCAGGGCACGCCGCAAAGCATGTATGAAACGCCGGATACCCTGTTCACGGCCGAATTCATGGGCAGTAACAACCGCTTGCCCGGCAAGGTGGTGCAGCGCGAAGGCAACCAGGTGCGCCTGCTGGTCGATGGCGCCTCCATGCAGGGCGTGGCGCGCGGCGCCAACGTGGGCACGGAAGTGACGACCATGATACGCGTCGAGGAAGTGAAGATCAGCGCCACGCAGGTGGACAACGCCATCGAGCTGCCGCTGCTGACCTGCATGTACCTGGGCGACCGCTGGGAATGCCTGTTCGAGCGTGGCGGCGCCGAGAACATCAGCCTGCGCGCGTACTCGCGCCACAAGCTCGAAGCGGGCAAGTACTGGCTGCACATGCCGGCCGATAAGCTCTGGGTGTTTTAACGGTACCGCGGTGGCCACCTTGGCGCGCAGTCTGTGCCGCGCTGGCCACCGGTTTTGCATCGCCCCCGTATTTCACGGCGCCCGTGCCGGCCTTCCTTATTCTCCATATGCCGTGATCGCCGGCGCCGTGCCGTTCACGCTGGCGCCATGCCACCGCCCTCTTTGCCATGGCCGTGGATGGCACTGCTGACCTCTCCATTCTTTTCCCTGCTGACAAGACAAAGCCGCCAGAGTTGAATGGACCGGCTGGAACTGGCATAAAGCAAACGCTCTGTATTGTCCTTGCCGCGCACCCTTTAATCCTCGCTGCCGCCATGCGCGGGTAATATGGGGGCGCCGTTGCGCCATGCCGTATGTGTTATCTAAAAACAACGCTCTTATATGTCGCATGCGCGGCTTGTCTTGGTCATGGATAAAAAAACGCCAGTTCCGAGAATGCCGACAGTTTGCCGGAGAATGCCGATTTTTCCATCGGAAGACAATGGATGGGAGTGTTACAAATAGTAACTAAGGCGGGGTATTCTTTAAAAAACGGGTTTTGTATTTGCATTTAAAAAGTTGCCTCACGGCCATTTATTTTAGTTATTTTTACTTCCATCGTTTATAATTTGAAAAGAACGCCGGCGAGGCTTTTTGCGCGGTTTTGACGTGAGTTCGCCCTTTTTTTGAGCTCAGGAAAATGCATATGCGCACCGATGGTGTCCGTTTTTCAATTGTCAGACACGCCGCATGGGCGCCGGGTCTGGAAACGCCGCAGCAATGGCGCGCGTGGGCGCAAAGCGCCTTGCCCGTCGCGCCGATTGCCGCTGCCGGCGAGCCGGGCGTGCGTGCGATGGCGCCGATGCTGCGCCGCCGCGCCGGTCAGCTGGGCAAGATGGCGCTCGAAGTGGCGTACGCCTGTCTCGGCGAACAACGCGATATTCCGCTCGTCTTTTGCTCCCGCCACGGCGAGGTGGCGCGCGCCGTCGAACTGCTGTCGGCGCTGGCCCAGGGCGAACCCCTGTCGCCGACGGCGTTCGGCATGGCCGTGCACAATGCCAGCGCAGGCCTGTTTTCCATCGCCCGCGCCGATACGGCGAATCAGCTGGCCATCGCCGCCGGTGCGGCCAGCCTTGAAGCCGCGGTGATCGAGGCATGCGGCTTGCTGGCCGATGGCGCAGCGCAGGTATTGCTGGTGCTGGCGGAGTGTCCCTTGCCAGTGCCGTTCGAAGCTTTTGAAGACTGTCATGAGCAGTCGCATGCGTTTGCCTGGCTGCTGCAGGCCGAGGCTACCCCGGGCACCGCTTTCAGCCTGACCTGGCGCGCCCGCGGCAGTGATGATGCGTTGGCGGCTGCCGCCGGCGCCCTGCCGGGCAGCCTTGCCGTGTTGCGGTTCATGCTCGGCGAGGCCCGCACGTTCGAGCACGCGGCCAACCGTCAGGCATGGTGCTGGAGCCGCCATGCGTAAGCTGGAGGCTGTTCGCGCCGGCATATCGATAGGCTGGCGTACCATCGCGACCGCGCTCAGTTTCGCCGCCTTCGGCCTCGGCGGCTTGCTGCTGCGCGTGCTGGTGTTCCCCGTGCTGCAGGTGCTGGTGTGGCGGCGCGAAACGCGCATCGCTTGCGCGCGCGCCATCATCCGCTGGAGTTTTCGCCTGTATATCGGCCTGATGCGTTTTCTCGGCGTGCTGCGCTACGACTTGCGCGGTCTCGACAAGCTGGAACGCGGCGGCTTGCTGATCCTGGCCAATCATCCGACCCTGATCGACACGATTTTCCTGATGGCGTATGTCAAGCAGGCCGATTGCATCGTCAAGTCCGATTTGTGGAATAACCCGTTTACGGGAGGCCCCGTGCGCGCGGCAGGTTATATCAATAACACGGGCGGCGCCGAACTGGTGGACGCCTGCCTGGCATCGCTGGAGCGCGGCAACAACCTGATCATTTTCCCGGAAGGCACGCGCACGCCACGCAGTGGCGAGGTCGTGCTGAAGCGCGGCGCGGCGAATATCGCCGTGCGCGGCCGCCGCGACGTGACGCCCGTGCTGATACGTTGCCTGCCCAGGACTCTGGGCAAGGGCGAACCATGGTGGCGCGTGCCGGCCCGCCGTGCGCATTTCGAGATCGCCGTGCAGGACGACTTGGCGATCGGCGAGTTTACCGGCGGTGGCGCCAGCGACGTGATGGCGGCGCGTACCTTGACCACTCATCTGCAACATTACTTTAGCGGGAAACAGGAACAACATGCTTGAACAAGAAGTGAAAGAACTGATCATCGAGGCGCTGCAACTGGAAGACGTGAGCGCTGCCGATATCGATACGGATGCGCCCCTGTTTGTCGAAGGCCTGGGGCTCGATTCGATCGATGCGCTGGAACTGGGCGTCGCCCTGCAAAAAAAATACGGCATTTCCCTGTCGGCCGATTCGGCCGATACGCGCCGCCACTTTGCCTCGGTACGGGCGCTGGCGGCGATGGTTGACACTCACAGAAAGAAGTAAGGAGCAGCAAATGGTAGATATGAGCGCAATGAGCCGCGATGAATTGTACGCATGGGTGGTGCAGCTGCTGGCCGAAATGTTCGAGCTCGATCCGGCGGCGCTGACGCCGCAATCGAATCTGTACGCCGAACTCGATATCGACAGCATCGATGCGGTCGACCTGGCGGTCAAGCTGAAGCAGCTGACGGGCAAGCGCCTGCAGCCGGAAGTATTCAAGACCATCCGCACGATCGACGATGTGGTCGAAGCACTGCGCGCGATGTCGGTGTCGGAACAGGCGGCATAACGCGTGCTGCTCAATGCCGTCGCGTTGCTGCTGACCGTACTGTATCCGCTGGCGATCTGGTTCGGTCACGGCCAAGTCGAGCCGCGCTGGCTGGCGCTGCTGCTGTTGCTGGCCGCCGTCTGTCGCCTGCCCGCGCTGAAGCTGCAGCGCGCCGCACGCTGGTCGGTGGCCGCCGCGCTGCTGCTGGCCGCCATCGCCCTGTGGAGCAACCTGCTGCTGCCGCTGAAACTGTATCCGGTACTGGTCAATGTCGTCTTGCTGGCCACTTTCGGCTACAGCCTGTGGGCGCCGCCGTCGGTGGTGGAACGCCTGGCGCGCTTGCGCGAGAAGGATTTTTCGCCCGCCGCCGTGCGCTATACGCGCCGCGTGACACAAGTCTGGTGCGGATTTTTCATCGTCAATGGCGGCATCGCGCTGGGTACGGCACTGTGGGCCAGCGAAGCCGTCTGGTCGCTGTACACGGGCGTCATCGCCTATATCCTGATGGCTCTGTTATTTGGCGGCGAGTATCTCGTCCGCCTGCGTTTTAAGCGTTTGCACCATGCCTGAATCCTCGTTGCCGCAAGCCCCCGCGCCTGACGCACATCCGCCGATTTCCCCGCTGGCGCGCCTTGCGCTGTCCATGCATGGCCGCCCGCCGGCCATGCCCGTCGGCTGGCGCGATGGCGCGGTGCTCGATTACGCGCACTTTGCGGCGCGCATGTCCGCCTGGGCCGGCTTGCTGGAAGGCCAGGCCGGCCGCCATTTCGCTTTGTACCTGGACGACAGCATCGAGTTTGGCGCAGCCTTGCTGGGTGCCTGGCAGGCGGGCAAGACCGTCTGGCTGACGGCCGATACGCTGCCGGCCAGCTGCGCTTCGCTGGCTGCGTCCGTCGATGGTTTCCTGGGGCAGTTCCCGGCTGCGCATGCGCCGCTGCCGCTGCCAGCGGACAGCCTGGCCGAGCGAGCGTGGACGCAGCTTGCCGACGATTTCCCGGCGCTGGTGGTGTACACCTCCGGCAGCACGGGCGCGGCGCAAGCGATCCCGAAAAAACTCTCGCAGCTGGCCAGCGAGGTGGTCACGCTGGAGCAGCTGTTTGGCGAACATGCCAATGGCGCGGCCGTCGTCGCCACCGTCTCGCACCAGCATATCTACGGCTTGCTGTTCAAGGTCTTGTGGCCGCTGGCTGCCGGGCGTGCAGTGCATGCGCACAGTGTGGATTATCCGGAACAGCTGGCGGCCTTGCTGGCGCGCGGTCCCTGCGTGCTGGCCGCCAGCCCCGCGCACCTGAAACGCCTGCCGGAACACATCGACTGGTCCGGCGCGCGGGCGCAACTGCGCGCCGTGTTTTCCTCGGGCGGGCCGCTGGCCCTGGACAGCGCGCTGGCGGCTGGGCATTTGCTGGGCCGCGTGCCGCGCGAAATCTACGGCAGTTCGGAGACCGGTGGCGTCGCCTGGCGCCAGCGCGTGCCAGAGCGCCCTGACGACGAGAGCTGGCAGGGTTTTCCTGGCGTGGACTGGCGCCTGCTGGATGACGGCGCGCTGGAAGTGCGTTCGGCGCACCTGGCCGACGATGGCTGGCTATGTTTGGCCGACCGCGCGCGCGACACGGCGCCAGGACGCTTCCAGTTGTTGGGACGCAGCGACCGCATCGTGAAGATCGAAGAAAAACGCATTTCCCTCAATGCCATCGAAGCGGCATTGCTGGCCACGCCGTTGGTGCTGGACGCGCGCGTGCTGCTGTGCGATGCGCCGGCCGGCGAGCGTCAGAAGGTGGCCGCCTTTATTGTCTGCAGCGCCGCTGGCCGGGCGCTGCTCAACGCCGAAGGCAAGCTGGCACTGAACCGCCAGCTGCAAACGGCGCTGGGTGGCCAGGTCGACGCCATTGCCTTGCCGCGCCGCTGGCGCTACCTGGAACAATTGCCCATCAATGCGCAGGGCAAGACGACGCAGGCGCTGTTGCTGGCATTGCTCGAGAAACCCCGCTTGCCGCATGCGCAGTTGATCGAGCGTTCGGCCGAAGGTGAAACGCCACGGTTGCTGTTCGAGCTGCACGTCCCGGCGAATCTGTTCTATTTCGAGGGCCATTTCACGGGCGCGCCCTTGCTGCCCGGCGTGGTGCAAGTGGAGTGGGCGCTGCACTTCGCGCGCCAGCACCTGGACCTGCCCGCGCGGTTCCGCGCCATGCATGCGTTGAAATTCCAGCAGCCGGTGCTGCCGGACCGGCCCGTGCGGCTGGCGTTCGAATACGACGCGCCCAAGGCCAGCCTGCAATTTCGTTATCAGTCGGACGCCGGCCAGCATGCCAGCGGCCGCATCCTGTTTCACCCGAATGCCGCTGCCGTTCCCGATGGCGGCACCGATACACCCACTCCAGCAGCGAGCGCATGTTAGATAAAAAATTCTCACCCGAACGCCAGACCGCCTTTGCCGCCCGTTTCGAGGCGCAAAAAATCGCTTTCGGTCCCGTCGTCTTTCAATGCGTGCGCTATGCCTGGAAGCGCGGCATGCTGCAGGCGCTGGCCGACACGGGCCACAGCGGCCTGACGATCGCCGACATGGCCGCCAGCGGCCGCTGGACGGAATATGCGCTGAAGGTGGCGCTCGAATCGTGCCTGTCGGCCGGCGTCGTCTCGCTGCGCGATGGCGCGTATGTGCTCGATAAAGTCGGTTTTTGCATGCTGACGGACAGCATCACCCAGGTCAACCTGGACTTCATGCACGACGTCTGCTACCAGGGCTTGTTCGACCTGGACCGCTCGCTCGACGCCGAGCAGCCACTGGGACTGGTCGCACTGGGCGACTGGCCCACCCTGTACCAGGGCCTGTCGGCCCTGTCGGAGCCAGCCAAGGGCAGCTGGTTCGCCTTTGATCACCATTATTCGGATACATCGTTCCCCGAGATCTTCCCGGACGTCTTCGCCACGGCGCCGCGCCGCATCATGGACATCGGCGCCAATACGGGCAAGTTCGCCAGTGCGGCGCTGGCCTACCATGCGGGCGTGGAACTGCACCTGGTCGACCTCGAGCGCCAACTGGCGGTAGCCGACCGGACCCTCACCGATGCAGGCGTGCGCGAGCGGGCCCATTTGCACGCCTGCGACCTGCTCGACGACGCGGCGCCGCTGCCGGCCGGCATGGACCTGATCTGGATGAGCCAATTTCTCAGCTGTTTCAGCGAGCCGGCCATCGCCAGCATCCTGCGCCGCGTGGCGCAGGCGCTGGGGCCGAACGGGCAAGTGCTGATCATGGATACCTTCTGGGACCGCCAGCAGTACGATATCGCCGCCTACTGCCTGATCAACACCTCGCCGTACTTCACGGCCATGGCCAGCGGTAACAGCAAGATTTACCAGAGCACCGACTACATCCGCCTGGCGCAAGCGGCCGGTTTGGAGTTGCTGACCACGCGCGACGGTATCGGCTATTGCCATTCGCTGCTGCGCTTTGGCCGCGCCGGAGCACATAGTGACTGAAGTGCGTTTTCAACCCTGCATCGTGATCCCCGTGTTCAATCATGAACACGCGATCGGCGCCGTGGTGCAGCGCCTGCTGCCGCATGGCGTGCCGCTGATCCTCGTCGACGACGGCAGCTTTGACGCCGGCGCGCGCATCCTGGATGCGCTGGCCGCCGCGCATCCGTCGCGCGTGACCCTGCTGCGCCATGCGCACAACCTGGGCAAGGGTGGGGCGGTGCTGACGGGTTGCCGCCACGCGCATGCGCAAGGCTACAGCCATGCGCTGCAGATCGATGCCGACGGCCAGCATGAAACAGACGATGTGCCGCGCTTCTTGGCGCAGGCGCAAGCCATGCCGGCGGCCGTGGTGGCTGGCTACCCCGTGTACGACGCTTCGGTACCCAGGGCGCGCTACTACGGCCGCTATGCGACGCACGTATGGGTATGGATCAATACCCTGTCGCTGCAGATTCGCGACTCCATGTGCGGCTTTCGCGTCTATCCGCTGGCGTCTTTCATGGCGTTGGCGGAGAGTGCCATGCTGGGACAGCGCATGAATTTCGACACCGATGTGCTGGTGCGCCTGTACTGGGATGGTTTGTCGATGGCGAATCTGCCCACGCGCGTCGGTTACCCCAGCGACGGCGTCTCGCATTTTGATCTTTGGCGCGACAACGTGCTCATTTCGCGCATGCACGCGCGGCTGTTTTTCGGCATGCTGTGGCGCGCACCGCGCCTGCTGGCCCGCCACTGGCGCGCGCGATGACGGCAGCACCACAGCAGCCGCGCGGACACTGGTCCGGCTTCAATGAAGTCAGCTTCGTGGCCGGCATGCGCCTGCTGTTCTGGATCTGCCGCGTCTTCGGCCGCTGGCCTTTCCGCATCGTGCTGTACCCGGTGCTGGCCTGGTACGTGCTGACCAAGCCGCGTGCGCGCCGCGTATCGCGCAGCTACTTGCGCCGCGTCGCGGCGTGCGGCGGTCCGGCAAACCTGAGCGTGCTGCGGCACTTTGCCACGTTTGCCGAAACCATCCTCGACAAGATGCTGCTATGGGGCGGCCTGTACGACACGCGTGGCGTGAGCCTGCACGGCGTTGATGGCGACGATGGCATCAACCGCTGCCTGGACGAGGGGCGCGGCGCCTTGCTGATCTGCGCCCACCTGGGCAACCTGGATTTGTGCCGCGTGCTCTCGCAGCGCAATACGCGCTTGAAGCTGACGGTGCTCGTGCACACGCGCCATGCGCAAGCGTTCAACCGCATGCTGGAGACGCTCAATCCGGACAGCCAGCTCAATCTGATGCAGGTGACGGAAATCACGCCCGCCACGGCCATGCTGCTGGCGGAAAAGGTGGCGCAAGGCGAGTTCGTGGTGATCGCCGGCGACCGCGTTCCCGTCTCGCCGCAGCCGCGCGTGGCGATGGCGCCGTTCCTGGGCCAGCCGGCCGCTTTCCCGATCGGCCCGTATGTGCTGGCCAGCGTGCTGCAATGCCCCGTGTATCTGCTGTTTTCCATGCGCATCGGCCAGCGCTCCGAAATACATTTCGAACTGTTCCGCGAGTCGCTGCACCTGCCGCGCAAGGCACGCGAGACGATGCTGGCCGAACTGGCGGCCGCCTATGCGGCGCGCCTGCAGCATCACTGCCTGCGCGCGCCGCTCGAATGGTTCAACTTCTACGATTTTTGGCAACTCCCCGATACTTCAAGACTGGATACTCCCGATGCAACTCGCTGACCTGAAAAACACCCGGCGCGCCGTCCGCTTCGACCGCGAGCGCCTGCGCATCGAAGACATTACCGACATCGCGCATGGCCGGGCCAGCGCCGAACTGTCCAGCGACCCCATCTTTCTGGCGGCGATCGCGCGCGGCGCCGATTTCCTCGACCGCCTGCTGCGCGAGGATGGCACCATCTATGGCGTGACCACGGGCTACGGCGACTCGTGCACGGTGACCGTGCCGCCTGAACTGGTGGCCGAACTGCCGCACCACCTGTACACCTATCACGGCTGCGGCCTGGGCGAATTCTTCACGCCGGCGCAGACGCGCGCCATCATGGCCACGCGCCTGGCGTCGCTCTCCAAGGGGTTTTCCGGCGTCAGCGTGGAACTGCTGGCGCAGATCGCGCGCCTGCTCGATGCGGGCCTGCTACCGCTGATCCCGTCCGAAGGCTCGGTCGGCGCCAGCGGCGACCTGACGCCGCTGTCCTACCTGGCGGCCGTCTTGTGCGGTGAGCGCGAAGTGTGGCGCGACGGCGTGCAGGTGCCGGCGCAGCAGGCGCTGCGCGAAGCGGGCATCACGCCGCTGCGCCTGCGTCCGAAGGAAGGCCTGGCGATCATGAACGGCACGGCCGTCATGACGGCGCTGGCCTGCCTGGCGTATGAGCGCGCCGAATACCTGACGCGCCTGACGACGCGCATCACGGCCATGGCCTCGTTTGCGCTTGACGGCAACGCGCACCACTTCGATGAGACCCTGTTCTCCGTCAAGCCCCATCCCGGCATGCAGCAAGTGGCGGCCTGGCTGCGCGCCGATCTGCCCACAGATTCCTGGGAGCGCAATGGCAAGCGGCTGCAGGACCGCTATTCGATCCGCTGCGCGCCGCACGTGATCGGCGTGCTGGCCGATGCCTTGCCTTGGCTGCGTTCGTCGATCGAGAATGAACTCAATAGCGCCAACGACAACCCGATCATCGACGCCGAAGGCGAGCGCGTGCTGCATGGCGGCCATTTCTACGGCGGCCATATCGCCTTCGCCATGGACAGCATGAAGAATACGGTGGCGAACCTGGCCGACCTGCTGGACCGCCAGATGGCCTTGCTGGTCGACAGCCGCTACAACCAGGGCTTGCCGGCCAATCTGTCGGGCGCCACCGGCCCGCGCGCGGCCATCAACCACGGCCTGAAGGCATTGCAGATCAGCGCCTCCGCCTGGACGGCCGAAGCGCTGAAGCTGACCATGCCGGCCTCGGTGTTTTCGCGCTCGACCGAATGCCACAACCAGGACAAGGTCAGCATGGGCACCATCGCCGCGCGCGACTGCCTGCGCGTGCTGGAACTGTGCGAGCAGGTGGCTGCGGCCTTGCTGATTACCGTGCGCCAGGGCGTCTGGCTGCGCTGCAAGGTCAATCCCGACGTGCCGCCGCAAGCGGCGCTGGCGGCGATGCTGGAGGCGCTGGCCGCCGATATCGCACCCGTCGAGGAAGACCGCCGGCTCGACCCGGAACTGCGCGTGCTGCTCGAACGCATGCGCGCCCAGGCGTGGCCACTGTATGGAGCCGGGAATGACTGAGACGCATAAAGTGCGCGGCAAGAAGGCCACGCCCAGCCGCTGGCACGCCGAAGTGGAGATGCAGGTGCAGTTCTTCGACCTCGACCCGATGGAGATCGTCTGGCATGGCCGCTACGTGAAATACCTCGAAGTGGTGCGTTGCGCGCTGCTCGACAGCATCGGCTACAACTACGTCGACATGAAGGCTTCCGGCTATGCCTGGCCCGTGATCGACATGCATTTGCGCTATGTGGCGCCAGCCACCTTTGGTCAGCGCCTGACCTTGCGCGCCGACCTGGTGGAGTGGGAAGACCGCTTGAAGATCGAGTACCTGGTCAGCGACAGCGCGACGGGCAAGCGCCTGAACCGCGCCAGCACGACGCAGGTGGCCGTCGATATCGCCAGCGGCGAGATGTGCTTTGCCTCGCCGCCGGTACTGTTTGAAAAATTGGGATTGAAGGCCGTATGAAAAAACAATTCAAAATCCTGCTGGCGGGCCTGTGCCTGCTGGCGATGGCGCCGCTGCACGCGGCCGCGCCGGTAGCGAAGATCGAGGCCATGCTGGCCAAGCCGCAGCAGCTGTGCGGCCGCTTCGACCAGAGCAAGCAGCTGGCCGGCATGAAGAAGGCGCTGGCGTCGAATGGCCGCTTTTGCGTGGTGGCCGGCAAAGGCGTCCTGTGGCGCACCTTGCAGCCGTTTCCGAACACCCTGCGCCTGACGCGCGACGAGATCGTGCATTTCCAGGGCGAGCGCGTGGCCATGCGCCTCGACGCGAAGACGGAGCCGGTGGTCAAGATGATCAACAGCGTGCTGTTTTCGCTGCTGGCCGGCGACCTGGCGCAACTCGATACGCTGTTTGAAGTGGACGGCAGCATCGATGGCGGCACCTGGCAGGTGGCGCTGAAGGCGCGCCAGCCGGCGCTGGCCAAGGCCATCGGCAGCATCCACCTCGATGGCGGCGCCTTCGTGAAAAACATCAGCATCAGCGAAGCGAGCGGCGACCGCACGAGCATCGTGTTCTCGGCGATTGAAACGGGACCGTCCGCCATCACGGCGCAAGAGGCGGCCCTGTTTTGAACGCATTGACGAAGCGCGGCCGCAACGCCGGGCGCCTGCTGGCCATCGCCTGGGCGCTGGTGGTGGCGCTGCTGCTCGCGCATAACGCCTACCTGTGGCTGGGCAAGCGCATCGCGCCCGAAACCGACATTCTCGCCTTGCTGCCGGTGCAGGAGCGCGACCCGGTGCTGCAGGCGTCATTTACGCACATGGTCGACGCGGCGCAGCAGCGCGTGGCGGTGCTGGTCGGTGCGGCCGAATGGAGCGATGCGAAGCGCGCGGCTGACGCCTACGGCGCCGTGCTGGCGCGCCATGCTGGCCTGTTCCAGTCCACGCCGCTCGACGAGCAGACGCAGAACGACTGGCTGGCGCTGTTCCAGCAGCATCGCTTGACCTTGCTGACGGCGCCGCAGGAAATGCAGCTGCGCCAGGAAACGCCCGCGTTCTGGTGCGATTCTGCGTTGAGTCAGCTCTACAGTCCTTTCGGTGGGCCGAAACTGGGCGCCTGGCAGGACGATCCCTTCGGCCTGTTTGGCGGCTGGGTGCAGGAACGTGCGCAGGAAACGCCCGTGCGTCCGCGCGATGGCCATCTGTTCGTCGCCGACGCCGAGCGCCAGTATGTGCTGCTGCCGCTGACCTTGAGCCTGCCCGCCTTTTCGCTGGGCGCGCAGGAAAGTGCGCTGCCCGTGCTGGCGCAAGCCGAGGCGGCGGCGCGGCAGGCCGTACCCGGCGTGGACATCATCAGCGCCGGCGTGATCCTGCATGCGGCGGCTGCCAGCAGCCAGGCGGCGGGCGAAATGTCGACCATCGGCCTGGGCTCCCTGGCTGGCATCATCCTGCTGACGTGGTTTACCTTCCGCTCGTTCAAGCCGATCTCGCTGATCCTGCTGTCGATCGGCATCGGCTGCCTCGGTTCCCTGTCCGTGTGCTGGCTGCTGTTTGGCAAAATACACTTGATGACATTGGTCTTTGGCGCCAGCCTGATCGGCGTGGCGCAGGACTACGGCATTTATTTTTTGTGTAACCGCCTGGGCGCCGATCCGGCGCTCGATTCGCGCGCCTTGCTGCGCCGTTTGCTGCCGGGCCTGTGCCTGACCCTGCTGGCGGCCGTCATCGGCTACATGGGCCTGGCGCTGACGCCATTCCCTGGCCTGCGCCACATGGCCGTGTTTTCCGCCCTGGGCCTGGTGTTTGCCTGGCTGACGGTGGTGTTCTGGTTTCCCGCGTTGATAGGCGGCGGCACCTTGAAGAGCGGCGCACTGGTCAAACAGTACGGCGCGGCGCGCGCGCGCTGGCCGCTGCTGCGCGCCAACCGCGCCACCCTGGCTGGCGGCGTGCTGTTTGCCCTGTTTGCGCTCATCGGCATCAGCCGCCTGGGCGTCAACGACGATATCCGCTTGCTGCAAACGCCGCCCGCGCACCTGATACGCGACCAGATCAAATTGAGCAAATTGCTCGATGGGCCCACGCCGGTGCAGTTCTACCTGGTGCGCGGCGATAGCGCGGAAGCCGTGCTGCAGCGCGAGGAAGCGTTGAAACAGCGGCTGCTGCCGCTGATCGCGCAAAAGCACATCAGCGGAGTCCAGGCCATGTCGAACTGGGTGCCGTCGCTGCAGACGCAGGCGACGCGCCGTGCCTTGCTCGACACGGCTATCCTGCAGCCGGGCGCCGCGCTCGACTTGCTGGCGCAGTCCGTTGACGAAGGCCCAGAATGGGCCGGCAAGGTGCGCGCGCAACTGGCACAAGCCGGTGCGCCGCTGTCGATCGACGCCTTCCTGAAGGTGCCGGCCAGCGAGCCATGGCGCCACCTGTGGCTGGGCAAGGTCGAAGGCGGTTATGCCTCCATCGTCGCCTTGCGCGGCATGCAGTATGCGGCCATTCCGCTGCTGGCGAAGGCGGGCGAGGGCGTGCCCGGCGTGCAGTGGGTCGACAAGGTGAGTGAAATTTCCTCGGTGCTGGGCCGCTACCGCGTCTACATGGGCGCCGTGGTGCTGGGCGCCTACCTGGTGGTCTTCGGCTTGCTGCTGCCCCGTTACGGACGCCGCACCTGGCGCGTGCTGGCGCCCACGGCGCTGGCCAGCGTGGCGGCCCTGGCTTTGCTCGGCTATTTGAATTTGCCGCTGCAGCTGTTCCACGTGCTGGCGCTGATGCTGCTGCTGGGCGTGGGCGTCGACTACGGCATCTTCATGCAGGAGCATCCCGACCGCCGCAACGATACGCCATGGCTGGCGGTGGGCCTGTCGGCGGCCAATACCATTTTGTCTTTCGGCCTGCTGGCGCTGAGCAAGACGGCCGCATTGCAGGCGTTTGGCCTGACCATGCTGATCGGCACGGCGCTGGTGTGGCTGCTGTCGCCGTGCTTTGCCGAAGCCGACCACCGTAGCGCGGCCGATGCCGCAGGAGAAATCTGATGTTTTTGCACTGTCAACGATGGGCGCCGGCATTGCTGCTGGCACTGGCCGGCTGCGCCAGCACGCCGCCTTCGGCACCCGCGCGCCTGGGCCTGAAACTGGCGCCGCAGGCGCTGGGCGCCACGGTCAGCGTGCAGCAGCACCTGGTCGTCGAACGGGCGGGCCGCATCGACGAACTCGATGCGGCGCTGGAAGTGGAACCGTCGCACCTCGACCTGGTGGGATTGGCGTTCGGCCAGCGCGTGCTGTCGCTCCATTACGACGGCAAGGAAATGACGTCATGGCGCCACGTAATGCTGCCGGCGCAGGTACGCGCCGAGGACGTGCTGGAAGACATGCAGCTGACCCTGTGGCCGCGCGAAGCGATCGCGCAAGCGCTGCCGGCCGGCTGGCGCATCGAGGACAGCGGCTTGCGCCGCACCCTGTTCCTGCATGACGAGGCGCTGACGGTGATCGACTACAGCGGCATGCCGCGCTGGAGCGGCACGGTGGTACTCGACAACCTGCGCTACCGCTATCGTCTGACGATACAGAACGCCCCGGAAGGAAGCTGAATGACTGGCTTGACTGTGTACCTGAACGACTGCGGCATCGTCTGCGCGCTGGGCGCCAGCCGCGAAGCAGTGCGTGCGCGCCTGTTTGCCGCGCACAGCGGCGTGATGCCCGTCGATACCTACACGCCGGGGCGCATGCTGCCGCTGGGCGTGGTCGATGCGGCCTTGCCATCGGTGGCGCAGCACGGCATCGCCGCGCGCAGCCGCAACAACCGGATGGCGCTGGCCGCTCTGGCGCAGATCCGTCCCGCCGTGGAACAGGCCATCGCCCGCTACGGCGCGGACCGGGTGGCCGTGGTGATCGGCACCAGCACGTCGGGCATCGCCGAGACGGAAGGCGCGATCGGCCAGCATGTGGCGGGCGACGGTTTGCCGGAAGCTTTTCATTATGGGCAGCAGGAGATGGCGTCGCCGGCCCTGATGCTGGCGGAGGAACTGGGCATCGACGGCCCGGCCCTCGTGCATTCGAGCGCCTGTTCGTCGAGCGCCAAGGCCATGGCCAGCGCGGCGCGCCTGATCCGCATGGGCCTGTGCGACGCCGTGCTGGCGGGCGGCGTCGATACCCTGTGCGGCTTTACCGTGGCGGGTTTTTCCGCGCTGGCGTCCGTCAGTGCGCGGCGCTGCAATCCTCTGGGCGCGAACCGCGACGGCATCAATATCGGCGAGGGCGCGGCCCTGTTCCTGATGACGGCGCAACCGGCCAGCGTGGCCTTGCGCGGCTGGGGCGAATCGTCCGATGGCCACCACATGTCGGCGCCCGATCCCGCAGGCGGCGGCGCGCGGCTGGCCATCGCCCAGGCACTGGCGCGCGCGGGCATCGCGGCGTCGCAAGTCGACTATGTGAACCTGCACGGCACGGCCACGTCGCAGAACGATGCCATGGAAGCGCGCGTGGTGTCCGACCTGTTCGGCGCCACGGCGATGGTCAGCTCCACCAAGCCGCTGACAGGCCATGCGCTGGGCGCGGCGGCCGCCATCGAGGCGGCGCTGTGCTGGCTGGCGATGCAGGACGATAACGCCGAGGGCTTGCTGCCACCGCACCTGTGGGACGGCGTGCCTGATGAATCCCTGCCGCCGCTGCGCCTGGCCTTGCCCGGTGCGCGCCTGGGGCGTCCGCTCGACTGGGCGCTGAGCAATTCGTTTGCCTTCGGCGGCTCGAACGCCGCCCTGCTGTTCGGGAGGGGAGCATGAGTTTTCCCGATATCCGCGAACTGGTGCCCCATTCCGGCGCCATGGTGCTGCTCGACCGGGTGTTGTCGGCCGATGCGGAAAACCTGTGCGCCGAAGTGGCCATCCATGCCGGCAGCGTGTTTTATGACGCGCCGTCGGCAGGGGTGGGCAGCTGGGTCGGCATCGAATACATGGCGCAGGCGATCGCCGCGCACGCGGGCTACCTGGCGCGGCTGGCCGGCGCGCCCGTGAAGATCGGGTTTTTGCTGGGGGCGCGGCGCTACGAAGCGCAGCTGCCCCTGTTTGTCGATGGCAGCGTGCTGCAGGTGCATGTGCAGCAGGCCTTGCAGGGCGAGAATGGACTGGGCGCGTTCGAGTGCCGTATCGAGATGGCGGGCGCCGTGCTGGCGCAAGCGACGATTACGGTATTCCAGCCCGAGGATGCAAAGCAATTTCTGCAGGAGAGTATGAATGGAGCGCAGCATGAGTAAAAGTGTATTGGTGACGGGGTCGTCGCGCGGCATCGGCAAGGCCATCGCCTTGCGGCTGGCGCGCGACGGTTTTGACGTGGTGCTGCATTGCCGCAGCGCGCGCGGCGAAGCCGACGCGGTGGCGCAGCAGGTGCAGGCCATGGGACGCGCGGCGCGCGTGCTGCAATTCGATATCGGCGACCGTGCCGCAGCAGCTGCCGCGCTGGAAGCGGACATCGCCGAACATGGCTGCTATTACGGCGTCGTGTGCAACGCCGGCGTGGCGCGCGACAATGCGTTTCCCGCCATGTCGGGCGAGGACTGGGACATCGTCCTGCAGACCAACCTCGATGGTTTCTACAATGTGCTCAATCCGCTGGTAATGCCGATGGTACAGCGCCGCAAACCGGGACGCATCGTCACCATGGCGTCCGTTTCGGGTCTGATCGGCAACCGGGGACAAGTCAATTACAGCGCCGCCAAGGCCGGCATCATCGGCGCGACCAAGGCGCTGGCGCTGGAACTGGCCAAGCGCGCCATCACGGTCAACTGTGTGGCGCCGGGCCTGATCGAGACGGACATGATCAGCGAGGTGCCGCTCGACGAAGCGCTGAAGATGATCCCCGCGCGCAGAGTCGGCACGCCGGAAGAAGTGGCCGCTGCCGTCAGTTTCCTCGTCGGCGAGGAGGCGGGCTACATCACGCGCCAGGTCATTTCCGTGAATGGAGGCATGGCATGAGCCGCCGGGTAGTCGTGACCGGCATGGCCGGCATCAGCCCGATCGGCAATGACTGGCCGGCCATCCGCCAGCGCCTGGGCGAGTACCGCAACGCCGTCGTGCGCATGAACGAATGGGCCGATTACGAGGGCTTGAATACGCAACTGGGCGCGCCGGCCGCGCCGTTCGCGCTGACGGACCGCTATAACCGCAAGGCCGTGCGCAGCATGGGACGCATCGCGCTGATGGCCACGCGCGCGAGTGAACTGGCGCTCGAACACGCGGGCCTGGCCGGGCACCCCGTGGTCAAGAGCGGGCAGATGGGCATTTCCTTCGGTTCGTCGGCCGGCACGCCCAGCGCCATCGGCGACTTTGGCCGCATGATGGAAGAGCGCACCACCAAGGGCATCAACGCCACCACCTACATCAAGATGATGGCGCACACGGCGCCCGTCAACATCGGCGTGTTTTTCGGCGTCACGGGAAGGGTGATTACCACCTCGAGCGCCTGCACCTCGGGCAGCCAGGGCATCGGCTATGCCTACGAGGCGATCGCCGGCGGCAAGCAGCTGGCGATGATCGCCGGCGGCGCCGAGGAACTGTGCGCCACCGAAGCGGCCGTCTTCGACACCCTGTTCGCCACCAGCACGCGCAACGACGCAGGCCATACGACGCCGCGCCCTTTCGACGCCAGCCGCGATGGCCTCGTCATCGGCGAAGGCGCCGGTTGCCTGATCCTCGAAGAATTCGACCATGCGCAGGCGCGCGGCGCCACCATCCATGCGGAGCTGGTGGGCTTCGGCACGAACAGCGACGGCTGCCACGTGACCCAGCCGAACGCCGCCACCATGCGCCAGGCGATGCTGCTGGCGCTGGCCGACGCGGGACTGCAGCCGTCCGATATCGGCTACATCAATGCGCATGGCACGGGCACGCAGCAGGGCGACATCGCCGAGTCGCAAGCGACGTTCGAAGTGTTTGGCGACCGCACGCCCATCAGTTCACTGAAAAGCTACATGGGCCACACCCTGGGTGCCTGTGGCGCGCTGGAAGCGTGGATCAGCATCGAGATGATGCGCGAAGGCTGGTTTGCGCCCACCATCAATCTGCAGCAGGTCGACCCGCAATGCGCACCGCTCGACTACATCGCCGGCGAAGGCCGGGCCATCGAATGCGAGTACGTGATGTCGAATAACTTTGCCTTTGGCGGCATCAACACGTCGCTGATTTTCAAGCGTTACCGGCCGTGAAGTTAGCTTGCGCTGGCGCAAGTGGCAAGTGTGGTTCCCTTTGTACTATCTTTAACTTATCGAGGAAAACAGCATGAAAAAAATGATGATCCTGGCGGCGCTGAGTGCGGCGCTGACGGTTGCCTTGCCGGCACAGGCAGGCGATACCAAACACATGATGTCGATCGCCAATGCGATGTCCGCCAACGACGCCCAGGCCCGCCTTGGCGACACCGTGAAATTCTATTTTGGCGACCAGGCAACGCCCCCGGTTGCCACGCGCATCAGCAGCGACAAGACCAGCCAGAAAACCAATGGCGTTGGCAAGTCGGCGGAAACCTCGTGCAACTGGGCCTTCCTGTCGGCCATGCTGGCGCTGCAAAAGCGCGCCCAGTCGGTGGGCGCCGATGCCGTCGTCAATATCGTCAGCAATTACAAAAACATCGAAAATTCCAGCGCCACGGAATTCGAGTGCCATGAAGGCACGATGATGACGGGCGTGGCCTTGAAGGGCGAGTTCGTGAAGTTAAAGGCAGGCAAGTAAGTAGCAGTAGCAGGAAGCAGCAGGGAAGTCCACCCCATCGGTAACCGGCGCAATCAGAGCAGCGATCGCGTCTGGAAGCCATTCCAATAAAAAGTAGAAAGAGAATATGCAAAAAGTATCGAAAACTGTCATCCTGGCCGGCGCACTGCTGGCATTGACCATGTTGCAAGGCTGCGCCACGCGCATCAAGGCATCGTCGACGACCAATCCGCCGCCGAGCGAGGCTTTCTCGTCGTTTGGCCGCATTGAAGTCAAGCCGACAGTCTTTGCCGAAGGCTACAAGGGCAACCAGGCCGGCATGGCGAAAATCGACGAGAATATCCGCAAGGACCTGGCCGAATCGCTGACCAGCTGGAATGCCGCTCCGGCCAATGGCCGCGTGCTGACCATCGAGCCTATCGTCGAAGAAATCCAGTTCAAGAGCGGCGCCAAGCGCGTACTGCTGGGACCATTGGCCGGCAGCTCGGGCGTGCGCATGCGCGTCATGATCCGCGACAACAAGGGTGCCGTGGTCGCAACGCCAGAGTTCTTCCAGCGCGCGGACGCGATGGCGGCCGGATTCACGTTTGGCGTGCACGATAACCTGATGCTGACCCGCATCGCCAACCTGACCAGCGCTTACATCAAGGCCAACTATGTACGTGCCGAAGGCGGCCCGACGGGCGCCGACAATAAAGCGGTCGAAGCAGCAATGACGAACTAGGACGGGCGCGGCGCGCAAGCGCCTGCAGACCTGCTGAGAATGGCAGCGACGGGTAACCGCGCTGCCATTTTTTTGCCGCATGCATGCTGGAAATTTGTGGCAGACTGCGCCTTTGCCTATCCCGAGCTTGTCATGCCACCAGCCTTGCCCAGTAACGGCGCCAGCATCTGGCTGCTCGATTCCCGCAGCATTGATCTTGCGCAGATCAGCCAGTATCAAACGTGGCTTGGTGCCGCGGAAGCGGCCCGCTACGCACGCTTTGTGCGGCCGTTGCGCCAGCGCCAGTTCCTGCTGGGGCGCGCGCTGCTGCGCGTAGCGATGGGGAAACTGCTGGAAGTGGCGCCGGAATCCATCGCGCTGGAAGAGAGGCCGGGCCAGGCGCCACTGCTGCTGTCGCCTGCGGAGGGGCCGCACTTCAGCATTTCGCACAGCGGCCACTGGGTCGCGTGCGCGTTGAGCGGTACTACGCGGCTGGGACTCGATATTGAGCTGCGCGACCCGCGGCGCGACGTGCTGGCGCTGGCCCGCCAGGCGTTTGGCGCAGATGTGGCCGCCGAGCTGGAAAGCATGCCGCTTGAAGCGCGGCTGGCGGCGTTTTACCAGTGCTGGAGCGAGGCCGAGGCGCGCTACAAGCTGGGCATGGACGCGGGCGCTTGCGCGACCTTGGCGCATGCCGAGCTGTCCATCGTGCTGTGCAGCGCGGCGCCGCTGGCGCAGGCGCCCGCCTTGATCGTGCAGGGTCTGGCGCCAGGCTAATTCCCCCGCACGACGATCTCCTGCGCCTTGGGCTCGCGCTGGCGCATGAAGCGCACGATGGAGTCGACGGTGACGACGTCGATCTGGCGCGTCATGCGGCGCTCGAACGGGTGATCGTCGAACGCGATATTCGCGCGGAACATGCGCGCGCCCAGGCGCGTGGCGGCGGGTATGCTCAGCGTTTGCGGGGCGTAGCTGGCGCTGCGCAGCCAGCCTTGCGCTTCGGCGCGCGTTTCGATCTTGCCAGGCTCGTTGCTGGCAGCGGCCAGGGTTTCCAGCACCCACTGGTTCGAGTTCTGGTACTTGGTGGAAAACGGGTAGGCCAGCATATTGTAGTGCGGCTCATGCAGGCGCTTGGGCGTGTTCGACGTCAGCAGGCGCACCAGTTGCTGCTGCGTATCCTGGCCGGGAACCAGGATCAGGGTTTCATACATGAACACATCATCCATGAAGAAATTGCCCAAGCCTTCGTTGTACAGCGACGATTGCGCCGTGCCGCATTCATTGAGTTCATGCACCACCAGCCAGCGGCCTTTCGGGTGGTCGCGCCAGGCCAGCGCCATGTGCGAATAGCGCAAGTTGTATTTCGACAGGTCTTGCCCGGCGCGCGCCACCAGCGCCACTTGCGCGCCCGAGGCGTCGAGCGCCTGCAGGGTCTTTTGCGCCAGATCCATCGATTTGACGAGAGTGGTCGCATCCGTTTGCTTTTCCTCGCACGAGCGTCCCGCATGGGCGGTACCGGCCAGGGCCAGGCTGATGAGAATCACGGTCAGGCGTTTCATGGGGTTCACGCTTTCGAATGGTGGAGAATCGCATTGCCGGCCGCATTCGGCACATAGGCGATGGCCTTGCCCGACAGCACCAGCATGTGTCCCGTCGAGACGGCCACCACCTTGATCACCGTGCCGGCCGCCAGCGACAGGCCTTGCGCAGCCTTCTGGCTCAGCTTGACGGAGGCTGTGGCGGCGGAGGACGCGCCCCTGGCCGCGCTTTTGAGCACGAGGACGCTGCCGTCGGCCGCGTCTTCCACCTTGTCGATGACGATTTCACCGGCGGCGGCCAGCACCGACATGGAGCCGACCAATACGATGGCTGAGGCCATGCTGGCGTTGTCGGAGGCGTTGGTGGTATCGGAGTTGGCGGCCTGGGCCAGCGGCGCCATGGTGGCGGCGCACAGCAGGGCGGTGGCGAGCAGATGTTTCATGGAATGTCCGTTCTTTATTGGTGATTACACTTTGGAGTGGTGCAGCAGCGCCTTGCCCAGTTCGTTCGGGATGAAGGCGATGGCCTTGCCGGAAAGAACCAGCATATGACCGGTAGACATCGCCACCACATTGACTACGGTGCCGGCCGCCAGCGACAGGCCCCTGGCCGCTTGCCCGCTCATCTGGATGGACGCGCCACCCGCTTCGGAGGCTCCCTTGAGCACGATGACGATGCCTTCGCCCACCGTTTCCACGCTGGCGACGACCACCTGGCCGGAGGCGACCAGCATCGACATGGAACCGGCGACGACCACGGCGGAACCTTCGCTGAGGTTTTGCGAGCCTTTCGACAGATTCTCGGAGGCGGCGGCGTGGACCAGGCCGGGAGCGGCCGCGGAGAGCGTCAACAGCGACAGGGACAAGCAGAGGGGCAGCAGGCGTTTCATGTGTTTCTCCTTCAAGTGTGCCAAGTGGCAACGCCATCATTGTAGACTGTGGGCAATTGGTCAATGAATACGCTACTCGTAGCGGGCAGGCATACCGCAGGTAGCATATTGCGCTACTTTTCTGCCGCCAGAATCGATGCTATTTTTATAAAGGAAGTGCATGCCGCAAACCCACGCCTTGATCGAAGCCTTGAAACGCCTGTTGAAAGCGCGCTCCGTCACGTATGCCGAGCTGGCCCAGCGCATCGGCGTGTCCGAAGCCAGCGTCAAGCGGATGTTTTCGCAGAAGCAATTTACCCTGCAACGGCTGGACCAGATCCTGGTCGCCATCGGCAGCGATTTCCAGCAACTGGCGCTGGCCGTGCAATCAGCCCAGGCCGCGCCGACCCTGATCACGGGGCTGACCTATGCGCAGGAAAAGGAAATCATCGAGGACACCCGGCTGTTCGTGGTGGCCGTCTCCGCCCTGAACTTGCTGCCGCTGGAACAGATCGTCGCCATCTATGACATCAGCGAAGCGCAAGCCGTGAAATACCTGCTGCGTCTCGACAAGATCGGTTTTCTGGAACTGCTGCCGAATAACCGGGTCAAACTGCTGGTGGCCCGCACGTTTGCGTGGATACCGAACGGTCCCATCCACACGTATTTCAAAAAGGAAGCCTATGGCGACTACTTGAATTCGCAGTTCGATGGCGAGACGGAATTGCTGCGCCTGGTGAACGTGATGCTGTCGAAGAAATCCACGGCCGCCTTGCTGGAACGCCTGAAGCAAGTGGCAGTGGAATTCTCGCAGCAACATCAGGAAGACGCGCGCCTGCCTGGCAATGAGCGCCTGGCCATCAGCTTCATGCTGGCGGCACGTCCCTGGATGCCGCAGACGTTCAAGGCGCTGCTGCGGCAGTAAGCTGACGAGTGCAGCGCTCAAGCGGCGGATATTGTGGCTAAGGTTGCTGCTTGTCGGTGCTGCCTTGTTCCTCTTTCATCTGCGACAGCAAACGCCAGGCGAAAAAGCCCAGCACGGCCACGCCCAGCAGAAGTGCGGCCCACAGGGCGGCCAGGCGCAAGCCTGCGCCGTCCGGCGTCTTCTCGATGGGAGCGTCGCTGGTCAGCGCCACCACCCTGGCTGCCGTGGCGACAGGCAGCGCCAGCAATTCCTCCTGCGTGAAGCCGGGCGCGACCTGCGACAGCGGCAACGCTGCCGGCGTTGCACCATTTCTGCCGAAGACCAGTTGATACGGCCCCTTGCCGCTGGCCAGGAACACCAGGCTTGCCGGTGTCCATCCCAGGCGCAAGACGGAGTTGATGTTCGGGTTCGTGCCGCTGTGATATTGCGGCCGGAGCACCCATTGCTCCGTTTGCACGACGGGCATGGCCAAGTCGCCGGAGACCCGTTCCTTGCCATCCATGCTGATACGGTAGAACGTCGTGTGGAGCAGTGGTTCGAATTCGGCGGCCTGCGTGGCGCGCGCTCGCGGGCCCAGATGCAGGCGCTGGCGCTGGCGCGGCGCTTCGCTTGCCGGGTGATACACGCCCAGAGTAACGGGCATGGACGTGTTGCCCTCAGCCAGCTGCAAGCCGATGCTGTCGGCGGGAATGGCGATCGGCGTGGCATACAGGCGCTCGTCGACGCTCTTGCCTGTCGTCCCCTTCAGCATGATGGTGGCGCGCGGCAGGGCAAGGGCCGTGACACTGACCTGCTGCGCGGCGATGCCGGCGAAAGTGATGGGATCGCCGTACTGCCAGCTCAGCCGCGCATAGCGGAAGGCACGCGGAGCGAATTCGATGCGGTCGTTGGCCAGGGTTTGCGTGTCGCTGTTGCGCAGCCAATTCAGGGTGGTGGTGGCGATGGCATCCCATTGTTTCAGGTCGTCGCTGACTTCCAGCAGTACTTGCGCATTGTAGTTATCGGTTCCTGGCGACAAGGTAAATTGCAGGGCGCCGATGCGGCTATCCTTGGCGGGCGGGCCCGCATCGAGGATCAACCCTTGCAAGCCCGGCGCCGCATCGAGCGTACTGCCGCCACGCGCCGTGACGGACAGCAGGCGGCCGTCATTGCCGGTCCGGATATCCACGTTGTCCAGTTCGTAGTAACCGATGTTCTTGCCGGTGACGGGAAAGATGCGCATGGCAAGCGTGTCGCGCTGCGTGCGCGATTGCGCGGGCGGGGCCGTCAGAGCGAAGGCCAGTGGCTTGCCGGTACTGTCGAACAGGCGCACGTCGGCCAGGCTGGCCGAGCGCGCATGCAGGTACACGTCGGTGGGGACGCTTATGCGGCTCAGGCCGGCACCGGGCTGCGGCGTCAACGCGATGCTCCAGCCGTAGTCCTGTGGCCTGTCCTGGCCAGGCGCGGCCAGCGCGGCGCCTGCCATCAACACGATGCCGAACATGAGTGTGCTTGTTTTCATGCTGCTCCCTGTTGCGGTTCGGCTGGCGCTGCTGCGGCAGCCTTGGGGAAGGGCGCCAGGTAGCCGATCAAGACCATCAGCAAGCCGACACCCACGAAGGATACGATGCGTTCGATGCCGCCCACGTTGGACAGGTCGATCAGGAACAGTTTCACAACTACCAGCCCCAGCAGCACGGCACCCATGCTCCATTGCTGGCGCCGCTGCTGGCGCGCCGCGTGGCGCATCAGCAGCAGGGCCGTGACGCTCCACACGAGCGACAGCATCGCTTGCACGAACTGCGAGGCCAGCATGGCGTCAAAGGTATAGGGCACGCCGACATAGTGCGACACCGTGCGCAGCAGCATCAGGTTGAACCACACATACAGCAAGCACGCGGCCACGACGGGCAAGCGCGCCTGCCACAGGGCGGGCAGCGGCAACTGCTTCGCCGGCAGCAAACGGTAGCTGGCAATGGCCAGCAGCACGGCAAAGCCCGTGCTCAAGTCCAGCGGATTGAGCAGCGGCAAGTAGGGCAGCGGCGCCATGGCGCCATCGTCGAAGATGTTCCACGCGGCGATCAGCAGCAGCGACCAGAGCGCACCCAGCGGTATCAGGGTGCGCTGGTACCACTCGGCAATCGGTGCCACCGGCCAGACGCCGGCACGGCAGCGGCGGATCAGCCAGGCCAGTACCAGCATCATGACCCAGGCCGGCAAGTAGCGGGCCCAGGCGGGGCTCACGCTGTCTTCATGCTGTGCCAGCCAGGCGTTGACATGCATGGCGCCCACGGGCCACAGCATCAGCCATGGCGCGGCCGTGCGCAGGGTATGCAAGAGCCGCAGCGCACGCACGTCGAGTTGCCAGCCGGCTTTCGGCCAGGCCTGCAGCAGGTATTCGCCGGCCGCCAGCGCGCCGGCCAGGGCCAGCCAGCTCAAGCCCGTCAGCAGATAGTCGCGCAGGTACAGTGCCAGCAGCAGGTTGGCGCTCCACAGGCCCAGGCCGAGCCAGGCGGCCACGGTGAACCAGCGCAGCTGCGGCCAATCGAGGCGCCGCGCCACAATGGCGAACACGGGTGTCGTGACGGACACGGCGATCAGGTACAGCGCCAGCCAGTGCTCGCCCGCGTACGGCTGCATGCTCAGGTCGCCGTCGATCAGGCGCAGCAGCCAGCTGGTGAACGGCACGAGGATGGCGGCAAACCACAGCAAGCCGCTCCAGACCAGCAGGGGACGCGCTGCCAGCGCCAGCAGCGCGTCGCCGCCGCGTGCGCGCAGCGCAAGGAAGCGGGCGCTGGCAAAGGCGGCGGCGCCCAGCAGCAGGGCGCTGAGGAAGGAGCCGTCGAACAGGTTGGCCGGATGCTGGTCCCAGGCCCAGCTGGCGCGGCTGAGCATGACCATGCCGGCCAGTACCTGTACGGCCAGCAGCAGGGCGCGCGGCGCATGCCATTGTTCGCGCCGCGCCAGCGCCGCCAGCAGGGCTGCTACCGCCAGCGCGCTGACGGTGAGCAGGTTCAGTTGCGTGGCGGCATCCGTGCGTAGCAGGATTTCGCTCCAGATGCCGCCCAGCAGCCAGGCCGTGGCGGCCGTCAGGAACAGCACGGACAGGCTGCTCATGAATTCAGGATGCAAATGGCTGGCGTGGCGGCGGAAATTGTAGGCCATCACCAGCGCGGCGGCCGCCAGCAGCGCGCAGCCGAGCCAGATGTTGGCTTGCAGGGCCGCTGCCGTATTGAGTCCCTGCATGGCGCCGAGGAAGGCCAGCCAGGCGGCCCCCTGCACCAGCAGGCCGAAGACCCAGGCCAGGGTCTGGCGCTGGCGCAAGCCGACCCAGACGATGCCCGCGCCTTCCAGCGCCCAGGCGGCGGACGTCCAGCGGCCATCGAGGGCGAACGGGATGGCCAGGGTGCCGAAGACGATGCCCAGCGCGAGGAAGGCTTCGGCCAGCAGTTTGAAACCTGCGCGGCGCCACAGGGCCACGGCCAGTCCCGTGTAGGTCAAGCCGCCGAGCAGCGCGGAAAACGCCAGGCCAAACTCGAAGTGCCGCACCAGGCCGTATTGCAGGCCCATGGCCGCCAGCGGCGTGCCAAACACGAGGGTGCCGTCCACATAGTGTTTCAAGCGCGGCGCCTGGCGCGCGCAGTAGGCAATCGCGATACCGATATAGAACAGCACGAACAGGATCAGGAACAGCTGCGTCGACAGGTAGTGCTCGGGCGTGTAGCGCAGCAAGCCCCAGGTGGTGGCAACGACAAAGGTAAAGCCAAAGCTCAGTATATTCAGGACGCGCCAGGCGCGTTTCAGGGCGATGGCGAAGACGCCCGCATTGAGCAGCGCGTAATAGCTGAACAGGCCGATATGGTTGCCGCTGCCCGTCGAGACGAGCAGGGGCACGGCAAAGCCGCCGACGATGCCGAAGACGGCCAGCCAGACGGCGTTTTGCAGCACGGCCAGCAAGCACGTGAACGCCGTCAGCACGAACAGCACGGCAAACGCCAGGCCCGCCGGGATCAGATCATACAGGCGGAAGGCGCCAAACGTCACCAGCATCAAGATCGCCAGCGCCGTGCCCTGCAGCGGCAAGCTGATGCCGGGGCGTTTGATGCGGATGCGCCAGGCCCAGGCCAGCAGGGCGATGTCGGCCAGCGCGATGCCTGCCAGGCGCAGCTCGATGGGCACGGTCACCTGCGCCGACACGTATTTGAGCAGGAAGCTGACGCCGAGGAACAGAATCATCAAGCCCAGCTTGGCAACCAGGTTACCCGTGAACAGCCAGTTCTTCGCCTTGGCAACGAGGCCGTCCGGGTGCGCGATCCAGGACGGAGTGTTGGGGGCAGCAGGGGCAGCGGGGGCGGGTTTGGCGGGAGCCTGTGGTGTGGGTGGCGATGGCTTCGGCGGCACGGGCGCGGCCGGCGCGGCCTTTGCCAGCTCGACCGGTTCGATCACGGCTGCCTTCGACACCTGCACCGGCGCCGGTGCAGGCACGGAACCGGACGTCGGCACTGCTACTGGCGCAACGGCAGCGGGCACGGCAGGCGCGGCAGCTGGCGCTACGTCCCGGCCTTCCAGCGCCAGCAGGCGCTGCTGGATGCCGTCGACTTCCTTGCGCAGGCGCGCCGTCAGCAATTCCAGATCGGCCACTTTTCTGCGGTACTGCAGCACCAGCACGAAGCCGGTGATCAGCACGCCAAGGATAAACAGCGTTATCAATCCAAACATGGGGCAGCTTTCCTGGATGGTCAGGGCGAAGGCGCCCGAGTATGCGCACATTACCTTATTATCAAGAAACAGGCGTTTTTGTTGTGCACGGGAAAGTAGCAAGGTGCGGGGCCAGCATGGCGCGGTGCGGCACTTTCCGTATTGACGCCAAGCAAGATGAAGACATTCAGATTGTCGTGCGCAAGATAGTGCTGTATTTTAGCAATTCCTTAATTGCCCGTTCCCCATGCCATGAGTCAAAGCAGCCAGTTTTCCTTATTGTCGCAGCGCCGTTTCGGGCCCTTCTTCTGGACCCAGTTCTTTGGCGCCTTCAACGACAATCTGTTCAAGACGGCCCTGATGGTGATCCTCGCCTACGATGCGCTGAGCTGGACCACGCTCGACCCATCGACCATCACCAACCTGATTCCCGGCCTGTTCATCCTGCCGTATGTCGTGTTCTCGGCCACGGCCGGCCAGCTGGCCGACAAGTTTGAAAAGGCGGGCCTGGCCCGCTTCGTGAAATGGATGGAACTGGCCATCATGGCGGTCGCCGCCGCGGGCTGGATGACGCATACCCTGTGGCTGCTGGTGGCCGCCGTCGTCGGCATGGGTGTGCATTCGACCCTGTTCGGTCCCGTCAAGTATGCGTACCTGCCGCAGCAACTGAAACCCGAGGAATTGGTGGGCGGCAATGGCCTGATCGAGATGGGCACGTTTGTCGGCATCTTGCTGGGTGAAATCCTCGGCGCCGTGCTGATCGTGCACAAGCCGCTGGGCGTGGAGCTGGTGGCCGGCGCGACGATCGCCGTGGCCCTGTTCGGTCTGATCGCCAGCTACCGCGTCCCGCGCACGCCCGCGCCAGAGCCGGACTTGAAGGTGAGCCTGAATTTTGTCGCCGAATCGTTCCGCAACCTGAATTTCTCGCGCAAGAACCGTCCCGTCTTCCTGGCCATGCTGGGCAATTCCTGGTTCTGGTTTTACGGCGCCCTGATCCTGGCCCAGTTCCCCGTCTACTCGAAGGACTTCCTGCATGGCGACCATAGCGTATTCGTGCTGCTGCTGACCGTGTTTTCCGTCGGCATCGGCACGGGTTCCCTGCTGTGTGAGCGCCTGTCCGGCCACAAGATCGAAATCGGCCTGGTGCCGTTCGGCTCCATTGGCCTGTCGCTGTTCGGCATCGATCTGTATTTCGCCAGCAATGCGTATGCGAACACGCAAGTGGTCGATGCGCTGGCGTTTGTCAGCCAGGCGGGCGTGCCGCATATTCTGATCGACATCGTCATGATCGGCGTCTTCGGCGGTTTCTTCATCGTGCCCCTGTTCGCCCTGATCCAGACGCGCTGCGACCCGAAACACATTTCGCGCACGATCGCCGGCATGAACATCCTCAACGCGCTGTTCATGGTGGCGGCCGCCGGCGTGGCCATCGTGCTGCTGGGCAAGGGCTTTACCATCCCCGAACTGTTCCTCGTCACGGCCATCTTGAATGCGCTGGTGGCCGCCTACATCTTCTCGCTAGTGCCGGAATTCCTCATGCGTTTCCTCGCGTGGATACTCATCCAGACCGTGCACAGGGTCAAGGTGGTCGATGGCGAACGCATCCCGACGGAAGGGGCGGCCGTGCTGGTGTGCAACCATGTGAGCTATGTGGATGCCATCGTCATCATGGCGGCCAGCCCCCGTCCCATCCGCTTCGTCATGGATCACCGCATCTTCAAAATGCCACTGATGGGCTGGATTTTCCGTACGGCCAAGGCGATCCCCATCGCGCCAGCCAAGGAAGATCCTTTCCTGATGGAAAAGGCTTTCATCGATATCGCGCAAGCGCTGCATGAGGGCGAACTCGTATGCATCTTCCCCGAAGGCAAGCTGACGCGTACGGGCCAGATCAGCGAATTCAAGGGCGGCATCGCCAAGATCGTCGAGCGCAGCAAGGTGCCCGTGATTCCGCTGGCGCTGCGCGGCTTGTGGGGGCATCTGTTGAGCCACCGCAATGGCCATTTGTTCGAGCGCGCCTTCAAGGCGGGCTTGCGCTCGCGTTTGTCGCTGGCCGTGGGCGTGCCCGTGGCGCCCGAGGCTGCCACGCCGGAGTTGCTGCAGCAAAAAGTGCAGGAGTTGCGCGGCAAGTGGAAGTAAGCGCTACTGCGACTGCGTAGCGGCAGCCGTCCGCTGTGCCAGGTGCTGTTCCAGCAGGGCGGCGATGGCGTCGAAATCCACCGGTTTCGTCAGGTGATGGTCGAAGCCCGCTTGCTCGGTCCGTGCGCGCGCTTCCCCCTGGCCCCAGCCCGTCAGGGCGATCATCAGCACGTCGCGCCCCTGCGCGCGCTGGCGAATCTGGCGCGCCGCTTCGTAGCCATCCATGTCCGGCATGCCCAAGTCCATCACGACCAGTTGCGGCCATACCATCTCGACGGCCGCCAGCGCCTGCGCGCCGCCATACGCGACGGTAGCTGCATGGCCTTCGAGCTGGAACAGGGTTTGCAAGGAATCGGCCGCATCGCGGTTGTCGTCCACCACCAGCACTTGCACGGGCTGGCCCGCGCGGGCCGGCGTGTCGCTCCCGGCGGCCGGCGTGGGGGCCGGGGCGAGGCCGGCGCTGGCCGGCAAGGTGACGATGAAACGGCTGCCACGCCCGGCGCCGTCGCTGTAGGCTTCGATGCTGCCGCCATGCATTTCGGCAAATTGACGCGCCAGACTGAGGCCGATGCCCAGGCCGCTTTTTATCTGGCCCGCCACCGTGCGCCCCTGTTCGAACATGGAAAAGATGCGCGCGATGGCATCCGGATCGATGCCGATGCCATTGTCTTCGACCATCACGTGCAGCTGGCCCTGCGCCAGGCGCGCCGTCATGTTGATGTGTCCGCCGTCCTGTGTGAACTTCACGGCATTCGAGACGATATTGGAAAAGATCTGCACCACCCTGGCATAGTCCGCGTACAAGGTCACGGCATGCGGCGGCAATTCCAGCGTGATGCCGATGTGCCGGCTGCTGGCCACAGGCTGGCACAGTTCGATGACATGCTCGAGCACTTGCTGCAGCTCAAATTCCTTGCGTTGCAGCACTACCTTGCCGCTGGTGATGCGTGCCACGTCGAGCAAGTCATCCACCAGCCGCGTCAGGTGCGTCACCTGGCGCTCGATCACATCGCTCAGCTTGCCGACCTGCTCCGATGCGGGAAACAGGTGCTTGAGCAAGGCCACCGACGACTTGATGGGCGCCAGCGGATTGCGCAGTTCATGCCCGAGGCTGGCAATGAATTCATCCTTGCGCCGCTGCGTCTCGCGCACCTGGTATTGGCGCTGGCGCGCGCGCAGCATGGCGTGGGCCGAGGTGATCAGGGTCAATATATGCACGGGGCGTTCCAGCAGGGTCAGGTTGCCCAGGGTGGCAATGGCTTGCCGCAAGGGCAGGGAATCGAGCCGCGCGTGCGTCAGCACGGTAATCGGCAAGTCGGACCAATCCGGCTGCTGGCGTGTATAGGCGTCGAGCACGGCGTAGACGCCGGCGTGCAAGGCCTCGTCCACCGTCAGCACCCCGCCGGCGCCCAGCGCCAGCTCTTCGGCCAGTTCGCCGGGCGAGCGGCAGGCGTGGCTGGCGATGGCGCTGCCTGCCAATACCGTGCCGGCCAGGGCGGCATCCTGGCCGGCAGGCGCATAGATCAGGATGCGCAGCTCCATGGCGTTCCTAGGGAAATGGCGTGCCGCCGATGGTGGGCAAGCCCGACAGGATGCCGTGAAAACCGGCCAGGGCCGGGCCGATGCGCACGCCTTGCGGGCTGATGTCGAAGCGGCGGATGCTGCGCTCGTGCGCGCTGCCGCGCTTCTTGAAGACGGAAATGGCTTGCCGCACCTCGCCTTCCGTTTCGTAGTAGCGCAGCATGATGACGCTGTCGGCCAGGTAGCTGGCGTCGGCTGCCGTCGTCATCGCGGTGCCCAGCATGTTTTGCTGCACGCCGACGAGCAGGGTGGCTACGCCGTGCTGGCTCAGGTAATTGAGCAGTTCGTGCAGGTAGGTGCTCTGGAAGCGCTCATCGGGTACGGCATGCATGTAGCCGTTCAGGCTATCGATGACGATCACCTTGGCGCCCCGCTGCGCCGCGTCGACCACGGCCTGGGCGAATTCGCCCGGTGTCAGCTCGGCCGGATCGATCTGCTGTGCGCTCAGCAAACCCGTATCGAGCGCCGCCTGCAGGCGCATGCCCACGCTGTCGGCCCGGATCAGGAGCTTGCTGCGCGCTTCCTCGAACAGGAACATGGCGCACGGTTCGCCGCGCTCCGTGGCCGCGTGCACGAATTGCGCCGCCAGGGTGGACTTGCCGCTGCCGGCGGGGCCGGAAATGAGCGTGCTCATACCTTCTTCCAGGCCGCCGCCTATCATGGCGTCGAGCTCGGGTACGCCGCTCGACAGGCGCCGATGGCCGCTATCGCGGCGCGTGTCGGCCGCCACCAGTCGCGGAAAGACGACCAGGCCGCCCCGGGCGATCTTGTAGTCGTGCGTGCCGCTGCGAAACGGCACGCCCCGGTATTTCACCACGCGCACGCGGCGCCGGTCTGTGCCGTAGTCCTGGTTTTGCAGCTCCAGCGAGATCACGCAGTGGGCCACGCTACGCACTTGCAAGCCGTCGTCCATCGCGGAACGATCATCGATCAGCAGCGTGGTGCAGTGCCGGCTGGCCAGGTATTGTTTCAACGCAACCACCTGGCGCCGGTAGCGCAGGGGGTTTTCCGCCAGCAGCTGCAACTCGGACAGCGAATCGAGCACGAGGCGGGCCGGGCGATGCTTTTCGATGGCGGCCAGGATGCGCTGGTTGGTCGAGGCCAGTTCGATTTCCGACGGGTGGAAGATGGTGTACTGGCGCTCGGGGTCGAGCATGTCGTCGCTGGGCGCCACTTCTTCGATGGCGATGCCGGCCAGGTCCCAGCCGTGCGACAGGGCGGCGGCGCGCAGTTCGATCTCGGATTCGGCCAGGGCGATATACAGTACGGGCACGCCGCTGCGCGCCCCTTCGGCCAGAAACTGCAGCGCCAAGGTGGTCTTGCCTGTGCCGGGCACGCCTTCGACCAGGTACAGCCGCTCGGCCAGCAGGCCGCCCGTGAGTATGGCGTCGAGGCCGGGCACGCCCGTCGACAGCAGTGCGTCCAGGCCGCCCGCGCCATCGTGTTGGGCCGTTCCTTGCGCTTGCGCCGTCATCATCGCACCCCGCTTCGCCACGCCGTGGACAATATAGTAGCGCGTCTGCCGCGGATTGTCTTTTCGATACCATTGGTAAATAATTATTTCGCCATGCTTGCCAGGAAGGGCGGTGTTGCGTCCGTGTCGGCCAGTTCAGCAAAGAAATCATGACCCTGCTACAGTATTCACTCAATCCACCTTTTCCGCATTGCCATTTTTGCCACCATCTGTCAGCTTCGTAGCCGGTTTTGCTGGCGTGCCGCCGCTGTAGTTGTCCTCATTTTGTTGTTTCATTGATAATTTAATTCGCTTGATGGTTGCTATGTTTCAATTGTAACGATGCTTGACGATTTTAGAATGATCGTTCATTCTTTGATCTGCGTTAATAAATTTAGTCATTTCTAACGACACTAGCCAGCTTCTTTTTCAGAAAGTCCAAGATGCAACCAACCTTTTCCCTGACGTCGCCGCGTACGAGCGGCGCTATTGCCGTTCTGTGCGCCACTGTAATCATGGCCGGCTGCAGTAAAAAACAGGAAGCACCTCACGCGCAGCAAGCGCCACAGGTGGTCGTGTTTACTGTTAATCCGGCCGCGTTGCCGATGAGCGCCGAATTGCCCGGCCGTACCAATGCCTACCAGGTCGCCGATGTGCGCCCGCAAGTCGGCGGCTTGATCCAGAAGCGCCTGTTCGTCGAGGGTAGCGACGTGAAAGCGGGCACGGCCCTGTACCAGATCGATTCCGCCACGTACCAGGCAGCCGCCAATTCGGCCAAGGCCGCGTTGTCGAAAGCCAAGGCCAATCTGCTGACGGCCGGTCCGAAAGCGTCGCGCTACAAGGAACTGGTCGCCATCGAAGGCGTGAGCCGCCAGGAATACGATGATGCCGTCGCTGCGTTCGAGCAAGCGAAGGCAGACGTCGAGTCCGCCACCGCTGCGCTGGAATCGGCCAACATCAACCTGCGCTACAGCACCGTGACGGCGCCGATCAGCGGCCGCACCAGCCGCTCGACCGTGACTGCCGGCGCGCTGGTGACGGCGGGCCAAGCCGAAGCGCTGACCACCGTGCAGCAACTCGACCCGATCTATGTCGACGTGACCCAGTCGAGCACCGACCTGCTGCGCCTGAAGCGCCAGATGGCCGACGGCTCGCTGAAGAAAGTGGGCGAAGGCCAGGCCAAGGTTGATTTGATCTTGCCGGATGGCAGCAAGTACGGCGAATCGGGCAAGCTGCAGTTTTCCGGCGTGACGGTCGATCCGACCACGGGCAATGTGATCCTGCGCGCGCTGTTCCCGAACCCGAAAGGTGAATTGCTGCCAGGTATGTACGTGCGTGCGCAGCTGGAAACGGGCGTCGATGAGAAAGCCATTACCGTGCCGCAAGTGGGCGTGACGCGCAACCAGAAGGGCCAGGCCACGGCCATGATCCTGAACAAGGAAAACAAGGTCGAGCAGCGCGTGCTGACCACCAGCGGCACCGTCGGCACCAACTGGCTGGTGACGTCCGGCCTGGCCGCAGGCGACCGCGTGATCGTGGAAGGCTTGCAAAAAGTCAAGCCAGGCGCCCCAGCCGTTGCCGTACCAGCCAAGGCCGAAGCCGCTCCTGCGCCCGCCGCTGCCGCCTCTGCCGCAGCATCGGCTGCCAGCGCCCACTAATTCAGGAGAATATTAATGGCCCGTTTTTTCATTGACCGCCCGATTTTTGCCTGGGTGGTCGCGATCGTCATCATGCTTGCCGGCGTGATTTCGATCCTCAGCCTGCCGATCGCGCAGTACCCGAGCATCGCTCCGCCGTCGATTTCGATCAGCGGCTCCTACCCTGGCGCCTCCGCCAAGACCGTGGAAGATGCGGTCACCCAGGTCATCGAACAAAAGATGAAGGGTATCGACGGCTTGCGCTACATGTCTTCGTCGAGCGATGCGACTGGCGGCATCAGCATCACGCTGACGTTTACCAGCGGCACCAATCCCGACATCGCCCAGGTGCAGGTACAGAACAAGCTGCAGCTGGCCACGCCACTGCTGCCGACGGCTGTCACGCAACAGGGTCTTGTCGTGTCGAAAGCCACGAAGAACTTCCTGATGGTGTTCGGCTTCATTTCCGAAAACGGCAAGATGGACCAGACCGACTTGAGCGACTATGTGGCCGCCAACGTCGTCGATCCGCTCAGCCGTGTTGCCGGCGTGGGCGACGTGACCCTGTTCGGTTCGCAGTACGCCATGCGTATCTGGCTCGACCCGGCCAAGCTGCAAAGCTTCAACCTGACCCCGGCGGACGTGATCACGGCCGTGCAGGCGCAGAATGCGGAAGTGTCGGCCGGTGAACTGGGCGGCACGCCGTCCGTCAAGGGCCAGCAGCTGAACGCCACCGTCTCGGCGCAGAGCCGCTTGCAAACGGTGGAGCAGTTCGGCGCCATCTTGCTGAAAACCACCACCGAGGGCGCCATGGTGCACCTGAAGGACGTGGCCAGCATGGAACTGGGCCGCGAGAACTACAACACCGTGGCCCGCTACAACGGCCATGCGGCGACCGGCGTGGCGATCAAGCTGGCGACGGGTGCCAACGCGCTCGATACGGCCAACGCGGCGAAAGCCATGCTGGGCAACCTGAGCAAGCAATTCCCTGAAGGCATGAGCTACCAGGTGGCGTTCGACACGACCCCGTTCGTGAAACTGTCGATCGAAGAAGTGGTGAAAACCCTGGTCGAAGCCGTCATTCTGGTATTCCTGGTGATGTACTTGTTCCTGCAAAACTTCCGCGCCACCCTGATCCCGACCATGGCCGTGCCGGTCGTGCTGCTCGGTACCTTCGGCATCCTGAATGCGTTCGGCTATTCGATCAATACCTTGACCATGTTCGCCATGGTGCTGGCCATCGGCCTGCTGGTCGATGATGCGATCGTGGTGGTGGAAAACGTCGAGCGCGTGATGAGCGAAGAGGGCTTGTCGCCGCTGGAAGCGACGCGCAAGTCCATGACGCAGATCACGGGCGCGCTGGTCGGTATCGCCATGGTGCTGTCGGCCGTGTTCGTGCCCATGGCCTTCTTCGGCGGTTCGACGGGCGTGATTTACCGCCAGTTCTCGATCACGATCGTCTCGTCGATGGTGCTGTCCGTCGTCGTCGCGCTGGTGTTTACGCCAGCCTTGTGCGCGACGTTGCTGAAACCGGTCGAAAAGGGCCATCACGCAACGAACAAGGGTTTCTTCGGCTGGTTCAACCGCAGCTTCGATAGCAGCAGCAACAAATACCAGGGCTGGGTTGGCAGCATGATCCGCCACCGCGCCCGCTCGATGCTGTTGTACGTCATCCTGCTGGCCGGCCTGGTATTCGTCTTCATGCGCCTGCCGACCTCCTTCCTGCCGGAAGAAGACCAGGGCATCCTGTTTACGCAGATTCAATTGCCGACGGGCGCCACGCAAGAGCGCACCCTGAAAGTGATCGAGCAGGTCGAAGACCACTTCATGAACAGCGAGAAAGACAACGTCGCTTCCGTGTTTGCCGTGGCAGGTTTCAGCTTCGGCGGTAACGGCCAGAATACGGGTATCGCCTTCGTGCGCCTGAAAGACTGGTCGCTGCGCAAGGACGTGGCGCAAAAAGCGCCGGCCGTGGCCGGCCGCGCCATGGGCAAGTTGTTGCAGATCAAGGATGCGATGGTGTTCACGTTCGCTCCGCCTGCCGTGCTGGAACTGGGTAACGCCACCGGTTTCGACATGCAGCTGCAGGATATCGGCGGTGTCGGCCATGATGCTCTGATGGCGGCGCGTAACCAGTTGCTGGGCATGGCGTCGCAAAATCCTGCCATGGTCGGCGTGCGTCCGAACGGCCAGGAAGATACGCCGCAGTACAAGATCGACATCGACCAGCAGAAAGCTACCGCGCTGGGCCTGCAGATCGCGGAAATCAACCGCGTGCTGAGCGTGGGCTGGGGTAGTTCGTATGTGAACGACTTCCTCGACCGCGGCCGCGTGAAGAAAGTGTTCATGCAAGGTAATGCCGAATCGCGCATGCTGCCGGAAGACTTGAACAAATGGTTCGTGCGCAATAGCGCTGGCCAGATGGTGCCGTTCTCGGCTTTCGCCACGGGCAAGTGGATCTACGCTTCGCCACGCCTGGAACGCTACAACGGCTTGCCGTCGGTAGAAATCCTCGGTACCCCAGCGCCGGGCCAGAGCACGGGCGCCGCCATGAACGCGATGGAAGAAATGGTGGCCAAGCTGCCGCCTGGCATCGGCATGAGCTGGACCGGCGTATCGCTGGAAGAGCGCGAATCCGGTTCGCAGACGCCGCAGCTGTACGCGCTGTCGCTGCTGATCGTGTTCCTGTGCCTGGCCGCGCTGTATGAAAGCTGGTCGATTCCTTTCTCGGTGCTGCTGGTGGTACCGCTGGGCGTGATCGGCGCCGTGCTGGGTACGTGGTTCTTCGGCCTGTCGAATGACGTGTACTTCCAGGTGGGCTTGCTCACGGTGGTGGGCCTGTCGGCGAAGAATGCGATTCTGATCGTCGAATTCGCCAAGGAAATGCAGGAATCGGGCATGTCGCTGCTGGACGCGACCTTGCATGCGGTGCGTCTGCGTCTGCGTCCGATTCTGATGACCTCGATCGCTTTCGGTCTGGGCGTGCTGCCACTGGCGATTTCCAGCGGCGCCGGTTCCGGCAGCCAGAACGCCATCGGTATCGGCGTGCTGGGCGGCATGTTGACGGCCACGTTCCTCGGTATCTTCTTCGTGCCGGTGTTCTTCGTGCTGGTGCGCGGCTTCTTCTCGAAGTCGGACGCGCCCACCACGCCGGCGACGCCTGGCTCGCCAGCCGTCACGCTTTCTAAGGATGCGCATTAATATGAAAAAAACGCTACTCTCCATGGCGGCACTGGCCTTGCTGGCCGGTTGCAGCCTGGCTCCCACGTACGAGCGTCCGGCAGCGCCGGCGCCCACGGCGTGGCCGACCGGTCCTTCCTACAAGGCCGACACGTCCGCCGCCGACGCCAAGCCGGTGGCGGACGTCGCCTGGCGCGAGTTCTTTGCCGATGCGCGTTTGCGCCAGGTACTGGAACTGGCGCTGGCCAACAACCGCGACCTGCGCGTCTCGATCCTGAACATCGAGAAGGCGCGCGCCACCTACGGCATCGAACGCGCCGCCCTGATCCCGACCCTGTCGGCCTCGGGCGGCCAATCGGCCACGCGCATTTCGAAAAACGCCAGCCCGACGGGCGAAGCATCCATCAATCGCCAGTACACGGCGAACCTGGGCGTGTCGGCGTACGAGCTGGACTTCTTCGGCCGCGTGCGCAGCCTGTCCGACAGCGCGCTGGAGCAATATCTGGGCACGGAAGAAGCACGCCGTGCGCAGCAGATCAGCCTGGTGGCCGAAGTGGCCAGCACCTATCTGAACCTGGTGGCCGACCAGCAGCGCCTGCGTGTGGCGCAAGACACCTTGAAGAGCCAGCAGTCGTCGTATGACCTGGCCGTGCGCCGCTTCAGTGCGGGCGCCACCTCGGGCCTGGACAAGTACGATGCCCAGACCAGCGTGGAATCGGCCCGGTCCGACGTGGCCGTCTACACGAGCCAGGTAGCGCTCGACCAGAACGCGCTGGTGCTGCTGGTGGGCGGCCCTGTGCCGGCCGACCTGCTGCCGCAAGGCGAGTTCGGCGCCGTGACGGCGCTGGCGGACATTCCGTCCGGCGTGCCGTCGGACGTGCTGCAACGCCGTCCCGACGTGCTGGCGGCCGAGCGCACCTTGCGCGCTGCCAACGCCAACATCGGCGCGGCGCGCGCGGCTTTCTTCCCGCGCATTTCGCTGACGGCGACGGCGGGCTCGGTCAGCGACAACCTGTCCGGCCTGTTCAAGGGCGGCAGCGGCACGTGGAGTTTCCTGCCGCAGATCAGCTTGCCGATCTTCGATGGCGGCGTGAACCGCGCCAACCTCGATATCGCCAAGGTGCAGCGTGAAATCTCCGTGGCGCAATACGAAAAGGCGATCCAGGTCGCCTTCCGTGAAGTGTCCGATGCGCTGGCCCAGCGCGGCACCATCGACGAGCGCCTGCAGTCGCAGGTCTCGCTGGTCGAGGCGTCGACGAAGAGCTACACCATCCACGACGCGCGTTACAAGCAGGGCGCCGAGTCCTACCTGAACGCCCTCGTGGCCCAGCGCGCGCTGTACACGGCGCAGCAAAGCCTGATCACGGCGCGCCTGGCCAAATCGACCAACCTGGTCACCCTGTACAAGGTACTGGGCGGCGGTTGGCAGCCTGAGCAGACAGCCGTCGCGGCGGCTGGCGGCGCCCAATAACCACGGGGACGCCGACGCCGGCCTTGCCCTTGTCCGCAGGGGCAGGGCCGGCGCGCTACTGGAAAATCATGAACCAAGTTGAAAAGAAGCATCCGGACCCGGAGCGCGCCAACACGCGGCGCAAGCAGGTGCTCGATGCGGCCGAAAGCTGTTTCAGCCGCCGCGGCTTTCACGGCGCCAGCATGGCCGAGATATCGAAAGCGGCCGGCATGAGCGCGGGCCACATCTATAATTATTTTGACAGCAAGGATGCGATCATCGCCGCCTTCGTCATGAAGAACACCGAGCGGGTGTCGAACCTGATGCAGGATCTGGCGCAGCGCGAAGACCCGCTGCAGTCCGTGATCGACAATGCGGGCGAGCACGTGCTGGAAAGCCTGGACCCGAAAACGTGGGTGATGCCGCTCGAGATTTTTGCCGAGGCCTCGCGCAATCCGGTGATCGCCGAGATGCTGCGCTGCGCGGACGTGCGTTCGCGCCAGCAGCTGCTCGCCATCATCCGCGACGCGCGCATCAAGCGCGGCTTGCCCGCCGGTGAGGAGATGCTGGAAGGGCGCCTGAACGCCATGATCGCCATGTACCAGGGCTTGCCCGTACGCCTGGTGCACAATCCCGACGTCAAGGCCGAACCGCTGATCGCCGGTTTCCGCATCGTCCTGACGGCGCTGCTGCTGAGCGAATAGGGCGCCTGGCCGGGCCATGCAAAAAAGTTTGCGCAGTTCGATATGAATCATGCGCAAAGCATGGCAAAAACCTAAAAGCGTCTGCTATAATTCCCACCTCGTCGGGGCGTAGCGCAGCCTGGTAGCGTACATGCATGGGGTGCATGGGGTCGGAAGTTCGAATCTTCTCGCCCCGACCATTAGATTCAAGGACTTACGGCGCAAGCTGTATAGAAACCCGGTATCGTATATTGGACATTGGTCTGGTATCGGTGCCGGGTTTTTCCGTTTACATGACGTATGACCAAGCAAGCTTTGCTTGGAAAGTCAGCATGTCTCACCGTAATCCTTTTGATGTTATTTCATCCACCGTTGATCTGGATGATTCGGCAGAGCACGGTGATGCTCAATGCTTTATGGTCAGCGCCCTGGCGCGTGTGATCGAATGTCTGCCCCTTATCGCGCAATCTTCTGTTTTGGTTGCTAAGCGATATTTTGAGGGCGCGGCAACGGATAGCGAGGCCTTAGCTGCCCGGGCGATGCTTTGGGAGGCCATCCGTGGGCGCGATATGTCGGATGACCCTGATGTGTTGCGTATCAGAGCCACGATTTGTGCGCTGCATGGCATGGATGCTGAAGCTCCTTGCGACAAGTTGACATACTTTCTGACGTTTTGGGAGCGCAGCGGCCTCAGCATGATCGAGCTGGCTGGAGCGATGTTCGACACATACGGCGTTGTTTATCACGACGCTTGATCGGCAGCGGCGACATATGCCGAATGCGTCAGAACTATGTCTGCTGCGGAGCGGAAGCAGCCGCGACTACTTGCGAAGGTCGGGTTTTATTCAAGCCAGGGTAATGTTATCGGGATCTCGGAAACATCCGCAATCACTTCCTTGATGTAGATTCCGTGGTCTTGCCTGACGTGTGCACCCGGCGCTTTTGAATGTCGCTGCGGTTCTCGCCGTGCCGTGCCGCATCCTTGGCCGCCAAGGCCCGGATATCACGGAATACCACGTCATCCTTCATACCAACGCACTCCTTTGCGCGCTCCCACATCGAACCAAGGCCCAAGCTGGTGGCGGTGCTGCCTGGCAGCGTGGCCGTCAGCGCGTGTGCCGCATGGCCGTACTGCACCACGGCGCCGTCAGGATAGTGCGTGGTGTGGATGCTGTCGCTCGATTCGGCTACGTCAAATTCCTGCGAGTACAGCACCGGCAAGATGAGGCCGCGCGACAGGCCACAGCCTGTGGCAAAGACGATGACCTGTTCGCCCACGGTGGGCGCCGACCAAGTGCGCGTGCTGCCCGTGGCCCATCTCAGCCATTCCGTGGTGAGTGTCGGCCCGAGCCGCACGCGCGCCTTGACCCCTTTGACCTCGGCAATGGTGCCCAAGCGGATCAAGTTTTACAGCGACCGGGTGAGGTCGGAAAGGTCGGCGTTCATGCAGTGCATGTTGCCGAAGTCCGCGTGCGGATGCACGACGGGGGCGGGTTGATAAGCGAGTTAATGCCGATGAAGGTACGTAATAGTCCTTCGGATTTTTTCAGAATGAATCGGATTTTATTGGTGTAATTTATAAGAGGCACTGAATGTGTAAGTTTTCCAATATTATTAAATCGTTTTCTACTGATTTTTGGCGAGGTCCCGCCCTGAATTTGGAATTACTATTGTAATAAATAATAGCTTCTTTTCCCAATTCTATGCATTCGACAATATTTTCTTCTAGGCTTTCAACTTTCGATCCTGTTGCTATAGAGTTTTGAATCCTTTGAACTTTTTTTCTTAATATTTCTGCTTTTCCTCTAATTTCATCGTTGTAATTCATTGTTGAATTTTTCATTTCTCCCGTTTCTAACTTTTCGCTTCTGAAATCACGTCTTAATTGTGTGATCTCTGCCATCAATACTTGAAAATACCCTTGTGGATCGGGCTGGCCGTTTTCTATTATTTTTGCTGGGCTTGAGAGTTCAAGTAATTTTATTAAGGAATTCACATTGTACGGTTTCCCGGCTGCATCTCGAGTAGAGCGTATGGCATCAGAGATCGATTTCTGATCTTCTAAAACTTCTCTGTATCGTAGTGTCTTATGATAGGTTGTATAGCGAATCGGAGCGATGTCGAAAATATCTTGTGTATCTGCATCTTTAACCAGAATTGTTGGTTTATCAAATGCTTGGCGCAAACCAAGTTCAAACAATACGTTCGGATTTCGACTGCTAAGATCACATATAGCCATAGGCGAGTGAACAACCCTCTTCAAAATATCAAGATGTATTAAATTGCTTTCTTTAACATCGTCAGCTCTAGTTGCCTTATAACCAGCGATTTGGCATGCTGGTTTGAAAATATCTTCATAAACTTTGGCGAAATGTCCGGAATCATATCCCAATTGATCTGATATTGGCATAATTACAAAACATTCTTCTGGTAAGGAAGTTTCCTCAATATCTTGAGGAGTGCTAATTTGTGCGTGTTTTTTGGCAGTCATAGTGAAAATTCCGAGTTGATGATATTTCAGTGTATCAACTTGGTTGTTTTATGGCAATTATTTTATAGTTCGTATAACTATTTTTCATCTCGCCTTCTGTTGTTTTATTGTGAATTTCTTAATAAAATTGTGTGTGTGTTGTTCAGGTAGTGCGATGCTCGCTATGTATATGATCTGATCAGGTAGATGAAAATCTGCCATTTTCAATTTTCCCTAAGAACTTTGCAGGTGATGCAGCAAAGAATGGCGTACCAACTTCCATTCCAACATATTCAGTCCTAGTAGCGGTCGCCTCGGGTATTGGTAGATGACTTCCTTCTTGTCTACTCGCTCGTGCTGGCCGAACTGATGCACGCGCGCCACCCGCGCCACCCAGCCAAAGAAACCAACTTCGATCTGGTCGCTGGTCGCCTTTATTTCAAGTGCTTGGCGGTACGAATCTTGGCAAACATCGCCGCCTTCTGCCGCTTGATCCGCCCATTCTTGCCCTTGAATTCCTTGCGCCGCTTGCGTGCCGGGTAGGCGGTACCGTCCGGCGCCTGCTGCGCCTTGATGCGCTGCGCCTGGCTGCGGCGCAGGTCGATGGCCACCTTGTGATTGATGGCGCGGCGCTGGGCTGGCTGCAGCTTGGCCAGCAAGGCGCCGGCCCAGGCTTCCAGTGCATGCAGGTCGTCACTCATGCTGTCGCCTCGGGCGTGCGCCATTCGGCCAGCAGGGTCTCGCCGTCATACAGCTTCCAGAACTCGTCCGCATAGGCGGGCATGTGCTGTATCTCGGCCAGGTGCTGGATGTCCAGTCGGAAGGTTAGGGCAACATTCGCCAGTTGAAATTTCCGATGAGTAGTTGCAGTTAAAGTGCCAAATCTAAAAAGTTACAAGGACACATTCTCTGTCACTGCTTTCATAAAACCTGATCTCATATTCTCTGGAAGGGTAGTTCTCTGCCTGGACTTCAATAGCGACCATCGGCCGTTCATGTCCGGGCAATGCGTTTGCCGCATCGGAGACGGCGGAAACAGACACAAGGCGAGGGGATTGAATTTTCCCCCAAGATTTGACTGCTGCCAGACCAATCACATTCTCGTGTGATAACGCCATGCAAACAAGGTTGTTCCAAGTCTTGGCGTCATCTTGCTGATAGGCATCAATTAACCGGTAGGCGTTCGCCAAGAGTTTTTCTGTTCCTGGCGGTGTGGTTGCATGCATGCTGATAGGTGGCTTATTGCTCGCACATCCGCAACACAACGTGGCGAGTAAAATAACGATATTTTTTTTCATAGTTGGGTACTAAGGATAACTGTAAATGTGGCTGCGTTTGGCCGGTACCGGCCAATATCACGCGACTCTAACTCATTTGATAACTGATGTCAGTTGAAGTTTGCATTGAAGCATCTTAGTTTTTTTCCATGTGACGCAGCAGCGATTCGCGTATCAACGTCCTATCCGGTTCACTCAAGCCCAGAAACGGCCGCTCCGGGTACTTGTAGACGGGCCCCTTTTTTTGGTAACGCGGTCGGGCTGGCCAAATTGATGCACATGCGCCACGCGCGCCACCCAGCCAAAGAAGCCGACGTCGATCTGGTCGCCTGTCGCCTTCACTTTCAGGTATTTGGCTGTGCGAATTTTGGCGAACATGGCCGCTTTCTGCCGCTTGATCCGCCCATTCTTCCTCTTGAATTCCTTGCGCCGCTTGCGTGTCGGATACGCGGCGCCATCAGGCCCCTGCTGTGCCTTGATGCGCTGCGTCTGGCTGCGGCGCAGGTCGATGGCGACCTTGTGATTGATGGCGCGACGCTGGGCCGGTTGCAGCTTGGCCAGCAGGGCGCTGGCCAAGGTTGCCAAAGTGTGCAGGTTGCCGCTCATGGCGTTGCCTCGGGCGTGCGCCATTCGGGCAGAAGTGTCTCGCCGTCATACAGTTTCCAGAACTCGTCCGCGTAGGCCGGCATGTGCTGTATCTCGGCCAGGTGTTTGATGTCGAGGCGGCCCACCTCGCCGGTCTTGACGGCCACGCGTTCGGTCAGGTCCAGCTTGATGGAAATATCGACCGTTTCGTGGTTATTAAAATCGACCTCGAAGGCGATGCCGTGCTTGCGCCTTTCTTCGTTGGCCATCAGGTCGAGCTGGTGGACTTTCAGCCAGGCGATCAGGGCCACCACATTGCCCTCGTCGGCGAAGACCAGCAGGCGGTCATGGTTGCGCTGCAGGGCGGAGATGGCGGCGGCCATACGCGCCAAGGAAGTTTCGACACGGTGCGCATCACCGCGCCGAGCCGCCCCAGTCCTCACATCGATAAAAAAGCTTGACCTTCCAAGTGTGTCAGGTCGGATAAAGGCGATGGGAGTTGTTTCAGCTCAACAAAACCATGTCGACTCCAGTCGCGAAAGGCACAATGATGAAAGTCACACCAATAATTCTGATCCCCGCAGTGCTGGTCACCGCGCTTGCCGTCAGCGGATGCAAGCAGACGGCATCGCCTGCCGCTGCGGCCAAGCCGCCCAGCGTTCCCGTTGCCGAAGTGGTCGTTCGCCAGGCAACACCCTACGTCGAGTTCAACGGCTCGCTGACCGCCGTCAAGCGGGTTGAGTTGCGCCCGCAGGTGGCCGGCTACCTGCAGGACGTGAGCGTGCCGGAAGGCCGCTTTGTCGAGAAGGGCAGCAAGCTCTTTGTGATCGATCCGCGCGTGTTCCAGGCTGCGGTGCATGCCGCCACAGCGCGCTTGCGCGAGGCTGAGGCGGCGTCGATGCTGGCCCAGGCCGAGCATGAGCGGGCCGAACAGATGTTCGCCACGAAGATCGTCGCGCGCGACCGTCTCGACGTGGCGACGGCGGCGCTGCATGCGGGCAAGGCACAGGTCGACGCCGCCAAGGCCGCGCTCGACGCCGCGCAACTGGAGCTCGGTTTCACGCGCGTCACGGCGCCGATCAGCGGACGAGTCGGCCAAGTCCTGGTCACCGAGGGCAACTATGTCGCCAGCGGCGTGACACCCCTGACGACGATCGTTTCCATCGATCCCCTGCACGTCTATTTCGATGTCGATGAGCGTACCTATTTGCGCTCGCTCGCCGCCGGCCGGGCCAGCGCCGCTGTGCGTGGAACGCAGGCGGCCAAGGTCATGGTGGCGCTGGCCACGGACAAGACATATGTACGTCCCGGCCGTGTCGATTTCCTGGCCAACGCCGCTGACCGCGGGACGGGAACGGTGCGTGTCCGCGCCGTGGTCGACAACCCCGATGGCAAACTGACGCCCGGCCTGTTTGCCAAGGTCAGGCTGGAGACGGGGGCGCAGCAAGCCAGGGTGCTCGTTTCCGATCAATCGATAGGCACCGACCAGGGGCGCCGCTATGTGCTCGTGGTCGGCAAAGGCGACAAGACGGAGTTCCGTCCCGTCGAGCTTGGCCCGATGGTCGACGGTTTGCGCGTGATCGAGCAGGGGCTGCAGCCCGGCGAGCGCATCGTCGTCAAGGGACTCGTGCGCCCTGGCATGCAGGTGACGCCGCAGCCGGCCGGCATTGACGGCACGCCCATCACCGTGCCGAAAACCTCGGGAGCCGCGTAATGTCTTTCCCACGTTTCTTCATCGACCGCCCGATCTTTGCCATCGTCCTTTCGGTCCTGATGGTGCTCGCCGGCATCGTTGCTTTCTTCCAGATGCCGCTCAGCGAGTATCCTGCCGTGACGCCGCCGACCGTGCAGGTGAGCGCCGCCTATCCTGGCGCCAATCCCAAGGTGATCGCCGAAACGGTGGCGGCGCCGCTCGAGCAGGCCATCACCGGGGTCGAGGGCATGCAGTACATGTCGTCCCAATCGGCAACCGACGGCCGCATGACCTTGACCGTCACTTTCGCGCAGGGGACGAATGCCGACATGGCGCAGGTCCAGGTGCAGAACCGGGTCGCGCGCGCGCTGCCGCGTTTGCCTGAAGAAGTGCAGCGCCAGGGCGTCGTCACGCAGAAAACCTCGCCGGACATCCTGATGGTGGTGCACCTGCTGTCGCCCGACAAGCGCTACGATCCCCTGTACATATCGAATTACGCCTACCTGCAGGTGCGCGACGAGCTGTCCCGCATCCCCGGCATCAGCGACGTCCTCGTCTGGGGCGCGGGCGAATACAGCATGCGGCTGTGGCTCGATCCGAACCTGATCGCCGCACGCGGCCTGACGGCCGGCGAGGTGATTGCCGCCGTGCGCGAACAGAACGTGCAGGTGGCCGCCGGTTCCGTCGGCCAGTCTCCCGATTCCAGCGCCGCCTTCCAGGTGACGGTCAACACGCTCGGACGCTTGACCGACGAGGAACAGTTCGGCGACATCATCATCCGCACGGGCGCCGAAGGCCAGGTGACGCGCTTGCGCGACGTGGCCCGCATCGAAATGGGCGCCGACGCGTATGCGCTGCGCAGCTTGCTGGACGGCGAGCCGGCCGTCGCCTTGCAAATCATTCAAAGCCCAGGCGCCAATGCGCTCGACGTTGCGCAGGCGGTACGCGATACCATGCAGCGGCTGGAGGAAAATTTCCCGGCGGGACTGAGCTCGCGCATCGCCTATGACCCGACGGTCTTTGTGCGTGCCTCGCTGGAATCGGTGGCAACGACCTTGCTGGAGGCGATCATTCTCGTCGTCATCGTGGTGGTGCTGTTCCTGCGCAACTGGCGCGCCTCGCTGATCCCCCTCATGGCGGTACCGGTGTCGCTGATCGGCACCTTCGCCGTCATGCATCTGATGGGCTTTTCGCTCAACACGCTATCCCTGTTCGGCCTGGTGCTGTCGATCGGCATCGTCGTCGATGACGCCATCGTGGTGGTCGAGAACGTCGAACGCCACATCGAAAATGGCGAGGAGCCCAGGCAAGCGGCAAGGCGCGCCATGGATGAGGTCACGGGCCCCATCATCGCGATCACTTCGGTGCTTGCCGCCGTGTTCATTCCGACCGCCTTCCTGAGCGGCCTGCAGGGCGAGTTCTACCGCCAGTTCGCGCTGACGATCGCCATCTCGACCATCCTGTCGGCCGTCAATTCGCTCACGCTCAGCCCGGCGCTTGCCGGCCTCCTGCTCAAGCCAGGCAAGGTCAAGGCCGGGGCCGGGGCCGAGGCCGAGGCCGTGCATGATCCACGCAGCCTGCGTGGCCGCGCCGAGCGCCTGTTGCAGATGCTGGGCCGGCCGTTCCAGCGCGCGCCGGATGCGTATGGCAACACGGTGCGCAAAGTCGTCAGGGTCAGCGGCATGGCCTTGCTCGTGTACGGCGGCCTGCTTGCGCTGACCTTCTTCGGCTTCAAGGCCGTGCCGCCGGGCTTCGTGCCGATGCAGGACAAATACTATCTGGTGGCGATCGCGCAGTTGCCCAACTCGTCATCGCTGGACCGTACCGACGCGGTCGCCAAGCAGATGTCGAAGATTGCGCTGGCCGAGCCTGGCGTCGAAAGCGTCGTCGCCTTCCCCGGCTTGTCGATCAACGGCTTCGTCAACGTGCCGAACGCGGCCGTCATGTTCGTCATGCTCGACCCGTTCAAGGCGCGCACGACGCCCGACCTCACGGCGAATGCGATTGCCGGGCGCCTGCAGGCGAAGTTCGCTGGCATTCCCGACGGTTTCCTCGGCGTGTTCCCGCCGCCGCCAGTGCCCGGCCTTGGCGCGACCGGTGGTTTCAAGATGCTGGTCGAGGACCGTGGCAGCGCCGGGCTCGATGCCCTGGTGCGGCAGACGCATATCCTGATGACCAAGGCAAGCGAGTCGGGACAGGTGGCCGGCCTCATGACCAGCCTGGACGTCAATGCCCCGCAGCTCGAGGTCGCCATCGACCGTACCCAGGTCAAGAGCCAGGGAGTGCGCCTGGCCGACGTGTTCGAATCGTTGCAGATCTACCTCGGTTCCCTCTACGTCAACGACTTCAACCGCTTCGGCCGGACCTACAAGGTGACGGCCCAGGCCGATGCCGAGCATCGCATGCAGGCCGAGGCCATCGGCCGCTTGCAGGTACGCAATGCGGCCGGCGACATGCTGCCCTTGTCGTCGTTTGTCACCGTCACGCCCAGTTCCGGTCCGGACCGCGTGGTTCACTACAATGGCTATCCTTCGGCCGACATCTCGGGCGGCGCGATGCCAGGCGTCAGTTCGGGGCAGGCCGTGGCGGTCATGGAACGGCTGGCGAAGGAGGTGCTGCCTGAAGGCATGAGCTTTGAATGGACCGACCTTACCTACCAGCAAAAGCTGGCCGGCGATTCGGCGCTGTTCATCTTCCCGCTGTGTGTGCTGCTCGCCTATCTGATCCTGGCCGCACAGTACAACAGCTGGCTGCTGCCGCTGGCCGTCCTGCTGATCGTACCGATGTGCTTGCTGAGCGCGATCATCGGCGTGTGGCTGGCGGGTGGCGACAACAATATCTTTGTGCAGATCGGACTGATCGTGCTCGTCGGACTGGCGGCCAAGAACGCCATCCTCATTGTCGAGTTCGCACGTAGCCTGGAAATGGAAGGGGCGAGCGCGCTCGATGCCGTCATCGAGGCTTGCCGGTTGCGGCTACGGCCCATCCTGATGACCTCGCTTGCCTTCATCGCTGGCGTCGTGCCGCTGGTTTTTGCCAGTGGCGCCGGCTCCGAGATGCGCCAGGCCATGGGGATCGCGGTGTTCGCCGGCATGCTGGGCGTGACACTGTTCGGACTGTTCCTCACGCCCGTGTTTTATGTGGTGATGCGCGCTCTGGCGGCCCGCTTCGAGCGCCACACGCCAATTACCAAGACAAGCATGGACAGGAGCACGACATGAATCGCCCGTATCAAACAATTTTAGTCTCATTGAATGGGCTCACGTTGCTGGCCGGCTGCGCGGTCGGCCCCGATTATGCGACGCCTTTGCCGCCGCCGCTGTCCGCATCGCAGTTTTCCGGCAGCGCAGGCCAGGCCTACGCCGGTCTCGCGCCGGGAGCGGTCGAGGTGGAGTGGTGGCGCAGCTTCGACGACCCGGCGCTGGTCACCCTGATCCAGCGGGCGCTGGCGGCCAACCACGACGTCGGCATCGCTGCCGCCCGGCTCGCGGAGGCAAAAGCCTTGCTGCGCGAAGACCGGCAGGGCTTCCTGCCGCAAGGTGGCGCCGCGCTCGGGTATGAGAAGCGCCGCCTGAGCAAGGCCGAAACGCTGCCCGGCCAGCCGCGCCGGAGCGAAAGCTATCGCGGCACCGTCGATGCGTCCTGGGAGATCGACCTGTTCGGCCGCGTGCGGCGGTCCGTGGAGGCGGGCCAGGCGCAGGCGGGCTCGCGCGAGGCCTTGCTGCGCGGCGTGCAGGCGGGTGTTGCCGCCACGGTGGCGGCGACCTGGTTCGAACTGGGCGGCATCGAAGCTGAACTCGCTGTCGTTGCCAGCATCACCCAAAGCCAGCGCGACAGCCTGGCGCTGGTCGAACGCATGGTGAGCGCAGGCTCTGCCAGCGAACTCGACCGCCTTCGCGCCGAGGCCTTGCTGCGCTCGGTGGAGGTGGCCGCGCCCGAACTGGAGCGCCGCCGCGCGGCCTCCGTCAACGCGCTGGCCATCCTGCTTGGCGAAGTGCCGCAGACGTTCAGCCTTCCCGCCGCCACGCCGGCAAGTGACGCGCTGACGGTGCGGACGATCGCCGTAGGCGATCCCGCCGGGCTGCTCGCGCGGCGCGCCGATATTGCGGCGGCCGAGCGCAATCTGGCTGCCGCGACCGCCCGCATCGGGGTGGAGACGGCTGGCCTGTATCCCGAGGTCCAGGTAACGGGTTCCATCGGACTCGTCGGGGGGAGCCTCGATGCAATGGGCGACGCTGGCATGCAGTCGAGCTTCCTTGGCCCCGTCATCCGCTGGAATCTGCTCGATACGGGGCGCGTGCGCGCCCGCATCGCCGCCAGCGAGGCACGCGCCCGGGAAGCCCTGCTCGTCTACGACCGGGCCGTCTTGCGCGCACTCCAGGAAACGGACGATGCCTTCAAAGCCCATGGCACGGCAGGCAGCACGCTCGGTTTGCGAATGCAGGAATCGGCGGCAACCCGCGAGGCTGCGCGTCTTGCCAGGCTACAGTTTTCGGCAGGCGCAGGTCTCTACCTGGACGTGCTCGAAGCGGAACGGGCCGACTTCGCCAGCCGGCGTGCGCTGGCCGTCGCGCGCACCAACCAGCGGCTTGCCGTTGTCAGCATCTACAAGGCGCTGGGCGGCGGCTGGGAGATCTGCGCGCAGGCAAGCGACGATTGTGAAGGCGCCGGGTCGCTTCCCCGGACGAAGCAACTCGCAGGCAGGCCTTGACCTGCCTGTGCGCGAGCAGCCGCTAGGCTTCGTAGACTATCCTGTAGAGATTGCCTTTGCGTCGGATGTGTGCGAAGCCGAGTTCGCCAAGGTGCATGCCGGCGATGAGGATGTTGTCGGCGCTGACCACATCGAGCAGTGTCGAGCGTGTTTCGGCCGACAGCAGGGGATCCTGATCGAAGGCAATGGATACGTCGGGACGCGCAATCTGGATTTGGGGGAAATGCACGATATCCCCCCAAATCAACAGACTGCGGCCACCGGATTCGATGCGATAACCGGAATGCCCTGCGGTATGCCCCGGTAGGGGCATGGCACCAATGCCAGGGAGAACTTCGTTCCAGGTAAACAAGCGCATCTTTTCCCGGTACTTCTCAAATACCTTGCGGGCAAACAGAAAGTTGCCGCGAGCGCGATCACTTGCCCGGCTGAGATTGCCATCGTCTTCCCAGAAAGCAACCTCATGCTGGTGAACCACCAGCTGCGCGTCGGGAAAGGCGGCTTCTCCTGACGCATCAAGCAGCCCGCCGACATGATCGGGATGCGCATGCGTCAGCAGTATCGTGTCGATGTCGGAAGGTTGTACGCCAGCCAGCGCAAGATTGACTTTCAGCTTGCCGCCCCAGTGCTTGAATCCGCCCGCACCCGCATCAATCAGGATTGTGCGGCCGCGGCCGCGCACCAGGTAGCAGTTGATATGGATGGAGGAGGGATCGTTCACCCCCGCGTCTTGCTGCAATTTTGACGCATCCATCGAACCGATATTGGAGAGCAAATCCAGACTGGCGGACAGGTATCCGTCACTGATGGCCGTGATCGAAAACTCGCCTATCTGCTGGCTGGGAAATGGTATGTGATCCACTGCCGTATTCCTTTCTGATAATCAATTGCGTGCATGAATGGCCGGGGCCGCATAGCCAAAACAGCGGATGCGTGCAGCAAGGCCGGTATTTGCTTTGATGATGGCCTCCAGTCTTTCCATGAACACATCCATGACTGCTTTCGTCCTGAACGGTACAAGCCGGTATTGGATTTCCGCATAGGCCGGATTCCCCCGGCCATGACGGACACCGACATAGATGATGTGCACGTTCTCCAGCGCAGCTTCAAGCATCCCTGTGCAGAGTTCGGTACATTGGTCGGTGAGTGCCGCCAGATTTGCATCCGGCGGCATCTTTTCTGTTGGCATGAAAATCGTCACGTTGGGCATGTGGGCTCTACCGCGAAATGTGCGCAGCGATATCGCTGCCATTCGTCAACTGACCGGTCATGGGCGCATACAGATGGACGCCCTCCGGCAGCTGATGCATGCCGGGGCCAGTGGCGCGCCCCATCTTCGCCACCCATCGATATTCAGGAAACCTTTCCAATGCGACAGCCTGCATCCGACAGGGAGCGAGGCCCATGTCGATAAGCGGCTCCGGGCCGACCGTACTCGTCACCAGATAGTCGTCTGCGCCGAATTTCGAGCATCCGGCCTGGACAGGAATGCGTACGTATCCGTTGCTGCATGAGGTGCTGGTGCCAGTTTGCCATCCCGCACTTCTGAAAGAGGGCAAAGGAGCAACGACACTGGACACGCTGCCGCGTCTGCACCGGCGGCAGAATCCGGATGCCTGGGAACGTTATTCCCTGGAAACCGGAGTCGCGCTGAACAATCCTGCGACCGGTGCGCGCCACGATCTGCATGCCATGCTGATCGAGGCGGCATTGGCCGGTCTCGGCGTCGCCCTGGTGCCGCGCCTTTACGTGGAAACGGAGCTGGCGCAAGGCCGCTTGGCCGCTCCGTGGCCCGATGGAAAAACCATCTCCAAGACCTTTTGCATCGTCCTTCCCGAGCCCATCGGCTTGAGCGGAAAACCCATCCAGACATTCACGCAATGGATACTGGCCGAGGCGAAGCAGACAACGATGGCTGCGCCGCAGACCTAGCCCATCAAACGCAGCCCAGCGTTGGGATGGTCGTCCGCATCGCATTCCATACTCCCTTTCCCGCATTCCATCCCCCGATTCGCGTCGCCCATCACTGTCATCAACCTGGCGATATGGCTTTGGCCTATGATGTGCTGGCACATGCATAATTATTATGTTTTCCCTTCATCCCACAACCATGAGGTGTCCATGATTCGCTATGTCCTGCCTGTCCTGTTGTTCGCTGGCGCACTGCCGGCGCACGCCCAAGCCCCTGTCAAGGAAACGCCGCTGATCGAGCGGGCCAAGCTGTTCGGCAATCCCAGCAAGTCCGGTGGCAAGCTCAGTCCCGATGGGCAGTGGCTGTCGTGGATCGCGCCGCGCGATGGCGTGCTCAATGTGTGGGTGGCGCCGGCCGGCGACCTGGCGCAGGCGCGCCCGTTGACGGAAGAAAAGGTGCGGCCCATCCGCAGCAGCTTCTGGTCGCCCGATTCGAAAACCCTGCTGTTCATCCAGGACAAGGGTGGCGACGAGAATTTCCTGCTGTACGGCGTGAACGTGGCGAGCGGCAAGCAGATCAACTACACACCGTTCGAAAAAACGCGTGTGCGGATCGTCCAGATCAGCAGCAAGGTGAAGGACCGCATCCTCGTCGGCATCAATAATCGCGATGCGCGCTGGCACGACGTGTACAGCCTGGACCTGGCCAGCGGCAAGCTGACACTGGTACAGCAGAACGATGGCTATGGCGGCTACCTGGCCGATGAACTGCTCAACCTGCGCATCGCCAGCAAGGCGCGCGCCGATGGCGGCATGCAGTATTTCCGCCTGGCGGACGGCAAGGTCGAGAGCACGCCACTGGCCGAAGTGGCCCTGGAAGACTCGCAGACGACGGCGCCGCTGGCCTTCACGGTCGACGGCAAGACCCTGTACTGGACCGATTCGCGCGGCCGCAATACCTCGGCGCTGCTGGCGCAGGACGTGGCCAGCGGCAAGAGCACGGTCGTGGCGCAAGACCCGCGCTCCGACATCGCCGATGCGCTGTACGACACGCGCACGGGCCAGGTGCAGGCCTATACGGTCAATTATCTGCAGCAGGAATATCTGCCGCTGACGAACGAGCTGAAAGCCGACCTGGCTTTCCTGAAGAAAAACACGAAGGGCCAGTTCACGGTGACGTCGCGCACGGATGCCGACGACAAGTGGCTGGTGTCCGTCGATGCCGTCACGGCGCCGCCATCGAGCTGGCTGTACGAGCGCAAGACCAAAAAACTCACGCGTTTATATGTGACGCGTCCGGAACTGGAAGGCGCGCCGCTGGTGCCCATGTATCCGCAGCAACTCAAGGCGCGCGACGGCCTGACCCTGGTGTCCTATCTGACCTTGCCGCAGGCGTCGAAGGCGACGTCCGATGGCAAGGCCACGCAGGCGGTGCCGATGGTGCTGCTGGTGCATGGCGGCCCGTGGGCGCGCGACACCTATGGCTACAACGGCTACCACCAGTGGCTGGCCAACCGCGGCTACGCCGTACTGTCCGTGAACTTCCGCGGCTCGACGGGCTTCGGCAAGCAGTTCATCTCGGCCGGCGACCTGCAGTGGGGCCGCAAGATGCATGACGACTTGCTCGACGCCGTGCAGTGGGCCGTGAAGAGCGGCGTGACCACCGCCGACAAGGTGGCCATTATGGGCGGCTCGTATGGCGGCTACGCCACCCTGGCCGGCATGGCGTTCACGCCGACGACGTTTGCCTGCGGCGTCGACATCGTCGGTCCGTCGAACCTGTTTACCCTGCTGCAAACCATCCCGCCGTACTGGGAAGCGGGCAAGCAGCAGTTCTACAAGCGCATGGGTGACCCGACCACGGAAGAGGGCAAGGCGCTGCTGAAGGAACGTTCGCCGCTGAACTTTGCGCAGAACATCCAGCGTCCGCTGCTGATCGGCCAGGGTGCGAACGACCCGCGAGTCAACGTGGCGGAATCGGACCAGATCGTGGCGGCCATGGCAGCGAAGAATATCCCCGTCACGTATGTGCTGTTCCCCGACGAGGGTCATGGCTTTGCCCGGCCCGTGAACAACATCGCCTTCAATGCCGTGACGGAGAACTTCCTGGGGCAATGCCTGGCTGGCCGTGCCGAGCCGATCGGCGCCACCCTGAAGGCGTCCACGGCGCAGATCAAGCATGGCGCCGAGTTCGCGCCGGGCTTGCAGCAAGCCATGCAGTAAGCGGCCACCAGGTGGCGCGGCCTGCCGGGCAAACTGCCTGGCAGGCCATGCCGCCCGCCGGCAAGAAATTATGGGCGGGTGGCTTGCAAGATGACAGTCTCCGGCGTTGCGTGCGTACAACTGACTTTGGGGTGCGCAAGGCCGGTTCGCTGCGGCCGCCGCCGATCAGCGGCGGGCATGATACACGTCGAGAGGGTCAATCCCACCTTCCAAAGGCCTTCTTTTTCTCATTTGTTGTTAGTAAATACATAATTTCAACCACAACTGTTTTGCGTTAAAAACTTCCCTATTTGATAATATTTTTGGAATTGCTTTCCTTGTAAGTCGTAGTAGCATGGATTGACGTAAAGCAAGGTTCAACCATGCTGGGAAGCCATCTCCAGTCCTGTTGACGGTCGCTGTCATCGGCGTGCAGGTTTGCCATGACCGATATCCGTACAAGGCCCAGCGCCAGGATAAATGTATCGAGGGAAGACAAATGTTTCTAAATTTCATGAAATTTGGATGGTTAAACACGCCTGTCCGGGCTGTTGATTGTCTCGTTGCCGGAAACCCTGGCGCACCGGCTGCCCAGACCCTGGTGCCATCGTGGCTGATGCGCCTCGCTGGAACCCTGCTGTTTGTCCTGCTTTCCCTCTTATCCAGCCAGGCTTCCGCCGCCAGCACCTGCCCGAGCCCGCGCGCCGTCAGCATCGTCGCGGGGGGAGAGTATTATGAGGATTACACCAATGCGCCTTGCTCCCAGTTCGGCCTGACGGGCACCCTGGTGGCGCCGCTGTATGGCACGCTGGAAGATTCGAATGCCACGAATGCCGTGCGCTACCGGAATACCAATCTCAGCGCGACCTCGGACACGTTTACCGTCAGGGACGATGTGGGGCAGCCCATCGTGTACAACGTCACGATCACCTCCGCCATCGTGCTGGCGCCGGCCACCGTGCCGAATGCCACGGTGGCCCAGCCTTACTCCACGACAACCGTGACGGCGACGGGTGGCGCGGCGCCGTACACCTATGCCATCAGCGCTGGCGCCTTGCCGGCTGGCATGAGTTTGAGTGGCGGCGGTGTACTGTCGGGTACGCCGACAGCGGGCGGCACCTTCAACTTCACCGTGCGCGCCACCGACTCGCTGGCCGTCAATGGCACGCGCGCCTATACCTTGACGGTCTCCGCGCCCACCATCGCCATCCTGCCGACGACCCTGCCGGCAATGACATCCGGTGTCGCCTACAGCCAGACGATAGCTGCCAGCGGCGGAACCGGCACGTACACCTATGCCAGAACGGCCGGCAGCCTGCCCGCAGGCTTGACCCTGGCATCGAACGGCACCCTGTCCGGCACGCCCACGGCGGCCGGTGCCTACAGTTTTACCGTCACCGCCACCGACAGCAGTACCGGCGCCGGCCCCTATTCGGGCGCGCGCGCCTATTCCGGCACGGTAGCAGCCGGTGCGCCCGTTGCCGGCAATGTCAGCGCCACGGTGGCCTACGGCAGCAGCGCCAACCCGGTCACGCTCGACCTGAGCGGCGGCGTGGCAACTTCGGTGGCCGTGGCGTCTGCTGCTTTGCATGGCACGGCAACGGCCAACGGTACCAGCATCACCTATATGCCGGCGGCCGGCTATGCCGGTCTCGACAGCTTTACGTATACGGCCAGCAATGGTATCGGCACTTCCGCAGCCGCCACCGTGGCGGTCATAGTCAATGCGCTGGAGGTGACGCTGGTGCCCACCGTACCTGGCGCAACTATCGCCATGGCCTACAGCCAGAACCTGTCCGCTGCGAACGGCACTGCGCCGTACACTTACGCGATCACCAGCGGCGCCTTGCCGGCCGGTATCAGCCTGAATACGTCTACCGGTTTGCTGTCGGGCACGCCGACGGCGAGTGGCACTTTCAACTTCGCCGCGCGCGCCACGGACAGCTCGCCCGGCAGCGGTCCGTTCTCCACGACGCAGGGCTACTTGCTGACGGTGGCCGCGCCAACCATCGCCATCGCGCCGGCGACCTTGTCGGCAATGACAGCTGGCGTTGCCGGCAGCCAGACGATTACCGCCAGCGGCGGAACCAGCACGTACACCTACACCATCAGCGCCGGCACCTTGCCGGCCGGAGTCAGCCTGAATACTGCCACCGGTTTGCTGTCGGGCACGCCGACGGCTGTTGGCACCTTCAACTTTACCGTGCTTGCGACGGACAGTTCGACGGGCAGCGGCCCGTATGCTGGCGCGCTGGCGTACTCGCTGACGGTGACGGCACCGGCGATCAGCATCGAGCCATCGACCTTGCCGGTGATGACAGCCGGCGTTGCCTACACCGAGACGATTACCGCCAGCGGGGGAACCAGCACGTACAGCTATGCCAGAACGGCCGGCAGCCTGCCCACCGGCTTGACCCTGGCGGCGGACGGCACCCTGTCCGGCACGCCCACGGCGGCCGGAGCTTACAGCTTTACCATCACCGCGACCGATAGCAGCACTGGCGCAGGTACTCCGTTCTCGGGCTCACGCGCCTATTCCGGCACGGTAGCTGCCGGTGCACCCGTTGCCGGCAATGTCAGCCCCACGGTGGCGTATGGCAGCAGCGCCAATCCGATCACCTTGAGCCTGAGCGGCGGTGCGGCAACTTCGGTGGCCATCGCTTCCGCTGCGTTGCACGGCACGGCGACGGCCAGTGGCACCAGCATCAGCTATACGCCGACGGCAGGTTACGGCGGGTCAGACAGCTTTACCTACACGGCATCGAACGGCATCGGTACTTCGGCGCCGGCCACGGTGACGATCACGGTGGGCACGCCGAGCGTGACGCTGGCGCCGACCACGGTGCCTGCAGCCACAGTAGGCACGGCCTACAGCCAGACCCTGACGGCCGCAAATGGTCTGGCACCATACACCTACGCGATCAGCGCCGGCGCCTTGCCGACCGGCGTGACCTTGTCCAATGCCGGTCTGCTGGCGGGTACGCCGACGGCGGGCGGTACCTTCAACTTTACCGTGCTTGCCACGGACAGTTCGACGGGCAGCGGTCCGTATGCCGGTACGCGGGCGTACTCGCTGACCGTGGCAGTGCCAGCGATCAGCGTCGCCCCGGCGGCTTTGCCTGCCATGACGGCCGGCGTCGCCTTCAGCCAGGGCGTCACCGCCACTGGCGGCACGTCGCCGCATGGCTATGCCGTCACTGCCGGCAGTTTGCCCACCGGCTTGACCCTGGCGGCGAACGGTACCCTGTCCGGCACGCCGACGGTGGCGGGTGCGTACAGCTTCAGCATCATGGTCACGGACAGCAGCAGCGGTAGCGGACCATATACCGGTGTCCGCGCCTATTCCGGTACGGTGGCGGTCGCCGTGCCTGTCGCCGGCGCCGTCACCACGACGGTGGCCTACGGCAGCAGCGCCAATCCGATCACCTTGAACCTGGGCGGCGGCGCGGCGGCCTCGGTGGCCGTGGCATCGCCACCCGCACATGGCACGGCGACGGCCAGCGGCACGAGCATCAGCTACACGCCGACGACGGGCTACGGGGGCAGCGACAGCTTTACCTATACGGCCACGAATGGCAGCGGCACTTCGGCACCGGCCACCGTGATGGTCACCGTGGGCGTGCCCGCCGTCAGCCTGATCCCGGCCACCTTGCCCAATCCCGTGGCGGAAGCGGCCTACAGCACGACCCTGACGGCAACAGGCGGCACGGCCCCCTACAGCTATGCCGTGGTGGGTACCTTGCCCGTCGGCCTGAGTTTGAATACGACGACTGGCGTGCTGTCCGGCACGACGAATGTGGCGGGCAGTTTCCCGTTCAGCATCAAGGTCACGGACAGCAGCACGGGCGTGGGGGCGCCGTTCAGCGCGACCAACAGCTATACGCTGGCCGTCGCGGCGCCCACCTTGACCCTGACGCCGGCCAGCCTGGCGGCGATCCGCGCCGGCGATGCCTACAGCCAGGCCTTCACGGCCGGCGGCGGCGTGGCGCCGTATGCGTATGCCGTGAGCGGCGGCGCCTTGCCGACCGGCCTGGCGCTCGATGCGGCGACCGGCATCGTCAGTGGCACGCCGACCGTGGCGGGCAGCTACAGCTTTACCTTGCAGGCGAAGGATGTGCACCAGTTCACGGTGCAGCAAGCGCTGACCCTGCAGGTGAACCAGGCGCCGCCGCCGGTGCCGAATGAAACGGCGACGACCTCGGCCAACCAGGAAGTGAGCTTGACCATCGCTTCCACCGATGGCAGCCCGATCACGGCGGTGACCATCGTCACGCCGCCGCAGCATGGCACCGTCACGGTGGTGTCGAGCGGCGCGGCGGGGGGCGGCAGCGGTCGCTCTTTCAAGGTGACGTATGTGCCGAATGCGAACTACTTCGGCCCGGATGCCTTCAGCTACACGGCGACTGGACCGGGCGGCACCTCCGCCCCCGCCACGGTCAGCGTGACGGTGGCGCCGCAACCGGTCCCCGTACCTGTCGCCAAGACGGCGACGGTCCTGGCCGGCACGCCGGTGACCTTGCCCGTGACGCAAGGCGCCACGGGCGGGCCGTTCACGGTGGTGGCCATCACGACGCAGCCGGCCAGCGGCACGGCGGTGGTCAATGGCATGGACATCGTCTACACACCAGGCATCAATACCAGCGGCGAGATCCGCATCGGCTACACCGTGTCGAACGCGTTCGGCACCTCGGCGCCGGTGACGTCGACCATCACCGTCAATCCGATGCCGCAAGTGCTCAGCCAGAGCGTCACGGTGGTGGCCGGCCTGACGGTCACTGTCGACCTGACGGCGGGCGCCACGGGCGGTCCGTTCACGGCGGCGAATGTGCTGAGCGTGGCGCCGGCCGAAGCGGGCAAGGTGGTGGTGCGCGATGTGGGCACGGCCGGCAAGCCGTCGTACCAGCTGAGCTTTGCGGCCTCGGGCAAGTTCGCCGGCGCGGCGGTCGTCAGCTACACCCTGAGCAATGCCTTTGCCACGTCGAAACCGGGCGTGGTCAACGTGACGGTGACGGCGCGGCGCGACCCGTCGGTCGATCCGGAAGTGATCGGCCTGCAGGCGGCGCAAGCCGATGCGGCGCGGCGTTTCGCCAGTGCGCAGCTGTCGAACTTCACGCAGCGCCTGGAAAGCCTGCATGGCGATGGCTGGGGACGTTCGAGCTTCGGCCTGAGCCTGACGCCGCCGAACGACAGCGGCAATCCGACGGCGGCGCTGGCGCGCTGGCAGGCGGATGAAGCGGACCGCGTGTTCGGCACGGCCGTCAAACCGTTCATGCGCAAGGCGGCCTTGCGCCAGCCAGGCGCTGGTTTCAGTGGCGAGCGGCAGCAGATGGACGTCAGCGGCGCTACCAGCGGCTTGCCGGACATGCCGCAAAAGCCGGACACGCAGAAGCAGGCGCTGGCTCTGTGGCTCGGTGGCGCGGTCGACTTCGGCCAGCACTATGTGAATGGCCGCGACACGGGCTTCCGTTTCCGCACCAACGGCGTGAGCGTGGGCGGCGATTACCGCCTCAGCGACCTGGCGACCGTGGGCGTGGGCGCCGGCTTCAGCCATGACCGCAGCGACGTGGGCCAGAACGGCAGCCGCAGCACGGCCGACAGCGCCGTGGCGGCCGTGTATGGCAGCCTGCGTCCGAGCAAGGGCGTCTTCCTTGACGGCGTGCTCGGCTACGGCACCTTGCAGTACGACGCATCGCGCTACCTCGCCGATGGCAGCGGTTTCGCCACGGGCGAGCGCGACGGCAAGCAGGTGTTCGGCGCAGTCGTCGGCGGTATCGAGATGCGCCATGACACCTGGATGTGGTCGCCGTACGGCCGCGTGGAACTGATGTCGGCCAAGCTCGATCCGTACACGGAAAAGGCGGCGGGCATCAACGCCCTGAGCTACTTCAAGCAGACCGTGCGTTCGCGCATCGGCGCGCTCGGTGTGCGGGCCGAGGGCATCTATGTGGGCGGCCTGGGCACGTGGTTCCCGCGCGCGCGGCTCGAGTACCGGCACCAGTTCCAGGGCGCCGACGATGCGCGCCTGGCGTATGCCGACCTGGTGGCCGACGGCCCTGTGTACGTGATCCGCACGGTGCCGCAGCAGACGGGCAACTGGGCGGCGGGGCTGGGCGTCAAGCTGCTGCTGTCGAACGGCATGACCATCACCCTCGACTACAACAGCAATCTGAACATCGATAGCGGACGTACCCAGTCGGTGATGTTCGGTATCGCGATGCCGCTCAAGTAGCGTTGTGAATCAAGGAAGTGACGCCGCAGGGCGGGAGCCGGTGCTTCCGCCCCGCGGCGCATGTGGCGTCTGTTTTTTCATGTCATTGCCGTGCCAGGGCGGCAATGATTCCATTAGAATCAGGCATCGTCTTCACCACACTGCTTACGGAATGGAATGCCTGGAATGATGACTGTCCTGACCCTTGAACATTTTGCCGCGCGCATCAACGAGACGTTTATTGCGGCCAGTGACGGCAATGCCGCCTTTGTCCTGAAGGAAGTGCAGCCGCTGCCGTCAGCGACCCTGGAGGGCTTGATGCGCAAGCCGTTCAGTCTGCTGTTTCACCATAGCTCCCCCATCCTGTTCAGCCAGAAAATCTTCCAGATGCAGCATGAGGCGTTTGGCGAGGTGGGTATCTTTTTGGTGCCGGTGGCGCGTGACAGCCACGGCTTTCTGTACCAGGCGGTGTTCAACTGAGGCCGGTACGCGAGAAGGGCAGGGCGGCACCGCGCTGGCGCCGCCTGCCTGGATGAACCCAACTTAGTCGAATGACGGGAATTCGCCTTGCAGCGCGATGCAGAAATTCACCGCCAGCATCGGCTGGCGGTTTTCGTGCGCCTGGCCGCCACCGGCACTACCGATCGCGGTCGGGGACAGCGATACATTGGGTGGCGTTGCCGGCACGAACGCGGACGTGCCGCCAAGCGCAATCAAGCCATCGCCCGGAAGCGGTGTGTTGTGCTGCAGGGCGGCGGTGGGCTGGCGGTACACATTGAGTTGGTGGGCGTGGTTCGGCATTTCCGTGGTGTTCAACGTGACGCTGTTGGTGCCGAAGGTCTCGCCCATCACGCGCGGTGTCAGGCCCGGCCCCTGGCCCTGGCTGCACGGCGCGCGTCCCGTGAAGTTGGGCAACTGGAAGGTGGTGGTGCCATTGCCGCCATACTGCGTGCCGATCAAGGAAAACAGGGCCGAATATTGCTGTATCTGCAGGGTGGCGCCATTGCAGCTGGCCCATCCGTAGGGTGTGAAATTGAAGCCGAAGACTTGTATTTCGCCAAGGTATGGTGAGGTCACGGTAGGTTCTCCTGATCGATTTTAGGGGCTGCGCTTGCGTGCCGGCTGTTATTGCGGCGATGGGAAAATGCCTGCCCATGCGATGCAAAAGGACGCTGTCAGGGTTGGCATGGTGTTCTCGTGCGGCAGGTTGCCGCCTGTCGCGCCCGTGGCGGCCGGTGCCAGTGCATAGGCGGTCAGGCCGGTCAGGTCGCTCGTGTACATCTTGTCGTTATTCGACGGGGCAGTCAGCAGCAGGTTGGCCGCCGGCACGTTCGAGGTCGCCAGGGTGCTGTTCACACTGAACGGGTGCGTATGCAAAGGAAGCTGGGTCGGCAGCAGGGTCACCGATTCGCTGCCGCTTCGTTGCCCGAGGGGACGGTTGCTCAGGCCGGGGCCGGTACCCATGTGTAGAGGGACCTGGCCGCGCAGGTCGGGCACGGCGAAGGTGTTGACGCCGTCGCCGCCGTAGGTGGTACCCAGCAGGGCGAACAGGACTTCATTCTCTGCGATCGATTTCAGGCTGCCGTCGCAGGCGAACCAGCCGCTGGGAATGCGGGAAAAGGCAAACAGGCGAATTTCGCCGACATAGGGTGTGGTCATGACTATGCTCCGTAAGAGTGGCGGATTCGTTAGTTGCGCGACGGGAAGATACCGCTCAAGGCGATATTGAAGTTAATGACCGAGAACGGCTGCATGTTGGGATGCGCCTGGTTGCCGCCGGCCAACGCCAAGGTCTGGCTGGACAGGGTCACTTGCGGCCCCGCCGAACCGTAGATGGATTCCGCGCCACTGCCGCCAAACAGGGTATTGGTGGGGTTTTTCGAGGTGCCGGGCGTCGTCACCGCATTGGCCGCATGCGTGTGCGGCGGAATTTGGGTCGCTAGCAAGGTGACAGCCTCCTGCCCCGCCCGCGTACCGGTCTGGTATGGCGATGGTTGCCACGCGCCATCGACCGAAGCACCCGCGCCAACCGGGGTACAGCCTTGCAAGTTAGGCAAGGCAAAGGTGTTACTGCCGTTCCCCCCGTAAGCGGTACCCAGCAGTGCAAACAGCGCCTGATTCTGCGCAATGGGCAGCAATTGCCCGTTACATGCTGCAAAGCCACGCGGCGCAAAATTGAAGCCGCCCATCATGATTTGTCCTAGGTACACATCAGCCATCATCGTTCTCCCACGGTTGGAATGCAGCTCAATGGCAAATGAATAATATTTTCCATTTGCAATCAATGTTGCGTTTTAAAAAACCCTTTTTGTTATAGTTACTTTATTGAAATCTCGGAGTAGCATACGTTGTCATATGGCAAGCGTCAACATATGTTGGCACTGTAGAAGAGCCCGGAATGGGCAGCGCTGACGGCCTGAAATCACCTTCATTTTTGTCTGAAAAACTCTGTATTGGAGAAACTATGTCGCGTATTTGCAACGACATCATCGGCCGTCCGGCACTTTCTTTTCTGCTCGCCTTGTTTGCTGGAAATCGGAAACGAATGTCGGATCGCGGCGCCAGCGGGACGTTGTTAGCTTGCCGTCTCGGGCAGTGGTTCGCTGCGCTGTGCTTGCTGATGCTGGCGTTCGGTGCGACTCCCGCGCTGGCGGCAGGTCCGAGCCTTATCTGTCCTACCCCGCAGAGTTTTACCGTCGCCTCGGGCGCTTCGTATGTCATCGACCTGTCGAGCTGCAACACCTTCGGCCTGAACGATAATGGCGCGACAGCATTGCACGGCACGATTACCGGTCTCACCAACAATCAGGATAACAAGGCAACCTATACCAATAATGGTGATGGCGCGCTGTCCGATACGTTTGTGCTGCTCGATGAGTCGCAAGGAGAGATCACCTTTAATGTGACCGTCTTGCCCGCTGCTAATGCATTCACTGTGTCGCCGGGCAGTTTGACGGCGCCCGTGATCGGCACACCTTACAGCCAGACCATGTCGGCGAGCGGCGGCGCGGCTCCCTACAATTACGCGTTGGATTCCGGCACTTTGCCCCTTGGCATCACCGTGTCGTCGAGCGGCGTGATTTCCGGTACTGTGAAGGCTACCGGCTCCTTTGCCTTTGGCATCAAGGTCACCGATGCGACCGCAGGCACGCCGCAGGTGGTCATCAAGAACTATTCCGTGACGGTCGCCATACCGACCCTGTCCATCACGCCTACCGTCCTGACGGCGGGAGGCTTGGCGACGCCGTATAGCCAGCAGATGTCGACCGCAAATGGCACCGAGCCCTATACGTATGTGGTGGAGTCGGGCAGTTTGCCACCGGGCCTGAGCCTGTCCTCCAGCGGCTTGTTATCGGGTACGCCCACCGCGCTGGGCACCTATAATTTTGTGATCAAATCCACCGATGTCACGGGAGGCAACGGACCGTACAACACCTCGCGCAGCTATTCCATGGTGATCAACACCCAGCCGCCGCCGACCATCACTGGCGTGACGCCTGCGTCCGGCCCAGCCTCTGGCGGCACGGCCGTCACCATTACCGGTACTGGCTTTACAGGCGTCACGGCGCTGAAGTTTGGCACCAACAATGGTGTCGCCGTTACCGTCGTTAATTCCACGACCATGACCGCCACGTCGCCACCCGGCAGCGCCGGCACCGTGAACGTCACCGTCACCGCCAGCGGCGGCACCAGCGCCACCGGCGCCGCCAACCAGTTCACGTATATTCCTGCGCCGACGGTCACCAGCATTTCGCCCACGGCAGGCCCAGCTACCGGTGGCAGCACCGTCACCATTACTGGCACGGGCTTTACGGGTGCCACGGCCGTGACCTTTGGTTCCACGGCAGCGACCGGCTTCACGATCGACAGCGCCACGAAGATCACTGCCACGGCACCACCTGGCACGGGCACGGTGGATGTGACCATCACCACACCGAGTGGCTCCAGCGCCATCAGCCCAGCGGACAAGTTTACGTATGTGGTGGCGCCGGCGGTAAGCGCTATTTCTCCCACGTCAGGTCCAGCTACTGGCGGCAGCACCGTCACCATCACCGGTTCGAATTTTAGCGGCGCGACAGCCGTGACCTTTGGCTCCACGGCAGCGACCGGCTTTACGATCAACAGCGCCACGCAGATCACGGCCACGGCGCCAGCGGGCACGGGCACAGTGGATGTGACCGTCACCACGCCTGGCGGCACCAGCGCCATCAGCCCAACGGACAAGTTTACGTATGTGGTGGCGCCGGCGTTAAGCGCCATTTCTCCCACGTCAGGTCCAGCTACTGGCGGCAGTACCGTCACCATCACCGGCTCGAATTTTAGCGGCGCGACAGCCGTGACCTTTGGCTCCACGGCAGCGACCGGCTTCACGATCGACAGCACCACGCAGATCACGGCCACGGCGCCAGCGGGCACGGGCACGATAGATGTGACCGTCACCACACCTGGTGGCTCCAGCGCCATCAGCCCAGCGGACAAGTTTACGTATGTGGTGGCGCCGGCGGTAAGCGCCATTTCTCCCACGTCAGGTCCAGCTACTGGCGGCAGTACCGTCACCATTACCGGTTCGAATTTTAGCGGCGCGACAGCCGTGACCTTCGGCGCCACGGCGGCGACCGGCTACACGGTCAACAGCGCCACGCAGATCACGGCCACGGCGCCAGCGGGCACGGGCACGATAGATGTGACCGTTACCACACCTGGTGGCTCCAGCGCCATCAGCCCAGCGGACAAGTTTACGTATGTGGTGGCGCCGGCGGTAAGCGCCATTTCTCCCACATCAGGTCCAGCTACTGGCGGAAGCACCGTCATCATCACCGGTTCGAATTTTAGCGGCGCGACAGCCGTGACCTTCGGCGCCACGGCGGCGACCGGCTTTACCGTCAACAGCGCCACACAGATCACGGCAACGGCACCGGCCGGTTCCGGCACGGTCGATGTGCGCATCACGACGGTTGGCGGCACCAGTGCTGCCGTTGCTGCGGATCAGTTCACGTATGTGGGCGCCCCGGTGGTGAGCGGTCTGTCGCCCGCAGCTGGTCCAACGGCGGGCGGCACCAGCGTCACGATCACCGGCACGGGTTTTACCGGCGCGACGGCAGTGACGTTTGGCGCCACGGCGGCGAGCAGCTTCACGGTCAACAGCGCCACGCAGATCACGGCCACGGCGCCAAGCGGCTCCGGCACGGTCGATGTGCGTGTCACCACGACCGGTGGCACCAGCGCCACCGGTGCGGCGGACCAGTTCACGTACGTGCTGGCACCGGCGGTCGCCAGTATTTCTCCTGTCAACGGACCGGCCACGGGCGGCACCAGCGTCACCATTAACGGCTCCGGCTTTACCGGTGCCACGGCGGTCACCTTTGGCGGCACGGCGGCCACTAGTTTTACTGTGAACAGCGCTACGCAGATCACGGCGACGGCGCCAAGTGGCTCTGGCACGGTCGATGTGCGCGTTACGGCCATTGGCGGTACCAGCGCCACCAACGCCGCCGATCAATTTACGTATGTCGCTGCACCGGTGGTGAGCGCTTTGTCGCCCACGGCCGGTCCTACGACGGGTAGCACCAGCGTCACCATTACCGGCACCGGCTTTGCCGGCGCCACGGCGGTGACCTTCGGCGCCACGGCGGCGACCGGCTACACGGTCAACAGCGCCACGCAGATCACGGCAACGGCGCCAGCCGGTTCCGGCACGGTCGATGTGCGCATCACGACGGTTGGCGGCACCAGTGCTGCCGTTGCTGCGGATCAGTTCACCTATGTGGGCGCCCCGGTGGTGAGCGGTCTGTCGCCCGCAGCTGGTCCAACGGCGGGCGGCACCAGCGTCATGATCACCGGCACGGGTTTTACCGGCGCGACGGCAGTGACGTTTGGCGCCACGGCGGCGAGCAGCTTCACGGTCAACAGCGCCACGCAGATCACGGCGACGGCGCCTGCCGGTACGGGCACGGTCGATGTGCGCGTCACCACGACGGGTGGTACCAGCGCCACCGGCGCATCGGACCAGTTCACCTATGTGACGTTACCGGCAGTTGCCGGTGTTGCGCCCGCTTTCGGTCCCATTGCCGGCGGCACCAGCGTGATCGTCACCGGCACGGGATTTGGCGGTGCCACGGCGGTGCGATTCGGTGGCGCCAATGCCACCAGCTTCACGGTCAACAGTGCTACGCAGATCACGGCCACCAGTCCATCGGGCAGCCTGGGCGTGGTAGACGTGAAAGTCACCACGGTTGGTGGTACCAGTGCCAGCAACGCTGCGGATCAATTTACGTATATTCCGACCGGCGTCATCACGTTTGCAACACCGACTGCGGCATCGGTCCCATTGGGAAATAGCTTGACCAACGTGGCGACTTCCAGCCTCGCGGGCGGCAGTTATGGCGCCATCAGCTATACCAGCTCAAATGCTGGCGTGGCCACCGTCAGCAGCTCTGGCGTCATCACGACCGTGGCCGCAGGGACCAGCAACATCACCGCGACGCAGGCCGCAGTGGCTGGCGTGAATACCCAGGCAGCGCAAAGCTATATCTTGACGGTGACGGCCGCGATGGGCATCTCGCCAGCCAGCTTGCCGGGCGCTACTGTTGGTACGGCTTACAGCCAGCAACTGACGGCCAATGGCGGTATCGGGCCATACGCGTTTGCGGTCACCGGTACCGTTCCAGCCGGCATGACGCTGAGTACCAGCGGTGCACTGAGCGGTACGCCAACAGCAGCCGGCAGTTTTGCGCTGAGCGTTACAGTGACGGATACACGTCAGTTCACGGTAACGAAAAACTATGTCTTGCCTGTGGCGTCGGCAACACTGGCCCTGACCCCGGCCAGCCTGCCCAACCCGACGGCGGAAGCGGCCTACAGCACGACCCTGACGGCGACGGGCGGCACGGCACCCTACAGCTTCGCCGTGATTGGTTCGCTGCCAGCGGGCCTGAGCCTGAACGCATCCACCGGCGTGCTGTCCGGCACGACGAATGTGGCGGGCAGTTTCCCGTTCAGCATCAAGGTCACGGACAGCAGCACGGGCGTGGGGGCGCCGTTCAGCGCGACCAACAGCTATACGCTGGCCGTCGCGGCGCCCACCTTGACCCTGACGCCGGCCAGCCTGGCGGCGATCCGCGCCGGCGATGCCTACAGCCAGGCCTTCACGGCCGGCGGCGGCGTGGCGCCGTATGCGTATGCCGTGAGCGGCGGCGCCTTGCCGACCGGCCTGGCGCTCGATGCGGCGACCGGCATCGTCAGTGGCACGCCGACCGTGGCGGGCAGCTACAGCTTTACCTTGCAGGCGAAGGATGTGCACCAGTTCATGGTGCAGCAAGCGCTGACCCTGCAGGTGAACCAGGCGCCGCCGCCGGTGCCGAATGAAACGGCGACGACCTCGGCCAACCAGGAAGTGAGCTTGACCATCGCTTCCACCGATGGCAGCCCGATCACGGCGGTGACCATCGTCACGCCGCCGCAGCATGGCACCGTCACGGTGGTGTCGAGCGGCGCGGCGGGGGGCGGCAGCGGTCGCTCTTTCAAGGTGACGTATGTGCCGAATGCGAACTACTTCGGCCCGGATGCCTTCAGCTACACGGCGACTGGACCGGGCGGCACCTCCGCCCCCGCCACGGTCAGCGTGACGGTGGCGCCGCAACCGGTCCCCGTACCTGTCGCCAAGACGGCGACGGTCCTGGCCGGCACGCCGGTGACCTTGCCCGTGACGCAAGGCGCCACGGGCGGGCCGTTCACGGTGGTGGCCATCACGACGCAGCCGGCCAGCGGCACGGCGGTGGTCAATGGCATGGACATCGTCTACACACCAGGCATCAATACCAGCGGCGAGATCCGCATCGGCTACACCGTGTCGAACGCGTTCGGCACCTCGGCGCCGGTGACGTCGACCATCACCGTCAATCCGATGCCGCAAGTGCTCAGCCAGAGCGTCACGGTGGTGGCCGGCCTGACGGTCACTGTCGACCTGACGGCGGGCGCCACGGGCGGTCCGTTCACGGCGGCGAATGTGCTGAGCGTGGCGCCGGCCGAAGCGGGCAAGGTGGTGGTGCGCGATGTGGGCACGGCCGGCAAGCCGTCGTACCAGCTGAGCTTTGCGGCCTCGGGCAAGTTCGCCGGCGCGGCGGTCGTCAGCTACACCCTGAGCAATGCCTTTGCCACGTCGAAACCGGGCGTGGTCAACGTGACGGTGACGGCGCGGCGCGACCCGTCGGTCGATCCGGAAGTGATCGGCCTGCAGGCGGCGCAAGCCGATGCGGCGCGGCGTTTCGCCAGTGCGCAGCTGTCGAACTTCACGCAGCGCCTGGAAAGCCTGCATGGCGATGGCTGGGGACGTTCGAGCTTCGGCCTGAGCCTGACGCCGCCGAACGACAGCGGCAATCCGACGGCGGCGCTGGCGCGCTGGCAGGCGGATGAAGCGGACCGCGTGTTCGGCACGGCCGTCAAACCGTTCATGCGCAAGGCGGCCTTGCGCCAGCCAGGCGCTGGTTTCAGTGGCGAGCGGCAGCAGATGGACGTCAGCGGCGCTACCAGCGGCTTGCCGGACATGCCGCAAAAGCCGGACACGCAGAAGCAGGCGCTGGCTCTGTGGCTCGGTGGCGCGGTCGACTTCGGCCAGCACTATGTGAATGGCCGCGACACGGGCTTCCGTTTCCGCACCAACGGCGTGAGCGTGGGCGGCGATTACCGCCTCAGCGACCTGGCGACCGTGGGCGTGGGCGCCGGCTTCAGCCATGACCGCAGCGACGTGGGCCAGAACGGCAGCCGCAGCACGGCCGACAGCGCCGTGGCGGCCGTGTATGGCAGCCTGCGTCCGAGCAAGGGCGTCTTCCTTGACGGCGTGCTCGGCTACGGCACCTTGCAGTACGACGCATCGCGCTACCTCGCCGATGGCAGCGGTTTCGCCACGGGCGAGCGCGACGGCAAGCAGGTGTTCGGCGCAGTCGTCGGCGGTATCGAGATGCGCCATGACACCTGGATGTGGTCGCCGTACGGCCGCGTGGAACTGATGTCGGCCAAGCTCGATCCGTACACGGAAAAGGCGGCGGGCATCAACGCCCTGAGCTACTTCAAGCAGACCGTGCGTTCGCGCATCGGCGCGCTCGGTGTGCGGGCCGAGGGCATCTATGTGGGCGGCCTGGGCACGTGGTTCCCGCGCGCGCGGCTCGAGTACCGGCACCAGTTCCAGGGCGCCGACGACGCGCGCCTGGCATATGCCGACCTGGTGGCCGACGGCCCCGTGTACGTGATCCGCACGGTGCCGCAGCAGACGGGCAACTGGGCGGCGGGGCTGGGCGTGAAATTGCTGCTGTCGAACGGCATGACCATCACGCTGGACTACAACAGCAATCTGAACATCGATAGCGGACGTACCCAGTCGGTGATGTTCGGTATCGCGATGCCGCTCAAGTAATCATCCAGTCAGACTAGTCCTGATCGCCGGCCCGGAGTCCATCCGGTCCGGCGATTTTTTTGCCCGTGCGTGTCACAGCATCCACGGATGTTCTTCCGCGCCGGCGACGATGCCGCCCAGCACGGCCTGGTCGCGTTCCGCATGGCTCTGGCGCAGGAAGACGGGCAGGTCGGCCGCCAGGCGCGCGAAATGGGCATCGCGGCACAGGGGACCGGCACCCAGCGCGCGCGTGGCCAGGTGCAGCACCAGGGTGGCCGCGTCTTCCACGGCCAGGCGCAGGCGCAGCGCCAGGGCCATCGCATCGCGTTGCGAATGTCGGTCGATTTCCGCCGCGCCTTCGCGCAGCAGAGCGCCGGCCGCGCGCAGGGCGCAGTCGATCTGGCCCAATTGCGCCAGGCGCACGGGATCGGGGGCGGCGTGCTGCGCGCGTGCATGCAGATGGCTGGCGATGGCGCAGGCGGCGCCATACCACGCGGCCGCGATGCCGGCACTGCCATGCCAGTAGCCGGGCCGCTCAAGATAGGCGCCTGGCGCGCCGACGGGAAAGACGCGCGCAGCGGAAAAGGTCACGTCGACGCTGGCGCAGGCGCGCATGCCGATGGCTTGCCAGCCTTCGTCCGTGACGCGCACGCCGGGCTGCGACAGCTCTACGGTGGCCAGGCAAGCCTGGTGAGCGTCGTTCCAGCAGCTGATCAAGGCATGGCTGAGGCCATGTGCGCCTGCACACCAGGCCTTGCGTCCGTCGAGCACATGGCGGCCATCGGCCATCTGCCGCAAGCGCACGCGCGCGTCCGGCATGTCCGCGCTCCAGACGCCCCAACTGCTGCCAGCCGGCGCGCCGGGGCCGCCGAGTTCCGCCAGGATGGCCAGCGCATCCGTATGGCTTTCGTACAGCTTGAGCAGGGACAGGTCGATGGCGGCGATGGCGGCCAGCATTTGCCAGCGCCGCAGGGTGGCGCCGTGGCCGGGCAGGGGCAGCTGGTCCAGGCCCGCGTCGCGCAGGCGTCGCAAGCCGTCGATGGAGGGGAGGGCGCTGTCCTGCGGCGGCAAGAGGGTGGCCAGTGCGGCGTCGGACGGCAGGGAGAAAGCGTTGGTCGACATGGCAAGCTCCTTTTTTAACAGGATAGCTTTCTGCTTTTGCAATGTCTGTTCGATTCTACACCTACCCTCGCTGACGGGCTCGAGGCCATGAAGCAGCATGGCCGTGGGCCCCGCAGCCAGTCACGCGCTTATTTTTTCACGTACAGCATGTCGGGCTCATAACTGCTACCGTTATGCGAGAAGGTGTAGAGCTTGTTGTCGCGCAAGAGAATGCCGCCTTTGATGGTTTGCGCCGGGCGCATGCCTTCGTCGAGCAGGCAAGTGGAGCCGCCTTCATATTCGATGCACCATTGCTGTTTGCCATCTTTCTTCACGTATTGCACGCCAGGTCCCGTGACGTTGAAGGTATAGGCGGGCATGGACAGATTCAGCTTGTCGATGCGCACATTGCTCGCTGCCCCGTTCTCCGTCAGTTTGACGAGAACGTCGGCCACGCCATCCGGTGTCGCGCTCATCTTTGCGGTCATGGTTTCCGTGCCCAGCAAGGTGCCGCTGCAGCCGGTCTTGAGATAGGTTTCGATGGTGGAGGTCAGTTCCATCGCGCCGCTGCCATCGGCCTTGGCTGCGACCACCATGGTCTGGCGTTCATGTTCGTCGCACGGCGCTTGCCAGGTACCGACGTAGGGTGCCAGGGTCGAGCCGGCATTGGAATTGCCTGGGTCACTGCTGCCGCCACCGCCGCAGCCAGCCAGCAGTGCCGTGCTTGATGTCAGGAATATTGCCACGAATTTTTTCATGCTCCATCCTTTTATTCCGGCAAGCATGCGTGCCGTAGACGCGGCAACAGTATAAAAGGATGGATCAGGGGCAATTCTCACCGAATGTATTCGTGACTTGATATAGATCAAGGGCACTCGCAGCCGCCTGGCAAGACAGGCTTAAAACTCTTCCCAATCATCGCCGGCCGGCGCCTTGGCCTGCGCTCTTTCCGCGGGCGCCGGCTTGGCAACGCTCAGGCGCTTGGCTGGCGGCGGCGCTGATTTTTTCACCGCCGGCATTGCCTGCGGCGTCGTTTGCTGCAGTGCACCCAGCTTGAACACGCTGACCACCTCGGCCAGGTGGCTGGCCTGGTCTTGCAGGCTTTCGGCGGCGGCTGCCGCTTCCTCGACCAGGGCCGCGTTCTGCTGCGTCACGCCATCCATTTGCGCCAGCGCCTGGTTGACCTGGGCGATGCCGTCGCTTTGCTCGGTGGTGGCGACGCTGATGTCGGCCATGATGGCGGTCACCTTGCGCACGCTGTCGACCACCTGTTCCATGGTGGCGCCCGCTTCGTCGACGAGCTTGCTGCCGGCCGCCACCTTGCCGACGGAGTCGTCGATCAGCAGCTTGATTTCCTTGGCGGCGGCCGCCGAGCGCTGCGCCAGGTTGCGCACTTCCGTGGCGACGACGGCGAAACCGCGGCCCTGTTCGCCTGCGCGCGCCGCTTCCACGGCCGCGTTCAGGGCCAGGATATTCGTCTGGAAGGCGATGCCGTCGATAACGGAAATGATGTCGACGATCTTGTTCGACGAGTCATTGATCGACGTCATCGTCTCGATAACCTTGCCGACCACTTCACCGCTCTTTTGCGCCACGCTGGATGCGGACGCGGCCAGTTGATTCGCCTGGCGCGCATGGTCGGCGTTTTCCTTGACCGTGCCCGTCAGCTCTTCCACCGAGGCGGCCGTTTCTTCCAGTGAACTGGCTTGCTGTTCCGTGCGGGCCGACAGGTCGTTATTGCCTTGCGCAATTTCCGCGCTGGCCCGGGCCACGTTGTCGGCACTGGCCTGCACTTGCAGCAGCACGGCGTGGATCTTTTCCACGAAGGCGTTGAAACCCTTGCCGATCACGGCCAGCTCGTCGGTACCCTTGACTTCCAGCTTGACGCGCAGGTCGGCGTCGCCGCTCGACAGGTCCGTCATGGTGCGACCCAGGGTACGCAGGGGGCGCGTCAGCTGGTTGACGACGAGAATCAAAATACCGGCCGTGGCCGCCGCGCACAACAGGGCGACGATCAGGGTGTAGATCATCAGGTCGCGCGCCGAGGCCGTGGCCACGCTTTTCGGGAAATTCAGCTCCACGCTCCAGGGCGCGATATCGGGGTGGATCTGCAGCGGCTGCAGCAAATGGATGTAACCGTTGTCGTCCTCGTATTCATACGCCTGGCCCTGGCGCACCTTTTCCAGGCCGGCGGCCGGCACGTCGTCGGCCTTCTTGCCCAGCCGCTCGGGCACGGGGTGGCTCGCGTACAGGCCGCCGTTCGAGATCAGGGCCAGCTTGCCGCCCTCGATCACTTTCAGGTCGGCGAGGATTTTCGCCAGGCGCGTAAGCATGAAGTCGGCGCTGGCCACGCCCTTGAAGCTGCCATCGATCATGATGGGCGCCACCAGCGAGGCCATCAGTACATTCTTGCCATCGACGGGGTAGATGTACGGTTCCGTAAAGTAAGTCTTGCCTGTGCGCTTGGGCACGTCATACCAGTCGTTGGCGCCCGGTTTCGGGTCGAAGACGATGGGTTCGACTTGCAGCTTGCCGCCGGCGCCCCGCGTCCAGTAGGGCATGAAGCGGCCGCTGGCGTCGTAGTACGGCTTCTGGTTGGCGAAATCCGCATCCTTGCCGTCGAGCGCGTTCGGCTCCCACGTCACGGCCGAGCCCAGCAAGTCTTCCGAACTGGTCAACGTCGCCTTGGTCAGTTCATTGATCTGCTCGCGCTGCAGGGGCAGGCTGGCGCTCTTGGTGCCGCGCATGGCGCCGGCCAGGCTGGACACGCTGGACAGGTTGCTGGCGATGCGCGCCTGCAAGGCGCCGGCCACTTCGCGCGCCGATGTGCGCGCCAGGTCCAGCGCGGCCGCTTCGGCGCTCGCGCTGCTCTTGTAGCCGATCACGGCCGCCGTGACGCCGAGGCTGAGGATGGCGAGCGCGGTGGCGGCGACGCAGATTTTACTGTTCAGTGAGAGTTGCATGATGCTGTTCCTTGATGGGGAGGGGTATTGGTGTCATGGGCGTCGCGGGGGCGCGCCTAGAACGTCTTGCTGATGGCCACGACCAGGGTGGTCGCGGCGGGGTTCGACATGTCGAACTGGCCGGCCGCATTCGGGATGCCCAAGGTGTAATGGTCGTAGGCATCGGTGGCGCCCCAGGCGCGCGTGACGGCGGCGCTGGCGCTCCAGCCGCCGTCGAAGGTCCGGGTGACACCGATCTTGGCGTCGCGCCAGTTCCACATGGCATTGCCCGTGCCCGCCACCCGGCCATTGCCGGCGTGCAGATTCAAGGTCCAGGCATTGCCCAGGTCGACATTCGCGCCCACGTCCAGGTAGCCCGTGCCGCGCGCATTGGTGATGCCGAAGAAATCCGGCGTGACCGTGCGGTTGTACTTGGCGTACAGCATCATGTAGCTGAGGCCCAGCGACAGTTCGCCATAGTCGTACTTCACGCCCGTGGCGCGGTAGACGGCGCCCGGATACTTGTAATAGTAGGCCAGCACGCTGTAGCCGAGTTCACCGACCGTGCCGCTGTAGCCGCCGTACACGTCCCATTCGATGGTCGCATCCTCGATATAGCGGTCGCTGACGGTGGACGCCCACGTGCCCAGCGACCAGCCGCTCGGGTGCGCATAGTCGGCCCCCGCCTGCAGCGCCGGCTTGCCCCAGGTCTGGCGAAAGCCGCGCGAGATGTATTGCGATGTGAGACTGGCATTGGCGGTAAAGGTGGCGGCGGGGCTGTCCGTGGTCTGCGCCTGCACGGGCAGGACGGCCAGCAGCAGGAGGCAGCCGAGCAATGGTGTTGCAGGAAAATGGTGGTGCGATGGCATGGCAGTCAGCTCCGTATTTGCTGGCAGCGGCCGTTCAGGCGCGTTGCCCTGATGGTTGCAATAAAAATGCGGAATGGACTTTTTGGGAGGCAAGGCGATGCCGCTTGCATGCTCGCATGAACACGCACACATTCTCACCAAACGTAACTGAAAGGATAGGGGCTGGGGCTAGTGGAAGTCAACAAAGTTGCGTAGAGGAAAGCGTAAGTTGTTGTTTCCTGGCACTTTTTCATGCACCTGTCATCTTGCTGGTGCGCCCCGGCTGGCTGCCTGCTGCAAGCCGGCCAGCAAGCCGGGCAGGGCGGCATGCAGGGTTGGCAAGTCATCTGCCTGCAGTTCGGCCTGCATTTCCACCTGGCCCGATGGCTGGCCCCAAACGACCTGGGCGCTGAGCCGTGCGCCGGCATCGAGGCCCGTGACGCTGACCAGCAGGGCTACTTCTTCCGGCGCATCGTCGGGCACGTCTGCGAGCAGGCAGGAAATGCCGAAGTGATAATCCTGGAAGGCGCTGGCCGTGCCGCTGGAAAAGGCGAAGACAGAGGCGAGCGCCCGTGGCGCGGCGGCTGAGAGTGGTGGCAGGGCGGCGCGAAACAGGGGCAGCAAGTCGTTTTCCAGCTGGAGCACCAGCGGATGGGTGTGGGCGAGGACGGTCATGGCAGGATGGATCGGTTGGCGGCGCGCGATGGTAGCAGTTTTTGCGTCCGCTGTGCGCAGGTACTGGTCCTACCAGTGGCCTCAATCGTCATCGCTGGTGACGCGCGTGCGCACGAAATCGATGTGGCTTTGCATGGCCGTGCGCGCTTCCTCGGGCTGGCTGGCGCAGATCGCTACGCACAGGGTGCGGTGCTGCGACAGCAGGTGCAGCGAAGTGGCGTCGTCCTGCTGGCGCAAGCCCGTGCCATTGATGGTGATGTGTTCGCGCAGCATGCCGATGATGCTGGTGTGCAAGTGCAAAAACATGGTGTTGTGCGACGCCTGGGCGATGACTTCATGCAGCCGCGCGTCGGCCTGCGCCTCGCCGTGCTTGTCGTCGCTGGCGCGCGCCTGTTCCAGCTCGGCCAGCAGCGCCATGATCTGCGCGCGCTCGTCCCCGCTGGCCCGCTGCGCCGCAAAGTAGGCCGTCGCCCCTTCCAGCACGCGGCGAAATTCCAGGATGTCGTCGCGCAGGGCGGGGTGGTCGGCCACCAGCTGACTCCACGGCGAAGCCATGCCGGTGCGCAATTGATCCGTCACGAACACGCCGGCGCCGCGCCGGCTGCGCACGAGGCCCCGCGCCGCCAGACGCTGCACCGCTTCGCGCACGGTGTTGCGCGAAACTGCATATTGCTGCGCCAGCAGGCGTTCTGCCGGCAACTGCGCCCCCGCCGGCAAGCTGCCGTCCAGCAGGGCCGTTTCCAGCCTGCGCATCACCATCTCGACCCTGCCCCGCGTTTGCATGCCTGTCGCCATCGATGTCTTTCCGGTGTTGTTTTAAAGTGGTCCGAGCAATTTGAAGTGGCTTGCGGAAGCTGGAATTATGCGTGAACCGGTCATTCTTAACAACACACAGCGGCGCCGCAGCAACACACAGAGCGCCGGGGAGACAACGCATGCAGCCAGACCCGCGCCAGCCACGCCACTATCCATCGCCACCGCCGCAGGTGTACCTGTTCGCCACCTGCCTGGTCGACCTGTTCGTGCCACAGGCGGGCCTCGATGCCGTACGCCTGCTGGAGCGGGAAGGCTTGCTCGTGCATTATCCGCGCGGCCAGAGCTGCTGCGGCCAGCCCGCCTACAGCAGCGGCAATCCGGAACAGGCGCGCGCCGTGGCCCGCGCCCAGCTCGACCTGTTTGCGCAGCCGTGGCCCGTGATCGTGCCGTCCGGTTCCTGCGCCGGCATGATGCGCCACCACTGGCCGCAGCTGTTCCAGGACGACCCCGTCGCCGGCCCCAAGGCGATAGAACTGGCCGAACGCGTGTATGAACTGAGCGAATTTCTCGTCTGCGTGCTGCAGCTCGACCTGGCCGGCATGGGCGCCGCCGCGCAGGCCGATGAAAACGTGGTGCTGCATACCTCGTGCGGCGCGCGCCGCGAAATGGGTACGCGCACCCACGGCATGGCCTTGGTCGACGCCTTGCCCGGCGTGACGCGCATCGAACACCAGCGCGAATCGGAATGCTGCGGCTTTGGCGGCACGTTTTCATTGAAGCATCCCGATATTTCCGGCGCCATGGTCAGCGACAAGATCGCCTCGGCCTGCGCCACAGGCTGCGACCGGCTCGTCTCGGCCGACTGCGGCTGCCTGCTCAATATCGGCCACGCCGCGCAGCACCAGGGCGCGCCGCTACCCGTCGAGCATATGGCCAGCTTTTTGTGGCGCCGCACGGGAGGCGCGGCATGAGCGCGATCCTGACCGCCCGCGAACGCATGCTGGGACGCCTGCGCGCCGCCGCGCCCGCCGCACCCGAAGCGGTGGGCGCCATCGATACGGCGATCGACCAGCACTACCTGGCGCGCCGCGCCGCCGCGCCGCTGCCGGCACGGGACAGGATCGCCGCCATGCAGGCCGCCTTGCGCGCTTCGCATGCGGAGGTCTACTGCATCAGTAGCGAGGCCTGGCCCGCCTTGCTGGCGCAGCGCCTCGGCGAACACGGCGTGCGGCGTTTACTGCTCGATACCGGCAGCGCCGAAGGGCAGGCCTTGCGCGCCGCCTTGCCGGCCGAGGTGGAGACGCTGTCTTTCGCGCGTCCGCTGGCGCAGTGGAAAAGTGAACTGTTCGACACCGTCGATGCGGGCTTTACCATCGCGCGTTCCGGCATCGCCGCCACGGGAACCCTGGTCATCGCACCCGATGCGGCCACGCCGCGCACGGTGTCCCTGGCGCCACCCCTGCATGTCTGCCTCGTGTATGCGAGCACCCTGCACGTGGACTTGCATGCGGCGGCGCGCGCCGAGCGCTGGGCGGACGGCATGCCGGCCAACCTGGTGCTGGTGTCCGGTCCCTCGAAAACGTCCGATATCCAGCAAACGCTGGCCTATGGCGCGCACGGCCCGCGCTGGCTGTGGGTACTGATCATCGATGATTTGTCCGCCCATGAAGGGGGGCAGCCATGAACGCCAAGCCCCTGCAATTCGTCAAGCCGGCTGATTTCCATGCGCGCGCCCGCGCCGCGCTGGACGACCCGAAACTGCGCCAGAGCTTTCGCGGCGCCATGGATTTTTTACAGGACAAGCGCAAGACGCAATTCCCCGACGGCGACGAACTGGAACGCCTGCGCGACATCGGCGAAGCCGTGCGCCGGCACGCGCTGGCGCGCCTGCCCGATTTGCTGGTGCAGCTGGAAGACAAGCTGACGGCGGCCGGCGTGCAGGTGCACTGGGCCGAGGATGGCGAGCAGGCCAACGCCATCATCCACGCCATCGCCGAAAGGAACCGGGCGACGCGCTTCATCAAGGGCAAGTCGATGGCCAGCGAGGAAATCGAGCTCAATCATTATCTGGAAGCGCGCGGCATGACGTGCCTGGAATCGGACATGGGCGAGTACATCGTGCAGCTGGCGGGCGAAAAGCCGTCGCATATCGTCATGCCGGCCATTCACAAGACGAAGGCCGACATCGCCGGCCTGTTCGCCGAGCATATCCCCGACGCGCCCTACACGGAAGACGTCGACAGCCTGATCCAGACGGGACGGCGCGCCCTGCGCCAGGCCTTCGTTGACGCCGATATCGGCCTGTCGGGCGTGAACTTCGCGGCGGCCGACACGGGCACCCTGTGGCTGGTGGAAAACGAGGGCAATGGCCGCTTGACGACGTCCGTGCCGGACGTGCACATCGCCATCATGGGCATGGAAAAAGTGGTGGCCAAGCTCGAACATATCGTCCCGCTGGCCAGCCTCCTGACGCGTTCGGCCACGGGGCAGGCCATCACCACGTATTTCAACCTGATTTCCGGCCCGCGCCTTGTCGGTGAAAAAGATGGGCCGCGCGAAGTGCACCTGGTCTTGCTCGACAACGGCCGCAGCCAGGCCTACGCCGACGAGCAGCTGCGCGCCACCCTGCAATGCATACGCTGCGGCGCCTGCATGAACCACTGTCCCGTCTATACGCGCATCGGCGGCCACGCCTACGGCACCACGTATCCGGGGCCGATCGGCAAGATCATTTCGCCCCACTTGCTGGGACTCGACGCGACGGCGGACCTGGCCACCGCATCGAGCCTGTGCGGCGCCTGCGGCGAAGTGTGTCCCGTGCGCATTCCGATTCCGCAACTGCTGGTGCGCCTGCGCACGGAAGCGAACCGCAATCCGAACGAGGAAGTCAGCCATCCGCTGCGCGGGCAGGGCGCCAAGTTCAGCCGCGGCGAAAGCCTGATCTGGCGCTTCTGGAGCGGCGCCTTCGCGCGCCCCGCCAGCTACCGGCTGTTCCGCTGGGCCGCCACGCGGCTGCGCCTGCTGACGCCGCGCGCGCAGCTGGGCTGGACGCAGCACCGCAAGCCATTGACGCCGGCGCCGCGCAGCCTGGCCGACCTGCTCAATGCACGGGGGCAGGAAGAATAGCCCGATCCCGGAGCACCGCAAAAAACACGCTACACACAATTACATCAAAAGCCGTTTTTTCACTTAACCCGCATCCACCGGAGGAGACCCGACATGCAAACCTGGACCCAACTTTATACACCGCTCGGCAGCTTGTGGCTGTCGTCGCTGGCGGCAGCCATCCCCATCATTTTCTTCTTCATCGCCTTGGCGGCGCTGCGCATCAAGGGACACGTGGCGGCCGCCGTCACCCTGGCGCTGGCGCTGGCCGTCGCCATCTTCGCGTATGGCATGCCCGTGCCGCAGGCGCTGGCGGCGGCCGGCTACGGTTTTGCGTACGGCTTGTGGCCGATCGCCTGGATCATCGTCACGGCCGTCTTCCTGTACAAGATCGTCGTGAAAACAGGGCAGATCGACATCATCCGCGCCTCCGTGCTGTCCGTCACGGACGACCAGCGCCTGCAGGTGCTGTTGATCGGCTTTGCTTTCGGCGCTTTCCTGGAAGGGGCGGCCGGCTTCGGCGCGCCCGTGGCGATTACCTCGGCCTTGCTGGTGGGCCTGGGCTTCAACCCGCTGTATGCGGCGGGCCTGTGCCTGATCGCCAACACGGCGCCCGTGGCCTTCGGCGCCATGGGCATCCCCATCATCGTGGCGGGTCAGGTGACGGGCATCGACCCCTTCCTGATCGGCGCCATGGCGGGCCGCCAGTTGCCGCTGCTGTCGCTGCTGGTGCCGTTCTGGCTGGTGTTCATGATGGATGGTTTCCGCGGCGTGCGCGAAGTGTGGCCGGCCGCGCTGGTGACGGGTTTGAGCTTTGCCGTCACCCAGTACTTCACATCGAACCATATCGGCCCTGAACTGCCGGACATCACCTCGGCCCTCGTCAGCCTGGTGTCGCTGACCCTGTTCCTGAAAGTGTGGCAGCCGAAGAATGCGAAAGTGGCGCATGCCGTCGGCGGCGGCACGGCAGCGCTGTCCGGCTTTGGCGGTGCGGGCGGTGCTGCGGCCGTGCGCGGTGGCGGCAACCGCGCCGCCTCGCCCTACACGATGGCGCAGACCATGCGCGCCTGGGCGCCGTTCGGCCTGTTGACGGCCATCGTCACCGTGTGGAGCCTGCCCGGCTTCAAGGCGCTGTTTGCCGCCGGCGGCGCCTTGTCCAGCCTGGTCATCAAGATCCACGTGCCTTACCTCGACAAGTTGGTGATGAAGACGATGCCCATCGTGGCCGAGCCGAAGGCGTATGACGCCGTGTTCAAGCTCGATCTGCTGTCGGCCGTGGGTACGGCGATCTTGCTGACGGCCGTGCTGTCGATGTTGATGCTGCGCATGAAGCCGCGCGATGGTCTGAAGGCGTTTGTGGAAACGATCGTGGAGTTGCGCCGTCCCGTGCTGTCGATCGGCCTGGTGCTGGCGTTTGCCTTTGTCGCCAACTACTCGGGCATGTCGTCCACCCTGGCCCTGCTGCTGGCCGGCAGCGGCGCCGCCTTCCCGTTCTTCTCGCCGTTCCTGGGCTGGCTGGGCGTCTTCCTGACGGGTTCCGACACCTCGTCGAACGCCTTGTTCTGCTCCCTGCAAAACACGACGGCGCACCAGATCGGCGTGTCCGACACCCTGATGGTGGCGGCCAATACGACGGGCGGCGTGACGGCGAAGATGATCTCGCCCCAGTCGATCGCCGTCGCCTGTGCAGCGACCGGCCTGGTGGGCAAGGAATCGGACCTGTTCCGCTTCACCTTGAAGCACAGCCTGTTGTTTGCCGTCATCATCGGCATCATCACCATGCTGCAGGCCTACGTCTTCACGGGCATGATCCCGCATTGAGCGGTCCGTAGAAGTACGTAGTAAAACTAGATGAATTGACAGTAAAACGTGCAGATGGTCATGAAAATGACCTGATGCACTGCAACATAGCGAGGATGGCCCGGCGCAATGCCGGGTCCGCAGCGATGCCCTCGGCATCGAGACCTGATCCCAGCAGGGGCAAGCTGACGCAGGCGTCGTCGATCAGGCGTGCCGACATGGTGAGCACCGTTTCGCGCAGGGCTGCCTGCGCATGCGTGGCGCGCGGCGAGGCGTTCAGCAGCACCAGTGGCTTGTCTATGAACGATTCATTTCCCACCATCCAGTCCAGCGCGTTTTTCATGGGGCCGCTCACGCCGTGTGCGTACTCGGGGCTGGCCAGCATCAGCACGTCGGCCCCCAGGATGGCGTCGCGCAGTCCGGTCACGGCCGGCAGGCTGTCCGCATCGAGGTCGGGATTGAACAGCGGTAATTGCCCGAGTCCCGAATAGATGCGGATGTCGAATGGCGGTGGTGCAAGCCCGGCGATGGCGCGCAGCAGGGCGGTGTTCAGCGAGGCAGCGCGCAGGCTGCCGGCGATGGCGAGAATGGTAATGGGCGTGTGCATCCCGCCTGTATAGCCCATCCTGTGCTCAAGCGCAAGGCGAGCAGGATGGCGCTATCGATGTTGCAACAGCCGGTGAGCGACTGGGGACTGCGGCAATACTGCGGCAATATTAACGGCTCAGACCGCTCATCCAGCTTGGCTGCGGATTGGCACGTGCCAGTTCGCGCATGCGGTATTCCAGGTCGTAGCGGTCCGTCGATTCGGCCAGGTAGGCTTCTTCGTAAGCGCGTTCGCGGCGGTCGCTGCTTTGGTTCAGCCAGGCGCCGACACGTTTGGCGGCGTGGACCAGGGTGGCGACGATATTGCTGTTTTGCGTGGTGTGGTAAGTAAATGCGGTAGACATGGCAGACTCCTTATGTGGCGTGCCGCGTTGTGCTGCACTGCAATATAAGTATAGCGATTCCAAGTTATAAGGCTACTTTTGATTTCAAATGTCGGCTATTCATTTTTAGAATAACAGGCGGGAAAGCTGCGCAATACGGGGCTTTAAGGCATAATGCGGGCGCAGTATCGTAGTTTTACTACAAGACTGTTTTGTCCTGAATGTTGTTTTCTGACGCAGCCCGCAGGCGTGCCGCGCCCACAAGACATCATTTTGGCGAGAAACGGTCGGCCGTGCGCCTGCCGCGCGCAAGTAGCGCCATGCCTGCCCCTGTTTTGCTGATGGCAGTCATGGCCCACGCTGATATCTGCGTGGCGCTTGCGTGTCCTGGTGCTGCCCGGATGGAAACGCTTCCATGCCAGGCAAGATCAACTTGGAATTGAAAAATGGAGAAGGTATGGAATACGTAAAGCAAGGCCAGGGCGTACCGTCCGCACAGGCCGGCACGCAAAACAATACAGGCGCCCTGATTATAGTCACGGTGCTGTTTTTCATGTGGGGACTGCTGACATCGCTCAATGATGTGCTGATTCCCCATCTGCGCTCGATCTACACCCTGACGTATGTGCAGGCGATGCTGGTGCAGTTCTGCTTCTTTGGCGCCTACGCCATCGTTTCGCTGCCGGCCGGCATGCTGATCAAGAAGATCGGCTACCAGCGCGGCGTCGTCGCCGGCCTGCTGATCGCGGCCGCCGGCTGCGCCATGTTCTACCCGGCGTCGACCGGCAGCTACGCGCTGTTCCTGCTGTCCTTCTTCATCCTGGCGGCCGGCATCACCGTGCTGCAGGTGGCGGCCAACCCGTACGTGACGGAGCTGGGCGATCCGCAGACGGCGTCGAGCCGTTTGACCTTGACGCAAGCGTTCAACGCGCTGGGCACCACCGTGGCGCCTGCGCTGGGCGGCATGCTGATCTTGTCGGGCACCGTGCTGACGGTGCAGCAGTTCGACCTGCTGCCGGCGGCCGAGCAACTGGCTTACCGCGCCAAGGAAGCGGCCTCCGTGCAAGGCCCGTACCTGGTGCTGGCCGCTACCCTGGTGATCCTGGCCGTGCTGTTTGCGCTGGCAAAATTGCCGAAGATTTCGCATGCCGACGATGCCGCCGCCCTGGCGCACGATGGCCACAAGGTCTCGATCTGGTCGCACCGCCACCTGGTGCTGGGCGCGCTGGCCATCTTCCTGTACGTGGGCGGTGAAGTCAGCATCGGCAGCTTCCTGATCAACTTCCTGGGCGAGAGCCATATCGCGGGCCTCAGCCACGCCGACGCCGCCTATTTCGTCAGCTATTACTGGGGTGGCGCCATGCTGGGCCGCTTCGTCGGCTTTGCCGTGATGCGCTATGTCAGCCCGGGCAAGACGCTGGCCTTCAATGCCGCCGTCGTCATCGCGCTGATCCTCGTCGCCGTGTTCTCCAGCGGTCACACGGCCATGTGGGCCTTGATCGCCGTCGGCCTGTTCAACTCCATCATGTTCCCGACCATCTTCAGCATGGCCTTGAACAAGCTGGGTGCGCAAACGGGACAAGGTTCGGGCATCCTCTGCATGGCTATCGTCGGCGGCGCCATCGTGCCGTTCATCCAGGGCTTCCTGGCCGACCACATCAACCTGCAACTGTCCTTCCTCGTGCCGGCCCTGTGCTACACCTTCATTCTGTACTTCGGCTGGAAGTACGCCAGCATGTACAACGACAGCGCCAAGTAAGCAAGGTGGCGTGATCAAGCAAAAGGGTGGCCTCGGCCACCCTTTTTTACGTCAGTGCGCGAACTGCGTACCCAGCACGTCCTGGCATACCTCGAGCCAGGCGCGCGCCGCGTGCGACAGATAGCGCCCGCTCCAGATATGTGCCACCTGCCACGCCACCTCCGGCTCGACGATGCGCACGGCCTCCAGAGGTTCGCCGGCCAGGCGGTGGATGAACGGCTCGGGCAGCAGGGCCACGCCCAGGCCCGCCGAGGCCATCGCCACCAGCCAGTCCCACTGGCCGCTCTGCGCGGCAATGCGCGGTTCGAAGCCCGCTTGCGCGAAATGCTGGCGCAGGCTGCGCGTGAGGGCGAAATCATCCTTTAACAGCACCAGCGGCAATTCGGCCAGCGCCTTGAAGGGCAGGGTCGTGCGGTTTTTCTGGAACGTGCCCGGCTCGGCCAGAGCCCAGATCGGGTAGTTGGCCACTTCCACGGCCACGAGATCGAGTTCCGGATCTGCCGGCAGCACCGTCATGCCGATTTCCAGTTCGCCGGCCGCCACCTGGCGCTCGATCTGCTGGCCCGTGTCTTCCTGCAGCGTCAGGCTGATGTGCGGGTGGCGCGCGCGGAAGGCTTTTAACACAGGTGTGAACAGCACATTGATCATGGGCGGGATGCCCACCGTCAGGCTGCCGCGCTGCAAGGCTTGGGTGTCGCGCACTTCCAGGGTCAGCTGGCGCATGTTCGCCAGCATTTCCTGGCCGTGCTGGTAGACGATGCGGCCCGTGTCCGTCAGGGTCAGCTTGCGCCCGTCGCGCACCAGCAGCTGCGCGCCCACTTCATCTTCCAGCTGGCGCACCATTTTGCTGATGGTGGACTGGGTCAGGTGCAGCGATTCGGCCGCCTGCGTAAAGCTCGACAGACGCACGGTTTCGACGAAATAGCGCAGGGAACGGATATCCACGAGGGTGCTCGGCGTTGGCAAGGCATGAAAATATCGACTGGATGTGACGAAATTAATTCATGCCATGCATGTGACCGCGATTTTATACTGATTCCACTTATGGGGCTGGTGTATGACAGCCATCCAGTTTGAGAATATGAAGAAGATCAGGAGCATCAGATGTACGAGGACCGTATCCGCCACCCAGGCTTGCTCGGCAAAATCATGAGCGCCGATGAGGCAGCCAAATTGTTCCACAACGGCATGCGTGTCGGCATGAGCGGTTTTACCCGTGCCGGCGACGCCAAGGCCCTGCCGCGTGCGCTGGCCGAGCGCGCCCTGCAAGACCCCTTGAGCCTGACCCTGATCACGGGCGCCTCGCTGGGCAATGGCAGCGATGGCCTGATGGCCGAGGCGGGCGTGCTGGCGCGCCGCATGCCGTTCCAGGTCGACCCTGTCTTGCGCGGCAAGATCAACAACGGCGAAGTCATGTTCATCGACCAGCATCTGTCGGAAACGGCCGAGCAGCTGCGTTCGGGCAACCTGGCCGCCGTCGATATCGCCGTCATCGAAGCAACAGCCATCACGGCGGCCGGCGCCATCATCCCGACCATGTCGGTGGGCAATTCCGCCGCCTTTGCCCAGCAGGCAACGCAGGTGATCATCGAGATCAACCTGTCCACGCCGCTGGCGCTGGAAGGCTTGCACGACATTTATATTCCGCACACCTTGCCGGGGCGCGAGCCGATTCCCCTCACGCGCGTGGACCAGCGCCTGGGCAGCACGGCCATCGCCATCGACCCGGCCCGCATCGCCGCCATCGTCATCACGGACAGCCCCGACAGCCCGTCGAACGCCTTGCCGCCCGACGCGGAAACGCAGGCGATCGCCGGCCATGTGATCGCCTTCCTGCAAGGCGAAGTGACGGCCGGGCGCATGGGGCCGGAATTGCTGCCGCTGCAGGCGGGCATCGGCACCATCGCCAACGCCGTGCTGCACGGCCTGATCGGCTCGCCTTTCCAGAACATGACCATGTATTCGGAAGTGCTGCAGGACAGCGCCATCGAGCTGCTCGATTCGGGCCAGCTGGCGTTTGCCTCGGCTTCGTCGATCACCCTGTCGGCCGCCGTGCATCAAAAGCTGATGGACAATATCGACCATTACCGTTCGAAGATCGTGCTGCGGCCGCAAGAGATCAGCAACCATCCCGAGATCGTGCGCCGCCTGGGCATCATCGCGCTGAACACGGCGCTCGAGTTCGATATCTACGGCAACGTCAATTCCACGCACGTGTGCGGCACGCACATGATGAACGGCATCGGCGGCTCGGGCGACTTCGCGCGCAATGGGCAAGTGTCGATGTTCGTGTCGAAATCGGCGGCCAAGGGTGGGCGCATTTCCAGCGTCGTGCCGATGGTCTCGCATGTGGACCACACGGAACATGACGTCGACGTGCTGGTGACGGAGTGGGGTTTTGCGGACTTGCGTGGCCTGGCGCCGCGTGAACGGGCACCGTTGATCATCGAGCGTTGTACGCATCCCGATTACCGCGCGCAACTGCGTGCCTATTACGATGCGGCATGCCAGCGTGGCGGCCACACGCCGCACATCCTGCAAGAGGCCCTGGCCTGGCATGTGCGCTACCAGGAAACGCAGAGCATGCTGGCAGCGCAGTAATCCTCGTCAGCGCAAAGACAGGGCAGGGCGGTGCGGCACCGCGCTGCCTTTTTACTTTCCTCAGTACATATGCAGCGCCTTGGCGCCCAGGCCCAGCAGGGCAAAGGTGGTGGTGGCCTGTATGCCCATGAACCACAGGAAGTGGGTGTGCATGTGCTTGCGGATGTCGCCCAGTTCCGTGCGCAGGGCGTGGCAGTCGCCGCGCAAGTCGCCGCGAAATTGCGTCAGGTCGGCGCGCAGCAGCTGTGATTCGTCGTGCAATTCCGTGCGTACCTTATCGAGGCCTTCGCCAAGACGCTGTTCCAGGGTCTTGAACCATAGCCGGTCATGTTCCCGGTCCGTTTCCAGTTTTGTCAGGCGCGCTTCCATGCGTACAGCATTGTTCGCGCTTTGCTGTTTGTCAAGCCGGTCCGTGGAATAGGCTTCGTTCATCTCGCACTCCTTCGCGCAAGCCGCGCTGCATCGGCGCAGGCGGCTTCACTCGACTGTCCGCCTTTTCCGTCCGCCTGGTTTGCGCTGGATCAAACGTCAGGAGGGCGGTGCAAAGCGCAGGCGGATGCCTGCCGTGACGACGGCGAGCAAGTCGTCGATATGCGCGTTCATTTCCGGGTGCGGCGTCCATGGGTCGCCCGCATCCATGACGATGCGCAGCGACACGAGGCCGTGCAGCGATTGCCAGAAGATTTGCGTCATCGTGTGCAGCGCCGGCTCGTCCTGGCGCACCTGGCCCGTTTGCGCCAGCTCGCCGAACAGGTGCAGCGCGTAGGCATACGGGTCTTGCTCGATATTGCCGTGTTCCACGTCGACGGCGTCGACTTCAGCGTGCGGGCGCAGCTCCATGAAGATCAGCGAATACTCGTCGGGGTGCTGGAAACCATACTCAATATAGGCGCGGCCTACCAGGCTGATGCGTTCCCATGGGTCGGTGCTGGTGTCGCAGGCCGTGCGCATGGCGCGCACCAGTTCCAGCAAGTCCTTGTCCATGGCCTGGGCGATCAGGGTGGCCTTGTCGCGGAACAGGGCGTACACGACGGTGGTGGAAAAGCCGGCCGCCTCGGCCACCTTGCGGATGGAGACGGCGCGCGCGCCGCCCTTCTTGATGAGGTCTTTGACGACGTCGATGATGTGCTCGCGCCGCGCCTGCGCCTCGCGTAATTTTCTTTCCTGAATATTGGTCAGCTTCTTGTCCACGACTCTTTCCTGGCGACTCTATAAAAGCAGGAATTATAGGGGGGCGACGGGCCGCTAATGTGTCTGGCATTGTTACAATTCAGTTTTTTGTCCGGTGGATGCGACAGTCGACCGATTTTTCGCGCTTCTGCCCCGCGCTTTTCCATCGATGCCCCGGAATGGTGCATAAATCGCCGGGCCAGGCTTTGCGAACGGGGCCAAAGGGCGGAAAATAGCAGGATAGCTTACACTGCGTTTTTTAGCGCAACGGCGCTGGCCCACGAGGCAACGCCGGAACACTTACATTCGGACGGGATCATTACATGACCATTAAAATCAGCCAGAACTTCGACTCGGGCGCCATCGACGTGGTGAGCGCCACCAGCGCCGGCGCCATCGACCTGAATTTGCGCAAGGATAGCCACGCCGACATCCATCAGTGGTTCCACTTCCGCCTGCAGGGCGCGCGGGGTCAGGCATGCACGATGCGCTTCCTGAACGCGGGCCAGGCCACCTATCCGGCCGGCTATGAAGACTACCAGGCCGTGGCCAGCTACGACAGCGAAAACTGGTTCCGCGTGCCGACCACGTTCGATGGCCAGGTCATGACGATCTCGCACACGCCGGAACTCGACAGCGTGTACTACGCCTACTTCGAGCCGTATTCGTGGGAACGCCATCTGCGCCTGCTGGGCGAAGTGGCCGAGCATCCGCTGGCGCGCGTGTCCGACCTGGGCAGCACGGTCGACGGCCGCGACATGAACATGGTTACCATCGGCAATCCGCAGGCGGAAAAGAAAATCTGGGTCATCGCGCGCCAGCACCCGGGCGAATCGATGGCCGAATGGTTCGTCGAAGGCTTGATCGACTCGCTGCTCGACGATGCCAACCCGATCGCGCGCAAACTGCTGCAGCGCGCCGTGTTCCACATCGTGCCGAACATGAATCCGGACGGCTCCATCCGCGGCAACCTGCGCACGAATGCGGCCGGCGCCAACCTGAACCGCGAATGGATGACGCCATCGCTGGAATCGAGCCCGGAAGTGCTGTGCGTGAAAAACAAGATCCACGAAACGGGTGTCGACATGTTCTTCGACATCCACGGCGATGAAGCGCTGCCGTACAACTTTGTGGCCGGCAATGAAATGCTGGAAAACTTCACGCCGGCGCAAGCTGCACACCAGAAGGCCTTCATCGAACGCTACAAGCAGGCCAGCCCCGACTTCCAGGACAAGTTCGGCTACGCGGCCAGCAAGTACAAGTCCGACATGCTGACCCTGGCATCGAAATACATCGGCCACCACTTCGGCTGCCTGGCGCTGACCCTGGAAATGCCGTTCAAGGAAAACGCCGACTTGCCGGACCCAAGCGTGGGCTGGAACGGCGCGCGCAGCGCGGCACTGGGCGCGGCCATGCTGCAGCCTATCCTGCTGTCGCTCGATTGAACGGCGTTGATCATGGGCGTCGAGATCGAGCGTAAATTCCTGCTGGCCGGCGATGCCTGGCGCGGCTTGGGGCAGGCGGTGCTGCTGCGCCAGGGCTATCTGTCGTCCGCGCGCGAGCGCGTGGTGCGCGTGCGCATCGAGGGCGAACAGGCGATGCTGACCATCAAGGGCGCCAACGTGGGCGCCACGCGCGGCGAGTGGGAGTATCCGATTCCGCTGGCCGACGCCGCCGAACTGCTCGACGGCCTGTGCGAACAGCCGCTGATCGAAAAGGTTCGCCACCGCATCGAACACGCGGGCATGGTATGGGAAGTCGACGAGTTCCTCGGCGCCAATGCGGGCCTGCTGGTGGCCGAGATCGAGCTGGCATCTGAAGACCAGCCGTTCGAGAAGCCGGAGTGGATCGGCGCGGAAGTGTCGGGCGATGCGCGCTACTACAACGCGAATCTGATCCGCCACCCGTTTTCACAGTGGTGATGGTGTTGTAAGCATGACTTGCAATGCAAAAAGGCGGAACCGAGGTTCCGCCTTTTTTGTGCGCCAACGCTGCTGTCGGATTACGCCGTGCCGGCTAATCCGACCTACGGCCCATACCGGCAGCGTAGATCGGATTAGCGCGCAGCGCGTAATCCGACAACGCCGTTACAGCATTAATGGAAGTGTTCCGTGCCCTGCGGCGTATCTTCCGGCATCTCCGCATGCGCCAGCTCGCCGACCGGGTCGGCAAACAGGGGGGCGCCGCAATCGTCGCAGTATTCACCGACAAAGCGTTCCGCGTGGCGCTTGATCTGCGTCACGCCGGCGGCGTTCAGGTGCTCGATGATTTCATCGACCGGTGTCTTTTGCTTGTCCAGCGCGGCGATGCCGACCTGGATCAGGCCTTCGATCGGCGTGCCATCCTCGTCTTCCTGGCCGTACAAAGGCCAGACGATGCCATAGATGACGTCCGGCGCCTGGCGCAGGGTGAAGGCGATGCGGTACTCGTCCACCTGGCCGTCGGCCGCTTCCTCGCCGAAGCCGGCGATGACGGCGCGCAGTTCCGACGGTTCGATGGCCAAGGTATGCGTCAGGTAGTGCACGGCGGCGCGCACGGAGACGGGACGTATCAGCTTGTCCGCTTCGCGGCAGGCCACGTAATACGCTTCCGGCAGCAGCAATTCCAGGCCGCAGCCGGGCAGCAGGCGGGCGAACGTCGGCGTCGCCTGCGTGCGCCATTGTTCCAGGGCGGCGCTGCGTTCGGCGATGAAGTCGAGCTGGCTAGCTGGTGTCTGCCAGCGGAACAGCGGTGCGCCGGCAGGGGCCACCACTGCCACCAGCAGGTAGCGCGTATCGGCCAGGAAGGGCGCCGTTTCCGCTTCTTTGCCCGAGGGCTTGACGGCCGTGCCTTTCAGGGCGGCCAGGGCCAGCTTTTGCGTCTTGGCATAGGTCTCGACATGGCTGCGCGGCAACTGGTCGATAGAGTACAGCGTTGGCGCCATGGCCATCTTGGTGCCGTCGGCCAGCAGGTGGGCGGCGAAATGCGCCGACAGCACACCGTGCGCGTCGCCGGCCATGGGGCCGGAGGCGATGGAAAAGCGCGTCCACGCGAGGATGGGCACGGCGACGAGCAGGGCGTCGTAGCGCACGTCTTCATGCGTGATGACGGTCGATTCGCTGACGGCTTCAACGCAGTCCATCAGCACGTCATAGGCGTTCAAGTCATCCTTGAACAGGCTGCCCAGGGTGTTGTCGATGGTGTCCTGGTGACCGGTTTTGAGTAATTTCTGGAGCTGCGTATCCAGGCTGTGTTCCCAGGACCGCTCTTCGAGACGGCTGGCTGCCTGTACGATCGCCTGGGCAAAGGTGACCAGGCGCTGGCTGTCGGCAGTCAGTTTATGGGATGAATCTTTGGAAGGACGACGCATAGCGGGATAAGAGTCTCGGAAAGTGAAAAAAATGGATCAGTCAAACAATGATAAACCCTTATAACCGTATTGTAGAGGATTCAGCCGCACGCAATACGTAAGCTGTCCTTAGATCATGCCAATAGTCGAAATTTCAAGTCGGAACGGGATGCAGGGACGAAAAAAAGCGCCGGTCGGAACCGGCGCTTTGATCTTGCATCACAGCTGGGCTGCTTACTCGGCCAGCAGTTGACGCAGCACGAATGGCAGGATACCGCCATGCTTGTAGTAATCGACTTCGATCGGCGTATCGATGCGCAGCAGGACTTTGACTTCCTGGCTGGAGCCGTCGGCGCGGTGGATCACCAGGGTAGCCAGTTGCTGTGGCTTGATTTCGCCTTCGAGGCCTTTCAGGTCGAAGGTTTCCTTGCCGGTGATGCCCAGGGTTTGCACGCTGTCGTCGCCGATGAATTGCAGCGGCAGCACGCCCATGCCCACCAGGTTCGAGCGGTGAATGCGCTCGAACGAACGGGTGATCACGGCTTTCACGCCCAGCAGTTGCGTACCTTTTGCCGCCCAGTCGCGCGACGAGCCCGTACCGTACTCTTCGCCGCCGAAGACCATGGTTGGCGTGCCTTCAGCAACATATTTCATCGCTGCGTCGTAGATCGACATTTCTTCGCCGGAAGGCTGGTGGATCGTGATGCCGCCTTCGACCGCCGAACCGTCTGCCTTGGCAGGGATCATGCGGTTTTTGATACGCACGTTGGCGAACGTGCCGCGCATCATGATTTCATGGTTGCCGCGACGCGAGCCGTAGGAGTTGAAGTCCGCTTTCAGGACGCCGTTTTCCTTCAGCCATTTGCCTGCAGGACCGTTTTCCTGGATCGAGCCGGCTGGCGAGATGTGGTCGGTGGTGATGGAATCGCCGAACACGCCCAGTGCGCGCGCGCCTTCGATGCCGGTGGCCACTGCCGCTGGCGTCATCGAGAAGTTGTCGAAGAACGGAGGTTCCGCGATGTAGGTCGATTTCGGCCAGTTGTAGACTTGACCGGACACGGTCGTGACTTTTTCCCACAGCTTGCCTGGCGCGCCCTTGACGTCGGCGTAGTTGTCCTTGAACACCTTGGCGTTCATGGCGAACTTCATCATGGCCGAGACTTCAGCCGAGGTCGGCCAGATGTCGCCCAGGTAGACGTCCTTGCCGCCCTTGCCCTTGCCGACAGGTTCCGTCATCAGGTCGCGCGTCATGTTGCCGGCGATGGCGTAAGCGACGACCAGCGGTGGCGAGGCCAGGAAGTTCGAACGGATGTTCGGGTGAATGCGCGCTTCGAAGTTGCGGTTGCCCGACAGGACGGCCGACGCGACGATGTCGTGCGTGGCAATCGCTGCGTTCAGCTCGGGCGTCAGGTCGCCCGCATTGCCGATACAGGTGGTGCAGCCGTAGGCGGTCACGCCGAAGCCCAGTTTTTCCAGGTATGGCAGCAGGCCGGCGGCGGTCAGGTACTCGGTCACGACGCGCGAGCCGGGAGCCAGCGAGGTCTTGATGTGCGGCGCGACTTTCAGGCCGGCTTCCACGGCTTTCTTGGCCAGCAGGCCGGCAGCCAGCATCACGCTCGGGTTCGAGGTGTTGGTGCACGAGGTGATCGCGGCGATCAGCACGTCGCCGTTCGACACTTTCACGCCGTTCGTCGTTTCGTACACGGCAGCCAGGTCGGCCGGGTTCTTGTTGAAGCCGTTTTCCGTGGTTGGCTTGGCGAACAGCTCGGCGAAGTTCGCCTTGACGTTGCCGATTTCGATACGGTCTTGCGGGCGTTTCGGGCCGGCCAGCGACGGAGCGACCGATGCCAGGTCCAGTTCCACCACGCGGGTGTAGTCGATGTCGCCGGCTTTTGGCACGCCGAACAGGTTTTGCGCCTTGAAGTAGCCTTCGAACGCGGCGATTTCAGCCTTGCTGCGGCCGGTGCCCTTGAAGTAGTCGATGGTCGCTTCGTCGACCGGGAAGAAGCCCATGGTCGCGCCGTATTCCGGTGCCATGTTGGCGATCGTCGCGCGGTCCGTCAGGGTCAAGGACTCGGTACCTTCGCCGAAGAATTCGACGAACTTGCCGACGACTTTCTCTTTGCGCAGCAATTCGGTGATGGTCAGTACCAGGTCGGTGGCGGTGCAGCCTTCGCGCAGCGCGCCCGACAGGTTCACGCCGATGACGTCTGGCGTCAGGAAGTAGACCGGTTGGCCCAGCATGCCGGCTTCCGCCTCGATGCCGCCCACGCCCCAGCCGACCACGCCGATGCCGTTGATCATGGTGGTGTGCGAGTCGGTGCCGACCAGGGTGTCCGGGTAGTATACGTCGCCGGCTTTCTTGCCTGCGTGGTGCACGCCGCGCGCCAGGTATTCCAGGTTGACCTGGTGGACGATGCCGAAGCCTGGTGGCACGACGCCGAAGGTGTCGAATGCCTGCATGCCCCATTTCATGAACTGGTAACGCTCGTTGTTACGCGAGAATTCCAGTTTCATGTTCAGGTCCAGCGCTTTCTTTTCGCGGTAGTGATCGATGGTGACCGAGTGGTCGACCACCAGGTCGACCGGTACCAGCGGTTCGATCTTCTTGGCGTTGATGCCCATCTTGGCGGCCACGTTGCGCATTGCTGCCAGGTCGGCCAGCAGCGGTACGCCGGTGAAGTCTTGCAGCACGACGCGCGCCACTACGAACGGGATCTCGTCGGTGCGCTCGGCGGTCGGGCCCCAGCTCGCCAATTGCTTGACGTGTTCTTCGGTGACTTTTTTGCCGTCGCAGTTGCGCAATACCGATTCGAGCACGATACGAATCGACACTGGCAGGCGGGAGACATTGATGCCCAGGCTTTTTTCCAGCGCAGGCAGGGAGTACAGCTTGCCCTTCTTGCTATCCGAAATATTAAAGTCCTTGAGCGTGTTCAGAGTGTTGCGGGACATGACCTCTCCTTGTTGGGTATCGTCTATTTATTGATTATTCAAATTACAAAACATGACTGAGCCCCCGAAGAGGCCCTTGCTACGCACATCAGCCGCCGGTGGCTGGCAAGACGCCCAGCGATGGCGCGGCTTCCACCACTGCCGCCGGCTTGGCTTGCTCCGCATCCTTGCATTCATTGGCCAGCTGGCGGCCCTGCTTGGAATCGAGCAGCATGCCTTTGGCCGGGATGCCGATCCACACGAGGCCGTACAGACGGTTCTCGAAGCGGTTGGCGCCGGTGGTGGTGCCAACGCGGCTCAGGCGGTGCAGGCGCTTCTTCCAGCGCAGGGCGATGTGTTTGTCGTCAGTAGCATTGGTGTAAATGGTAATTTTGTTACCAAGTTCGCAATTGAAATCGGTGGAAGCCGAGCCTGCGGTGTTCGGTTCATCGGCTTCTTCCTTGTCGGCGGCCGACATGGCGAGCGGATGGGCTTCCTTGGCGGCAGCTTTTGCCTTGGTGGCCTTGGCCTTTGGCTTGGCCTTGACAGCCTTGACGGCCTTGGGATTTGCCTCTGCCGTGGCGGCGAAGCTGGCTGGCGCCAGCGTGAGGGTCATGGCGCCCAGCGCGACGCTGCAGGCAATTGCTAATTTGGAGAGGGACATCGTGTAATTCCTGTCAGTTTTCAGTGGTGCTGGAAGAGGGGGTGTTGAGTAATGCGGCGGCCGCCTCGGGCAGGCCGAGGCCCGCCAGTTTGGCGCGTTGCAAAACGGTCCAATAATATCGGTAGCTGGCGCGGTCGTGCAAGCGGCCATTTTGCGCAATCGGTCCCCAGTTGGCGCGCAGCGCTTCGTTGAGGATGTTGCTCGCTTCGTTGACTTCGGACAGGCGCGGCGTAAAGGCCTTGATGATGGGCTTGATCTGGTCCGGGTGGATGCTCCACATGCGCGTGTAGCCGAACTCGGCTGTCGCGCGCTGGGCGTCATTCGCCACCACGGCCGAATCGCGCACGTCCGTCGTCACGTTGTGCGACGCCACCTTGCCGTGCGCATGGCAGGCGGCCGCCACTTCGAGCTTGGCGCGCACCACCAGCGGGTGCGTGAACTGGCCCGGCGTGCGCATGGCGGCGGCGGGAATGGCGCCGTAGTGGGCCGACACGAAATCCATGATGCCGAAGGACAGGCATTCGACCTGGGGCAGGGCGGCGATCGCGTAGGCGTCGCGCAGCGCGCCATGCGTTTCGATCAGGATGTGCACGGGCAGGTTGTCGCGGCCGGCGCGGCGCGCGTGCAGGTTGATCAGGTCGATGGCCAGCATGGCATCCTGCACGCCGGCCACCTTGGGCACGGCGATGTAGGCCAGACGGGACGCGGCGCTGCAGATGATTTCCACGTCGCGCACGAAAAACGGGCTGTCGACGTCGTGCACGCGCACGCCGATGCGGTTGAACTGGTTCTCGCCGCTGGCCAGCAGGCCGGCGATCATCAGCGCGTGGGCTTCTTCGTTGCCGGCGCTGGCGCCGTCTTCGCAGTCGAAGGTGATGTCGAACAGGGGGCCAAGCTCTTGTTGCAAAGCAATCGATTTACGCATCAGCTTTTCAGAGCCGGCGTAGTGGTCGCAAGCGGCGAGCAACAGCGGCTGGCGTTTGCCTTGGAATAAAACCTCGGAAGGGTGCATGCTTAAGGCATTTCTGCAGGTAAAAACTACTTGAGAAAACAGCCGCGCCGCGACATTCGCGGAGCGGCCTTCTTTGGCGGGCGGCGCATTGCCGCGCCGCCAAAACTGGACTTAGGCCAGCAGGTGTTTCACGCCTTCGCGCTCTTCGGTCAGTTCTTTCAGGGTCAGGTTGATGCGCTCTTGCGAGAATGCATCGATTTCCAGACCTTGAACGATGGTGTACTCACCGTTGTCGGTGGTGACCGGGAAGCCGAACACGGTGCCTTCAGGGATGCCATACGAGCCATCCGAAGGAACGCCCATGGTGGTCCATTTACCTGCGGTGCCCAGCATCCAGTCATGGATGTGGTCGATGGCGGCGTTCGCTGCCGACGCTGCCGACGACAGGCCGCGCGCTTCGATGATGGCCGCGCCGCGCTTGCCGACGGTAGGCAGGAACACGTTGGCGTTCCATTCCTGGTCGTTGATCAGGTCTTTGACAGCCTTGCCGTTCACGGTGGCGAAGCGGTAGTCGGCGTACATCGTAGGCGAGTGGTTGCCCCAGACGGTCAGCTTCTCGATGTCTTTCACGGCGGTGCCGGTCTTGGCAGCGACTTGCGACAGCGCGCGGTTGTGGTCCAGGCGCAGCATGGCGGTGAAGTTCTTCGCTGGCAGCGATGGCGCCGATTTCATGGCGATGTAGGCGTTGGTGTTGGCAGGGTTGCCGACCACCAGTACTTTGACATTGCGCGAAGCGACGGCGTCGAGCGCCTTGCCTTGTACCGTGAAGATCTGGGCGTTCGCTTCCAGCAGGTCCTTGCGTTCCATGCCTGGGCCGCGTGGACGCGCGCCAACCAGGACGGCCACGTCGACATCCTTGAATGCGGTCAGCGGATCGGAGTGGGCGGTCATTTCCGTCAGCAGCGGGAAGGCGCAGTCGTCGATTTCCATCATCACGCCCTTGAGCGCCTTCTGGGCTTTTTCGTCCGGGATTTCAAGCAGTTGCAAGATGACAGGCTGGTCTTTGCCGAGCATGTCGCCATTGGCGATGCGGAACAACAGGGCGTAGCCGATCTGGCCGGCGGCGCCGGTCACTGCAACACGCATTGGGGTTTTAGCCATGATGAATCTCCAAAAATGGGAAAGAAAACGGGCTTGAAGCTGGGCTTACGCTTATCCGGAAAAACTATAATGATACCAAAACCGGCCCGCGCCACCGAATTGCTGGTGTACGCTGCCGTCACGCTTGTGCTGCACGAGGCCAGAGTGGCTGGCCGACAACATAAAACGCTGGCTCACAAGTTTTATCGAGGGCAGTTTAGGCCTCTGATCCCTATCTGTCAATCATATCTTATGTCTTATATAAGACAGATAACTACGTCTGTTTTACTGGACGCGGGCAGTGATTTGTGTTGAAATGTCGGACTATGAATTCCGCCTCGTCCAATCTGACCAACAATGCCACTGCTGCAAGCGGGGCGGTCAGTCCGACCGCGGGCACCCCGGCCACGCCTGCCGCCACTGCGGCCAGCACCCCTGTCGCCAGCATTAATACCACTGCCACCGCTGTGTCCGCGCCTGCCGCGACCGCTTCTCCCACCTTCAGTCCCCTGTACCAGCAGATCAAGGCGCTCATCACGCAGAGCCTGCAATCGGGCGAATGGAAGCCGGGCGAACTGATCCCCAGCGAAGTCGAGCTGGCAGGGCGCTTCAAGGTCAGCCAGGGCACGGTACGCAAGGCCATCGATGAACTGGCCGCCGAGAATCTCGTCATGCGCCGCCAGGGCAAGGGCACTTTCGTTTCCACCCACCATGAGGCGCGCGCGCATTTCCGCTTCCTGCGCCTGGTGCCGGACGAAGGCGTGCCGCATTATCCCGAAAGCAAATTTATCGAAGTCAAGCGCGTGCGCGCGCCGGCCGACGTGGCGCGCCTGATGGATCTGAAGTCCGGCGACGCCGTCATCTTCATCAAGCGCGTGCAGTATTTCGACGGCGTGCCGACCATCGTCGAGGAGCTGTGGCTGCCCGGCTTGATCTTCAAGGGCCTGACGGCCGAGCGCCTGGTGGAATACAAGGGGCCCATGTACGGCCTGTTCGAAACGGAATTCGGCACGCGCATGATACGCGCGTCCGAACAGATCCGCGCCGTGTGCGCCGACGCGGGCGCCGCGCAATTGTTAAATATCGACCTCGGCACGCCCTTGCTCAGTTCCGAGCGCGTGTCGTTTACCTACGGCGACAAGCCGGTCGAACTGCGCCGGGGCTTGTACCTGACCAGTCGCCATCATTATCAGAATGAACTCAGCTGAAGCGGCGGGGCGCCTGCGGGCGTCCGAACAAGCAGCAAGGCTGAAGTGCATCGCTTGCAAGATGCCTGCCGCAAGGCGGGCAACGGAGACAACGGAAAGCGCAGCGACAGCATGGCCCGCCCCGGCGGGCCGTGTTTTGCCGGCGATTCTGTAATTAAATTACGTGAACTACGGAAAGTAGCGCGGTATTTTGTAGTAAAAAACCATTTTGGTTATATGTAACAATAGATATTGGTATGGGTTGCGAAAATCGGCGAAAATCGCGGCTTCAATATTTAGTTGAAATTCAAAGGGGAGGTTTTTGTTATGTCTGAAGCCGTAAGAGAAGTACCAAAAAAAGAACGGCCGCAATTCCGTAACATTCATGTTACCGAATTGTCGAACTACCGCATGGCTGTCGGCGCCATCGTCTCGATCCTGCATCGCATCAGCGGTTTCATCATTTTCGCCTTGCTGCCATGTATCCTGTACATGCTGGAACTGAGCCTGCGTTCCGAAATGTCCTACGCCTACTTCCAGGGCATCGCCTCGCACTGGTTCGTCAAGCTGATCACCCTGGGCCTCGTCTGGGCCTTCCTGCACCACTTCTGCGCCGGTATTCGTCACCTGTTCATGGACGTGCACGTTGCCATCGAAAAAGATTCGGCACGCAAGACCGCGTCGTCCGTGCTGGTCGTGAGCCTGGTGTTGACGGCCTTGGTCGCTTTGAAACTGTTTGGAGTATTTTAAACATGGCAGACAATAATATCGGACCGAAACGCCTCGTCGTCGGTGCCCATTACGGCTTGCGCGACTGGCTGGCGCAACGCGTTACCGCCATCGTCATGGTGGCCTATGTGGCCATCCTGCTTATTTCTTTCCTGACCGGCAGCAACTTCAGCTATGAAGGCTGGGCTGGTCTGTTCGCACAGCAGTGGTTTAAATTGTTCAGCCTGGTGACCTTCGTCGCCCTGTTCTACCACGCATGGGTCGGCGTACGCGACATCTGGATGGACTACGTGAAAAGCGCTGGCCTCCGTCTGACCCTGCAAATTGCCACCATGCTGTGGTTGATCGCTTGTGCCGGCTGGACGGTACAGATACTCTGGAGTGTGTAATCGTGGCAGCATATAAATCTGCAATCCCTACCCGCCGCTTTGATGCGGTTATCGTTGGCGCCGGCGGTTCCGGCATGCGCGCGTCGTTGCAGCTGGCTGAAGCCGGCCTGAACGTCGCTGTTCTGTCGAAAGTTTTCCCGACCCGCTCGCACACCGTTGCGGCGCAGGGCGGTATCGGCGCGTCGCTCGGCAACATGGCCGAAGACAACTGGTTCTGGCACATGTTCGACACCGTCAAGGGTGGCGACTATCTGGGCGACCAGGATGCCATCGAATTCATGTGCCGCGAAGCACCGAAGGTCGTGTACGAACTGGAACACTTCGGCATGCCGTTCGACCGCAACCCTGACGGCACCATCTATCAGCGTCCATTCGGCGGCCACACGGCCCACTTCGGCGAAAAGCCGGTGCAGCGCGCTTGCGCGGCAGCCGACCGTACCGGTCACGCCCTGTTGCACACGCTGTACCAGCGCAACGTGCGTGCGCGTACGCACTTCTTCGTCGAATGGATGGCACTCGACCTGATCCGTGACGCCGAAGGCGACGTGATCGGTGTGGTCGCGCTGGAAATGGAAACCGGCGAATGCATGATCCTGGAAGCAAAAACGACGGTCATGGCAACGGGCGGCGCAGGCCGCATCTTCGCCGCGTCGACGAATGCGTTCATTAATACCGGCGACGGCATGGGCATGGCGGCACGCGCCGGCCTGCCGCTGCAAGACATGGAATTCTGGCAGTTCCACCCGACCGGCGTGGCCGGCGCGGGCGTATTGATCACCGAAGGCGTGCGCGGCGAAGGCGGCATCCTGATCAATAGCGAAGGCGAACGCTTCATGGAGCGCTATGCGCCGACCCTGAAGGATCTGGCGCCGCGCGACTTCGTCTCGCGTTCGATGGACCAGGAAATCAAGGAAGGCCGCGGCTGCGGCCCGAACAAGGACCACGTGATGCTGGACCTGCGCCATATCGGCGCCGACACCATCGCCAAGCGCCTGCCGTCGATCCTGGAAATCGGCCACAAGTTCGCCAACGTCGACGCCACCAAGGAACCGATTCCTGTCGTGCCGACGATTCACTACCAGATGGGCGGCATTCCGACGAACATCCACGGCCAGGTCGTCACCCCGACCGGTCCGGATAATTCGGCCAAGGTTGTCAACGGCCTGTACGCGATCGGCGAATGCGCCTGCGTTTCCGTGCACGGCGCCAACCGCCTGGGCACGAACTCGCTGCTCGACCTCGTGGTCTTCGGCCGCGCGGCCGGCAACCACATCGTCAACAGCGGCCTGAAAGCCAAGGAAAACAAGCCTTTGCCAGCCGACGCCGCCGATTTCGCCATGGGCCGCTTGCAGCGCCTGGAAAATTCGACCGGCACGGAAACGGTGCAGGGCGTGGCGAACGACATCCGCGCAACGATGCAGAAGTACTGCGGCGTGTTCCGTACCGACGAGATGCTGAACAAGGGCGTCGAAGAAATCATGAAGCTCGACGAGCGCCGCAAGCACGTCTCCTTCAAGGATAAATCGATGGTCTTCAACACGGCCCGCGTGGAAGCACTGGAGCTGGACAACCTGATCGAAACGGCGAAAGCGACCATCGTTTCGGCGGCAGCGCGCAAGGAATCGCGCGGCGCCCACGCCCAGGACGACCACCCGACCCGCGACGACGACAACTGGATGAAGCACACGCTGTGGTATTCGGAAGGCAACCGACTGGAATACAAGCCAGTCGTGACCAAGCCTTTGACGGTTGATACCTTCAAACCGAAACCACGTACTTTCTAAGGCTATACCATGGCACGCACTCTCAAATTCAAAATCTACCGCTACGATCCTGACCAGGATGCCAAGCCTTACATGCAAGACCTGACGGTCGAGCTGAAAGACACCGACAAGATGCTGCTCGACGCACTGCAGCGCATCAAGTCTGACGTCGATGACTCGCTGGCCCTGCGCCGCTCGTGCCGCGAAGGCGTGTGCGGTTCGGACGCAATGAACATCAACGGCAAGAACGGTCTGGCATGCACGACCAACCTGAACGAACTGTCGGAGCCTATCGTGCTGCGTCCGTTGCCAGGTTTGCCGGTCATCCGCGACCTGATCGTCGACATGACGCAATTTTTCAAGCAGTACGATTCGATCAAGCCTTTCCTGATCAACGATTCGATCCCGCCTGAAAAAGAGCGCCTGCAATCGCCGGAACAGCGCGAAGAACTCGATGGCCTGTACGAGTGCATCCTGTGCGCATGCTGCTCCACGTCGTGCCCGTCGTTCTGGTGGAATCCGGACAAATTCGTCGGCCCGGCCGGCCTGCTGCAAGCCTACCGCTTCATCGCCGATTCGCGCGACGAAGCCACCGGTGCGCGTCTGGACAACCTGGAAGACCCGTACCGCCTGTTCCGCTGCCATTCGATCATGAACTGCGTCGACGTCTGCCCGAAAGGGTTGAACCCGAACAAGGCGATCGGCAAGATCAAGGAATTGATGGTCCGCCGCGCGATCTGATCCTCCTGATCGCATCCGCCGGGCGCCGTTTGCGGGAAGAGGGTATCCTCTCTTGCCTGCAGGCGGCGCCTGCAAAGCAGCACCGTGCCGCAAGGCACACGTAAAGTGGTAAACCAAATGACAGAATCAATTTTGTCCTCGCATCAGGCCGACCCGGCCAACCGCGCCCGCCTGCGCTGGCGTTCACGCCGTGGCCTGCTGGAAAACGACATTATCCTGACCCGTTTTCTCGATGCGTATGAAACCGAATTGACCGATGAAGAAGTTGACGCGCTGACGCGTTTGCTGGATTTATCGGACAATGCGTTAATGGATCTGGTACTGGCCCGTAAAGAGCCGGAAGGCGAAGTCGATCTGCCGCATGTGCGCGCACTGCTGCAACGACTGCGCATTGCCTAGACGCCTGGGCGATATATTGCAAACGGTGCGAGTGGCGCGCTGTAGCACTGCCGAGTGCGGTGCGAATTGCAGCCAGAATTTTTGATTTTAATTTCGACTCACTCCCGAGAAGGAAGAGCCCATGAATATCTCTGACACAAAAGCTACCCTGTCGTTCTCCGATGGCAGCCCATCGCTTGAATTTCCAATCTACAAAGGCACGGTTGGCCCGGACGTCATCGACATCCGCAAACTGTACGCCGGTAGCGGCAAGTTCACCTACGACCCAGGCTTTATGTCGACGGCCGCCTGCAACTCGTCGATCACCTACATCGACGGCGACAAGGGCGAGCTGCTGTACCGTGGTTACCCGATCGAACAGTTGGCCGTCAACGCCGACTTCATGGAATCGTGCTACCTGCTGCTGAACGGCGAACTGCCAAACGCTGCGCAGAAAGCCAAGTTCGTCGACACCGTCACCAAGCACACGATGGTGCACGAACAGATGCAATTCTTCTTCCGTGGCTTCCGCCGCGACGCGCATCCGATGTCGGTCCTGGTGGGCACCGTCGGCGCGCTGGCATCGTTCTACCATGACTCGCTGGACATCAACGACCCGCGTCACCGCGAAGTGTCGGCCATCCGCCTGATCGCCAAGATGCCAACCCTGGTCGCCATGACTTACAAGTACTCGGTCGGCCAGCCGTTCGTGTACCCACGCAACGACCTGTCGTACAGCGCCAACTTCATGCACATGATGTTCGCCAACCCGTGCGAAGAGTACAAGGTCAACGACGTGCTGGTGCGCGCCCTGGACCGCATCCTGATCCTGCACGCGGACCACGAGCAAAACGCATCGACATCGACCGTCCGTCTGGCCGGTTCGTCGGGCGCCAACCCGTTCGCCTGTATCGCTGCCGGTATCGCCTGCCTGTGGGGCCCTGCCCACGGCGGCGCCAACGAAGCGGCACTGAACATGCTGAAAGAAATCGGCACCGTCGAGAACATCCCTGCCTTCATCGCGCAAGTCAAGGACAAGAACTCCGGCGTCAAGCTGATGGGCTTTGGCCACCGCGTGTACAAGAACTTCGACCCACGCGCCAAGCTGATGCGTGAAACCTGCTACGAAGTGCTGCAAGAACTGGGTCTGCAAGACGATCCGCTGTTCAAGCTGGCGATGGAACTGGAAAAGATTGCACTGAACGACGAATACTTCGTGTCGCGCAAACTGTACCCGAACGTCGACTTCTACTCGGGCATCGTGCAATCGGCGCTGGGCATCCCTGTGTCGCTGTTCACCGGTATCTTCGCCATGGCCCGTACGATCGGCTGGATCGCCCAGTGGAACGAAATGATCGCCGACCCAGAGCAAAAAATCGGCCGTCCGCGCCAGCTGTTCGTCGGTTCGACCACGCGTGAAGTACTGCCACTGGACAAGCGTTAATCCAGAGCGGTATCTAGCAAACAAAAAAACGGGCTTCGGCCCGTTTTTTTATGCCGGGCTGTTATGCTCGGACCCTGGTTCAACAGGAAACACAACGCGATGAATGAAGAAACCTGCGCCCCCAGCGGCGTGGCCCTCGGCGATACGGCCTTCGGCTATACCTTGTCGCTGATCGGTGGCAAGTACAAGATGCTGATCCTGTATGCGCTGGCGGCCAACAAGGTGCTGCGGCATAACGAGCTCAAACGCCATCTCGGCGGCATCGCCTTCAAGACACTCAGCGTCGTATTGAAGGAGCTGGAAGCCGATGCGCTGATCGTGCGCAAGGAATACCCGCAAGTGCCGCCCAAGGTGGAATACTCGCTGTCAAGCAAGGGCGCCTCGCTGATCCCCGTGTTGCATACCTTGTGCGAGTGGGGCGAGCGGCACCAGCCAGTTTGATCCGGATACGCATGGCAACTCGCTTTTCTATAATCGAGTAGCTTACTTTTTGTATGGTATGAGTAGTAAATGTGCGTACTTGTATAAAGTACTCAGCATGGTTATGCTGTTTTTGCCTCTGGCGGTGCAATGAAGCGCTGCGGGGCAGGGTACCGGCTCGCTTGCTTTTCTCAGAATGCGAGGCCGGTGCATCCGTCCATTTTCAGGAAAAACAGCATGTTGAAAACCCTTGTTATCGTCTTCCATCCCTCCATCGACACGTCGGTGGCCAACAAGCGCTGGCTGCAGGAGCTGGCGCAGTATCCCGACCGCTACACCATCCACGACGTGCACCAGGCTTATCCTGATGGAAATATCGACGTGGCGCGCGAGCAGGCGCTGGTGGAGGCGCACGCCAATGTGGTCTTGCAGTTCCCCGTGTACTGGTTCAACTGCCCGCCCTTGCTCAAGCAGTGGCTCGACGAGGTGCTGGCGTATGGCTGGGCTTACGGCACGGGCGGCGATGCCTTCAAGGGGAGAAAAGTGGCGCTGGCCGTCACGGCAGGCATCCACCAGGAAGACTTCACGCCGCAAGGAAAGTGGCACGTCACCCTGGCGCAGCTGCTGGCACCGTTCGATGTGACCCTGGCGTATATCGGCGCAGACAACCGCCGCTTCTTTGCCTTCTATGGCGCGGAAGACGGGCCGAAGGAGCCGGACTATGCCGGGCGGCTGGCACGCAGTGCGCAAGAGTATGAGCGCTTCCTGGCCGCGCTGTAAGGCGGCGGGGTCAGCCTCAATGCAATGCCGCTCGCCGCTGGCGGCGATGGTGTGCGCTAACTGCGCCGCATCGGAACGGTTTCCAGGGTGCGGGCGCCGCGTACAAATATATTGTTCTTTATGTATTGAATGCTCTCCCGCCTTTCGGCCAGGCGCGGCAAATAGGGTAGATTGCGATATTAGTTGCATGGATCGGATGAATCAAGGGGGTATCACCGCATGGACCGTATCACCGCCGCACAAGTATTCGTCGCCATCGCCGAGCGGGGCAGCATGGTGGCCGCCAGCGAGACGCTCGACATGTCGCGCGCCATGGTGACGCGCTACCTGGCCGAAATGGAGCAGTGGGCTGGGGCGCGCCTGTTGCATCGCACCACGCGCCGTCTGAGCCTGACGGATGCGGGCGAAACCACCCTGGCGCGCTGCCGCCAGATGCTGGAAGTGGCCGGCGCCATGGCCGTCACCTCGCCCGAGGGTCTCGATACGCCGCACGGTTTGCTGCGCATCACCTGTTCGCAATCGCTGGCGCAGACGGCGCTCGCTGGCGCAGTAACCGCTTACCTGCGGCGCTACCCGCGCGCCGCCGTCGACCTGCAGATGGAGAATCGCGCCGTCAACCTGGTGGAGCAGCGCATCGACCTGGCGATCCGCATCACGAACGCGCTCGAGCCGAACCTGATCGCGCGCCAGCTGGCCAGCTGCGCCTCGGTGGTGTGCGCCGCACCATCGTACCTGGCGGCGCACGGCACGCCGCGCCGGGCGCAAGACCTGGCCCTGCACAACTGCCTGACCTATACGTATTTTGGCAAGAGCCTGTGGCAATTTACGCACGACGGGGAAGCGCTCACTGTTCCCGTCAGCGGCCGCCTGTCGGCGAATGAGTCGCTGGTCCTGCTGGTGGCCACGGTGGCGGGGGCGGGCATCGCCATGCAGCCGCGTTTTTCCGCCGCGCCGCTGATCGCCAGCGGGCAGCTGGTGGAGCTGCTGCCCGCGTACCAGCCGCAGGACATGGGCATCTATGGCGTCTACACCTCGCGCCAGCACATGTCGCCCCTGCTGCGCACCATGCTCGACTTCCTGGTGCAGTGGTTTGCCGGCGATCCCGAGTGGCTGGCCGCCATCGCGGCGCCGCCTTCGCCGGGCAGACCAGTTGGCCGCAAGCGGCAGGCCGGCAGGGCCGCCGATGTGCTGTAAGTGCAACAGTGACAGGCTTGCAAGCCTGGGAAAATCAACAACACAGCTTACATTTGCTTGCCAAATAAAATTCAACTTGCCGTTGTTGCGTTACAATACCGCGTGCTATTCTAAATGACGGTATGCAGAATGCTGGTGCAATAAAAAAGCCCTTCCCCACAACTTGATGTGCAATCCGCTAACCGGTCAGGCCGTGTCGCGGAAGGTTAGATTAACCCGCTAATTCCTCGCGAAGCGCGAAGAAAGGTGAGCAATATATGCAGCAATTAACGACCAACTCCTACCTGTTCGGTGGGAATGCTCCGTACGTGGAAGACCTGTACGAGGCATATTTGAACAACCCAGGCTCGGTCCCCGATAACTGGCGTTCCTACTTCGACGCAATGCAGCACGTGCCTGCCGTCGATGGCACCAACAAGCCTGACGTGGCGCATGCCTCCGTCGTCGCCTCGTTCGCCGAGCGCGCAAAAGCAGGTCCGATCCGCACAGTGACCGCTTCCTTCGATGTTGAAATGGGCCGCAAGCGCGTCGCCGCCACGCAGCTGATCGCTGCTTACCGCTACCTCGGTTCCCACTGGGCCAACCTGGATCCGCTGCAACGCCAGGAACGTCCGATGATCCCTGAGCTCGAGCCGAGCTTCTACGGTTTCACCGACGCTGACATGGACACCGTGTTCAACATCAGCAATACCTATTTTGGCCCCGAGACCGCCACCCTGCGCGATCTGCTCAATTATCTGCGCGATACCTACACGCGTTCGATCGGCGCCGAATTCATGTACATCTCCGACCCGGCCGAAAAGCGCTGGCTGCAAGAGAAACTGGAATCGATCCGCTCCACCCCGAATTTCACCCCAGAGAAAAAAATCCACATCCTCGACCGCCTGACCGCGGCTGAAGGCCTGGAACGCTATCTGCACACCCGCTACGTGGGCCAGAAACGCTTCTCCCTGGAAGGCGGCGAAACCTTCATCGCCTCGATGGATGAAACCATCCAGCGCGCCGGCGAAAAAGGCGTGCAGGAAATCGTCATCGGCATGGCCCACCGCGGCCGCCTGAACGTGCTGGTCAACACCCTGGGCAAGGCGCCGCAGGAACTGTTCGAAGAATTCGAAGGCAAGCATGGCGACGACCTGCCTGCCGGCGACGTGAAATACCATCAAGGCTTCTCGTCGGACATCTCCACCGCAGGCGGCCCGGTCCACCTGTCGCTGGCGTTCAACCCGTCGCACCTGGAAATCGTCAACCCTGTGGTCGAAGGTTCCGTCAAGGCCCGCATGGATCGCCGCGGCGACGCGCAGGGCGCGCAAGTGCTGCCTATCCTCGTGCACGGCGATGCCGCTTTCGCCGGCCAGGGCGTGGTCATGGAAACGCTGAATCTGGCGCAAACCCGTGGCTACCATACCGGCGGCACGGTGCATATCGTGATCAACAACCAGATCGGTTTCACCACCTCGGATCCGCGCGATGCCCGCTCGACCCTGTACTGCTCGGACGTCGTCAAGATGATCGAAGCACCTGTCCTGCACATCAACGCCGATGATCCGGAAGCCGTGGTGCTGGCGACGCAGATCGCGCTCGACTACCGCATGGAATTCAAGAAGGACATCGTCCTCGACATCATCTGCTACCGCAAGCTTGGCCACAACGAGCAAGATACGCCGGCACTGACGCAGCCACTGATGTACAAGAAGATCGGCCAGCATCCAGGCACCCGCAAGTTGTACGCGGACAAGCTGGTAGCGCAAGGCGTGATCCCTGCCGATGGCGGCGACAAGATGGTGGCCGCATTCCGCGACGCCATGGACGCCGGCAAGCATACCGTCGATCCAGTCATCTCGAACTTCAAGAACAAGTACGCCGTCGACTGGCTGCCGTTCCTGAACAAGAAATGGACCGATTCGGCCGACACCGCCGTGCCGATGACGGAACTGAAGCGCCTGGCTACCCGCATCACCACCGTGCCGGAAGACTTCAAGGTCCACTCGCTGGTTGAAAAAGTACTGGGCGACCGCGGCACCATGGGCCGTGGCGAAATGAACCTGGACTGGGGCATGGGCGAACACCTGGCCTACGCTTCGCTGGTATCGTCCGGCTACGCCATCCGCCTGACCGGTCAGGATGCCGGCCGCGGCACCTTCGTGCACCGCCACGCTGTCTTGCATGATCAAAACCGCGAGCGTTGGGATGCAGGTACCTACATTCCGCTGCAAAACGTGTCGGACAACCAGGCGCCGTTCACCGTCATCGACTCGGTGCTGTCCGAAGAAGCCGTACTGGCCTTCGAATACGGCTACTCGACCGCTGAACCGAACACGCTGACGATCTGGGAAGCCCAGTTCGGCGACTTCGCCAACGGCGCGCAAGTGGTGATCGACCAATTCATCAGCTCCGGCGAAGTGAAGTGGGGCCGCGCTTCGGGCCTGGTCATGATGCTGCCGCACGGTTACGAAGGCCAGGGTCCTGAGCACTCGTCCGCGCGTCCTGAGCGTTTCCTGCAGCTGTGCGCAGACAACAACATGCAAGTGGTGCAGCCGACGACGGCTTCGCAGATCTTCCATTTGCTGCGCCGCCAGATGGTGCGCCAGTTCCGCAAGCCGCTGGTCATCCTGACGCCGAAGTCGCTGTTGCGCAACAAGGATGCCGGTTCGCCGCTGACCGACCTGGCCAAGGGCGGTTTCCAGACCGTCATCGGCGAAGTCGACGACAAAATCGACGCCAAGAAAGTCAAGCGCGTGGTCGCCTGCTCGGGCAAGGTCTATTACGACCTGGTCAACGCACGCAAGACCCGTGGCCAGACCGACACGGCCATCGTGCGCCTGGAACAGCTGTATCCGTTCCCGCACAAGTCGTTCGCTGCTGAACTGAAGAAGTTCCCGAACCTGGTCGAAGTCGTCTGGGCACAGGACGAGCCGCAAAACCAGGGCGCCTGGTTCCAGATCCAGCACAACATCTTCGAAGGCCTGGAATCGGGGCAACGTCTGGCCTACGCCGGCCGTCCTGCTTCGGCGTCGCCTGCTGTCGGTTACTATGACAAGCACTACGCCCAGCAAAAAGATCTGCTGGAAACGGCATTCTCGAAGCTGAAGGGTTTTATCCTGACCAAGTAAGTGGCAGGATAAGGGGCGCCATGCACATGCATGGCGCCTGCTTGCATACATCATGACGGAGCGCCGCCCTTGCTACGCAGGGGCGGCGCCGCAATAACAAAATAAACGGAGTTTTACATGGCACAAATCGAAGTCAAAGTTCCCCAGTTGTCGGAATCGGTAGCAGAAGCGACCTTGCTCGCATGGCACAAGAAAGTCGGCGAAGCAGTTGCGCGCGACGAAAACATGATCGATATCGAAACCGACAAAGTCGTGCTGGAACTGCCTGCGCCTGCCGCTGGCGTGATCGTGCAGATCATCAAGGATAACGGCGCCACCGTCGTCGCCGGCGAAGTCATCGCCATCATCGACACCGACGGCTCGGCCAAGGTCAGCCCGATGGAAGTGTCGGCCGTGCCTGCTCCAGCCCTGGCTGCCGCCGCACAAGACGCCGCTACCGCATCCGCACCAGCCGCCGCGACCAAAGGCGATGTCGCCATGCCTGCCGCCGCCAAGATCCTGTCCGAAAAAGGCCTGTCCGCTGGCGACGTCGCCGGTTCGGGCAAAGACGGCCGCGTGACCAAGGGCGACGCCCTGGCCGCTTCCGCCAAGCCAGCTGTCGCGCCGCTGGCGCCAGCCGCTGCCAAGCCAGCGCTGCAACAAGTTGCCACGCCGTCGGCCGCCAACCTGGGCGACCGTCCGGAAGAGCGCGTGCCGATGAGCCGCCTGCGCGCACGTATCGCCGAGCGCCTGCTGCAATCGCAATCGACGAACGCCATCCTGACCACGTTCAATGAAGTGAACATGCAGCCGGTCATCGACCTGCGCAACAAGTACAAGGACAAGTTCGAGAAAGAGCACGGCGTCAAGCTGGGCTTCATGTCCTTCTTCGTCAAGGCCGCCGTCGCCGCCCTGAAAAAGTACCCGATCATCAACGCCTCCGTTGACGGCAACGACATCGTCTACCACGGCTACTTCGACATCGGTATCGCTGTCGGTTCGCCACGCGGCCTGGTCGTGCCTATCATCCGCAACGCGGACCAGCTGTCGATCGCCGACATCGAGAAAAAAATCGGTGAATTCGGCGCGAAAGCCAAGGAAGGCAAGCTGACCCTGGACGACCTGACGGGCGGCACGTTCTCGATCTCGAACGGCGGTACCTTCGGCTCCATGCTGTCGACCCCGATCATCAACCCGCCACAATCGGCTATCCTGGGCGTGCATGCGACCAAGGACCGCGCCGTTGTCGAAAACGGCCAGATCGTGGTACGTCCGATGAACTACCTGGCCATGTCCTACGACCACCGCATCATCGACGGCCGCGAAGCCGTCCTGGGCCTGGTGGCGATGAAAGAAGCGCTGGAAGATCCTGCACGCCTGCTGCTGGACCTGTAAGCACCGTAGTCCCCCGGCGTAGCCGCCGGGGCAATGTAGCTGATACCCCTTGCCAGAAGACGCAGCTGGCTGATCTCAATGAAAGAGGATTCCTATGAACATCTCTGAAGAAATCAAGCGTCTGCATGAGTTGCACCTGGCGGGCGCCCTGAGCGACGCGGAATTCGCGCAAGCGAAAGCCAAGCTCCTGAGCAATATCAACCTGGACAAGCCGGACAGCACGTCCGGCGCCGGCGCCGATGCGGCTGCCGGCCCGGCGAATGACCTGGTGCAGGAATTCAACCGCCTGCGCCGTTCGCGCAACGACCGCTGGCTCGGCGGCGTCTGCGGCGGCCTGGGACGCGCTTCCGGCATGGAAGCGTGGATCTGGCGCCTCGTCTTCGTCCTGTTTACATTGACCTTCGGCTTCGGCGTGGTGATTTACCTTCTATTGTGGATTTTCGTACCAGACGAAGAGATTGGAATAACAAAACATGAGTACTAAACAATTTGACGTAGTTGTCATCGGTGCGGGCCCTGGCGGCTACATCGCCGCCATCCGCGCAGCGCAGCTGGGCTTTTCCGTCGCTTGCGTCGACGAGTGGTCGAACGCCAAGGGCGGCGCCGCTCCTGGCGGTACCTGCACCAACGTCGGCTGCATCCCGTCGAAAGCGCTGCTGCAATCGTCCGAGCATTTCGAACACGCGGGCCACAGCTTCGCCGAGCACGGCATCGACGTCGCCGGCCTGAAGCTGAACCTGGGCCAGATGCTCAAGCGCAAAGACACGGTCGTCAAGCAAAACAACGACGGCATCCTGTACCTGTTCAAGAAGAACAAGATCGCCTTCTTCCACGGCCGCGCCGCTTTCGCCGCTGCCGCCGCCGGCACGTATGACATCAGCGTGACGGGCGAAGCCAACGAAACCCTGACGGCCAAGCACGTGGTCATCGCCACGGGTTCGAACGCGCGCGAACTGCCGGGCGCACCATTCGACGAGAAACTGATCCTGTCGAACACGGGCGCACTGGCCATCGACGCCGTACCAGCCAAGCTGGGCGTCATCGGTGCCGGCGTGATCGGTCTGGAAATGGGCAGCGTCTGGCGCCGCCTGGGTTCCGACGTCACCGTGCTGGAAGGCCTGCCGGTCTTCCTGGGCGCCGTCGACGAGCAGATCGCCAAGGAAGCGTCGAAGCTGTTCACCAAGCAAGGCTTGAAGATCAACCTCGGTTGCAAGATCGGTGCGATCACGCCAGGCAAGAAAGACGTCACCGTGGAATTCGTGGACGCCAAGGGCGAAGCGCAAAAAGCCGTGTTCGACAAGCTGATCATCTCGATCGGCCGTACGCCGAACACCAACGGCCTGGGTGCCGACAAAGTCGGCCTGCAGCTGGACGAGCGCGGCTTCATCGCCGTCGACGGCGACTGCAAGACCAACCTGCCGAACGTCTGGGCGGTGGGCGACGTCGTGCGCGGCCCGATGCTGGCGCACAAGGCCGAAGAAGAAGGCGTTGCCGTGGCCGAGCGTATCGCCGGCCAGCATGGCCACACCAACTTCAACACGATTCCGTGGGTGATCTACACCTCGCCGGAAATCGCGTGGGTCGGCAAGACCGAGCAAACCCTGAGGGCGGAAGGCATCGCCTACAAGGCCGGCACCTTCCCGTTCATGGCCAACGGCCGTGCGCGCGCGCTGGGCGACACCTCGGGCATGGTGAAATTCCTGGCCGATGCGACCACCGATGAAATCCTCGGCGTGCACATCGTCGGCCCGATGGCGTCCGAACTGATTTCCGAAGCCGTCGTGGCGATGGAATTCAAGGCTTCGGCCGAAGACATCGCGCGCATCTGCCACGCTCACCCATCCCTGTCGGAAGCGACCAAGGAAGCGGCACTGGCGGTTGACAAGCGCACGTTGAACTTTTAATTGTAGTTAGTCCTGCAGGGGCGCTCGCGGATTTTTTCCGCCGGCGCCCTTGTGCGTTAAAGCGAATCCCATGAACGTAGAAGAGTTTTACCAGCACGCGTTGCAGAAGCGTGATTTCAAGGCCGATGCCGCCCAAAGGCGCGCGGTCGACCGCCTGCAGCTGTGCTATGACGAGTGGGTGGCCTACAAGGGCCAGCGCTCGAGCACCTTCAAGCGCCTGCTGAACCGTCCTGCCGTGCCGAAAGGCGTGTACATGTGGGGCGGGGTGGGGCGCGGTAAATCGTTCCTGATGGACAGTTTTTACTCGGTCGTGCCCCTCGTGCGCAAGACGCGTTTGCACTTCCACGAATTCATGCGCGGCGTGCACCAGCAGCTCGATGAATTGAAAGGCGTGGCCGACCCGCTCGACGAGGTGGCCAAGCGCATCGCCAAGAAATACCGCCTCATCTGTTTCGATGAATTCCACGTTTCCGACATCGCCGACGCGATGATCCTGTACAACCTGCTGTCGGCCCTGTTCGCCAATGGCGTGTCCTTCATCATGACGTCGAATTACGATCCGGACCTGCTGTATCCGGACGGCCTGCATCGCGACCGCATGCTGCCGACCATCGCGCTGCTCAAGGACAAGCTCGACGTGATGAACGTCGACGCCGGCGTCGATTACCGCGGCCGCGCGCTGGAGCAGGTGGAAAGTTACTATACCCCGCTCGGCGCGGAAACCGACAAGGCCCTGCGCGACGCCTACACGCGCATCGCCGAGACGGCCGACGAAGACGCGCGCATCCGCATCGAGAGCCGCGAAATCCACTGTCTGCGCCGCGCCGGCGGCATCATCTGGTTCGATTTCGCCACCTTGTGCGGCGGCCCCCGTTCGCAAAATGATTATCTGGAAATCGCCAGCCGCTTCCATACGGTGATATTGTCCGGCATACCGGCCATGTCGGCGGCGCAGTCGTCCGAGGCGCGCCGCTTCACGTGGCTGATCGACGTGTTTTACGACCAGAAGGTCAAGCTGATCATGTCAGCCGAAGTGCCGCCGGATGAGCTGTACACGAACGGCATGCTGGCCAACGAGTTTCACCGCACCGTTTCGCGTATCATCGAGATGCAATCGCGCGAATACATGGAAAAAGAACAGCGCGGCGCGGCCGACGCGATCGTTTGAGGCAGGGATAATGAACATGATGGCAAATACACTATACAAGCTGGGTGCGGCGCTGGGCCTGGTCCTGGCGTTGTCCGCCTGCGCGCACCAGGGTGCCGCGGCATTGGATGAGGTCGGCGCACCGCAGGTGCCCGCGACCCTGTCCGTGGAAGAAGCGGACGCCAAGCTGAAGCAGTCGGCCAGCGAGCGCGAGGCGGCGGAAAACGAGTTTGCCGCGCGCGAAATCGAGTGCTACGACAAGTTTTTCGTGAATAACTGCCTCGACAAGGCCAAGGAAAAGCGCCGCCTGATCCTCGTGCGCCTGCGCGCCGTCGATGCGGAAGCGAATTACTTCAAGCGGGCCGAATCCGTGCGCCTGCGCGATATCGACCTGGCCAGGACGCAGGAAAGTGCGCGCCTCGACGCCGAGCAGCGGGCCGCCGCCGTGCCCAAGCCCGTGAAAGTGGTCACGCCCGAGCCGGCGCCGCCCAAGCCGCAAGGCAAGAGCCTTGCCGAACGCGAGGCCGAGCAAGCGGCGAAGGTGGCGAAACAGGCCGCCGCCGATGCGGCCGAAGCGCCGCGCCGCGCGGCCCGTGAAGCCGCCTATGCGAAAAAACAGGCGGAAGCCGTGGAGCGCCAGAAACGGGTGGCGCAACGCCTGGCCGAGCGCCAGGCCGAAGCGCAGGCCAAGGCTGCCAAGGCTGCGGCCGCCGCCGCCAGCACGCCAGCCGTTGTGCCTGTGCCGCCAGCCAATTAAGACTGCCGTGCAAGGGTACGCCGGAAATGGCGTGCCCTAAGGCGCGCGGCAGGTTAAACTACGCACCATGGCTGCCTGCGCGCGCCGGTTTCCCAACATTGTCAGTAACACTGCCTGGAACGCAACACATGAGCGATGCACAGCAAATAGAGCGGCGCCTGATTGAACTCAACGTGGAACACCGCGACCTCGATGCCGTCATCGAGTTGCTGATACTCGATGGCCACCATGACGAGCTGCAGCTGCGCCGCCTGAAAAAGCGCAAATTGCAATTGAAGGATCACATCACCTTGCTGAAAATGCAGTTGGTGCCCGACGTTCCCGCCTGAGGGGCGCCAGTAGCGTCCAGTCCAGCCTTCACCTAAGTATATTTTGACCGATCACAATTTATTGCCAGTAAGCCCAGATGGCCAGCCGGCCGATCCGCAAGCCAGTCTGCCAGCCGAACCGCAGGCGGCGCCTGGCAAGCACGATGCCGACATCGAGCGCCTGTTTGGCGCCGGTGGCCCGCTCGGTCCGGCCGTGGGCAGCTACAAGCCGCGCCGTTCGCAAACGGAAATGGCGAAAGCCATCGCCAGCGCCATCGACAGCCAGACGACCTTGATCGCCGAGGCGGGCACGGGCACTGGTAAAACCTTCGCCTATCTGGTGCCGGCCCTGATGTGGGGCGGCAAGACCATCGTGTCCACCGGCACGAAGAACTTGCAGGATCAATTGTTCCTGCGCGATATCCCCACCGTGCGCGCCGCGCTGCAGGCGCCCGTTTCCGTCGCCTTGCTCAAGGGCCGCTCGAACTACGTCTGCCACTATCATCTGGAACGCACCCTGCAGAACGGGCGCATGACGTCGCGCGACGACGTGGGCCATCTGCGGGAAATCTCGCGCTTCATCAAGATGACCAGTTCCGGCGACAAGGCCGAGCTGGCCAAGGTGCCGGAAAACGCCATGATCTGGAACCTGGTGACGTCCACGCGCGACACCTGCATGGGTGCCGAATGCCAGTACTACCAGGATTGCTTCGTGATGAAGGCCCGCAAGGAAGCACAGCAGGCCGACGTGGTGGTGGTCAACCATCACTTGTTCTTTGCCGACGTGGCCCTGAAGGACACGGGCGTGGCGGAGTTGCTGCCGTCGGCCAATACCATCATCTTCGATGAGGCGCACCAGCTGCCCGATACGGCCACTTTGTTCTTTGGCAATACGGTATCGACCTCGCAAATCCTCGAGCTGTGCCGCGACGTGCTGGCCGAAGGCCTCGCGCACGCGCGCGGTATCGACTGGGCCAAGATCGTCACGGTGGTGGAAAAGGCGGCGCGCGACCTGCGTCTGACCTTCCCGCAAGACATCGTGCGCCTGTCCCTGCCGCAGATCGCCCCGTCGAGCGACTTTTTCCCCGCGCTCGACACCCTCAAGGATGAGCTCGATGGCATGGTGGCCGTGCTGGAAACCCAGGCGGAACGGGCGGAAACGCTGGAGCAGTGCAGAGTGCGCGGCGTCGAGCTGGCGCAGCAGCTGAGCGGCTGGAAGTTCGATCCGAAGGCGAAAGTGGCGGCTGGCGAGGAAGCCGTGTTCTGGGTGGAAGCGTTTTCCAGCTCCTTGCAGTTGCATAAAACGCCATTGTCGATCGCGCCGATCTTCAACAACCAGCGCGAAGGCACGCCGCGCAGCTGGATTTTCACGTCCGCCACCCTGGCCGTGAAAAACGACTTCAAGCATTTTTCCGAACAGATGGGCTTGACGGGCGAGCCGTCGCATACGTGGCCGTCGCCGTTCGACTATGGCCAGCAAGGCTTGCTGTTCGTGCCGCAAAACCTGCCGCAACCGAACTCGCTCGGCTACACGGACGCCGTCATCGACTGCGCCTTGCCCATCATCGAGGCGGCGGGCGGGCGCACCTTCTTCCTGTGCACGACCTTGCGCGCCGTCAAGCGCGCCGCCGAGCGCCTGGCCGACGAATTCAGGCAGCGGGGCCTGAACTTCCCCCTGTTCGTGCAGGGAGAAAAGGGCCGCACGGAATTGCTCGACCAGTTCCGCGCGGCCGGCAATGGCGTGCTGATCGGTAGTCAGAGCTTCTGGGAAGGCGTCGACGTGCGTGGCGATGCGCTGTCCCTCGTCATCATCGACAAGCTGCCGTTCGCGCCGCCCGACGACCCGGTGCTGGCCGCGCGCATCGAAGTGATGGAAAAGCAGGGCAAGAACGGTTTCATGCACCACTCGCTGCCGGAAGCCATCATCAACTTGAAGCAGGGCGCGGGCCGCCTGATCCGCGACGAAGGCGACCGGGGCGTACTGATGATCTGCGATCCGCGCCTCATTTCCAAGCCATACGGCAAGCGCATCTGGCAAAGCCTGCCGCCGTTCAAGCGCACGCGCGATACCGCCGAAGTGGTGGAGTTCTTCCGCAACCTGCCCGCCAAGGGCGCTTAAGCTCCGCTTGCCGGCGCCATCCGTGCGCCGGCTTATTTCCCTTTGTTATCAAGCGAGTAGCGCTTTTTCACGCGCCGCCCGCTTGCGTGCTTGTCATGCCAGAAAGCGGCGCAATCACGCCAGTTTCTGGCATTGTGACGCATGTCCACGACGCCAGACACATCTTTGCGCCAGCGCAAAAAGGTTGTTGCTGAGCGGTCTACAGTGAGCCCATGCCTTACAGGGGCAAGGCGCGGCGATGGCAGGGCCGCACGGGGAACAGGGGGATGCCATGGAGATCCGCTACGGCTGTTTCTTGAGTTATGCACACGGCCAATATGCGTTCATGAACAAGTTCAAGAATGACCTCATCGAGGCGCTGGCGTGCTATCTGGAGCCGCACCTGGACCGCGAGGAGGTCCTGTTCATTGACAGCGAGCAGCTGGGCGGCGGCGACGATATCGACTTGCGCGTGGCGCGGGCCATGTGCCAGAGCGTCTGCATGATCGTGCTGTACACGCCCAAATATGAAGCGCACGGCTATACGCGGCGCGAATTTGCCGCCATGCAGCTGATCGAGCAGGAGCGGCGTGCCTGGTATGAACTGCCCAGTCATTTGATCATTCCCATCATCATGACGCGCCATCCGGACGGCTTGCCGCCGCAAATCACGGAGTCGGGCCTGTACGTCGATTTTTCCGGCTATACGCTGGCCAGCGGCGACCTGAAGTCAAACCCCCAATATCTGCCCGACATCGAACGCATCGTGCAGCGCATCGCCACGCATTACCACTTGCTCAAGCGGTCAACACCGCCCGGTCACGATTGCAGCCGTTTCGTGTTGCCCGATATTCCACCGGAATGGCGCGCCATTCCGCCTCCCCACTTTCCACGTTAATCACGTAAAAGGTCCTGTCATGGAATGCCAACGCCTCTCCCTGCCGCCTTTGAGCGCCCCTGGCGAAGTCGTCACTTTCTATTCCTACAAGGGCGGCACCGGCCGCACCATGGCCCTGTCGAATATCGCCGTCCTGCTGGCGCGCCGTGAAAACGCCAGCGTGCCCGTGCTGATGCTGGACTGGGACATGGAAGCGCCGGGCTTGCACCATTATTTCGAGCAGCACGAGGAGCGACCGGGCGTGCTCGAGTTCTTCGAAGCGTGCCGCCAGCAGCTCGAACGCATCAGCCTGGAAACGGCGGGCGGGCGCGCCGGCGGACAGGGCACAGGACGCGAGGACGCGGCGCTGGCCCAGCGCGTGCTCGACGCCATCGACTGGCAGCAGTACGTGGTGCGCGTCGACCAGGGCAGTCCGCTGTACCTGATGCGCGCGGGGCGCTTCGACGCCAGCTACAGCGAGCGCCTGGCGCAGATGCGCTGGGATCAGCTGTTCGACACGTGCCCGGCCCTGTTCCGCTGCTTCGCCGATACCCTGGCCCAGCATTTTCGCTACGTGCTCGTCGATTCGCGCACGGGCCGCACGGACAGCGCCGGCATCTGCACCACCTTGCTGCCGAAAAAGCTCGTGGTGGTCTTCACGCCGAACCGGCAAAGCCTGGAAGGCGTCGACGCGCTCGTCACGCGGGCCATCGAGTACCGCCGCAGCCATGAAGACGAACAGCGTCCGCTGCTCGTGTATCCCTTGCCCTCGCGCATAGAAATGGGCGATGGCGCGCAGCGCGCCGAGTGGCGCCGTGGCGACGCGCACAAGGGCATCGCCGGCTTCCAGCCCATGTTCGAGCGCCTGCTGCGCACCTCCTATGGCTTGCCGCATATTGCCCTCGACAGCTATTTCGACGAAGTCCAGCTACAGCAGACGAAAACCTTTGCCTATGGCGAGCAGCTGGCCGTGCGCATCGACCAGGGCGGCGACCGCTTTTCCCTCACGCGCACGTTCGAAGCTTTTTTGCAGTGGCTGACGGGCGGCTACTTCCCATGGCAGTCGAGCCGTGAAATCGCCTTGCTGGGCGCCATCAGTGAAGCGCGCCAGGCCTTGCTGGCCGAGCCGGGCCGCGCCGTGGCCTTGCCGCTGGCGCGCGACCTGGCCCGTTTGGGCGAGCTGTACCGCAAGGATGGGCGCAGCGCCCAGGCGCTCGACGCCTTTCGCCAGAGCGTCGAGATCCGCGTGCGCCTGCTGGGCGAGGAGCATCCCGACAGCCTGGCGTGCAAGAGCGGCATGGCGCGCCTGCTGCGCCAGCTGGGCAAGTTCGATGAAGCCCGCTTCCTGGAAGAAGACGTGCTCGACGTGCGCGAACGCGTGCTGGGCGGCGAACATCCGGAAACCCTGGCCGCCCGGGCCTGCCTGGCGCAAACCCTGTTGCAGCAGGGGGAGCTGGCGGCGGCGCTGCTGCTGCAGGATACGGTGCTGGCCACCTATGCGCGCCAGCTGGGCGGCGAGCATCCGCTGACCCTCGATGCGATGGATGGCCGCGCCGCCACCTTGCTGCGCATGGGCCGGCTGGCACAGGCGCAGCAAGTGCTGGCCACGGTGGTGGCGGCGCGCGAGCGCCTGTTTGGCGCCGAACATGGCGATACCTTGCGCAGCAAGCTGGCCCTGGCGCAGGCGCTGGGGCGTGAAGGCGACCTGGAGGGCGCGCGGCGCCTGCTCGCCGCCGTGCTGCAAGTGCAGGAAAAACGCCTGGGCAGCGACCATGTGGCCACCTTGTCCACGCGTGACTTGCTGGCCGACATCGTGGCCGGGCAGGGCGACTGGGCCGGCGCGCGCCAGTTGCACGAAGACCAGGTGGCGGCGCGCGAGCGCACGCGCGGGCTCGACCATCCGGAAACCCTGATGAGCCAGCGCAAGCTGGCCGAGGCGCTGCTGCGGCGCGGTGAACTCGATGCGGCGCGCAGCGTGCAGGAGCAGGTGCTGGAAGTGCATGCGCGCCTGCTGGGCGAAGACCACCTCGATACCTTGCACAGCAAGACGCAATTGGCCGGCACCCTGCAGCAGCAGGGCGACAGCGAGGCGGCGCGCCTGCTGGAAGATGCCGTGCTCAGCGGCAGCGACCGGCTGTTGAACGCCCCCGTCACGGGGCATGCTGACAGCGTGCTCGACGGCGCGCGGCATTTGCAGGAAACCATCCTGGCCGGCCGCGCCAGCGGCCACGAAGGGGCCGAGCCGGATACCCTGGCCAGCATGATCTCGATGTTGCAAGGCATGATCGAGCGGGAACAGTATCCGCAGGCGGGCGAACTGGCCGAACATTTGAAGTCCTGCCTGCTGCGCCCGGGCGTGCCGGGCAAGCTGCGCAGGCGCGGCATGGCGCAGCTGAAAAGAATGTACAAGTTGCAAGGCGACCTGAATGCCTTGCTGGCCTTGCAGGAGGATGAAGTGCAGGCGCTGGAAGGGGCGTTGTCGGAAGCGCGCATCGAACAGCGCTGACCTGGCTGCCCCATCTTCGCGCGGCGGCACAAAAAATGCTGCCTATCGGCGTGCGGCATGCGCAGTGTGGGCATTGCTTCAGGTAAAATCTCGTTATGAGAATTCTTATCAGTAACGACGACGGTTACCTGGCGCCCGGTCTGGAGGCATTGGCCGACGCGCTCGCACCCATCGCCGACATCGTCGTGGTGGCGCCCGACAGCAATCGTTCGGGCGCGTCCAATTCGCTGTCCCTGGACCGGCCCTTGTCCGTGCACAAGGCCGCCAACGGCTTTTACTTTGTCAACGGCACGCCCACCGACTGCGTGCACGTGGCGCTGACGGGCATGCTCATCGAGCGTCCCGACCTGGTGGTGTCCGGCATCAACAACGGCCCCAACATGGGCGACGACACCCTGTACTCGGGCACCGTCGCGGCCGCCACGGAAGGTTATCTGTTCGGCATTCCCGCCATCGCCTTTTCCCAGTCGCAGTTCGGCTGGGCCAACCTGGACGCGGCCGCCCGCGTGGCCAGGGAAATCGTCGAGCGCCAGTTTGACGCCCTGCAAAAACCGTATCTGCTGAACGTGAACATCCCGGCCATCCCTTACGCGCAATTGCAAGGCGTGGTAGCCACGCGCCTGGGCAAGCGCCATTCGGCCGAGCCCGTCATCCGCGCGCTCGACCCGCGTGGCCGTGAAATCTTCTGGATCGGCCCGGCCGGCGCGGCCAAGGAAGGCGGTCCGGGCACGGACTTCCATGCCGTTGAACATGGACAAGTATCGATCACGCCGCTGCAGATCGACCTGACCCATACCACCCAACTCGATGCACTGGCAAAAGGCCTGGCATGACCGCTCACTATGACTGACAAGCCGCGTACCTTCCCCCTTTCCCTCGATTCGCTGGCCGGCAAGCCCGCCAGGCAGGGCGGGGGGCAGTCGCTGCCCCAGTCCCGGATCGCCACGCCGCAGACGGCCACGCAGAATGCGGCGCAAAACGCGGCGCGCGGCGTGGCGCAGCCGTATGGCGCGCATGCGGCCATCGCGCCGTCGCGCGCGCAAGCGATCGCCAATGAGCGGGCGCAGCCGGCCGTCGTGTCGCCGCCGCGGCAAAACCCGCTCGTCTCGGAAGCCGTGCGCCGGGCCATGGTGGCCCGCGTGGCGAAGCAGGGCGTCAAGGACCAGGTCGTGCTCGACGCGCTGCAAGCCGTGCCGCGCCACATGTTCATGGACGAGGCGCTGGCCTCGCAGGCGTATATCGACGCCTCCTTGCCCATCGGCCACCACCAGACCATTTCGCAGCCGTACATCGTGGCGCGCATGATCGAAGTGATGCGCCAGGGCGGCGCGCTGCAGCGCGTGCTGGAAATCGGCACGGGCTGCGGCTACCAGGCCGCGGTGCTGTCGCTGGTGGCGAAAGAGGTGTATTCGATCGAGCGTATCCGGCCTTTGCACGAACTGGCGAAGGCCAATCTGCGCCCGCTGCGCGTGTCGAATCTGCGCTTGCAGTACGGAGATGGTATGCTTGGCCTGCCGCAGGCGGCGCCCTTCGACGGGATTATCCTTGCCGCAGCCGGCCTGGAAGTCCCGCAAGCCCTGCTGGAACAGCTGGCGCCCGGCGGGCGTCTGGTTGCGCCGGTGGGGGCTAAATTGCAACACTTACAACTCATTACCCGGGTGGGGAAAATGGAATGGACCAGCCAGACCCTGGAAGATTGCCATTTCGTGCCTTTGCGCCCGGGCACCATATGATCCCCGGATCAGCTAGCAAGCAGGACATACAATTACATGCGAATGATTAAGAAAAGTAACATACTTCTATGTAGCATCACCTTGGCCGCGCTGTTGAGCGGTTGCGGCACGACCGGCGTCCAGGCGCCCGTCGTGGAGCGCCACCCACCGAGCAGCAGCGCCGCCGCCAGCGATCCGCGCGACCGCGACCCGGCCTATTACACGGTCAAGCGCGGCGACACCCTGCTGCGCATCGCCCTCGAGCACGGCCAGAATTACCGCGACCTGGTGACCTGGAACGACTTGAGCAACCCGAACGACATCAAGGTCGACCAGGTGCTGCGCGTGCTGCCGCCAACCGGCGACACGGGCGGCGCGCAAACGTCGGCCATCGTCATGCCGCCGTCGACGGAAGTCAAGCCTGCCGCGCCTGTCGTGCCGAAGAAAACGGGCCCGCGCGGCGAGAAGCGCGCGTATTCCGACGCCACCCTGGCCGAGCTGCGCGCCGATGGCGGCACCAGCGACGCCAAGCCGACGCCGGCGCCGGCGGCAACCGTCGCCACGGCACCTGCTTCCGCCGCAGCGGCAGCCCCTGCGGCATCGGCGCCTGGCGACGACAAGATCAGCTGGATGTGGCCGTCCGAAGGCAAGGTCATCGGCACTTTCGACGAAGGCAAGAACAAGGGCGTTGATATCGCCGGCAAGGCGGGCCAGCAAGTGGTGGCCGCCGGCGCGGGAAAAGTCATGTATGCCGGGAGCGGAATCCGTGGTTATGGTAATCTTGTCATCGTGAAGCACAGTAATAGTTTATTGTCGGCGTATGCGCATAACCGCAGCATCCTGGTGAAGGAAGGGCAGAACGTCAACAAAGGCCAGGCCATCGCTGAAATGGGCGATTCCGATGCCGACCGCGTGAAGCTGCACTTTGAAATCCGACAGCAGGGCAAGCCCGTCGATCCTTCGAAATTCCTGCCTAACCGTTAGGTAAAGCAATGACACACGCGCCGCACGATCAGCTGGACGATGACCCGGAACTGCCGGAAGACGGGGCAGACGAAGTCGTGACGGACGATATCGGCGAGCTCGACGGCATTGACGCCGTCGACGCGGGCGAGGGCGGCGAGGTGGCCAGCGTCAGCGTGGTGGTCGAAAGTGTCGATGAACTGAAAAAAGTGCTGGCGGCCGAGCTGTCGACCGATACCACGCAGCACTATCTGAACCAGATCGGCACGCGGCCCCTGCTGACGGCGCCGCAAGAGGTGCATTACGCCACCCTTGCCAAGCAGGGCAATTTCGAAGCCCGGCAAACCATGATCGAGCACAACCTGCGCCTCGTCGTGTCGATCGCCAAGCATTACATCAACCGCGGCGTGGTCTTGCTCGACATGATCGAGGAGGGCAACATCGGCCTGATGCGGGCCATCGACAAGTTCGAGCCCGAACGCGGTTTCCGTTTCTCTACCTACGCCACCTGGTGGATACGCCAGAGCATCGAGCGCGCTATCATGAACCAGGCGCGCACGGTGCGCCTGCCCGTGCATATGGTGCGCGAACTGAACCAGATCCTTCGCGGCAAATACCACCTGGAAGCCCAGCACCACGACGGCAAGGATGCCACGGCGGAAGACATCGCCCATCTGGTGGGCCGTCCCGTGGAGGAAGTGCAGGATATCCTGGCCCTGTCCGAGCACGCCACCTCGCTCGACGCGCCGCTCGACAACGACCCGCAGTCGTCCTTGATGGACATGCTGCCCGGCGCCAGCGAAGACAGCCCCGACGCGCGCGCCGAACACCATGAAATGACGGTGCTGGTGCGCGACTGGCTGACCAAGCTGCCCGACAAGCAGCGCGTCGTCATCATGCGCCGTTTCGGCCTCGACAACGACGATCCGGCCACCCTGGAAACCCTGGCCGAGGAAATGGGCGTGACGCGCGAGCGCGTGCGCCAGATCCAGCAGGAAGCCTTGATCAAGCTCAAGAGGGCCATGGCCGCGCGCGGCGTCGTGCGCGACTCTCTGCTCTAGGACGCCCGGTCCCGGTATTTCCGGGGCCGCATCTGCTATCATACGCCCCGCTCGCGGCGCCTGACCTTTCCCCCATTCTTTCAAGTTCCAGCGCGGCCCTGCGTCCTGGCCCACTCTTACCTATTGATCGCTATGCAAGAAAATATCATCGAAATCAAATCGCTCGACATGGACGCCCGTGGCGTTGGCCATATTGAGAACGAAGACGGCTCGCCGGGCAAGGTCGTGTTTGTCGAAGGCGCATTGCCGGGCGAGCGCGTCAGCTTTGTAACGTTCAAGAAAAAGAAGAACTGGGAAATGGCCCGCATGACGGCGCTGCACCGCGAATCGGCTATGCGCGTGACGCCCAAGTGCAAGCATTTCGACAATTGCGGCGGCTGTTCGATGCAGCACCTGGAACCGTCGGCGCAGGTGGCGATCAAGCAGCGCGTGCTGGAAGACAATCTGTGGCATATCGGCAAGGTGCGTCCGCAAAGCATCATGCGTCCCATGTATGGCCCGACGTGGGGCTACCGCTACCGCGCGCGCCTGTCCGTGCGCCACGTCAAGAAGAAAGACGCCGTGCTGGTGGGTTTCCATGAAAAGAAATCGGCGTTCGTTGCCGACATGGATAGCTGCGAGATCCTGCCGCCGCACATTTCCGCCATGCTGCTGCCGCTGCGCGGCCTGATCGCTTCGCTGTCGATTTTCGACCAGATGCCGCAGATCGAGCTGGCCGTGGGCGAAGACGTCACCGCCATGGTCTTGCGCATCATGGCGCCGTTGACGGCGGACGACGAAACGAAATTGAAAGCCTTTGCCGACGAGTACGGCGTGCAATGGTGGCTGCAGGTGAAAGGCCCGGAAACGGCCGTGCCGTTCTACCCGCTCGACAAGCAATTGCATTATTTGCTGCCGGAATTCGGCGTCAAGATGCCGTTCAAGCCCGTCGATTTCACGCAGGTGAACCACCACATCAACCGCGTGCTCGTGTCGAAAGCTCTGCGCCTGCTGGAAGTGCAGCCGACGGACCGCGTGGCCGACCTGTTCTGCGGCCTGGGCAATTTCACCTTGCCGCTGGCCACGCAGGGCAGCGCAGTGGTCGGTATCGAAGGCAGCACCACCCTGACGGAGCGGGCGCTGGAAAACGCGCTGGCCAATGGCCTGGCGGAAAAAACCTCGTTCTCGACGCGCAACCTGTTTGAAGTGACGACGGACGACCTGATCGCGCTGGGCAAGTTTGACCGCATCCTCGTCGACCCGCCGCGCGACGGCGCCATGGCCCTGTGCCAGGCGCTGGTCGGCCTGTCGCAAGTGCGCCCGGATCTGCTGCCGAAACGCATCGTGTACGTCTCGTGCAGCCCGTCGACCCTGGCGCGCGATGCCGGCATCCTGGCGCTGGAAGCCGGTTATGTGCTGAGCAAGGCGGGCGTGGTCAATATGTTCCCGCATACCTCGCATGTCGAATCGATGGCTGTATTTGATTTGCCTCAGTAAGTCTGTCTGATACGGCGGGTGGCCAGGCAGGCACCCGCCGTTGCCGCATTCAGCGGCGCAGCAAGCTGTCGCAATACCACTTACACCGTGTTATAAAACTGGTCTGTCTTTTCCCGATTCAGCGTCTTTTTTCATCCTCCCTCTGCCGTTTTTTCATTGTCCAGTAGGACAACACGCCGTTTACACCTTCCGCTGCGCTTTCTGTTTGAAGTGGTATTGCTCACTTTGATGCCACTTCAAAACCACTTGACCGCCTATTTTTTCAGCAGCATGCTGTTCTTGCAACTGCAAAAAAACAAAATCACAGGGTAGTTATTTACGAAGCAGAGTGGCATTTCTGCAAACCTGAACAGGAGACAATGTGGAAAATTTAATACTCAAAAAAACAATCAGGAACATGATGGTATGTCTGGCCAGCGGCGGTGTGCTGGCGGCATGCGGTGGCGGCGGCGGTGACGCAGGCGCGCCGGCTGGTTCGCAATTGCTGGCGGCCAGCACGGTCGTCGCTTGCGTGCCATGGCAGGAGGGCGGCACCTACAACGCGGGCACGGTGGTCACGTACCTGGGCGCCAACTACACGGCCCTGGTGACGCAGACCGATCACGTGGGCTCGGGCTGGAATCCCGTTTCCACGCCTAGCCTGTGGAGCGCCGGCGGCACTTGCGACGGCGGCACCACGCCCACGCCGACGCCGACCCCGACCCCGACACCGGAACCAACGCCGACCCCAACACCGACTCCGACCCCGACGCCAACGGGCGGCACCTGCGCACTGGCGTGGGCGGCCGGCACGGCTTACAGCGCGGGCGCCACCGTCAGCTATGCGGGCACGAACTACCGCGCCAATTACTGGACGCAGGGCGACAACCCGTCGACCAGCAGCGGCGGCGCCGGCACGGGCAAGCCATGGACCAGCCAGGAGATCTGCAGCACCACGCCTACTCCAACCCCGACGCCTACCCCAACGCCTACTCCGACACCGACGCCGACGCCTACTCCAACGCCGACACCTACTCCAACCCCGACACCTACTCCAACGCCAACCCCAACTGGCCGCGAAGTCGGTTCCTATTTCGCGCAGTGGGGCGTGTATGGCCGCGACTATGAAGTGGCGAACGTGCACACGAGCGGCGTGGCCGACAAGCTGACCTTCATCAACTACGCCTTCGGCAATATCTATCCGAAAAACGGCGGCTATGAATGCGCCATGATCACCAAGACGGAGCCGGGCGCGACGAATCCGAATTCGCCCGATGCGGGCACGGGTGGCGATGCCGAGGCCGACTACATCCGCACGCCGAAGCGCACCGTTGATGGCCAGGCGATTCCCTGGGATGCTCCCTTGTCGGGCAACTTCCTGCAGTTGAGAAAACTGAAGGCGGCGCACCCGAACCTGAAGCTGTTCATCTCGCTGGGCGGCTGGAGCTGGTCGAAGAACTTCTCCGTCGGTTCTGCCACCGATGCGCTGCGCAAGCAGATGGTGCGTTCGTGCATCGACATCTACATCAAGGGCAACCTGCCGGTGCAGGGCGGTCGTGGCGGCGTGGGCGCGGCGGCCAACATCTTTGACGGCATCGACATCGACTGGGAATATCCGGTCGGCGGCGGCCAGCCGTACAACACGGTCAGCCCCAACGACAAGCGCAACTTCACCTTGCTGATGGCGGAATTCCGCAGCCAGCTCGATGCGCTGGGCGCGGCCAACGGCAAGCGCTACCTGTTGACGGCGGCTGTCGGCGCCGGCAAGGACAAGATCGACAACACGGAACCGGCCCTGTACTCGCAGTACATGGATTGGATCAACCTGATGACCTACGACTTCCACGGCGGCTGGGAAACGAGCACCAACTTCAATGCCCAGCTGTTTGCCGACCCTGCCGATCCATCGACGGGCATGGCGCGCGAATACGTGGGCGACAAGGCGGTGCAGTACATGATTGCCGCTGGCGTGCCGCGCGACAAGCTGCTGCTGGGCATACCGTTCTATGGCCGCGGCTGGACGGGCGTGGCGCCAGGGCCGAATGGCGATGGCCTGTACCAGGCGGCCACGGGCACGGCGCCGGGCACCTACGAGTCGGGCATCGAGGACTACAAAATCCTTGTCGCCAAGGCTGGCACGCGCTACTACCATCCCGTGACCAAGCAGCTGTACCTGTACACGGGAGCGGGCGGCCAGTGGTGGAGCTATGACGACCCGACCGTCATCGGCACCAAGGTCAAGTACGTGAAGGACCAGGGCTTGCGCGGCGCGTTCTCGTGGGAACTCGATGGCGACGCGAATGGCGTGCTGGCGACCGAGGTGTGGAAAGTGCGGTAACACTGGAGTAGAGTAAGACGCGGCCGGGCGGCATTGCTGCCCGGCCGCTTGTTCACATAAAAAACAGGAGACGGGCGATGGCGGCGGTATCGACATTCGGAGTAAAACATCCGGAACAGGAGCTGAGCCGCGAGTGGCGCAGCTGGATCGCGGAAAACCTCATGCTGGGCAGCCACCCGTCGGCGTTGATGCCGGTGCTGCAACAGGCGGGCATCGCGGAGCCACTGGCGCGCCGCGAAATCGAGCTGGCGCTGCAGAGTCCCTATCTGGCCGGCGCCGTGCGCCTGTCGAACCGCCTGGCCAAGCGCGACTGGGTGATCGATATCCAGCGCAAGCTGAACCAGCTGCGCGACCCCGAGATTCCCCGCCGCGACAAGCTCTCCGCGCAGGAATTCCTCGACGAGTACTACTCGACCAACCAGCCCGTCATCATCACGGGCATGATGGACGACTGGCCCGCCATGGCCAAGTGGAGCCCCGTCTATTTCCGCGAGCATTACGCGCAGCGCGAAGTGGAAGTGCAGTTCGGCCGCGAGGCGGACGATCAGTACGAAATGAACAGCGTGGCCCACAAGCGCAAGATGGCGTTTGGCGAGTATGCGAGCCTGGTCGAGGGCAGCGGCGCGACCAACGATTTCTACATGACGGCGAATAACAATTCGCAGAACCGGCAAGCCTTGCGCGAGCTGTGGGACGATATCGGCCAGCTGCCCGAATACCTGAAGCAGGATGGCGTCCCCACGGGTTTTCTGTGGTTCGGCCCGGCCGGCACCGTGACGCCATTCCACCACGACCTGACGAACAACTTCATGGCGCAGGTCAAAGGGCGCAAGCGGCTGCGCATCATGGCCGCCTGCGAGGTGGCGCGCGTGTACAACCAGCGCCACTGTTTTACGCCCGTCGACGGGCGCGACATCGACGTGCGGCGCTATCCGCTGATGGCCGACGTACAGGTGCGCGAATGCGTGCTGGCGCCAGGCGAGATCCTGTTTTTGCCCGTCGGCTGCTGGCATTTCGTCGAAGCGCTCGACGTATCGATGACGGTGGCGTTTACCAACTTCAAATGGGATAACGATTTTTACAGCAAGTATCCGCCGAATCACGACTTTTGATGGCGGGGCGAACTTGCCGCGAACAGCCGCCTTACGGGCGGCTTTTTTCATGCTACGGTGCGCTTCTTGTATAAGATATTTCCATAAAATATGTGATTCAAATCATTTTGAAGCAATTATTTTGATATGAACGGCCACGATGTTTCATTATCCAGAGGGCGGTGGCGGGCGGATAATTTGATGGCTGGCACGGCGCCAGTACCAACAACATCTGGAGGCGGCAGGGCATGAACACGCAGCACATGACACAGTTACAGCAAGCACCAGCAGATCGTACTGAACTTCGGCTCGACACGCGGCTGACCCGCGAAGCGGCCGAGCTGCTGGCCAGGGCCGACATCCATTTGAATGGCCGCGCCGCCTGGGACATGCAGCTGCGCAAGCCGGGCGTGCCCGAGCGCGCCTTCGCCAGCGGCAACCTGGGCCTCGGTGAAGCGTACATGGACGGCGACTGGGATGCGCAGCAGCTCGACGAATTCTTTTGCCATTTGCTGCGCGCCAGGTTGGGCGACGACGTGCGCCCCATGCGCCTGGCCTTCCACGCGCTGACCGCGCGCCTGTTCAATCTGCAGACGGAACGCCGCGCCTGGATGGTGGGCAAGGAGCACTACGACCTCGGTAACGCCTTCTATGCGGCCATGCTCGACCCGCGCATGACTTATACCTGCGGCTACTGGAAGGATGCGGCCAACCTGGCCGAGGCGCAGGAGGCCAAGCTCGATCTGGTCTGCCGCAAGCTGCGCCTGGAGCCGGGCATGCGCGTGCTCGATATCGGCTGCGGCTGGGGCAGTTTCATGCGCTATGCGGCGGAAAAATACCAGGTGCGGTGCGTGGGCGTGACGATTTCGCAAGAGCAGGCCGCGTATGCGCGCGCCATGCCGGGCGGCGAACAGCTGGACATCCGCCTGCAGGACTACCGCGACACCGATGAAAAATTCGACCGCATCGTCAGCATCGGCATGTTCGAGCACGTGGGCCACAAGAATCACCGTACCTTCATGGAAGTGGCGCACCGCTGCCTGGAAGACGACGGCCTGTTCCTGCTGCACACGATAGGCAAAAACAAGCGCCATTCCACGTGCGACCCGTGGATCGACAAATACATCTTCCCGAATGGCGACTTGCCGTCGATCGGCCAGATCGGCGACGCCATGGACGATCTGTTCGTAGCCGAAGACTTGCACAACTTCGGCGCCGACTACGACAAGACCCTGATGGCCTGGCATGCGAATTTTGAGCAGGCGTGGCCGCGCTTTGCCGCCCAGCTGGGCGGGCGCTTCCACCGCATGTGGTCCTACTATCTGCTGTCTTGCGCGGGCGCCTTCCGCGCGCGCGACCTGCAGCTGTGGCAATGGGTGCTGTCGAAGCGGGGGGTATTGGGCGGCTATGGGCGTGTCAGCTGATATCATGGGCTGATGGATATCAATCAAGCGCGTACCTTCCTCGAAGTGGCGTCCTGCGGCAGCTTCATCATGGCGGCCGAACGCATGCACGTGACACAGACGGCCGTCAGCGCCCGCATCCGCACCCTGGAGCAGCAGCTGGGGCGCCAGCTGTTCGTGCGCAACAAGGCGGGCGCGCGCCTGACGCCGGCCGGCGAGCGCTTCATGCGCCATGCGGCCACCATGGTGCAGGTGTGGGAACGGGCGCGCCATCAGGTGGCCTTGCCGCCGGGGCGCGACGACGCCGTCAGCATCGGCTGCGAACTGAGCTTGTGGCAGCCGCTGCTGGGCGACTGGTTGATACGCATGAGCCGCGATTGCCCCGAGATCGCCCTGCGCGCGGAAGTCGACAGCCCCGCGCGCCTGCTCGACGCCGTGCACGACGGCTCGCTCGACCTGGCCGTGCTGTACAACCCGCCGCAGCGTCCGGGCCTGGCCAGCGAATTGCTGGCCGAGGAAAAGCTCGTGATGGTGACCACGCGCGCGGACGGGCAGATGCATGTCGATACATACGTGTACGTGGACTGGGGCCCGGCGTTTGCCGCGAACCACCAGGCCGCGTATCCGGAACTGAGCAGCCCGCCCGTGTCGATCTCGCTGGGGCCGTTGGCCCTCGTCTACCTGCTGGAAGCGGGCGGTGCCAGTTACTTCCGCATCGGCAGCGCGCAACCCTATCTCGATGCGGGCTTGCTGCACCGCGTGCGCGACGCGCCCGAATTCTCGCATTCCGCCTACGCCGTCTACGCGGCCCAGCGCGACAACCCGACCCTGGACCGCGCCCGCGCCTGCCTGCTCGAGGTGGCGGAGAGAATCAAGTAAATGTGTGAGACGTAAAAAAGCCGACCCGAGGGTCGGCTTTTTTTATCCTGCTCATGCGCATAAGCGCAGAGCATAAAACGTTCAGGGCAAGGCGCGGTGCCGAAGACAGTACGACTAGTACGGCGAGGCACTGCAACGCCGCCCTGGGCGTTTTTGCGCTAGCGCTTAGTCGCGGCTGCCGCCGGCGAAGCCCAGCAAAGACAACAGGCTGGTGAAGATGTTGTACACGTCCAGGTAGATGCGCAGGGTGGCCGAGATGTAGTTGGTCTCGCCGCCGTTGATGATTTGCTGCACGTCATACAGGATGTAGGCCGAGAAGATGGCGATGGCAACCATGGAGATCACGATCGACAGTGCCGACAGGCCCAGGAAAATATTCGCCACCGATGCCAGGATCAGCACGATCACGCCCGCGAACAGCCATTTGCCCATGGCCGAGAAGTCGCGCTTCGAGACCGTGGCGATCGTCGCCATCACGGCCAGGATGGTGGCCGTACCGCCGAATGCCGTCATGATCAGCATGCCGCCGTTCGAGTAGCCGAGCGTGCGCGTCAACAGTGGCGTGAGCATCAGGCCCATGAAGAAGGTAAAGCCCAGCAGGACGGCGACGCCGAGGCCCGAGTTCTTGGTCTTTTCAATCGCGTACATGAAGCCGAATGCGACGGCCATGAAGATGATGAAGCCCATGCCGCCGGTCAGCATCGGCAAATGCATTTGCACGCCGATGAAGGCGCCCAGCACGGTCGGGATCATGGACAGCGCCAGCAGCCAGTAAGTGTTGCGCAAGACCTGATGGCGGACTTGCTGCATGCCCCCCGACAGGTCAAAGGTGCGTTGCATGTTCTGATTCATAGTGCCTCCGTGTTGTCAATTCAAATTACTGCTTTACTCAAGGATAGCATGAGGGCCGGAATTTGCCAAAAAAGCAGCTTAAGATTTCATTAAACAGGGACAGGGCGGCAAGATGCCCCTGCCTGTCTGGGTGATATGGGGTGGAGTATGGTAAAATCAAAGGTTGATTGAGTTCTCAATTTACCGTTTTAAACCTTACTTTTTATTGGAGTTTTCACACATGGCAATCGAACGCACCCTGTCGATCATCAAACCAGACGCAGTTGCAAAAAACGTAATCGGTCAAATCTACTCGCGTTTTGAAAACGCTGGCCTGAAAATCGTTGCAGCACGCATGACCCAACTGTCGCGCGAACAAGCTGAAGGCTTCTACGCAGCGCACAAAGAACGCGGCTTCTTCAAGGATCTGGTCGACTTCATGGTTTCCGGTCCAGTCATGATTCAAGCCCTGGAAGGCGAAAACGCCGTTCTGGCCCACCGTGACCTGATGGGCGCGACCGATCCGAAGAAAGCAGAAAAAGGCACGATCCGCGCCGATTTCGCCGATTCGATCGACGCTAACGCCGTACACGGTTCCGACGCTGTCGAAGCTGCTAAAGTGGAAATCGCTTACTTCTTCCCAGAACTGAAGGCTTAATTGCCTTAGATAACGTTATTTCCTGGCGTTATCTGTGAAATAACTTATCACCCCCTGTTCCCGCTGCGCTGTGGAGTTTTCGCTCCGGATGCGCGCGGGGACGGATTTTTAGAATAGACAAGATCATGAATACGACGACCCTCACCAACTTGCTGGACCTCGATCCCGCGCAACTCATCGCTTACTGCGCCGAGTTGGGAGAGAAACCGTTTCGTGCGAAACAATTACAACGTTGGATACACCAGTTCGGCGCCTCCGATTTCGACGCCATGACGGATCTGGCCAAGTCGCTGCGCGACAAGCTGGCCACGCGCGCCGAAGTGCGCGCCCCGGCCATCATCAGCGACCACACGTCGACGGATGGCACGCGCAAGTGGCTGGTCGACGTGGGCAATGGCAATGCCGTGGAAACCGTGTTCATCCCGGAAGAAAACCGCGGCACCCTGTGCATCTCGACCCAGGCCGGCTGCGCCGTGAACTGCCGTTTCTGCTCGACGGGCAAGCAAGGCTTCAACCGCAACCTCAGTGTCGGCGAAATCATCGGCCAGCTGTGGATGGCGGAATTCGAATTGCGCCGCACCAAGGGCATCGAACCGGGCCCGAAAGGCGAGCGCCAGATCACCAACGTGGTCATGATGGGCATGGGCGAGCCCCTGCTGAACTTTGAACCGACCGTCACGGCCCTGAAATTGATGCTCGACGACAACGCCTACGGCCTGTCGCGCCGCCGTGTGACCCTGTCGACGTCGGGCGTCGTGCCGATGATGGACAAGCTGTCGCAGGAAGTGCCGGTGGCCCTGGCCGTCTCGCTGCACGCCTCGAACGATGCCTTGCGCGACGGTTTGATCCCATTGAACAAGAAATACCCGCTGAAGGAATTGATGGCGGCCTGCAAGCGCTACCTGGAATTCGCCCCGCGCGATTTCATCACGTTTGAATACTGCATGCTGGACGGCGTCAACGACAGCGACGAGCACGCGCGCGAACTGCTGGCGCTGGTGCAAGACCGCGAGTTCGGCGTGAACTGCAAATTCAACCTGATTCCGTTCAACCCTTTCCCCGAGTCGGGCCTGTTCCGCTCGAAAAACCCGCGCATCAAGGCCTTCGCCCAGGTGCTGATGGACGGCGGCATCATCACCACCGTGCGCAAGACACGCGGCGACGATATCGATGCGGCCTGCGGCCAGCTGGCCGGTGAAGTCAAGGACCGCACCCGGGTGCAGGAACGGATGGAAAAGATGACTGAGTATCAACAGAAATTTGGTGCCAATTTCGGCAAGATCGTGGAGATCCGCTCCTGATGAGGGAAGGCATGGCTTACCAACGCTCGCTCGCTGTGGCCGCTGTTTGCCTGGCCGTGCTGCTGGTCGGCTGTGCCTCTTCCACGCCGCAGACTGTCGCCAAGGACGTGCAGGCAGGTGCGCCGGAGCGTGCCGCGCTGCGCTTGCAGCTGGCCAGCGCGTACTATGCGCAAGGCCAGCTCGACGTGGCCCTGGCCGAAGCGCAGCAAGCCGTGCAGCTGGCGCCGAACGATGCGCAAGCGTATGGCGTGCGCGCCCTGATCCTCGCGGCCCAGCGGCAAACTGCGTCTGCCGAGAAAGATTTCCTTTACGCTTTGCGCCTTGCGCCCCACAATCCTGAGTTGAGCAATAATTACGGCCTGTTTTTGTGCCAGACGGGACGCGCCGCGCAATCGCTGGCGTATTTCGATGCGGCATTGGCGGACGCGGCGTATGTATCGCCGGAAAAGGCGCTCAACAATGGGGGCGCTTGCAGCTTGGCCCTGAACGATTACCCGCGTGCGGGCGCGTATTGGATGCGCGCCGTACGCATCGCACCGGACGTGGCAGTGACGAACGCCGGCCTGGTGCGCGTGTATTACCAACAGCAAGACTACCGGCAGGCGGCTTATTATTTGCAGCGGCTCGGTAAGATAGCAACAATGGAGAGCCAGACGGCCGATGTGCTGTGGCTCGGGATCAAGGTGCAGCATAAGCTCGGGGATGCGGGTGCGGAAGCTGGCCTGGGGGCGCATTTGCGCAACCACCATTCCGGCTCCCCCGAATATGCTGCTTATCAAAATGGGGCGTTTGATGAGTGAGACAGGGATACCAATGAATTCAGAGTGGGCAGAAACGCCTCAGCAGCAGCCCCAGGGCAATCTGGCGTTGGCAGGCGCGCAGTTGAAGGCGCAGCGCGAAGCGCTGGGCTGGCCGGTGGAGCAGGTGGCCGACCAGCTCAAGCTGGCGCCGCGCCAGGTGATCGCGCTGGAAGAGGGCGACATGGCGGCTTTGCCGAATGTGGCCGTGGTGCGCGGTTTCGTGCGCGCCTACGCCAAGGTGGTGCGTCTCGACGCGGCGCCGCTGGTGGCCATGATCGAAGTCCACCCGGCGCCGGCGCAAGACCCGGCCGCGCCCGTGCGGCGCGAAATTTCCGCCACGTTTTCCGAATCGCGCTTCCCCTCGATGACGCAGCGCTCGTCGAACCAGACTCCCCTCTGGATCGCCGGTGCCGTGGCCGTCGTCGTGGCGGCCGCCTTTGGCGCGTATAAACTCGGTTATGTGCCGGCCAGCCTGCTGTCCTCGCAGGCGGGGAAAGAAACATCGCATGCGGAAGTGGGTCCCGTGGAAACGACCCTGGTCAAGCCGGGCCAGGACTTGACGCCCGTGCAGTCGCCGTCCGTGCCTCTGATTTCCGTGCCGCCGCCGCCAGGCAACGATACGCAGACGGGCGCTCCGGCTGCCGCCATCGCTTCGGCGCCGGCCGCCGCCGTGCCGCCGGCTGCTGCGCCAGCCCCTGCGACAGCCGCGACGGCTGCCGTCACGCCGCCCGTGGCTGCCCCTGCCGTGGGCGCGAATGCGCTCGTGCTGAAGGTGGAGCAGGATTCCTGGGTGGAAATCCGCCGCCCAGGCAGCACGCCGCTGATTTCGCGCATGGTCAAGGCGGGCAGCACGGAAACGTTCGATATCACGGGCCCGGCCACCCTGGTGGTGGGCAAACCTGGCGTGGTGCAGGCAACCTTGCGCGGCGCCAAGCTGGAGCTGCCGACCGTTGCCGGTGGCACGATCTCGCGCGTCAGCATCAAATAATTGCAGTAACCGTTCAAGCAAACTCAGAAGATAATATTATGGCTACCTCGAAAACAGCGATCGGCTCCGGTCCATCCGGCCGGCGCGACAGCCGCAAGGTGCTGATCGCGCACGGCCAGCGCCAGATCTGGGTGGGCGGCGACGCCCCCGTGGTGGTGCAGTCGATGACGAACACGGATACGGCCGACGCCATCGGCACGGCGATCCAGATCAAGGAACTGGCGCGTGCCGGTTCGGAACTGGTGCGCCTGACCGTGGACCGTCCGGAAGCGGCCGCGGCCGTGCCCTACATCCGCGAGCAGCTCGACAAGATGGACATCGACGTGCCGCTGGTCGGCGATTTCCACTATAACGGCCATACCCTGCTCAACGATTACCCTGATTGCGCGCGCGCGCTGTCGAAGTACCGCATCAATCCGGGCAACGTGGGCAAGGGCGCCAAGCGCGACACGCAATTTGCGCAGATGATCGAAGCGGCTTGCCGCTACGACAAGCCGGTGCGCATCGGCGTGAACTGGGGCAGCCTCGATCAAGCCTTGCTGGCGCGCATCATGGATGAAAACGCGGGCCGTGCCGAACCATGGCCGGCGCAAGCCGTCATGTATGAAGCGCTGGTGACGTCGGCGATTGAAAACGCCGTGCGCGCCGAAGAGCTGGGCCTGGGTCGCGACAAGATCATCCTGTCGTGCAAGGTGTCGGGCGTGCAGGACCTGATCGCCGTGTACCGCGAACTGGCGCAGCGCTGCGACTATCCGCTGCATCTGGGCCTGACGGAAGCGGGCATGGGCAGCAAGGGCATCGTCGCTTCGACGGCGGCCCTGGCCGTGCTGCTGCAGGAAGGCATCGGCGACACCATCCGCATTTCGCTCACGCCCGAACCGGGCGGCGACCGCACGCGCGAAGTCATCGTCGGCCAGGAAATCCTGCAAACCATGGGCTTGCGCAAGTTCGCTCCCATGGTCATCGCTTGCCCAGGTTGCGGCCGCACGACGTCGACCACCTTCCAGGAACTGGCCGACAACATCCAGACGTATCTGCGCGAGCAGATGCCGGAGTGGAAGAAATCGTATCCGGGCGTGGAAGCGATGAACGTGGCCGTCATGGGCTGCATCGTCAACGGTCCCGGCGAATCGAAGCATGCGAACATCGGTATCAGCCTGCCCGGCACGGGCGAGTCGCCGGCCGCGCCCGTGTTCGTCGACGGCGAAAAGGTCGTCACCCTGCGCGGCGAACGCATCGTCGAGGAATTCCAGGACATCGTCCTCAATTATGTTAAAAGCCATTACGGCGCCGCCGCCACGGCAACGGCGTAGGTCGGATTAGCGCTGTGCGCGTCATCCGACAATCAAGTTAAAGCAAAGAAGAACACTATGTCCGAAAATAAAAAGCTCGACAAAATCACCGCCGTCAAAGGCATGAACGATATCTTGCCAGCCGACGCCCCGCTGTGGGAATTGTTTGAAAACACGGCGCAATCCGTGCTGCAAAGCTATGGCTTCCAGCAGATCCGCACGCCGATCGTGGAAGAAACGAAGCTGTTCGCGCGCGCCATCGGCGCCGTGACCGATATCGTGGAAAAGGAAATGTATTCGTTCACCGATTCGATGAACGGCGACAACCTGACCCTGCGTCCTGAAGGCACGGCTGGCGTAGTGCGCGCCGTCGTCGAGCACAACCTCGTGTACGAAGGCCCGAAGCGCCTGTGGTACAAGGGCCAGATGTTCCGCCACGAGCGTCCGCAAAAGGGCCGCTACCGCCAGTTCCACCAGTTCGGCGCGGAAGCCATCGGCTTCACGGGCCCGGACATCGACGCCGAGCTGATCATGATGACCCGCCGCCTGTGGGATGACCTGGGCCTGGAAGGCATCCGCCTGGAACTGAACTCGATTGGCGACGCGGCCGAGCGCCTGCGCCACCGCGCCGACCTGATCGCCTACCTGGAAAGCCACAGCGAGCTGCTCGACGAAGAAGCCAAGCGCCGCCTGCACAGCAATCCGCTGCGCATTTTGGATACCAAGAATCCTGCCATGCAGGATCTGGTCAATGGCGCGCCGAAGCTGCTCGAGTACCTGGGCGAGGAATCGCTGGCCCATTTCCACGGCGTGCAGAAGATTCTGAACCATAACAATATTCCCTTCATCATCAATCCACGCCTGGTGCGCGGCCTCGATTACTACAACCGCACGGTGTTCGAGTGGGTCAGCGACAAGCTGGGCGCGCAAGGCACGGTCTGCGCCGGCGGCCGCTATGACGGCATGGTGGAAATGTTCGGCGGCAAATCGACGCCCGCCGTCGGCTTCGGCATGGGCGTCGAACGCCTGGTACTGCTGATGAAAGATGCGGCTGAGCCGGAACAGCCAGCCCAATGCGACGTCTACCTGGTGCACCAGGGCGAGCAGGCAGGCTTGCAAGCGTTCGTGCTGGCCGAGCGGATTCGCGATGCGGGCCTGGACGTTGTGCTACATTGCGCAGCGAGCAACGGTGGCGGCAGCTTCAAAACGCAAATGAAAAAGGCGGACGCCAGCGGCGCGGCATTTGCCGTGATCATGGGCGACGATGAAATCGCCAACCATGTCGCGACGGTGAAAGCCATGCGCGAAGCCGATGCGGGCGCACAGCAGAACACGGTGCCGTTCGACGATGTCGTCGATTACGTGGTGGACCAGATCATCGGCGACCACGATTGCGGCCATGACCACGGTCCTGGCGGCCACGTGCATCACCACCACTGATTTGCAGCAAGACCGTTCTACCCTCGATCAACTACTCATTAAAACTGACGACCCATGGCATACGATCACGAAGAACAAGAACAACTGGCAACCCTCAAGGCCTGGTGGCAGCGCAATGGCAATCTGACCTCCTGGGTCCTGATCGTGGCGCTGGCAGGCTACAGCGGCTGGGCTGGCTGGCAGTACTACCAGCGCACGCAGGCTGCGCAAGCGGGCCAGCTGTACGACGAACTGCAAAACGCCATCGCCGCCAAGGACACGGCCAAGGTGATGCGCGCGGCCGGCGACATGCAGTCGCGTTTCAGCGGCACGGCGTATGCGCAGATGAGCGCCCTGGCCGCGGCCAAGGTGGCGTTCGACGCGAACGACCTGAAAACGGCCAAGACCCAGCTGCAATGGGTGGCCGAGCATGGCACGGAAGAGTACAAGGCCATCGCCAAGCTGCGCCTGGCCGGTGTCCTGCTGGACGAAAAAGCCTACGATGAAGCGCTGAAAGTGCTGGCAACGGCTTCCGTGGCGCAATTTGCCGGCGCCGTGGCCGACCGCAAGGGCGACATCCTGGTGGCGCAAAACAAGCTGGCCGATGCCCGCACGGCATACCTGGCCGCTCTGGCCGCGACGGACAAGAACAATCCAGGCCGTCAGCTGATCCAGGTCAAACTGGAAGCAATCGGCGGTACGGTACCGGAAGACAAGGCCAAGGCTGACAAGGCCGCCGCCTGACAGGAACACTGATGGCGGGGCCGGGTGGCGTTGTGCGCCGCCTGCCTTGCCCTTACAAGTACAAGAAAAAGGTTGGATAACACTTATGCGTGTCACTGAAAAGCTGGTAGCTGCAAGTCTGTTGGCCCTGATGGCCGGTTGCTCGTCCTGGAACCCGTTCGCCTCGAAAGATCCGAAAACCGAGCCGGCCAAGCTGGTCGAGTTAAAATCGAGCATCGCCGTGCGCGACGCCTGGAAGTATTCGATCGGCAAGGCTGGCGTCTATGCATTCACGCCTGCGCTGGCCGGCAGCAGCCTGTACGTGGTCAACGCCGATGGCGCGCTGGCGCGCCTCGATGCGGCCAGCGGCCGTGAAACGTGGCGCGTCAAGGCCGGCAGCGATATCACATCGAGCGCCGGCAGCGATGGCACGGTCGTGGCCGTCGGCGCCGCCAAGGGTGCCGTACTGGCGTTTGACGCCGATGGCAAGCAGCTGTGGAAGGCGCAGGCGTCCAGCGAAGTATTGACGGCGCCCGTCGTGGGGCAAGGCGTGGTCGTGGTACGCAGCGTGGACAACCGCATCGTCGGCTTCGACGCCAAGACGGGCGAGCGCAAGTGGACGGTGCAGCGCGCCACGCCGGCATTGACCCTGCGCAATGCGCCGGGCATGGTGCTGGGCGGCGCCAATATCTACGTGGCCCAGCCTGGCGGCAAGCTGCTGGCACTGACGGCGGCCACCGGTGTGGTACGCTGGGAGATCGTCGTCAGCGAACCGCGCGGCGCTACCGAACTTGAACGCGTCTCCGACATCGCCGGCGCGCCGGTGGTGTTCGAAGGCGAAGTGTGCGCCGTCACCTACCAGGGCAAGGCGGGCTGTTTCGACGCCGCCACGGGCGTGCCGCGCTGGACCAAGCCGATCTCGTCCGACGTGGGCGTGGCCGTCGACCAGCGTTTCGTGTTTGTTGCCGATGATCAGGGCGGCGTCTTGGCATTCAGCCGCGAAGGCGGCCAGAGCGCCTGGAAGAACGAGGCGCTGGCGCGCCGCCGCCTGTCGACACCGGCCTCCTACGGCCGCAGCGTCGCCGTCGGCGATTATCAAGGTTATATCCACTTCCTGTCACGGGAAGATGGTGCATTAATAGGTCGTGTCAGCACCGACGGTAGCCCGATTGTTTCGGCTCCCGTTGTTGCCGGTTCGAATTTGATTTTTCAAACCCAATCAGGGACAGTGACCGCTCTCGCGGTCGAGTAATACAATGAAGCCGGTAATTGCACTAGTAGGTCGACCCAATGTTGGGAAATCGACTTTATTCAATCGTCTGACCCGCTCGCGCGATGCGCTGGTGGCGGATTTGCCTGGGTTGACGCGCGATCGTCACTATGGCGAAGGCCGTGTCGGCGAACGTCCCTTCCTGGTCATCGATACGGGTGGTTTCGAACCCGTCGCCAAGGAAGGCATCATGCACCAGATGGCACTGCAGACCAAGCAGGCCGTGGCCGAGGCCGACGTGGTGGTATTCATCGTGGACGGCCGTCAGGGCCTGACCCCGCATGACAAGACCATCGTCGACTTCCTGCGCAAGAGCGGTCGCCCGGTCTTGCTGGTGGTCAACAAAAGCGAAGGCATGCGCTACACGGCCGTCGTGTCCGAATTCTATGAATTGGGCATGGGCGATCCGTACGCGATCTCGTCGGCGCACGGCGATGGCGTCAACGACCTCGTCGAAGTGATGCTGGACCTGGCGTTCGCGCAGCGTCCGGATGAGCCTGAAGAGCTGGAAAAGACCGACCGCGGCATCAAGATCGCCCTCGTCGGCCGTCCGAACGTGGGCAAGTCGACCTTGATCAATACCTTGCTGGGCGAAGAGCGCGTGATCGCCTTCGACATGCCGGGCACGACGCGCGATTCGATTGAAATCCCGTTCGAGCGCGATGGCCAGCAATACACCTTGATCGACACGGCCGGTATCCGCCGCCGCGGCAAGGTGTTTGAAGCGATCGAGAAATTCTCTGTCGTGAAAACGCTGCAGTCGATTTCCGAAGCCAATGTGGTCGTGCTGATGCTCGACGCGCAGCAGGATATTTCCGAGCAAGACGCGCATATCGCCGGCTTCATCCTGGAATCGGGCCGCGCGCTGGTCGTGGCCGTGAATAAATGGGATGGCTTGCAATCGCATCAGCGCGACGAGATCAAGATCGACATCGACCGCAAGCTCGATTTCCTGTCGTTCGCGCAGATGCATTTCATTTCGGCGCTGAAGGGCACCAATATCGGTCCATTGATGAAGTCGCTCAACGCCGCGTATGCGGCCGCCATGTGCGACCTGTCGACGCCGAAGCTGACGCGCGCCCTGATCGAGGCCGTGGAGAAGCAGGAACCGCGCCGCAAGGGTTCGATCCGTCCGAAGCTGCGCTATGCGCACCAGGGCGGCATGAACCCGCCTGTGATCGTTATTCACGGCAATGCGCTCGACGCCGTCGGCGACCCGTACAAACGTTATCTGGAAAAACATTTCCGCGATACGTTTGCCCTGGTCGGCACGCCGCTGCGCATCGAATTGCGTACGGGTAAAAACCCGTTTGCACGCACGCCAAGCAAGTAATGTTTTAAATGCTGAATTAAGTGCATATTAAGGCGCCGCGGAGATAATGCGGCGCCAACAGTCATTTAATGGCTGTTTGCACGAAAATAATAAAGTGTTAATGCGCCATGCGCGACAGCGATCGCGAAAACAGGTTACAGTAGCTATGACGCATCTTTCTTTCTTTGAAAGGTGTGAGAGCACTTGAAATCAAGCGAGTCGCCTCCAATTCTTACACAACAACATAAACAACGGAGCTGTTATGAGCAACAAAGGGCAACTGTTACAAGACCCATTCCTCAATGCATTACGCAAAGAGCATGTTCCTGTCTCGATCTATCTGGTCAATGGCATTAAATTGCAGGGCCATATCGAATCGTTCGATCAATATGTCGTATTGCTGCGCAATACGGTGACACAGATGGTGTACAAGCATGCCATCTCGACAGTGGTGCCGGCCCGTGCCGTCAATCTCAATATTGAATCTGAAGCGGAGTAAAGCGTTGAGCTTGACGGCCCAGCGCCTTTCACCGTCCATCGCCCCCGTCCGCGCCAGCGGCGCTGATGCGTTTGCATCGGCGTCGGCGTCCGCCGCAACTTATCAGATGCCATCATGCGCGCGGCACTAGTCGGAGTTGACTTCGGTCACAGCGACTTCGCCGCCAGCATGGAGGAACTCATGCTGTTGTCGCGCTCGGCTGGCGCGGACCCGATTTCCACCATCACGGCCAAGCGTTCCAGTCCCGATTCCGCGTATTTCGTCGGCAGCGGCAAGGCCGATGAAATTGGCGACGTCGTCGTCAACGATGGCCTGGAAATCGTCATCTTCAACCATGCCCTCTCGCCTGCCCAGCAGCGCAATCTGGAAAAGCGCCTGAATGTGCGCGTGCTCGACCGTACCAGCCTGATCCTCGACATCTTCGCGCAGCGCGCCAAGAGCCACGAGGGCAAGCTGCAAGTCGAGCTGGCCCAGCTGCAGCATCTGGCCACGCGCCTGATCCGCGGTTGGACCCACCTTGAGCGGCAAAAGGGTGGTATCGGCTTGCGCGGTCCCGGCGAGACGCAGCTCGAGACCGACCGCCGGCTGATCGGCGAGCGCGTCAAGGCCTTGCGCGCGCGTCTGGAAAAGCTGCACAAGCAGCGCGAAACGCAGCGCCGTGCGCGCGGCCGCAATCACACATTCTCGGTGTCCCTGGTCGGCTATACCAATGCCGGCAAGTCGACCCTGTTCAATGCCGTGACCAAGGCCGGCGTGTACGTCGCCGACCAGTTGTTCGCCACCCTCGACACCACCTCGCGCCGGGTTTACCTGGGGCAGGAAGTGGGCAACGTGGTGATCTCCGACACGGTCGGCTTCGTGCGCGAATTGCCGCATCAGCTGGTGGCGGCATTCCGCGCCACGCTCGAAGAAACCATCCATGCCGATTTGCTGCTGCACGTCGTCGACGCCGCGTCGCCGGTGCGCATGGAGCAGATCGAGCAGGTCAACCTGGTCTTGAAAGAGATAGGTGCCGATCATATTCCGCAAATCCTCGTGTGGAACAAGATCGATGCGGCCGGGCTGGAGCCCTCGGTGGAGCGCGACGAATATGCTACGATCAGTCGCGTGTTCGTCAGTGCGCAGAAGGGCAGCGGGCTCGACCTGCTGCGCGATGCGATCGTCGAGATGGCCAGGAAGGCGCCCGGTTCGGCCCACCTGTATCAGAACGACGAAGCACCGCAGGAAGATCAGTTTGACGGTCAGTACGACCAGCACGATGGCGCCGCCCCGGACCAGGACGAAGAGCCTGGCGAGGACGATAGGATTTCCACCCACTCCCAAGTCGGAACACGATAGTTATGCTTGTCTCCCTACTCAAAAAAACAGGCTTGAAGTTGTCCCTGAACGATCCCCGCTGGGGCAATCGCAAGGACGACGGCAAGAAAGCCCAAGAAGGCAAAAAGCCCGGCGAAGGTCCGCCGGACCTCGATCAGTTGTGGCGCGATTTCAATCAGCGCCTGAACGCCTTTTTCGGACAGAAGAACCGTCCCGACAACGGCGGCAATAACAACGGCGGTGGCGGTGGTCCGCGTCCCGACATGAAGGGCGCCGGCATCACCGCCGGCGTGGTCGGCGTGATCGCCGTCTTCATCTGGCTCGCCAGCGGCGCGTTCATCGTGCAAGAGGGCCAGAACGGCGTCGTGCTCACGTTCGGCAAGTACAGCCACACCACGCCGGCCGGTTTCAACTGGCGCTGGCCGTACCCGTTCCAGACCGACGAAACCGTCAACGTGTCGCAAGTGCGCACGGTGGAAGTGGGTTACCGCCAGTCGCTGCGCAACAAGCAGGCCAGCGAATCGCTGATGCTGACGGACGATGAAAACATCATCGACATCCAGTTCGCGGTGCAGTACACCCTGAAAGATCCCGTGGCGTGGCTGTTCAACACGCGCGACCAGGAAGACACCCTGCGCCAGGTCGCCGAAACGGCGATCCGCGAAGTGGTCGGCCGCAGCAAGATGGACTTCGTGCTGTACGAGGGCCGCGAAAAGGTGGCGTACGATACGCAGCAGCTGATGCAGCAGATTCTCGACCGCTACAAGGTCGGCGCCGTCATCACCAACGTGACGATGCAGGCCGTGCAGCCGCCGGAGCAGGTGCAAGCCGCTTTCGACGATGCCGTCAAGGCAGGCCAGGACCGCGAACGCCAGAAGAATGAAGGCCAGGCTTACGCCAACGACGTCATTCCAAAAGCCCGCGGTGCCGCTTTCCGCCTGATGGAGGAAGCCGCAGCGTACAGCGCGATGGTGACCGAGAACGCGGCAGGCAATGCTTCGCGCTTCAAGCAGGTGCTGGTCGAGTACCAGAAGGCGCCGGTTGTCACGCGCGACCGCATGTACCTCGAAACGATGCAGCAAGTGTTCAGCAGTGCCAGCAAGGTCATGGTCGACGCGAAGACGGGCAGCAATCTGCTGTACCTGCCGCTCGACAAGCTGATCGCCCAGACGGCTGCCACCGACGCTGCCGCTGCCGCCGCCCGTGCTGCCGCGACACCCGCAGCCAACACCGTTTTGCCACAGGAAGCCATGCCGACAGTAGAAGTCAATCAGCGCCGCGACAGCCGCTCTTCGCGTGAACGGGAGAGCCGCTAATGAACCGTATCGTAGCCGCCCTGATCGCGGGCTTTATCGCGATCATGCTCTTGTCCTCGACCGTGTTCGTGGTCGACCAGCGTAAGTATGCGGTCGTCTTCGCCCTCGGCGAAGTCAAGGAAGTCATCAGCACGCCGGGCCTGTACTTCAAGCTGCCGCCGCCGTTCCAGAACGTGCTGTACCTGGACAAGCGCATCCTGACCCTGGATACGCCGGAACCGGAACGCTTCATCACGGCCGAGAAGAAGAACATCCTCGTCGACGCCTACGTGAAATGGCGCATCGCCGATCCGCGCCTGTATTTCCGCAGCTTCGGTGGCGATGAAAAACCGGCCCGCAACCGCATGTCGCAAATCGTCAAGGCGGCGCTGAACGATGAAATCACCAAGCGCACCGTGCGCGAAGTGATCTCGGGCCAGCGCGGCAAGGTGATGGAAGCGATCCTGGCGAAGGTCTCGGCTGAAGCGAAGGCCATCGGCGTGGAAATCGTCGACGTGCGCCTGAAGCGCGTCGACTACGTCGAGCAGATCAACAACTCCGTGTACGAGCGCATGAAGTCCGAGCGCGTGCGCGTGGCCAATGAGCTGCGTTCGACCGGTTCGGCCGACTCCGAGAAAATCCGCGCCGACGCCGACAAGCAGCGCACGGTGATCCTGGCAGAAGCGTACCGCGAAGCCGAGAAGATCCGCGGCGAGGGCGATGCCAAGGCATCGCAGATCTACGCGGAAGCGTTTGGCAAGAATCCGGAGTTCTACAAGTTCTATCGCAGCCTGGAAGCCTACCGCGCCACGTTCAAGGACAAGGGCGACGTGATGGTGGTCGATCCGAGTTCGGAATTCTTCAAGTACTTCAAGGGTAACGGCACGGCCGCTCCGTCCAAGAAGTAAGGCAGCATCGACACTGCCACCGGCCGCAACGACCGGGTGGCAGCAGCGGGGCCGGCGTCACTGCCGGCCCCGTTTTTTTAGGATTACTTAGCTGTTGCTGGAAGGCGTAAAATGCGGTGTTTTTGGGGTTGTGCGGCAGCGTTTCGGACAACTTATCCCTAAAGGCCCGTGTTTTCGCGTAAAATATCAGGTTCGGCCTCTTGCCTGGCGCGCCCGCCGCTGCCTCGCATGATGCATTTTTTCAACTTTCTTCCGTATCTCGCTCCCTCATGCCGAATTGGCTTTTGCCCGAAAATATTGCCGATGTTCTGCCGTCGGAAGCGCGCAAGATCGAAGAGCTGCGCCGCCTCATGCTGGATAATTTCCGTCTGTACGGATATGAACTGGTGATGCCGCCGCTGCTCGAGTATCTGGAATCGCTGATGACCGGCGCTGGCAAGGATACTGACCTGCGCACGTTCAAACTGGTCGACCAGCTGTCGGGCCGCATGCTCGGCCTGCGCGCCGACATGACGACGCAAGTGGCGCGCATCGACGCCCATCTGCTGAACCGCGCCACCGTGACCCGCCTGTGCTACGCCGGCAGCGTGCTGCATACCCGTCCGTCGGGTCTGCACGCCACCCGCGAACCGCTGCAGATCGGCGCCGAAATCTATGGCCACGCCGGCCTGGAAGCCGATGCCGAGATCCAGGAACTGGCGCTCGCTTCGCTGGCACTGGCCGGTTTCGATAGCGTCCGCCTGGATTTGTCGCACGTCGGCCTGTTGCGCGCTATCATTGCGCAAGACGCCGCCGCCGAGCGGGACGAAGCTGCGCTGTACGCCTTGCTGCGCGCGAAAGATGCGCCGGGCCTGCGCGCCCTGACCGCATCCTACGATGCCGTCACGCGCGATGCGCTGCTGGCCTTGCCGAATCTGTATGGCGACATCGACGTGCTGGCGCGTGCGCGCGAAGTGCTGCCGCCGTTGCCTGGCGTGTTGAAGGCGCTGGCCGAACTGGCCGCGCTGGCAGGATCTGCCCTTGGCCGCGCCGAAGTGGCGATCGACCTGGCCGACCTGCGCGGCTACCAATATGAAAGTGGCGCGATGTTTGCGCTGTATGTACCTGGCTTGCCGAACGCGGTTGCGCGCGGCGGCCGTTATGACCACGTCGGCGAAGCGTTCGGCCGGGCACGTCCCGCGACCGGCTTCTCGCTCGATTTGCGCGAACTGGCGCGCCTGCTCCCAACGGCGGAACGGAAGCATTCGATCCGCGCCCCATGGGGCAGCGCGCCAGAATTGAAGGAAAAAATCGCCGAGTTGCGCAAGGCGGGCGAGGTCGTGATCCAGAGTATGCCGGGTCACAGTAATGAACAAGACGAGTTCGAGTGCGATCGCGTGCTGGTACTTGCCGATAATGGTAGTAGCTGGATTCTTAAAAACTTAGGTTAAGTGATGTCAAAGAAAATTATGGCAAAGAACGTCGTTGTCATCGGCACCCAATGGGGCGATGAAGGTAAAGGCAAGATCGTCGATTGGTTGACCGATCACGCCCAGGGTGTGGTGCGCTTCCAGGGCGGTCACAATGCAGGCCACACGCTGGTCATCGGCGGCGTCAAAACCGCGCTGCAACTGATCCCTTCGGGCATCATGCGTCCAGGCGTCGCCTGCTACATCGGTAACGGCGTGGTCGTTTCCGTGCCGGACGTGCTGCGCGAAATCGACAAGCTCGAAGCTGTCGGCGTCGAAGTCGCTTCGCGCCTGAAAGTGTCGGACGCTGCGCCCGTGATCCTGCCTTACCACACCGCGATCGACCTGGCCCGTGAAGCCAAGCGTGGCGATGCGAAGATCGGCACCACCGGCAAGGGCATCGGCCCGGCCTACGAAGACAAAGTGGCGCGCCGCG